>CAVXMD010000015.1:0-416511 GCA_963762775.1 uncultured Actinomycetota bacterium
CGCGCGCTCATCGAGGAGGGCCATGCGCTGGTGCGCGAGTGCCTGGCCCGCGGGCGCCCGGCGCAGTACCAGATCCTGGCCGCCATCAACGCCGTGCACACCGACGCGCGGACGGCGGCCGACACGGACTGGTCGCAGGTGGCCGCGCTCTACGGCGAGCCGGGCCATCGCCTCGCCCTTCGTGGAGCTCAACCGGGCGGTGGCGGTCGCCGGCCTCGACGGCCCCGACGTGGCGCTCGCACTCGTCGACCGGCTCGACCTCGCGACCTACCACGCCTGGCACGCCACGCGCGCGGACCTGCTCCGCCGGCTGGGCCGGTCGGCCGACGCGAGGCGGCGTACGACGCTGCGATCGCGGCCACCAAGAACGCCGCTGAGCGGGCCTACCTCTCCCGGCGTCGGGACCAGCTGAGCCATTGAGCCCGACGCGGCCCGGTGGGACGCTCATGCATGACCACTTCCGCGCTCAGCTTCGCCAACGTGTGCTCCGCACTCGCGCTCGTCATCGCCGTCGGCGCCGGAGGTGCCTACGCCGCCGACACCGTCCGGTCCAAAGACATCGTCAACGGTCAGGCGAGGCCGCCGACCTCCGGAACAACGCCGTCCTCTCCACGAAGATCAAGGACGGGCAGGTCTCGGCCGCCGACCTCGCCGCCGGCTCCGTCGGCACAGGGACCGTCGCCGACGGCGCTCTCACGGGTGCCGACCTGGCCAACGGCTCCGTCGGCTCGGACGACCTGGCGACGAACTCGGTGGGGGCCTCTAGACTCCAGGACGGCTCCATCGACAGCGGCGAGATCGTGAACGACAGCCTGACGGCCACCGACCTCGCGAACGGCTCGGTGGGGAACGCGGAGCTGGTGAACTCCGCCGTGAACGGCGCGAAGGTCGCGAACGAGAGCCTCACCTCCTCCGACATCGCCGGCGGCGCAGCCGAGCGGCGTGGTCAGTGTCGCCGCCGGTGCCGTGGCGAACGGCCGCTGCGAGAACGTAGACATCGCGGTCGGGGGTGTTGAGGAAGGCGACGCGGTCGTGTTCTCGGTCCGCGGGTCCGTGCTGGAGGGCGTGTTCTTCTACGGCATGCAGGTCACGGCGGCCGGCACCGTGCGCAGTGCGCTCTGCAACTTCAGCGGCGGGGCCATGTCGGCGATCAGCGACCTCCGGTCCGGATCCTGACCTTCCGGTGACGGGGGGCAGAATCTCGGGAGACGTGGTCGGGAGTGCCTCCTCAGGGTGGCGGCATGACGCCTCCCGCCCCGCTCCTGCTGCCCACCGACGACGAGGCCCTGGCCTGGGTCGAGGATCGGACCGCGGACGGGCTGGCGCGGGCCCGCGAGGTCGTGGAGGGGCTGCAGCGGCGGCCGCGGTCCGCGGGGGGCTGAGGCGCTGCGCCGGTGGGACGAGATGACCCTGGCGCTGAGCAACGTCGGTGCGTTGCCTCGCTGCTGTCCAACGTGCACCCCGACGAGGCGGTGCGGACCGCCTGCGAGACAGGCCGAGGTGGAGGTCGACAAGCTGAGCACCGAGCTGCGCCAGGACCGGGCGCTCTACGAGGTCTTCGCCGGGGTCGACGCGACGGGGCTGGACCCGATCGCGGCTCGGCTGCTCGACAAGACGCCTCGAGGACTTCCGGCGCGCGGGCGTCGACCGCGACGACGAGACCCGCGCACGGCTGGCCGAGATCAAGGAGCGGCTGACCTCGCTCGACCAGGAGTTCAGCCGCAACATCCGTGACGACGTCCGCTACGTCAAGGTCACTCCGGACCGGCTGGCCGGGCTGCCGCAGGACTGGCTCGACGAGCACCCGGTGGACGAGGACGGGCTCGTGTCGGTGAGCACGGACTACCCGCGACGCCTTCCCGGCGCGGATGTTCGTGCACGACGCGGAGGTGCGCGCCGACCTCGCCCAGGCCTTCCTCGGCCAGGGCTGGCCGCAGAACGACGCGCTGCTCAAGGAGATGTTCGACCTGCGCCAGGAGCTCGCCGGCCTGGTCGGCTACGACGACTGGGCGTCGTACGACGCTGCGGTCAAGATGATCGGCAACGGTCCGGCGATCCCGGAGTTCATCGACAAGATCGCGGACGCCGCCGAGAAGCCGATGCAGCGCGACCTCGAGGTGCTGCTCACGCGCCTTCCAGCGCGACGAGCCGGGGCCGAGGCACTCGACGCGACCAACTTCGCCTACTACGACGAGCTGGTGCGCAAGGAAGAGCACGCCGTGGACTCGCAGATGGTGCGGACCTACTTCCCGTTCGAGTCGGTGCGGCAGGGGCTGCTCGAGGTGACCGGCCGGCTGTTCGGGTTGCGCTACGACCCGGTGCCCGACGCGGTGACCTGGCACGAGGACGTCGCGGTCTACGACGTGCACCGGCTCGAGGACGGCGATGATAGCGGTGACAATAGTGGGGAGGGAGAGCTGATCGGCCGGATCTTCCTCGACCTCTTCCCGCGCGAGGGGAAGTACAAGCACGCCGCGCAGTTCACGATCGCCAACGGCGCGGGTCCGTGTACCCGCTGATCCAGAACGGCGGCCTCGTCTTCACGATCGACCAGCAGCCGTGGCTGCAGGGCTACATGTCGATCGACTCGCTGTGGTTCTACAAGAAGAACGGCACCGTGCTGGGCTCGGGCCAGTCGATCGCCACCGGCCCGGTGGTCCTGACCAAGGACAACATCGGCCCGGTCGAGCAGTACTCCAAGGTCGGCGACCGCTGACCTGGCAGGAGGTCTGCTGAAGGCGTCAACGCCAGTCCCGCGTCGCGTCATTGACGGCGTCGGACAGCGAAGGTCGGCACCTGGGGACCGCCTTTCGTCCCGTCCGGTCCTGCGCCACCGGCTGACGGTCGGCCGCGTGCTGCTGCACGCGGCCGACCGCCGTCCCCGGCCAGCGAGAGGAAGGATCGAGCCATGCAGTACCGCACGTTCGGACGGACCGGCTGGCAGGTCAGCGAGATCGCCTTCGGCGGCTGGCAGCTGGGCGGGGACTGGGGCCGGGTCGACGACGAGGCCTCCGTACGCACCCTGCACCACGCGTTCACCCGTGGGATCAACTTCGTCGACACCGCCGAGCTGTACGGCGCAGGTCACAGCGAGGAGGTCATCGGCCGGGCGCTGCGGCAGTGGTCGGGTGACCGCATCTACGTGGCGACCAAGGTCCAGCCGACCGTCTGGCCCGACCCCGACGAGGACCGTCCGCAGATGCGCGGACGCTACCCCCGCTGGCACCTGCGCCAGGCGGTGGACGACGCGCTGCGCCGACTCGCCGTCGATCGGATCGACCTGTTCCAGCTGCACTGCTGGGTGGCCGACGGCACCCAGGCGCTGGACTGGCTGGAGACGCTGAACGAGCTCCGGCTGGAGGGCAAGGTCGAGCACGTCGGCGTCTCCATCCGCGACTACCGGCCCGACGAGGGTGTCGGACTGGCGACGCTGGGCCTGGTCGACTCGGTCCAGGTCGTGCTCAACCTGTTCGAGCAGCGTCCGACGGAGGCGCTGCTCCCGGCCGGCGAAGCGACAGGGACGGCGTACGTCGCGCGGGTGCCGTTCGACTCCGGCTCGCTGATCGGGCACTGGACCGAGGGCACGTACGCGTCCTGGGAGCCCGGGTCGGTGCCGCACACCCTGTTCCGCGGCGAGCGGTTCGTCGAGACGCTGCACCGGGCGAACGCGCTCAAGGCGATCTGCGCGGAGTACTACCCGACGCTGGCCGAGGCAGCGATGCGCTACGCCCTGAGCCCGCGTCAGATCACCACGGTGATCCCGGGGATGAAGAACGAGGCCGAGGTCGACATGAACGTCGCCTACTCCGACGGGCAGGACTTCCCGCCCGAGCTGCTCGACCGGGTCGCCTCCCACCGTTGGCCCAGGAACTTCTACAAGTGACGTCCGACACCGCGCCGGTCCAGGTCGAGCTCCTGCTCCCGTACGAGATCGAGGCCGCGCTGACCGCGCGTCCGATCGTGTACGTCCCGCTCGGCAGCATCGAGTACCACAGCCACCACCTGCCGGTCGGGCTCGACGGCCTGAACGCGCACGGGGTCTGCACCCACGCGGCCCTCCGCTCCGGTGGTGTCGTCCTCCCGACCCTCTACGTCGGCGTCGGCGGCGGGCACACCACCTACCCCTGGACGATCATGGCCGCGAGTGCGGCGCCGCTGGAGGAGCTGCTCGAGCAGACCTTGCGCCGGCTCGCTGACTTCGGGGTCCGCCTGGCTGTGCTGTTCACCGGCCACTTCGCCGACGAGCAGCTCGCGCTCGTGGACGACGTGGCGGCGCGGTGGAACCGGACCGGGGGGAACCTCTCGAGCGGCACGGACCTGCGCGCTCTCGCTCTGTCGGTGAGCCGGGCCGAGACGCCGATGGCGCCCGACCACGCCGGGGTCTTCGAGACCACGCTGCTCTCGGCGCTGTGGCCCGAGCGGATCCAGCTGGACCGGATCCCGCTCGATCCGAGCACAGCTGCGCCGGACCCGGTCGACCCCGTCGGGTACGACCACCGGCACGACCCGGCCCACCCGCTCTGGGGCGTGATGGGACCCGATCCTCGCGGCTACGACCCCGATCAGGCCCAGGCGCTGCTCGACGACGTGGTCGCCTGGACCCGGCGGCAGGTCGACCAGGCGATGCCCGGGAGCTGAGCCACCGCTCAGCCCCCGGACCAGCTCAGAGGTCGAGCACGAGCCGCGGGGTGCACGAGCGGGAGACGCAGATCATCATGCAGTCGCCCGCGTCGCGCTGGGCCTCGTCGAGCACGGAGTCGCGGTGGTCGGGCGTGCCCTCCAGCACGGCCGTCTCGCAGGTGCCGCACGTGCCCTCGCCGCAGGACGACAGCACCCCGACCCCGGCTTCCTCGACCACGGACAGGATCGACCGGTCGACCGGGACGGTCAGCGTCAGGTCGCTCTGGCTGAGGTGCACCTGGAACGCCTCGGTGAGGACGGGCTCGGTCAGCGGCTTGGCCACGAACCGTTCGACGTGCAGCGCGCCCTTCGGCCAGGGGGCGCAGGCCCGCTCGACCGCGTCGAGCAGGGGCCCGGGCCCGCAGCAGTAGACCAGCGTGTCGGCCTGGGGCGTACCGAGGAGCTCGTCCAGCGGCAGGAAGCCCCGCTCGTCCTGCGGCCACACCCGGACGCGCTCGCCGTACCCGGCCAGCTCGTCGAGGAAGGCCATCGAGCTCCGCTCCCGGCCGCCGTAGACCAGCTGCCACTCCGCGCCCGCCGCCCGAGCCGCGCGGATCATCGGCAGCATCGGGGTGATCCCGATCCCGCCGGCGATGAACAGGTAGCGCTGTGCCGGCGCCAGGGGGAAGTTGTTCCGCGGGCCGCGCACCCGGACGACGTCGCCGGCCGCGAGCTGGTCGTGCACGTACAGCGAGCCGCCGCTGCCGTTCGCGTCGCGCAGGATCCCCAGGCGCCAGTTCTGCTGGTCAGCCGGGTCGCCGCACAGCGAGTACTGACGGGTGGCGACGCCGTCGAGGACCAGGTCGACGTGCGACCCCGGCTCCCAGCGGGGGAGCGGCTGCCCGTCAAGCGCCCGCAGGGTGAGGGCGGTGACCCCGGTGGCGGCGCTGACCTTGGCCTCCACCCGCGCGACGGTCTCGAGCTCGCGGGTCGTCAAGGTGAGGCGGGTGGACTTCTGCTGCACCGTCTCTACGTGACCCGACGCGATGCCGGGCAGCCGCATCGAGTGCGGCGCCTCATCGGCCACGAAACTGACCGGGAGGCTGGAGAAGCCCCGGACCATCTGCTTCGACCATCGCTCAGGCAGCCCGACCACGCGCAGCTCTACGCCGTCGAGGGCGGCGACGAGCTCCTCCATCGCCACCTGAGCGGTGAGCCGGGCCAACGGAGCGCCCATGCAGGAGTGGATGCCCTCCCCGAAGGTCAGGACCTTGGCCTCCGGTCCCGTGGCCCGGAACAGGTCGAAGGTGTCCGGGTCGGCGAACACCCGCTCGTCGTGGTTCGCCGAACCCATCAGCACCATGACCCGGGCGTTGGCCGGGACCGTCACCCCGCCGATCGTCACCTCGGCCGTGGTCTGACGGCAGAGGTTCTTCGCGGGACCGTCGTAGCGCAGCGTCTCCTCGACGAAGGCCTTCACCAACGTCGGGTCCTCGCGCAGCAGGTCCTGCAGCGGCGCGAACTTGTCGAGCACCGCGATGCAGTTGGTCAGCAGGGCGGCGGGGGCGTCGGTCGACGCGGACAGGATCAGGTGCGCCAGCCCGAGCCGCTCACCCTCCAGCAGCCGGCCGGCCGCGTCGGCCAGCAGGATCTGGCTGATCACGTCGGGCGTGTCCGGGTCGGCGCCGGCCGCGATGTCCGCCGCCCGCCGTTCCATGATCTCGTGCAGGTGCGCCTCGTCCTCGACGTTGGACGCGGCCGCGTCGGCCGGGATGCCGAACTCGCCGACGGTGCGCACCATCGACCGCATCAGATGCTCTTCCCAGAAGCGGGAGTCGGCATCGTCGATGCCCATCAGGCGCAGCGAGACGCTGAACACCAGCGGGATCGCGAACTCGGTCGCCATGTCCCCGCCGCCGCGCGCCCGCAGGTCGGCGAGGAGCTGCCGGGCGCGGCGCCGGACGTGGTCCTCCATCGCCAGGATCTCCTTGGCGCCGAACGACGGCCGCACCACGGCGCGGAGCACGCTGTGCCGGGGCTGGTCCTGGGCGACGAGGTTGCCGGTGCCGTACGAGTCGTGCGTGCCGTCCATGTCGTTGCCGAGCGCGTTGACCATCTGCTCGTGGTTCTTCAGGCAGGCGCTGACGTCGGCGTGCCGCGACACGACCCACAGGTCGCGACGGGCGTTGTAGTAGACGGGCGCCTGGTCGCGCAGCTGCCGGTACACCTCGTAGGGGTGGTCGAACGCGGCGTAGGACAACGGGTCGTAGAACACCGTCGAGGCGGCCGGGCGTCCTGCTGCTCCGGTCGAGGTCTCGGCTACGAGGGTCATCCAGAACTCCTGCTCCGCGGAGGACTCCGCACGTCGTCGTGCGGCGCCGAGCACGCCGACGCCACTGGCACGTGCTAGTTTGCCATGAACATCGATGGACGTCCAGGGCTGGTGAGGTGCTAGTCGACGGGTACGGGCCCGGTGCTGCTGCGCAGCACGGTCGACGGCTCGATCAAGGCCGTGGACGGAGGTTCTCCGGGTGCCTCGATGCGTCGCACGGCCGCCTCGACCGCCGCGCAGCCCATCAGCACGGGGTCCTGTCGAGCCGTGGTCAGGTCGATGGAGGACAGCCGCGCCGACCGGCTGTCGTCGAACCCGGTCACGGAGACCTGCCCGGGGACCGAGACGCCCGAACGGCTGAGGACCGTGATCATCCCGACGGCCTGCTGGTCGTTGCCCGCCACGACGGCGGTGGGCAGGACCGCCCGGTCGAGCAGGATCCGCGCGGCGACGGCGCCGGCCTCTTCGGTGTAGTCACCGCCCGGGACCTGCACGACGTCGACGTCTGCGCCGCCGGCGGTCATCGCGTCGAGATAGCCCTGCCGGCGTGGTCCTGCGGGGGCCATCGACGACGCGTGGACGTAGGCGATCCGGCGGTGGCCCAGGCCCAGCAGGTGCTCGACCAGGGCGGCGATCCCGGTCTCGCCGACCGAGCGGACGATGTCGTAGGCAGGGTTCGGCTCGCCGGCGCCGATCACGACCATCGGTACCTTGACGCGTCGCGCCAGCGTGCGCATCTTCGCGTCGCTGAGGTCGGACCCGATCACGATCAGGGCGGCGCAGCGGTAGCCCAGGAGCTCTTCCACGGCCTGCGTGGTGCTGCGGGTGTCGGTCTGGGCGCTCAGCACGACCTGGTAGCCGTAGTGCGACGCCGCCGGGTAGATCGCCTCGACGATGTCGGGCTCGGAGGCGTGCGCAGGCGCGAACGACACACCGATGTGGGTGGACCGGGTCTGGCGCAGGCTGCGCGCGCCGATGTGCGGCTGGTAACCCAGCTCCGAGGCCGCCTCCCGCACGCGACGTCGGGTGGCGTCGCTCGCGCCGGGCATGTCCCGCATCACGATCGAGACCAGCTGCCGCGAGACGCCCAGGTGGGCGGCCACGTCGGCCATGGTCGGCTCCGACACCTGACCACACCTCCGTCGTCGTTCGGGGTCGAGTCATCGCATCATGACACGTGTCACCGGCAGTCCCGAGGTTCCACGTCTTGTCAAGAGCCGGGCCAGGTGCTTCACTGACGGCCTCATAGCACGTGCCAGAGACCTGCTCGTCGATCGTCCCGCGGAGCATCCCGCGACACGACCCCGGGTCGAGGGACAGGCAGACCGGGCCCGGACTCCAGGAGAAGCGATGACGCTCACCCCCGCTGCGCTGCACTACAACCCGTTCGCCCCGGACTTCTACACCACCGATCCGTTCGGGGTGTACCGCTCGCTGCGCGACGAGGCCCCGGTCTGGCGGGACGAGGAGCGGGGCTGGTGGGTGCTGTCCCGCTTCGACGACGTCCGGGCGGCCATCACCGACCCCGACACGTTCCGCAGCTTCGAGGGCATGGACATCGACGACAGCGCCCTGGAGCAGGCGCCGCCGGGCTCGTTGCCGAACATGGACAACCCGCGCCACGACGACATCCGGCGCATCGTGCAGCCGTACTTCCTGCCGCGTCGGGTGGCCGACCTCGAGTCCGGGATCCGGACGGTGGTGCGGGGCCTGGTCGACGCCTGGCGCGACCGCGGCGCGGTCGACCTGGCCGAGGACCTGGCGTGGCCGATGCCGTTCGACGTGTTCTTCCACGTGATGGGCCTGCCCGGCCGGACGACCGAGGACCCGGAGCAGGTCGCCCGTCGTGAGCAGCTGGAGCGCTGGACGCACGAGCTGAAGGACCGGGTGCCGGGCACGCCGCACCTGACCCCGGTGGCCCGGGCGGCGACGGCCGGGGTGCAGCAGTACTTCATCGACCTGCTGGAGGAGCGCCGTCAGCAGGGCCAGGACGACCTGGTCACCCACTTCGTCCGCAGCGACATCGACGGTGAGCCGTTCGTGACCAAGGAGGTCACCCCGACCTCCGAGGTGAGCGGGCTGATGATGGTGCTCTTCCTCGGCGGGGTGGAGTCCACCGCCGGGCTGACCGGCAACCTGTTCAAGCTGCTCGCCGAGAACCCCGACCAGCGCGCGCTGCTGCAGCGCGACCCGAGCCTGATCCCCGACGCGGTCGAGGAGGCGCTGCGCCTGATCACCCCGCTGCAGCTGACCGCCCGGACCACGTCGCGGGAGGTCACCGTGCGCGACGTGACGATCCCCGCCGGGGGACGGGTCGTGCTGATCCCCGGCGCAGCGAACCGCGACGAGCGACAGTTCGCGGACCCGGACCGCTTCGACATCACCCGCGGACGCTCCCGGCACCTCGGGTTCGGCGAGGGCGTGCACGGCTGCCTGGGCGCCCCGCTGGCCCGGCTGGAGGCCCGCATCGCGCTGGAGGAGGCCCTGCCGGTGCTGGGCGACTACCAGCTCGCCGCGCCGCCGACCTTCTACCCGAGCTCGCCGAACATGTACGTGTGGAAGCGCCTGCCCGTCACCTTCGCGACGGCCGGGGCTGTCCCGGTCGAGGCGGACGGCCTCCGGCAGACGCAGCGCGAGGAGGTGCAGCTGCGCACCACCAGCGTCTCGGTGGTCGCCACCGAGGTCGTGACGAAGGCCCGGGTGGCAGCCAAGAAGGAGGCCGCGGACGGGGTCGTCGCGCTCACGCTCGTCGACGTCACCGGGCGGCCGCTGCCCGTCTGGGAGCCGGGCGCCCACGTCGACCTGGTCCTCGACGGGGCACCGACGCGGCAGTACTCCCTGTCCGGCGACCCCGCCGACCGTCACGGGTACCGGCTCGGCATCCTGCGCGACCCGGCGGGACGCGGCGGATCGCTGTACGTGCACGACCGGCTCGCGGAAGGCGACACCGTCCAGGTGCGTGGTCCGCGGAACAACTTCCCGCTCGTCACCTCACCGCGGTACCTCTTCATCGCCGGCGGCATCGGGATCACCCCGATGCTGCCGATGATCCGTGCGGCCGGACGAGCCGGCGCAGACTGGCGCCTCGTGTACGGCGGCAGGCACCGTGCGTCGATGGCCTTCCTCGACGAGCTCGCTCAGCACGGCGACCGCGTCACGGTGTGGCCGCAGGACGAGCAGGGCTTCCTCCCGCTCACGTCGCTGCTCGGCACGCCCGAGCCGGAGACCGCCATCTACTGCTGCGGCCCCGAACCGCTGCTGGCCGCGGTCGAGACCCAGTCCGCCCACTGGCCGGCCGGGTCGCTCCACCTCGAGCGGTTCGCACCCAAGCCGCAGGCCGCACCCGTACGCCAGGAGGCCTTCGAGGTCGTCCTGCAGCGGAGCGAGCTCACCCTCACCGTGCCTCCGGAACGCTCGATCCTGTCGGTCGTGGAGGAGGCGGGGGTCGGCGTGCTCTCGTCCTGCGCCGAGGGGACCTGCGGCACCTGCGAGGTCACGGTCGTCGACGGCGAGCCGGACCACCTCGACTCGGTCCTCAGCGAGGCCGAGCGCGAGCGGGGCGACTGCATGATGATCTGCGTCTCCCGGTCGTGCACGTCCCGGCTCGTCCTGGACCTCTGAGCTCGCGGACACGGAAGGAGGCACGACGATGGAGCAACGGATCTTCCCCGCCACCGGCGACTCGCTGAGCGTGCTCGGCTTCGGCGCGATGGGCTTCGCCGGCTGGTTCGGACCGTTCGACGACGACGACGGGATCCGGGCCCTGCACACCGCCCTCGACCTCGGCGTCAACGTCGTCGACACCGCCCGCGCCTACGGGCGCAGCGAGGAGGTCGTCGGCAAGGCGCTGCGGAGCTGGTCCGGCGAGCGGCCGTTCGTCGCCACGAAGATCGAGCCGCGTGGGCCGCAGCACCAGTTCGGGGCGCCGGCGGCTCCGGAGGAGGTCTTCCCGAAGGGCTGGGTGACGAGGAGCTGCGAGACGTCTCTGCGTCAGCTCGGGCTCGATGGCGTCGACCTCGTCCAGCTGCACCTGTACTGGCCGACCTGGGGCCACGAGGGCTACTGGATGGACGAGCTGCAGGCGCTGAAGGAGTCGGGAAAGGCCCGCGCGGTCGGCATCTCCATCCCCGACCACCGCCACGACAGCGCCATCTCGCTCGTGGAGAGCGGGCTGATCGACTCGGTGCAGGTCATCCTCAACGTCTTCGGCAACGAACCGCTCGACACGCTGATCCCGATCTGCCAGGCCAACGACGTCGCCGTCGTCGCCCGCTGCATCCTCGACGAGGGCGGCCTGACCGGCACCCTCACCGAGGACGCCGTGTTCCCGCCCGGTGACTTCCGGCACGGCTACTTCGACTGGACCGTCCCGCGCAGCGCCTACCTGGCCAAGGTCGAGGCCCTGCGCCCGTACGTCCCCGAGCACGCGTCCTCCCTGGCCGCGCTGGCGGTCAAGTTCGCCATCCACCACCCCGGCGTCACCACCGCCATCACGTCGATGCACGTCGAGGAGCACGCCCGGATGAACATCGCCGCCGTCGACGAGGACCGCCTCGCCGAAGACCTCTTCTGGCGCCTGCGGACCTCGCACCGGTTCGAGGTCAACCTCAGCAACCGCGACGCCTGGGAGGTGGCCGCGAGAGACGAGGTCGCCACGATCGGGACCGGGGGTCCGCGGTGACCGCCGCGAGCGCCACGGGTCGCGGCGAGCCCGTGCGGTGGGCAGAGCTGAAGCCCGAGGAGTTCCTCCGTCGACTGGCCGAGCGGCCAGTGGCCTACCTGCCGATGGGGATGGTCGAGCCGCACGGTCATGCTGTGCCCTTCGGGCTGGACCAGATCAAGGCCGACTACCTGTGCGACGAGGCCGCGGCACGGTTCGGCGGGATCGTCGCCCCGGCGCAGACCTACCACATCCACGAGACCGGGTTCCACGGCACCTGGCTCGACGAGGTCGTGGGCACGGTCAACCCCCGGCTCGGCGGGATGCCGCCGGACGTGGTGATGCGGTCCCTGCTGTTCCAGCTCCGCGTCTGCGCCAACGCCGGCTTCCGGGCGGTCGTGGTCGTGTCCGGGCAGAACGGGGCGCAAGGTGACCTGCGCCTCGTCGCCGACGAGTTCTCGAAGATCGTCGACGTCCCCGTCGTGGTGCGCAGCGACCCGGAGCTGGTACGCGGCACGTTCCCCGGCGACCACGCGGGACGGTACGAGATCAGCCAGCTCCTCCACATCCGGCCCGACCTCGTCGACATGAGCCGACTTGGCCGGGTGGCCACCGACCCGCTCGGCCGGTTCGCCCAGAATCCCGACGCCGGTGAGGCCACCGCGGAGTACGGCGAGCAGATCATCGAGGCCCAGATCGCCAAGATCGGCGAGCTCGCCGACGAGGCCGGCCTCGGAGCGCCCGACCGCCCGTTCCTCACCTTCGACGACGTCGAGCCCGCCTGGACGGCCGTCGAGCTCCGACGATCGGAATGGGTGAGCTTCGGAGCTGTGTCCGGCTGACGGGATCTCGGAGCCGCGTGATCACGAGCAGCGCGGCGCGTCTCGCTCACCTGGTTCCCGGGACGACGTGAACGTCTACTGCTTCGAGGCGATGATCGTGTTCATGACGGCGAGTCCGGTCTCGAGGGCGTGGAGGTCGCGGTCGCTGAGCTGAGCGAGGTGCGGTTCCACGTTGACGCCGAGCAGGTGACGCAGCTCGAAGAACTGTTCGCGCCCTTCGGGGGTGAGGTCGATGAGCCAGGCACGGGCGTCGCTGGGGTCGGGTTCCCTCCGCACGAGGCCGGCGACCTCGAGGCGCTGCACGTGGTTGGTGACGGTGGGCTGGGAGGAGTGCTCCAGCTGAGCGAGGTCGCTGATCCGGGTGGGGCCACGGTCGGACAGACGACCCATGATGCGCGCAGCCGCCAGGCTCAGGGTGAAGCCGTCGGTCGGCAGCCAGCGCACCATGCGGGTGGCCGTGGTGGCCATGTCCTCGCTGAGCCGGTGCAGGTCCTGGACCGATCGCTTCACTCCGGGCCTGCCGCGGCGAACGTCTGGTTGAACTTGGTCAGCAGGCGCCCGAGCTCGCTCATGTCCTGGTGGTCCCAGTCGCGCAACCGCTCGTGCAGCACGTGCTGGTCGGCTGCGCTGATCTCGTCGAAGCGGCGGACCGCCTCCGGCGTCGCCACCAGGAAGCAGGCGCGGCGGTCGGCGAGATCCTGCTCGCGGGTCAGGAGCCCCAGCTCCTCCAGCTGTTTGACCGTGCGGCTGACCAGGCTCTTGTCGGTCCCCAGCCGCTCGGACACCTGGCCTGCATGCAGCGGGCCCTGCCGGACCAGCAGGCCCGTCACCTTGTAGCCGAGAGGCAGCACGTGGGGGTGCAACCGCGCGGCGTGGTCACGCAGGCTGGCCCGGACGGTCTCGAGCAGGATCCCGAACTGCTGCTCGACGGTGGCGGTGGACTCGTCCACGCCGACCGTCACCGGCGCACCTCAGGAGCCGCCGGGGTGGCGGCCACGAACGCCAGCGACACGTCCTCGACGTCCTCCTCGGTCTGCGTCAGGGGATCGCCCGACTGCTCCGAGGCGGGCGCGCCTCCGGCCTCGTCGCGGAGCCGCTCCTGGGTGGTCTTGGTGCTGAGCGACAGGTTGGGCAGCAGGGCGACGGCGATCACCGTCACCAGCGCCAACGGGGCGGCGACCAGGAAGATCTCGGCGACGGACTGCCCGTAGATGGACTCGATGATCGTGCGGACGCCGACCGGCAGGTCCCTGACCTGCGGGATGGTGCCGCTCTGCAGGGCCTTTGCCAGCGCGGCCCCCGGGGCGCCGAGCCCGGCCAGGGCCGTCTGCAGGTCACCGGCCCGGGCCGCCATCAGGCTGGCCACCTTGGCTCCCAGCACCGCCCCCATGGCCGAGACGCCGACGGCACCACCCAGGCTGCGGAAGAACGCGATGCCCGAGCTGGCCACGCCGAGCTCGGTGGGCCGGACGGCGTTCTGGACCACCAGCACCAGGTTCTGCATGACCATGCCGACGCCCGAGCCCAGCACGAACATGTAGACCGACACGAGCACGAAGTTGGTGTCGTACGCGATGGTGCTCATGGCGAGCATCCCGACGGTCAGCAGCACCGACCCGGCGACGACGAAACGCTTCCAGCGACCCGTGCGCGTGATGATCTGGCCCACGACCGCGGAGGAGATCAGCAGGCCGCCGATCATCGGCAGGGTCATCAGACCCGAGATGGTCGGAGACTTGCCGCGCGCCAGCTGCATGTACTGGCTGAGGAAGACCGAGGTCCCGAACATCGCGACTCCGACCGAGATGCTGGCGACCACCGCCAGCGTGAAGGTCCGGTTCCTGAACAGGGTGAGGGGGATGATCGGCTCGCGCGTCTTCAGCTCCACGACCACCAGGGCGACCAGCAGCACGACGGCCCCGCCGACCATCACGGCCGAGGTCGCGCTGACCCAGGCGAAGTCGTGCCCGGCCAGGCTGGCCCAGATCAGCAGCAGCGACACCCCCGCGGCCAGCAGGACGGCGCCGAGGTAGTCGATGACCACCTTCTGCTGCGGTCGCGCCGGAAGACGCAGCGTCTTCTGCAGCAGCACGATCGCGACCGCGGCCAGCGGCACGCCGACGAAGAAGTTCCACCGCCACCCGATCGAGTCGGTGATCAGGCCACCGAGCAGCGGACCGCCCACGGTGCCGACGCCCATGATCGCGCCGAACAGGCCCATGTACCTGCCTCGCTCCCGCGGGCTGATGATGTCGGCCATGATGATCTGGCTCAGGGCGGTCAGGCCGCCGGCCCCGAGCCCCTGCACCACCCGGAGTCCGATCAGCGTGCCGGACCCCTGGGAGAAGCCGGCCGCCGCCGACCCCACCACGAAGATCAGCAGGGCCAGCTGGATCAGCAGCTTGCGGTTGAACAGGTCGGCGAGCTTGCCCCAGATGGGTGTCGACACCGTCGTGGCCAGCAGGGTGGCGGTCACGACCCAGGTGAACGAGGCCTGGTTGCCGCCGAGGTCGGAGATGATGATCGGCAGCGAGGTGGAGACCACGGTGCCCGCCAGGATCGAGACGAACATCCCCAGCAGCAGACCGGAGAGCGCCTCCAGCACCTGACGGTGCGACATCCGCCCGGCCGGTTCGGAGGGACTGCCTGGCTCTGTGGCAGCACGCTGCAAGCTTGTTGACATAGGTCAACTATAAGCACGGTGGGGAACGGCTGCAACCCGGGCTCGATGTCATCGGTCGGCGCGACCTCAGCTTCTTCACCGATCAGCCCGTGGGCAGGGCACTGGACACCCCGTTCGCTGGTCGGGCGCCTCGCGGTAGGTTCCCGCCGTGAGCTGGGACGCGCTGGTGCTCGGTGGTGGAGGCGTGGCCGGCATCGCCTGGGAGACGGGTGTCCTGCTGGGGCTGCGCGAGGCCGACTCCCGGACCTCGGACTTCCTGACGGCCCCGACCACCGCGTACCTCGGGACCTCAGCAGGGTCGACGGTCGGCGCACAGCTCTCGAGCGGCACCGATCTCGGTGACCTCTACCGGGCGCAGGTCGAGGGCTCGGCTCACGAGATCAGCAGGACCCTGGACTTCGCGGCCTTCGGCGCGATGATGCTCCAGGCGACGGCAGGGGCGACGTCGTCGGAGGAGGTCCGGCGTCGGATCGGCGCCGCTGCCCGGGCCGCCGACACCCCGGCACCGCAGGCCCGCCGAGGCGTGATCGAGTCGCGACTGCCGTCGCACGCGTGGTCGGACCGGGACCTCCGCATCACCGCGGTCGACGTGGCGACCGGCGAGCTCCGCGTCTTCGACCGGTCCTCGGGCGTGTCCCTGGTCGACGCGGTGGCCGCCAGCTGTGCGGTCCCCGGCGTCTGGCCGCCCGTCGTGATCGACGGCTCGTCCTACATGGACGGCGGGGTGCGGTCGGTGACCAACCTCGACCTCGCGGCGGGCGCATCGAGGGTGCTCGTGCTCGTGCCCGGGCCCCCGACGAACCAGCTGGGGCCGACGGTCGCGCCGGAGGAACGTGCGGCCCTCAGGGACGCCCGCGTCGAGGTCCTGCACGCCGACGAGGCGTCGATCGCGGCGTTCGGTGACAACCCGCTGGATCCCGACCGACGTGAGCCTGCCGCCCGAGCAGGCCGGCGACAGGGCCGCGAAGCCGGAGCCGTGATCGCCTCTCTGCTCGGCTGACGTGGGTCGCGGTCCGTCCGCCACGGATGGGAGTCAGCCGCCGACGAGCAGGGGGTGGCGGTCCTCGCCGCGGAGCGTGCGTGCTCGACCGCGGTCGCGAGCGGTGCCGGCCTCGGTGTCGCGCCGGCCTGGATCGCCCACGCAGACACGAGCCGGGCCGGGGTGGCGGCCCTGCGCCAGGCGGTCTTGCGGAGCGCGTCGACGATGCGGAGCACTCCGACAGAAGACATAGTTAACGTGACTAACCAACCTGTCAGACTCGGGCACAGGAGGCCCAACCACACGTGACGACATCTGCTCCGGCGCCCGCTGCTGCACCCGGGTCCGCCCGGCCGCCCGGCCGGTTCCACTCCGACCACCCGCACTACAAGTGGGTCGCGCTGTCGAACACCACCCTCGGCATGCTGGTCGTGACCATCAACTCGTCCATCGTGATCATCAGCCTGCCTGCGATCTTCCGCGGCATCGGCCTGAACCCGCTGGGTGCCGGCAACGTCAGCTACCTGCTGTGGATGCTGATGGGCTACCTGCTCGCCACCGCCGTCTTCGTCGTCGCCTTCGGACGGCTCGGGGACATGTTCGGGCGGGTCAAGATCTACAACCTCGGCTTCGTGGTCTTCACCGCGTCGTCGCTCGCGCTCTCCTTCGATCCGCTCCACGGTGGCCACGGCGCGCTCTGGCTCATCGGGTGGCGCGTCGTCCAGGGCATCGGTGGGGCGATGCTGTTCGCCAACTCGACCGCGATCCTCACCGACGCGTTCCCCTCCCACCAGCGCGGGTTCGCGCTCGGCATCAACCAGATCGCCGCCATCCTCGGTTCGTTCCTGGGGCTGATCATCGGCGGCGTGCTGGCCGAGGTCGACTGGCGGGCGATCTTCTGGGTCAGCGTGCCCGTCGGGATCCTCGGCACCGTCTGGTCGATCAAGTCCTTGCACGACACCGGCGTACGCCGGCACGGCAGCCTGGACTGGCCCGGCAACGTCACCTTCGCCGTCGGACTCACCCTGCTGCTGACCGGCATCACGTACGGCATCCAGCCCTACGGGTCGCACCTGATGGGCTGGACCAGCCCGAGCGTGCTGGCCGAGCTGATCCTCGGCGTGGCGCTGCTGGTGGCGTTCTGCTTCGTCGAGGCGCGGAGCAAGGACCCGATGTTCCACCTGCAGCTGTTCCGGGTGCGGGCCTTCGGGCTGGGCAACCTGGCCGGGCTGCTCGCGAGCATCGGCCGCGGCGGCCTCCAGTTCATGCTGATCATCTGGCTGCAGGGCGTCTGGCTGCCGCAGCACGGCTTCAGCTATGAGCAGACCCCGCTCTGGGCCGGGATCTACCTGCTCCCGCTGAGCATCGGCTTCCTGGTCACCGGCCCCGTGTCGGGCTGGCTGTCCGACCGGTTCGGCGCGCGGCCGTTCGCCGTCGGCGGCCTGCTGCTGGTCGCCGTCTCGTTCGGTCTGCTCGCGCTGCTCCCGATGGACTTCCCGTACTGGGCGTTCGCGCTGGTGATCGCCCTCAACGGTCTCGGCTCGGGCATCTTCTCCTCGCCCAACACGACGGCGATCATGAACAGCGTCCCGGCGCGACAGCGGGGCGCGGCGTCCGGGATGCGCGGCACGTTCTTCAACTCCGGCTCGGCGCTCAGCATCGGCATCTTCTTCTCGTTGATGATCGTCGGGCTGTCCGGCTCGCTCGCGGGGGCGCTGCGGGCCGGGCTGACCAGCCAGCACGTCCCGCTCGCGGTCGCGGACCAGGTCGCGGGCCTCTCGCCGGTCGGCAGCCTGTTCGCGGCGTTCCTCGGCTTCAACCCGCTGCAGACGCTCCTCGAGCCGTCCGGGGTGCTGGCGACGCTGCCGCCCGGCGACGTCGCCACCTTGACCGGGACGGCCTTCTTCCCGCAGCTGATCTCCGGCCCGCTGCACGCCGGCCTGGTGCTGGTGTTCCTCACCGGCGCGGTGATGATGCTCGTCGGGGCCGTGGCCTCCTGGTTCGCCGGCGGGCGGTTCGTGGCCGGCGAGGAAGCAACCGTCGAGCCCGCGGCCGAGGTCGCGGACGACCCGGGGTCGCGGGCCGCGGACACCGGCGGGTCGACGGACGCCTCCCTCGAACCGCTCCGGACGTGACCGTCGTGCCACCCCGGGCGGCGACGGAACGGGCACGGGTGGACGAGCGCGAGCACGATGACGACACCGAAGACGAGGGGAGACGATCGATGAGCAGGGGTGCGCCACGTGTGGCGGTCGTCTCCGGCGGTGGGACCGGGATCGGCCGGGCGATCGCCGCGGGGCTGGCGTCGGACGGTTTCGACGTCGTCATCCTCGGCCGGCGCGCGGAGGTCCTCGCCGAGGCGGCCGACACCCTCAACGAGGGCCTGGCGACCGAGCGGGTGACCTGGCGCCAGGTCGACCTGACCGACCCGGTCGCCGTGCAGGCCCTGGCCGACGAGCTGGAGGTCACGTACGGCACCGTCGACGCGCTGGTGAACAACGCCGGCGGCACCTCGGCCTCGACGCCCACGGACCTGACGGATCTCGCGCACGCGTGGCGGTCGGCCTACGACCAGAACGTGCTGTCGGCCGTCCTGCTGACCCACGCCCTGGTGCCGCTCCTGCGCCGCCCCGGAGGACGGATCGTGCTGATCGGGTCGATGACCTCGCGCACCGGGGGCGGTGCGGCTCCGTACGGCGCGGCCAAGGCGGCGCTGAACGGCTGGGTGGTGTCGCTGAGCGCCGCCCACGCCGCCGACGGGATCTCGGCCAACGTCGTGCTGCCCGGGTACGTGCCCGGCACCGGCCTGGGTGGGGGCTTCGAGATGCCGCAAGAGCTGCACGACCGGGTCGTGTCCCGGATCGCGGCGGGCCGAGCCGGGCGACCCGAGGACACCGCGGCCCTCGTGCGCTTCCTCGCCAGCGAGGACGCCGGCTTCCTGACCGGGCAGGTCATCGAGGTCAACGGCGGCACGCTGCCGCCCAACCGGTGACCGGCCCGGTCCGACCCGACGTCCGCCGGGCTCGGTGGAGGTCGACGACGCAGGCGACGGCACCCAGCGAGCTCAGGTGGTCGAGGTAGTCCTCGGCCGTACCGATCACCCGGGCACCCCGCTCCTGGGCCAGCTGGACCGCGGCCGGACCGCCGCCACCGGCCGGTCCCCGCTGATCAGCAGCGATCGCCGAGCTCGAGAGCTGCCCGAGGTCGCCTGCCGGGTCCACGGCGTCTCGCCATCGGGTGCCACCAGCACGGCAAGCGCACCCCCTTGGAGCGCTCGACCCGGCAGGCCGTCCTGACCGAGCTGGTCAACCAGGTCCACGCCGAGTGCCGGGGGAGCTACGTTCGAGGCGTGCCCGAACGGCGCGTCGCCGCCAGCAACCGCTGGTCCGCGCCGACGTCACCCACGACCGCAGGAATGCTTGAGCGCAGACGAGGTGCCGACGGCGGGCCGTCACCGGTCGTCAGGGGTTCGAAGTCTGGTCGGCGAGGGTCTGGTGCTGTCTCGTCACAGCGCCGACCAGCCCCACGATGACGATCGTTGCCACGAGCGCGACCGGGCCGGCGCCCAGCCCCAGTCCGCCTTCGGCAGGAGTGACGGAGAACCAGTCCGCGAAGGACGCGCCGAGCGGACGGGTGACGACGTAGGCGGCCCAGAACGTGAGCGTGGCGTTCGCCCCGAGACGGTGGGCGATGGCCGGTACGGCGATGACGACCGCGAAGGCGATGCCGGAACCGAGGAACCCGAGGTGCCACGCCGAGGCGGACAGGTCCCCCAACGCCGTCCCCAGGCAGAACGTGAGGAACACCGTGGTCCAGTAGAAGCGCTCGCGCCGTCGGGTGTCGATGGCGTGGATCGACAGTGTTCGCTCTCGCGCGTACCAGACGGCGAAGTTCACGCCGATCGCGATCACCGCCACCGTGCAGAACAGCCACAGCGGGACCCCGACCACGTAGGCGAGGATGTCGGCGACACCGGTGCCGAACACGGCCACCGCGGCGACGGCGAGCCAGTACAGCGCCGGGATGTAGCGGCGCACCGCGAGCTGCCAGACCAGAGCGCCGACGAAGAGGACGAGATCGAGCCCGAGGGTGACCGCGAGACCGAGCCCGGGGATGCCGTCACCCATGTTCAGGGCCCAGTCGGACGCGGCTTCCCCCATGCCGGTGGTCAGGACCTTGATGATCCAGAACACCAGGGTGATCTCGGGGACCTTGTTCGGCCGTCTGGATCCGCGGTCCGAGGTCTCAGGCCGTGCTCGGCCCGAGGGCGACACCTGTGCGGACAGGGAACTCATGGCAGGACCCCCGAGGTGGACGTGCTCAGCGGGGTGGGCAGAGGATCGAGGTCGGTCGTCCGCCGTCGGACGCTGGGGATCATGAAGGTGCTGAGTCTCGCGACGAGGCGTCGGAGAAGACCTCGCTGAGAAAGTTCTTCATCGCCTGCCAGCTGCGCCGTTCGGCGGTGGGGTTGAACTGCGCGCCGTGCTCGGGGACGTCGACGCCGGGCATGGTGAAGGCGTGCATCGCGCCTGAGTAGGCGGTGAGCTGCCAGTCGAGCGTGGGGGCGGCGCGCAGCTCGTCCTGCAACGCGGTGACGGCGGCTTGCGGCACCAACGGGTCGGCTGCGCCGTGCAGGACGAGCACCTTGGCCCGGATCGCAGCGGCCTCGCCCTCCGGTCCGGTCTGCAGCGAACCGTGGAAGCTGACGACGCCGCCCACGTCGATGCCGGTACGGGCCAGCTGGAGCGCGGCGGCGCCGCCGAAGCAGTAGCCGATCGCGGCGGTGGCCTGCGGGTCGACGCCCGGCTGGGCGAGCAGGGTCTCGAAGCTGCCGACGAGCCGGCTCCGCAGCAGCGGCTGGTCCTGGTAGTAGCGTCCCGCGATCGCCGGTGCCTCCTGCTGGGTGGGACGGACGTCGGCGCCGTACAGGTCGGCGGCCAGGGCGACGTAGCCGAGTCGTGCGAGCATGTCTGCGCGCATCCGGACGTAGTCGCCGATGCCGGTCCACTCGTGGACGACGAGCACGCCGGGGTGGTTCTGGTCGTCGTCGGGTCGGGACAGGTAGCCGCGGCAGAGGACCCCGCCGACCTCGTAGTCGAGGTCGTTCGAGGTGGTCCCCGTGGCCGGCGGTGCTTCGCGGTCGAGGACGGCCGTGAGGTTGCTCGGGTAGGTCATGTGGTCCGTTCCTGGGGGCGGGGTGCTGGACGTGCCGGACGCAGGCCGTCCGGGCTGTTCGGCCTGTTCGGGGTCAGGCGGCGTAGTCGGGCAGAGCGATGTTGTCGGCGGGTGGGGTGAACAGCTTCCCGCCGACGCTGCTGACGAGGCGGGTGGATCCCAGTCGGGCGAGGGTGTTGAGCGTGGCGATCCCGATCTTGGTCTGGGGGTTCGCGATGCGCGGGGTGCCCGGCGGGAGCTTCTGGGCCTGCTGGACGTAGGGCCGCATCAAGGACTCGTACGCGGCGAAGGCCTGGGTGTGGTCGGCGTTCCGGGAGAGCTCGCCGGCGAGGACGTAGGCGCCGGTGATGGCGAGGCTGGTGCCCATGCCGCTGACGGGTGAGGCGCAGTAGGCGGCGTCGCCGAGCAGGGCGATGCGGCCGGTCGACCAGTGTGGTGCGTGGACCTGTCCGATGGCTTCGAAGTAGACGTCCGTGTCGTCGAGGGCGTCGAGGATCCGGGGGATCTCCCACCCGACGCCGGCGAACCGTTGGCGCAGCTGGGCCTTGACCTGGTCGGTGTCGAGGTGCTCGTAGCCGCGGGGCTCGGACATGAACGACAAGGTGGCGCGGGTGGTGCCGACGTTGTCGGGGCGGAGGGTGGAGGTGCGCCCGCCGGGGGCGTTGAACCAGCGGGCCCAGGCGGTGTCGGACGGGGCCTCGGGGATGGTCATCCAGGCGGTGTGCAGGCCGAGGGGTGTGACCTGGGGTTCGTCGCCGAAGGCCAGGGCACGGGTGGTGGAGCGGATCCCGTCGGCGACGACGACGAGGTCGAAGGTGCGGTCCGGGCCGTCGGCGAAGGTGACGTCGACGGAGTCGCCGCGGTCGTCGAGCCCGGTGATGTGGTCGCCGAAGACGTAGCTGACGTCGTCCTGGGTGCGTTCGACGAGGAGCCGGGCGAGGTCGCCGCGGAGGATCTCGAGCTCGGCGGTGAAGCCGTCGGAGTCGGTGTGGCCGGCGGGGAAGGAGGCGATGGTGTGGTCGTCGGTGTCGACGAAGCGGAGCCCGGCCTCGCCGGTCGTCGCGGCTCGGACGGCGTCCTCGAGGCCCATCCGGCGGGTCACCTCGCGGCCGGCGCCGCGGACGTCGACGTTCTGACCGCCCTCGCGCAGCGCGGGGGCGCGTTCGACGACGGTGACCTCGTAGCCGTGGCGGTGCAGCCAGTAGGCGAGGGCGGGGCCGGCGACGCTGGCGCCGGAGATCAGGACGGTGGGATTCATCTGTTCTCCGAAGTCGTGGCAGGGGTGGTGACTCGGGTGGTGGCAGGGGCGGTGCCGAGGGTGAGCCCGGGCGCGAGGGTCTCGGTGTCGTCGCTGGTCGAGGGTGCCTCCGGAGAGGCGTGCTCGTCGGGGCGGGGCTGGTGGGGGAACAGGAACGTCAGGGCGAGGAAGACCACGAGCAGCCCGCCCTGCACGAGGAGTGCCTGCTGGAACCCGCGGTCGGGGTCGCCGGTCCTGACGGCGGCGAAGAACACCGAGCCGAACACCGCGACACCGATGGAGCCGGCGATCGACTGGACCGCGGACAGCACACCGGACGCGGAGCCGATCTCGGCGTCCTCGACCGCCGCGAGGATGACGCTGAACAGCGCCGCGATGACCATGCCCGAACCGACGCCGGCGACCACGATGGCCGGCACGAGCGGCCAGACGGAGAACGGGCCCACGGAGCCGGTGAGCGCGCCGAGCTGGAACCAGAGCACCGTCGCGGCGACGAGCTGGACGACAGCCCCGAGCTGGAGCACGGCCCGGCCCAGCCTGGCGGCCAGCACCGCGCCGCTGAGCGCACCACCGATCGCGGTGCCGAGGGCGAGGGGGAGGTTGCCGAGGCCGGCCTGGCCGGCGGTGTAGCCCTGGCCGATCTGGAGGAACAGCGTCAAGATCAGCTGGGTGCCGATCAGGCCGGTGAAGAACAACGCGATCCCGCCCAGCCCGACCGTGTACGCCGGGTGGGTGAAGATGCTCGGCGTCACCAGCGGAACCCGGCCGGTCGACGCCGCGCGGCGTTGCTGGACGACGAACAGGCCGAACCCGAGCACGGACGCCGCGAGGCACGTCCAGGTCCACCACGGCCAGCCCTCTTCCTGACCGAAGTTCAGCGGCAGCACCAGGAGGGCGGACGAGACGACGACCAGAGCGGCTCCGACCACGTCGACGCTGACGGCCCGGTCTCCCGGTCGGTGGGGGAGGATCCGCCGGGCCACGACTGCGGCGGCGATGCCGATGGGCACGTTGACGCAGAAGACCAGCCGCCAGCCGAGGCCGAACAGGTCGGCCTGGATCAGCCCGCCGCCGAGCACGGGGCCGATGATGCCACCGAGCCCGAGGACCGGCCCGAAGACGCCGAACACCTTGGCCAGCTCGGCGCCGGAGAAGTTCTCCCGCAGCAGACCGAGGCCCTGGGGCAGCAGCATCGCTCCGGCGGCGCCCTGGACCAGCCGGACCACGATCAGGACGCCGACCGAGGGTGCGAGGGCGCACAGCAGGGAGGCGAGGGTGAACGCGATCAGGCCGCCGAGGAACATCCGCCGGCGCCCGAACCGGTCGCCGAGGCGGCCGCCGATGATCAGGCCCGCTCCCAGGGCGAGGGCGTAGCCGCCGATCACCCACTGCAGTCCGACCGGGCCGGCGCCCAGCGACTTCTCCAGCGACGGGCCGGCGACGTTGACGATGGTCGAGTCGAGCAGGTCCATCACCTCAGCGGTCAGCATCACGGCCAGGACCAGCCAGCGCCAGCGGACGGGAGCGGGGGTGCGGATGGTGGTGGGGTCGTTCATCACAGCCTCTTGACTATCAATCAGATTGGTAAGCAAAAGTATTATCATGCTGCTCATGGATGTCAAACAGACGCCGGACCAGACCATCGCCGACCAGCTCGACCAGGTGATCCGGCAGCAGCAGCAGTTCCAACGCCACCTCGCGCGCAGCCTCGAGGTGGACGCCGTGGGCCTGGAGGCGATGGAGCACCTGATGCGGACCGGTCGGGCCACCACCCCGTCCGAGCTGTCCCGCGAGGTCGGGGTGTCGACGGCGGCCATGACCCTGGTGCTGGACCGGCTCGAGGCGGCGGGTCACGTCACCCGCGGGCCCCATCCCACCGACCGGCGCAAGGTCCTCGTCAGCCCGGCCGCCGGGTCGGTGCGGTCGGCGAACGACCTCGTGAGCCCCCTGATCGACGCGACCGAAGGCCTCATCTCCTCACTCGGCCCCCGAGACCAGACGGTCGTCTTGTCGTTCCTCACCGAGATGTCCCGCATCTACGACGACGTCCTGGACGGGCACGAGAGCAGTACCCGCCGCAGAGCCCTGCTGGGAGCGGACGTCTCTGGTGCGCAGAGCTCGGGACCGAACAGGTGAGCCCGAGACCCCCCCGCCCGAGACCGGCCCGCCGCGACGGCATCGCCCCCGCAGTCGCGGGGCGCACGTCGAGCGACCGCTTCGCCAGGGGAGCCGCCCGCTCCCGTCCCCGTCGCCCTCGTGCAACCCGCTCCGGACCGGGAGCTCATGGAGCTGGTCGACGAGGGGCTCGACGAGGTGACGGCCGGGCTCACCCCCATCCGGCACACCGGGCTCCTGCCGCGCTGGCCGGCTGACGTCCTCGGCGATCAGGGCCTCCCGGAACTGCTCAGACCTCTGTGGCCGGCGGGAAGAGGATCAGGCCGAGGATCTGCTGATGGGGACGGGTCGCCGCCGGGGACGTGCGGCGGCCGCGCAGGACCGGTCGAGCCTCACCGACGTGGTCCGCGTCGGCGTGGCGCTGGACCTGCTGCACGTCTTCGCCCTGATCCACGACGACGTGATGGACGAGTCCCGGTCCCGCCGCGGGCAGCCGTCGTTGCCCAGGACGGCTGCTCGGCTGCACCTGAGCGCCTCGACCCGAGGCAGTTCTCAGCGCTTCGGTGAGAGCATCGCCGTCCTGGTGGGCGACCTCGTCGGAGCGACGGCCGGGCGGAAAGACGTCGAGCACGCCCGCCGGGCCGCCTGGATGAAGACCGGCTCGTGCACGAACGAGCGTCCTACTCCAGCTCGGGCTCGCTGCAGCAGCTCCCGACGCCGAGGTGACGGACATCGTGCGGGCGCCACCGGCGGAGGTCCTCACCGCTCCAGCCCCACCTGTCCCGCGTACACCGGAAGTTCTGCTCAGAGGCAGGCCGCCGTCGGCGCGTCGACACGCACGTCGCGGTGCCGGTCGCCGCGCCGGGTCGGCCTCAGAGCGCCATGCTGCTGTCCTGCCAGAACAGCTCGGCCCGGTCTCGGCGCTGATAGAGGTCCCAGTACTGGTCGGCGATGCGGTCGGGGTCGGAGTCGGGTCCGCCGTGGCCGATCCAGGCCGCGATGGCGACGTGGGCGGCGTACACGTCGTCGTCGCGGAGCGCCTCGTTGAGGTTCAGCACCCAGTTCCGAAGCGCTCCGGTGGCGGCGGCGATGTTGCCGAAGGGTGGGTGGCGGAGGGGACCGGAGCTGGCTCCCGTGGTGACCAGGATCGTGCCGGACCGCCGCGCCCGCATCTGGGGCAGCACCGCCTGGAGGGCGGAGATGGCACCGTAGAGGTAGTACTGGATCTGCGGGGCGACGGACTCGACCGTGAGGTCGGTCGCGGTGACGGGGGCGAGGGTGGACGAGCCCGCCCCGGCCGGGGCGGGGGAGTACTCGAGCACGTCGATCTGGCCGAGGTCGCGCTGGGCGGCGGCGAGAGCCTCGGTCAGGCTGTCGGGGACGGTCACGTCGGCCGGGTAGGCGCGGGCCGTGACGCCCGTCCCGGCAAGCTCGGCGACGAGCTGCGCGAGCTTGTCGGGGCTGCGGGCCAGGAGGGCCACGTCGAAGCCTTCGCGACCGAAGCGGCGGGCGATCGAGAGTCCGAGGCCGGGTCCGGCCCCGACGATGGCGAGAGTGGGCATGGGGAGCTCCTTCAGCTCGTGGGGTTTCGTGGGGTTTCGTGGGGTTTCGTGGGGTGTGGCGTGGTGCGGACGCCGATGCCCGTCGACTCGACACGCGGTCCGTTTAGGCCGGCGCGAGTGGTGGCTCGCCTGTGCCGGGAGGGGTTCTTCCCCTCAGTCGAGCTCGACGACGAGCTTGCCGCGGACGTGCCCGGTCTCGCTGACCCGGTGCGCCTCGGCCAGCTCCGCGAGCGGGTAGCTGGCGGCGATCGGCATCGTGAACCGGCCCCGGGCGGACAGCTCGGCGACGTCGGCCAGCGCGTAGTAGGCGCGGCCCTCCGAGCCGGTGGTGAACACGATCCCGAGCTCGGCCGCGTCGGGGTCGATCAACGTCACCACCCGCTCCGGGTCACCGGTCAGGGTGAGCAGGTCCGGCAGCACGCCGTGCCCCGCGACGTCGAGGGCGAGGTCGACCCCGTCGGGCGCGAGGGCCCGCACGCGGTCGACCAGCCCGGGCCCGTAGACGCAGGGCACGGCACCGAGGGAGCTCAGGTGGTCGAGGTTGTCCTCGCCGGCCGTGCCGATGACCCGGGCGCCCCGCTCCTGGGCCAGCTGGACCGCGGCCGTGCCGACGCCACCCGCCGCACCGCTGATCAGCAGCGTCCTGCCCTGCAGCTCACCGAGGACGTCCAGCCCACGGGCGGCGGTCTCCACCGCCATGGGCAGACCGCCGGCGACCGCCCACGACATCTGCGCCGGCTTGTGGGCCCAGTCGCTCAGCACGGCGTGCTCCGCGGCGCCGCCGGTGGTCGTGGCGCCGAAGACCTCGTCGCCGAGGTCGACGCCGGTGACGCCCGGACCCAGCTCGTCGACGACGCCTGCGGCTTCCATCCCCGGGACGTGGGGCAGCGCGACGGGGATGGCCCGGCGCGACACACCGCTGCGGATCTTCCAGTCCACCGGGTTGATCCCGGCGGCTCGGACCCGCACGCGGACCTGCCCCGGGCCGGGGTGGACGTCGGGCGCCTCGGCGGGCTGGAGCACCTCGGGCGGGCCGTACTGGTCGAACTGCATGGTCTTCATCGCGTTCCTCTTCTTCTTCGTCGGGCCGGGTACGGCGGCCGTCACGGCCGCAGCAGCACCTTGATCGCGCTGCGGGCGTCCATCGCGGCGTACGCGTCGGGGGTCTGGTCGAGCGTCATCGTGGTGTCGAAGACCGCTCCGGGCCGGAGGCTGCCGTCCAGGACGTCGGCCAGCAGCTCCGGCAGGTAGTGCCGCACCGGGGCGACGCCACCGGCGTAGTGCAGGTTCCGTCCGAACAGCAGCCCGGTCGGGAGGGTCCCCGAGGGCGCGCCGACGAACCCGACGTGACCTCCCGGACGGGCCGAGCCGACGGCCTGGTCCATCGACTCCTGGGTCCCGACGCACTCCAGCACCGAGTCCGCCCCACCGTCGAGGAGCTCCTGCACGGCGGCCACGCCGTCCTCGCCGCGCGACTCCAGCACGTCGCTGGCGCCGAAAGCGCGGGCGATGCGCTGGCGTTCCGGGTGCCGTGACATGGCGACGACCCGCTCGGCGCCCAGCCGGCGGGCGGCCAGGACCCCGCACAGCCCCACGGCGCCGTCGCCGACCACGACCACCGTCGACCCCGGAACGACGGCCGCGCTGACCGCGGCGTGGTGACCGGTGCCCATCACGTCGGACAGCGTGAGCAGGTCCGGCACGAGGGAGTCGTCGACAGACCCGGGGACGACGACCAGGGTGCCGTCGGCGAGCGGGACGCGGGCGTACTCACCCTGCCCGCCGTCGATGGCGTTGCCGAACCGGTCGACCCCGCCCCAGAAGGACCCGTGCTCGCAGGAGGTCGTGACGCCTTGCCGGCAGCGTCGGCACGTCCCGTCGCTGATGGCGAAGGGGGCGACGACGAAGTCGCCGACGCTCAGCGAACGGACGTCCTCGCCCACCTCCTCGACCACGCCGACGAACTCGTGGCCGGCACGCTTGGGCCCACGGTCACCGAGCCCGGAGCGGTACGGGTGCAGGTCGGAGCCGCACACGCACGAGGCGGTGATGCGCACGACGGCGTCGTCGGCCCGGAGGATCCGTGGCCGTGCCACCTGCTCGATCCGGACGTCGTTCGGCCCGTGCAGCACGGCCGCCCGCATGGTGGTGTCAAGAGACGTCGTCATGATGGCTTCTTTCGTCGATGGGAGGCAGGGCGGACGGGACGGCCGCGCCGAGCCCGCGGGTGATCAGCTCGACCAGCGGGCCGACCGGGCCGGAGTCGCCCGGGCGGGGCGAGGTGAAGGCGTGGGTGCCCATGATCGCGCCGACGAAGAACTCCGCCGCTCGAGAGACGTCGAGCCCGTCGTCGACCTCGCCCCGCGTCCTGGCGTCGACGAGGACGTCCTGCACGACCGCCATGCACCGGTCGACGGAGTCGCGCTGGAAGGTGGCGTAGTACTCCGGGTACTCGCGCAGCTCGGCCGCGCACCGGGTCAGCACCGAGCGGCGCGGCTCGGCCATCATCGCGGTGATCCGTTCCGCCAGGACCTCGAGGTCGCCACGCAGGCTGCCGGTGTGCGGCGGGTCGAGGTCGGCGGCCAGGGTGGCCATGCCGGCGAGGATCAGCGAGTGCCGGTCCGGCCAGCGGGAGGCGATGCTGCGCTTGCCGACCCGGGCCCGGACGCTGACCGAGCTGATGCTGAACCCGCTCACCCCGACATCGGCGAGCTCGGCCACGACCGCGGCGAGGACCCGTTCGTCGACCGTCGCGTCCTTCGGCCGGCCACGGACCGCCGGCACGACCGATGGCGGTCGGGCGGCCACGGGAGAGCTCATACCCGCACATTAATGCACCTGGGCAAGGTGCATAATCGAAGACGTCCCTCTCGCACGTCACCACCACGGAGAACAGATGACCGACTCGACCCTGTACAGCGCCACCGCGACCGCCTGGGGAGGTCGTCGGGGCCGGGTCGCGTCCACCGACGAGCGCCTGGACGTCAACCTGTCCTCCCCGGCCGCGCTCGGCGGTGACGACGGACCGGGGACGAACCCCGAGCAGATGTTCGCGGGGGGCTACGCCGCCTGCTTCCACAGCGCGCTGAAGAACACGGCGACGTCACGGAAGCTCGACGTCAGCGAGTCGGCGGTCTCGGTCACCATCAAGCTGGTCGGCTCCCTGCCCGAGCGCCGGCTGAACATGGCCGCCACGATCGAGGCCGAGATCCCGGGTCTGGAACGGTCGGTCGCCCAGGAGCTCCTGGAGGCCACCCACCAGCTGTGCCCGTACTCGGTCGTGACCCGGGGCAACATGCCCGTCGAGCTCGTCCTGGTCCAGGACTGATCCCACCACCCGAGTCCCACCACCGATCACGAGG
Source organism: uncultured Actinomycetota bacterium (assembly GCA_963762775.1). GTDB lineage: Bacteria > Actinomycetota > Actinomycetes > Propionibacteriales > Propionibacteriaceae > Microlunatus. The sequence goes on from CAVXMD010000015.1 coordinate 29,589, forward strand.
AACCGCCATGCGCCAGAGCCACGTCCAGATCCCGACCCCCGACGGGGTGGCCAACGCCTACCTCGCCCTGCCCGACGACCCGGCCCCCGCCCCGGCGGTGATCGTCTACCCGGACGCGTTCGGGCTCCGTCCCGAGGTCGAGCGGCTCGCCGACCGCCTCGCCGGAGCCGGCTACGCCGCCCTGGTCCCGAACGTCTACTACCGCAGTGGGCCGGACCCGGTCGGCGAGCTCCCCAACCCGATCGACCTGACCGCCCGCCCCGACCTGTACGGGGTGATCGGACCGCTGATGGGTTCGGTCGAGACCGCGGGGACGATCCGCGACGCCGGGGCCTACCTCACCTTCCTGGCCGACTCGCCGGACGTGACCGACGGCCCGGTGGGGACCACGGGCTACTGCATGGGCACGCGCTTCTCGCTGCGCACCGCCGAGGCCTACCCCGACCGCGTCGCCGCGGCCGCCGCGTTCCACGGCGGGGGACTCGCCACCGACGAGCCGGACAGCGTGCACCTCGGGGTCGGCACGATCGAGGCCGAGGTCTACCTCGCCCACGCCGATCACGACCAGAACATGGACGCCGCGCAGATCGCCCGGCTGGACGCCGCCCTGGACGAGGCGGGCGTGACCTACCGCGAGGAGGTCTACGCCGACGCGCCGCACGGCTTCGCGATGGCCGACACCTCCGCGTACCGCGAGGACGCCGCCGAGCGCCACTTCACCGAGCTGGTCGGGCTGCTCGACCGCAACCTGACGCGCTGACCACCAAGCCGGCCAGCAGAAGAAGGACGAGATGTTGATCCAGGTCATCCTCAGCACGACCCGGGAGGACCGGTACAGCGCACTGGTCGGGGAGTGGGTGGCGACGTCGCTCGGGAGGCACGAGGGTCTCGAGGTGGAGGTCGTCGACCTGCGTGACCACCCGCTGCCGTTCTTCGACGGCGTACCACCGGCCAAGTTCCCGCGTCAGTACCCGACCCCGGAGGTCGCGCGGATCGGTGAGCGGCTCGACCGCGCCGACGGCTACGTCATGCTGGTGGCGGAGTACAACCACGGCTATCCCGCGGTGCTCAAGAACGTGATCGACTGGACGTTCGTCGAGTGGAACCACAAGCCGGTGAGCTTCGTGGGCTGGGGCAACGTCGGTGGGGCCCGGGCGGTCGAACAGCTGCGGCTGGTGACCGTCGAGCTCGAGATGGCCCCGCTGCGGCACGCCGTCAGCATCCTGCCCGACGTCCTCGTCCGGTCGCGCGCGGCGGCGGACCCGACCACGGTGCTGGCCGAGCTCGACCCGAAGCTCGACCTGCTGGCCGCCGACCTCGCCTGGTGGTCCACAGCCCTGGCCACGGCCCGAGAACGCGACGGCGAGCCCCGATGAGCGTCGAGCTGGGAATCGTCTCGCTCAGCGACCGGCAGCACGACCCGCGGACCGGACAGCTGGTCGACACCCGTCAGCGGCTCTCCGAGATCGTGGGCTACGCCGAGCTCGCCGACACCCTCGGCCTCGACGTCTTCGCGCTGGGGGAGCACCACAGCGCCGACTTCGCGGTGTCCTCTCCGGCCGTGGTGCTCGCCGCCGTCGCCGCCCGCACCCGCACGATCCGGATGACCAGCGCGGTGACCGTGCTCAGCGTGCTCGACCCGGTCCGGGTCTACCAGGACTACGCCAGCCTGGACCTGATCAGCGGCGGGCGCGCCGAGCTGATCGTGGGGCGGAGCGCGTTCACCGAACCGTTCGGTCTGTTCGGGGTCGACCTGGCCGACTACGACGCGATCTTCACCGAGAAGGTCGAGCTGCTGCTCCGGCTGCGTGACGAGGCAACCGTGGGGGAGTGGTCGGGCCGGTTCCGCCCCCCGCTCCACGACGCCGAGATCATCCCGCGGGCCCTCGACCTGCCGGTCTGGGTCGGCGTCGGCGGCTCACCGGGCAGCGCCGCACGGGCCGGACGGCTCGGGCTGCCGATGACGCTCGGCCTGATCGGTGGCTCGATCGAGCACGCTCGCCGCACGGTGGACGCCTACCGGTCCGCCGGCGAGGCGGCGGGCCACACCGACCGGCTGCGGGTCGGCATCTCGACCCACTTCTACGCTGCGGCCACGCCCGGGGCGGCACGCGAGGTCTTCCCGTACTACCACGAGTACCTGCGCCCCAAGCGGCCCGGCGGACGGGGGTTCGTGGTGGGCCGCGAGCAGTTCGCGGCCGGGACCGGGCCGGGCATGGCGCTGATGATCGGCTCGTCGGAGGAGGTGACCGAGAAGATCCTGCTCGCCCAGGAGGTGCTCGGGATCGACCGGTTCTTCGGCCAGGTGGACTGGGGCGGGCTGCCCCGTGGGCGGGTCGAGGAGTCGATCGCCCGGTTCGCCGGCGAGATCGCTCCGGCCGTCCGGCAGGCAACCATCAGCGCGACGCCGCGCACGGGTGTCTGACGGTCGTGCTTCTCGTGGGGAGCCAGGTGGGCCAGCGCGGACCAGGGCGACCTGACTCTGGTTCTGAGCCGGATGGCGGCGAAGGTCGACTCGCTCGGGTTCGTGGTCGGTAGGTGAATCCAATGCTCGGCCGCCGAGTAGTCGTAGAACGAGTAGTCGTAGGAGCTGAGGAGCACATCGAGTCGTCAGGATCGTCCCCGCGGCCTTGGGCCACTTCACGCCTTACTCGACCGCGACCGTCCGCGCCGCGACGGCGGTAGGGGTCTTGTCCTCGGCGTTGTCGATCTCGGCCAGCGCTGCCTCGGCCGCAGGTTGACCGACTTGGGCAGCGTGACCACGTTGGCGATCTTGGGAACCAGCAGTAGTCCGAACCGGTCGGCGAGCGGACGTTGAACGCCCGCGTTTCGTCTTGCCACTGCGTCGTGAGCCGGATGATCGTCGAGGAACGGTGCCATCAAGGACTCCGTCATGACACGCTGCACGGACGGCTGTCCGGCGTCCCAGGACTATCCCACGTTCAGAACGGCGGCTCGTCGCTGCGAGCGGCCCAAGGATCCACTGGGGTCAGAGGCAGCGCACCAGCGGGTAACGGCAGGCTCGCCACCACATACAGATTTAAGATGTCGTCGCGATCCATGAATAGGATCTGGCTGCGCTTCGTGGCGTCGAGCGCATTGCCGAGCCAGTTGCGCGCCGCCTTGGTGATCTCTCCGCCCGCCACGATGAACGCGTGGTCGACTAGAACGCGACGGTTGACCTCCGGATCAAAGATCTCGTGCGCGAGCATCATGAGTGCCTGATTGTAGATTTCCGCCATGTTGGCGTTGCCGGCCTTGGTCACCCCGGAGGCGTCGAGCTTCCCCTTCTTCGCCTGGATGCCGAAGTACAGCACGTGCCGGGTCGGCAGTCTGTAGCGCATCCAGACGTCTTTGCCGTACTCCAGCGCCTTATCTATATGCCCAGCCGCCGTAACGCGGTGATACCCCAGCTGCCGGAAAAGGGGCAGCAGCACCTCCTCGATGAGGTCGTCCTCGCTGCATTGGTCGAGGTAGGCAGCAAGAAGCTACCGTCGCTCGACCTCAGCCTTGCTGAACGGCCGGTGTGGATTTGCGGCCAGCACAGTGACGATCTTGGTGCCGGTGTGGCGTAGGTAGCAGTGGTGGTCATCGCCGAGGAACGCCTCGAAGCCTTCTCGGCCGAGGACGTCGTTGAGTTGCGCCAGAGCACGCGGTCGGTCTGATCCCTCGTTATGCCGGTCGGCCGGGCTCATGAGTTGGTCAATGAGGCGACAGAAGATGTCCGGCGGATGGGTTAGCCGTCGTGAGGCTCGTCAAGCATCTGCTCCAGCACGTCCGCAACCCAGCGGTGTCGCGTCGAGCCGTCGTGCTCGTATTCCGTCTCCAGCTCACGAAAGAACTCTGTGATGTACGTGCTGGAGCGGTAGGGGAAGTACTTCGCCTCTTCCTCGTTTTCAGCGTCGTCGCGGCCCACGTTGCCGACCACGAGATCGGCCAATGCTTCAAGGTTACGGCGCGTGAACTTCACGAAGCCATTGTCGCAAGCGGTGCCGACGATCTTCTCGGCCCGGTCTATCTCCACGCTTGTGTCGTGGCTGCCCCCGAGAACCAGTCCCGCTGAACACTGTCCCGTGCCGGGTTCAGTGGAGGCTCTGAAGTGACGCGTCGACGGTAGTCGGCGCGGGGTTGTGACGGTAGTAGTTGTCTTCGTGCTCGACCGGTGGGACCAGTCCGATCTCGCCGTGCAGGCGTCGGTGGTTGAACCAGTCGATGTACTCGGCGACGGCGATCTCGAGGTCGTCGATCGCTCTTCCACGGGCCTTTGTTGCGGACCAGCTCGGCCTTGAACAGCGAGTTGAACGCCTCGGCGAGGGCGTTGTCGTAGCAGTCGCCGGTGGAGCCGACCGAGGCGACCGCGCCGGCTTCGGCGAGGCGTTGGGTGTAGCGCACGGCGAGGTACTGCACGCCCTTGTCGGAGTGCGCGATCACGCCGGTGGTGTCGCGGCCGGCGTGCGACGCGGGTCCACAGGCCCATCTCGAGGGCGTCGAGGGCGAGGTCGGTGCGCAGGCTCGTCGACAGCTGCCAGCCGACCACGCGGCGGGAGAAGACGTCGACGACGAACGCGGCGTAGACCCAGCCGGCGAAGGTCCGGCAGTAGGTGATGTCCGCGACCCAGACCCGGTCCGGCGCCGGCGCGACGAAGTGGCGCTCCAGCAGGTCGGGTCGGGTGTCGGGTCCGGTGCCGGGGATCGTGGTCCGTGGGCCCTTAGCCCGGCTGATCCCGCGCAGTCCCGCCGCTCGCATCAGCCGGGCGACGGTGCAGCGGGCCACCCGGTGGCCTTGCCGGTGGAGCTCGGCGTGGATCTTCCGGACGCCGTAGACGCCGTAGTTCTCGGCGTGGACCTGCTCGATCAGCTTCGTCGTCGTCGGCGTCGGTGACCGATCCGCGCTGAGGGCGGCCGGGTCTTGGCGGCGTAGTAGGTGCTCGGGGCGATCTTGGTTCCGGCCTCGGACAGGACCCGGCAGATCGGCTCGACCCCGTGCAGGTGACGGTGAGCGTCGATGTAGTCGACGATCACTTCAGTCGGCGGTCGAGCTCCGCCGCCGCGAAAAACGCTGACGCGGTCCGCAGGATCTCGTTCGCCCGCCGCAGCTCGCGGACCTCCCGCTCGAGCTCGACCATCCGCCGGGCCTCATCCGTGGTCGTGCCCGGCTCGGTCGCCGGCATCGACCTCGGCCTGGTTCACCCAGTTCCGCAGCGTCTCGGGGTTGATCCCGAGCTGCTCACCGACCCGGCGCAGAGCGCCGGTCCGGGTCGCCGGGTCACGCCGCAGCTCGACCGCCATCCTGATTGCTCGTTCCCGAAGCTCCTCGGGATACTTCCGTCGGTGCTGCCATGACTCTCATCCTTCCGTGGAATGAGAGCCTCCATCAGACCCGGCACGGGACACACCCTTATGCCCGCGCAACCACCTCTAGAGCTTCGGGACGTCGGGGCGTATTGAGATTCCGCCGCGGCGGCGGTGGTGCCGCACGACGGCCGGCTTGCGGGCCCTGCACGGTGGCGCGGTGCAGTGTGAGCAGTGGCGCATGATGAGCCATGCCGATCGAGCAGCTCGTCCGCGTTGGTTCGGCCCGACCGATCCGCCGCTGGGCTGCTCCTGTGCTCCACGAGCGCGCGCGACCGGTCCTCGAGTTCGACGACGCGCTGCAGTTTCCAGCAGCAGCCACCACGCCCCGCCGCCGCCGGCCGCCGCCCGCCGCCGCCCGCGCGGCTGTCCGGTCTCAGTCATCGTGTCAGCGTCATCACGCTCCGCTGACACCTTCGGCGAGACGGGCCACGGCTGACCTGTGTCAACGATCTTGTCAGTAGCCGGATTTTGTCTCATCCAAGTTGTCAACGGCCGGATGATCTTGGGCCGCAGAGATCACCGGCCAAGGGTCGTCGCTCTCGAGCTTCAGTGCCAGATTCCGTCATGGTTGACGATCATGGTGCAAGCGCCAGTCGCAGCGCTGATTCTGGCGAGACGTGCGGGTCATGATGCGGAGACAGGGTGGGTCGCCGCGGCTCTTGGCTGGCGGTAGTGCAGCGGAGACTGGCCGATCTCACGTTTGAGGCGTTGCTGAAGGCGCTATCCGACCCGTAGCCGAGCTCAGCGGCCAGCGCTCCGATGCGGACGTCGGGATCGCGGTGCGCGCGTTGCGCGAGGACCATCCGCCACCGCGACAGGTACGTCAGTGGTGGAGCGCCAGCGAGCGTCCGGAACCGCTCGGCGAAGCTGGTGCGGGACACACCTGAGGTCTGGGCGAGCTAGGCGAGGCCCCAGGCGCGGCCGGGCTGCTGGTGCATCAGTCGGACCGCGGGTGCGAGCTGTTCGTCGGCGAGCACCCGGAGCCACCCGGTCGGGGGCTGCTCCTGCTCCAGGTACGCGCTCGAGCTGCCTGCGTCGTCGCCCAGGGCGCTCGAGGAGCATCGCGCCGGCCGCCTCTACGTGGCGGAGCTGCCCGAGCCCGCTTCCGCGGTGGTGCGCGCGCATTTTCAGCAGATCCACCCGGGCGACATGAGCGCCTACACCCATGCGCGCCAGCGCGACGCGTGGCTCGACTGGTATCCCGATTACTGGGTCGGCGGCAACCAGCGGATGGTGGACGCCTACCTGGAGCACCTGGCGTCCGACCTGGCGTTTGAAGCGAAGGTGACGCGCGTCGTGCCGTGGCCGTCCGTCGTAGAGGTCGAGCACGAACGCGCCGGCGTGTCCCACCAGGCCCCCGCCCGGGCGGTGGTGGCCACGCCTGCGACGCAGGCGCGCACTCTGGTCACGCCGGTCGACCCGGAGCACGCTGCGTTCCTGCACCAGGTTCGCTACCGGCGGTACACCGTGGTCGCCTTCGTGGTCGACGTGCCCCTCAGACGCTTTCGGGTCGCGGTGACGCCGGACGCTGCGTTCGCTCTCGTGATGCAGCAGCGCGGCCCTGAGCCCGGCTTCGCGGCGCTGGACTGCCACTACGACGACGCGCGGTCGGACTTCGCCGACGGCCTGGACGATGTCGAGCTGGCGGAGGTCGCGGCGCGCGAGCTGGGCGTGCTCGGGCTGGGCGACGCGCGCGTCCCCGTCACCCCCTGGTGGGTGCAGCGCTGGCCGGTCTCGGGAACGATCCACGACGACGCGCACGCCGCCCGCAGCCGGCCCGGCTTCGCGCGCGCCTCGCACCGGGTGTTCCTGGCCGGTGACTATCTCGCGCAGACCCAGGGGTGGCTACGGGATCGCCGACGCGGTCGTGTCGGGACGCGATACGGGTGCCCTCGTCCACGAGTTCCTCGCGGACAGCGCTGAGGCAAGGTCGCTGATACCCGTCGTCCCGCGTGACGTCAGGTCCTACTGGAGGTATCCGGGCAACCCCGCATTCGCTACCTTCGCGCAGCCCCGCCGGGACTACTGGCCGAAGGCAAGTAGATCCGCTCCCAGCGGCATCTGGTCGACGTGCGCGCCCACCCGTAGCGCGCCGTCGACGGCCACCTTCGTCGTGGCCGAGGGGGAGCCGAGGCTGTCGATGTCGGTCAGTGCGCCCTGGCCCTCGAAGCGGTCGAAGACGAAGGGCAGCCCGTTCGATCGCAGCGGTGAGGGTCCGTCCATGACGTGGAAGTGGAGGTGGGGCGCGTCGGTGTTGCCAGTGTTGCCGAGGAGGCCGAGCTCGGCCCCGACCTCGACGCGGTCGCCGAGCGCGGGCTTGATGCTGCCGGGCTGCATGTGGGCGTAGAACGCGTAGCGGCCCTGACCGATGTCGACGACGAGGTAGTTCCCGTCGGCGTTCTGGATCGTGGCGTCGGCGGGTAGTGCCCCCGGGGTCTGCTCCTTCTCGCCGTCGCGGCGGCCGACGACCGTGCCCGCGGCGGCTGCGTACACGGTGCGACCGAACGCCGGGTAGCTCTCGACCTTCTTCGCGTCGCCCGTGATCGCTCGACCGGTGTCGGTGAGCTGCACGAGGTCGACAGCGTACCGCTGGGCCACCGAAGCCGTGCCGTTGATGGACAGCGTCGAGCCGCGGTGCGCGTTGATCGGGCTGCAGCAGCCGTTGCCGACCACCCAGCCGCTCCCGCGCAGGGGCGGGGACACCACGACGGGGGCCCGGGTGTCGACCTGCACGGGCACGCCGGTCAGCTGGACCCGCTGGGCCTTCGGCTTGTCCCTCCCCGTCGCCGCCGGGGTGAAGGACAGCTGGATCTGGTGCTCGATCGTGGCCGGGACGACCGCGCCCGCGTCCGTCGTCTGGTCCACGAATAGCGTGCCGCTCCCGCCGGGGGCCAGCGTCGGCTCGTCCGAGTCCTTTCCGTTCACCCGGAACAGGGCGGCGAGACGTTCGGCGTGCAGGTCCTCGCCGACGTCGACGCGGTTTGCGGTCTCGGGCTGCACCGAGGTGAGCGTCGCGGTCCCGGTGCTCTGGTTGACCACGGTCAGTTCGTACGCGTAGTGGCGCAGCCCGTCCGAGCCCACCACCGGCACGACCGGCGCGAGCGAACGGAAGGCCAGCGGCCCCAGCACCGCGGTGAGGTCGAGACCTGCCTCGCGCTCGGGGTCGACGACGTTCGCGGGACTCGTCGACCCGCCTGTCGACCCGCCCGTCGAGCTGCTGGCGGCTGGCGGGAGGTCGGACGACGAGCAGGCGCCGAGGAGCACGAGCGCTGCCGATGCCGCGGCAACGGCGCGTACGCGGCGGTGGGGGGGTCGGAGCACGGTGCGGGTCCTTTTCGTGAAGAGGGCGGAGCAGGGGCGAAGGACGCGGACGGCGTCAGCATTCGGCGGGGATAGGGTCGGCCGAGCGGGTCCCGGCGGCGTCCGGCTTGCGCAGCGTGATGGTGATGGCCTTGACCGCCAGCCGGCTGTTCCCGACCTTGACGTCGACGTCGCGCGTCAGGCGGACGACCGGGTAGACCACGGTGAGCTGGGCGGCCGACAACGGCTTCAGCGGGGCGGAGTAGGTGGTGCTGTCGATCGAGGTCGTGGTCGTGGAGCTGCTGTAGGCGAACGACTGCGAGAACGAGATGGTGGCCTCGTACATGTCGGGCCAGATCCACTTGAAGGAGCCCCCGACCGTCGTGGTCTCCTGCCAGCCGACGGTGTTCGACACCGTCGTGCCCTCGGTCGTGGAGAGCGTCGTGTCGCGGTCGGGCAGGCAGTTCCGACCCTGCGCGACGACCGTCGGCAGCCCTTCTCCCTCGACCGGCTCGGGCGTCGAGCCGGTCAGGTCCTGGTCGAACGCGCAGGTGAGGGGGTAGGCCTTGCCGCCGTTGCTGTCGCCGCAGATCTTGTCGACCATCCGCAGCGTGGCCGCCTGGTGGTTCTTGTCGAGCGCGCTGATGTCCTTGTCGGCGACGGTCATGTACTCGGTGGTGTGGCCGTACTGCCCCTGTTGCACGTCGACCGCGCAGGTGTAGGGCGCGTCGGAGATCGCGGTGCCGTAGTCCCCGTTCTGGTACCACGTGCAGTAGATGTGCTCGTCCTGGTCGGATCCGTAGTCCGAGGCGAACCGCACCTGGTACTTCGTCCCCACGATCGACCAGGTGTACGCGACCCGGCCGCCTTGGCCTTTGGCTGCGTACTCGGCGAAGTCGCCAGGCGGGAGCGTCGCGTGGTCGTACAGCTCGTTGCCGGCTAGCTGCTTCCCGCCGCCGTCGTAGGCGTGCTGCACCACGGTCATGAGCGAGCTCGAGGCGTTGATCATGGTGAAGTCGATGTAGTCGATGTTCGTGGTCAGTCCTCGGATCACCGCGAAGCCGCCGATCTGCTCCGCTGACGCACGGGGAGCAGGAGCGACCAGGGCGCCCACGACGGCAAGGCAGATCGTCAGCAGCCCCAGCGTCGCGGAGCGGGTCCGAGCGCGTAGGAGGCGGCGAGGAGAACGGTCGTAGGTCGCGCTGACCAGGTTCATCGGGAGCCTTCCCAGGGCGTGCCGCGCGGGCGTCGGGCTGTGCGCACGGTCTGAGACGAACCTACGGTCGCCGGACGGGTCGGCCAACGGAGCGAGGTCCGGTCGCAGACCGGACCTGGGTCCAGTCGCGCGCAACTGGTCAGCGAGCAAGGTAGCGGAGCACCGCGAGCACGCGACGGTGGCTGTCGGCGCCGTCGGGCAGGCCGAGCTCGGCGTAGATGTTCGTGATGTGGGCGACGACGCCGCGCTCGGTGAGGCCGAGCCGTTCCGCGATGGCGGCGTTGGTGCGGCCCTCGGCGATCAGGGCCAGGACCTGGCGCTGGCGGCCGGTGAGACGGTCGACGGCACCGTCGGAGCGGCTGAGGCGGGTCAGCATCACCTCGACCACGTCGGGGTCGAGCACGGTCGCGCCGCCGGCGACCCGGCGGACGTCGTCGGTGAACCGGTCGACGTCGGCCACTCGCTGCTTGAGCAGGTAGCCGACGCCGGCGGGGTTCGCGCCGATCAGCTCGACGGCGTAGCGCCGCTGGACGAACTGCGAGAGCACGACGACGCCGACCGACGGGTGCTCGGCGCGGATCCGGATGGCGGCGCGCAGACCGTCGTCGGCGAGGCCGGGAGGCATCCGGAGGTCGGTCAGGACGACCTCGGGTCGGGTCCGCCCGACCACCTCGAGCAGATCTGGCGCGGTGGCGGCGGTGCCGACGACGTCGAACCCGGCCGCCGTCATCATCAGCACGAGCCCCTGGCGCAGGAGGGACTCGTCCTCGGCGATCACGACGCGCACGGGAGCGTCACCTCCACCCGGGTGCCGCCGCCGGTCGGGCTGTGTACGTCGAGTCGACCCTCGAGCGCCTCGACGCGGTCGGCGATGCCGCGCAGCCCGGCACCGGTGGGGCGGGCCCCGCCCACGCCGTCGTCGCGGACGGAGAGCTGCAGCGCACCGTCGCGCTGGGCCACGACGACGTGCAGCACGGACGCCTGGGCGTGCCGGACCGCGTTGGTCAGGGCCTCGGCCAGGATGAAGTAGGAGTGCGTGGCCAGTGCCGGCGGCAGGTGGTCGGCCCCGACGACCTCCAGCCGGGCGGATAGCGGCAGCCGGTCGACCAGGTCCTCGGCGGCCGCCGGGAGGCCCCGCTCGAGCAGCAGCGCCGGCATGACGCCGTGCACGACCTGCCGGAACTCGGTGATGAGCACGTCGAGCTCGCGGCGCAGCTGGTCCAGCCCGTCCCGGGTGGGGGCGTCGGCGGACGCGACGGCGAGCCGGCCGGCGTGCAGGGCGGCCAGGGTGAGGCGGCTCTGGAGCACGTCGTGCAGGTCCTGCGCCAGCTGGCGTCGCTGCAGGTCGGCCACTTCGACCACGCGGGCCCGCGAGGCCCGGAGCGCCTCCCGCTCGGCGAGCAGCTCGGCGCGAAGGCGCTCACGCTCCAGCGCGACGGCCACCACCCGGCCCGCCTGCTCCACGGGGGCCGGGTCGACGTACAGACCCTCGTCGTAGGCGAGCGTCACCCCGGAGTCGACGCCGTCGCTGCCGAGCACGCGGACCGCGCCGCGGCCGGGCGAGCGGTCGAGCGAGGCCTCGTGGCCCTCGACGTCGACGAGGCGTCCCGACCCCGACCGCGCGAAGAGCACCTCGACCGACGGGTCGCCCAGCACGTGGGCGAGCACGTCGCGCAGCGAACTCTCGTCGTGCACCTGCGAGCCCAGCCACGCGGCGAGTTCGTCCAGCTCGCCGGTCCGGGCGAAGCCGCCGTAGAGGATGCCCGCGGCGAAGACGAAGGGCAGCAGCGCGAAGCCCGCCGACTGGATGCCCAGGAGGGTGACGGTGTCGAACCCGAGCAGTGGCTGCAACACCCGGGCGCTGAAGGGGATGAAGATCAGCATCGACATCCCGTAGCCGTAGACGACACCCAGCACCCGCCGTTCGCCGGTGCCGACCGGGACGCGGCGCACCCGCCGGGCCAGCCGGACGGCCGCCACGACGAGGGCCGCGGACAGCACCATCGAGCAGGTGAACCGCAGCCCCTCGAGGTCCGGGCCGGGCAGCGCGGCGGGCAGCTGTCGCACCAGCACGGCCGCGTAGGAGACGACGACCAGCTGGCGGTCGGCACGGCTGGAGATCCGCCCGGACGGGAAGGCCAGGACGAGGTGCAGGGCGGCCGCGATGGGCGTCTCGGCGAGCAGCACCCCGAACGGGCGGACCGGGGAGGGCAGGTCGGTGTCGGCCGGTGTGGCGCCGAGGATGAGCAGGCCGGTGATACACAGCAGCAACCCGGTCCGGTTGGCCGGTCGCCGGCTCCAGGCCAGCGCCCCGACCAGCACGAAAGCCGCCCCGCCGAGCGGGAACGAGGCGAGCAGCATCGCGTGCTCCGGCCTGGCCCGCCCGGACAGCACGGCCTCGGCGACCGCGAGCGTCGTGGCCGGGACGGCGATCAGGGCCAGGGCCGCGCGGAGCGATGCGCGGCGTGCGGCGGACCGCGTCAGGAGCACCTGCACACCCTGGGGCCCCAGGACCGGATCGTCAACGGACCTGAGTCCGGTTCGTCGTGCACGTCGCTCGCCGGGCCACGGCCTCGCTCCCAGGCGAGCACGGACGGGATTCTGCGACTGTCACGCTCGTCCATGGCCGGATGATCTTGGCTCGCGAGGCGCGGGGTCTGGCCGACGCGGCTCCATCGCGCAGCTCGCCGCGCCGGGAACGGCCGGCAGCATGATGGTGCCTGTGACGGACTGGGACGGCGTGCAGTACGCCAAGGTGAACACGCTGCAGCAGTGGCTTGCCGAACGAGCGCTGTCCGGTCTCGTCCTCGATGACGTAGGCAGCCTCCTGGACGTCGGCTGCGGCGACGGCCGCATCACCGCCGCCGTCGCGGCCCGCATCCCCGAGGCCACCGTGGTCGGCCTGGACCCGTCGCCGCGCATGATCGCGGTCGCCCCGGCCGCCGGCAACCTCTCGTTCGAGCTCGGCGACGTCGTGTCGATGACCTACGCGCAGCGCTTCGACGCCGCGATCTCGTTCAACGCCTTGCACTGGGTGTCGGACCAGCAGCGGGCGCTCGAGCGGATCGCCGCCGCGCTGCGGCCTTCGGGCCGGGCGCTCCTGGTCTTCGTCTGCCGTGGGCCGCGCCCGAGCCTGGAGGACGTGGCGATGGAGGTCGCCACGACGGTGCGGTGGAGGGCCTTCTTCGCCGGCTTCGAGGCGCCGTTCGTGCACCCTGAGGTGACCGCGTGGAGCCTCCTGGCCGAGCGCTGCGGGCTGGCCGTGCGTTCCAGCGACATGCAGGACCTGACCTGGGACTTCGGGTCCCGGGAGGCGTTCCAGCGCTGGTGCGAGGTCGGGTTCGGCGCGTGGACGGCCCGGCTGCCGGCCGCCTCGACCACGGAGTTCGTGACCGAGGTGACGGACGCTTACGCGTCGGTGTCGGGGGCCGCAGGAGTCTTCCGGTTCATGCAGCTGCGGGCTGGGCTGGAGCTGGTCACCTGATTCTCGCCCAGAAGGGCTGGTGCCTGACCGTTGGGCGGGGTGCCCGCAGCCTGGACCGTCGTCCGAGACGAAGCAGAGGTTGGTCGCCAGCGGCGACGGGCTCCCGCCGCCGTCGGCGCCGGCCCACAACACCCCCCGACGATGACACGCCCGCAACGGCGACAGCGCCGCTGTCCGGTATCACCGAACTTGGCAGTGCCCCGACGCTCGGATGACAGGTTGCTGGCGATCCCGAGGGGCCGATCTGCGTCAATGATCTTGTCAGTAGCCGGATTCTGTGTCACTCAAGTTGTCAGCGCCCGGATGATCTTCGCGTCCGATACTTGCCTCCGCTGTGATCCCGTCCGACGCAGCCCGGGCGGAACGCTCCAGGACACGTCGAGCTGCTTGTGAAGACGGTAGTCGGCAGTTTCGCCGCGGAGTGTGATCGTTCATTGGCGTAGAGCGAAGCAGCCTGGTCACCTTCGAGGACGGCGCGGCCGGGAGTCGTTGGCTGCCTCAGGCGATCGCGACGAGACCGGCGACGCCGAGGGCGTAGAGGACCAGGACGACAAGGGAGTCGACGCCCATCCCGAGGACTCGGCGGCGGGGCCGGAAGAGCAAGCCGAGGAGGTAGACGAGGGTGAGCAGGAGGGCGAGGGCAGTGAGGTAGGTGTCGGCGGCGCTGGCCCGTGGCAGCACGGCTTGCCCGGAGATGACCGTGGCGACGAGGAAGAGCACGGGGAGGAAGGCGTTGCCGCCGAAGATGTCGCTGATGGCGAGGCTGTCGTCGCCCTGCTTGATCGACTGCAGCCCGGTGGCGATCTCGGGCAGCGAGGTGGCGAGGGCGAGGACGGTGGCGCCGAACAGGACTCCGCCGAGCCCGATCTTCGATGCGGCGGCGTCGCCGGCCAGCTCGAGGACCGCGCCGGCGACCAGCGTCGCGAGGGCGGAGACGGCGAACACGACGAGGGCTTTCCTGGTGCTCGAGCGGTGCTGGGGCGGGTTGCGGTGGTGGCCCTTGCTCGGCGGCGGGGAGGTGTCCGGGGCGCGGCCGTCCTCGTGCCAGGGCAGGCCTCGTCCGGCGCGGCGGACCAGCAGCAGCCCGACCAGCCAGATCACCACGATGAGGACGCTGCCCGGGGTGAGCCGGGCGATCAGGAGGCCTTTGGGTAGCTGGGTGCCGGCGACCACGACGGCCAGGACCGCGACCACGACCGCGGCCTCGACGACGAGGGTCAAGGACGCGGCCCGGTAGGTGAGGGGTCGTACGCCTTTGCCGCGTCGGCCGAAGACGTCGAGCACGACGAGGACGACGGTCTGCAGGGCGATCCCGCCCAGGATGTTGCCGACCGCGACCGAGACGTCGCCGGAGGCGGCGGCGCTGACGGTGATGGCGATCTCGGGCAGGTTCGTGGCGACGGCGAGGATGATCAGCCCGCCCAGGGCGCTGCCGAGGTGGAAGTGCGCGTCGATGACGTCGGTGCTCTTCGACAGCCGGACGCCGGCGACCCAGACGACCACCCCGGCGGCGACGAAGATCGCGACGAGGAGCCACAGCGGTAACGAGTCCATGAGTGCTTCACCTGTCGTAGGGGTTGTCTCGCGCCTCTGGTGCGAGGTCGGAGGTCGGAGGTCGAAGACGCAGTTCGCTGCTCGCGGTCGCGCGCGCCGTCGGGGTGGACGAGCACGGGAAGGGTGCGCAGCTCACCGGCTGAGCACCAGTCCGAGCGCGAGGCCGCCGCCGGCGAGACCGACCGCGGTGACGGCCGTGCCCAGCGCGTGCGTCGTGCCCGCGACCCAGCGTCGTTCCTCCACCAGTCGCGCCACTTCGAAGCTCGCGGTGCTGAAGGTCGTGTAGCCGCCCATCAGCCCGGTGCCGAGGACCAGCTGCCAGCGCGGGTCGACCAGGTGTCCCAGGGTGAGACCGGTGAGCAGGCCGAGCAGCAGCGACCCGGACAGGTTGATGATGGTCGTCGGCAGGGGATACGCCGGGCTGAGCCGTTGCCGGAGCACGCCGTCGAGGACGAACCGGGCGGCGGCGCCGACACCTCCGGCGACACAGACGAGTGCGGCGGCCAGGAGCCCGCTCACGCGCCGGCCGCCTGACCGTCGTCCGCGGTGCGCCGTAGTGCGCGGGCCAGCGTGATCCCGCCGATCGAGGCGAGCAGTCCGGCGACGACCGTGCCTCCGGCGTACGCGGCCGCCAGACCGGGACGCCCGTGGCCGAGCAGGGCGGTGTCGGTGGCCAGCGCGCTGTAGGTCGTGAAGCCGCCGAGACCGCCGGTGCCCAGTCCGAGCCGCGCGCGGCGGCTCCAGCGTTCGTCCAGCGCAGGGTCGGCGACCTTCTCCAGCAGCAGGCCGAGCAGGAACGCGCCGACGACGTTGATCGCGAGCGTCACCACCGGGACTCCGCCCCAACGCGGCACCAGGTCCTCGAGCAGCAGCCGCAGGCCGGTGCCTACGGCTCCGCCCATGGCGACGAGGGCGATGTTGCGCGGCGCGAGGTGGACCGGGCGGGCACGTCTCACGCCGGTCTCGGTCGTGGTCTCGGCTGCTTCGACGTCCGGGTCGACCGGGAGCTCGGGGAACGGGTCGACGACGGCCTGCTCGGCTGGGCCGAGCTCGGGGGTCTCGTTCACGGGGCGGGCTCCTCCCACGGCGCTGCGGTGCCGACCGGGGTGGGGTTGACCGGCACCACGACGACCGGACGGGACTGGCGGTGGGTCAGGTGCACGGCCACCGACCCGTTGAAGAAGTCGTGCATGCTCGCCCGGACCCCGCCCTCACGGCTGCCCACCACGATCATCTCGGCTCCGACGACCTCCGCGAGCCTCGCCAGCGCGGCTCCGACGTCACCGGCGAGGCTGCGGAAGGTGACCTGCACTCCGGCCGCCCGCGCTGCGGTCTGGATCCGGACGGTCAGGTCGTGGTCGAACGATGCGCTGTTCCAGTCGGCACGGTCGGGGTCGACGGGCCGTGACTCCACGGAGCCGTCCGGGTGCTCCTCGACGACGTAGGCCATCGGGTCGACCTGGGCGCACACCAGGAAGGTGCCGGATCGTCGCGCGAGGGACAGGGCGACCTCGAGCACCGCGAGCGGCTGCTGCGGCGTCGTCCCGAGCAGGATCGGGGATACGGGTGGCGCTTCGGCGGTCATCGCGCGTGCCTCCAGACGGGTGAGCGTCCAGGAGTCATCAGCCGTGCGGCGGTTCGAGGTCGCGACCTCCGGCGGAATCCATCGCCGCTGGTGACCTTACGCCGGTCGCTCTGCTCGGGCGACGAGGCCCGGCCGGTCATGCTGCCCGCAGCAGGCGGCCGCGGTAGACCCCCCGGGCCGTACGCACGGCGACGACCAGCCAGGCGGCGACGAGAGCGGTGTAGAAGACGACCGCCAGCACGACGAACAGGTGCAGCCCGGTCGCGGCGGCGAGCCCGGAGGTACCGGTGACGACGGTGCCGACGGGGAACGTGAAGGACCACCAGGTGAGGCTGAACGGCAGCCCGGTGCGGACGGTGCGGACGGTGACGGCGAGGGCGAGCGCGGCCCACAGCATCGCGAAGCCCCACACGGGCAGGCCGTAGACGAGGCCGAGGGCGTGGAACGCGGTCCCGTACGGCGCGGGCAGCAGCTGGGGTGCGGCCTCGCCGAGGTTGTGGCTGGCGGTGATGGACTGGCCGAGGGGGCCGAGGACGATCCACAGGGTCGGGACGGCAGCGGCGGCGCCGATCTTGTGCTGGACGAGGCGGTTCCAGATCAGGGTGATCATGACGAGGCTGGCGATCAGGGTGAGCCCGAACATCGCGTAGCAGGCGACCAGCAGCGTGGCGCGTGCCTGCCCGGCGGGCAGGTGCGGCAGCAGCAGGGTGCCGGTGGCGGCGCTGACCATCGGGGGGACGACGGGCATCAGCCAGCCGCCGAAGGCCGAGTCGGGCTTGACGTCGTGGTCGGTGAAGGCGCGGTAGGGGACCGCGACCGCGGTCCAGAGACCGAGCAGCGTCCCGGCCGTCCAGAGCACGGCGTCGAGGGCGAGCGCGGGCCCGTCGCCGATGACCGGGCGGCCGACGAGCATCGCGCCCGCGCCGACCGTCATCAGGGCCATGGCCGGGGCGCCGTAGAAGTGCGACATGACCGGGTTGGCCAGGTGGGCGCGGGCCCGGTCGGGGTGGCGGACCCAGTGCACCACGGTGGCCGCGGTGACGACGAGCAGGAGCAGCAGGTCGAGCAGCCACACCACGCGGGCGGCCTCGATCAGACCCGGCACGTGGACCGGCAGGGTGGCGGCGGCGTTGGCGACGATCCCGGTCCCCATCACCGACGCGAACCAGTTCGGCGTGATGTGGCCGAAGGTGGGCTGGCCCTCGAGCTCGGCGAGGAACCCCGATCGGTGCCCGGGGTGGGTCGCGTCCACGGCGATCGGGGCGATCGGGGAGGGGCTGCGCGTCAGTATCAGGGCCATGGCTCCAGCGTGCTCGGGCCCGGTCGGTCGCAGTAGGGTGCCGTTCCCTGCTGATGCACAGGCGCTGCCTGTGACCGGGGGTAGGGTTCCCCTGTGGCACTGAGCGGGCATCTGCCCGACCTGGACTCGCTGGCCCTGCTGCTGGAGGTGGCGAGGTCGGGCAGCATCGGCGCGGCCGCCCGGGTGCAGGGGGTGAGTCAGCAGTCCGCGTCGGAGCGGCTGACGACCATGGAGCGCCAGGTCGGGGTGCCGCTGCTGAGTCGTGGTGCCCGCGGCACGACCCTGACCGCGTCGGGGACGCTGATGGTGGAGTGGGCCGCCCGGATGCTGCAGGTCGCCGAGGAGGTCGACGCCTCGATCGCGGCGCTGCGCGGCGCGCGTGACCGGGAGCTGAGGATCGTCGCGAGCATGACCGTCGCGGAGCACCTGCTGCCGCGTTGGCTGGTGGCTCTGCGGCAGCAGCAGGCGCACCCCGGGACGCGTGACGGTGCGACGTCGGTGAGCCTGCGGGCCGCGAACTCCGCGGAGGTGCTGCGCGCCGTGGCGGCGGGGGAGGCCGACCTCGGCTTCGTCGAGGGCGCCGAGCGCCCGGCGGGCCTGACCTCGACCGAGATCGGGCGCGACGAGCTGGTGCTGGTCGCCGCCGCCTCGGACCGGTTGGCCCGCCGCCGCACACCGCTGACCCCGGCCCAGGTCGCCGGGCTGGCGCTGACGTCGCGAGAACGCGGTTCCGGCACCCGCGAGGTCGTCGAGCAGGCCCTGGCCACGCACGGGCTGAGCGACCGCACCACCGGCCGTCGAGGTCACCACCTCCACCGCGGTCCGGGAGACCGTACGAGCCGGCGGCGCACCCGCTTTCCTCAGCCGCCACGCGGTCGAGGCCGACCTCCGCGCCGGCACGCTCGTCCTCGTCAGGACCCGCGACCTCACCGTCCGCCGCCTGCTCCGCGCGGTCTGGGTCGGTGGCGCCGATCCGCCCGCCGGCCCTGTCCGCGACCTGCTCGCCCTGGTGGCGCGCACGCCGTGATCCCGCCCCAGGCTCGAACCGCGCGCGGTGCCACAGTGGGGGCCCCGACAGGCAGAGGAGACGGAGTGGTCCGGTGAGCGACGAGCACCTGGGCACGCTGACGCGTGACCTGCTGGCCAACGAGCGGACCTATCTGGCGTGGCTGCGGACCGCGGTCAGCCTGATGGTCGTCGGTCTCGCGGTGGCCCGGCTGCTCGACCCCGGACACCTCGGGCCGCTGGTCGCCGGGGTGCTGCTCGTGGTCGTGGGCGCGGTCGGGGTGTTCTACGGGACGTGGCGGTTCCGGACGGCCGCGGCGCTGATCGAGCAGGGCGACATCGCCGGTCGCGACAGCAGCCGGGCGATGATGGTCGTGTCGACGGTCCTCGTGGTCTCCGTGGCCGCCGCGCTGGTGCTGCTGATCGTCCTGTGACGAAGGACCAGGAGGACCAGGTACGAGTCGATGGCCAGGACGAGGAGAGGGATCAGCCGTGACCAGCTGGGGCAAGCGCGACGAGATGATCGTGCACGAACGGGACCCGTTCAACGCCGAAGCGCCACCGGGGGTGCTGGCCGAGGAGTTCGTGACGCCGGTGAGCACCTTCTACAGCCGCAACCACGGCCCGATCCCCGAGCTCGACCCCGACGCCTGGTCGCTGCGGGTCGACGGCGCGGTGTCGCGGCCGCTGACGCTGACCCTGGCCCAGCTGCAGGCCTTCGACCATGTGACCGTGACCGCGACGCTGCAGTGCGCCGGCAACCGGCGGGCAGACCTGATCAAGGTGCAAGACATCCCGGGTGAGGACCCCTGGGGCCGGGGGGCGACGTCGACCGCCGAGTGGACCGGAGCGCGACTCGGCGACGTCCTCGACGCGGCCGGGCTCGACCCGGCTCCGGGAGCCGGACACGTGGCGTTCGACGCCCCCGACGTGTCCCAGCTCGCGGACCCGCCGCAGCCGTACGGCGGGTCGGTCCCGCTGGCCAAGGCGCGAGGCCCGGAGGTGCTCCTCGCATGGGCGATGAACGGTGCACCGCTCACGCAGGCCCACGGCGCCCCGGTCCGGGTCGTCGTCCCCGGCTACATCGGCGCTCGCAGCGTGAAGTGGGTTCAACGACTCACGGTCCAGCCCGAGCCGTCCGACAACTACTTCCAGGCCACGGCCTACCGCATCGTTCCGCCCGACGTCGACCCGAAGCAGGCCGGTCCCGGCGACGGCATCTCCCTCGGCCCGGTCGTCGTGAACGCCGCCATCCTCGCCCCCTCCGACGGCAGCCGGCTGCCCGCAGGCCGCACCGACATCTCGGGCTACGCGTACGTGGGCGGAGACCGGACCGTCGCCCGGGTCGACGTGTCGACCGACGGCGGCAGCACGTGGGTGCAGGCCGACCTCGGCCACCGCACCGACCGCTGGGCCTGGAGGCGGTGGAGCACCAGCGTCGACCTGGCCGGCGGCCCGCACACCCTCCTCGTCCGGGCCTGGGACGACGCCGGCGCCCAGCAGCCCGAGTCACCCGCGTCGCTGTGGAACCCGAAGGGATACGCCAACACGTCGTGGGACCGCGTCGAGATCGTCGTCGACGCGGCGTGACACGTCTCAGCCGCCGAGGAGCCCGTTCATCTCGGTGATCTCGGCCTTCTGGGTCGTGACGATGCTCTGGGCGAGCTTCTTCGCGTCCGGGTTCTGGCCCTGGGCGAGCTCGGTCTGAGCCATCGTCACCGCACCCTGGTGGTGCTTGATCATGCCCGTCAGGTAGAGCCGGGCCGCGTCGTCGCCGGTGGCCTGGTCGAGGGCGTCCATGTCGGCCTGGCTCATCAGGCCGCCACCGGCGCCCATCCCGCCCATACCGCCCATCGAGGACGGGCTGGGGTTCTGTCCCCAGCCGGCGAGCCAGCCGCTCATCTGGGTGATCTCCGGTGCCTGCTCGGCCTTGATCCGGGTGGCCAGTGAGGTGACCTTCGCGTCCACACCCTGCTTGCTCAGCAGCATGTCGCTCATCGCGACGGCCTGCGTGTGGTGCGGGATCATCATCGTCGCGAACTGGACGTCGGCGTCGACGTGCGCACCGGCGGCGGGGGTGCCCGCACCGGCGGGGGAGGCGGGCGCGCTCGTCGACCCGGTGGGTGCGGCGCTGGCGCCGCCCGGCGGAGTGGCGGAGCAGCCCGCGAGGACCAGGGCGGCCAGGGCACCGGCGAGGGCGAGCTGCGCGCGAGACGTCATGAGGAGCCTTCTCCTGCGGTCGGAGTCGAACGGGAGCCGTGTTCGTGAGAGCCGTGGTCGTGGTCGTGGGCGCTGTGGTCGGGGGAGCTGTGGTCGTGGTCGGTCATGTCGTCGGGGCCGCCGCCCATCGCGCGCAACATGGCGGGCCCGCCCGTCCGGACGAACCGGACGACCAGGAAGGCGGCGAGGAGCAGGAACGCGATGTTCAGGTAGGTCGTGTAGTTCCAGGACAGCTGCGCCGTCTCGACCCGCGCGGTCCGCTGCACGGGGACGAGCCCTGCCGACCCGAAGACGATCTCGACGACGTAACCGGCCACGACGCTGGCCACGTAGAGGACGCCCGCGAGCAGCGCAGCCGTCTTCAGGCCGTAGTACTTCCGGTAGATGACCAGCACGGGCAGGATCAGCAGGTCGGCGAAGATGAAGCTGACGACGCCGCCGAAGCTGATGCCACCGTTCCACAGCACCGCCGCGAGCGGGACGTTGCCGATCGAGCAGACGAAGCTCAGCACGGCAACCACCGGCCCGACGATCGGACCCCAGACCTTCGCGAGGAACGGGTGGTCGACGAGGAAGAACGCCTGCCAGAAGCTGTCCGGCACCCAGGCCGCGACGGCGCCGGCGATCAGCAGGCCGATGACGATGTCGCGCAGGACGGCCGCCCACTCCATCACGAAGATGTGGCTGACCGACGTGATGCCCCGGGCAGACGTCAGTCGGCGAACCAACGACCCGTCGCCCTGGACGCTCATGTCCATCGCCGCGTGACCTTCCATCGAACCGGCCAGCCCCCGGTCGGCCTGCCGGCGCGCCGCCTCGAGCAGGCGTGGTCGGAGGAAGAACCGGAGCAGCAGCGCGACGACGATGATCATGATCGGTCCGCCGACGAACTCGGCAGCGGCGAACTCCCAGCCCATCAGCAGGATCAAGATGATGCCGAGCTCGACGACCAGGTTGGTCGACGCGATCTGGAACGCGATCGCCGCGGCGAAGCTCGCGCCCTTGCGGAACAGCGAACGTGCCAGTGCCACGGCTGCGTACGAGCAGGACGAGGACGCCGCACCCAGCCCGGTGGCGACGGCCAGGGACCGGGGACCGCTCCCGCCGAGCAGCCGGGTGATCGACTCGCGCCGGACGACGGCCTGCACCGCTGCGGAGAGCGTGAAGCCGAGGACCAGCGCCCAGGTGATCTCCCAGGTCATCGAGCCGGTCCGCTCGAGCGCGCGGAGCAGCTGGTGCCAGGCGGCAGCGAGCAGAGCTCACCGGTCGTCCTCCTCGGCCGCTCGGGTCATCGAGACCAGCTCGCGAAAGCAGTGGTGGCGCAGCGGCTCGGGAAAGCCCGGAGCGAGCCGGTAGAACACGATCCGGCCCTGCTTGCGGGTCGCGACCAGACCGGCGGTCCGCAGGATCTTGAGGCCGTAGCCCACGGAGTCCTCCGTCGACTCCAGGGCGAGGGCGAGGTCGCCGACGCACAGCTCCTCCACCTCGTCGAGCGCGTACAGGATCCGGGACCGGACGGGGTCGGCCAGCAGGGACAGCAGCGCAGCAAGCCGCCCGGCGTCGTCGGCGGACAACCCGCGTGCCCGTGCGTGGGCGACCCGTTCCGGGTCGACCGGATGGTCATGGGGCTCGGCCGCACCGGTCGGGCCGGGCTCTGCACCTCGGGGCTGCGCCATGTCGCACCACCTCTCGTCTCGCTTGCTCAGAGAGTACCCGCTAACCCGTGCGGTCACACGGATGTGCGGGAGTCGAGAGGTCAATTGCGGTCGATCCCCCCTAGGCCCGCTGCCGGAAGCCGTCGGATGCCGGCGGGTAGATCTGGCGCGGGCTGGTTCAGACCGTGGCCCGACGACGAGAGCGCCCGCGGACAGCCCGGGACGCCCCCCGGCACCCCCGGTGCGCGGTGCGTCGAGCCGGCGGAGTTGCCGCGCTGCCTCGTCGGGCACTGCTGCCTCAAAGGGTCGCGTCCTGCCCCGTTCTGCGGTCGACATCGGGCGGGAGCGTGGCGAACGGGCTCAGGGGGACTGGGTGAGCACGCCGTCGGGTCCGACGATCTGGATCAGGCTGATGGCCTGGGGGGTCACCGAGGTCGCGCCCGTGACCTGGACGTGCCCGTCGGCCGTCGTTCCCCAGGACGCGGCGCGTTCGCGACCGCCGGACCGGTCGGTGATCTCGAGGGTGAACGGGCCGGTCGCGGGTAGTCCGGTGGCCGTCAGCGTGACGGACGTCCCCCAGGGTCGTGGGTCGAGCAGGGCCGTGCCGGTTCCGGTCGCACCGCTGGTCGTGGGGCGTAGCTCGACGACGGCGGCAGTCGCCGGGGTGGCGGGTGGTCGCAGCAGGGCAGGAGTGACGACCAGCGCGGCGGCGAGGACGGCGGCCGCGACCACGCCGAGCAGGGTCCGGCGTCGCCGCCTCAGCCGACGAGCCGTCAGCTGGGTGAGGAGGCGGTGCTGGCGTGCGTCGGCTGCTGCTGCCAGCTCGTCCGAGGGTTGTTGCACGGTCTGGGCGGCCCGGCGCAGCAGGCCGGGCAGCGAGGCGGACTGGCTGAGCTCGTCGCGGCACTGAGGGCAGTCGGAGAGGTGGGCCTCGAAGACGTCGCGATCGGCGGGCTCGAGGCCGCCGAGCAGGTAGGCGCCGAGCAGGTGGCGGATCTCGCGGTGGTCCTCGCTCATCGGAGCTCTCCCATCTCCTCGAGCGCGGCTCGCAGTGCGCGGACCGCGTAGTAGCTGCGTGACTTCACCGTCCCTGCCGGCACGCCGAGCCGCAGCGCTGCCTCGTTGACGGTGCAGCCGTCGTAGTACAGGGCCTGCACCACGGCGCCGTGGTCCTCGCTCAGCCGGGCGAGGGCCTCCGCCACGACCCAGCCTTGCATCGCGGTCGCCAGGTCCTCCGGTGCGGGCTGGTTGGACAGGACGCTCTCGTCACTCACGAGGCGAGGTCGCCGGCGGTCCTTGCGCCACTGGTCGGTGATGACGTTGCGGGCGGTCGTCAAGAGGTAGGCCCGCGGGTTGGCGCTGGGGTCGAGCCGGTGGAGGTGCCGCCAGGCGCGGAGGAACGTCTCCTGCACGACGTCCTCGGCCTGGGCGACGTCGGTGGTGTAGCGGCGGGCGAAGGAGAGCAGCGCGTCGGCGTGGGCGTCGCACAGGGCGGCCATCAGCTGCTCGTCGACGTGCTCCGTCACGGTGTCCTCCGCCGCCCGCCGGCCGGTCAGACCGCGGCGCCGTTGATGTGGAACCGGACCGTCTCGACGTTCGAGGCGACGCCGAGGGCCTTCAGGTCGCGCGAGTCGACCTTGCCGTCGTGGTTGGCGTCAACCACCACGGCCGGGGCGTCGTCGTAGACCCCGTTGTGGTTCAGATCGGCGACGACGGCGACAGTCAGGACGGTGTCGACGTCGCGGCCGGCTATCGGCGCGCCGACGACCCAGCTGTCACCGATCTCCGCGGACCGACCCGAGCGGTCGGTGACGCCGGTGAGGTTGAACAGGTTGGCCAGGTTCGTGCCCGGCCCCGAGAAGCCGGGCAGCGTGGCGTTCGTCGTGGAGGTGAGCACGACCAGCCCGGGCAGCCGTTCGTCAGGACCGGTCGAGAACGACCCCGGGAACGGGGCGGTGTTGTTGTGGGCGGCCGGTCCGGTCAGCTGAGGCGCGGTGAACCCGGCGCTCTTCAGCGGGTCCTTCCCGCGGTAGTCCAGCTTCAGGTCGACCAGCCACGCCGCCCCGGAGATCCCGGCGTCGTCGTGACGGCTGGGAGTCGTGATCTCCACGGTGACCGGCCGGTGGCCGTGCGCGTAGGTGGAGCTGACCGCGGGAACGACGCCGGTCAGGCCGAGGACCGCGGCCGTCCCGCCCGCGAGCGAGGCGGCCAGTCGGGTGGAGAGGTGCAGCTTCATGGGTGAGCTCCGTCGCTTGGTGGCCTGGGTCGCTGGTGGATCCGGTTCCACCCCCGTGTACGTCGGGCGCGGCCTCCCGGTTCAACAGGCCATCGCTCGACAGTTGGAGCCCTTGGAGGCGCTCGACCTCAGCCGCGACGTCGTCGACGCGGCCGGCCCAATGTCCGGTCTCAGTGATCGTGTCAGCGGTTCCGCGCTCCGCTGACACCTGTCGCAAGACGAAACGGTGCTGCTCTGTCTCAATGATCATGGCAGCGGCCGGATTTGGTCTCAGTCAACGTGTCAGTAAGCGGATGATCTTGATCGATCCGCGAGCTTGTCCCATCTCGTCGTCGAGAGCGGTCGCGACTGATGCTGGCGGACCTAGTTCTGCAGAAGCCAGCGACTCTTCGGCAGCACGCCATCAGCGCGGTGGACAGGCCATCCGCCGGTGCGACGACCAGCCGAGCTGGCGTTTTCGGGCTCAGCCATGGAACACCGTCGGCGTCAGGCTGTCGGTAGCCACGTGAAGCCGCGAAACCGAACGGTAGGTCGCGCGGGCCGCGAGAAGGGCGACGAGCCACAGCGCGAGGACGACGGGGATGCCGATGACCCCGAGGCGATCGGCAGCGGCGGCGACCGGGTTCGCGAAGCCGATGCGCGCGGCGACCCAGCCGACGGCGGCGACCCCCGTTGCGCCCGCGGCGACGACCCGCAACGTCTGGTAGCGGCCGGCGCAGGCGAGCATGGCCAGGGGCGGAAGGACGAGCGCCACGATGATCAGCTGCATGATCTCGATGCCGAGATTGAAGCCGAGGAGCGACAGCACCAGGCGTGCTCCGGTGAGGTCGAGCTCGCGCAGGGTGGCCGAGAAGGCGAGCCCGTGGACGAGGCCGAACGAGGCCGCCACGACCGCTTCCCGGCCGGGGAAGACGGGGCGGATCGCATGCACTGCGGCAACCAGGATGCTGACGGCGATCAGCGCTTCGACGACCCCTTGCGGTACTGGGAGGCCCAGGGCGCCGAGGGCGAGGGTTGCGGAGTGGCCGAGGGTGAACGCGCCCGTGATGGTGGCGATCCGGCGGACCGCTCGTCGAGCCGGGACCGATCCGGACCAGCGCCGGTCGCGGGCCAGGAGCGGAGCGGGGAGCAGCAGGGTGAGCAGGAAGAGCTGGTGGTCGGTGCCCTCCTGGATGTGGCGTATGCCGAGACCGACCATGCTGATGAACCCGCGGATGCTGCTGCCCGGGCCGAGGTCGACGTGCAGACTCCCGGCCGTGTTGGTGACCGTGTCCTGCTGGACGACCCCGACCTCGTAGGCGCCGCCGAGGTGGCCGCTGGACCAGTCGGACCGGACGGTCACGATGGCCACGTGGGTGACGACCCGGTCGACGATGGCGGTGTAGCCGAGGTTGAAGGACCGAGCGTCGGTCCCGGTCGGGGGCGTCAGCACGAACGTGGTCTCGAGCTGGGCGTACCGCCCGGTGGTCGTCGGGTCCCCCGTGGTGCTCACGCTCAGGTCGCCGATGCCCACCGACCAGGGCCGCCCGTCGTCGCTGGTGGGGCGGAAGTGGCTCAGCAGGTAGGCCTTGATCGCGTCGGCGTGGCTGCTGACGGCGGCCTGGGACCCGTCGCCGAGGTCGAGACCCGTGGCCGCGGCCACGTCGGACACCGGGATCGAGACGTCGGCGTCGACAGCGGTGCTGCTGCACGTCGAGCTGGATGGTCGACGTGGGCACGACGTGCGCCGAGGCGGCTGGTGCGGCAAAGACGACCAGACCGAGCGCGCACGCGATCGCGACGGCCAGCATGGCGACAACGGCGCCCGCTCGGGCACGGACCCCGTCCGGGTCCGTGCCCGTCCGGCTGCCGTCGGGGAGGACGGCGGAGGGCATCAGCTCTTGGTTCCGCCGTAGTCGTTCTTCCGGTCGCGCCACACCGAGTGGGGGTGGTTCCCGGACAGCACGATGCCGTGCTGCATGGAGAACTCGATCCACACCGACGGGCCGTCGACGCGGATGTAGTCGTTCTCCTGGGTCAGGTCCTTGGTGCCTGACCAGGCGAGGTAGGTGTCGTCGAGCTCGCTGGTGTAGGTGGCCAGGATGGTCTTGGCGTCGCTGTCGGCGATGTCGTCCACGTAGGTGGCGATCGCGGCCAGGGCGAGCTTCTTCTGCGCTGCCGAGAGCAAGGAGATCTGCAGACCTTCGTGCTGGGTGGGGAATGCCCAGTCCTGCCCGGGCTTGAGGACCAGGTCGGTGAAGACGGCATCGAGCTTGGAGCTCGCCAGCTGGGCCGAGCTGAGCCCGGCCAGCACGGCGACGAACGCGGCGTGCTTGGTCTTCAGCGGCTGGTTGGTCCGGCCGTTCAGCTCGAAGGTGGTGAACGGCTCCACGCCCCGGAACGAGGGGGTGGCCCCGGCCAGCTTGCCGTCGGTGTAGGTGTTGGCGACCGCCAGGTGGTGGCCCCCGAACTGCAGCTCCCAGGTCCCGGAGTCCTGCGGGCTGCCGAGGAAGGCGACGTAGTAGTTCTTCCGGCCGTAGGCGTCCCCGCCGCCGTGCGCCTGCAGGTAGTCGTCGGCGTTCAGCTGCTGCTCGATCTCGTCGTAACCCAGGCCCGGGGCGGTACCGGTGGCGGCCTTGAGCAGGGGAGTGAGGGCGCCGAGCTGGGCGTCGCTCAGGTCGCCGAGGCTGATGCCGACGCGGGACTGGCTGTTCCCGCCGCCCATCCCGCCGCCCGAGGGGGCGCCCGCACCACCCGACGGCATGCCGCTCGGCGGTGCTCCGGACGGCCTGCCGGAGGCTCCGGGGCCGCCGCCCATGCCTTTCCCGCCCAGCAGGCCCTGCGGCAGGTTCGACCATCGCTTGGCGTTGGCCAGGGTGTGGTCGAGCAGCACGGTCTTCTGCTCGTCTGCGCTGAGCGTCTGGTAGAAGGCCTGGGCGAGGGCGGCGACGCCTCCCGCCGCGGCGGCTCCACCGGCGGTGGCCGTCGCGGCAGCCGAGGGGCTGGAGGCGCTCGCGGAGGACGACGACGAGCTGGTGCTCGCGCAGCCGGCGATGCCGGCGGCGACGACGGGCATGGCCGCGAGCACCCATCGCCGCGACACCACGCGGCTGGTGATCGAGGCCTCGGGGCCGGTCTGGGGGGAGACGGGAGGCATGAAAGCCCCTTTCTGGGTCTGGAGCTGGTGATGAGCAGGCGTGGACGGATCAGGTTGGTCGGCTGCGGTGGCGGTCCCGGCGCTCAGGTTTTCTCCATCGACGCGGCCCACCGGGGGAGAGACCTGCGGGGTGCCACGCGGGCCGCTCTTACGTGCTGCAGTCCGGTGAGTGCGAGAGCGCAGACGGCGAGGCAGACGGCGAGGGCGACGGGGTGGTCGACGAGCAGGTTCGCGACCGGTTCGAGCGGGTTCACGCCGACGAGACCGGCCCGCTGGGCGAACCAGCCGGTGGCGAGCACCGCACCCAGGCCCGCGACGCCGACGCGCACGGCCGGGTAGGCGGCGGTCCGGCTGAGCAGGACCAGTGACGGCATGACGAGGGCGACGACGAGCAGCTGGGTGAGCTCGATGCCGAGGTTGAAGCCGAGCAGCGTCGTGACCAGGCTGGTCCGGCTGAGGTCGAGCCCACCGAGGATGGCGGCGAACGCCAGGCCGTGGAGCAGCCCGAAGCCGCCGGCGATGAGGACCTCGCCGCGGCGGACGAGGGGGCGCACCGCGTGGACCGCGGAGACCAGCACCGACAGCGCGATGCCGCTCTCGACCAGCCGGGACGGCAGCGCGACCCAGCCCAGGGCGCCGAGGACGAGGGTGCACGAGTGGCCGACGGCGAACGCGGTCACGACGTGCACGACACGCACCCCCGACCGGGCGGCTCCGCCCAGCCCGGTGTCGGGTCGAGCCCGCCAACGCCGGCCCGCGACGACCAGCGGTGCCGGCAGCAGCAGCATGATCAGGAACAGCAGGTGGTCGCTGCCGGTGGCGATGTGGTGGATCCCGAGCCGGACCGCGGCCACGAACCCTTCGCCCGCCGGCGCCGCCGAGGTCGACGCGGGCGTCGCCGACGCCACCGGGACCGACTGCGTCTGCCAGGACAGCATCGCCAGCGTCGTGTAGGACCCGGTGTCTCCGTAGCGGCCCGACACGAACACGCGGTGCGACATCAGTCGGTCGACGATGACGTCGTCGTGCAGCACGAAGTCGCCCACCGGCCCGGAGGCGGGGGTCAGGCTGGCGTCGAGGACGAGGTTCTCGACCCCGTCGACGGGCTCGACCCGGCCGCCGGTGACGACGGTCGACCACGAACGTCCGCTCGCGTCGGACGCGGACAGGTGTCCCTGGACGTAGGTGCGCAGCTCGGCCAGCGTGCTCGCCTCGACGACGGTGCTCGCGGTGAGGACCTGGTCCCGGGCGACGCTGAGCTCGTCGAGCGGCAGCTCGACCGTGGCGGTCACCGCGGTGCTGTCGACGTCGAGCAGCACCGCCGAGGTGCTGAGCGGGTGCGCCGAGGCTGTCGACGCGGTGCCGAGCAGGAGCAGCGTGGCGCACGCGAGCAGCAGGCTCACTGCCTCTGCGCCACGACGACGGGTGCCGGCTCATGCGCTGGGGTTGGTGCTGCCGTAGTCGTCGGTCTTGTCGCGCCACACGCCGTGGTAGTGGACGTTCGGTGTGCTCTGGCTACGGGTGTTGACGAGCTCGATCCACACCCGCGGGCCGTCGATGCGGAGAGTATGAGGTGGGAGTTTGGAAAGCATATGCGCATGGTTGAGAGATATGAAGATATTGTGTATGAAATTAAGATTATAGAGAAAGATGAAGAATTTTTAGAAGTATTTATATTTATATTGGTATGTGAAGTATATTAAAAATAAGTGAAGAAAATAAGTGTATGAATAAAAATGTAGATTTTAAAAATGAGTATATGGTTAATTGTATTGTAGTATATATGGTTGTAAGAAAATGATATAATGTGAAAGAGTATATGATGAAAGAATGTTTATTTTGAAAGGTTTTAGATTAAAGGTGTTTTTAATTATTTAGAATTTTA
Source organism: uncultured Actinomycetota bacterium (assembly GCA_963762775.1). GTDB lineage: Bacteria > Actinomycetota > Actinomycetes > Propionibacteriales > Propionibacteriaceae > Microlunatus. The sequence goes on from CAVXMD010000015.1 coordinate 59,520, forward strand.
TTTTGTTTTTTATTTATATTAAGTATGAGTTTAAACTTTTTTTTATGTGGATTATTATTTTTAATAATTGTATATAGCAATTTATTTCTATTTATAGTTTTCTTTGAATGAAAAGTGTCTATATTTTTGGTTTACAGTTTATAGCTCTGTATTTGAAGATACACAAGACTTTTTATAAATATAATATAATTATAAATTATAAAAATATCAGATAAAATAAATAAAGAGATAGATGTAAAAATATGAGAAGTGTGAAGAATATTAGTTTTGCTTCATTCAGAAATGTTTAGTTAGCATAAAATAAACAAATAAATAAATGTAGCAATAAAGAGATTGAAAAAGAAATATGGTACATGGGATAATGTTTAATTATATAAGTTAAGGCTGTAAGATACTATTAATATAATAAATTAAAATAAATGATAGAGTAGGTAATACGCCACTAGTATTGAATACATGAGAAAGACTTGTATAAGCATCAATAGAGAATAGAAGGGCATAATTTTGTAGGACAAATAAATTGACACATACAATGCAACTGCTGAAGCATTATAGTACATACATAAGCAAGGCTTTTTATAGGGATTTGAATTGAAAATGTTTTAATGAAAGATTGAATGTAAAATTAATAGATTTTGGTATGCAAATAAATTAATTTATTTATTTAATTTTAATATGAAGATATAAATATTGATGTATATGGGTAGTATAGATTATTATATTATATAGTATATATTTTTATATGTAAGTTTTTTGATTAGATTATATATTGTGATATTTATTATGTATTATATTTATTTATATATATTTGTATATTATTTATATATATTATATATATTTATTGAGTTTATGTATTATATGATTGATTATGTTGTATATTTATATATATATATATTTATATATATATATTTTTATATTTTATAGTTATATAATATAAGTTATATATTATTTTATATATATTTATTATTTAAGTATTATTTTTATTATAGTATATTTTATGATTATATATTTTGTTTGGTGTATTTTATTTGGATATATAATTTGATAGTATTTGTATGTTAATTATTGTATATGAAGTATATTTTTTATTAATATTAGTTGTTGTATATTATGGTGTTAGAGTATGTATTTATTATTAATGTTTATATATTATTTTGTATTATATTTATTATATATATGTTTGTAGATTGATAGTGTTATATTTTGTTGTTATATTTTTATTATTTTTATTATTTTTTATATATTTATTTGGGGCACATAGTATATGTTTTGTGAAGTTAGTATATTTATATTTTGTTTTTTATGATTTGTATTTTTTTTTTTGTTTATATTATATTTTGTATTATATTTAGTATATTTTTTATGGTATTAGTATTTTGATTAGATTGTGTTTATGTTAGATATTTTTGTTATTATTTATGTTATATTTATATTTATATTTATTATTATTTTTATTTTATTGAGTATATTTATATTTTGTTGTTATATATATATATTTATTTTTTGTTTGTATATATATTGATTTATATATTGTGTATTTTTATTATTATTTTGTATTAGATATTGAGTTGAGATAATTTGTTATATATTATTTGTATTTAGATATTATTTTGTTTATTTATTTGTATATGTTTTGATGTATGTTATTTTATATGTGTTTTTATATTTATATATTTTTTTGTATTTTTTATATATATATTATATTTATATTTGTATATTTTTATTGTTATTATTTTTTATATTATTTGTTTTTATGATATATAATTTTTTTTATTATTTGTATATATATTATTTTTATTATTATTATATTTTTTATTTGTATTATTAATTTATATTTTTGATTTATATTTTGATTATATTTTTTATTATTTAAGTATTATTTTGATATATAGTATTATATTTATTTTGATTGTTATTATTTTTATATTATGTTTTTTATTTATTTATTATATTTATATATTTATTTTTTTATTTTTATTATATTTATTTTTATATTTGTTATATTTGTTTGTATTATTTATATTATTATATTTTGTTTTTTTATTTTTTATATTATTATATAGTTTGTTATTTTATATGATTTTATTTTTGTATTTTATATATTTATTTTTTGTATTTATATGTTATATTTTTTTTTTTATAATTATATTAATATATGATTTATTATTATTATATGTGTATTATTTTTATATTTTTATATTTTTTGTATTATTTATATTTTTTTATATTTTTTTTTTATGATATTTATTTATATATTATTTTTATTTTATTATATTTATATTGTTTTTATATTTTTATATTTTTTTTATTATTTATATTTTTATATTTTTTTTTTATATAATGATTTTTATGTTATTTTTTTTTTTATTATATGTGTATTATATTTATATTTTTTATATTTTTTTTTAGTATTATTTGTATTATATTTTTTTTTTTTATAATGATTTATATATATTTTTATTTTATTATATTATATTATATTTATATTTTTATATTTTTTGTATTATTAATTTTTTATATTTTTTTTTATGATATTATTTATATATATTTTGTTTTTATTATATGTGTATTATTTTTATATTTTTTGTATTTTTTTTATGTATTTATTTATTATATTTTTTTTTATATTTTTTATATATTTTTTTATATTTTTTTATATATATTTATTTTTATATTTTATATATTTTTTTGTTTTATTTATTTATTATATTTTTTTTTTTTATATATCTTTGTATATTTGTATTTTTTATTTATTTTTATTATTGTTTATTTATTATATTTTTTTTAGTATCTATATTTTTACATTTTTTTTTTTACATATCTTTACATATTTTTTATTTTTATTTTTTTTATATTTTTATTTATATCTTATATATTTATATTATGTATTATCTATATCACATTTTTTTTTTTTTTTTATTATTCACTTTTCTTTATGTATTTTTATATTATCTATTTTTATATTTTTTATATTTTTTATTTTTATTATCTTTTTTACTTTTTTTTTTTTTTATTTTTTTATTATTTTTTTCAACTTATTTTTATTATATATATTATTTTCTTTTTTTTTATTTTTTTATTTCTTTTTTATATTTTTCATTTTTTTATTTTTATTTTTTACATTTATTTCTTTTTTTTTTACATTATTTATTATTTTTTATATATCTATATTATTATTTTATTTTTATTTTTTTTTCATATTTCTATATTACATTAATATTATTAATTTATTTTTTTATATATATAATATATATTTTATTATATAATTATATAAATATTTTTATATTTTATTTTTATTTTTAATTTTTTTATTTTATAAAATAAAAAAAAAAAAGTAGGTGTCCTCGCCGTCGACGGTCTTGCTGCTGGCGTACGCGATCCGGGTCTGGTCGAGCTGGGACTCGTACGTCTTGAGCATGGACGCGGCCTGCCCGGGCGCGGCGTCGTTCACCCAGGCCGCGATCGCCGCCAGGACCAGCTTCTTCTGGTCGGCCGAGAGGCTGCTGACGGCCACACCCTCGGTGGTGGGGAACTTGCCGCTGTCGACGCTCGGGCCCATCAGGATGTCGTCGACCTTGGCGGAGAGCTTGGCCTGCGCGTCCTGGTCGGCGCTGAGGGAGTCGAAGGCGGCGAACAGGGTGCCCGCCTTCTCCTTCAACGGCTCCACGGTGGTGTTCCCGACCGTGAACGTCTTGGGCTCGGTACCGGTGAAGTCCGGCGTGATGCTCGCCGTCGTGCCCTTGTAGGTGTAGTTGCGGGCCAGGTGGTGCCCGCCGAACTGGACCATGAACGGGTCCGTCGTCGACGGGGTGCCGTAGACGGCGATGTAGTAGTCGACGTCGGAGCCGAAGCTGTCGTTGCCGGAGGTGCTGTTGGCCTTCAGCCAGTCGTCGGCCTGCTGGATCGTCTGCACCTGGGCGTAGCCCTGCGCGCTGAGCATGGTCTTGACCACGGCCAGGGCGGCGGCCTTGGAGGTGTCGCTGAGGGTCGGACAGCGCCACGCCCTTGCGGGGCACCTGCTGCGGCCGGGTAGTTCGACCAGGTCTGGCGCGAGGCGTTGTCGGTGAAGTCGTACACGACCTTGGCCTTGGTGGCGGCGTCCAGGGTGGCGAGGAAGGCGTTCGTCGCCGTGACGACGTCGCTGGTGTTGGCGTTCGACGCGTTCGCGCCGTCGGTGTCCAGGTCGACCGCGGTGAAGGTCTGCATGCGCACCGCCGGGTCCACCGCTTCACCGCCGGGCGGACCGCCTCCCGTCTGCTGCGAGGACGAGGCGGACGACGACGCCGACGGCGAGCTCGAGGTGGTGGTGTCGGAGCTGCAGGCGCTCACCGAGATGAGGGCGGCAGCGGCCAACGAGGCCGCGAAGCTGCGGCGAAGGGCGGGGGTGATGAGGAGGGGGTCATGGCGTTGAGAAGTCCTTCGACTGGGGAGGCTGGACCCGGGCGGCGGCGGCGCCTCCCGTGAGCAGAACTTCACCAGGCGATTCTTAGCCGCAGATCAGTCGACCTGGATCGCCTGACGCGAAGGTTGCCGACCCCTTCGAGGGTGTCCCTACGCCGTGTCGGAGCGTCGTCGAGCGGTTCGGCTGCCGCTGGGGACGGTGAGCCGCAGCAGCGCGCCCGGCTGGGTCCCGGGTCGGTTCTGCGCGGTCACGTCTCCGCCGTGGCGGGTGGCGATCTCGCTGACCAGGGCCAGCCCGAGACCGAAGTGGCGCCGGCCGCCGGTCTCCGCCGCAGGACGTCGGTCGCTGGAGAAGCGGTCGAACATGCGCGGCAGCGTCTCCGAGGGGATGCCCGGGGCCGTCGTCGAGGACCTCGATCACGATGCGAACGGCCCGTGCGGCGCAGGTGCACCTCGACCGCGCTGGTGGCGTGCTCCAGCGCGTTGTCGACCAGGGCGGAGACCGCTCGCGCCAGGGCGGTTGCGGCGCCTTGGACGGTCGTGGGACCGGACGCGTCGACCTCCGTGCGCAGCGTCACGCCGGCCTCCTGCGCTGCCGCCTGGGCCGACGCGACGACCGAGCGGGCCACGTCGGCGAGGTCGACCGGCACCTGAGGCACGGGCGTGCGGTCGTCGGCCTGGGTCAGCAGGTCCTCCAGGATCGCGACCAGGGCTGCGGTGTCGGCGACGATACCGGTGGCGTCGCGTTCCACGAGCTGTGCGCGTTGCTCGGTCGGGGTGGTGGTGTCGCGCACCCGGCGGGCCAGGAGCTGGCTGCGGGTGCTCAGCAGGGTGAGCGGGGTCCGCAGCTCGTGGCCGGCGTCGGCGACGAACCGTCGTTGCTGCTCGAGCGCCTGCGCCATCGGTCGCACGGCCCGCCGGGCCAGGATCGCGGCGGCCAGCGTCGCGAGGACCAGCCCCGCACCGCCGGCGAGGCCGAGGGAGCCGAGGATCCGTTCGCGCTCCTGGTGCTGCTCGAAGGTGCTGGCGATGACCTGGACCGTGTCGTCGCCGCGCTGGACGGTCAGGATCTCGAAGCCACCCGTGGCCAGGTTGACCGTCCGGCGGTCCGAGGTCCGGGTTGCGGCGACCGTACGCATCACGTCCAGGTCTGGCAGGCCCGGCGGGACGTCGGCCGAGGTCCGCAGACCCCGGGCATCGAGCACCGCGTACTGGATGCCGCCGCGGGGTTCGGACAGGTCGTGATCGTGGTCGGCGTCGCGGCCCGATCCCGCGGAGCCGACGGCGTTGCTCAGCGTGCTCGTCATCTGCGCGTCCTGGCTCCGGACCACCGAGCCGTAGAGGACGGTCACCACCACGGCCAGGCAGCCGATCAGCAGCACCGCCGTCTGGAGGCCGATCCGGCGCGCCGTACGCCGCAGGTCGGCGTCCGACCCGAGGGCGCGCTGGCTCATCCGGTCCCCGCCCCGAGCTGGTAGCCGAGCCCGCGGACCGTGCGCACCGTGTCCCGACCGAGCTTGCGCCGCAGGTAATGGACGTAGGTGTCGACCACCCCGTTGTCCTCGGCGTCGGGGAACACCTCCGTCACCAGCTCGTCGCGGCTGAAGACGCGACCGGGGCGGCGCGCCAGCACGGCCAGCAGCGCGCACTCGCGCTCCGAGACGAAGTGCGTCTCCCCGCCGGCGCCGACGACGGTCCGCGCGGAGACCACCAGCCGGCCCCCCGGCACGGGCAGCGTGTCCGCGGCGTCGCCGTGGCGACGGAGCAGCGCCCGGATCCGCGCCAGCAGCTCGTCGATGTCGAACGGCTTGGCCAGGTAGTCCTCTGCGCCCGCGTCCAGGCCGTCGACCCGGTCCCGCGCCAGGCCGAGCGCCGACAGCACCAGAACCGGGGTGGCGACGCCCCGCGCCCGCAACCGACCGAGCAGGTCGAGGCCCTCGATGGCGGGCAGGCCGCGGTCGAGGACGATCGCGTCGTAGGACCGGGTCAGACCCAGGTGCAGCCCGGCCTGGCCGTCGCGGGCGAGGTCGACGGTGTAGCCCTCGGACCCGAGGATCTCCTCGAGCATCGCAGCCAACGAGCGGTCGTCCTCCACCAGCAGCAGACGGCGCGCGTCGTCTGCCCCACCGTGGTCCACCCCGCTCATCGCTCGGCCCGCCTCATCCGCTCAGGATGCCTCAGGCGGCGTAGTCGACGGCTGCGGCGGCGATCGATCCCGACGGGGTGAGCGTGGCGGTCGAGGCCTTGGACCCGAACGTGAACTGCTGACGCACCAGGCTGTCCGAGCCGTGCTCCACCGCGCTCTCGACGCACACGAAGTACGTCCCCTGGTCGACCTGCCCGCCGGCTGCCGCTGACCCGTCCCAGGTCGCGGTGTAGCTCCCGGCAGGGACCGTGCCGCTGGTCGTGGTGTCGGTGCCGCCGGACGAGGTGTACCAACCGCTCAGCTCGCGGAGCCAGTTGTCACCGCTCGCCCGGTGGTAGAGCGCGAGGGTCTTGACGAACGCGCCCTCGGAGTCCTCGATCCAGACCGCCATGTACGGGTTGCGGGCCATCCCGCCGGCGGCCGCGTAGGTCCAGCTCACGGTGGCCTTCGCCCCGGCGGGGATCTCCTTGCCCGTCGCCTTCGACGAGGAAGCAGACCCGGACGACGTCGCCGAGGTGCTGGGGGCGGAGGAGGTGGAAGGCGCCGAGGCCGACGGTGCGGCGGTGCCGGCCGACGTGCTGGCGCCGCAAGCGCCGGTGGCGGCGATGGCGGCGAGGGAGAGGCCGCCCAGGAAGGCGCGGCGGGTGACGGCGCTGAAGCGCGTGCTGGAGTCGTTCATGAGGTTCCTCGAAGGTCGACGTGGTCGGTGGGAAGGAAGGGGGAGCCGGTCACCAGGCGAACTGCTCGTGATGGATCTGGCGGGCGGGCACCCGGGCGTCCCGGGCATCAGCCACCACGCTGTCCACGAAGCCGCGAGGCCCGCAGACGTACAGGTCGGACTGGGCGACGTCCGGGACGAGGTCGGCGAGGGTGAGGTCGGGATCGGTGTCGGACACCCACCGGTTCCCGGCGCGGTGACCGGCGAGCACGACCAGGCGGGCATCGAGCCGGTCGCACAGCTGCGCGACCTCGCCCAGCAGCGGCATCCGGCCGAGGTCGGAGTCGCGCAGCACGACCGTCGCCGCTCCCGGGCGTGACGTCGGCGTCCTCGAGGAGCGCACGGATCGGGGCGATGCCCGCGCCTGCGCCGACCAGGACGAGCGGGCGCCGGGTGCGGTGCTGATGGGTGAACGCCCCGTACGGGCCCTCGAACGCCACCCGGGTCCCGGGTGCCAGGTCGGCCAGCGCCGCCGTCCCCTTCCCGCCGACCCGGACGGTGACCCGCAGGCCCGTCGCTGTCGGCGCAGCCGACAGGGAGAAGGGGTGGTCGTGCCACCAGACGTGACTGGTCAGGAAGCGCAAGCGCAGGAACTGCCCCGGTGCGACACCGAGCCGGTCGAGGCGGCGGCCGACGAGCTCGATGTGGAACGTGTCCTCGTCGAGCCGGACGACCCGCTGCACCCGCACCTGGTGGCGCAGCGAGCTCAGCGCGGGGACCACGAACCGGAACCAGAGCAGCGACGCCCCGATCACCACGAGCAGGGCAACCCAGTAGGTGCGCCGCCAGGACCCCGCGGCGAGGAGCCCGCTCATCGAGAACATGTGCGGGATCGCCAGGCCGATCGTGACGTAGCTGAGCAGGTGCACGACCCGCCACGCCTCGTACGGCAGCAGCTTGCGCACCACGGCGAACGAGGTCACCGCGACGGCCAGCAGCGCACCCATGGCGAACACGGCCAGCACGAAGTTCGTGCTGTCGCCCCACAGCAGCGCGAACTCGGCCACCAGCCCGACGTTGTCCAGCAGGGCGTAGCCGACGAGCACGAACGTGGCGTGCAGGATCAGCCCGAGCACGACCCACTCACCGAGCTTGGCGTGCAACGACGTCGCCCTCGCCTGGCCGAGCACCCGGTCGATCACCGGGACCCGCGCGGCGAGCAGGAGCATCATCAGCAGGGCGTTGGTCGCGGTGAGCGCGGCGAGGATGCCGACCGACACCAGGATGTCGCCCAGGTCGTCGAACTGGGCGGCGCCCCCGTTGGCGAAGAAGAGCGCCACCGCCATGACGAACGTGGCCGCCATCGACGTCAGGAGCGCAGCAGCAAGCAGCCGGCGAACGAGGATCCGGCGCCTGAATGCCGCCGGGGTGGAGGACGCGCCGGCCGGGGGCGTCTCCGACTGGGGAGAGGCGGACGTCCGGGTGACGGTCTTGACCGCGTCGGCTTCGTACTGGATCACGAGAGAGACGATGCCCTCGCTTCTTTAGCGTTTTCTGTGAACGGGTGGTCGACCCAGCTACCGTCGGCGGATGAGCGTCGGACCTGCCGAGCACCGGCAGAACAGCACCGGGCGTTACCACCCGCTGCTGGGCACGAACGTCGAGATCCGGGTGGACGCCGTCGCCGGCTCCGACGACGACGCCGAGCGGCTGGCCGTCAACGCAGAGGACGCCGCGGTCCAGGAGATGGTGCGGCTGCAGGACGTCTTCAGCGTCTACGACCCCAGCAGCGAGCTGTGCCGCTGGCGGGCCGGGACGACCGACACCGTTTCCGAGGAGCTCGGCACGTGTCTTGCCGCCGCCGCCTACTGGTGGCAGGTGTCCGGCGGCGCGTTCCACCCCGCGTCGGCGCCTCTCCGCGCGCTCTGGCTCGCCGCCGAGAAGCGCGGCCAGGTGCCGGCCGACGACGTCCTCGCCGACGCGCTGGCCGGTCTGGCGACGTTGCCGTACTCGGTCCGCGCAGGACGGGTCGAGCACGTCGGGGACTGCGCCGGCGTCGACCTGAACGCTATCGCCAAGGGCTACATCGTCGACCGGGCCGTCGCGACCGCCGTGCGTCTGCCCGGAGTCGTCGACGTGCTCGTCAACGCCGGCGGCGATCTGCGGCACGAGGGCGACCGGACGCTGACGGTGGGCGTCGAGAACCCGGCCGACCGCAGCGGGCCGCCGTCCGCGGTGGTCGAGCTCTCCGGCGGGGCCCTGGCCACCAGCGGGTCCGTCTACCGGGGGTTCCGGATCGCCGGCACCTGGTACGGCCACGTCCTGGACCCGCGGACGGGGCGACCCGTCGACGGCCGTCCCTCCACCACCGTCCGGGCGCGCGACGCAATGACCGCAGACGCCGTCGCCACCGTGGTGAACGTGTTGGGTTGGCCCGAGGCCGAAACCGTTGTCTCAGACTTGCCCGACGTCGCCGTGCTGACCATCGACGCAAACGGCGCAACGCTCGGCAGAGGAGCGTGGAGCAGCAGACCCCGATAGAACGACTGCACTCAAGAAGAAGCGGATGGCACAGGACAGTGGAAGCGGCGCGGCGTCGGCCGGGCCACCGAACCGACGGAGCCACTGTTTTCATAATGCTGCTTATCGGACAAGCCGGCAGGGCAGGAGCAGAGGGTTCAGCTCCTGGTGTGATTCGGGTGCGGGACGGGTTGGAGCTCGACCTCGTCGATGCCCGTGACGTCGTCTGGGTCGCAGGTGGACACCGGCATGTGGGAGACCGCCACAGATCGCCACAGCAGCGGTGGGTGCGCCGAGACCGCGAGCCGGGCAGTAGGAACGCTGAACTCGGGCGGGAGAACCGAGAAGCGGCTCGCCGGCAGCACAACCGTCTGACAAAGCCGCGACAGGAGCACGACCGTCGACCACGTCTCGAGCAGGTCTTCACTTGTCATAATGTCGAATCGACGACCGCGTCGACGTGTCCATCGCAGCCATTCCGAGTCGGCCGATGGCCAGCGTCGCGCCGTCCGGGCCGACGTTCGCGCAGCAAACGACTTCGGAGCGCATCCGCGTGTGGCATCGCGCCGGAAAGGGGGTACCCCCTCAGCAGGACGGCGAGTCTGGAGGTACCCCACGACCCGTTCAGGCTCGGCGGGCTGAACAGCACAGCCCGCCGAGCCGTCCCACCACAGCGGGCGCCGAGCGACGGCTGCACTGAGTACGTTCCCGTACGAAGTACGGTTCAAACCGGCCGGACCGGAAGGGGCTCGCCCCGCGAGACGCTCAGCCGGTCAGGCTCGGGAAGTTCTGGCGGAAGACCTGGTAGCAGTCGCACGCCGCCGCCTCGAGCGCGGCTCGGTCGAGCACCGTGACGGTGCCGTGCTGCGAGCTGACCACGGCTCGTCGCTGCAGCGTGGCCAGGCTCTCGCTCACCGTCGCCCGCCGGACGCCGAGCATCGTCGCGAGCGTCGCGTGGGTCAACCGGAACGTCGGCGTACCGACCCGGTCCTGCGTCTTCAGCAACCAGCACGCGCACCGCTGCTCGTTGCTGTGCACCCGGTTGCACGCGAGGCGCTGCATCAGGTCGGCGAAGCTGGCGCTGACGTAGCGGTGCAGGACCGCCAGACCCCGGTCGTCGGACACCAGCAGCTGCCGCGCGGTCGCGACCGGCAGCAGCAGCCCCTCCCCCGCGACCCGGCACACCGCGAGCGCGCCGTGGACGTCGGAGCCGAGGAGACCGGGCAGACTCACCAGGCCTTCCCGCCCTACCGTCGTGACGTCCAGGGCGTCGTTGCCGTACCTCGTCGCGACCGAGACGACGCAGCTCACCGGGAAGAACACGGTCTCGACGGCCCGCCCGATCTCGTGCACCACGCCGCCGTGGTCCATCCGGACGGGAGCGAGATCGATCATCGGATCCCCGGCCTCGGCTGCGAGCGCGGCCAGCACACCGTTGCGCGACGCCGACGCCGACGCCGACGACTCACCGGCGATCATCGGCCCGACCCAGTCGGGCAGGGCCCGCTGAAGCACCGTCGGCTGTGCACCCTGCCACCTGCCTGTTCAGAGCCGCGCCCGGCTGCTTCAGCCGGGCCGGCTGCCCGTCGGGCCCCTGGTGCGACCTGGTGGACGGTAGCGCAGGACGCGTTCAGACTGCGGAGGACGTGCACCGAGCAGAGCTCATACCTCGCCCTGCAGGTGCGGCTGGATGCTCTCGGAGGTGACGGCGTCCGGGCCGGTGTCGGTGGCGTCGTCGCCCGGATCGGTCTGCACCGGGCCGGGTCCGGGGTCGGAGCCGCTGCCGCTGGCGGTGTTGCGCGACGAGCGCTCGGGGTCGTCGACGTCCGTGGTGGTCGGCGCCGAACCGATCCTCTTGGCCGCCTCACCGGTGCCGACGTCTTCGAGGTCGCCCTCACCTGCATCGATCGGTCCCTGCGTCATGTGGCTCTCCTTGCACTCGAGGTTGTCAGGTCTCCTACCTCGAACGGCGGAGCACCAAACTCAGCGGATCTCGGTCGGCCGGTCGGCCTCGGCGCGGGCAGGCACCGTCGGGGCGAGCTGCGCCCGGGCCCGCTTGCCCGCGACCCGGGCGACCAGGCCGTAGAGCACCGGCACGAGCAGCAGCGTCAGCAGGGTCGAGGAGACCAGGCCGCCGATGACGACCACGGCGAGCGGCTTGCCGATGAACCCGCCGCCCGCGCCCGTGAGCCCGAGGCCCATCGGCAGCAGGGCGAAGACGGTCGCCGCCGCGGTCATGATGATGGGCCGCAACCGGAGCCGGGCGCCGTCGATGATCGCCGTGAGCGGGTCCGCGCCGCGCAGCCGGTAGTGGTTGATCAGGTCGATCAGCACGATCGCGTTCGTGACCACGATGCCGATGAGCATCAGCAGACCGATCATCGCCGGCACCCCGAGCGGGGTCCCGGTCACGAGGAGCCCGCCGAGCGCACCGGTGGCGGCGAACGGGATGGCCACCAGCAGGATCAACGGCTGCACGAGGCTCTTGAAGGTCGCCACCATGATGATGAAGACGAGCACGATCGCGAGCCCCATGGCCAGGCCGAGCTGCGAGAACGCCTTCGCCTGGTCGGCCGACGCGCCGCCCTGGACGATCTGTACGCCCGCAGGCGGCGAGAAGTCCGCCACCGTGGCCTGCAGGGACTTGTTGACCGCCCCGAGGTCGGTGCCCGCGGGCGTGCCGGTGATGGTCACGGCCTGCTTGCCGTCCTCGCGCCGTACGGTCGACGGCGCGTTCTCGGTCACGACCTTCGCGACGTCGCCGACCTCGATCGGACGGGCCTTGAGGTCGGCCAGGTCCTTCTGGTCGTCGCCCAGGTCCTTCTGGTCGTCGGTGAGCTTCTTCTGGTCGTCGGTGAGCTTCTTCTGCTCGTCCTTGAGGGCGTCGCCCCGATCACTCAGCTGGTCGCCCTCCTTGGTGTACTCGTCGGCCTGGGCCTGCTGGTCCGCGGAGTCGGACAGCTGCTCGTTCGTGCTCTTGACCTGGTCGTTCAGCTGGTCGACGCCGGACTCGGCCTGCTTGACCCCGGCGCTCGCCTGGGCGATGGCGTTGCTGCGTGCCTGGATCTGCGAGAGGTACTGGGCGTACGCGGTCTGGTACGCCTGGGATGCGATCCCCTCGGGTGTCGTCGGTACAGCCGGCTTGGTCGGCGTCGGGATCTTCTTCGCCTGGGCGAGGCCCTTCTTCGCCTTGCTGACCGCGTTCTTGGCATCGTCGCGCGAGTCGAGCAGGTCGTTCTTGCCGTCCTGCGCCTTCTTGTTCGCCTCGTCCTGCTGCTTCTGCCCCGTCGCCTGCTGCCGGTCGGCCAGGTCCTTCTGGGCGTCGGTCAGCGCGTCCGACTTGTCGGAGAGCGCGTCGCCGCGGTCCGACAGCGCATCTCCGCGAGCGGTCAGCGCGTCGGAACGTGCGTCGAGCGCGTCGGTCGCCTTGTCCACGGCCATCTGCTGCTGGAGCTGGGTGACGGGCAGCTTCAGCGCGGCGATCTGCTTCGGCGTGGCGTCCGGCGCGTGCGTCCGTACGACGACGTCGGTCGTGTCGTTGTCCAGCGTGATCGAGCCGGCCTTCGAGCCCTGCAAGGCGGTGGAGACGGCGGCGCCGACCTCGCCCTGCGTGAAACCGAGCTCGGCCGCCCGGTTCCGGTTGATCGCGACCCGGAGCAGCGGCCGCTCGTCGGCCAGGTTCGAGCTGACGTCGGTCAGCTGCGGCACCTGCCTGACCTTCGCCAGCAGCTCGTCCGACGCGGTCCGGAGGGTGTCGGCGTCGTCACCGCTCAGCGTCACGGTGAGGTCGTTCGAGGAGTACGCGGCGCTCCCGGGCTGGACGACGATGTCGCCGCCGTCGCTGGACTCGACCAGCTGGCTGCGGAGGTTCGCAGTGGCCGTGTCGGCGTCCACCGTGTCGTTCAGGGTGATCGAGTAGGTGACGATGTTCGGCGAGCCGGGCTGGCCGACCGTGGCCTGGTAGTTCTTGATGTCACGGTTGGAGGCCAGCTCCGACTCGACCTGGGCCGCCTTCTCCGCGGTCGCCTCGAGCCTGAGGCCCGCGGGGAGGGTCTGGGTCACGAGCAGCGCCCGGTCGTCGCCGAACGAGCCCAGGAAGTCCGTCTTGAGCAGCGACGTCGCCCCGATCGTGCCGCCGAGGATCACCAGCGCCGTGCCCAGCACGACGACCGGGTGCTTGAGCGAGAACGTGAGCACCGGGAGGTAGCCGCGCTGCAGGCGCGTGACGTGCTCGGCCTGCGACCCGGCTGCCGCACGGGCCTCGGGCGTCTTCTTGCCGCGCATGAACCAGTAGGCCAGCAGCGGCACGATCGTCAGCGCCACGAAGAGCGAGGCGGTCAGCGCGATGGCGACGGTGACCGCGAACGGCCGGAACAGCTCGCCGGTCGAGCCCGAGACGGTGGCGACCGGGAGGAAGACGGCCACGGTGGTCAACGTCGAGGCGGTGACGGCGCCACCGACCTCCTTCACCGCCGCGACGATGTCGTCCATCGACGGTCGCCGGGTGTGCCCGGTCCGCCGCTTGATGTTCTCGATGACGACGATCGAGTCGTCCACCACGCGCCCGACGGCGATGGTCAACGCGGCCAGCGTGAAGAGGTTGAGCGAGTAGTCGGCGGCCCACAGCCCGACCATCGCGATCAGCAGCGACAGCGGGATCGAGATGGCGGTGATCACCGTCGAGCGCACCGACAGCAGGAACACCAGGATGACCAGCACGGCGAAGCCCAGCCCGAGACCACCCTCGGTCGCCAGGTCGTGCAGCGACTCCTCGATGAGGGGCGACTGGTCGAACACGGTGGTGAACGACGCGTTGTTGCCGATGTCGCGGGTGAGCTCGGGGGTGAGGTCCTGGACCGCGTGCGACACGGCCACCGCGTCGGCGTCGGAGCTCTTGAGCACGGTGAGGCCCAGGCTGGGGCGTCCGTCCGCACGGGAGATCGAGGTGCGCTCGATCGCGGCGATCTTGACGGTGGCGAGCTGGTCGAGCCGCTTGGCGCCGTCCTTCTCGGTCGCGACGGGCAGCGCCGCGACGCTCTTGAGGGAGTCCGGCGCGCTGCCGACCTCGACGGTCAGCGCCGAGCTGCCGTCGTAGCTGGTGCCGGCCGGGAGCGCGGTGAGCTGGTCGGTGACCGACTGCGTCACCCCGGCAACGGTGAGGTCGTACTTGTCGAGCTGCGAGGCCTTGGTGGTGATCTCGATGCGGGTGGTGTCCTCCCCGCTCACCTGGACGGTACGGACGCCGTCCACGGCCTCGAGCTTGTCGACGACCCGGTCCTCCACGAGCGGCCCGAGCCTGGTCAGCGGCAGGTCGGAGGAGACCGCGAGGGCGAGCACCGGGATGTCGTCGGTGCTGCCCGCCGTCACGTTCGTGGTGACCTCGTCCGGCAGCGTCGACTTCACCGAGTTCACGGCGTTGGAGATGTCGGCGAGGACCTTGTCGTCGTCGAGGCCGTAGTCCCACTCGACCGTGATGTTCGTCGAACCCGTCGTCGAGCTCGAGCTGACCTTCGTGACGCCCGTGACGCTGCGGACCGCCTGCTCGATGGGGTCGGCGACCTCGTCGGCGACGATCTGCGGCGAGGACCCGGTGTAGGTGGCGCTGACCACGGCCTGCGGGGCCGTGGTGGAGGGGATCAGCTCCTGCTTGAGAGAGGTGACCGCCACGACGCCGAAGATGACGACGGCGATCGACAGCAGGGCCACGACCAGCCGGTTGACCAGGCTCAGTCGGGTCAGGAGTGACACGGGGTGGTGCTCGCTTTCCGTCGTTCTTCCGGCGCAGACCGGCACGGGACCGGCTCTGGCCACCGCCCAGGGTATTCAGCCTCCGGTCCTGACACCTCCGGCACAACCCGGCCTCAGGCCCCTGACAGGACCCCGGGCCACGCGCTCCTGCCCGGTCCTAGAGTGTCGGGATGCGGGGCTCGGCAGCGGGGTGGGCGGCGCTCGGCTCCGGGGCTGCGGTCGGGCTGTCGTGGTGGGCGGGCTTCGGCACGCGCACCCAGCTCTTCGGCCCCTTCCCCCACCGCGCCCCGCCCGACGGGGACGTCGAGGGACCCGCCAAGGTCGTGGCCCTGACCTTCGACGACGGCCCGAACGAGCCGTGGACCGGTCGGCTGCTGGACGTCCTCGCCGAGCGTGACGTCAAGGCCACGTTCTTCCAGGTGGGTCGGTGCGCGGAGCGCTTTCCCTCGACCACGCGCCGCGTCGTCGACGAGGGCCACACGCTGGGCAACCACAGCCTGAACCACACCTTCTCCAGCTATCTGCACGACCCGGCCCAGCGTGAGGAGGTCCTCCGGGCTCAGGACGTCCTGCACCGGGTGTCGGGCGTCGTGCCCGCGCTCTACCGGCCACCGTGGCTGTGCCACTGGCCGTGGGTCCTGCGCACCGTCGACAGCGCCGGCCTCCAGGTGGTGTCGGGCACCTTCGCGCACCCGCTCGAGGTGTTCCAGCCGGCCGCCTCGACGATGGCCGCCGGGGCCGTACGGCGGACGCGTCCGGGCTCGATCCTGATCATGCACGACGGGCGGGAGGCCCGCGGCGGGGACCGCAGCCAGACCGTCGCCTCGGTCGGGCCGCTGGTGGACCGGCTCCGCGACGAGGGGTACGCGTTCACGACGGTCGACCGGCTGCTGGGCGTCCCGGGCAGGCTCGCCTGAGAGGTCGTCCCTACGATGACGGCATGAACATCCTCGTGGGCTACATCCCGACGCCCGAAGGTCTCGCCGCCGTCGACTGGGCCATCGCCGAGGCGCAGGCGCACAGCGCGTCGCTCTTCGTGCTGAACACGGGCAAGGACGGCAACTACGCCGACCCCCAGTTCGCCACCTCCGAGGACATCGACGCGCTGGACGCCCAGCTCGAGAGCGCCGGCGTCACCCACACCATGCTGCGCCCGACCGATGGCGTGAACGCGGCCGACAGCCTCCTGTCGGCGGCCGAGGAGAACGCCGCCGACCTGATCGTCATCGGTGTCCGCCGTCGCTCGCCGGTCGGCAAGCTCATCACCGGCAGCACCGCCCAGGCGGTCATGCTCGGCGCCGACTGCGCAGTCGTCGGGGTCAAGCCCACCCGGTAGTCCGTCGGGCGGGCCGGGAGGCCCGTTCAGCGGTGGGTGACGGCCTCGACGTTGTGGCCGTCGAGGTCGCGCAGGAACACCGCGTAGTAGCCGGGGTGGTACTCCGGCCACTCCCGGGGCGCGTGCAGCACCTCGTAGCCGCCCGCCGCGGCGGCGGCGTGGACCGCGTCGACGGCGGCTCGGTCGGGCGCCACCAGCGCGAGGTGGATCTCGCGCCCCTCCGCGGCGCCGCCCTGCGAGAGCCAGAAGTCCGGCTGTTCCCCGCCCGCGGTCGCGAGCCCGAGCACCACCGACGGAGGGTGCGGGATGCGCACCACCTCGTGCAGACCGAGCGGCGCGAACGCCGTCGTGTAGAAGGCCAGCGACGCCTCGACGTCGGCGACCTGGATCCCCAGGTGATCGATCATGGCCGCACGCTAGCCGGACCCTCCGACAAGACGGCGGCGGACGGAGGCCCGGCCAGGAACCGCTGAGCTCCGACAGGTCTCGTCCCCGACGAGAGGCCGGAACTCAGCGGTTCCTCCGGTCCGGAGATGTGCGACGGGGGCTCACTCGTACATGACGTACGCCGGGCGCGGCTCCAGGGCCAGCACCTGCTTCGGCGTCATGACCTTCTTGCCGGTCTTCTTGTCCTCGTCGTAGAAGAGCTTGAAGCCCGGGAGGACGCCCTTCGGGGTGTCCTCGTTGACGACGCGGTAGGTGTTCTCCTTGGCCGCCCGGGAGCCGATGCCGTCGACGGACTTGATGGCCACCACGCCGGCGTGCTGGTGCAGGCGGCTCTCCTTGGTCACGATCCTGGCGGCGAGCTCGTGGAACACCATGACCTTCTGGGGCAGGTCGTGCTTCGCGACGACCGAGGACAGGTGGGCCGCGACGTCGTCGAGCTCGGCGCCGGTCGTGTGACCGAACACCTGCCCGGGCACCTGGTCCTTGCCCATCGCCCACTCGGGGTCGAGGGCGACGCCCACGTCGGGCTCGGCGAGCCAGCGGTCGTACGCCTTCACCTCGGTCAGGAAGTCCGCACGACCGGGCTGGATGGCGAGCAGCAGGAGGGCGTCGTGCTTGCGGGCGACCTTCAGGTAGCGCTCCACCTGCTCGTCCGCCATCCGCGCGCGGTACTTCTTGTCCTTGCCGGGGCTCGCCTGGACGGTCGTCGCGATGACCTCGAGCACCGGCATGACCCGGCGCCCGTCCGCGCGCGTACGGCTCGGCGCGCCGCTCCAGCTCGTCCACCCGGGAGTCCAGCCCGCCGGTCCCCAGCCGGCCGAGCGTCGGCGAGCCGGTCCGGCCCGCGTAGCCGACCAGGCGGTAGCGCGGGAAGAGGGTGCGTCCGCCGCGCGGCAGCTCGGGGGCGGCCTTCGGCTCGGCCGAGGACGAGGCTGCCGGCGAACGCGTGGCGGCGGGCGTCGGCGCCGCGCTCGACGCGGCCCCGCCGCTCGGACCGAGCGGACCGACCCCGAGGGGCGCGGCCGACGCGCTGCACCCGGCGGCGAGCAGGAGCGCCGCTCCCACCGCGCCGGCCCCGAGTCGACGACGGATCGGGAGCGCTGGCACCGGGCCAGTATGCGCAGGCGCGTGGGCGTCCGGCGAACGCTCAGAGGTTGATCATGTGCCCTTCGATGCCGTGCGCGACCTCCTTGAGCGCCTCCGACAGCGTCGGGTGCGCGTGCACGTTGCGGGCGACCTCCTCGGCGGTGAGGTCCCACAGCTGGGCGAGCGTGAGCTCGGGCAGCAGCTCGGTGACGTCGGGGCCGATCATGTGCAGGCCGAGGATCTCGCCGTACTTGGCGTCGGCGACGAGCTTGACGAAGCCGACCGCCTCGCCGAGCCCGTGGGCCTTGCCGTTCGCCGTGAACGGGAACTTCGCGACCTTGACGTCGTAGCCCTTGTCACGCGCCTGCGCCTCGGTGTAGCCGAAGGAGCCGATCTGCGGCTGGCAGTAGGTCGCCCGCGGGATCATGTCGTAGTTGATGGCCATGGTCTCCGCACCGGCGATCGTCTCGGCCGCCACGAGCGCCTGGGCCTCGGCGGTGTGCGCGAGCAGCAGCTTGCCGGTGACGTCGCCGATGGCGTAGACGTTCGGGACGTTCGTGCGCATGTGGTCGTCGATCTCGATCGCGCCGCGCGGACCGAGCGCGACGCCGGCCTTGTCGAGGCCGTAGCCGTCGGTCCGGGGGGCGAAGCCGATCGCCTGCATGACCTTGTCCGCCTCGAGGACCGAGCTGTCGCCGCCCTTGGCCGGCGACACCGTCACCCTGACCTTGTCGCCGGAGTCGTCGATCGCCTCGACCTTGGTGCCCGTCATGAGCTTGACGCCGAGCTTCTTGTACTGCTTGGCGAGCTCGGCGGAGATCTCCGGGTCCTCCAGCGGCACCATCCGGTCGAGGAACTCGACGATCGTGACGTCGACGCCGTAGTTGGCCAGGACGTACGCGAACTCGGTCCCGATCGCGCCGGAACCGGCGATGATCATGGAGCCCGGGAGCTCGCCGGTGAGGATCTGCTCCTCGTAGGTCACGACGCGCTCGCTGAGCGACGTGCCCGGCAGCAGCCGGGTCGTGGCACCCGCGGCGATGATGACGTTGTCGAAGGTGACGCTCTGGTTGCCGCCGCCGTTCAGCGCGACGTCGAAGGTGTGCGCGTCGACGAACGTCGCCCAGCCGTCGATCTCGGTGACCTTGTTCTTCTTCATCAGGAAGTGCACGCCCTTGGCCATCCGGTCGGCCACGGTGCGGCTGCGCTTGAAGGCGACGCCGAAGTCGAAGGTCACGTCGCCGCTGATCCCGAAGGTCTTGGCCTCGTGGTTGAAGATGTGGGCGATCTCGGCGTTGCGCAGCAGCGACTTGGTGGGGATGCACCCGACGTTGTTGCAGACGCCGCCCCAGTACTTCAGCTCGATGACGGCCGTCTTGAGGCCGAGCTGGGCGGAACGGACGGCAGCCACGTAGCCGCCGGGCCCCGCGCCCAGCACCACGACGTCGAAGTGATCGCTCATGGCCGTTAGCCTAGGGGTGCTGCGAAGGCTGCGGCCGGGGTGGTCCGCGCAGTTCTCGCGACTCCGACACGCCGATGGTTCCGGGAAAATCTCACATATGAGTTAACGTCTCGTAGGTGACGACGACTGACCTGGACCGGATCGGCGGCCTCATCCGCAGCGCACGCAAGCACAAGGGCCTGACGCAGACCCAGCTCGCGGACGTGCTCGGCACCAGCCAGAGCGCGGTGCACCGGATCGAGGCCGGCAACCAGAACCTCAGCCTGGAGATGGTCAACCGCATCGCGGCCGCGCTCGACTCCCCGCTCATCTCGGTCGGCCAGCCCGCGCCGCAGCACCTGCGCGTGCAGGGCGGCACCAAGCTCAACGGCACGATCGAGGTCCGCTCCTCCAAGAACGCGGCCGTCGCCCTGCTCTGCGGCAGCCTGCTGAACCGCGGCCGTACGGTCATCCGCGGCATCGCCCGCATCGAGGAGGTCAACCGGATCCTCGAGGTGCTCACCAGCATCGGCGTCAAGGCGCGCTGGCTGAACGACGGCGCCGACCTCGAGCTGAGCCGCCCCGAGACGCTCGACCTCGCGGCCATGGACGTCGAGGCCGCCCGGCGTACCCGCTCGGTGATCATGTTCCTCGGTCCGCTGCTGCACTCCTACCCGGAGTTCGCCCTCCCGTACGCCGGCGGCTGCGACCTCGGTGCCCGCACCATCGAGCCGCACCTGCAGGTGCTGCGCCGCTTCGGCCTCGACGTCGTGCCGACCGAGGGCTTCTACCGCTGCACCGTCGACAGCACGGTCGAGCCCGGCCGCCCGATCACGCTCACCGAGCGCGGCGACACCGTGACCGAGAACGCGCTGCTCGCCGCGGCGCTCTCGCGCGGCGTCACCGTGATCCGCAACGCCAGCCCGAACTACATGGTCCAGGACCTGTGCGTGTTCCTGACCCGGCTCGGCGTCGAGATCGACGGCATCGGGACGACGACGCTGCAGGTGCACGGCGTCGAGAGCATCGACGTCGACGTGGAGTTCGCGCCGTCGGAGGACCCGATCGAGGCCATGAGCCTGATCACCGCCGCGATCGTCACCTCCTCGGAGCTGACGATCCAGCGGGCGCCGATCGAGTTCCTCGAGATCGAGCTCGCCGTGCTGGAGGAGATGGGCCTCGAGGTCGACCTCGGCACCGAGTACGTCGCCGCGAACGGCCACACCCGCCTCGTCGACCTCACCGTCAAGCCGTCGGTGCTGCACGCCCCGATCGACAAGATCCACCCGATGCCGTTCCCCGGGCTCAACATCGACAACCTGCCGTTCTTCGCCGTCATCGCCGCGAGCGCCGAGGGCAAGACCGTCATCCACGACTGGGTCTACGAGAACCGCGCGATCTACCTCACCGAGCTCAACCGGCTCGGCGCCCGCGTCCAGCTCCTCGACCCGCACCGCGTGATCGTCGAGGGCCCGACGCGCTGGCGCGGCACCCAGGTCGTCTGCCCGCCCGCGCTCCGCCCGGCCGTCTGCATCCTGCTCGGCATGCTCGGCGCCCGCGGCGAGTCCGTCCTCCGCGACGTCTACGTGATCAACCGCGGCTACGAGGACCTCGCCCACCGCCTGAACATGCTCGGCGCCGACATCGAGGTGTTCCGGGACTGAGTCTTCTGCCCTCGCTCCGCTCGGGCGCGGATGCTTCCCGGCCTCTGGACCCTGCGTCCCGGGCTAGTCGAGGCGGACGGCCTCGAAGCGGTGGGTCGGGCTGACCAGCTCGTCCTGGGCGGCGACGAGCTCGAGCTCGCGGCGGCCGGAACGGCGCGTCACGTCGAGGACGCCGAACACCACCGAAGCCGTCCAGGCGGCCGCGTCGGCGGCGTCACCGGTCTGCAGCAGCCGCGCCAGGAACACCGCCGCCGTCAGGTCGCCGGCGCCCTGGAACACGCCGACCAGCCGGGGCGTGGTCACGCGCCAGGCCCCGGTACCCGTCACCACCACGAGGTCGAGGCTGTCCGCCGCGACGCCCTCGAGGTCGACGCTGGTGACGAGCACGGTCTCGGGGCCCAGCGCGCGGGCCACGTGCGCGGCCGCGACGACGTCCTCGATCGACCGCACCCGGCGCCCGGTGAGGAACTCCAGCTCGAACTGGTTCGGCGTGACGACCTGCGCCTGCGGGACGACGGTGTCGCGCATCAGCTCGGGGATCCCGGGCGCGACGAAGAAGCCACGGCCGACGTCGCCGAGGACCGGGTCGCAGCAGTAGACCGCCGCCGGGTTGCGCTGCTTCACGAGCGCGACGGCGTCGAGGATCGCCCGCCCGGTGTCGGCGGCACCCTGGTAGCCCGACAGCACCGCGTCGCACTCCCCCAGCACGCCGAGGTCGTCGATCCCGCGGACGACGTCGCGGACGTCGTCCGCGCTCAGCAGCGGCCCGCGCCAGGAGTCGTACCCCGTGTTGTTCGAGAAGTGCACCGTGAGGACCGGCCAGACCTCGACACCCATCCGCATCAGCGGGAACGTGGCGGCGCTGTTCCCGACGTGGCCGTAGGCCACCGAGGACTGGATGCTGAGGATCGTGCTCACGGGAGGTTCGACCTCGACCGGCTCAGAGCTCGCCGGCCGCACCACCCGCGGGGAGCGGAGTCATGCGTACGACGTGGGCCGGCTCGGCGACGAGACCGTCGACCGCGGCCTGCAGGGCCTGGACCGCAGGACCGGAACCGTGCGCGTCGAGGTCGGCGGCCGACTCCCACTTCTCGATCATCGTGACCGTGCCGTCCTCGGCGTCGTGGATGGCGTAGAGCAGGCACCCCTGCTCGGCGTGCACGCCCGGGATCGTCGACCGCAGGGCCTCGACGAGGTCGTCCTTCCGGCCGGGCGCGGGGGTGAAGACGGCGGTGACGACGACGGGCACGAGACCTCCAGGCGGGAGCGGGCAGGACAGGACGACACAGGGCAGGACCGGCCGGACGAACGGTCCGAGGAGGACAGTCTGGCGGGTGCCCGGGAGGGCTCGCGCACCTACCTGAAGGCTTGGGCAAGAAGCACCTGCTCCCACGGCGTGTCTTGCTTGACGCCCGTAAGGTGGCGCCATGTCCAGCCGGGTCGACGAGCAGACCCCGACGCGCGACCGCGGCGACGTGCCCGGCTCCGAGGCACCCCAGGACCCCCGCACCGCCCCGCCGGAGGACCGCTGGGCCTGGCGCCGCAGCATCCGCGCGAACCCGCACCGGCTGCGCGTCTACCGCGCCGTCGTCGGGGCCGTCGGCGCGCTGCTCATCCTGCTGGGGCTGGCGACCGGCTGGCTCCCGGGACCCGGTGGCATCCCGCTCGTCCTGCTCGGCCTCGCCGTGTGGGCGAGCGAGTTCCGCTGGGCGCACCGCCTCATGCTCAGGCTCAAGCACGCCCTGCACGTCTTCCGCGGCTGGAGCCGACGCCGTCAGGTCGCCTTCTGGCTGGTCGTGGTCGTCGTCTGCGCCCTGCTGGGCTGGGCCTACCTCGCCGTGATCGGGCCGCCGGCCTGGATCCCGCTCGAGGTGGACCGCGTCCTCGACGTCCTGCCCGGGGTCGACATCCCTTCCTGAACCGTCCCTCGGACACGTCGCGCCTGACATGATGAC
Source organism: uncultured Actinomycetota bacterium (assembly GCA_963762775.1). Taxonomy (GTDB): domain Bacteria; phylum Actinomycetota; class Actinomycetes; order Propionibacteriales; family Propionibacteriaceae; genus Microlunatus. Next base: position 82,922 of record CAVXMD010000015.1, read on the forward strand.
GGCGTGCGCGCCGCGGAGTACGCCTTCTTCGACGCACCGTTCCTGGCCTTCGCGCACCGGGGCGGCGCGGCGTACGGACCGAACCTCGGGCGGGAGAACACCCGGCACGCGTTCGGCGAGGCCGTCGCCCTCGGCTACCGCTACCTCGAGACCGACGTCCACGCGACGGCCGACGGCGGTCTGCTCGCTTTCCACGACCCGCTGCTCGACCGGGTGACGGACGGCGCGGGCGCCGTGGCGGACCGGACCACGGCCGAGCTGGCCGGCGTCCGCATCGGGGGCCGTGACCCCATCCCGACGTTCGTCGAGCTGCTCGAGGCGTTCCCCGAGGCGCGCTTCAACGTCGACGCCAAGGCCGACGCCGCGGTCGACCTGCTCGCCGACGCGGTCGCGGCCCACGAGGCGTACGACCGGGTGTGCCTGAGCTCCTTCTCCCCCACCCGGCTGCACCGGCTGCGCCGCCGGCTCGGTCGGCGGGTCCCGACGGCGGCGAGCTCGCGCGGGGTCGTGCTGCACCGCTTCGCGCCGTGGCTGACCCGCGTGCTCGACTCCCCGGCCCCGGCGCTGCAGGTGCCGCTCGAGACCCGGGTGGGGCGGCGTACGGTCCGCATCGCCACCGCGGGACTGGTCCGGGCCGCGCACCGCCGCGGCAAGCAGGTGCACGTGTGGACGGTCGACGACCAGCCGACGATCGAGCGGCTGGTCGACCTCGGCGTCGACGGCATCTTCACCGACCGTCCGGACACCCTCCGTACGGTGCTCGCCGAGCGCGGGCTCTGGTCGTGAGCCGGGTCTCGGAGATGACGGGCGCGCCGGCCCCGGACACCGTCCCCGTCGCCCGCTGGCGGGTGGCCGCCTGGGCCTTCTGGGACTGGGGCTCGTCCTCCTGGAACGCCGTCATCACGTCGTTCGTCTTCGGCCCGTACATCGTCCGCGGCGTGGTCGGCGACGCCCGGCCGGGCGGTCTCACCGGCAACACCTGGGTCGGCATCAGCAGCGCGGCCGCCGGCCTGCTCATCGCGCTCGTCGCGCCGATCACCGGCCAACGTTCCGACGCCGGCGGGCACCGCCGACGGAACCTGGGGATCTGGACCGCGCTCGTCGTGGTCGTGATGCTGGCGATGTTCTCCGTGCGGGACGAGCCGTCGTACCTGGCGCTCGCGCTCGTGCTGCTCGCGGCGGGCGGGGTCTTCAACGAGTTCGCGGGCGTCTCGTACAACGCGATGCTCTCGCAGGTCTCGACCCCGGTCACGATCGGACGGGTGTCCGGCTTCGGCTGGTCGATGGGCTACTTCGGCGGGATCTTCCTGCTGCTGATCTGCTACGTCGGGTTCATCGCGCCGGACGTCGGCTGGTTCGGGGTGACGAACGCCGGCGGCCTGGACATCCGCGCCGTCGCCGTCTTCTCGGCCGTCTGGATGGCCGTGTTCGGGTCGGCGGTCTTCTTCGCCGTCCCCGAGGTGCCGGCCGGCCCGGCTCAGCGCCGCGTCGGCCTGCTCGACTCCTACCGGCTCCTGGTCCGCGACGTCCGCGGGCTGTGGCACCGCGACCGCAACGCGGTGAAGTTCCTCATCGCGTCGGCGCTCTACCGCGACGGGCTCGCGGCGGTGTTCAGCTTCGGCGCGATCCTGGCCGTCAGCGTGTACGGGATGGCGCAGTCGACCGTGCTCGTGTTCGGGGTCGCGGCGAACGTCGTCGCCGCGCTCGGCGCCCTCGTCCTGGGCCGGGTGGAGGACCGGGTCGGGCCGAAGCGGATCATCATGATCTCGCTCGTCGGGCTGGTGGCCGCCTGCGTGGTCCTGCTCTTCGTCCGGGGCACGACGCTGTTCTGGGTCTTCGGCCTTGCCCTGTGCCTGTGGGTCGGTCCGGCGCAGGCCAGCTCACGATCGTTCCTGGCCCGGATCGCGCCGAAGGGGCGCGAGGGGGAGATGTTCGGGCTCTACACGACGACCGGCCGGGCGGCCTCGTTCCTGGCGCCCGGGCTCTTCGCGCTCTTCTCAGCCGTCTTCTCAGACCGGGTCGGTATCGTGGGCATCGCGCTGGTGCTGGCGGCGGGGGCCGTAGCCATGACACGGGTCACTCCACCGCGCGCGGTGGAACATAACGCCGCGCTCGTCAGTTAGACCGCACGAGGCCCGTGATGCGGGCTCCGTTCTCCAGGGGAGGTTCACACCATGGCCGATCGTTCGTTGCGTGGCACCGGGCTCGGGGCGAAGAGCTTCGAGGACGAGGCCGGCGTCGAGTTCGCCGCCCGCCAGGAGGTCGGTTACGACTGCCCCCGGCAGCACCACTTCACGATGGTCTTCTCCGCCGAGGCCGACATCCCCGCGCTGTGGGAGTGCCCCCGCTGCGGCGGCGAGTCGCTCCGCTCCGACGGGGAGCGTCCCGAGGCCAAGGAGGAGAAGCCGGTCCGTACGCACTGGGACATGCTCCGCGAGCGTCGTTCGATCGCCGAGCTCGAGGAGCTGCTGGCCGAGCGTCTGACGCTCCTGCGCAGCGGTGAGCTCGGGTCGACCGCGTTCTCCCGCTCCGCGCGCCCGTCGAAGAAGACCGCCTGACCTCCTGCGCCAGCAGATCTCGTACGCCCCGGACCTCAGGTCCGGGGCGTACGTGCGTCTCGGCCCCTGTCTCCCCGCGCCCCGCCCTGGTGCTCGGGCGGCCGGTCGGTTTTTCACGTTCACGTGAAAAACCGGCGCTACCCACGGCAGATCTGGTGTGTGCAGCACAGGTTTTTCACGTGAACGTGAAAAACCGGCGGCGCAGGGCAGCTCATGACGGGGCCTGGAGGACCGGCGGCGGGCGTGAGCATCGCGGACAAGCGGGACGCCCCCGCCCGGCCGCTAGGAGCGGCGGGACTCGATCTCGTCGGGGCGGAGGGTGACGTCCTCGGGGACGACCTCGCCCTCGACGACGACCGGGCCCTGCGCGCCGCGGGCGCCGGGGACGAGCCCGGCGTTGCGGAGGCGGCGGGCGACGAAGAAGGCGACGACCTTGCGGGCGAACGGGCGCGTGAAGGGGATCAGGAAGAACAGCCCGAGGACGTCGGTGACGAAGCCCGGCAGCATCAGCAGCACGCCGCCGACGAGCACGAGGGCGGCGTCGGCGAGCTCACCGGTCGGGACGCGCCCGCCGCGGAACGCCCCGTCGAGCGCCTTCCAGGCGCGGCTGCCCTCGCGCCGCATCAGCCAGGCGCCGAGGATCGCCTCGAGCACGAGGATCGCGATGGTGGGGATCGGGCCGATCCGCTGCCCGACCTGGACGAGGACGTACACCTCGAAGATCGGGATCGCGACCAGCAGGACCACGAACAGGGCCAGCGGCCAGCCCCCGCGCAACCTCACGACAGCTCGGGGCGGCGCCGGCGGCCCACGAGACCGCGGACCTGCTGGACCCGGTGCCGGGCGCCCCACGCCGTCGTGCGCAGCAGCGCCTCGACCACGATGCGTTGACTCATCTTGGAGTCACCGTACTGCCGCTCGACAAAGGTGATGGGCACCTCGACGACCCGGAAATCCTGCTTGACCGCGCGCCAGACGAGGTCCACCTGGAAGCAGTAGCCGGCCGACGCGACGTCGTCGAGGCCGATGCCGAGCAGGGTCTTGCGGTCGAACACCCGGTAGCCGCCGGTGGCGTCCTTCTGCGGGACGCCGAGGGCGACGCGGGTCCAGAGGTTGCCGCCGCGGGAGAGGACCTCGCGCGAGCGCGGCCAGTTCACGACCCGGCCGCCACGCACCCAGCGGGAGCCGAGGACGAGGTCGGCCTGCCGGTCCTGCTTGGGGCCGAGCGCCGCGAGCAGCTTCGGCAGCTGCTCGGGCTGGTGCGAGCCGTCGGCGTCCATCTCGACGAGCACGTCGTAGCCGCGGTCGAGCCCCCACTGGAACCCCGCCAGGTACGCCGCGCCGAGGCCCTCCTTGCCGAGCCGGTGCAGCACGTGCACGCCGGGGTCGCGGGCCGCGATGGCGTCGGCCATGAGCCCGGTGCCGTCCGGGGAGTTGTCGTCGGCGACGAGCACCTCGGCGGCGGGCACCGCCGTCCGGAGTCGCCCGACGATGGTGTCGATGTTCTCCGACTCGTTGTAGGTCGGGATGATGACGAGCACGCGTCCGTAGTCGGGTCCGGCGTCGGAGGGCTGCGGGGCGGTCGGGTCGGTCAACGGATCGGCTCTCTCGTCGGGGTCGCGTCGGGTCCCGCGACCGGGGTGCCGGCCTCAGGACGCGATCCATTGTGGCGCACGGCGGGCCGGCGGTGTCCTCGCGGCGCGATCGCCCAGGCCAGCGAACCGAGCGCGAGCAGCGTCAGCAGCCAGGCCGGCCAGGCGCCGAGGACGACCGCGGGCGTCAGCGCGCTGCGCAGCGGCATCGACTCGACGAACGACGTCGCGGTGAACTCCTGCGTCCGCTCGACCACCCGGCCGTCGCGGTCGATGAACCCCGAGACGCTGTTCGTCGTGGACACCGCGATCTCGCGCCGCGTCTCCATCGCCCGGGCCCGCGTGATCGCGAACTGCTGCTCGATCTGGCCGGTCCCGCCGTACGTGGCGTTGTTGCTCTGCACCATCAGGACCTGGGCGCCGTTCGTCAGGGTGTCGCGCACGGTGCCGTCGTAGGCCAGCTCGAAGCAGATGACGTCGCCGACCGCGACGCTGCGCCCGGCCAGCGGCACGCGCAGCACCCCGGGCTGCGTCCCGGGGACCGACTGCGCGCCGACCTCGCGCAGGATCGGCACCAGCGGCAGCAGCTGCGCGCGGAACGGGATCCACTCGCCGAACGGCACGAGGTTGCGCTTGTGGTAGGTCGCGACGGGGCCGCGCAGCGGGTCCCACCACAGGGCGGTGGTCTGGCGCTCGTCCTCGCCGGGTCCCTCGGTGACGGCGCCCACGAGGATGGGCAGGCCGGCGACCGCCGCCGCCCCGGCCACGGTCGCGCGCGTGACGGGGTCGAGCAGCGGGTCGATGTCGGTGGAGTTCTCCGGCCAGAGGAGGAAGTCGGGTTCGGCGACCTGGCCGAGCCGGGCCCGCGCCATCAGGTCGACGCTCTCGGAGAGGTGGTTGTTCGTCACGGTGCGCGCGCGGCCGAGCGCCTCGATCCCCCGCCCGGGCACGTTGCCCTGGACGACGCCGACCGTCACCGAACCCTCCCGCCCGGCGAGCGGCTCGACCTGGAAGGAGCGCAGACCGACGCCGGCCACCCCGACCGCGGCCAGGACGAGGACAGCCGGCAGCACCCGCGGGAACACCCGCGGCCGGTGCTGCCTCGCGAGCAGCACCACCCAGGCGACGACCTGCCCGACGAGGGCCACGAGGAAGCTGACGCCGGCGACGCCGACGACGGGGAACCAGCCGTTCAGCGGGGTGTCGACGGCGGCGTACGCGAGGCGCGTCCAGCCGAAGCCGCCGAACGGGAACGAGGAGTAGGCCAGCTCCACCCCGACCCAGCACGCGGCGGCCGGGACCGGCCACCACCGCAGCCGCGTGACCAGGCTCAGCGCGAGCCCGAGGACGCCGAAGAACAGCGCCACGAAGAGGACGAGCAGCGCGGCGACCCACCAGCCGAGGACGTGGACCCAGGAGATGGTCACGGTCAGCAGCGCGACCCCGAAGAGGTAGCCGGCACCGAAGGCGCGCCGCTTCGACTGCTCGCGGGTCAGCAGCGTCAGGGCCGGGACGCCGACGAGCAGGAGCGGCCAGAGGGCGTACGGCTGCCACGCCAGCCCCGCCGCCACCCCGGCGAGCACCGCACCGATCGCCCGTCGCACACCGCGAGGGTACCGGCGCCCTCCGACAGTCCTCGTCAGCCGAGCGCGGCGAGCGAGCCGTCGTGGAAGGCCACGGCCCCGTCGACGAGCGTCGCGGTGCAGCGCGGCAACGGTTCACCGGTACCGAGCCGCGGCAGCCCCGTACCGGGGTCCGCAGACCCCGCCTCGACCTCCCACACGGCGAGGTGGGCCGGCGCGCCGGGCAGCAGCGTGCCGGCCGCGTCGTCCCCGGCGGACCGGTGCCCGCCGACCGTCGCGCACGCGAACGCCTCCGGCACCGTCATCCGTTCCGACGGCCGGCTGTGGCGCACGGAGTCGACGACCAGCTGCCAGCCGGCGACCGGCGTGACGGGCGTGTCGGTGCCGAGGGCGACCGGTACGCCGGCGCGCAGCATCGAGGCGAACGGGTTCATCGTGCGCGCGCGGGCGCCGAGGCGCTGCTCGTAGAGCTCTCCGGGACCGCCCCAGGCCGCGTCGAACGCCGGCTGCACGCTCGCCGTGACCCCGAGCCGGGCGAGCACGGGCAGGTCGTCGGCCGCCACCATCTCCACGTGGTCGAGGCGGTGCCGGGCGGCACGGACGCGGGCGTCGCCGAGCCGGTCCGCGACGCGGCGCAGACCCTCGACCGCGGCGGCCACGCCGGCGTCGCCGATGCAGTGGAACCCGCCGCTCACGCCCCGCTCGGTGCAGGCCAGCAGGTGCGCCGTGACCGCGTCGAGGTCTAGGTACTGCGCCCCGCGCCCCGGTCCGTCGGCGTAGTCGTCGTGGAGCGCGGCCGTCCGGGAGCCGATCGCGCCGTCGACGCACAGGTCGCCGGCCAGCCCGTGCGCGCCGACCTCGGCCATCCGGTCGAACGCCGCGGCGCTCGCCTGCTCGCCCCAGTAGCCCACGACCCGGACCCCGAGCGCTCGTCCGGCCTCGACCACGCGGGTCAGGTCGGCCAGCGGACCGAGGTGCGGTCCGCCGAGCTCGTGCACCGTGCCGACCCCCAGAGCTGCGGCCTGCGCGAGCGTGGTCCGAGCGGCGAGACGCCGGTCGGCGTCGCTGGTCAACCGGTCGAGCCCGGCTCGGCAGACGTGGTGCGCGTCCTGGCTCAGGAGGCCGTCGGGCCGGTAGCCGACGAGGCCGTCGACCCCGGGCAGCACCGCGAGCAGCGCGGTCGAGGTGACGGCCGAGTGCACGTCGACCCGGGCGAGGTAGACCGGTCGTCCGGGCGCGGCCTCGTCCAGCTCGGCGCGGGTGGGTGGGCGCGGGACGGGCCAGGCCCGTTCGTCCCAGCCCTGCCCGAGCACGACGCTGCGGTCTTGGTTGGGCGCGCGCGTACGCCCGGACGCGAGCCAGCAGGTCGTCGAGCGAGACGACGTCGTGCAGGTCGAGACCGGCGACGACGAGACCGTTCTGCACGGCGTGCACGTGCGCGTCCACGAAGGCCGGCGTCACCATCCGCCCGTCGAGGTCCACCTCGGGCCCGCCGGCCCCGGCCGCCCGCACCAGGTCGAGCGACCCGGCCGCCACGACGACCCCGCCGCGCACCCCCAGCGCGTCGACGGGCGGTCGCCCGGGCAGGACGACGGTTCCGCCGTGCAGGATCACAGCGGTGCGCGGTCCTCGTACGGCACGGACAGCACCGTCGTCGTGTGGGTGGACACGCTGGCCTCGGCGCGGATGCGGGCGAGGAGCGCCTCGAGATCGCCCATGCTCGAGACCTGGACCTTCAGCAGGTAGCTGGGCTCGCCGGCGACGGAGTAGCAGGAGACGATCTCGCTGAGGTGCGAGAGGCGCTCCGGGGCGTCGTCGTTGGCGCTGGGGTCGAAGGGCTTGATGGCGACGAACGCGGTGACCTGCAGGCCGAGCTCGGCGGGTTCGAGGACGGCGCGGTAGCCCTTGATCACGCCGCGCTGCTCGAGGCGCCGGACGCGCTGCTGGGCGGCCGAGGTGGACAGCCCCGTCTCCCTGCCGATGTCGGTGTAGGACATGCGGCCGTCCCGGGCCAGCAGCGCGAGGATGCGCTGGTCCAGCTGCTCCATGCGGGCATCGTGCCAGGATCAAGCCGTGCGGACGCAAAAGATTGTGCTTTTGGACACGGCTTCGCTCTACTTCCGGGCTTTCTACGGCGTGCCTGACTCCCTGCGCGCTCCCGACGGCACGCCGGTGAACGCCGTCCGCGGCCTGCTGGACTTCGTCGCGCGCCTCGTCGACGTCTACTCCCCCACCCATGTCGTGTGCTGCTGGGACAACGACTGGCGCCCGGCCTGGCGGGTCGCGCTGCTGCCGTCGTACAAGGCGCACCGCGTCGCCGGCGCCGCCGGGGCAGGTGCTCAGACGAAGGGCGAGACCGCTGTCATCCGCGAGATGGCGAGCTCAGCCGGCACCGACGGCGAGTCCGCGCCCGCCGACCTCGCGGTGCAGGTGCCCTGGATCCGCGAGGTGCTCGCGGCCCTCGGCATCCGGGTCGTCGGGCACGACGGGTACGAGGCCGACGACGTCATCGGGACCCTCGCCGCCACGCTGCCGCTGCCGGTCGACGTGGTGACCGGCGACCGCGACCTGTTCCAGGTGGTCGACGACGCGCGCGCCGTCCGGGTCCTCTACATCGCCCGCGGCGTGGGGAAGCACGAGCAGGTCGACGACGCCTGGGTACGCGCGCGCTACGGCGTGCCGGCGGCGGCGTACGTCGACTTCGCCACGATGCGCGGCGACGCCTCCGACGGGCTGCCCGGCGTCCCCGGGATCGGCGACAAGACCGCCGCCAGCCTGATCGGCTCGTACGGCGACCTGGCCGGCATCCTGACGGCGGCGAGCGCTGCCGACACCCGGGTGAGCGCGTCGGTCCGGGCCAGGCTGCACGCGGCGATCGACTACCTCGCCGTCGCGCCCGAGGTGGTGTCCGTGGCCACCGACCTCGACCTCGGCGTGACGCTCGACGACCTCGTGCTGCCGACCGCCCCGGCCGACCCGGAGCGGTTCGCGGCGCTCACCGAACGTCTCGGGCTCGGCACCAGCGCGACGCGCGTCCTGGCGGCGATGGCGCGTCAGTGACGGCCACCCCGCCGCGACGTGGCTAAGGTCGGCCGGTGGACAGATTGCGGAACGTGGCCGTCGTGCTCGCCGGCGGCACCGGCACCCGGGTGGGCCTGAGCATCCCCAAGCAGCTGATCAAGATCGCCGGCAAGCCGATCATCGAGCACACGATCGCGGCCATGCAGGCCTCGCCGCTGGTCGACGAGATCCTCGTGCTGATGGCGCCGGGCTACCTCGACGAGATCCGCGCCATCGTGCGGCAGGGCGGCTACGACAAGGTCACCCAGATCCTCGAGGGTGCGGGCACCCGCAACGACACCACCGCCGCCGCGCTGGCGGCCCTCGGCGAGCAGGAGTGCAACGTCCTCCTGCACGACGCGGTCCGGCCGCTCGTGTCGCAGACGATCATCGCGGCCAACGTCGAGGCCCTCCAGACCCACCAGGCCGTCGACACCGCGATCCCGTCGGCGGACACGGTGATCTCCGTGGACGCCACCCACGGCCACATCGCCGACGTCCTCCCCCGCCACCTGCTGCGCCGCGGCCAGACGCCGCAGAGCTTCCGCCTCTCGACGATCCGCCAGGCCTACGCCAACGCGGCGCTCGACCCCGACTTCAGCGCGACCGACGACTGCACGGTCGTGCTGCGCTACTCACCCGAGGTCCCGGTCGCGGTCGTCGCGGGCCACGAGCGGAACATGAAGGTCACCGAGCCGATCGACGTCTACATCGCCGACAAGCTCTTCCAGCTCACCTCCGCCGACATCCCCACCCCGCTGGACGAGGAGGGCTACCGCGCGGCGCTCGCCGGCCGGACCATGGTCGTCTTCGGCGGCTCGTACGGGATCGGCGGCGACATCGCGGCCGCCGCGGAGGCGTACGGCGCGACGGTGCGGACGTTCTCGCGCTCGACGACCGGCACGCACGTGGAGCGCCGGGCGGACGTCGCCGAGGCGGCCCGTACGGTGCTGGCCGAGACCGGGCGGATCGACTTCGTCGTCAACACCGCGGGCGTGCTGCCGCGCGGGGAGCTCACCGAGCTGACCGAGGAGACGATCTACGCCTCGACCGACGTGAACTACCTCGCCCCGGTCTTCGTCGCGCAGGAGTTCTTCCCGCACCTCGCGGCGTCGGGCGGTTCGCTGCTGCTCTTCACGTCGTCCTCCTACACGCGGGGACGTTCGGGCTACTCGCTCTACTCCTCGGCCAAGGCCGCCGTGGTGAACCTGACCCAGGCGCTCGCCGACGAGTGGGCCGGAGCCGGGGTCCGGGTCAACTGCGTCAACCCCGAGCGCACCGGCACGCCGATGCGGACGAAGGCGTTCGGCGAGGAGCCGCCCGGCACGCTGCTCAGCTCGGAAGAGGTCGCCCGGCAGTCGCTCGACGTGCTGCTGTCCGACCAGACCGGCCACGTCGTCGACATCCGTCGCGCCGACGGGCCCGCGGCCATCGCCAACGGCTGAGCACGGGCAGGCGCCGAGGGGCGTCCCGGTCGTACCGGCCCCGGTCAGCGGTTCTCGGACGCCCGGCGTCGGTCGTGGTCGCGTCCGGGTTCGTCGGGGACGCGCGCGACCCGGACCTCGGTGACGCCGATCAGGACGGCGAGGCCGACCGGGCTGAGGACGTTGGTGCTGACGACCGCGACCGTCAGCGGGGTCCGGTAGATCAGGAGGACCGCGATCGCGACCAGGACGACGAGCCCGGCGACCCAGACGACGGTGAGGCGCCGGTGCACCCGACGGAACTCCGGCTGGCTGCTCCACCGCCGGTCGAAGTCGGCACGGTCCGGGCTGAGCTCGCGCTGCACCCGGGCGATCAACGGGCGCCGGAGCCGGAGGCTGGCCGCGGCTCCCAGGGCGATGAGAAGCGTGATCACCCAGTCCTTCAGCAGCACGAAGCGGGGGTCGGCGGTGACCAGCGCCACGACGATCCCGACGACGAACTGACCGGCGACGATCAGACCCAGGGTGGAGATCTCACGGGTCCGGACCCATTGCACGACGAGGCCGACCACCGACACCCCGGCTGAGGCCACCAGGGCCCAGACGGGTCGCACCCCGAGGTGCACCAGCAGGAGGTAGACCCCGATCGGCAGGACGACCTGGGTGCCGACGGCCACCGCGACCATCCGCAGACCGTTCTTCGTCACCCGGGGCACGACCGCGTGGGTACCCGGGAGCCGCGTCCCGCAACCAGCTGCGGCACGCGGGCCGAGGTCCGCCGGCCCTGCCGGGTCCGTCCCCCGCTCTGTCGCGTCCTTCTCGGGCCCCTCGTCGCCGGTTCCGCTCAGCCCTGCCGATCCTCGTCCTCGGACGGCTCGACCGAACCCGCCCACGACCCCGACGCCGTCTGCGCGTGCTCGGCCTCGAGCTTGATCACGTGCATCACGGCGTTGATCAGCGCCAGGTGGGTGAAGGCCTGCGGGAAGTTGCCCAGGTGCTGCCCGGAGTGGGCGTCGATCTCCTCGGCGTAGAGGTCGAGCGGGCCGGCGAAGGACAGCAGCCGGGCGCAGAGCTTGCGCGCGCGGTCGTACTCGCCGATCTCGCACAGCGCGGACACGAGCCAGAAGGAGCAGATCGTGAAGCTGCCCTCCTCGCCGCTGAACCCGTCGTCGGTCTCCTCGACCTTGTAGCGCAGCACCAGCCCGTTGACCGTGAGCTCCTTGGCGATCGCCAGCACGGTGTTGCGGATGATCGGGTCGTCCGCCGGCAGGAAGCGCACCAGCGGGGCCAGCAGGGCCGAGGCGTCGAGCGCCTTGGTGCCGTAGTACTGGGTCAGCACACCGCGTTCGTCGACCCCGTTCGCGAGGATGTCGTCCTTGATCTCCTGCGCCGCGAGCTCCCACTCCGCGGCCTTGCCGTCCTCGCCGGTCATCCGGGCGATCTTGGCGCCGCGGTCGACCGCCACCCAGCACATGATCTTGGACGAGGTGAAGTGCTGCAGCTCGCCGCGCACCTCCCAGATGCCGGCGTCGGGCTCGCGCCAGTACTTCAGCGCCTCGGTCACCTGGGCGTCGAGGATGCTCCAGATCCGGCTGTCCAGGTGGTCGGCGGCCTTGAAGTGCAGGTAGACCGAGTCGAGCAGCGCGCCCCAGACGTCGTGCTGGCGCTGCGCGTAGGCGGCGTTGCCGATCCGGACCGGGCGCGAGTTCGCGTAGCCCGGCAGCCAGTCGACCTCGCGCTCGGTCAGCTGCTTCTCGCCGCCGATCCCGTACATGATCTGGATGTCCTGCTCGTCGGCCACGAGGTCGGCGATGAAGGAGAAGAAGTCCACCGCCTCCCAGTCGAAGCCGAGGGAGTACAGCCCCCAGAGCGCGAACGTGGCGTCGCGGATCCAGGTGAAGCGGTAGTCGTAGTTGCGGTTCCCGCCCGGCGTCTCCGGCAGCGAGGTGGAACCGGCCGCGGCGATGGCGCCGGTCGGGGCGTACGTCAGGCCCTTGAGGGTCAGCGCCGAGCGCTGCAGGTAGCCGCGCCACGGGTGGTCGGGGAACCGGCCGCGGGCCAGCCAGTGCTGCCAGTGGTGCGCCGTCCAGACCTGCTTGTCGTACGCCTCCGCGTACGTGCGCGGCGGGACGGCCCCACCCCAGGACAGGCACACGAAACGGGTGTCGCCCTGCTTGAGCAGCGTGCGCACGCTGGCCTGCCCGCCCTCGAACCCCAGCCTCATGTCGCTGGTGAGGCTGACGGTGACGTCCTCGCCCTCGGCGCTCGCGGTGCCCGCGTAGTAGCCCTCGCCGTCGTACGCCCAGGTGGCGTGGGTCTTCCCGTAGCCGAAGACCGGTTCGCAGTCCATCGTCGTCTGCACCTCGCCGGACACGCAGCGGATGGTGCGGATCAGCATGTGCTCGGCCTCGTAGTCGTTCGGCGTCCGCCGGTAGGTCTTGGACCGGTCGTCCTCGTGGTGCCACGGACCGACGACCAGGGCGTCGCGGACGATGATCCAGCCGGTCGGGGTGCCCCAGCTCGTCTCGATCACCATCGTGCCGGGCAGGTAGCGCATCTCGGCCGGCACGAGCACGTCGGCGGGCGCCAGGCGGAAGGCGCCCGCGCTCCGGCCGAGGATGCGGCCGAAGACGCTGGCGGAGTCGAAGCGCGGCACGCACATCCACTCCACGGCGCCGTTCGGCGACAGCAACGCCGACACCTCGCCGTCGCTGAGGAAGCCGTAGTCGCCGATGGGCGTGGAGCGCACCACGCCGCCCGGGCTGCTCAGCTGCACCCGGCTGCGCTTGCGGGTCCCGGAGGTCTTCTTCGCCATGGGTGGAAGCATCGCGGGTCCAAGATCACGCGGCAAGGGTGGGTCCCGTCGCGCCGGCCCGGCGGCGCACCGTACGGACGGCCGCACACCTCCGGGCCTGTGCGGCTGTCCGGGAGGTGTGCGGCTGCGTCGGACGGGGTCGTGCTCAGGTGGTCGGCGACGTCAGGTCGTACACGGTGGTGCCGCCCACGGTCGTCGAGGAGAAGGTCGCCTCGACCCAGGCCGTGATCTGGCTGCCCGACGAGTCGCTGCCGCCCTGGCCCCCTCCACCGCCGTTGCCGCCGCTCGCGACGAAGTACGTGACGTCGCCGTCCGCCACGTACGCCTCGAACTGGGCCAGCGTCGGGGAGTCGTCGCTGCCGCCCCAGCCGCCGATCGCCATCACCGACGTGCTGCTCGACAGGATCAGCGACGCGGCCGACTGGTCGCCGACGACGGCGGCGGACCACCGGGTCGAGGTCGCGTTGAGCAGGTCGGTGAGCTCGGTGGAGGTCGTCGCGCCCTGACCGCCGCCACCCTGGGCCGGCCGGTTCTGCGTGCCGGTCTGCGTCCCGTCCTGCGTCGGCGGCTGCCCGCCACCGCCGGGACCGCCCTGGCCACCACCCCCGCCGAAGCCCGAGGCGGTGGCGACGACCGCCGGCCCGGCGGTCGGGGTCGAGCCGGTGTGCCCGGAGGCGACGGTCGCGACGGTGAACGAGGCGGTCCCGGCGAGGGCCGAGAGCGTGCCGATCAGCAGCCCTGCGACGGCCCAGCGCTTGAGCCGGCCCGCCGACACCGCCAGCACGAGGGCACCGAGGACGCCGCCGACCAGCATGGTCCAGGCGAGCCACGTCAGCCACCCGCCGGCGTCACGCTGCATGAGGACGAAGCCCCAGACCGCCGTGCCGGCGATCATCACCGCGAGCGTCACCCGGGGAAGGTGCGACTCCCGCCGCACCCAGAGGCCCCGGCCGCCGACCGCGATGGTCGCGGCGATCGCCGGGGCGAGCGCGACCGAGTAGTAGGGGTGGATCGTCCCGGACATGAAGGAGAAGACCAGCGCGGTGACGACGAGCCAGGCGCCCCAGAGCAGCAGGGCCGCCCGCGTCCTGTCGGTGCGGGGGGCACGCCGGGTGACGGCCAGGCCGGCCACGAGGGCGACCAGCGCGGCCGGGACGAGCCAGGAGACCTGGGTGGCGAACGCGCTGTTGAACAGCCGCGTCAACCCGGCCGTGCCACCGAACCCGCCGCCGCCCCCACCGCCGCCGTTGCCGGAACCGCCGAGGAGCCGACCGAGCCCGTTGTAGCCGATCGCCAGCTCCCACAGCGAGTTGTCGGTCGAGCCGCCGATGTAGGGCCGGGCCGAGGCCGGCCACAGCTCGACGAGCGCGACGAACCAGCCGGCCGACACGACCAGTGCGCCGGTCGCGGCCAGCAGGTGCCCGATCCGGGCGCGCAGCCGCAGCGGGGAGGCGACCAGGTAGACCAGGCCGAAGGCCGGCAGCACCAGCAGCCCCTGCGCCATCTTGGTCAGGAACGCGACCCCGATCAGGGCGCCGGCCAGGACCATCCAGCGCAGCGCGGAGCGAGCCCGGAGCGAGTCGCCGGCTCCCGTCGCGTCGAGAGCCCGGACCACGGCGTACGCGGCCAGGGTCATGAGCAGGACGAGCATCGCGTCCGGGTTGTCGAAGCGGAACATCAGCGCTGCGACCGGGGTGAGCGCGAGCAGCGCACCGGCGACGAGCCCGGCGTACGCGCCGGCCCACCGCTTGACCGCGGCGTAGAGCGTCGCGACGGCGCCGACGCCCATGAGCGCCTGGGGGAGCAGCAGCGAGAACGAGGAGAAGCCGAAGATACGGGCCGACAGCACCATGACCCACAGCGACGCCGGCGGCTTGTCGACGGTGATGGCGTTCCCGGCGTCGAGGGAGCCGAAGAGCCACGCCTTGAGCGACTCGGTGCCCGACTTGACCGCGGCGGCGTAGAACTCGTTGGCGTAGCCCGAGCTCGTGAGGTTCACGAGGTAGAGCGCCGCCGAACCGAGGAGCAGCAGCCAGAGCAGGGGGCGGGCGAGCCGCGGGTCGTCGGGCCCGCCCAGGAGGAGCCGCCGTCCGCCGCGCCGCCACGCGGCTGGGCGACCGGTCTGGTCGACGGCGGGCGCGAGGTCGGTGCGCGGCCGGCGCGGCAGCGCACGGAGCAGGAGCGAGGTGGACATGACCTCACCCTCGTCCAGCGCTCTGTGCGGTCGTGCTCGTCAGCCTGTGAGCCTGTTGTGAGCCCTCGGTTGCTAACCGTGACGGTTTTCTGACGCTCGTGAGCCGGATCGGCCCCGGAGAGGCCCCGTACCGGCGACGAGTGTCAGAAAACCGTCAGCGGGTGCTCGATCAGGCGTTCAGCTTCCGGCTGATGGTGATCGTCCGCGTGACGAGGTGGTCCAGCGCGGTGTTGGTGACGTCGCCGACGGGGATGTCGTTGCCGCCGCCGGTGACGTGGCCGACGCCGTAGGGGTTGCCGTCGACGAACTTCGAGCCGTCGGTGTAGCCCGGGGAGACGACCAGCCCACCGAAGTGGTGGATCGTGTTGTAGAGCGCGAGCAACGTCGTCTCCTGGCCGCCGTGCACGGTCTGGCTGGAGGTGAAACCTGCGTAGACCTTGTCGGCGAGCTGGCCCTGCGCCCACTGCGCCCCGAGGCTGTCGATGAAGACCTTGAGCCGGCCCGCGACGTTGCCGTAGCGGGTGGGCGAGCCGAAGAGGACGACGTCGGCCCAGACGATGTCCTCGGCGGTCGGGCGCTGCGGCTCGCCCTCGACCGGCTCGTCGCCCTCGCGCCCGACGGAGCGGAGACGGACCTCGGCGCCCTGCGCCTCGGCGGTGCTGGCCAGCCGGGCGGCCATCGTGGCCACGGTGCCGGACTGGGAGTAGTAGACGATCGTGACCTTGGTGGTGGGCACAGGAAGCTCCTCCAGAACTAGTTGATATCTCAACTTTAGCCGGGTGCGCCTGCTCGTGCTCCCGGCTACCCGTCCTCGACCGTCGCGGCCGAGGGCGGCTCCGGATCCCGGTCCTTGCGCTGGTCGCGCCCCACCCGGAGCGCGTAGAGGGCTGTCGAGACGAGGGCGACGAGCACGAGCAGGACCGTGAGGTTCCGGCTGTAGTCCTGCAGCAGGAGCGCCTTCTCCGGCGGCTGGCTGCCCTCCAGGTAGATCAGCGGCAGCGCCACGACGACGATCATGGCCGCGGCGACGAGACCACCCTCCAGGTGGCGCCGCGCCCGGTCGGGCACCCAGCGACGCAGCGCCCACCCGACCGCGACCACGCCCGGCGAGACGAGGCCGTCGTGCACCACCACGGCGGCGGCGAGCCAGAGCAGCAGGTGGAACAGGTCGGGCAGCGGCGCGACGAGGAGCAGCCTGACGACGCCGTACCCGAGGATCCCCAACCCGAGGACACCTGCGATCCGGCGGACGAGCCGTACCCACCCGGCAGCGGGAGCCTCCGCGGTGGCGGGCGTCCGTGCCGTCACCGGACCTCCACCCGCGAGAGCCACTTCGTGTTGAGCACGCCGGCCCGGTTGGGAGCGATCAGGCGCAAGGGGTAGCCGTGGTCGACGTCGAGCCGCTGGCCGTTGAGGTGGGTCGCGAGCAGGGCCGCGGTCAGCTGCGGCCCGGTGATGGTCGAGGTGCGGTAGAGCCCGACCGGCTCGAGGGACTCGAGGAGCACCTCCGACGACTCGTCCCCGCCGGCCCGCCGCACGAGGTCGATCAGCCGCAGACCCCGCCACGACGCGCCGACGCTCCAGCCCTCCACGCAGGCGATCGGGAACCGCGCCTCCTCGGTCGCGGTCGGCTCGAGGTCGGCCAGCCCGAGCCGGAACGAGGTCGGGCCCTCCACCCGGAGCGACCAGCCCGGGTCCTGCGCGAGCTCGACGACCTGCGCACCCTCCGCGGTCCGGTTGACCGGGACCTGCTGCGGACCGCGGTCCCACTGGCGGAAGGCGAGCAGCCCGATCGGCTCCAGCGGGGTGACGGCCTGGCCGGCCGCGGTGACGACGACGACGCCGATGCCGGCCCCGGTGGCGGCCAGCAACCCGCGCCGGGAGAGCCCGCCGGAGGTCGGCGCGACCGCAGGCGTCCCGTCGGCCTCCTGCGGTGCACGCTCCGCGGCGGGCACCTCGGTCAGCGTGCGGTCCTCGACGACCCGCGTCCGCAGCCCGTGCAGGATCTCGGGCAGCTTGATCGCGACGTGCAGCAGCACCGAGCCGGCCACGACCCACGCGAGGTAGTGGTGCACGTCGACGAAGTAGAAGCCGAACGGGTACCAGTTGAGCGTGTTGACGTAGCCGGTCACCAGCTGGACGAGGCTGGCCGAGACGAGCAGCGCGACGGAGGCCCGTTCGAGGGCGTCGAGGACCGAGCGCAGCGGCGGGAAGCGCCAGAGGTTCGGGTAGACCGACCAGAGCTTGACGAGCACGAGGGGGATGCAGGCGGTCCCGACCAGGACGTGCAGACCCTGGGTGACCCGGTAGATCCACACCGGCGCAGCGGGCCACGGCAGCCAGGAGAGCGGGTGGTACTGGAGCTCGCTCATCAGACCGGTGACGAAGCAGACCGCGATGGCGATGCCGAGCACCCGGCCGAGCCGTGCGGTCACGGCGGTCGAGCGCAGCGTGCTGGAGAAGTGCGGCCACCAGCGGGGGCGGGGGGCGGACGTCAGCTCCGGCACGTCCCCAGGGTCCCACCTCCCCGGACCCTGACGGGCCCCGCACGAGCACCGGGCCGTCGCCGACCGGCCCCCCGGGCCGCCATCGCCGGGTTCGGGGGCTGCCGTAGCGTCGGCGACGGGCCGCGTCGAGCGCCGTCGCGCGCCGGACGGAGGAGCCGTGGAGGACCATCACGACTCCGGGGGAACCACCGGCGGTCCCGTCGTCGCCGCGGTCGACGTGGGCGGCACCACGATCAAGGGGGCGGTGGTCGACGCCGCCGGTGCCCTGCTCGTCCGTGCCGACCGCCGCGTCGTCGACGTCGCACCGGGCGGGATCGTCGAGGCGGTCGTCGACCAGGTGCGTCTCCTCGTCGCGGAGGCCGAGGCCCTGGGCGGCGCCTCCGCGGTCGGCCTGGCGGTCCCGGGCCTGGTGGACGAGCGCGCCGGGGTCGGGCGGTGGTCGCTGACCCTGGGTTGGCGAGACGTCGACTTCCGCAGGCTCCTTGCCGACCTCGCCGTGCCGGTCGCCTTCGGCCACGACGTGTCCTCCGGTGCGTACGCGGAGGCCCGGCTCGGCGCGGCCCGCGGGCACGCGGACTGGCTCTTCCTGGCCCTCGGCACCGGGGTGGGCTCGACCTTCGTGATCGACGGACGGCCGTACCGGGGGTCGAACGGCAGCGGCGGGGAGCTCGCGCACGTCGTCGTGCGACCCGACGGCATGCCCTGCCCCTGCGGCAAGACCGGGTGCCTGGAGACGGTGTCGAGCGGGCCGGCCATCGCTCGCGCCTACGCTGCCGCGTCCCGGACCCCGGTCGCCGGCGCCGACGAGGTGGTCCGGCTGGCCGTCCTGGGTGACGCCGCCGCGGAAGCGGTCTGGGGCGCCGCGGTCGACGCGCTGGCCGACGCGGTCGCCACGTACGTCGAGTCCATGGATCCCTCCCTCGTGGTGGCGGGCGGCGGGGTGGCGCGCGCCGGCAGTCCCCTCGTCGACGGGCTCGGCACCGCGTTGCGTTCTCGCGTCCGCTTCGTCGACCCGCCTCCGCCGGTCGTCCCGGCGCGCTACGGCGCCGACGCCGCCCTGGTCGGCATCGCGATCCGTGCGCACGAGCTCGTCTCCGGTGGCGCCGCCTTCGGCGTGCCCTTCCTCGACCTGGCCGAACCCTTCGGCACCACCTCGCCACGGTGATCAGCGGAGGCCGGGGCAGGATCGGCCCGTGACCGCCCCCGGCCTCGTGGCCTCGCACACGCCCGCGACCGCCTCCCAGCTGGAGCGCGAGATCGTGCAGCAGCCCGCCGTGTGGCGCGTCCTGGGCGCTGGGCTGGCCGACCACGCGGTGGACGTCGCGGACCTCCTCGGGCCGGTCCTCGACCGGCCCGAGGCGCGGGTCCTGCTGACCGGGGCCGGCACCAGCGCGTACGCCGGGCTGGTGGCGGCCCCGCACCTCTCCCGGGTGCTCGGCCGGCGCGTCGAGGCCGTGGCCACGACCGACCTCGTCAGCAACCCCTTCGACGCCCTCGTCCCGGACGTGCCGACCCTGCTCGTGTCCTTCGCGCGCTCGGGCAACAGCCCCGAGAGCGTGGCCGCCTGCGCCCTCGCCGACGAGGTGCTCACCGACGTCGCGCACCTCGTCCTCACCTGCAACCCCGACGGCGCCCTGGCGACCGCGCACCGCGACCGTCCGCGCTCCCGGGTCGTGCTGATGCCGCCCGCCGCGGACGACCAGAGCTTTGCCATGACGTCGAGCTTCACCAGCATGGTGCTGGCCGCGCTGCTGCTGCTCGGCGGTGGCGACCCCGCCGCCGCGTCGGAGACCGCCGCCACCGCGGCCGAGCACGTGCTGCTCGCGCGCGGCCGCGTCGGAGGGCTCGCCGACCGGGTCGACGACCGGGTCGTCTACCTGGGCAGCGGGGCGCTCGGCGGCCTGGCGCGCGAGTGCGCCCTCAAGCTCACCGAGGTCACGGCGGGCCGGGTCGTCGCGCTGGCCGAGACCTCCCTCGGCTTCCGGCACGGGCCCAAGGCCGCGCTGACGCCGACGACGCTGGCCGTCGTCCTCGTCTCCGACGACCCGTACACCCGGGCCTACGACCTGGACGTCCTCGCCGAGCTCGCCGCCGGCCTGCCCGTGGGCCAGGTCGTCGCGGTCGTCGGGCAGGGCCTCCCGGTCGAGGACGCCGGACGTCTCGACGGGGTGGAGGTCGTGCGGGTCGGCGGTCCGACCGGCGCAGCGCGCCCGGACGCCCTCCTCGCGCTGCCGATGGTCGTCGTCGGACAGCTGCTGGCCCTCGAGACGGCGGTCCGGCTCGGGCTCGACCCCGACGTCCCCTTCCCCGGGGGCGAGGTCAACCGCGTCGTGCAGGGCGTACGGGTCCATCCCCTCGGACCGGCCGGTCGCTGAGCGCCTGGCCGTCTCAGCCGGTCCGGATCATGATGCTCGGCAGCGCCTGCGGGCTCGTGGCGCCCGGCAGCTGGAGGGTGAACTCGGCCCCGCCGTCGTCAGACCGGCCGGCGCGGACGCTGCCGCCGTGGTCCTCGAGCGTCTTGGCCACGATCGACAGGCCGAGGCCGGTGCCCGGTGTGTTCCGTGCGGTCTCGCCGCGGAAGAACCGGTCGAAGACGAAGGGCAGGTCGGCCTCCGGGATGCCGGGGCCGGAGTCGGCGACCCGCAGCCGGTTGCCCTGCAGCCGCACGCGGACCGTGCTGCCCGTCGGGCTCCACTTCACCGCGTTGTCGAGCAGGTTGACCATCACGCGCTCGAAGGCGGCGGGGTCGCCGATCAGGTAGAACGGGTCGAGCTCGACCAGGAAGAAGCGGTCCTGGCTGCGCCGTCGCACGCGGTCGACCGCCGAGTGGACGACGTCGCGGATGTCGAACGGCTCGAAGGCCGACGAGTCGTCGCGGGTCAGGTGCACGAGGTCGCCGACCAGCTCGTTGAGCTCGCCGAGCTGGGCACGGACGTCACCGAGGATCACGGCCCGCGCCCCGGCGGACAGGTAGTTGGCCTGGAGGTCGGAGGCGAGGAGGTCCACGTTGGTCGTGAGGCTGGTCAGCGGCGTACGGAGCTCGTGGCTGGCGTCGGCGACCAGCCGGGCCTGCCGCTCGCGGGCCTCGCCCAGCGAGCGGAGCAGCTGGTTGAACGACGAAGCCAGGACCGCCAGCTCGCCGGAGACGTCGGGCATGGCGACGGGCTGGAAGTCGTTGGTGTCGGTCACGTGGCGTACCGCCGCCGTGAGCCGGCGGACGGGTCGGAGCCCGTAGCGCGCGATCACGCCGGCGAGCAGGGCGCACGCGACGATGCTGATCGCGCAGACGCAGAGCAGGATCAGCCGCTGGGCGGAGAGGATCTCCAGGACCGGGCCCAGCGGCCGGGCGACCAGCAGCGCGTAGCCGGTGTCCTCCAGCGGCCGCGTCACGACGAGGTAGCGGGTGCCCGCGTCGTCGACGCCCGTCCGGACGGACGGTCCCGCGCCCGGCGCCGTGGCCCGGGTGTCGGCCGGGTCGAGCACCAGCGCGCTGGTCTCGCCGGGGACGCGCCGGACGGAACCGTCGGCCGCGACCGCCTCGACGACCACCCCGCCGGCCTGGGACACGCGGGCGTCGAGCCGGCCGGTGGTCTCGAGGCTGTCGGCCGCCGGCACCGCCAGGTCCCGGGCGATCGACTCGGCGACGGATTGCGAGGCGTGCAGCAGGGTGGCCCGCAGCGCGGCGTAACCGGCCAGGTTCGACAGCAGGATGGCCACCGCCACCGCTGCGGCGGTGGACAGCGTCACGCGGCGTTCGAGCGGCTTGTCGCGCAGCCTGAACCAGATCCTTCGCACCCCGGACCCTTCCCGACGGGCCGTAAGTACGGCCGGTGAGACCGGACGGCTCGGGACGAGGGGGGTCGTCCGCGAGCCGCCGGTGCGGTCACGGTAGGAGCCCGACGGGGACGCCGGGCGGCGACGGTGGGTCCGGTTCCGGACATGTCCCCTTTCAGACGCCGTTCCACAAGAAGCGCCAGGAAAGACCCGCCGTCCTCTCAACTGCGCGGGTCGGTCCTGACGAAAGTCTGCAGATCTGCGGCGAGCGGCGATCTTCACCAGCAGGGCATGGAAGCGCGCAGGAGACTGGTCGAGCTCGGACGACGGGCCGGCTGCTCGCGATCACGTCCCGTGCTGGGCCACCGGCGCACGGGTGCTGGCTCGTCGCGGAGGGCTCGACGTCGTCGCGACACCGAGGACGGACCCGGCGCGAACGAGCAGCACCCTCGACCTCCTGGGGTTGCGCGTGCTCACCTGCCGGATGCCTCTGGGCCGATGGGGAGCGTACCGACCAGTTTGGTCGCGTACGTGAGGTGTTCGCGCCGTTGCCACCTGCCGGCTCGTGACGTGGAGGGTGCGGCCGCGGCTGCCCGTCCCGCGGACGTGCTCAGCGCGGCGGCGCCAGCTTGGCGCGCATGGTCGCCCGGTCGTCGCGCCAGAGCTGGGCGTCGAGACGCGCCACGACCACCGTCGTGCCCGTGCGCGCCGTGCGGAGGCGTACGTCGTGCGCCCGGCCGAGCTCGCGCAGCGTCGAGCGGACTCGTTCGGCGTCGACGTCGTCGGCGACGTGCCGGGCGCTCTGGCCGTCGCGCACCGTCTCCGCGAACATCTCCTCGGCGAGCCGGTCGGGCGCGACCCCCTCCCCCGCCGTCACCGCGGACCGGTCGCCTGGAGAGATCACGGAAGGAGTGCCGGGAACGGGCCGGGCCGCAGCAGCGCGTCCGGGGTTCAGCTCGCCTGGGCTCCGCCCGCGACCGTGAGCATCTCGCCGGTGACGTAGCTCGACTCCTGCGAGGCGAAGAACACGTACGCCGGCGCGACCTCGACCGGCTGCCCGGCGCGCCCGAGCGGCGTCGACTCGCCGTGCCCCTCGGACCGCTCGACCGGCATCGTCGCCGGGATCAGCGGCGTCCAGATCGGACCCGGTGCCACCGTGTTGACGCGGATGCCGCGGTCGGCGAGCTCGAGGGCGAGGCCCTTGGTGAAGTTCACGATGCCGGCCTTCGAGGTGGCGTAGTCCAGCAGCTCCGGGGAGGGCGAGAGCGCCTGCACCGACGAGGTGTTGATGATCACCGAACCGGGCCGCAGGTGCGGCAGCGCCTTCTGGCAGAGCCAGAACATGGCGTAGAGGTTCGTCTTCAGCACGCGGTCGAGCTGGTCGGTCGTGATGTCGGCGATGCCACCCAGCTGTGCCATCTGGAAGGCGGCGTTGTTCACGAGGACGTCGATGCCACCGAGCTCGGCGACCGCCGTGTCGATGATGCGCTGGCACACGTCCTCGTCGCGGATGTCGCCGGGGACGCGGACGGCCTTTCGCCCCGCCGCCTCGACCAGCCGGGCCGACTCGGCTCCGTCCTCCTCCTCCTCCGGGAGGTAGCTGAGGACGACGTCCGCGCCCTCGCGGGCGAAAGCGAGCGCGACGGCCCGGCCGATCCCGGAGTCCGCGCCCGTGATCACCGCGCGACGCCCGACCAACCGGTCGCTGCCCCGGTAGGAGTCCTCGCCGTGGTCCGGCTGCTCGGTCATGGCCGAGGTCAGCCCGGGGTGGGCGATCTGGTCGTCGGTGCCCTCGGGCTGGTCGAACTGCTCGGTCGGGTCGGCCGGATCGGTCTGGGCGGAATGGGCGGTCTGGTCGGACATGACGCCAGTGCTACCAGAGGGGGACGCTCGGCTTCCGGGCGCGGGACCGCAGGCACTCCGACGGCGGGTCAGCCGTAGCGGTGGTTCTTCTCGGCGTGGCCGGCCTCGCGGGTGCAGGCGCGGCCGTTCATGGACTTGTGCCCGCAGCGGTCGGCCGTCGGCGCGGCGGCGGCAGGGACGGGCGCGTCCTCGGCGCCCGGGTCCGGTCGGGCCGCGCCGGCCGGAGCCGCACCCGCAGCCGGCGGACGTCCAGCGGCCGCCACCTCACGACGGCTCGGGCCGCCGCTGCCCTGGGTCCGGGCGTACTTCGCCTCGCGCATCGCCCGCTGGCTGTCGACCTTGCTCATCGTCGGCTCACGCCGTGAGCGTACGGGTCGACCCCTACGCGGCTACCGACCGCGATCCGCCGACTGGGCCTGGATGAAGAGTGCGGCCCTCAGGTGGGCACCCGGAAGCGGAGCTCGTCCCCCCGCCGGTCCTCGAGGACCGTTCTCGACCACTCGCCGCGAAGCCACGTCGACGTCGCAGGTCACCAGCGCCGGGCCGATACCCAGCACCCGGGCGACGGGCAGCGCTGCACCGAGCATCGCGGTGGCGTGGCCCTGTCGCAGCGCGCTCGGCCGGACGGCGTAGCCGAGGTGCCCACCCACCTCGACCAGCGCAGGTGTGAGCCGGTGGCGGACGTCCAGAGGCGCGTACCGACACGGTGGGCACCTGGAGTCGAGCGGTCGGGAGCGTCACCACGCATCGTCGTCCCGGACCCCGCGCTGCGCCACGGAGTTCCGGGCCCGAGGCAGGGCTCAGGCGGCGGCCACGTCGTCGAGGAGCGTCCGGGCGGCGGCGACGGACACGAGCAGCTCCGCGGGTCCGGTGCCGGTCCGGCCGAGGATCGACCGGGACCGCGCGACGAAGTCGGCCGGTGCGCCCGGCAGCCGACCGGCGTCGTCGACCAGGCCCTTCTCGTTGATCACCCAGCGTCCCGCCCTGGCGTGGAGCGCGTGGGCGCAGAGCCCGACCACGCGGAACAACGTCCCGGCCACGACCGCGACGTCGCCGCGCGACGCCGACTTCGTCAGGGCCCCGAGGAGGAAGTCGGCCTCCCCCAGCCGGTCGACCACGGCCTCGGCCAGTCGCGGCGGGTAGGTCGCCAGCTCGCCCTGGAGCCTCTCCAGCTCACCGGTCGGGTCCGCCAGCAGCACGCCGAGCGCGACCTCGCCCGCGTACGCGAAGTCCGGCACCCCGAGGGGGTGCCCGACCTGCTGGTGGAAGTCGAACGACCCGGCCTGGGCGTCGGCGCACGCCCGTCGGACCCGCTCGAGGTCGCGGTAGATCCAGTCCACCGCTGTGCCCTCGATCGTCAGCCAGCCACCGCCGTCGACCCAGGGTCCCCACTCCCCCGGCTTCGTGATCATGGGCCGTTCATGATCAGGACGCGCCTCGGCCACGGCGTCGGCGAGGGTTTGGAGTCCCTCGACGTCCAGCGGCGCGCGGTAGTAGAGGCCGAGGTCGACGTCGGAGTCGGGCCGTCCGGCGCCCCGGGCCCGGCTCCCGCCCAGCAGCACGCCGACCACGCCGGGGACCTCCACCAGCCGGTCGGCGACCTCTCTCAGCTCCGCGTCGGTCAGCACGGGACCATCCAACGGCGGCCGCGTCGCGAGCGCACGGGGATTTGCGTGCGGCGAGACCCGGACGACTCAGCCGTCGGTGACCCGGTCCGGCTCGGGGTCGACGACGAAGCGGACCGCACGGACGGTCTCCCGCCCTGCGAGCCACGCCGTCAGGGCCCGGTGCCCGCCGTCCATCAACGACCCGTCGGCGGCCAGGAGGACCGGGTGCCGCAGGTCCGCCTCGTCGACACGGCGGGAGTGCTCCTCGCGGTCCACCCCCGGAGCGCAGAGCAGGTCACCGGTCCGGGAACCCCATCGGCGGTGCCGGACACTTACGGGTCGTGCAGGACGAGACGGTCAAGACCACGGTGCCGGCGCGGACGCCCGACGCCGTGCTGTGGGCGGGCCTGCTGCGCGGCGAGACCGACGCGCTCGGGGAGCTCTTCGACCGCTACTCGCGGCAGGTCTACAACTTCGCGTTCCGTCGGACGGCGTCGTGGATGCTGGCCGAAGAGGTGACGCAGGCGACGTTCGTCAGCCTGTGGCGGCGGAGCCGTGCCGTCCCGGGCGGGATCGACGACGGGCGCGGCTGGCTGTTCGGGATCGCCGAGAACGAGTGCCGCAACGCCGTCCGCGGAGTCGTGCGGGCCGACCGTCTGCGGACCCGGCTGCACGACCTCGCGGAGAGCGGCGAGGGCGGCGACCCCGCTGACGCGGTGCCCGACCGGCTGGAGGCCGAGGAGCGGATGGCCGAGCTGCGTACGGTCCTCCGGCAGCTTCCCGCGCGCGAGCAGCGCACGATCGAGCTCGTCGTGTGGGCGGGCCTGTCGGTGGCCGAGGCCGCGACCGCGATGGGCGTCGCCGAAGGAACCGTGAAGTCCCGGCTGTCGCGAGGACGGGCTCGCCTGACCCGGTTGCTCGGCGTACCGATCCCAGGAGGACGACCATGATCGATCTGCTGACCCCCCCGCCCGAGCGCGACCTGCCGCCGACCCGGGGAGCGGAGATCCGCAGGACGGTGCTGCGGTCCGCCGGCGCGACGCGTCGCCGACGCCGCGGGCTCGTCGTACGCCTGGCCGTGCCGACCCTGGCCGTCCTCGTGGTGCTGGGCGCCGTCCTCGGCCTGCGCGGCGGAGAGGCCCCGGCCGTCCTCGCCTCACCGAGCCCTGCGCCCGCGTCCCGCAGCGTCGAGGACGGGACGGTCGACACCGACGCAGGTCCGCTCGACGAGAGCGAGGCGGCTTCCCTGGTCGCGAAGCGGCTGGCCGGGCGCCGTGGCCCCTCGCAGCCCGCCCTCGCGTCGGTCGTGCTGGCGCGTCGGACGACGACGCCCCTCGGTGACGGCACGTTCGTCGTCTGGGTCGACACCGCGGGGTCGACCTGGTGGTCGGAGGACGTTCCCGGGCTGATGGGGTCGCAAGGGCCGGTGAGCGGCCCCGCCGCCCGGACGATCCGGGTGCCCGACGCCGCCCACCCGGTGGTGCGGCTGTCGGACCTGAGGTTCAGCTGGCGGGAGGACGAGGACCGGCCCGACGCCACCGCACGCGACCTCGCCAGCGGCACCGTCTACCTCGTGGCTCCGTCGGTGGAGCGCGTGGAGGTGCGCATGACCGTCGAAGGTGTCCCCGGCCCGTGGTTCAGCGCGCCCGCGCACGAGGGGTACGTCTACGTGCCCGCGGTCACCCCGGGACCCCACTCGACCTCGGACCACATCGACGAGGTCACCGAGCTCGAGGACCGGGCGTTCGGCGCAGACGGGACCCCGCTCCCGGTCGTGCAGCGTTGATCCCGGTCCTGCCGGGCTCCAGCCTCGGACCGAGACCGCTGACCTAGCGGGAGACCGGTGCGACGTCGACCGTGGTGCCCGCGGCGGCGCTGCGACGGGCCGCGTCGAGCACCGTCGCCGTGACCACGGCGTCCCAGGGGTCGACGGGGACCGGGCCCGCACCCCGTACGGCCGCGGCGAACTGGGCGTAGAACTGGTCCCAGCGGCCCCGTTCGCTGGGGACCGTCTCCTGCTCGGTCCCGACGTGCAGGGTCCCCCAGGCCGCTTCGGGCTCACGACCCCAGTCGTCGCCCTCGCTCGTCGGGGTGCGGCCCGCCACGAGCGCCTCCTCCTGACCGTCCATCGGCGAGGTGAGGACGAACGTGGCCTCGCTCCCGCTCACCCGGTAGCGCGGCCTGGGCGCGCTCTGCCGCCACGCACCGCTGAGCTGCGAGAGCACGCCGTTGGTGTGCTGCAGCAGGACGAGGACGTCGTCCTCGGACTCGGGCGCGAGCTCGTGCGTCTCGGCGTAGACCCGGTCCACGGGACCGAAGAGGAACAGGGCCTGGTCGACGAGGTGGCTCCCGAAGTCGCGGAGGAGGCCGCCGCCGGCCGCCGGTGGCTCGGGGTCGGGGGCGAAGCGTTCGAACGCCGACTCGAAGCGCCGGACCTCCCCCAGCCGGCCCGCGTCGATCAGCCGACGCAGGGTCAGCAGGTCGGAGTCCCAGCGCCGGTTCTGGTAGGGGCTCAGCAGCACGCCCTCCCGCTCGGCCAGCTCGACGGTGGCCCGCGCCGCCGGCCCGTCGAGCGCGAACGGCTTGTCGCAGACCACGGGCAGCCCGCGGCGCAGCAGGTCCTCGGTGAGCGCGGTGTGGGTCCGGGCCGGGGTGCACACCGTGACCGCGTCCACCCCGGCCGCGACCAGGTCGTCGACCGTGTCGAGCGTCGGGACGCCGGGCTGGTCCTGCGCGACCTCGGCCCGCCGCTCGGCCGACCGGGTCACCACCCCGACCAGCTCGCACCCCTCGGCCCCCGCGATGAGCGGCGCGTGGAAGTAGCGCCCCCCGAAGCCGTAGCCGACCAGACCGAACCTCACGACGTCGCCAGACACCCGCCGAACGCTAGCGGTCGGTCCTCCGGATGCGGCGAGGGCGGTCCGTCTAGGGCCACCTCGAGGTCGAGGCCGGGTTCGGAGGCCGCGTTCGTCCGGGCAACGACGAGCAGGACCACCTCGGCGAGACGCAGGTCGGGGTCCCCGCACCTCCGGTCGTCGCCGGTTCCGGCTGCGGACCGTCGACCGGCCGCCCGCTCTGGGACGATGGGCCCATGGACCGGCAGCAGCGCGTGATCGGGACCGTGGCGCTCGTTTTGGCGGTCCTGCTGGCGGCGGTGGTCGTCTTCGGGGTGGTGCGGGGCGCGGGTTCGGGCAGCTGGGTCGTCGCCTCCACGGCGTCGGTGCTCATGGCGGCGGCCGTGAGCCAGTGGTCCGCCGTCCGCGCCCGTGCCCGGGGCGGACGGCTGCTCCGCGGGGAGCTCGTGCTGCTGGTCGTGGCCGGCGTGGTGGGCATGGCGCTGTGCGCGGTGGACTACGTGAACGGCAGCCGCGACGACCGCGGCTTCACCATCCTCTTCGCCGCCGGTCTGATCATCGTGGTGGGCGGGACCATCGGTACCTACGGACGGTCGCGACCGTCCGCTGCCGGTGCCTGACCCGGTGTGGCCGACGCTGTCATGATCATGCGTCGAGCACACCGATGATCATGGTCTCCGGACGTCGGCCGACGAGTACGACCGTCCGGGCGTCGACCGTGCTGCGGACCCCGCTCGTCGCGCTGGGTGCCCTGGGTGTCCTCTGCGCTCTCACCGGCTGCACGGCGACGCCCGACCGGCTGGTCGACGTCCCGACGACGCGGGCCCCCGCGGCCGTCGTCTCGCTCACGCGGTCGCCTCCCCGGTGCCCCTCCGACACCGTGCTGCTCGGCGACGTCGACGTCGGCAGCGGGGCCGGCGCGATCCCCGCCGGCTTCGACGGCCGGGTGCTCCTGCGCTGCCAGGTCGACTACCCGACGATGACGACCCGAGCGGGCCGGGACCGCTTCACGGTGCGGCAGTGGCAGGGAGAGCTGACGACAGAGCTCCGAGCCGCCCTGTCCCTCCCCGACCGCGAGTACGCGTCCGGCGAGGCTGCGTGCGGCTCGAGCACGGGCTTCACGACCGCTGTCTACGTCGTCGACGCGCACGAGCGCGCCGTCCGGGTGCTGCCGCCGAACGACGGACCGTGCCACGACGTCCGCGCCGACGTGGAGACCCTCCTGCCGGACGACAGCGGGCCACCGCAGCAGACGTTCGTCGCGAGCCGTCCCGCAGCCTGATCGCAGGGTTCACGCCCCACCGACCTGCCGGGCGTCTAGGTTGCGGGCGTGGAGCACGGCGGTCCCGAGCTCGGCCGGGGACGGTACGGCCGTGATCTGGGCGGCCCGGCCGACCGCTCGCAAGGTCGTCGAGGAGCTGGCGTTCGCCTTGCTCCTGTCCGGGGCCTTCGTCGTGCTCCTGCTGATCAACCCGCCGTACGACCCCTTGTTCGGCTGGCTGGCCGTCGTCCCGCCCCTCGCGGGCGGGGCGCGCAGCCTGGTCACCACCCTCCGCGGACGCGTCGTCCTGCGTCCCGACGGGATCGAGGTGCGCAAGGTCCGCACCCGCCGCTATCCGTGGGAGTCGCTGCTCTCGGTCACGGTGGCGGAGGACGGCCGCATCGAGATCACGCCGAACGGCTGGGTGCGCAAGCTGCCGATCCCGCAGGCCGAGGTCGCCGAGGCCTTCGAGACGATCACCCGGTGGCGGGCCGAGTCCGAGGCGCGACGTCGGTAGCGCGTCCGCTCACGCTCCGAGGGTCGACCAGCCGCCGTCGGAGGCGATGACCTGACCGGTCACCCAGGCGGCCTCGTCGCCGACCAGCCAGCCGACCAGGCGGGCGGTGTCCTGCGGGGTGCTCGCCCGGCCCCCGGGGTTGCGCTCGGCGACCCACGCCCAGCCGGCGGCGTCCCCGTAGCCGGTGTCGTTGGGGCCCGGGTTGACGCAGTTCACGGTGATCCCGCGTGCGACGAGGTGGGCCGCGAGGGTGGGCGTCAGCTCGCGCAGCGCCGCCTTGGACGCGATGTACGGCAGCTCGGCGGGCATCACGCCGTGGTACTGCCCCGAGGTGAACACGACGACCCGCCCGCCCTCTCCGGCCTCGAACCGGGCGGCGTGCTCCTGCACGAGCAGGAGCGTGGCGCGGGTGTTCACGGCCCAGGTCAGGTCGAGCTCGGCTGCGGTCAGCTCCTCGAGCGACTGGCGGGCACTGCGAGCGTGGTTGGCGACGAGGATGTCGAGCCGGCCGAACGACTCGTGGGCCGTCGCGACGAGCCGAGCCGGGGTGACGGGGTCGGCGAGGTCCGCGCTGACGTGCACGAGGCGCCCGCCCTCTCGGCGCAGCTCGTCGACCAGGTGCTCCGTGCCGCCGGGGTCGGCCCGGTCCCCGTCGGCCGCGGCCCAGGAGTGCACCAGGACCGCGGCGCCGTCGGCCACCAGGCGCCGGACGATCGCGGCCCCGATCGCCGAGCGGCGGCTCGCCCCGGTCACCAGGGCCACGCGTCCGTCGAGCGGTCCGGCTGCGGCCATCTCCGCACCCTAGGACCTTCCTCCGCCGAACCGGCCGGGCACGTCCTGCGCCCGGTCAGGGCAGGGCGAGCTCGCCGGTGCTGCCGCCCGCCGCCTGCTCGACGACCACGTCCACCGTCGCCGAGCCGGACCTGCAGGTCACGCCGTACGCGTCGGGCTCGGACGGGTCCGTGTCCGCGCACCGGCGGTCGGCGAGGAACGCGTCGCGGGTGTCCGCGGGCGACAGGGCGGTGCTGAACGTGAGGAAGCCCGTTCCCGCGTCGTCGCAGTCGGAGCTGAACCAGCTCAGGTCGTGGGCGTCGGCGACGTGGGCCCGGACGAACTCCTCCTGGACGACCTGGGCGCGCCGCCCGGGCGGGGAGCAGGACAGCAGGTCGTCGACGACGCTCCTGCCGAGGACGACCACGAGCCCGACGAGGACGGCGGTGCCGAGCAGCACCGCGAGCACCCGTCGAACCGTCCGCCGTCGTCCCCGGGCCGGTCGCCCGCGCACGAGGTCCTCAGGCTCCACGGGTCCCACGGGTCCCACGGATCCCACGGGTCCCACGGATCCCACGGGTCCCACGGGTCCCACGATGGCAGTCCGAGGGCTACGGCCGGCTCAACGGCTCGGCTGCCGGTCGACGTCGTCGTACCCGGGCAGCTCGGGACCTCCGACGGCGCGCCCGACCAGCGCGGTGAAGGCCTCCAGCTCGGCCTCGGAGAGGTCCTCGAAGCCCGGCCCGGAGCCGAGGATGCTCGCGACGTGCAGCCGGCCCATCTCCTGGTTGGCCTCGACGTAGCCGCGCATCCGCTGCTCGTACGCCGCGAACCCGACCTCCGGGTCCCACCCGGCCGCGGCCAGCTCCCCCGCCAGCAGGTACGCGCCGACGAGGGCCAGCCCAGTGCCTCCGCCCGACATCGGCGAGGCGCTGAAGGCCGCGTCGCCGAGCAGCCCGACCCGTCCCTTCGACCAGCGCTCCATGACGACCTGCGCGACCTGGTCGAGGTAGAAGTCACCGGTGTCGTCCAGGTGGGCGAGGATGCGCCCGGTCTCCCAGCCGAAGCCCGCCATCCGCTCCCGCAGCAGGCTCTTCTGGCCCTCGACGTCGCGGTGGTGGACGGCAGCCTCGGGGGCCGGGAAGCAGAACATCGCGATCGCCCGCTCGGCGTCCTGGACGGGCCGCAGACCCGCCGAGCGCCCGGCCTCCTGGTGGTCGACCATCCAGCGGTCCAGCCCGAACTCGTTGGGCACCGTGAAGTAGGCCAGCACCAGCCCGAGGTGACGGACGTAGCGCTCGCGGGGGCCGAAGACCGTCCCGCGAAGCGCCGAGTGCAGGCCGTCGGCCCCGACGACGAGGTCGAAGCGGCGCTCGGTGCCGCTCGCGAACGTCACCTCGACCCCGTCCGCGTCCTGCGTCAGAGCAGCGACCCGGTCTCCGAAGACGTACTCGACCGAGTCCCGGGTGTCGTCGTAGAGGATCTGCGCGAGGTCACCGCGCAGGATCTCGATCTCCGCGATGAAGCCGTCCCCGTCGTGGTCGTCCGCGCGGTGGGTCTCGAGGACCTTCCCGTCGGCGTCCACGACATACGCCCCGGCGGTGTCGGTGCAGGCCGCCCGTACCGTCGCCTCCAGCCCCATCCGTCGGATGACCTCCTTGGACACCCCGCGCGCGTCCACCGCCTGGCCGCCGGGACGCAGCCCGGAGGTCTGCTCCACCACCGTCACCGTCGCCCCGTACCGGTTCAGCCAGTGGGCCAGAGCAGGTCCCGCGATGCTCGCTCCCTGCACCAGCACCCTGATGTCCGTCATGTCGCTCCTCGCTCGTGGTCCAGACCTACCCGACCTCGTGCAGACCCAGACCGGGACGACGACGCGAACTCATCGGCACCGCGACCCCGACCAGCGACCTCCAGAAGGCCGCCGTGGTGTGGCTTGACGTCGACGTGCAGCGGCACGCACCGACCCGATGACCCACCTCGGGGCTCTCGCGCCACCGCGGTGGCTAGTGTCCCGGGATGAACCTGTACCTCGTCGTCGGCCTGCCCGGCGCCGGCAAGACCACGAGGGCCAAGGAGCTGGAGCGCAGCGAGTCGGCGCTTCGTCTGACGCCGGACGACTGGCTCACGGCGGTCTTCGACACCGACAGCCCGAACCGGTGGCGCTCGAGGGAACGCGTCGACCAACGCGACCGTCTCGAGGGCAAGCTGGTGGAGCTCGGGATGCGCGCTGCCCGGCTGGGCGTCGACGTCGTCCTCGACTTCGGGTTCTGGGGTCGGGACGAGCGCTCGGCGCTCCGGTGGATCGCTCAGTCACTCGGGGTCCGGACCGAGATCGTCTACCTGCCGATCGCCTTCGAGGAGCAGCGCGCCCGCGTCGTCGACAGGTTCGGGAGCGGCCCGGGCCAGTTCGAGATGACCGACTCCGATCTGAGGCGGTGGCGGGCTCAGTTCGAGGTGCCGGACCAGGAGGAGCTCCACGGCGTCTCCATCCCGGCCGTGCCATCGGGTCATGCCACCTGGTCGCAGTGGGCGTCGGCTCGCTGGCCTTCCTTGCCGGAGCACCAGCTCGGACGTCTGCCGGGCTCGTACGACTTCGGGTGATCGTTGACGACGCGCCGGCGCGCAGCACCGGTGCGAACCTGACGTCACCTCCTGGCTCATCGCCGCGCTGGACGGCTCGCACCTCTTCGGCCGTGGCCACGAGCACGAGACTGCTCGCGCACGCGGACGCCCCGGCCTGCTCCACGCAGGTGCTGCTGCACGACCCGGCTGCGCTCGGGCAGCACCTCGTACCGAGGACGCACCCGAGGTCCTCCTGGGGGATCTTCAGGGCACGATGCTCTCGTGAGCAGAACTCGGACGGCGGTCCTGGCCGTGCTGGCCGGAGTCGTCTTCGCCTTGATCATCGGCTTGGTCAACTACTTCAGCTCGGGGCTGCACCTCGGTCGCGTCGTGCTCGCCGGAGCGCTGTTCGCGGTCGCGACGTACTTCGTGAGGCGTCGACAAGACCGGCGACGACGCTAGATCATCACCGCCAGATCATCACCGCTAGATCATCACCGCGATCATCACCGCCAGATCATCACCGTGCAGCGCATGTCGAGGTCGCTGGCCGAGTTCGCGAGCCGACTCTCCGTCGGGCGTACGTCCGCAACCGCGCGTCGAGCCCTGGGGACCGTCGGCCCGACGTTGCGCAGCGTTCTTCAAGCGCCGCGTTGCCTGCCCTGACACCGTTCACGATGGCCAGGACCAGCGCGACGACCGACACGAGACGAAGGGCGAGAAGGAGGGCGAGCAGTGCGGGTGCGAACCCGAGCCGACCCGAGAAGAGGAGCTCCGCGAAGACGAAGGTACCGATCCCGGAGAGCGACGATGCCGAACAGAGTCGCTCTCCCGCGGAGCGACGTTCGCCGGTCTCTCGCTGTCACTCACCTTCTCCTTGCCGTGCAGACCACCTCCCGATCAGAACACGAACCTGGCCCGGAGAAGCTGAACCTTCGACCGTTGTCGTCAACCACCACGTCACCGTCCGACCCCATAGAGCGCGCACGCGGCCATAGCGGGGATGGACGTCCTGCTCTGCTCCTCCCGCGACGTCGCCCAGGGCGATGCGGTGGCGGCGGCGCTCGAGGACGCGCTGCGACGCCGCCGGCTCGACCCGCGGGCCTTCCGCGGACCGCTCCTGCGCGTACGCCGGCCCCGCGCCCGGCTCGACCGACGACCCAAGCGCTGGCATGTCCTGCTTCTTGCTCAGTACTGACGCGGCGAGGGCAGACCACCGACCAGCGCGATCTCGTGGGTCGGCGGGCCCGGGCAGATCCAGACCGCACTGCATACGAAGATCGACTCCCCGTGCTGGGAGCAGGACGTCCAGCTGACCTCCCAGAGGCGGAGCACCTCCGACAGCTCCTCCGCCAGCGCCTCGGCAGCGTCGAAGTCCAGCGTCGTCTCCCGGTGGGGCGGCAACCAGGCCTCGGGCCACCAGGAGTCCTCGGCGACGAGATCGCCGAGAAGGACCTGCTCTCGGCGGTCGTCCCGAAGCACGGTCAAGACGTACGCGTCGTCGATCGTGAGGCGCCAGGTGCCGCTCAGAGAAGCGGCCGCGTCGCGCTCGAGCGATGCAGCCCACCTCCGGAGCCTGCTGAGCTCTCGTCGCACCTGTGCAGCATGCGCCGGAGCTCGTCAGGTCGACGACGCATTTGACGTCGGCACTCGGTGACCCGACGGTGCTGCGGAGCACCCGGCACCACCGGCACGCGGTCGTTCACGGAACTCGCGCCAGCGCCACGACGACGGCCAGGACCGCCGCCACCACGCCGTCGACGGCGAGAGGGACCATGCCGACCCAGTACGCGGGGACCGGGTCGAGCCGGTAGAAGATCAGGTAGCAGGCCAGCCCGACCAGCGTGGCGACCGCGGTCGCGACGAACCAGGCGGACGCCGCCGGCACGCTCAGCACCCCGGCCGTCCGCAACGTGACGCCGGCAGCGAGCTGTGCCGTGGCCCAGACGACGATCAGCGGGAGCTCGGTGGTGACGGGCCGGTGGGCGACGCTGGAGGTGACGTACAGCAGCAGCGCCCCTACCAGCACCCCGCCGACGACCGTCGCCCCCAGAGCCGCCGCCGACGCCTTCGGCAGAAGTGCCGCGATCCCGACGCCCAGCAGGACGAGGCCACCGAGGCCGAAGAGCACTGCCCCCACGAGGAAGAGCCCGCCACCGGTCGGAGTCTGCGCCGACGGTCTGAACGTGATCGTCCACCAGACGAGGTAGCTCACGCTGCAGACGACGAGCAGGACCTCACCGGTCACGATCATCCGCGGGCCCCTCTCCAACGCCTGCCACCCACCCACGGGTCGACCCTAGTCAACCGCTGGACCACCGGTGTCGACGGAACGTTCAAGAATCGCCCTGCCGAGCACTCAGGGTGAGAGGCTCAGCCGCATGGCGAGCGCTGACCCTGTCGTCGGACGATCGACACCGTCGAAGCGGCGTCCCGCACGGGCGTTCCTCAGAGAGCTCACCCTCGTCGTCGTCGGTGCGCTTGTGGTGAGCTCGCTGCTGCGGGCCTTCGTCGGCCAGATGTTCGTCATCCCGTCGGCGTCGATGGAGAACACGTTGCTGATCCGCGACCGGGTCGTGGTGCAGAAGATCACCGACTTCCACCGCGGTGACGTCGTGGTGTTCGAGGACCCCGCGAACTGGCTGCCCGACGAACCAGATCACGTCGGCCCGGTCGGCCGGGTGCTCGAGTTCGTCGGCGTGCCGACGGCCGGGACCGGGCACCTGATCAAGCGCGTGATCGGCATGCCCGGCGACACGGTCGTGTGCTGCGACGACTCCGGCCGGCTCACCGTCAACGGCACCGCGCTCGACGAGCAGCCGTACCTCTACACGAGCTCCTCGGGCACCCAGGTCGCGCCGTCGGACATCGAGTTCACCGTCGTCGTGCCGCGCGACCGGATCTTCGTCATGGGCGACCACCGCGACCTGAGCGCCGACTCGCGCTGCCACCTCTCCGACACCTCGACGCAGGGGCGCGGCCAGACGGCGTTCGTCCCGGTCTCGGACGTCGTCGGTCCCGCGTTCGCGATCGTGTCGCCCTTCGACCGGGCGAAACGGCTGCGGGTGCCGGCGACGTTCGCCGACGTGCCCGCCCCCACCGAGCCCGCACCGGCGAGGGGCGAGATCCGACCTGCAGGGGTCGGCTGTACCTAGCCCGTCGGCGACCGTCGTGGCGAGCACGCGACACGACCGTCGTCCGAGACCCGCCAGACCAGCCCGTGAGCGTGATGATGACGTCATGACTGCGAACGGCGATGATGGACGACGAGCCGGAGCCGGGTGGTTGTGGGCCGCCCTCCTGACGCTCGTCCTCTGCATCGTGCTCGCCGCGATCGGCTACTCGACGGGCCCGCGCGTCCTGGGGACGCTCGGCGTAGCAGGCGTCGTCGCGCCGGTGCTTCTCGGTCTGCGTTGGAGTCGTGACCGTGGTCGGTAGCCGACCGAGGAACCGTCCTGCGGGACACCAGCCGACCACTCGTCGAGACGTCCTCCGTCCGCCGCGCGGTCCAGGCCTGTCGTACGGATGCGAACCACGCTCAGCACCCGTGACGACGCCGCCGGTCCACGCCGTGGTTGAGTCGATCGTGGTCATCGGGATCGTGAAGTTCTACAAGGTGGAGAAGGGCTGGGGCGCGATCTCCTCCGAAGCACTTCCTCCCACCGCTGACGCCTGGGTCCACTACTCGGTGATCGAGGGCGCGGGCTACCGCGAGCTCGCTGCTGGGGACGTGGTCGAGCTCGAGTTCGAGACCGCTCGGCAGGACAGCTTCCGCTACCGCGCCACCTGGGTGAGGCGGCTCAGGTCCGGCCCCGCTCCGACGCTGAGACGCCGCGGCGAGGAGGTGCGGATCGAGCCCGAGGGCGCGCCCGACACCCCACTGGTTCCTCGAGGCAGGCGTCCCTCTCCCTGACCGGTCGCCTCGGTACGACGGTCTACAGGTCCTGGACGCGGAAGATCGAGCTGACCTCGAGGTCTCGCCGGAGCTGGGCGTCGTGCAGGGCATCCACGATGACCGAGGCTCCGCACCATGTCGCCCCGGCCGCCTGGACGATCTGGCGGGCAGCGACGGCCTGCCCGCCGGTGTCGATCCAGTCGTCGACGAACAGGACCCGTGAACCGGGTGGCAGGAGGTCACGCCGCAGGCCGAGCTGGAGGTTGCGGTCCTGGTAGTCCGGTGGTGTGCGCGCGGTGAGCCAGCGGTCGCTGTCGGCGGACGGCTCCGGATCCTTGCGGAGCTCGACCAGGCCCAGGCCGAGCTCGACAGCCACCAGGACGCCGAGCAGCGCGCCGCGCGACGTCGGTCCGACGATGTGGGTGGGCTGCGACCGAGCCGTCGGCCTGGCCAGTGCGGGCCCGAGCCGGCGGAGGATGCCGGAGTCGGCCCACCAGCCGGTGGGGTCGGCGGCGCAGGTCACGTCGACACGGTCGCCCAGCCAGCGGAACGCCGTACGGAGGTCGCTGACCAGCTCAACGTCGGCGTCCGGCTTCGGCCGAGGACCTCGGTTCTTCGGACCCACCCCGACAGTGTCGCTGCAAGCCAGCCCTCGTGCCCGGCCATCGACGTCGTCCTGGTCGGAATGCCGGCGCGACGGTCTGGGTGTACCTGCACCGTGATCAGCAGGACGACGAGCGACCAGGGCGTCCCGACCCCGAGCGGCTCGGGCGCAGGACCGCGTGCACGGTGGGCACGGTGGCCGTGCGGTCGCTCTGGGCAGGCCCGGCCTCTTCGGCGGACAGGTCGTCGTCTACGGGGTGTCGGAACGGCCGTCACGACGACCGGCCGACCTGGGGTGCGAGCTGCTCGACCGGTCAGGGGGCCGGCAGAGCCAGGCCAAGACGTCGGGGCTGACCGTCCTGGGCGGGGAACCCGCCCGGGTCGACGGCATCGTCGTCCTCCTGCTCTTCACGGTCGACGGCATGGACCCGGTTGGTACGTCTCCAGCAGCCGAGCCGACGCCGTTTGCCGCTGGCGGTGTCAGAACCCTCGACCTTCGGTACCCGGACGGGTCTCGTCGTCGGCTTCGTCGCCAGCGGCAGCGTGCTCCTTCTGGTGATGACCGCGGCCGGGCTGCTGCTCCTGCACCGTCGAGGGGCACCTCGGTCGTAGCTCGCCAGCGTCTCCACCGACGCGTCGTACGAGCCGGCTGCGCGGGTTCGGACCGACCTGTCAGCCCGGTCGACCCGAGGTTGCCGAAGGGTCGTCGCAGCCGGAGAGGTCTTCGATGCTGGTGGCGCATTCGGCCCTGATGCCGCCGAAGGTCTCCTTGGCGTACGTGTCGGTGCGGACGCGGAACCAGACGGGTAGCCCGTCGACGTAGCCGTCCGCGCCGGGTGCGTCCTGGCTGGCGTCGAGCCAGGCGCGCACGGCCCGGGTCTGGTCGGTGTCGGTCCAGCTCATGGTCTGGTCCATCGTGCGGATCCAGTGGCTCCGGGTCTTGCGGTGGTAGGTCGAGGTGACGCTGAGGTAGACCTCGGTGGTGTGGCGGTCGGTGCCCTGGAACGAGAGCTCCTCGAAGTAGTCGCCGTAGACCCGCTCGCAGCCGCGGATGGTCTGCACCTGCGGGGTGGTGCAGGTGTACCCGTGGGCCCGGGCGCTGTCGGCGAGGGCGTCGACCGGGACGTCGAGGGTGGTGCTCGAGGTGCCGAGCCCGACCGAGTCGCTGCCGGCGGACCGGAGCGTGGCGCTCGACTCCTCGGCCGAGGAGGGCGCAGCGGTCGCGATGGTCAGGCTGCCCCAGCCCAGGTCGGTGGTGGCGGCGGTCGTCGCGCCGGCTGCGGAGGTGGCCTTGTCCTGCTCCTGCTGAGGCAGGGCGAGCGCTGCTCCGATCGCACCGACGGCTTCGCGGTACGTCCGTGCAGCACGGCCTTCGTCCTCGGTCGTGGCGACGGCCAGCCGGATGGTGCCCGTGGTGGTGTCCAGGGTCATGCGGACCGAGGACGAGGTCAGGTGCTCGACGCGGCTGCAGGAGCGGGTCGTCAGCTCCGAGGTGCTGACGACGTCGGAGCAGGAGTAGCCGAGTCTGCGCAGGTTCTCGGTGGCGTGCTGCGCCTGCCCCGGCAGGGCGGCTGCCGTGTCGCTCACCGTCCCGTGGGCGGCCCGCTCGCGCAGCGCGAACGGGGCGGCCGCGACCAGGCCGAGAACGACGACCGCGGTTCCGAGCGTCAGCGCGGCGGCGCGCAGGAACAGCCGCAGCGTGACCCCACGCGGCCGGCGACCTTCCGGACGACCAGCCACCCGGACCGCCTCTCGCACTCGACCGCTCTGGGTCTGCTCGCGTCGATCATGGCAGCGCCTGCTGCTCGCTGCCGGTGCTTCGGACGTCCTGCACCTTTGAGGCGGGCCGCGTCGTCAAGACCGTCAGGCCAAGCACCGATCACGAGCATCGTCGAGAAGAACGTCACTTCTCGCGGTCGGACCGGTCGCTCGTGTCCTCCGGATGGCGGAGGATGCAGCCGTGGCGACGACACCGCAGACAGCTCCATGACCGGCCAGGCCGCGCCCGGCGCCCACGCCGGGCGTCGTCGGCCGACGGGTCCGGAGCGGCTTCCCGAGCGCCGAGCGCGCCTCGTGCTCCTGGCCCTGATCATCGCCGTGCTGTCCGGCCTGCTGCCCGGTGCGGCCCCGGCTCAGGCCACGCCTGTCTCGCCGATCGGCGTCAGCACGACCGATCCGGGTCCGCTCCCGCTCGGCTACCTCCCCATCACCCCCGACGGCGCCGGGACCGCCTGCCACGTGAAGACGCTCGAGGGCTGCGAGCACGCCGCGCTCGTCGTGCGGGCGATCAGCTCCACGCCGTGCACCGGACGCATCACCGCGACGTTCTACTCGATGTCCATCGACGCCTACGCCGACGCCCTCGTCGAACGTGAGAAGTGCGGGACCGAGCTCCACATCCTCACCTGGCACGGCCTCGACGAGGACGGACGCCCGATCAGCGACAGCGACCAGCTCCGCCGGGTGCACTCGGCCATCAAGAAGTACGGCCACGGCTGGTACAAGAGCTGCCGCTACTCCTGCTACGACACCCGCGGCGAAGGCACGATGCACATGAAGGAGTGGTTGTTCAGCTCCACCGGCGAGCAGCAGGACGTGATCATCCACTCGGAGAACAACGCGACGTACAACGCCGACCTCGTCCACTTCGGCTCGCTCACCGTGCTGTCCGACAGCTGCGCGTACACGGCCCTGAGCGCCTGGGTCGATCTCGGCCGTCAGGACAAGGCGCAGACCACGCCGCAGCCGATCTCGACCTGCGACGGCCAGCAGACGTTCCACGTCGCTCCGACCAAGAAGAACGCGGCCCTCGACCTGCTCAAGGCGATCAAGGAACCGGCGCCCGGCTGCCGCGTCGAGCACGACATGAACCAGGTGACCATCGACGCCCCGACCGACGAGGTCGTCCGCCTCCACGAGGCCGGCTGCCAGACCCGCGCGGTCGTCGACTGGAAGCTGTTCAGCCAGGGCGAGCTGAAGTCCGCCGCCCAGATGAAGCAGATCCGCCGCCTCGTCGCCGCGGGCGTCCCCACCTTCGACGCCAGCTGGAAGCCGACCGCGTACAACCACCGCAAGGCGACGATCGCGGAGAACGGCGACGTCCGGCGGGTGGCGAGCGGAGCGACGAACCAGACCACCGGCTCGTTCAAGAGCGCCAACATCCTGCTCGTCTCACGCGTCAGCACCGACGTCACGGCCGCGTTCGCCGCCTCGGACGTGATGGTCGCCTACTCGCACGAGCTCACCCCGAAGTCCGTCGGCTGCGTCGGGGCGAAGAAGAAGCAGCCCGCCGGCTGCACCTCCACGTCCACCCGGGCATCTGCGCACAAGACGAGCGCCGCCGACCCCGAGGGTTCGGCTGACCTCGCGGGACGAGGCGAGAGCCCCGGCGAGCGCTCGAGCGAGCTCGGCGAGGACTAGGACGTCGCGGCGACGATGAACTCGGCCTTGCGCCTCGTCTGCGCCTGCCTGGTGCGACGCGCGGACCCGAGATCCTCCGGGTTGTCACCACCGAAGCTTCGTGGGCCAGCGCCAGAGCGCTCTCTGGTGCGAGAACGCGTTGTCAGCGGCGTTGCGAAACAGTTTGCCGAGCCTCGCTGACCGCTCCTCGCGGAGCGGCCAAACGTGATCTGACCAGCCGATATGCCGGTCGGGCTGACAGGATTTGAACCTGCGACCCCTTGACCCCCAGTCAAGTGCGCTACCAAGCTGCGCCACAGCCCGCAAGGCTCTGCCAGGCAGAGCCGCGAACCGAGACTCTACTACGCGCGGCTCGACGCCTCTCCACCGTTCCGCGGTCGAGCACGGCCACGACCAGCCTCAGTAGCCGCTGAAGTAGTCCACCCGGACGCTGTGCGCGCCCAGGGTCCGGGCTGCGAGGGCGACGCCGGCGACCATCTGGGGCGGGCCGGAGACCAGCACGTGACGACGCGCGATGTCGGGCACGGACTGCTCGAGCACGTCATGGTCGACGCGGCTCCTGCTCACGAGCCCCCACTGGTCGGGCAGGTCGGACGTGGGTCCGGCGGAGACGACGACGACGCGCGCGCCGGACTCCTCGAGGACGCGGCGGTAGCTGACCTCCGAGGGGTCGGTGACGGAGTAGAGGACGACGATGTCGCGTCCGTGCCCGGGTCCGAGATCGGCCAGCTGGCTCGCGAACGGGGTGATGCCGATGCCGCCCGCGACGAGCAGGAGCGGTGCTCGGGTGTCGCTGGGCAGGACGAAGTCGCCGGCGACGGAGGTGGCGGTGACGACGGTCCCTTCCGGGAGACCGTCGAGGGCCTGCTTGAAGGTGCTGGCCCCCGCCGGGACCTTCGTACCGATCGTCACGAGCTGCTCGTCGTGCGGGGCGGACGCGATGCTGAACACGCGCCGCAGCCCACGGTTGTCGGCGTGCTTGTGCGGCAGCGTCAGCTCGAGGTACTGACCGGGTCGGAACCTCAGCCGGCTGCGTGGCCGGAAGGCGAACTCCATGGTCGTCGGGGTGAGCATGCTCTTGCGCGCCAGCACGAGCTCGATGCCGCGGCGCTGCCCGGCGAGGAAGGCCAGGGCGTTCCCGGCCAGCAGCGCGGACTCGGGGGCGACGTACACGCTGGCGAGGTGCATCGGCGTGGAGAACAGGACGCCGATGGCGCCGGCGAACGTCAGCCGCTGCCACCGCAGCGGCGGCTGGGTCAGGGGTTCCGACAGCATGAACCCGGCAAAGAAGATCATCGGCGACGACGTGAACGGCCACGCGAAGGCCAGCGCCGGAGGCACGCCGAGCAGCAGGCTCCGGACGGCCATGATCCCGCCGCTCACGGCGATGAACATGCTCGCCATCCCGAGCTTGCGGACACGGTGCAGGACCACGAGCGCGGCGACGGCGCTGAACGGCAGCAGCACCGGGTTCCCCACCCACCAGGCCGAGTAGTACGAGCCGCTCAACGTCAGCAGGAACGCGCCGGCCGCCGCGGGGTTGAAGACGTGCCGGCCCCGGACCGCGAGCACGTACTTGGACAGCGAGGCGAGCACGGCGGCCAGGCCCACGCCGAGCAGCGGCATCAGGTGGGTCGTGGGCGCGAAGATGAAGAACAGCAGCAGCCCGGTGATCAGGGACGACTCCGAGTGCGGCACCACCCCGAACACCGCCGCGACCGCCCGGTTGGACCCGTACGAGGCGAGCAGCGCCGTGCACAGCACGGCCAGCACGGCGAGGAGCGGGTAGGCGACCAGGCCGAGCGCCGAGCAGACGACGGACACCAGCGCGAGGCCGCCCAGGCAGGTCAGGACGAGCCGGTACATCGTGATCCGAGCGGTCGCGGCGCGCACGGAGGCGAGCGGCCGGCCCACCGCCGTGAGCAGTGTCGTGCTCGGGCTCGCACCCACTGTCGACGGCTCAGGCACGGGCCGCGCTCCTGATCTGCGTCGCCGCGTCGTCGAAGCCGAGGGAGGTCAGCGAGGCGCCGGCGACCCGGGAGAGGTTCAGATCGGCGATGTCCCTCGACACCACCCGGTTGGCGTAGCGCGTGGCGAACTGCACCTGGAACTGCCGGGCCGTCGGTGACGCCGCCTCCACCCGGACCCGGGAGGCCGTGACCTTCCCGCACACCAGGGTCAGGGACACGCCGATGCTCTCGTCGCCACCGGGTGTCAGGTAGTGCCCCGTCGCGGCGTACGTGCCGTCGCGGTAGGCGGGTGCGGTCAAGGTGGTCGACCGGGCTGGCGTCGGAAGGGCCGGACAGCTCGCGCCCGGTGTGCCCGACGACCGGCCGACCGCTGCGGTCCCCCTGATCGAGGCGGCGTCCGGTACCGGACCCGTCCGTTGCAGGAGATGCAGGCCGCCGACGGAGGCACCCACCACGGCTGCTCCACCGAGCGAGCCCAGCACGTACCGTCGTGCGCTCGTAGCCAAGAGGCGATCCGTCCGGTTGCCGTGCTCGGGGGGCGACCGTCGGACCGACGGAGGCGTCTGACGACTGCTACCTTCCTTTCGCAACCATCTCCGCCCCGGATGGGTCGATACGACCGACGGAAAGCGCGGAAATGCTGTACACGTGGAACTTCGAGGCCATCGGCACCGCCTGGCGGATCGACACGGAGGCGCCGCTCGCCCCGTCTCTGGCCGACGCGATCACGGCCAGGGTCGAGGTCTTCGACCAGACCTGGTCGCGGTTCCGGCCCGACTCCCTCGTCAGCGAGGTCGCACGCCGCGCCGGGACGT
Source organism: uncultured Actinomycetota bacterium (assembly GCA_963762775.1). Classification (GTDB taxonomy): domain Bacteria; phylum Actinomycetota; class Actinomycetes; order Propionibacteriales; family Propionibacteriaceae; genus Microlunatus. The sequence goes on from CAVXMD010000015.1 coordinate 126,571, forward strand.
ACGTGTTCCCGGACGACGCCGTCGCCCTGCTCGAGCTCTACCAACGGCTCCACGACCTCACCGACGGGGCCCTGACCCCGCTGGTCGGCTCGGCGCTCGAGCACCTCGGCTACGGCCCGGGCTACCGCCTGACCCGTGCGGCCGGTCCGTCTCCGACGCCGGTCTGGGACGACGCGCTGCAGGTCCGCGGGGCCCGGGTCAGGACCACCCGACCGCTGCTGGTCGACGTCGGCGCCGCGGGCAAGGGCCTGCTCGTCGACCTGGTCGGGGCGATGCTCGACGACGCCGGCCTGAGGGAGTACGTCGTGGACGCGAGCGGCGACCTCCTCCACCACGCCACGAGCGCCGAGCGTGTGGGCCTCGAAGACCCCGAGGACCCCCGTCGGGTGGTCGGGATCGCCGACGTCGAGCGCCACGCGCTGTGCGCGTCGGCGACCAGCCGCAGACGGTGGGGCGACGGCCTGCACCACGTCGTCGACCCGGGCACCGGGGAGCCCACGACCGGGGTGCTCGCCACGTGGGTCACGCACCCGTCGTGCATGGTCGCCGACGCGCTCGCGACGGCGCTCTTCCTGGTCGGGCCCGAGCAGCTGCGGACGGCGTACGACTTCGCCTACGTCCGCCTCTTCGACGACCGCACGCTCGAGCGTTCCGCGAACTTCGCCGGGACGCTCTTCACCTGACGGGCTACTTCTTGCCGCGCTTCTCGCGCGCGCGGACCTCGACGTGCACGGGCGTGCCGACGAAGCCGAACTCCTCGCGCAGCCGGCGCTCGACGAAGCGCAGGTAGCCGGGCTCGAGCTGGCCGCTGGTGAACAGCACGAAGGTGGGCGGGCCGGCCTGGGCCTGCGTCCCGAAGAGGATGCGCGGCTGCTTCCCGCTCCGGACGGGGTGCGGGTGCGCGGCGACGACCCGACCGAGGAAGGCGTTCAGCTTGCCGGTCGAGATCCGCGTCTCCCAGCTGGTCAACGCCTCCTGCAGCGCCGGGCCGAGCCGGTCGACGTGGCGGCCGGTCATCGCGGAGATGTTGACGTGCGCCGCCCACGCGAAGGGGGCGACCTCCTGCTCGACCTCGCGGCTGAGGTACTTGCGGCGCTCCTCGTCGGTGAGGTCCCACTTGTTGTAGGCGATGACGAGGGCGCGCCCGCTCTCCTCCACCGAGGTCATGATCCGGACGTCCTGCTCGGTCAGCGGCACGCTGGCGTCGAGGACGGCGACGCAGACCTCGGCGCGCTCGACGGCGCCCTGGGTGCGCAGGCTCGCGTAGTACTCGTGGCCCGACGCCTCCTTGACGCGGCGGCGGATGCCGGCGGTGTCGATGAAGACGTACTGCTCGCCGTCGACCTCCACGAGCTCGTCGACGGGGTCGACGGTCGTGCCGGCCATGTCGTGCACGACGACGCGCTGCTGCTTCGCCAGCTTGTTGAGCAGGCTGGACTTGCCGACGTTCGGCTTGCCGACGATGGCGACGCGGCGCGGGCCGCGCTCGGGGTCGAGGTCGAGCGGCGGCGCCGGCGGCAGGGTGTCGAGGATCGCGTCGAGCAGGTCGCCGCTCCCCCGCCCGTGCAGGGCGGAGACGGGGTAGGGCTCGCCGAGGCCCAGGTTCCACATGGTCGCGGCCTCGGCCTCGGTGCGCTGGTCGTCGACCTTGTTGACCGCGAGGACGACCGGCTTCTTGCTGCGGCGCAGGACGCGGACGACGGCCTGGTCGGAGTCGAGCGTGCCGACGGTGCCGTCGACCACGAGCAGGACCGCGTCGGCCGTCGCGATGGCCAGCTCGGCCTGCTCGGCGATCTGGGCGGCGAGGCCCTTGGCGTCGGGCGCCCAGCCGCCGGTGTCGACGAGGACGAAGGAGCGACCGTTCCAGTCGGCGTCGTACGAGACACGGTCGCGCGTCACGCCGGGCACGTCCTGCACGACGGCCTCACGGCGGCCGAGGATGCGGTTGACCAACGTGGACTTGCCGACGTTCGGCCGACCGACCACCGCCACGACGGGAAGGGTGCGGGTGGGCGCAGGGGTGGCTGCGGCGACGGTCTCGCTCATGGTGCTCCGGTGGGGCTGGTGTTTCGCAACCCCCAGGTAGGGGCGCGCACGATCCTCCAGGGTAGCGGGACCGTCCGAAGCCCTCCGCCTCACCGAGGAGGGGTCACCCGGTCAGCGGGCGACGGCGGGGTCGTACGCGGCGGGGACGAGCGCGCAGATGGCGTCGACCACCTGCTCGAGGGTGAGGAACGTCGAGTCGAGGACGGTCACACCGGGGGCCGCGTCGTGGAACGCGGCGACGGTGGAGTCGTCGGCGTCGCGGCGGACGACCTGGTCGTGGACGTCGTCGGCGTCGACGTGCTCGCCGAGCTCGGCGTGCCGGCGGGCGACCCGGGCGGCCGGGTCGGCGACGAGCAGGACCCGGACGGGCGCCTCGGGCGCGACCACCGTGGTGATGTCGCGACCCTCGGCGACGATGCCGCCGGCCGCGTCGGCGATGACCTGCTTCTGCCGGGCGACGAGGTCGGCGCGGACGGCGAGGTTCGTCGCGACGGCGCTGACGGCGGCGGAGACGGCGGGTTCGCGGATGGCGTCGGTGACGTCGTGGCCCTCGATGGTCACGCCCTGGTGGGCGGGGTCGAGGGCGAGCACGAGCTGCGCGTCGGCGACGAGGTGCGCGACGGCGTCGGTGTCGGCGAGGTCCACGTCCTCGTGCACGGCCAGCCAGGTGGCGGCCCGGTACATCGCGCCGGTGTCGAGGTACGACAGCCCGAGCCGGCTCGCGACCCCGCGCGCCGTGCTCGACTTGCCCGAGCCGCTCGGCCCGTCGATCGCCACGACCAGCGGGGCGTCGCTGAGGGTGGCCTGGCCGGAGGCTCCGGGGGTGCTGCTCGGGGCGTCGGTCATCCGGGCACCCTACCGAGAGATCCCGCTGCGAACCGGATCAGACCACGGTCCAGCCGCCGTCGCGCATGCCGACGGCCAGGCCGTCCGCGCGCTCGGGCTGGACCGACAGCGTGAGGTAGCCGACCTGGCGGCTGGCGTCGTGCTCGATGGCGATGTCCTCGACGTTGACGCCCGCGGCCTCGACGTCGCCGAAGAGCCGGGCCAGGGCGCCGGGCTCGTCGGGGATCGCGACGACGACCTGCGCGTACGGCACGGGGGTCGTCCCGTGCTTGCCGGGGATCCGGCGGGTCCCGTCGACGCCGCGCTCGAGCTCGCGGGCCAGGGCGGGGTCGGCCGGCCCGGTCTCGACCGCCGCGATGAGGCGGTCGAGCGAGACGGCGACCTGGCGGAGCTCGCGCAGGACGGCGGTGGAGTTCGCCCCGACGATCTGCTGCCACAGCCCGGGGTCGCTGCCCGCGATCCGGGTCACGTCGCGCAGTCCCTGACCGGCGAGCACGAGGTCGTCGTCGGGCACGTTCGTGAGGTGGCCGGCCATGAGCACCGACACGAGGTGCGGCAGGTGCGAGACCCGAGCCACCGCGGCGTCGTGGTCGTCGACGTCGAGCGTGACGAGCCGGGCCCGGCAGGCGCGCACGAGCGCGTCGACCAGGTCGGTCGAGGCCGACGCGCTCTTGCGGTGCGGCGTGACCACCCAGGTGCGGTCGACGAAGAGCTCCCCGTCGGCCGTCACCGGTCCGGAGTGGTGCGAACCGGCCATGGGGTGCGAGCCGACGTAGCGGGTGAGGTCGAGCGGACGGTCCCAGAGCGCGTCGAGCACGCCGGCCTTGACCGAGCCGACGTCGGTGACGGTGGCCTGCGGGTAGCGCTCCAGGCTGTCCCCCACCACGTCGGCGATCGCCCGCGGCGGGACGGCGACCACGACCAGGCCGACGTGCTCGGGATCGGCGGGCTCGGCCGTGCCTGCGCCGAGCCCCGCCGCGACCGCGGCGTGGCTGGGGACGGCGTCGACGAGGTGGACCTGCCACCCCGCCGCGGTGAGCGCGTGGCCGATCGAGGCCCCGACCAGCCCGGTGCCGACCACGACCGTCACGGGCGGCCTGGCCGGCACGGTCACGAGAGCTCGCCCGGCGGGTCCGAGAGCTCGACCTCGGGTGCGGCGGGAGAGGTCGTGGACGCGACGGGCTGCTCGGCGACGGCACCGGACGGAGCGTTCGCGGTCCCGCCGTCGAGCAGCGCCGCCAGCCGGTCACCGCCGACCCGGCGGAACTTGCGCGGCAGCGCCCGGGTGCGGTCGAGGACGGCGACCTCGAGCGCGTCCACGCCGATCTCGCGCGCGGGTGCGGACGGACCGCCGTCGGAGGCGAGCGCGCTGACGGCCAGCCGGATCGCGGCGCCGAGGTCGAGCGCGTCGGCGTACCCGGAGCGGACCGTCTCGGCGATCGCCTCGGCGGACCCGCCCATGACGGCGAAGTGCTCCTCGTCGCCGATCGAGCCGTCGTAGGTCAGCCGGTAGATCTGGTCGTCGGCGGGCTGCGTGGCGAGCTCGGCGACGATGATCTCGACCTCGTACGGCTTCTCCCCGCCCGAGGAGAAGATCCCGCCGAGCAGCTGGGCGTACGCGTTGGCGAGCCCACGGGCGGTGACGTCGGTGCGGTCGTAGCTGTAGCCGCGCAGGTCGGCGTAGCGGATGCCGGCCTGGCGCAGGTTCTCGAACTCGTTGTACCGCCCGACCGCGGCGAAGCCGATCCGGTCGTAGATCTCGCCGACCTTGTGCAGCGCCTGCGACCGGTTCTCGGCGACGAAGACGATGCCGTCGGCGTAGTGCAGGACGACGACCGAGCGGCCGCGGCCGATGCCCTTGCGCGCGAAGTCCGCCCGGTCCTTCATCTGCTGCTCGGGCGCGACGTAGAACGGGCTAGACACGGTGCATCTCCCAGCTAGACAACCAGCTAGACAACAGGGGCCTCCGGGCCGTCGGGGCGGGTGCGCCGGCCACCGACCAGCGCGTCGACCATCGCCCCGACCTGCTCGTCGCCGACGCGCTGGACACCGTCCGGTCCGGCGATCATGACGACCGGGAAGATCCGGCGGGCGAGGTCCGGCCCGCCCGTCGCCGAGTCGTCGTCGGCGGCGTCGTAGAGCGCTTGCAGCACGGCCATCGTGGCGTCGTCCACCGACAGGTCGGGCGCGTACAGCTTCTTCAGCGAGCCGCGGGCGAAGACCGACCCGGAGCCGACGGAGAAGAACGCGGTCTCCTCGTAGCGTCCGCCGGTCGCGTCGTAGGAGAAGATCCGGCCCATCGCAGCGGCTTCGTCCCAGCCGGCGAAGAGCGGCACGACGGCAAGGCCCTGCATGGCGAGCGGCAGGTTGCCGCGGATCATCGTGGCGAGGCGGTTGGCCTTGCCCACGAGGGAGAGCGGGGCGCCCTCGATCTTCTCGTAGTGCTCGAGCTCGACCTGGAAGAGGCCGACCATCTCGACGGCCAGCCCGGCCGCCCCGGCGATGCCGACGACCGAGTACTCGTCGGCCGGGAAGACCTTCTCGATGTCGCGCTGCGCGATCATGTTGCCCATGGTCGCCCGCCGGTCGCCGGCCATGATCACGCCGCCGGGGAACGTGGCCGCGACGATCGTGGTGCCGTGCGGGGTGAGGTCACCGAGGTTGGTCGTGCCGGGCGGGGCCGAGCGCGCCCCGGGCAGGACGTCGGGCGCCACGGCCGCGGCCAGCTCGACGAACGACGAGCTGCCCGAGCGGAGGAACGCCGTGGGCAGGCCGCCGCGCGCGAACGTGACGGACGGGCTCTCGGTCACTGGCCGCCCTTCTGCACGAACGAGCGGACGAACTCCTCGGCGTTGACCTCGAGGACGTCGTCGATCTCGTCGAGCAGGGAGTCGACGTCGGAGTCGAGCTCGGCCTTGTGGGCGGTGTCGGCGGCCGGGATCTCCTCGACCGTCTCCTCGTCGTCGGACCTCCGCGTGCGGCGGTGGGTCTGCTCTGACTCGGGCATGAGCGGCTCCTCGTGGTGGGCTGGCGCCAGCCTAGTCAGCGGGACCGACACTTCCCGGCTGTCCCGGACCGGCCCGATCGCGCGAGCCGGTCCGGAGCACCGGCGCCCTCAGCCCGCCGCGCGGTCCGCGTTGACGATGCCGTGGCCGTAGAAGCCGTTCTTGCCGACCGGGCCCGAGCACCGGGCGTCGCTCTCGACGAGCCCGCCTGCGACGTAGCGGCTGTAGTGGTAGGTCCGCGGCTGGGGACAGGCCACCTTGGTCGCGCTCGAGTACAGGTACGTCGTCGTCCGCGACGGGGCTAGCGTCAAGCCGCCGTGGACCTTGTCGGTCCTCCCGTGAGCGGCCACGACGAGCGCCGCCACCCCTGCCGCGTGCGGCGCGGCCATCGAGGTGCCCTGCAGGTACTGGTAGTAGGCGCAGGTCGTGCCCTTGCAGTCCCGGACCACCGCCGTGGTGTTGGGCGTGCCGTCGTCGTTCAGCTCCCCGTTGGCCTTCGCCAACGACGCCGGATACGCAGCGAGCACCGCGCCGGCCAGGGAGCGGCCCTGGTCGGGGGTGTCGTACGCGTCGCCGCCCGGTGCCGCCAGGTCGGTCTGCTCGGTCCCCCAGTTGGAGTAGTAGGCCTTGCGCTGGCTGGGGCCCGTCGAGCTGACGGAGACGACGCCCTTCGACTCGGTCGGGACCGAGATGCAGGAGTTGTCGATCACGCGGTCGTGCGCCGCGTCGGCCGGGTAGTCCGGGCTCGTGTCGTCGGAGGTGGGGTTGTTGAGGTCGGTCGCCTCGTTGCCGAGCGCCGCGATCGGCAGCACCCCGCGGTTGATCGCGTAGTTCAGGGCCCGCTGCGTCGCTGTGCGCACGACCCGCTGCTCGGTGCGCTCGGCCTGGCTGTCCGCCGCGTTGTCGAGGCAGTTGTAGAGCCAGGGGTCGGTGTAGAAGCTCATGTTGACCACGTCGACGCCGATGTCGCCGGCGTACTCCAGCGCCTCGAGCGTCGGCTGGAGGAAGAAGTACCCCGAGTCCTGACCGGCTCGGATGTTGACGATGTCGACGTCGGGCGCGACACCGGCGATGCCGAGGCCGTTGATGGGCGCTCCGATCGTGCTGGCCACGTGGGTCCCGTGGCCGTCGTCGTCCTCGTCGGCCGGGTCGACGCAGGAAGGGTGCTCGCAGGGCCCGTCGATGTCGGGCTTGTCGGCGACGAAGTTGTGGCTGAGCGTCGCGTCGAAGTTCGGGGCGATGTCGGGGTGCGTCCCGTCGACCCCGGTGTCGATGACGCCGACCCGGACCTTCTTGCTCGCGACGTTCTTGGCGTACGAGCCCGTCGTCGTCGCGCCGATCTGGCGCATGTCCCACTGGTAGCGGGCCAGGGGCTCCGCGGCCCCCGCGGCAGGCACGTCGGACAGGGTCGGCTGACCCTGGCTGGCGGCACGCTCGGCCGTCATCCGCTCGACGTCGGACGTCCGGGCCTGCACGTCCTTGGGTGCCGCACCGATCACCCGGTCGCGGGCCGCACCCGACACCGCGTCCGAACGGTCCATCGAGACGGCGAAGTCACCACGTCGGCTCGAGACGTACGCGTAGCCGAGCTTGTCGTCGACCTTGGTGATCTCACCCCCGGCCTGCTCGATCGCCTGCCGCGCGGCCGCGTCGACCGTCGTGCCCTTCATCAGCACGACGTAGTCGGCGGCGGTCGCCTCGGTCGGTTTGGCGACTGCGGTCAGCTGGGTCGATCCCACCGCGAGCGGGAGAACGAGCGCCACGGCGGCGATGGAGGCCAACTTCTTCTTCTCGAGCACGCACAAACCCCAGATCTTGTCGGACGAGCGTCAGCAGGTGCGCGTCAACCTAGGGCGTTCGTCGACCGGGTGTCCATGGCCCGGGTCCACAGAAGTTCCCGCACGTGCCGTGACCTGTGTCTCACCGACCCAGCGCGGCGAACAGGTCGCCGACGTCGGTGCAGGCGTCGAGCATCGCCCCGACCTGCTCGGCGGTCCCGCGGAGCGGGTCGAGCAGCGGCACCCGCTGCAGGGCGGGCCGGTCGGGCAGGTCGAAGATCACCGAGTCCCAGGACGCCGCGACCACCGAACCGCCGAACAGCTCCATGACCCGGCCGCGGAAGTACGCGCGGGTGTCCTGCGGCGGGTGGGTCCGCGCGTGCTCGACCTCGTCGTCGGTGACCAGCCTGCGGATCCGACCCTTGGCGACCAGGGCGGCGTAGAGGCTGCGCGACGGGTCGACGTCGGCGTACTGCAGGTCGATCGCCGCGAGCTTGGGCGCGTCCCAGCCGAGCCCGTCACGGGCGCGGTAGGACTCCATCAGCGCGAGCTTGGCCACCCAGTCGAGGCGGTCGGCGAGCAGGGTGACGTCGCTCGCGAGCTGGTCGAGCGTCTCCTGCCAGGCGGCGAAGAGCGCCTCCGCCTCGGTCCGGCCCGCCGCGGGCAGGTCGTCGGCGGCGGGCGAGGCGAGCAGCGCCCGGCAGCGGTCGAGGTAGACGCGCTGGATCTCCAGGGCGGTCATCCGGCGGCCGTCGGCCAGCTCGAGCGTCGCCCGGCAGGTCAGGTCGTGGCTGACGGCCCGCATCGACGCGACCGGGGTCGCCAGGCGCAGGTCGGTGCCGAGCGCGCCGGCCTCGACGACCCGCAGCACCCAGGCCGCGGTGCCGACCTTGAGCCAGGTGGAGGTCTCGGACAGGTTGGCGTCGCCGGTGATGACGTGCAGCCGGCGGTGCTTGGCCGCATCGGCGTGCGGCTCGTCGCGGGTGTTGATGATGGGTCGGTTCAGCGTCGTCTCGAGGCCGACCTCGGCCTCGAAGAAGTCCGCGCGCTGGCTGATCTGGAAGCCCGGCGCCTGGCTGGCCTGGCCGATGCCGACGCGACCGGCGCCGGTGAAGACCTGCCGGGTGACGAGGAACGCCGTGAACTGCGTGACCACCCGGTCGAAGGGCGTGCTGCGCTGCAGGAGGTAGTTCTCGTGGGTGCCGTAGGACGCGCCCTTGCCGTCGGTGTTGTTCTTGTAGAGGCGGATCTGGCGCCCCGCCGTGAGCGAGGCCCGGCGGGCCGCGATCGCCATCACCCGGTCGCCGGCCTGGTCGAACCGCACCACGTCGAGCGCCGACGTCACCTCCGGCCCGGAGTACTCGGGGTGGGCGTGGTCGACGTAGAGGCGGGCCCCGTTGGTGAGGATGACGTTGGCCATGCCGAGGTCGCTGTCGGTCAGCTGGTCGGGGTGCGCGCTGGAGCGGGCGACCTCGTAGCCGCGGATGTCGCGCAGCGGCGACTCGGTCTCGTAGTCCCAGCCCGCCCGGCGCCCGTTCGCCGCGGTGCCCGGGCCCTGCGCGCCGTACGCCTTGACGACGTGGTTCGAGAGCTGCATCGGGTGCAGCTCGTCCTCGCCCGTCCGCGCCGGGACGGCGCTGATGCCGTACTCGGTCTCGACGCCCATCACGAGCTGTCGACGCACAGGGTCAGGCATGGCGTCAGCGTAATCTCGCCGCCATGGGTGGACGGTCGGTCGGACGTACGGCGGTGGTCGCGCTGGTCGACCTCGGGTGCGTGCTGCTCTTCGCCGGGATCGGGCGGCTCAGCCACGGCGAGGGCCTGGGTGCGCCCGGGCTGGCCTCCACGTCGGGTCCGTTCGTCGTGGGGTGGCTGGTGGGCTGGGTGCTCGTCGCCCTCCTCCCGGCCACGCGGGTCGCGCCGCGCCTGCTGCTCGCGGGCGCCCTGGTCTGGGGTCCGACCGTCGTGGTCGGCATGCTCGTCCGGCAGGCGACCGGGGGCGGTGTGGAGACGTCGTTCGTCGTCGTGACTGCCGTGGTGCTCGCCGTCTTCCTCCTCGGGTGGCGCGCAGCCACCTCCGTCGTGGCCCGGCTGCGTGACCGTCCCGCCACCGCCGAGCCCCAGGTGTGAGACAGCGCGCTGTTCGCTAGATTGACCTGACAAAGGCCCGGCACACGCCAGGCCGCCCCTAGCCGGAGGTCGTCCCATGAGCGTCGCCGTCGCCCACCAGGTCTCGTCGACCAGCCGCATCGCGCTCACCGAGGCGGCCCGCGAGGCGTCCCTGCGCGGGACCGACCTCGCCGTCCTGCACGTCGTGGAGTCCCTCGACCTCGACATCGCCGCGGCCAACCGGTCCGGGATCTCCGACGAGGTCGAGCGGGTGCTGGGCGAGTCGGGCCTCGAGGTGTCCTGGGAGCTGCACCTCGCGACCGGGGAGGAGAACGTCGCCGACGCCATCCTCACCCTCGTCGACGACGTGCAGGCCGAGATCCTCGTGATCGGGGCCCGGCGCCGTTCGCCCGTCGGCAAGTTCTTCCTCGGCAGCGTGACCCAGACGCTCATCCTCCAGGCGGAGGTGCCGGTGTTCGTGGTGAAGGACAAGGCCTGAGGCCTGCCCCGACCGCGTGACACAGGTCACGTCGAGGTCGAGGTGACGAACCCAGACCCGGCAGCGATGTGGTGGTCGAGAGTCAGCGGCTACCTGAACCCCCCAATTTGTCGCTATAACGCAGACTCTTCGCGAGGCCTTCGTAGAACGGTCGTGCGAGGACTTTGAGGCTCGCGATCGTCTCGTCGCTCAGCGGCGGCATCTTGGCGACGTCCGCCTTCGCGGCCTCCCACTCAGCCTGCGTGATCCTGGTCATCGGGCCCCCTTCTTCTTCGCCCGGCGCTCGGCCAAGTCGTTTCCAGCGGAGAGGAGCGCGACGAACTCCTCCTGGTGCGCCGCTGCAAGCGCAGCCAACGCGTGCAGCTCCCGGTTCGCGAGGTCGGTCTGATGCCCGGTCAGGTCACGGGCGAGGAACGACAGCGTGGCAGCTTCCCAGGAGTGCCACTCCTTCGCGTACGACGAGCGGTAGGACTGCGACCGCTCGACGCAGGTCATGCACAGCGTGTAGGCCGCCCGCACCTGTCCCTCCCGGGCGACCCTGGCCCGGGCGTCGTCGTAGGTGATCACGCTCGACATCGTTTCGGGGGTTCGGCCGCACCCGGTCAGCGGCGGATTGTCCAGCCAGGGGGGACACCTGCCGGAAGATGTGCGACACGCCCTCTGCTGCCATGGCAACATGCCTAGAGGCGACAACCGGGGGAGCTGGTCCCTTCCACATTTTTCTGTCAGGTGGCCCTGATCCCTTCCCGTGCCTGCCTACCCCGTAGTGGTGGGCAGGAACTCCGTCACCGTCTCGATCTCTCGCGCCGCTGAGCGGCCTCGATGGCGGCCTTGCGGTCCTGCGCCCGCTGCCGTCCGCCGACGAAGATCAGCACGAGGGAGGCCATGATCAGCCCGTAGCCCCACCAGAACGCGCCGCCCGGGTAGGTCCACGTGTAGACGATGATCCCGGCGAACAGCACGGAGAACGCGATGGTCCAGGTCCGGCGCGACCGCCGACCGTAGTCCGACATCAGCTCTGCTGGACCGGGACGGCTCACTGCGGGCTCACCACGTAGGGCACCCGGTAGCCGTTCTTGGTGGCATACATGGCGGAGATGCGGACGATCACCGCGTTGAGGTCGGAGGCGTCCTGGGCGTACTGGACGTAGAGGATGTTGAGCCCGCAGAACGCGCCTGCGACCACGCCGGGGACCGCGGCTACACCGTCGGTCAGCACTCCGGCGACGGCGGCCAGGGCCCCGACGATCGGGGCGCAGGCCGCGCTCGCCAGCTTGAACTTGTTCGTGTCGCACGAGTTCAGCCACGTGTAGTTGTCGGCTTGACCGTAGTTGAACTGCGCCGACGACACCCCGGTGCACGGCTTCGGCGCGTTCGGCTTCATCAGCGCCGACGACGACGCCTTGGGGTTCGGCCCACCGTGCGTCGTGGCCCACTTCTCGATCGACTTCTTGTCGGCGGAGGTGATGTAGGTGAACTGGCCCCAGTCTCCGCGCCGAGACCACCAGCCGGCGGCGAAGCCGTCGCGCAAAGTCGTGTAGACGCCGAAGACCTTCTTGACCCAGCGGTAGTCGATCTGCCCGGCCTTGTTCGTGTGCGTGGAGGAGGTCGCCTTCTGGACCTGTTCGGTGAACTCCTTCTGATCCTTGCTCAGGTCGGCGTACTGCGTGCCGCTGTTGCCCGTGGGTGCGGGTCGCTGCGGCGAGACCGTCGCTCGCGGCTCGGGGGTGGGCGGCGCGGCCTGGGCCGGGCTGGCGAGCAGGACACTCGCGCTGAGGACGGCTGTGGCCGCCGAGGTGCTGATCAATCGTCCGAACATGGACGGGGCTCCCTCGGGGAGAGGTGTCAGGCGCCCCATGTGCCCGACGACTACCGAGGAGGCTAGGCAACCGCAACGGTTTTGGCTAGAGGCAACATTCGAGCTCCGCAAGATTCCCGACCGGAGACACGCGGGTTCGGGGTCATCTGTTGCACCTGGGGCAACGTGGGCCAAGGTTTGCCTCAGCTTCAGTCATGCCGCCAGCACATCAATTACATAGCGACAATTGACCCCGAGCAGGCATCCGCTGACTCTCGTCATGTCCGCGGCCGGTCTCCTGCCCGACCTCTGCGAGAGCGCAGGATGGTCCGATGACGACGGTGACCTCCGATCTCGACCACCGGCGGCAGGACGAGCGGGCCGACCGGGTGCGCGCCGCCCTGGCGCAGCGGCTCGGAGAAGGAGCCCTCCTGACCACTCCGGCGGCCGTCGAGCGCTACAGCCACGACGAGGCCGAGTGGGCCCCGTACGAGCCCGCTCTCGCCGTCGTACGGCCGCGGACCGCCGAGCAGGTCCAGGCCGTGGTCCGGGTCTGCCTCGAGCACGGCGTCCCGGTCGTGCCCCGCGGCGCCGGGACCGGTCTGGCCGGCGGCGCCAACGCCACCGCCGGCTCGGTCGTCGTGAGCCTCGAGGCGATGGACGCCGTGCTGGCGGTCGACCCGCTCGAGCGGTACGCCGTCGTCCAGCCGGGGGTCGTGAACGACCACCTGCGCGCGGCCGCGGCCGAGCACGGCCTCTGGTACCCGCCGGACCCCGCCAGCTCGCCCTGGTCGACGATCGGCGGCAACGTCGCCACGAACGCCGGCGGCATCTGCTGCGTCAAGTACGGCGTGACGGGCGACTACGTGCTCGCCCTCCAGGTCGTCACCGGCACCGGCGAGCTGGTGCGGGTCGGCCGACGGACCGCCAAGGGCGTGGCCGGCTACGACCTCACCTCGCTGCTCGTCGGGTCCGAGGGCACCCTCGGGCTGATCACCGAGATCACCGTCCGGCTGCGCCCGGCGCGGCCGGCCGAGCAGACGGTCGTCGGGTTCTTCTCCTCGCTCGTGGCCGCCGGCGAGGCCGTCGCCGCGGTGACGCGGAGCGGGGTGACGCCGTCGGCCCTCGAGCTGCTCGACCAGCAGTGCCTGCGCGCCGTCGACGACTGGAAGCACCTCGGTCTGAGCACCGACGCCGAGGTGATCCTGCTGGCCCGGGTCGACGCGCCCGGCGCGGCCGGCGACGCGGAGGCCGAGACCGTACGGGCGTCGTTCGCGGCCGCGGCCGCGGGTGCGACGTGGGCGGCCCGGTCCGAGGACCCCGACGAGGCCGAGGCGCTGTTCGCGGCCCGGCGGCTGGCCTACCCCGCGCTCGAGCGGCTCGGTCCGGTGCTGACCGAGGACGTGTGCGTCCCGCTGCGCGCCGTGCCCGCGATGCTGGCCCGGATCGAGGAGGTCGCGGCCCGGCACGACGTCCGGATCGCGAACCTCGCCCACGCGGGTGACGGCAACCTCCACCCGCTGCTCGTCACGCCACCCGGGGACGACGCCGCGCGGACCCGGGCCCAGGCGGCCTTCGAGGAGATCCACGCCGCCGCCATCGCCCTCGGCGGCACGGTCACCGGCGAGCACGGGATCGGCGTCCTCAAACGCGCCGGGCTGGTCGACGAGACCGAGCCGGCCGTGCTCGAGCTGTACCGCGCCGTGCGCCGGGCGCTCGACCCTGCCGGCCTCCTGAACCCGGGCAAGGTCGTCGCGTGACCGACCGGGAGCAGGGGGTCGGCGTCCGGCGGTTCACGACGAACGACGGGGTCGACCTCGCCTACACCGACACCGGCAGCGGGCGACCGGTCGTGCTCGTGCACGGCTTCACCGCCCCGGCCACCGCCTGGGCGCTCACCGAGGACGCGCTGCTCGCGGCGGGGTACCGCGTGGTCGCCTTCGACCGACGCTCGCACGGCGAGTCCGACACCCCGGCGTACGGGCAGCGGATGGCCCGGCACGGGCGCGACCTCGCCGAGCTCGTCGAGCACCTCGACCTGACGGGCGCGGTCCTCGTGGGAGCCTCGCAGGGCGGCAACGTCATCTGGGCCTACGTCGACCAGGAGGGCACGTCCGCGCTGGCCGGCGTCGTCGTCGTCGACCAGACGCCGAAGATGCTGAACGCCCCGGACTGGGCGTACGGCTTCTACGGCCTCGAGGCGCACAACGCAGGCACGCTCTTCGCGGCCGGGGTTCCGCAGACCGGACGGGGCCGGGCGGCGGACGCATCCACGGAGGCGTTCGGACGGCTGCTCGCGCGCCTCGGCGGTCCGCCGGCGTTCCGGGACGGCACCGCGCCGGAGACGCTCGCGCTGCTGCAGGACCACGCGCTGCAGGACTACCGCGACGTCGTCGCCCGGGCCGACGTCGACGTCCTGATGGTCGCCGGGCGCGAGAGCCAGGTCTGGCCCTGCGAGCACGCGGAGGCCGCGGTGGCCGGCAACCCGCGCGGCCGGGCCGTGGTGATCGAGGACGCCGGGCACACGGTGGGCTTCGACCAGGTCGACGCGTTCGACGCGGTCCTGCTGGAGTTCCTCGCCGGTCTGGACGGCGACGCGGGGGGGTCCGCCGGGCAGCGCTAGCGTCGGCGCCGTGGCGCACACGTGGGGTGACCCGGCGGCGTACGCCGTCTCGTTCGGCCCGCTCTGCGCCCAGACCGTCGAGGCGGTGGTCGCCGCCTGCGGCCCGGTCGGGGCGGGCAGGTTCGTCGACGTGGGCTGCGGCACCGGCGCCCTCGGCCGGGCCGCACGATCCGCCGGCTGGGACGTGGTCGGGCTCGACGCGGACCCGGTGATGGTCGCGGCGGCCCGGCAGGCCCTGCCGGGTGTCCCGGTCGCCACCGGCGCGCTGCCGCAGCTGCCCCTCGCCGACGGGGTCGCCGTCGCGGTCGGGGCGAACTTCGTCGTCAACCACACCGACGACCCGTGGGCGGCGGTGACCGAGCTGGCCCGGGTCTGCGCGCCGGGCGGCCGGGTGGCCCTGACGGTCTGGCCCGAGCGCCTGATCGCGGTCAACCGGCTCTGGAACGACGTCATGCTCGCCGCCGGCGTCGAGCCCCCGCCGCGCCAGGCGCTCCCGGCCGAGCAGGACTTCGAGCGGACCGTCCCCGGGCTGGCCGACCTCGTCGGGGCGTCGGGCCTGACCGACGTCGCCGTGCACGAGCTCGACGTCGTCCTGGAGGTCGCGCCGGACGCGCTCTGGCAGGCGGCGGAGGGCGGGATCGCGACGATCGGTGCCGTCTACCGCAGGCAGCCGCCGGCCGGCCGGCGGGAGATGCGCGAGGCGTACGACCGGGTCACCGGTGCCCGCACGACCGACGGCGTCCTGGTCCTGCCGGGCACCGCGCTGCTGGGCGCGGGCACGGTGCCGGGAACAACCGGGGGCGACGCACGGTTCGCGTGAGCATGCGCGAGCTGCTGAGCTTTCCGAACCCCGTCAACGAGCTCGCCGCGCGGACGGTCGCGACGGGCGTCGCCCTGCTGGCCGTGGTCACGCTGGTGACCGGCTGGCACTGGCTGATCGTCGTCCTGGCGGTCGGCTTCCTGGCCCGGACCGCCGCCGGTCCCCGGTTCAGCGCTCTGGGGCGCCTCGCGACGCACGTCGTGGCGCCCCGGCTCGGGATGCCGCGCTTCGTGCCCGGACCGCCGAAGCGCTTCGCCCAGGGCATCGGGCTCGTGCTGACGACGGTCGCGGCCGTGGCGGCGTACGGGTTCGGCGCCGTCGTCCTGCCGATGGTGCTGGTCGCCGTGCTGCTGGTGTTCGCGCTGCTGGAGTCGGTGCTCGGCTTCTGCGCCGGGTGCTGGGTCTTCGGCCACCTGATGCGCTGGGGCGTGATCCCCGCCGACACCTGCGAGGCGTGCGCGGACGTCAGGCAGCGCTACGCGGCCTCGCGGGCCTGACGTCCTCAGGGCGACCGGCACGCACAGCCGACTGCCCACGAGAAGCTGACGCTACCCACGGCAGATCTGCCGTGGGTAGCGAGGGTTTTTCACGTGAACGTGAAAAACCAGGGATTCATGGGCCGGGCCGTGCCGGCAACTCCCGGGTCTAGAGGTACTGGCCGGTGTTGGTCACCGTGTCGATCGAGCGGCCGGGCTGGGTGCCCTTCTTCGAGCTGATCAAGGTGCGGATGAAGACGATGCGCTCGCCCTTCTTGCCGCTGATCTTGGCCCAGTCGTCCGGGTTCGTCGTGTTGGGCAGGTCCTCGTTCTCCGCGAACTCGTCCACGCACGCCTGCAGCAGGTGGCCGATCCGGATGCCCTTGACGCCCGTGTCGAGCAGGTCCTTGATCGCCATCTTCTTGGCGCGGTCGACGATGTTCTGCACCATGGCGCCGGAGTTGAAGTCCCGGAAGTAGAGGACCTCCTTGTCGCCGCCGGCGTAGGTCACCTCGAGGAACTGGTTCTCCTCGGTGTCCTCGTACATCCGCTCGACGGTGCGCTCGATCATGCCCTTGACCGTCGCGGGCCGGTCGCCGTCGAACTCGGCGAGGTCCTCGGCGTGCAGCGGCAGCGTGGACGTCAGGTACTTGCTGAAGATGTCACGCGCCGCCTCGGCGTCGGGCCGCTCGATCTTGATCTTGACGTCCAGACGGCCGGGCCGCAGGATCGCCGGGTCGATCATGTCCTCGCGGTTCGAGGCGCCGATGATGATCACGTTCTCGAGGCCTTCGACGCCGTCGATCTCGCTGAGCAGCTGCGGCACGATCGTGTTCTCGACGTCGGAGGAGACGCCCGAGCCGCGGGTGCGGAACAGCGAGTCCATCTCGTCGAAGAAGACGATCACGGGCATGCCGTCGGACGCCTTCTCGCGCGCCCGCTGGAACACCAGCCGGATGTGGCGCTCGGTCTCGCCGACGTACTTGTTGAGCAGCTCGGGGCCCTTGATGTTGAGGAAGAAGCTGCGCCCCTCGACGCCGGTCTTCTCCGTGACGCGCTTGGCCAGCGAGTTCGCGACGGCCTTGGCGATCAGGGTCTTCCCGCACCCGGGCGGGCCGTAGAGCAGGATGCCCTTCGGCGCCTTGAGCTCGTGCTCGAGGAACAGGTCCTTGTGCAGGAACGGCAGCTCCACGGCATCGCGGATCGCCTCGATCTGCGAGCCGAGACCCCCGATCACCGAGTAGTCGATGTCGGGGACCTCTTCGAGGACCAGCTCCTCGACCTCGAGCTTCGGCACGCGCTCGTACGCGAAGTGCACGCGGCGGTCGATCAGCAGGGAGTCGCCGGCCTTGAGCGGCCCTTCCTGCAGCGCCGTCGTGAGACGGACGACGCTCTCCTCGTCACCGTGCCCGACGATCAGCGCGCGGCTGCCGTCCTCGAGCCGCTCCTTGAGCGTCGCCACCTCGCCGACCTCGTCGAACTCCAGCGCCTTGACCACGTTCATGGCCTCGTTGACCATGACCTCGCGGCCCGGCGTGAGCGCCTCGAGGTCGACGTCGGGGCTGACGCTGACGCGCATCTTGCGGCCCGAGGTGAAGATGTCGGCCGTGCGCTCCTCCGCGGCGGCGATGAAGACGCCGAAGCTCGCCGGGGGCTGCGCGAGCCGGTCGACCTCGCCCTTGAGCGTGACGATCTGGTCGCGCGCCTCGCGCAGCGTCGAGGCGAGCCGCTCGTTGTTCGCGGTGCTGGCACGGGCCTCCGCGCGGGCGTCGGTGAGCCGCCGCTCGAGGATCGCGAGGTCGTGGGGGTGGGCCGAGACCCGTTCCCGGAGCCGGGAGAGCTCCTCGCGGAGCGCACCGATCTGGACGAGCAGGGCCTCGCGCTCGGCGTCGGGGACGCGCCCTGCGTGCGAGTCGTAGCTGGAACCGGTCATGCGACACACCTCCTGGTGCCGCGACACTACCCGCGGGTGGCGCCAGTCACAGGGGTCGCGGCGCGCGGGCCGGTGTAATCCTCGCCATACGCCCCGGGCGCCGGTCGGCGCTTGCGCGCGGGGGCCGAGAAGCCCGGCGCCATCCGTCGGGCGCTGACCAGGAAACCCGTGTGCCCGACCATGTCGTGCCGCGGCCGGACGGCCAGCCCCTCGGCGTGCCAGGCGCGCAGCAGGGTCTCGGTCGCCTCCGGCTCGGTGAACCCGCCGTGCACCCGCAACGTCTCCACCGTGCGGGCGAGCTGGGTCGTCGTGGCGACGTACGCGAGCAGGACCCCGCCGGGCACGAGACGCTCGGCGAGCGCGTCGACGCACTCCCAGGGCGCGAGCATGTCGAGGATCGCCCGGTCGACCGGCTCCGGCTCCGGCTCGGCCTCGAGGGACTCGACGAGGTCGCCGACGCTCAGCTCCCACGACGGGTGCGGGCCGCCGAAGAAGCTCTCGACGTTCTTGCGCGCCTGGGTCGCGAAGTCGTCGCGCCGCTCGTACGACCGCACCTGCCCGGTCGGCCCGACGGCGCGCAGGAGGTAGCAGGTGAGCGCCCCCGACCCCGCGCCGGCCTCGACCACCCGGGCTCCCGGGAAGACGTCGCAGGTCATCAGGATCTGCGCGGCGTCCTTGGGGTAGATCACGGCGGCACCGCGGGGCATCGTCACGGTGAACTCGTTGAGCAGCGGACGCATCGCGAGGAAGGCGGTCCCGCCGACCGACGTCACGACGACGCCCTCGGGCCCGCCGATCAGGGCGTCGTGGCTGACGCCGCCCTTGGTCGTGTGGAACGTCGCGCCCGCGGCGAGCAGGACCGAGTGGCGCTTGCCCTTGGGGTCGGTCAGGGTGATCCGCTCGCCGACCCCGAGGGGGCCGACGCGCACGCCCGACGGCACCGCGCTCACGAGGTGATCCCGAACAGGCCGAGCTGCCACCCGGGGCCGTACGAGCCGCCGTTGATGTCGGCGCCCGCGCGGACCCACACCGTCTCGTCGGACTGGCTGATCGGGAGCAGCACGAGGTCGCTCGCCGCCTGGCGCTGGAGGGTGGCCAGCAGCCGCTGAGACGTGGCGTCGTCGGTGCTCGCGACGAAGGCGTTCGTCGCGGACTCGACCGCGTCGGCCGAGGCGGGCAGCGGGTCGTCGACGTAGGCCTGGAGCCAGGCGAGGGGGGTCGCGGTCCACGCCTTGCGGTCGACGAGCACGAGGTCCGCGTCGCCGTCGCCCGGCGCGAGCCGCACGCTCAACCCGCCCGTGTCCTCGAGGCGGTTACGCACGGTGTCGGCCAGGTCCTGCGCGTTCGGCGCGGTCTCGTCGTAGGCGAGCGTCAGGTTGATGCGCTTCTTCCAGGTCACCTTCGGCTTGGCCTTGCCGCCCTGGGCGAAGGCGGTCACGTGGCCGTCGATCCCGTTGGGGACGATCGAGTCGAGGGTGCGGTCGCCCTGGAGCGCGAGGGCGATCGCCGTGCGGAGCGCCTTGTCCTTGCGGGCCGGCGAGGCGGGCGACCACTGGAGCAGCTCGACCCGGGTGCCGCCGAGCGTCCGCTGGCTGAACCCGCTCGCCGTCACCTGGTCGGGACTGGCGCCGACCTGCTGGGACAGCCGCGTCACCGCCGCGCTGTTCAGCCCGCGCCAGACCAGGTCGACCTGGCGCTTCTCCATCGCGTCCTCGATGGTCGCCGAGTCGGGCTCCGTGACCCAGGTCAGCGAGTCCGCCGCGGCCGGGGTGAATCCGTGGTAGCCCGGGAACCGGTTGAACACGATCTTGTCCTCGTCGAACGAGGTGACGAGGAAGGGTCCCGAGCCGTAGGTCGGGTCCTTCGGGCTGCGCACCTCGTCGGCGTCGTACTGGTCCTCGTCGACGATCGAGGCGGCCGGCGAGGCGAGCGCCCAGCCGAACTGGCCGTCGACCCGGCTGAGGATGAAGCGCACCGTGAGGTCGTCGGGGGTGTCGATCCGACGAAGGGCCGACAGCAACGAGGTGGACGACCCGGGGACGTCCAGACGCAGCGCGCGGTCGATGCTGAACTTCACGTCGCTGGAGGTCAGCGGGTCGCCGCCGGCGAAGGTCAGACCCTTCTGCAGCGTGCAGGTGTAGATGGTCGGCGACTCGATGAAGCCGCAGTCGCGGGCCGCGTCGGGCTTGAGCGCGAAGCCGCTGGCGCCGGGCGGGGCGGTCATCAGGCGCTGGAAGACGTTCAGCGCGAACATGCTCGACGCCTCGTCGGTCACGGCCGCCGGGTCGGTGACGGTGACGCGGTCGGTCGACATGACCGTGAACGGCCGGGGCGTCGCGCCCGGTGTCGTGGGCTGCGGGGGTGGCGAGGCGTCGGTGCACCCGGCCACGACGAGCACGACGGCGCCGACGAGCAGGGCGAGCGCCCCGCGGGCTCGCCCACGACGGCGGTCAGACGAGCGCATCGGCCTCGTCCAGCAGGAGGGCCAGACCGGCGAGGTCGACGTCGGCGAGCGAGGCGCGCTGCACCCGGCGGGGCGCGTCGGGCACCGGCACCCGGTTGGGCACGGCCACGACGAAGCCGCCCGCGGCGTTGCCCGAGCGGGCGCCCGTCTCGCTGTCCTCGAAGACGATGCAGTCGTGGGCCCGGACCCCGAGCGCGGCGCACGCCTGCTCGTAGGGCTCGGGGTGCGGCTTGCCGCGCTCGACCTCGTCGCCGGCCACGGAGACCGCGAACGTGCGAGCCGGCAGCGCGGCGAGCGCCGCGTCGAGGAGCACCCGGTAGGAGGCCGACACCAGCGCGCACGGCACACCGGCCCGAGCACTCGCCTCGAGCAGCTCCAGCGCGCCCGGACGCCAGGGGACGTGGCCGGAGGTCAGCCCGTCGATCACCTGGGCGACGAGCTGGTCGACCACCCAGGCCGGGTCGAGGTCGGGCCGCTCGATGGCGTTCAGGATGTAGATGCCCGAGTCGATGAGCGAGTTGCCCACCAGCTGGTGCGCGTGCTCGTCCGACCACGACCCGCCGAGGCGGCCGACCAGGTCGTACTCCGCGGCGATCCAGAGGGGCTCGGTGTCGGCGAGCGTCCCGTCGAAGTCCCAGAGGAGGGCGGCCGGCCGGGTGGGCACCGAGCGGGGCTCGGTCGGGAGGGAGGACGTCATGGCGTCGTCCATTGTCCCCGCGGCCGGGCACGGACCCTAATCACACACTGGGGCCGCGCACGCGAGGATGGGGAGCATGCCGCTGCCCCGCGAGGTCGACGCCGTCGTGGTCGGCGGTGGCCCGAACGGCCTCGTCGGCGCCAACCGGCTGGTCGACGCGGGCTGGGAGGTGCTGCTCCTCGAGGCGCAGCCGGAGGTCGGCGGGGCGGTCCGCAGCGACCGCGAGGTGGACCCGGACTTCGTCAGCGACACCTTCAGCGCCTTCTACCCGATGGCGGCGGTCTCCCCCGCGCTCACCTCGCTGGGGCTGGAGCGGTTCGGGCTGTCCTGGTCGCACGCCCCGGCCGTGCTCGGGCACCCGCGCCGCGACGGTTCGTGGGCGCTGCTGCACCGCGACCTCGACGTCACCGCCGGCCTGCTCGACGCCGCGCACCCCGGCGACGGTGACGCCTGGCGGGCGATGGTCGACCGCTGGCGCACCGTCCAGCCCGGGCTCGTGGAGTCGCTGCTGTCGCCCATCCCGCCGGTCCGCGGCGGGCTGCGGCTGCTGACCGAGCTGCCGCGCGTCGGACCGCTCGGCTTCGTGCGCGAGATGCTCACGCCGGCGGCGCACCTGCTGGACGGCCGGTTCGGTGGGGACGGCCCCGCGCTGCTCCTGGCCGGGAACGCCTGCCACGCCGACGTCGGCCTGGACGCGCCCGTGTCCGGGTTCGTCGGGCTGCTGCTGAGCATGCTCGGCCAGACCGTGGGCTTCCCGGCCCCGACCGGCGGGGCCGGCGCGCTGAGCCGGGCGCTGCGGGCGCGGTTCGAGGCAGCGGGCGGGACGGTCGTGTGCTCGACGCCGGTCACCGGGGTCCGGGTCGAGCGCGGCCGGGCGGTCGCGGTGCAGGCCGGCGACGAGGAGGTCCGCGTACGCCGTGCCGTGCTCGCCGACGTCGGGGCCCAGCAGCTCTACGGCGGCCTCGTCGCGGCCGACGACCTGCCCGCCCGGACGGTGGCCAAGATGCGCGGGTTCCGGCGCGACCCGGCGACGTTCAAGATCGACTACGCGCTCGACGGGCCGGTCCCGTGGGCCGAGACGCCCGCGTACGCGCCCGGCACGGTCCACGTCGGCGGCACCGTGGCCGAGATGACGACGTACATGGCCCAGGTCGGGGCCGGGACGATCCCGCGCGACCCGTTCCTGCTCGTGGGGCAGATGACGACGACCGACCCGACCCGCTCGCCGGCCGGGACCGAGTCGCTGTGGATGTACACCCACGTCCCGCAGGACGTGCAGGGCGACGCCGGCGAGGACGGGCTCACCGGGCGGTGGGACGAGGCCGAGACGGAACGGTTCGCGGACCGGATGCAGGCGCGGATGGAGGCGTACGCGCCCGGGTTCGGCTCGCGCGTGCGGGCCCGGCGCGTCCTCACGCCGGGCGAGCTGGAGCGCCGCGACGCGAACCTCGTCGGCGGCTCGCTGAACGGCGGCACCATGAGCCTGGACCAGCAGCTGTTCTTCCGCCCGTTCGTGGGGACGGGCCGCAGCGAGACCCCCGTACGCGGCCTCTACCTCGCCTCCGCCTCCGCCCACCCGGGTGGCAGCGTGCACGGCGCCTGCGGCATGAACGCCGCCCGCGCAGCCCTGTTCTGGTCGCGGTTCCGCCGGTCCTGAGGATCGGAGCGGATCCGACCGGGTACTCGCGGTCAGAATCGCTCCGTTGATCCCGAGCGGCCAGATCCTGCTGTGGAAAGAGGGTTCGGCGGGGGCGCGGCGGGCCAACATGGGCCGGTGCACGAGCGCCAGCAGCCTGACCGCGCCCTGGTGCGGCTGGCGAGCGCCCAGTCCATGGTGGTGACCCGCGAGCAGGCTCTCGGGCTCGGCCTGTCGCGACACTCGCTGACGCGGCTGGTGGGCCAGCAGCAGTGGCGGCGACTGACCGCGGGAGTGTTCCTCACGCACAGCCACGAAGCGAGCTGGGAGAGCCTCGCCTGGGCGGGTGTGCTGCTCGGTGGCGACGGCGCTCGGCTCGGTGGGGAGGCGGCGGCGTACGCGGTCCGGCTGCTCGACGAGCCTCCCGACCCGGTCCAGGTGCTGGTCCCCCACGGCACGCAGGCGCGGGACCGCGGGCCCTGGGTCTTCGTCCAGGAGCGGCCCGGCGCCCGCGACCCACGCTGCACCGGCTCGCCGCCACGGACGGTCGTGGCCGACACGGTGCTGGACCTCTGCGAGAGCGCCACGCCGCGTCAGGTCGAGGACTGGGTCACGCGTGCGGTGCAGCGCAGGCTGACCACGCACCAGCACCTCCGGCGCGCCCTGGTCCGCCGCTCTCGGCACACCCGGCGCGTGCTGCTCGCCGATCTGCTGACGGAGGTCGGTGAGGGGGCCGAGTCACCGTTGGAGCTGCGCTACCTGCGCGACGTCGAGCGCCGGCACGGTCTTCCTCCGGGCGCGCGGCAACGACGCAACGCCGACCGCTCGGCCCGTCGGGACGTGCTCTACGAGGACTACGCCCTGCTGGTCGAGCTCGACGGACGGCTCGGGCACGAGGGCGAGGGCAGGTTCCGTGACATGAGCCGGGACAATGCGGCTCTGCTGACCCAGCTCTCGACCGCGCGGTACGGGTTCGGGGACGTCGCCGGTCAGCCGTGCGTCGTCGCCTCGCAGGTCGCCGGGCTGCTGCTGATGCGTGGCTGGCCGGGACCGTTCGAGCGTTGTTCGCGGTGTCCGCCGGACGACGGAGCGAGATCGGAGCGATCCTGACCGCGTAGTCGCGGTCAGGATCGCTCCGATGTCAGACCGGACCGCTCAGTGGTGCAGGCCGGTGCCGTCGTGCACGACGGCGGAGGTGTCGTCGTAGCCGGCGTACATGTCGGCGTCGTGGGAGGTGACGGTGCCGCTCTCGCCCGCAGGGTCGACGACCCAGCGGTAACCGACGGCCACGTCGGCGTGGTGGGAGGACGAGCCGCCCAGGCCGAAGGTGCTCTCGTCGGGGTTGGTCCACTCGTTGTTCATGGTCAGGCTCCTGCCGTGTGGGGGTCGTGCTCGTACGGCGTCGTCGCCTGGTTCGATCTTAATCGTTTTACCTCGTGCGCAACCATAGAACGGCAATGTTCAGAGGCTTCACAGGGAGGATCTGCTCAGGCGGGTTCAGGCGCCCGACGAACCCCGCCGGTAGTGCGCGGCGAGGCGCTCCAGGCCCTCGGCGATGCTGACGGCCGGGGCCCACGCGAGGGCCTCGCGCGTCCGGCGCTGGTCGAACCAGTGCGCCGTCGACAGCTGCTCGGCCAGGAACCGGGTGAGCGGCGGCTGACCCTGCCCGTCGCGGTGCCGCAGGCCCCACACCCGCTCGACCACCCCGCCGGCCGCGACCGCGAGCCCGGCCGGGACGTAGCGGGTGGGCCGCGGGACGCCCGCCGCCGCGCAGAAGTCCCCGAAGATCTCCCCCACCGGGCGCGGCTCGCCGTTGCTGACGACGAACGCCTCGCCGTGCACCTCGGGCGCGCGGTCGAGCGCGGCGACCAGGGCGCTCGCGGCGTTGTCGACGTACGTCGTGTCGACCAGCGCCGCGCCCGTCCCCAGCAGCGGCAGCCGCCCGGCACGACCGCGCTCCACGACCCGCTCCACGAGCTGAACGTCGCCCGGGCCCCAGACGATGTGCGGCCGTACCGCGACGACGGCCAGCGGGACCTCGCCGGTCTGGTCGGCCGCCAGAGCGTCGAGCTCCGAGCGGGCCTTGGTGCGGGCGTACGGGCCGCGGGCGTGCTCGGGGTCCGCGACCCCGGCCGGTGCACCCACGAGGGACGCGCCGGTGTGGGCGACGGACGGCGAGGAGACCTGGACCAGCCGCGGCACCCCCTGTGAGGTGCAGGCCCGCAGGACGTTGCGGGTGCCGAGGACGTTCGCCCGCTCGTACGCCGCCTCCGGCCCGGTGACGTCGACCTTGGCCGCGAGGTGCACGACCCCGTCCTGGTCCTCGGCCGCGGTCCGTACGACGGCGGCGTCGGCCACGTCGCCGAGCACCTCGCGGAACCCCAGCGCCGACGGCCGGCGCTGCAGGACGGTGACGTCGTCGCCGCGCTCGGCGAGCAGCCGGGCGACGGCGCCGCCCAGCATCCCGCTGGCCCCGGTGACGAGGACCCTCATGCGAGCTTCCCGGCCTTGCCGCCGGCCAGGACCCGCGCGGCCCAGACCCCGACCGCGGCGCGGTCGATCTTCGAGTTGTGCCGGATGTCGACCGGCAGCGCCGGGACGACGAGGACGGCGGCGACGTCGACCTCGGCGGTCTCCCGTACGGCGGCGGCCAGGTCGCCGGTCGCGAGCGGGTGGCGCCGGGGCGCCTTCGCGGTGGGCACGACGACCACGACGACCTGCTGCGTGCCGGCCGGGCCGACGCCGACGACCGCGGCCGAGGTGACCTCGGGGAGCGTCTCGACGCGCTGCTCCACCCCGACCGGGGTCAGCGGGCCGGCGGCGGTGGACAGCACGTGGACCAGCCGGCCCTCGACCCACAGCCGACCCTCGGGGTCGAGGTGGCCGACGTCGCCGGTGCGGTGGTGCCCCGGGTCGCGGCTGCTGGCCCGCTCGGTCGCCCAGAGCCGGTCGTAGCGCTGCTTGCGGTGCGCCGCGGCCACGAGGATCTCGCCGGTCACCCCCGGCTCGGTCGTCAGGGCGCCGCTCGCCCGGCCCGTCGCGTCCAGCGGGGCGAGCCGGATCGTCACGCCCGGCACCGGCAGACCCACGCAGACGCCGTTCCCCGGACCGGCGGCCTCGATCCCGGGCAGCGTGATGTCGGCGACGGGCAGGACCTCGGTCATCCCGTACGGGGTGTGCAGGTCGGCGTGCGGCACCAGCGCCTGCACCCGCCGCAGCAGACCGACCGGCACCGGCGCACCGGCGGACATGAGCACCCGGACGCGTCCCAGCGCCTCGCGGTGGGCGGGCGTCAGGGCGCCGGCGGTGGCCACGACGTTGCGCAGCGCAGCGGGCGAGGCGAAGACGACGCGGCCGTCGACGGCGGCGGCGGCCTCGGCCAGGGCGACCGCCGTGAGCGTGCCGGCGCGCGTCGGGTCCATGTCGGGCACGGCCGCCGCGGTGCCCATGGCCGGGCCGTAGAGCGAGAACAGCGGGAAGGCCGCCACCCAGGCGTCGTCCCGGTCGCCGGCGTAGAGCCCGCCGAGGCGCGCGACCTGCTCCTGCAGCTGCGCGGCACGGTAGACGACGCCCTTGGCCGGGCCCGTCGCACCGGAGGTGAAGAAGACGGCGACGTCGTCGTCCCGCGTGCCGAGCGTCGGCGGCTCGACGCCGGCGGCCCGCAGCTCCGCGCCGCGGGCGGTGAGGGCGGCGACGGTCGGCGGGTGGTGCAGGGCGGCGTCGACCGGGCCCGGCAGGGTCCCGCTGACGAACCGCCGGCCGGGCACCCGCAGGGCGGCGAGGGCGACGACGGCCTTGCCGATCCCGATCACGTGGTCCGGCCGGGCGCTGCGCAGGGCGTGGGCCATGCCCCGCACCCCGAGGCCGGCGTCGGCGACGACGATCACGGCACCGGCCCGCCAGCAGGCGAACACCGCGGTCGTCAGCGCGACGCCCGGCGTCACCAGCACCGCGACCCGGTCGCCCGGGCGGACGCCGGCGTCGACGAGGCCGAGGGCGAGGTCGGCGATGCCACGCTCCAGCGCGGCGAAGCTCGTGGTGGAGGTCGTCCCGTCGTGGAGCTCGACCACCGCCGGGGCCGGGTCGTCGGCCCGGGCGCTGATCGCGCTCCACAGCGCGCTGCGGTCGAACGGTTCGACAGACCGCTCCGCCACGCCCGACCGGTCCTCGGCCTGCTCGACGTGCTCGGCGACCCAGCGCCAGGCGATGCCCGCGGTCTCGGGGACGTCCTCGGTCACCAGGTGCGACGCCCGCCCGAAGCGGTGCACGTCGGCCTGCGGCAGGCGGTCCACGAGGTCGGCGAGGTGCAGGTCGGTGAACACCGGGTCGCGCGCGCCCCAGAGCACCAGCGCCGGCACGTCGAGACCGCGTACGCCCTCGGCGACCTCCTCGAGCCGGGCACGGCTCGGGTGGTCCGGCTCGAGCGGGACGTCGGCGACGAAGTCCCCGATCGCCGCGCGCTCGGAGGCGTCGGCGTACGGCCCGGCGAGCGCCCGGCGGACGTCGCGGTCGAGCGGGGGACGAGAGAGCGCGGCGGCACCGCGGACGAAGGTCGGCGTGCCGACGCAGACCAGCCGGCGCAGCGCCGGGTTCCGCGCGAGCCGGATCAGGCTCGAGAAGGGCTGGTCGAGCGGCTGGAACACGGCCGTGTTCGTCAGCACCAGACCGGCGACCTGCGCCCGGTGCTCGAGCGCCCAGCCGAGCCCGACGAGCCCACCCCAGTCGTGGAGCGCCAGGACGACGGGGCCGTCGATCCCGAGGGCGTCGGTCACCCGGCCGAGGTCGTCGATCCGCCGGCCGAGCCGCCGGCCCGGGACGTGGCGGGTGGACCAGCCCATCCCGAGCTGGTCGACGGCGACGACGCGCCAGCCCGGCCGCGCCTCGGCGAGGAAGCGGCGCCACAGGTACGACCAGGTCGGGTTGCCGTGGACGCAGAGCATCGTGCCCTCGGTCGGCTCGGCGCCGTTGTCGAGGACGTGCCAGCGGCGCGGCTGCCCGGCGGCGTCCTCGACCGTGAGGAAGCGTGACCAGGCGGGGTCCAGACCCGGCAGCCCGCGGGGCGGCGCTGCGTCGGGCGACGTCACCAGATGATCTCGGCGAACGACGTGTTGAGGCCGGACCCGATCCCGAGCAGCATCACCTGCTGGCCCGGCTTGAGCAGCGGGACCTGCTTGGCGAGCGTGAACGGCACCGCCGCCGAGGCGAGGTTGCCGAACGTCGGCACCGTCATGGGCAGCTGCGCGACCGGCACGCCGATGACCTTGGCCAGCGCGTTGAGGTGCACCACGGAGGTCTGGTGGGCGATGAACCAGTCCGCCTCGGCCCAGTCCCAGCCCTCGGCGAGGGCGTCGTGCCAGGTCTGCGCGGCGAGCTCGATGCCGGCGTTGAAGAGCGCGCGGGAGTCGGTCGTCATCAGCGACAGGTCGCCGACGCAGAGGTCCTTGTGCTGGCTGCCGGAACGGCTGACGCCACCGGTGACCCGGTGGCCCTCCGAGTGCTCGCTCGCGCGGCCGAGCACCATCGCCGCCGCGCCCGAGCCGAGCGTCAGCGTGGCGAACTGCAGCTTGAGGTCCTCCGCGGTCGCGTCGTCGCCGGCGAGCCGCTCGATGGTGTCGCCCTGGAGGCCGCGCATGCCCTCGGCGTCGACGAGCAGGGCGTAGTCGACCTGCCCGGCGTCGATGAGGGAGCCCGCGAGCTGGATGCCGTTGAGGAAGCCGAGGCAGGCGTTCGTGACGTCGAAGTTCAAGCAGCTCGTCGAGAGCCCGAGCTGGTCGTGGACGCCCACCGCGTTCGCCGGCTCGATACCGGTCCGGCAGACCGACGTGTTGATCAGCAGGCCGACCTGGGACGGGTCGACGCCCGCCTCGGCCAGCGCCTTGGCCCCGGCCATCGCCGCCGCGTCGACGAACGTCACGTCCGCCGGCCACCAGCGCCGCTCCGTCACCCCCGCGAGCTGCTCGATCATGCCGGGCTTCATCCCGGTGCGCTCGTACGTCCGCATCAGCCGGGCGTCGAGCTCGGCCGACGTCACCACCTCCGGCGCCTCGACGGCGCACACGGACAGCACGGCGGTGTCCTTCAACCGGTAGCTCGCGTTGCCTGTCATCCCCCAGCCCTCACGATCAGCGCAGCCCTCACGATCAGCGCGCGAGCCCCTGACCGGCTCCGCGAACACGGTCTGACCAGCGCGGAGAGCACCGGCAGACCCGTCCACTATTCCACACCGCCTCTGTGGGCCCCACCGCGCGAGAACGCGTGACCAGCCGGGAGGAACGACCGGCTCGGGCGTGTTTCGGGACCGGTGGCCGGGGTACCCCTTCCGCGTGAGACGTGCTCCGTCCCCCCAGGCCGGCGAGCTGGTGCGGCCCTGCGTGACGACAGATCCGGCCCAGCTCGACCAACCGCGTCGTACCCGCATGCCTGCGGGCGGCGGGGAGAGCTGGCGCGAGGACTGGCGCGCGGACGCCGCCTGCGTCGGCGAGGACCTCGACATCTTCTTCCCCCTGGGCGACCAGGCGACCCACCACGCGCTCAGCAACCAGGCCAAGCAGGTCTGCGCGCGGTGCCCGGTGCTGGCGACCTGCCGCGCGTGGGCCCTGCGGACCAG
Source organism: uncultured Actinomycetota bacterium (assembly GCA_963762775.1). Lineage (GTDB taxonomy): Bacteria > Actinomycetota > Actinomycetes > Propionibacteriales > Propionibacteriaceae > Microlunatus. The sequence continues at coordinate 155,908 of CAVXMD010000015.1, forward strand.
CCCCGAGTTCGGGATCTTCGGCGGCCTGACGGCGCACGAACGCCGGCTGGTGCGCGAGGGCCGCTGGAACGGCTCGGGCCCGCGCCGGGTGTCCCGCGAGGAGCGCGACGCCGACACCGGCGTCCCCGGCGGGGACCGCGACCAAGCGCGCGACGACACCGCCGCGTGATGATGGGCGGGTGACCCCCCGACCCCGTACGACCCGCAGCGCGCTCGCCGCCGGCGCGGTGCTGAGCCTCGTCGCCGCGTGCGGCGGCGACCCGGCCGCCACGCCCTCGACGCCGACGGCGGTCGAACGTCCACCGCTGTCGGGCGACTTCACGCCCCGCCGGCTCCCCCGTCCGGTCCCCACGGCCGCCGAGCCGGCGGCGTCACCGACGGTGACGACCACCCCGGCCGGGCGCACCCTGCCGATCGGCAACGCGCCCGAGGGGATCGTCGCGGACGCCACCACCCGACGGGTGGTCGTCGCGGTCCGCCAGCCCGACGAGCTCGTGCTGCTCGACCCGTCCTCGCTCGCGGTGGAGGCCCGCACCCCGCTGCCCGGCTCCCTGCGTCACCTCCAGCTCGCCGCGGCGGGCGGACCCGTCCTGGTGCCGGACGAGAGCTCGACCTCGCTGCTGCGCGTGGCGCTGCCGTCGGGCGACATCCTGTCGCGCACGCCGACCGGCGCGATGCCCCACGACGCCAACCAGGCCGAGAACGGCACGGTCCTGGTCGCGGACGAGGCGGGGGCGACGCTCACCGCGGTCCGCGCCGACCGGGTGGTGGCGACGTTCACCGACGTGACCCAGCCCGGCGGCATCGCGCACGTCGGCGACGTCTTCGGAGTCGTCGACGTCGGCGAGAACACGATCACGTTCGACGACGCCGAGACGCTCCGGCCGCTCACCGAGCTCGCGGCCGGCGACGGCCCGACGCACGTCGTCGCCGACAAGCACGGGCGGTACGTCGTCGTCGACACCCGGGGCGGCGCGCTGCTGCTCTACACCCCTCCGCCGGCCGCGGCCCAGGTCGCGCGGGTGACGCTGCCGGGCCAGCCGTACGGCGTGACCTACGACGCCCGCCGCGACCGGCTCTGGGTGACGGTGACGGCGACGAACGAGCTCGTCGCCCTCGACCTGTCGGGCGCGGAACCGCGCGAGACGGCCCGCTACCCGACCGTGCAGCAGCCGAACACCGTCGCCGTGGACGAGACCTCGGGTCGTGTGTTCGTGACGGGCACCACGCCGGGGCTGCTGCAGGTCGTGGACCCGTGAGGGCCGGAGCCGGCGGCTAGTCGCCCGGCCACTCGCCCGTGAGCTTCTGGAAGCCCTTCGCGCCGAGGCGGTCGACGAGCGCCTTGACGGCGGCGAAGATCGCGCCTTGAACGGTCGCAGCGACGATCACCCGGGCGAGGGTGTACTCCGACTGCAGGGCGTCGGGGGCGTCGTCCTCGTCGGCCACGCGCTTCCAGATCTGCTTGAAGATCGCGCCGGAGATCGCTCCGGCGGCGAGGCCGGCGACGAGCCCCACGGGGCGGTAGGCCAGCTGGGCGGCGTTCACCATGGTTGGAACCTCTCTGCTGTTCCGGCGCTCAGGAGCGAGCGCTGCGGACGACGACGATGACGAGCAGCGCTGCGGCCCCGGCGGCGATGCCGGCCTGGGCCCCCAGCGGCAGCGCGCGGAACCTGGCCACGAGCGTACGGGAGCCCGCGGCGGCGGACCCTGCGGCCGACGCCACCGACTCCTTGGCGTCGCCGACGGCACCCTGGACCTTGGCCCCGGCCTCGTGGACGGCGTCCTTGGCGTGGGCCTTGACGTCGAGCTTGTCGCTCAGGGCGTCGACGTTGGCGGCGAGCCGGTCGCGGGTGGCCTCGATGTCGGCCTGGATCTGCTCCGGCGTCTGCTTCTCGTCGGAGGTGGGGGTGCGCTCGCTCACTTGCGGATCGACTCCTTGATCTCGGCCACGTCGGTCTTGACCGACGCGATGGCCTGCGTGGGGACGGGCGGGGCGGCCTTGCTGAGCTGCTTCTTGCCGAACAGCGCGGCCACGCCGGCGACGAGGAAGAGAACCACGCCGACGATCAGCGCCGACAGCCAGGGGTCGACCACGTGGGCCAGCCCGAGCACGGCGGCGGCGATCAGCACCCCCAGCCCGTAGAGCGCGACGACCCCGGCACCACCGAAGGCCCCGATGCCGATCCCGGCCTTCTTGGCCTTCTGGCCGACCTCGGCCTGCGCCAGCCGGATCTCGTCGCGCACCAGGGAGCTCAGGTCGGTCGACATGTTCCGGATGAGGTCGCCGAGAGAGGGTTCGCCCGAGCTGGTCGTGGCGGCGGCCGTCACGGCGCCGGTCGTGGAGGGGGTGTTCTCGGTCATGGCGCTGTCCTTGGTCGCGGAGCGGTTCGTGCTGGAGGAGTTCTTGTCCTGGTCGCTGTCGGTGTCGGCACCCTGGTCGGCACCGTCGGGCACCGAGTCGGCCTTGACGGCGTCCCGGCTGCCGATCGGCTGGGCCGGGCCCTTCGTCGTGTCCTTGATCGTCTGCTGCTCGGACTCGGCGTTGATCTCCGCGCCGAGCAGGATCGCGTAGGCGGTGACGAAGAGCCACAGCAGCAGGACCACGACACCGGCGATCGCGCCGTAGGTCTTCTGGTACGGGTTCGTCCCACCGCTGGCGATGCCGGACGTGTAGAGCGAGATGCCGATCGAGGCCAGGATGATCAGCACCGCGGAGGCGCCGGCGCCGACCGACGTCCACCGGAACTTCGGAGCGTCCCGGTCGGGGGCGACCCGGTACAGGACGGCGAGCGCCACCAGGATCAGCACGACGAGCAGGACCCAGCGCGCCGCCTGGATGAGGAACAGCACGAACCCGTTGGTGCCGAAGACCGAGAGCACGGCCGGCAGCACCGCGATCAGCGCGATGACGACCAGGAAGAAGACGATCGCCCCCAGCGTCAGCGCGAGGGCGATCGCGCGCTTCTTGACGAAGCCGCGCGTCTCCTCCTCGTCGTAGCAGAGGTTCACGGCGGTCATCAGGTTCCCCATGCCGCCGGACGCGCTGAACAGGGCCAGCAGGATCGCCACGACCGCACTGACACCGACCGCGCCGTTGCCCGCGGCCGTGGTGATCTGGCTCGTGATCGTGTCCTTGATGGCGGGAGGGACCGCCGAGCCGAGCGCGTCGATCTGCGCCGTGATCTGCTTCGGGTCGGCGAAGAAGCCGTAGAGCAGGACGGCGGCGATGATCGCCGGGAAGATGGCGAGGAAGGCGTAGTACGCCATCCCGGCGGCCATCAGCGGGACGTTGTCGTCCTTCGCCTCGGCCCAGCCGCGCTTGGCGATCTGGAACCACCCGCCGGCGGGGATCTCCTGCGGCTTCTCGGCCTGCTCGCCGGGCACCCGCTCGGCGCCCTTGACCTCGGCGGTCGGCATGCTCAGTCTCCTCGATCGTCGGTCCGGCGTGCTCGACGGCGTCGTCGGGGTCGAACTGCCTTACGCCGTTAACTCTCTCACGCACCGCGCAAACCTCCCGGTCTCGCCGACCGCGACGCGCCGAAGGCGACCGGGGGGCGCCGATACAGTGGCGGGGTGCCAGACCCGACCCGACCGTCGACCGGGTTCGGCCGGGACCTGCGGTCCCTGGTCGACCCCGTGGTCGTCGTCGCCTTCGGCGGCTGGAACGACGCGGGCAACGCCGCGACCGGAGTGGTCGACCACCTCGGTGAGGCGTACGGCGCGGAGCTCGCGTTCGCGCTCGACCCCGACGACTTCTACGACTACCAGGTCAACCGTCCGGTGGTGAGCCTCACCGACGACGACGAGCGCGTGCTGAGCTGGCCCACGACCGAGATCCGGGTGGGCAGCCTGGCCGGCGGCCGCGACCTCGTGCTCGTGCAGGGGCTCGAGCCCAACCTGCGCTGGCGGCAGTTCGCGACGACGCTCGCCTCGGCGCTCGGCTCGGCGAACGCCCGCCGCGTGCACGTGCTCGGCGCGCTGCTCGCCGACACGCCCCACACCCGCCCCATCCCCGTGTCGACGAGCACCCACGACCGCGAGCTGATGACGTCGCTCGGGCTCGCGCCGTCGACGTACGAGGGTCCGACCGGGATCGTCGGGGTGCTGGCCGACACGCTCACCCGCGCCGGGCTCGAGGTCCTCTCGACCTGGGCGGCCGTCCCGCACTACGTCTCGCACCCGCCCTGCCCCAAGGCGACGCTGGCGCTGCTGTCCGCCCTCGAGCAGCTGCTCGACACCTCGTTGGACCTGGGCGAGCTGCCCGAGCTGGCCCGGGCCTGGGAGCGCGGCGTCGACGAGCTGGCCGCCGAGGACACCGAGGTCGCCGAGTACGTCTCCACCCTCGAGGAGCAGCAGGACGCCACCGAGCTGCCCGAAGCCAGCGGCGAGGCCATCGCCGCCGAGTTCGAGCGCTACCTGCGCCGACGCAGGGGAAACTGACCCCAGACCCACCACCGGACAGCCCCGTCCGCCATCAGGAGGAGCACCATGCCCGGATCACGCAGCAAGCCCCGTACGCCGGACGAGCAGGCCGTCCCCGACGTCCCGCCCGTGGCCGGACAGCCCCAGGCCCCGCCGTTCTTCGGCATCCTCGTCGTCGCCGCTCTGGTGATCGTCGGCGTCGGGCTCAAGAGCACCTCGAGCATCGTCGGGCCCGTCTTCCTCGTGCTGACGCTGGTCATCACGGTCGCGCCGCTGCGCCGCGTGCTCGTGCGGCACAAGGTCCCCTCGCCGCTGGCCAGCCTGGTCAGCCTGCTCGCGATCTACGCGCTGCTGATCATCATCCTCGGCTCGGTCGTCTGGTCGGTCTACAAGCTGGTCGAGAAGCTGCCCGACTACGCCAGCGCCTTCAACCAGATCTTCCAGTCGCTGCTCTCGGTGGCGAACCGGCTCGGCTACGGCCAGGAGCAGATCCAGCAGCTGGCCAGCTCGTTCCAGCTGACGAGCCTGGCCGGACCGGCGCAGACGCTGCTGAGCGGCATCACCGGCTTCGGCTCGCTGCTCGTGCTCATCGTGGCCGTGGTGATCTTCATGGCCTTCGACCAGGCCGGCATCGGCGAGCGGCTCGACCTCGTCCGCCGGACGCGTCCGCACATCGCCGACGGCCTGCAGAACTTCGCCGAGCGCGTCCGCAAGTACTGGATCGTCACCACGGTGTTCGGGCTGGTCGTCGCCGTGCTCGACACCGTCGGGCTCTTCATCATCGGCGTGCCGCTGGCCTTCACCTGGGGGGTGCTGGCCTTCGTCACCAACTACATCCCCAACATCGGCTTCGTGATCGGCGTCATCCCGCCGGCCCTGATCGCCCTGCTCGACGGCGGCGTCAGCAGCGCGATCTGGGTCGTCGTGGTGTACGTGTTCCTCAACGTCGCCATCCAGACGATCATCCAGCCGCGCTTCACCGGCGACGCCGTCGGCATCTCGGGCACAGTCGCGTTCATCTCGCTGATCTTCTGGGCCTACCTGCTCGGCGCGCTCGGCGCGCTGGTCGCGATCCCGGCGACGCTGTTCCTCAAGTCCACGCTGCTCGACAGCTCCGTGCCCGCGAGCTGGCTGAGCACCCTGATCAGCAGCGATCCGAAGAAGGACCAGCCGCGGGCCCCGCGCAAGCTCGGTCAGCGCGAGGTCGAGCAGGCCCAGCAGGCGCAGCAGACGCAGCAGGCCTAGTCGCCGGCGGCGGCCGCGTCGCCGAGGCCACGCAGCCGCTCGACCATGGCGTCGGGGTCGTCGGCCCCGAAGACCGCGGAACCGGCCACCAGGGCGTCCGCCCCCGCCTCGACGCAGCGCGCGACGGTGTCGACCGACACCCCGCCGTCGACCTGCAGCCACACGTCGCCGCCGGTGGCGCCGATCAGCTCGCGGGCGCGCCTGATCTTGGGCAGGCACAGGTCGAGGAACTTCTGCCCGCCGAAGCCCGGCTCCACGGTCATGACCAGGACCATGTCGAGCTCGCCGAGGAGGTCGGCGTACGGGTCGACCGGGGTCGCCGGCCGGAGCGCCATCCCGGCCCGGGCGCCCCGGGCGCGCAGCTCACGGGCCAGCCGTACGGGGGCTGCGGCCGCCTCGACGTGGAAGGTGACGGACTCCGCGCCCGCCTCCGCGTACGCCGGTGCCCAGCGGTCGGGCTCGTCGATCATCAGGTGGATGTCGAGCATGGCCGGCGTGACCGCACGGATCGCCTCGACCACGGGGAGGCCGAGCGTCAGGTTCGGCACGAAGTGGTTGTCCATGACGTCGACGTGGACCGCGTCGGCGCTCGGGATCCGCTCGAGGTCGCGCTGCAGGTTGGCGAAGTCGGCCGACAGGATGCTGGGCATGATGCGGGTCGGTCTGGGCACGACCCGACCTTAGCCAGCACGCGCCTCAGCGACGGCGGAGGTACGCGGCGAACATGGCGTCGGTGCCGTGCCGGTGCGGCCACAGCTGCAGGAAGGCCCCGTCCGGGCCGGTCGTCGCGTCATCGAGGTCGGGCAGCACCGCGGCCGCCGGGACGACCTCGACGTCGTCGCGGCCGGCCAGCGTCTCGAGCACGACGTCGGCGGTCTCGCGGCGGTGCGGCGAGCACGTCACGTAGGCGACGAGGCCGCCCGGGGCAGCGGCGTCCAGGGCGGTGCCGAGCAGGGCGCGCTGCAGCGGGTGGAGCTCCTCGACGGCGCCCGGACCGCGTCGCCAGCGCGCCTCGGGCCGGCGCCGCAGGGCGCCGAGGCCGGTGCACGGGACGTCGGCCAGCACCCGGGTGAAGGCGCCGTCGCGCCACGGCGGCCGGGTGGCGTCGGCGACGACCACGGTCGGGCGCTGCGCGGCCGGGTAGGCGCGGCTGCCGGCGGCGACGAGCGCGGCCCGGTGCGGCGCCGGCTCGCCGGCGAGGACGCGGCTGCCGTCCGCGGCCGCGAGCCCGGCCAGCAGCGCGGTCTTGCCGCCGGGGCCGGCGGCGAGGTCGAGCCAGGTGCCCGGTGCGGCGTCGGGGCGGGTGAGGCCCCAGGCCACCAGCTGGGAGCCCTCGTCCTGGACGCCGGCCCGACCGTCGCGGACGAGGTCGAGGTCGCCGGGCCGACCGGTCGAGGCGGCGGCGAAGGGCGACCACCGTCCCGGACCGTCGGCGGCGGCACGGAGCGCCGTGGGCTCGACGAGGCCCGGTCGCACCACCAGCGTCACGGTCGGGCTGACGTTGTCGGCGGCGAGCGCGGCCCCGAGCTCGTCGGGCGGCAGCAGGTCGGCGTAGGCCTCCACCACCCAGCGCGGATGGGCGTGCGCGAGGGCGAGGCGACCGAGCCGGTCGTCGGGGTCGAGGTCGGCGCTCAGTCGCTCGACCCAGCCGTCGAGGTCGTGCGCGGCGACCCGACGCAGCACCGCGTTGACGAGGCCGGTGACGCGGCGCCCGACGGTCGCCGCCGCGAGGTCGACGGTCGCGCTGACGGCGGCGTGCGTGCCGACGCGGGTCCCGAGGAGCTGGTGCGTGCCCAGGCGCAGCAGGTCGACGACGGCCGGCTGCAGCGTGCTGGTCGGGCGTCCCGCCGCGGCCTCGACCACGGCGTCGTACGTCCCGAGCCGGCGGCAGGTGCCGTTCAGCAGCTCGGTCGCGAAGGCGGCGTCGCGGCCGGCGATGCCCCGCTCGGACAGCATCCCGGGCAGGACGAGGTTGGCGTACGCGTCCTCGCCCGTCACGCGGCGCAGCGCGTCGAAGGCGACCCGGCGCGCACGGTCCGGCGGCCGCGGCCGGCTCTGCGGAGCCGCCACGTCAGTCCCCCAGCCGGAGGCCCTGGGTCGTGCCGAGGCCGCGGGCCCAGTCGGGCGCGGCCATGGGCTTCTTGCCCTGCGCCTGCACCCGCCCCAGCTCGAGCGCGCCGGACCCGGTGCCGACGTGCACCGCACGCCGCCCGACCTCGAGCCCTCCGGGAGCGAGGTCGCCGGTGTCGGCCGCCCCCGGGGACGCGGAGACGATCTTGAGCCGCTCGCCGCGGAAGGTCGTCCAGGTCCCCGGGCTCGGGGTGCAGCCGCGGACCTGCCGGTCGATCTCGGCGGCCGTCCGGGTCCAGTCGATCTTGGCGTCGTCGACGCTGATCTTGGGCGCGAGCGTCACGCCGTCGTTCGGCTGCGGGACGGGCTCGACGCCGGCCGCGACCGCGTCGAGGGTCTCCACCAGGAGCGCGCTGCCCGCGTAGGCGAGGCGCGTCAGCAGGTCCCCGGAGGTGTCGGCCGGGCCGACCGGTTCGGTGATCACGCCGTAGGTGGGACCGGCGTCCATCTCGAGCACGAGCCGGAAGGTCGTCGCGCCGGTCTCCGGGTCGCCGGCCAGCACCGCGTGCTGCACGGGTGCGGCGCCGCGCCAGCGGGGCAGGACGGAGAAGTGCAGGTTCACGAAGCCGTGGCGCGGGACGTCGAGCACCCGCTGGGGCAGCAGCGCGCCGTACGCGACCACCGGGCAGCAGTCGGGGTCGATCTCGGTCAGCCGGGCGACGAAGTCCTCGTCGCGGGGCCGCTGCGGCTTGAGCACCTCGAGCTCGAGCTCCTCGGCGCGCAGGGCCACCGGGCTCGGCGTCAGCCGCTTGCCCCGACCGCTCGGCGCGTCGGGCCGCGTGACGACGGCGACGACCTCGTGGTCGGACGCCACCAGCGCGTCGAGGGAGGGCACGGCGACCTCGGGGGTGCCGCAGAAGACGATCCGCACCCGCGAACCCTACGTGTCTTCTGTCCTCGCTCCGCTCGGACGCGGATCCCGCTCAGACCCGCTGCCTTCCTCCCTCCCGGTGACGAAGAGAAGCGTGTCGTCACCGTCCGGTCGTCCAGGCAGAGGCGCAGGATCCGGCCCAGGTCAGGTCGTGGGACGGACAGCTCCGACCCGGGCTCAGCCCAGCGCGACGGGGTCGACCCGGACGCGGACGGCGCCCTCGCTCTTGCGGGCGCTGCGGACCCCGGCGACCTCCTTCGCCGCCCGGACGAGGGCGCCGCCCTCGCGGACCGGGGCCCGGAGGGTGAGGCGGAGCAGAGCCGTGCCGTCGCTGCCCGGCAGCTGCTCGCGGGGCGGCAGCGGGACGGGACCGAGCGACTCGGTACCCGGTGGTTCGCGGACGAGGGCGGCGTACTCCTGCAGCACCGTCGCCGGGCCGTCGACGGTGACGACCTTGGCCGCGGGCGGGAAGTGCGCGTCCGCCCGGTCGGCGAGCTCGCGGACGGCGAAGCCCGCCGGGTCGACGCGGACGAGGGCCTGCAGCGCGCGACCGGTGCTGTCCCCCACGGCGAGGACGGTGCCGCCGTCGGCGCCGCCGCGCACCAGGGCCACGACCGCGAACCACCGCCGCAGCGCCTCCTCCGAGGCGCGCAGGTCGGGCCGGAGCAGCAGCAGCGTGGTGTCGAGCAGGACCGCGGCCGCGTAGCCGCCGGCGGCCGGCGGCTCGGCGCCGGGCGTCGCGACGACGATCGCGCCGGTGGCGGCCACGGAGGCGAGCCGGGACTCCCCCGACGACTGGAGGACGGCCACGCCCGGGAAGGCCCGCCCGAGCTCGGACGCCGTCCGGGCCGCCCCGACGACGGGCGACCGGACCCTCCGGCCGCCGCACACCGGGCACTCCCAGTCGGTCTGCGGCCGCCCGCACCAGCGGCAGGTCATCGTCTCGTCCGGCCCGCCGAGGGTGGTCGGGCCCGAGCAGAAGCGGCACCGGACGGGTTCGCGGCAGTCCTGGCAGACGAGCGCCAGCCGGCCCCCGGCCCGGGGCACCTGCACCAGCACGGGTCCCGCGGGCAGCGCCGCTCGTACCAGCTCGAAGACCTCGTGCGGCAGCCGCGCCGCCCGGGCCGCCGGGTCGCGGGCCAGCGCCCGGTCGTCGTCGCCGGACACCCGGACGCGCGGCGCGGCGTGCCGGACGGTCGCGCGCTGCTGCGCGAGCGGTCGGAGCCAGCCGCGCTCGACGTAGGCCTGCAGCTCGGCCGTCCGCGCGTGGGAGGCGAGCAGCACCGCGCACCCCTGCTGCGCCGCCCGGAGGGCCAGCACCTCCCGGGTGTGCGGGTAGGGCGCGCGCGGCTCGGCCCACAGGTCGTCGCCGTCGTCCCACAGGGCGACGAGCCCGAGGTCGCGGACCGGGGCGTACGCGGCCGCGCGGTTGCCCACCACCACCGGGGCCCGGCCCTGTGCGGCGGCGAGGAACGCCCGGTAGCGCGCGGCGGGGCCCGTCTCGGCGACCAGGGCGACGACGCGGGAGCGGCCGAGCGTGGCGACGCAGGCCGCCTCGAGGCGTTCGACGTCGCGCTGGTCGGGCGCGAGCAGCACCGCGCCGCGACCGCCTTCGACGCACGCGCGGGCCGCCTCGGCGAACCCGGCCGCCCAGTCCGCCTCCGGCGCCGCGCTCGGCGTGACCTGCCACAGCGCCCGCGGGGAGCGTCCCGCCCGCAGCGCCGCGACGTACGCGGTCCCGTCGGGGTAGGCGGGCAGCGGACCGGGCACCGGGTCGGGCCACGCCGGCGGCTCCGGCTCCCCCCGGGCGGCCTTGTCCGCCGCGGCCTTCTCGGCGGCCGCGTGCCGCGGCGGGACGGCGAGCCGGACCACGTCGGCGAACGTGCCCGCGTAGTGGTCGGCCACCCCGCGCACCAGGGCGGCGACCTCGGGAGCCAGCACCGGCTCGGCCGAGACGACCTTGTGCAGCGGGGCGAGCGCTCGTTCCGCGTCGCTGGTGGCCACCCGCTCGAGCACGAAGCCGTCCCGGAGCCGCCCGGCGAAGCGGACCCGGACCCGCGCCCCGGGCACCGCGGCCTCGTCCTGCTCGGCGGTCAACCGGTAGTCGAAGGGCCGGTCGAGGTGGGCCAGCCCGACGTCGACCGCGACCCGCGCGACCGGCAGCGCCGGCTCCACCTGAGGGGCAGGAGGGTCGGCGGGCACACGCGATCCTAGGCAGAGCCCGCTGACGGTCCTCGATGAGAGGCTGGTCTCGTGACGGAGCCGGACAGCGCGCGGCAGGCCCGGGCGCTCCTCGTCGGACTCGGCACGGCGATGGTGGCGACCGGCCAGCCGATCAACGAGGTCGAGGACGAGCTGGCCGAGGTCGGCCGGGCCCTGGGCCACCCGGGCGTGCAGATCGCAGCCGGACCGACGGGCGTCACCCTGGCGCTGGCCAGCGGCGAGCCGTCGACGTACGAGGCGGTCGCCGGCGGGCTGCGGCTCGACCAGGCCACCGAGGTGCGCGGGATCCGCCGCGACCTCCTGCTCGGCCACCTCGACCCGCGCGCCGCCGTGGAGCGGCTGCTCGCGCTGCGCGGGCAGCCGCCGCGCTACCCGGTCTGGCTCGCGAACCTCGGCTGGGTGCTCACCGCGACGGGTATCGCCCTCATCCTCCAGCCCGGCTGGCCGAACGTCGCCCTCGCGGCTCTGGGCTCGCTGGTCGTCGTGGCGCTCTACCGCCTCGCCCAGCGCTTCGCCCTGCTGGCGACGCTGCTGCCGGTGGTCGCCGCGTTCCTCGTGGCCTGCCTGGTCTTCGCGGCCGCCGACCTCGGTCTCGTCGAGGGGCCCCTGCGGACCCTGCTGCCACCGCTCGCGGTCCTGCTGCCCGGCGCCCTGCTCGTCACCGCGATGTCGGAGCTCGCGACCGGCGACATGGTGGCCGGGACCTCCCGGCTGGTCTTCGGCCTGGTGCAGGTGCTGCTGTTCACCCTCGGCGTGGTGGCCGCGAGCCGGCTCTTCGACCTGCCGCTGGACGCCCTGCGCAACGAGCGCGTCGACACCCTCGGGTGGTGGGCCGCGCCGGTCGGGCTGGTGCTGATCTGCGCCGGCGTGGGTCTCCTCGAGTCCCCGCCCGTCCGGCTGCTGCCCTGGATCCTGCTGGTCCTCGTGCTCGCCTTCGGTGCCCAGGCCGTCGGGCAGCACGCGGCCGGTCCGGTGCTGGGCAGCTTCCTCGGCGCCGTCGCGGCGAGCACCGGCTCGTACCTGGTCGAGGCGTTCGTCCCCGACCTGCCCCGGCTCGTGGTCTTCCTGCCGTCGTTCTGGCTCCTGGTGCCGGGCAGCCTCGGCGTCCTCTCCGCCACCGAGCTGGCCCTCGACCCGGGGGGCGCGACGGCGACGACCCTCGGGGTGCTGGGGACCGTGAGCGCCCTGGCGCTCGGCCTGCTCGTGGGCTCGGCCGTCGCGCAGTCCGTCCGCGGCACCCTGCGCCGCGTCCGACGGGTCCCCGGTGGCCCGCGGTAACGCCCGGACGCCGCACGCCGATCTGGGAGGGGTGACGACCAGAGCGCGCCGCGCCGTGACCGCTCTCCTGGCCCTGGGGTCGCTCGTCGCGCCGGCCGTGCCCGCGGCGACGGCGACGGCCGGGCCGACCGCGGCCGCCGGCACCCCGACCTGCACAGCCACCGTGTTCCGCTCGAAGCCGTCGGCCGAGGTCTGGTACCGCATCCCGGCCGTCGTCCGCACGCCCAGCGGCACGCTCGTCGCCTTCGCCGAACGTCGCCACTCGACCGGCGCGGCCAGCGACGTGTCCGACACCGAGCTCGTCCGCTCCCGCTCCACCGACGGCGGGTGCCGCTGGAGCACGCCGGCCGTCGTCGCCGACCAGGGGCGCGGCACGGTGGGCAACCCGGCGCCGGTCGTCGACACCGGCACCGGCGACGTCGTGCTGCTGAGCGTCTACCGCGCCGAGGGCAGCCCCACCGGGCGCGGCCTGCACCTGCAGCGCAGCACCGACGACGGGCAGACCTTCACCGCGTACGGCGACGCCGGCGTGAGCATGAAGGGCGTCGACCACTGGGCGGGCGGGCTCACCGGACCCGGCCACGCGATCCAGCTGCACGCCGCGGCCAGCCCGCACCCCGGGCGCCTCGTCGTGCCCATGGGCTACCACTCCGACGACCGCTACGGCACGTACGGGCTGGTCAGCGACGACCACGGCGCGCACTGGCGGGTCGGCTACGACAGCCGCGTCGCGGAGGGCCGCATCGAGGGCACGGTCGCCGAGCTGCCCGACGGACGGCTCTGGGTCGGCTACCGGGTGCGGGGGACGTCGGTCGCGATCGGCAGGAGCCGGGTCGGCGGGTTCTCGGCCGACGGCGGCAGCTCGCTGGTGTCCGGGCTGACGCCGACGAAGCAGCAGGTCGTCGCCATCCAGGGCAGCGCGCTGGGCCTGACGGGACCGCGGGCCGGCACCCTGCTCTACTCCTCGCCCGCCGGGACGGCGTCGCGCTCCGAGCGCCGCGGGATGACGGTGTTCGCGAGCTCGGGCACCGGCGTCGGGACACGCTGGACCGTCGCGGCGAAGGTGGGCCCCGCGAAGCTGCCCGCCGCCTACTCCGACCTCGTCCAGCTCGACCAGACGCACGTCGGCGTGCTGTACGAGACCGGCGACACGTCGTGGAAGGAGCGGATCGACTTCCGTGCCGTCGGCGTCTGAGCCGGGCTCAGACCCGCTCGGCCCCGACGTCGTCCGGACCGCCCTCGGCCCCGCCGCGTGGCACCCGCAGCGCGAGGATGCCGTTGGCCGCGAGCAGCCGGCACACGTCCTCGCGGTCGTCGTAGAAGACCTCGATGCCGAGCTCGAAGCACTTGGCCAGCTTGAGCTCCGGCGACTCGCGGGGGTTCGCGAACACGACCTCGTGGACCGTGGGGACGTCGCTGAGCGCCCGCACCTCCGCCTCGACGGTCCCGACCCGGCCGCGACCGATCGCCGAGATCACGTGCACCTCGTCCCCCGCCGCCTCGTGCACCGCGATCAGGTGACCGATCTGGCGCGGGTAGTGGCTCAGCACGTGCCAGTAGTCGAAGCCGACGATCACCCGGTCACCCTAGGGCGGCCGGGCTCCGGGCTTCCGGGCGTGGACCCCGTCAGCCCTTGACGGCGGCGGCCAGCGCGTCGGCGCGGTCGGTGCGCTCCCACGTCGAGCCCGGGAGCTCGCGGCCGAAGTGCCCGTACGCGGCCGTGGGCGCGTAGACGGGTCGCAGCAGGTCGAGGTCGTGGATGATCGCGGCGGGGCGGAGGTCGAAGACCGAGAGCACGGCGGCCTGGATCTGGGCGACCGGGACCTGCTCGGTGCCGAAGGTCTCGACGTAGAAGCCGACCGGCTGGGCGCGTCCGATGGCGTAGGCGACCTGGACCTCGCAGCGGTGCGCGAGGCCGGCGGCCACGACGTTCTTGGCGACCCAGCGCATCGCGTACGCCGCGGAGCGGTCGACCTTGGACGGGTCCTTGCCGGAGAAGGCACCGCCGCCGTGCCGGGCCATGCCGCCGTAGGTGTCGACGATGATCTTGCGGCCGGTGAGGCCGGCGTCGCCCATCGGGCCGCCCACCTCGAAGCGTCCCGTCGGGTTGACCAGCAGGCGGTAGCCGCGGGTGTCGATGTCGAAGCGCTCGAGCACCTCCTCGACGACGTGCTTGCGGACGTCGGGCGCGAGCAGCGCGTCGAGGTCGATGTCGGCGGCGTGCTGGCTGGAGACGACGACCGTGTCGAGACGGACCGGACGGTCCCCGTCGTACTCGATGGTGACCTGCGTCTTGCCGTCGGGGCGCAGGTAGGGCACGCGCCCGTCCTTGCGCACCTCGGACAGCTGCTCGGCGAGCCGGTGCGCCATGTCGATCGGCAGCGGCATCAGGCTGGCGGTCTCGTCGGAGGCGTAGCCGAACATGAGCCCCTGGTCGCCGGCGCCCTGCGCGTCGTAGCGGTCGACCGACGCGCCCGTCCGGCTCTCCAGCGCCACGTCGACGCCCTGGGCGATGTCGGGCGACTGCTGCCCGATCGCGACCTGCACGCCGCACGACGCGCCGTCGAAGCCCTTGGTCGAGGAGTCGTAGCCGATCTCGAGGATCCGCGCGCGGACGATCGAGGGGATCTCGACGTAGGCCTCGGTCGTCACCTCGCCGGCGACCACCACCAGGCCGGTGGTGACGAGCGTCTCCACCGCCACCCGGCCGTACGGGTCCTCGCCGAGGATCGCGTCGAGCACCGAGTCGGAGATCTGGTCGGCGATCTTGTCCGGGTGACCCTCGGTCACCGACTCCGACGTGAAGAGCCTCCCGGTCATGGGAGCACGTTACCCACGGCCCTGCACCAGAACCGCCCGTCCCAGGATCCGGTGCGCGAGGACGTCCTTGGAGCCGGCGTACGGGCCCTCGGCGACCGTCTCGGATCCCTCGCGGTGCAGCAGGACGATCTCGTTGTCGTCGCTGCCGAAGACGAGGTCGCGCCCGACCGCGTTCAGCACCAGCACGTCGCAGCCCTTGCGCTCCAGCTTGGCGCGGCCGAGCTCCACGAGCTCGGCGACGTCCGTCGCGGTCTCCGCGGCGAAGCCCACCACGACCTGCTCGGGGTCCTCGCGGGCCTCGACGAGGCCGCGCAGGACGTCGGTGGTCTGCACGAGGGTGAGCGTGGTGCCCGTGTCCCCGGACTTCTTGATCTTGGTCTGGCTCGGGTCGACCGGCGTGAAGTCCGCGGGAGCGGCGGCCATGACGACGACGTCGGCCGTCTTGGCCGCCCGGGTCATCGCGACGGCGAGCTCGGCGGTGCTCCCGACGCGCTCGACCTCGACACCGGGGGGCGGTGGCACCTCGGTGTGGGCGGCGACCGCGTGCACGCGCGCCCCGCGCAGCCGGGCCGCGCGGGCGATCGCCCAGCCCATCCGCCCGGAGGAGGAGTTGCCCAGGAACCGCACCGGGTCGAGGTGCTCGCGGGTGCCGCCGACGCTCACCGCGACCTCGAGGCCCGCCAGGTCCTGGACCGCGATCGGCTCGACGAGGCCGGGCTCGGCCAGCACCGTACGGGCGACGGCCAGGATCTCGGCGGGCTCGGGCAGCCGGCCCGGACCGGAGTCGGCCCCGGTCAGGCGGCCGACGGCAGGGTCGACCACGACCGCGCCGCGGGCCCGCAGCGTGGCGACGTTCGCGCGGGTGGCCGGGTGCAGCCACATCTCGGTGTGCATGGCCGGGGCCAGCACGAGCGGGCACGTCGCGGTGAGCAGGACGTTGGTCAGGAGGTCGTCGGCGCGACCCGTCGCCGCCCGCGAGAGCAGGTCGGCGGTGGCGGGCGCGACCAGCACGAGGTCGGCCTCGCGCCCGATGCGGACGTGCGGGACCTCGTACGTGTCGTCCCATACCCCGGTGCTCACCGGGCGGCCGGACAGCGCCTCCCAGGTCGCGCGGCCCACGAACGTGAGCGCGGCCTCGGTGGGCACGACGGTGACGTCGTGCCCGTCGTCGCGGAGCCGACGCAGCAGCTCGCAGGCCTTGTAGGCCGCGATGCCGCCCGCGACGCCCAGGACGACGTGGCTCATGCTCGGGGCCTCACGGGGACGGAGGTCCTACGCCGAGGCGAAGGGGTCGGCCTCGGTGGTCACCTCGGGCTCGGCGTCCGGGTCGATGTCGGTGGCGACGAGCTTGCCCTCGTTGAGCTCGCGCAGCGCGATCGAGAGCGGCTTCTCCTGGACGGCGGTCTCGACCAGCGGGCCGACGTGGTCGAGCAGGCCCTCGCCGAGCTGGGAGTAGTAGGCGTTGATCTGGCGGGCGCGCTTGGCGGCGAAGAGCACCAGGCGGTACTTGCTGTCCGACTGGGTCAGCAGCTCGTCGATCGGGGGGTTGGTGATGCCTTCGGCGGCGACAACGTTCTGGGGCACAGGTGTCCTTCTCGTCGGGTGGCAGGGCCGGGGCTCAGTTCCTCGAGGGGAGCTCGTCGGGCAGCCTGCAGTGCGTCTGCACACTCACAGACGCATCAAGACTACCAAGTCCTCGACGGCCTGCTCGACGCTCACGTTCACGACCACGGCGTCGAACTCCGCGGCGGCCTCCAGCTCGGCCCGCGCGGTCTCCAGCCGGCGCTCGCGCTGGGCCGGCGTCTCCGTCCCGCGGCCCACCAACCGGCGCTGCAGCTCCTCCCAGCTGGGCGGGGCGAGGAAGACGAAGTGCGCCTCCGGCCAGGACGGGCGCACCTGCCGTGCGCCCTGCAGGTCGATCTCGAGCAGCGCGGGCCGGCCCGCCTCCGTCGCCGCCTCCACCGGCGCCCGCGGCGTGCCGTAGCGGTGCACGCCGTGCACGACGGCCCACTCCAGCAGCAGGCCGCCGGCGACCAGCGCGTCGAACTCGTCGTCGCCGACGAAGAGGTAGTGCACGCCGTCGACCTCGCCGGGCCGGGGCGGCCGGGTGGTGGCCGAGACCGAGACGAAGACCTCGGGGTGCGCGGCGGCGAGGGCGGTCGTGACCGTGCCCTTGCCGACCGCGGTCGGGCCGGACAGCACGGTGAGGTCGGCGCGGCTCACCCGTCGGCGGGCCGGGGTGCCTCGGCCCGGGAGAACTCGGCGACGAGCGCGGCCGTCTGGTGCTTCCCAAGCCCCCGGAGGCGCCGGTTCGGGGCGATCTCGAGACGTTCCATGACCTTCGCGGCCCGCACGGCACCGACGCGCGGCAGCGACTTGAGCACGTCGACGACCTTGGTGTGGGCCACGACGTCGTCGTTCTCGGCCGCCTCCAGCACCTGGGCGAGGGTCGTGCCGCCCGTCCGCAGCGCCTGCTTGACCTCGGCCCGACGACGCCGGGCCTCGGTGGCCGCGTGCCGCGCCTGCTGGCGCTGCTCGTCGCTCAACGGGGGGATGCTCACCGGGGTCCTCTCGCGTCCTCGACCGGGCTCGGCGGTACCAGGGGTGGTCGTGGTGGTGGTCGTGGGCGCGCGCCTGGGCCCAACGGTCACGAACCTATCTCAGCCCGCCGACCGACCCCGCGACCGCCCTCGCCGCGGCCCGGAGCCGCTCCGGGTCGGGCCCGGCCCGCATGACGTCGCGGCTCGTGGTCGGGAGCACGAGCGGCAGCGCCGCGCCGAACACCGCGGCCAGGTCCTCGGCCGTACCGCCCTGGGCACCGAGCCCGGGCGCCAGGACCGAACCGTTGAGATGGTCGAAACGGGTACCGGTGACCCCGATCGTCGCCCCGACCACGACGCCCACGTCGCCCGGTCGCCCGCCCGCGTTGCGCCGGGCGGCCTCGTCGACCACGACCTGCCCGACCGTCCGGCCGTCGCCCGAGGTCGCGTGCTGGACCTGCGGCCCCTCCGGGTTGCTGGTGAGGGCCAGCACGTAGACGCCGCGGCCGTGCGCCTGCGCCACCGCGATGGCGCCGTCCAGCGAGCCGAACCCCAGGTACGGGCTGAGGGTCACGGCGTCGGCGGCGAGCGGCGAGCCGTCGGTCAGGTAGGCCGCGGCGTACGCGTCCATGGTCGAGCCGATGTCGCCGCGCTTGACGTCCAGCAGCGACAGCGCGCCGGTCGCCGCGCAGTCGGCCAGGGTGCGCTCCAGGACGGCGACGCCGGCCGAGCCGTACGCCTCGAAGAACGCCGACTGCGGCTTGAGCACCGCGACCTCGGGCCCGAGCGCCTCGACCATGCCGCGGGCGCAGCGCTCCAGACCGGCGACGTCGGCGTCGAGGCCCCAGGAGCGCAGCAGGCCCGGGTGCGGGTCGATCCCCACGCACAGCGGGCCCCGCTCGGCGACGGCCGCGGCGAGCCGGACCCCGTACGGCTCTCTCACGCCGCTCTCCCCTCGTGCATGGCGTCGAGCTCGCGCAGCAGCGCGGGCCCCCGGTAGACGAAGCCGGTGTAGACCTGCAGCAGGCGGGCCCCGGCGTCCAGCAGCGCCTCACCCTGCGCCGCGTCGACGACGCCGCCCACGCCCACGACGGGCAGGTCGGTCCGGGCCGCGAGGAACGCGACGACCGCTCGCGCCCGCTCCGCCAGCGGCGCTCCGGAGAGCCCGCCGGCCTCGCTCGTGCGCCAGGCGTCGGCCGCGTCGAGGCCGTCGCGGGCCAGCGTCGTGTTGGTGGCGACGATCCCGGCCGCCCCGGCCGTCGTGCAGACCTCGAGGACGTCCTCGAGCGCGTCGAAGGACAGGTCGGGCGCCACCTTCACCAGCACCGGGACCGGGTGCGCCGGGTCCCGGGCCGCGGCGGCGTCGACGAGCGCCGCGACGAGCACGCGGAGCACGCCGGCCTCCTGCAGGCTGCGCAGGCCGGGGGTGTTGGGGCTGGAGACGTTGACCGCGACGTAGTCGGCGTACGGGGCCACCGCCGCGAACGAGGCGAGGTAGTCCCCCGTCGCCTCCGCCAGCGGCGTGGTCTTGGTCTTGCCGAGCGAGACACCGACCGGGATGCCCGGGGCCGCTCCCCCACGCCGGACCCCCGCGGCCTCCAGCCGGGCGGCGAGGGCGGGCGCACCGGCGTTGTTGAACCCCATCCGGTTGACCAGCCCGCCGCTCGCCGGCAGCCGGAACATCCGCGGCCGGGGGTTCCCGGGCTGCGCGGTCGCGGTGACGGTGCCCAGCTCGACGTGTCCGAAGCCGAGCGCCGCCCAGGCGTGCGGCGCGACGCCGTCCTTGTCCATGCCGGCCGCCAGCCCGACGACCCCCGGGAAGGTCAGCCCGAACGCCTCCACGGGCCGTCGCCTCGTGCGCGTCAGCAGCCGCAGCGCGGCCAGCGCGGCCGGGTGCCGGTCGAGCGCGGCCAGGGTGCGCAGGGTCGCGGTGTGCACACGCTCGGGGTCGCCGCCGTACGAGGCGAACAGCGCCGGCCGCAGCAGCCGCGCGTACGCCCGGTCGACGACGGGGCTCAGGACGGGGGTCAGGACCGCGCTCAGCGCTCGGCCCCGGCCAGCTCCGGCGAGGTCGCGGGCTCGGACTGCCCGCGCGCCCAGGACTGCAGCGACCGGACGCCGATGTGCCCGGCCTGGACGGCCTCGATGCCCTGCACCGCGGCCGCGAGGCCCTGCACGGTGGTGATGCAGGGGACGTTCCGCAAGACCGCGGCCGTCCGGATCTCGTAGCCGTCGAATCGGGGGCGCCCGTCCGGGCTGAGCCCGTGCGGGGTGTTGAAGATCAGGTCGATCGAGCCGTCGAGGATCAGCTGGACGATCGTCGGCTCGCCCGCCGCGCCCGTGCCCTGGCTGAACTTGCGGACGCTCTCGACCTCGACGCCGTTGCGCCGCAACATCGAGGCCGTCCCCGCCGTGGCGAGGATGGTGAAGCCGAGGTCGGCCAGCCGCTTGACCGGGAAGATGATCGAGCGCTTGTCGCGGTTGGCCACGGAGACGAACACCGTGCCGCCGGTCGGCAGCGAGCCGAACGCCGCCGCCTGGCTCTTGGCGAACGCCGTGCCGAAGCCGACGTCGAGGCCCATGACCTCTCCGGTCGAGCGCATCTCCGGGCCGAGGATGGTGTCGACCGAGCTGCCCTCGACGGTGCGGAAGCGGTTGAAGGGCATGACCGCCTCCTTGACCGCCATCGGCGCCCCGGGGCGCTCGTCCGTGCCGTCGCCGCTCGGGCGCAGCAGACCTTCGGTGCGCAGCTGGGCGACGGTGGCGCCGAGCATGATGCGCGCGGCGGCCTTGGCCAGCGGGGTGTTGGTGGCCTTGGAGACGAAGGGCACCGTACGGCTGGCCCGCGGGTTGGCCTCGAGCACGAACAGGGTGTCCCCGGCCAGCGCGAACTGGATGTTGATCAGGCCCTGCACCCCGACCCCGCGCGCGATCGCCTCGGTCGAGGCACGGATGCGGTCGACGACCTCCCCGCCCAGCGTGATCGGCGGCAGCGCGCACGCGGAGTCGCCGGAGTGCACGCCGGCCTCCTCGATGTGCTCCATGACGCCGCCGAGGTAGAGCTCGTTGCCGTCGTAGAGCGCGTCGACGTCGATCTCGACCGCGTCGTCGAGGAAGCGGTCGACCAGCACCGGGTGCTGCGGCGAGACCTCGGTCGCGCGGTCGATGTAGCCCGCCAGGCTCGGCTCGTCGTAGACGATCTCCATGCCGCGCCCGCCGAGGACGTACGAGGGGCGGACGAGCACGGGGTAGCCGATCTCGGTGGCGATCGTGCTGGCCTCGGCGAAGCTGCGGGCCAGCCCGTGCTTGGGCGAGGGCAGACCGGCCGCGTCGAGCACGTCACCGAAGGCGCCGCGCTCCTCGGCCAGGTGGATGGCCTCCGGGCTGGTGCCGACGACCGGGACGCCCGCGTCCTTCAGCGCCTGCGCGAGCCGCAGCGGCGTCTGGCCGCCGAGCTGCACGATGACGCCGGCGACCGGTCCCGCCTGCTGCTCGGCGTGGAACACCTCGAGGACGTCCTCGCAGGTCAGCGGCTCGAAGTAGAGCCGGTCGGCGGTGTCGTAGTCGGTCGAGACGGTCTCGGGGTTGCAGTTGACCATGACGGTCTCGTAGCCGGCGCCGTCGTTGTCCGGGGCTGCCGAGAGCGCGAGCGCGGCGTGCACGCAGGAGTAGTCGAACTCGATCCCCTGCCCGATCCGGTTCGGGCCCGAGCCCAGGATCAGCACGGCCGGGCGGGTCCGCGGCACGACCTCGGTCTCGACGTCGTAGGAGCTGTAGTGGTACGGCGTCCTCGCGGCGAACTCCGCGGCGCAGGTGTCGACGGTCTTGTAGACCGGCCGCACGCCGAGCGCCCAGCGGACGCCGCGGACGACGTCCTCGCTGAGGTTCCGCAGCCGCGCGACCTGGGCGTCGGACAGGCCGTGGCGCTTGGCCAGCCGCAGCACGTCGGTGCTCAGCTCCGGGGCGTCGCGGACCTCGTCGGCGACCTCGCTGATCAAGAACAGCTGGTCGACGAACCACGGGTCGATCTTGGTCGACTCGAACACCTGCTCCGGTGTCGCGCCGGCCCGGATCGCCTGCATGACCACGCCCAGGCGCCCGTCGTGCGGGCGGGCGGCGACGGCGAGGAGCTCCTCGGCCGAGGCCGCGGGGGTGGTGAAGACGAACGGTGCCTTCGGGTCCTCGAGCGAGCGGAGCGCCTTGCCGAGCGCCTCGGTGAAGCTGCGCCCGATGGCCATCGCCTCGCCCACGCTCTTCATGTGGGTGGTGAGCGTCGTGTCGGCGGCGGGGAACTTCTCGAACGCGAACCGCGGCACCTTGACCACGACGTAGTCCAGGCTCGGCTCGAAGCTGGCGGGCGTGCTGCGTCCGTCCGCGGTGGCGGTGATGTCGTTCGGGATCTCGTCGAGGGTGTAGCCGACGGCGACCTTGGCCGCGATCTTGGCGATCGGGAAGCCCGTCGCCTTGGACGCCAGCGCCGAGGAGCGCGAGACCCGCGGGTTCATCTCGATGACGATGATCCGGCCCGTCGCCGGGTCGACGGCGAACTGGATGTTGCAGCCGCCCGTGTCGACGCCGACCTCGCGGATGATGCCGATGGCGAGGTCGCGCATCCGCTGGTACTCGCGGTCGGTCAGCGTCATCGCCGGGGCGACGGTGATCGAGTCCCCGGTGTGCACGCCCATCGGGTCGAAGTTCTCGATGGAGCAGACGATCACGACGTTGTCCGCGCGGTCGCGCATGACCTCGAGCTCGTACTCCTTCCACCCGAGGATCGACTCCTCGATGAGCACCTCGGTGGTCGGGCTCGCGGCCAGGCCGGCACCGGCGATGCGGCGCAGGTCGGCCTCGTCGTGGGCGAAGCCGGAGCCGACGCCACCCATGGTGAAGCTGGGCCGGACGACGAGCGGGTACCCCAGCCCACGGGGGGCTCCGCCCCCCGTGTCCCCCCCGGAAGGACGTCCTTCCGCAGCTTCGATGCACTCCTCGATCGAGTGGCAGACGACGCTGCGCGCGACGCCGAAGCCGGGGTCGGTGGGGTCGGTCGACGGCTCCAGGCCCTCGACGATGGCCTTGAACTGCTCGCGGTTCTCGCCGCGCTGGATCGCCTCGACCGAGGCGCCGATCAGCTCGACGCCGTACTTCTCGAGCACACCGTTCTCGTGCAGCGCGATCGCGGCGTTGAGGGCGGTCTGCCCGCCCAGCGTGGCCAGCAGCGCGTCCGGGCGCTCGAGCGCGATGACCTGCTCGACGAACTCGGGCGTGATCGGCTCGACGTAGGTCGCGTCCGCGAACTCCGGGTCGGTCATGATCGTCGCCGGGTTGGAGTTCACGAGGACGACGCGGAAGCCCTCCTCGCGCAGCACCCGGCAGGCCTGCGTCCCCGAGTAGTCGAACTCGCACGCCTGGCCGATCACGATCGGGCCGCTGCCGATCACGAGGATCGAGCTGATGTCGGTACGCCTAGGCAAGGTGACCACCATTCTCGGCGGAGCCGACCGACGGAACGCCCGACGAAGGAGGGCCTGTTTCGTCGGGACCAGCAAGACGGGGACGCGCAGCGTTCTCCTCGCTCTTCAGACGACGAAGTCGACTGCTCCGAAGGAGGTCGACGAACCGGTCGAAGAGATAGCTGGCGTCGTGGGGACCCGCCGCGGCCTCGGGGTGGTACTGCACCGAGAAGGAGAGGAGCGCGCCGTCGTCGTCCTCCAGCGCGAGACCCTCGACCACGTCGTCGTTGAGCCCGACGTGGCTGACCCGCGCCCAGCCGTACGGGGTCCGGGTGCGGCCGGTGCGCGGCGCGTCGACCGCGAACCCGTGGTTGTGCGCGGTGATCTCGACGCGACGCGTGCTGAGGTCCATCACCGGCTGGTTGATGCCGCGGTGGCCGTAGCCGAGCTTGTAGGTGCCGAAGCCGAGCGCCCGGCCGAAGAGCTGGTTGCCGAAGCAGATGCCGAAGTACGGCATGCCGGCGTCGAGCACCGAACGCAGCAGCGCGACGACGTCCTCGGTCGCGCTCGGGTCGCCCGGGCCGTTGGAGAAGAACACCCCGTCGGGGTGCAGCGCCTCGACCTGCGCCCAGGTGGTGGTGGCGGGCAGCACGTGGGTCTCGATGCCCCGCTCGGCCAGCCGGTACGGAGTCATCGTCTTGATGCCGAGGTCGACCGCCGCGACCCGGAAGCGGGTCGCGCCCTGGGCCGCGACGACGTACGGCTCGGCCGTGCTGACCTCGTCGGCCAGGTGCGCGCCGCTCATCTCGGGGGCGGAGCGGACCCGGGCCAGCAGGGCGGCCGGGTCGGTCTCGACGCTGGACACGCCGACCCGCATCGCCCCGCGCTCGCGCAGGTGGCGGGTCAGGGCGCGGGTGTCGACGTCGCACATGCCGACCACGCCCTGCGCCTCGAGCTCGGCGCCGAGGCTGCGGCGCGAACGCCAGCTGGACGGGACGCGGGCGGCGTCGCGCACGACGTAGCCGGCGACCCAGATGCGCGAGGACTCGTCGTCCTCGTCGTTCCAACCGGTGTTGCCGATGTGCGGCGCGGTCGCGACGACGACCTGGCGGTGGTAGCTCGGGTCGGTCAGCGTCTCCTGGTAGCCCGACATGGCCGTGGAGAACACCGCCTCGCCGAAGGTCTCCCCCCGGGCCCCGAAGGCGGAGCCGGAGAAGGTCGTCCCGTCCTCGAGGACGAGGATCGCGGGGACCCTCGCGGACGAGGGTGCGGCGGTGCTGGCAGGCATCAACCGTCCTTTCCTGCCTCACGGGACAGGTCTTAAAGGGTGGTGTCACGTCAAGGTACCAGCGCAGCGCCGCCCGGTCCTCCGCGTCCGCGGGCCACGGGTGACGCACGTCGCACGTCCTCCCGAGGGGAATACCGCATAGGCCCCCTAAGTTGTGCCGTATGCTTGCGTACAGCAACTAAAGGAAGTGACATGGCCCTCTCGGAACACCGCGCAGCCCAGCTCGTCGCCACGCTGTCCTCGGTCATCCGTACCGTCCGCTACGTCGCCGCCAAGGACCACGGGCAGGCGATGACGAACACCCTCGCCGGCGTCCTCAAGGCCGTCTCCGTGACGGAGCAGCGGCCCGGGGACCTCGCGGCCCACCTGATGGTGGCCCCGTCGGTCGCCTCCCGCGCCGTCGCCGCCCTCGAGGCCGACGGCCTCGTGCAGCGCCACCCCGACCCCGACGACGCGCGCGCCAGCCGGGTCGGCATCACCGACCTCGGCCGCGAGCGCCTCGCCGAGCACCGGCGCTACCTGCTCGAGCGGGTCGTCGCCGCGCTGCCCGACTGGGACGACACCGACGCCGCCCTCGCCGTCCAGGTGCTCAGCCGCCTCGACCTCAGCCTCGCCGTCTCCCCCTCGACCCACCCCGTGCCGGCACCCAAGGTGCTCGCCGGCACCACCGCCCTCACCCTGCTCGACCAGATGGAGTCCACGTCCGTATGAGCGTCACCACCAGGAGCAGCGCCGCGGCGCCCGCCCCGATCACCTCGACCAGCGCACCGGCGCCCGCCGGAGCAGCCAAGGTCTACAGCCACCGCGAGATCCTCGAGGTGATGACCGGGCTGCTCGCCGCGCTGTTCACCGCCATGATCAGCACCACGATCGTCTCGACCGCGCTGCCGACGATCATGTCGGACCTGCACGGGACGCAGCGCCAGTACACGTGGGTGATCACGGCCTCGCTGCTGGCCCTGACCGTCACCACCCCGATCTGGGGCAAGCTCTCGGACCTGTTCAACAAGAAGGTCCTCATCCAGCTCTCGATCGTCCTCTTCGTGATCGGCTCCGTCGGTGCCGGGCTGTCCCAGACGGTCCCCCCGATGATGGCGTTCCGCGCCCTCCAGGGCCTGGCGCTCGGTGGCATGATCGCCGTCGTCCAGGCGATCATGGGCTCGATCATCCCGCCGCGCCAGCGTGGCCGCTACAGCGGCTACATGGGCGCCGTCCTCGCGGTCAGCACGGTCTCCGGCCCGCTGCTCGGCGGCGTGCTCACCGACTCGGTCGGCTGGCGCTGGTGCTTCTTCGTGTGCGTGCCGCTCGCGGTCGTCTCGCTGGTCGTGCTGCAGCGCACCCTCAAGCTCCCGACCATCCGTCGCCACGTCAAGATCGACTACGTCGGCGCGGTCCTCGTGGCGGTCGTCGCCGCGCTCCCGATGCTCTGGATCACCTTCGCGGGCAGCGACTACGCCTGGATCTCCTGGCAGTCGGGCGCCTACCTGCTGGGGTTCCTCGTCGCCGTGGTCGTGCTGGTGCGCGTCGAGCTCACCGTCAGCGAGCCGATGGTGCCACTCCGGATCCTGAACAACCGGACCACGATCCTCATGATCCTCGCGAGCATCGGCGTGGGGATGGCGATGTTCGGCAGCAGCACGTTCCTCACGCAGTACTTCCAGCTCGGCGGCGGCCGGACCCCGACCCGCGCGGGCCTCATGACGATCCCCCTGATCATCAGCCAGCTGCTGGTCTCGACCCTCGGTGGTCAGCTGGTCAGCCGGACCGGTCGGTGGAAGCCGCTCATGGTCGTCGGCGTCGTCGCGCTGCTCGCCGGCCTCGTCCTGATGGGCACGATCGACCACACCACCCCGTACTGGCACGTGGCGATCTTCATGTCGATCATGGGTGTCGGCATCGGCGCGCTCGTGCAGAACATCGTCCTGGCGGTGCAGAACACCGTGGACGTCTCGCAGGTCGGTGCCACCTCGGCCGCCGTGTCGTTCTTCCGGTCGCTCGCCGGCGCGGTGGGCGTCGCGGTCCTGGGCGCCATCCTGGCCACCCAGGTGGCCCGACGGACCGCCACCGGGCTCAGCGCCATCGGCGTCAGCAGCACCGGCAGCGGGAACGGGTCGCTCGACCTGAACGACCTGCCGGCCCCTGTCGAGGCCGTCGTCCGCGCGGCGTACGGCGACTCGTTCGGTGAGCTGTTCCTCATCGCCGCGGCCGCCGCCGTGCTGACCCTGATCACCGTCTTCCTCGTGAAGGAGGTGCCGCTGCGGAACACGATCGAGCTGCAGCCGGCCGCGGCCGGCGACGGGGTCGCGGCCCTGGCCGACGACACCGGTCGCGAGGCCCGCGGCCTCGAGGGCCCGAAGGCCGAGCAGCCCATCACGACCGAGCGGTCCGACCGGCTCCCCGAGCCGGGCGCCGGCCCGGCCGACGACACCTCGACCTGGGACGACCCGCACGCGCGCCGCGTCGTGGCCGCTCTCGACGTCCTGGCGGCCGCGCAGGACCAGGCGCGCACGCACCTGGCCAGCTCCGACCGGACCCACGACGAGCTCGTGGGGATGGTCGACGGGCTCGAGCGCCGCATCGTCGAGGTCATGGCCGAGTTCCGTGGGCAGGTGGACGCCGTTCGTGCTCGGCTCGGCGCCGCCGAGGCCCAGCCGTCGCTCGGCCAGGACGGCGAGGGCGGCGACAGCCTCCGTTCGTACGAGTACCGGCTCCTGCTCGACAGCCAGCAGACCGCCGACAAGGTCACCCGGGTCGCCCGGACCGAGGCCGAGCGCGTGCTCGCCGACGCCGAGGAGCGTGTGCACGAGCTGGAGCAGCGCATCGCGACGCTGCGCCAGGTCGAGGCCGAGCTCGCCGACAAGGTCGCCGAGAAGGTGCGCGTCGAGGCCTGACCTCCACGCCCGCCCTGCTTGAGAGGCCGTCGAACCCCACGGATCGGCGGCCTCTGGCGTCCTCCGGAACTGTCAGTCGCCTCCGGCAGAATCGCTCGTATGTTCGAGATGTCGGGGTGCAACGGGCGGCAGCTCGCCGCCCGCCTCGTCGCCCACGAGGCCGAGCTGCGCGAGCGGGAGTGCGAGGTGCTGGTGCTCGCCGCCGCGTGGGCCGACGTCCACGACCTCGACACCAGCGATCCCGGCTACGTGCCGCTCGTCGAGCGCGCGGTCGGCTACGGCGGCGACGGGTGCCCCGAGATCTCCGAGTACGCCGTCCACGAGCTCGGTGCGCTCCGCGGGACGAGCAGCGGCACGGCCGAGCAGCTCGTCGCCGACGCGCTCGACCTGCGCCACCGCCACCCCCGGCTCTGGTCGCGGGTTCGCACCGGCGAGGTGCGTGCCTGGCAGGCCGTGCACGTCGCCCGCTCCTGCCACCACCTCTCGCGCGAGGCGGCCGCGCTGGTCGATACCGCCGTCACGGGCTATCTCGGGCAGCTGCCGTGGGGCCGGTTCGGACGGATCCTCGAGGCGGCGATCCTGCAGGCCGACCCCGCGCAGGCGGCCGTGCGCGCCGAGCAGGCCCGCCGCGCTCGCGGGGTCTGGGCCTGCCCCGGCGCGGACGGGCTGAAGACCCTCGTCGCGAAGGCAGCGGCCGGCGACGTC
This sequence comes from uncultured Actinomycetota bacterium, assembly GCA_963762775.1. Classification (GTDB taxonomy): domain Bacteria; phylum Actinomycetota; class Actinomycetes; order Propionibacteriales; family Propionibacteriaceae; genus Microlunatus. The sequence continues at coordinate 183,771 of CAVXMD010000015.1, forward strand.
GTCGTCCTGATGGCCACGGTGGACCGGATCGCCGAGATCTTCGCCCTCGAGGGCGAGAACGACCCGGTCGACTACCGCCGGGCGAAGGCGCTGGGACTGCTCGCGCAGCCCGCCCGCGCGCTCCAGCTGCTCGTCGACCACCAGCATGACGCAGACAAGGGGGCTGCCGACGAACCCGAGGAGCCGGACGAGCCGGACGAGCCGGACGAGCCGGACGACGATGGGAGCGGCCTCGACCTGACCGTGCCCGGCGGTCTGGCCGGGACGGCCGGCCTCGCCCGCGCCGCCGCGCTCCGCCCGCGGGTGGTGCTGCACGTCCGTCTCTCCGAGGCCACGTTCGCCGCCGGGCACGGCGTCGTCCGACCCGAGCACGACGGCCCGACGAGCCTCGAGCAGCTGCGAACGTGGCTGGCCGAGACGGGCTGCATGGTCACGGTGCGGCCGGTCGCCGACCCCTCCGCGACGGCCGCGGTCGACGCGTACGAGACGCCGCTGGGGATGCGTGAGGCGCTGCTCGTCCGGCACCCGGCCGAGGTGTTCCCGTTCGGAGCCAGCGTCCGCCGCACCCTCGACCTCGACCACTCGGTGCCCTACGTCCCTCCCGACCGTGGTGGCCCGCCGGGCCAGACCGGGCTGCACAACCTCGGCCCGCTGTCACGAGCCCATCACCGGGCGGTCACCCACGGACGCTGGAACCGCCGACAACCCGAACCGGGGACGTACGTCTTCCGGTCACCGCACGGGTACGTCTTCGTCGTCACCAACCAGGGGACGCTCGGTCTCGGCTGCGACGGGTTCGCCGCCGACGTCTGGCGTCGGGCACGCCCGGAGCACGTCCAGGGGCGGCGGGCTGCGGCCTGAGCCAGAATGACCGGCGTGGGTGGGGTCGAGGTCGTCGTCGCCCACGACGAGCGCGCCACGCTCCGGGTCGGCGACGTGTTCCTCAAGATCGACTCCGATCAGGCGCTGACCGACATCGAGGTCGCGGCCATGGCCTTGGCGCCGATCCCGACGCCCGTCGTCCAGTGGCGCGAACCACCCGTGCTGGCGCTCGGCGCGCTCCCGGGCCGGGCCCTCGGTCGTCTCGGCGAACCGTCGACCGCGTCGGCGGCGGCGTGGGTCGCGGCCGGTGCGGCGATCCGGACGTTGCACGAGGCGCCGGTGCCACCCTGGCCAGGCCGTGAGCTGGACGCGCTCGCGGCGCGGCTCGACGACGAGTGCGCCTGGCTGGTCGCGAACCGCGTCCTGCCGGCCGACCTGGTGGCGCACAACCGCCGGGTCGCGGAGGTGGCGCTGCGGCCGTGGACGCCGGTGTTCGCGCACGGCGACCTGCAGGTCGCGCACGTGTTCGTCGAGGGCGACCGGGTCACCGGCGTGCTCGACTGGTCCGAGGCCGGACCCGGCGACGCGCTCTACGACCTCGCGACGCTGACGCTCGGGCACGAGGAGCGCCTCGACCAGGTCGTCGCCGGCTACGGCGCCGAGGTCGACCTCGACGTGATCCGCGGGTGGTGGTCGTGGCGGAGCCTGGTGGCGGCCCGGTGGCTGATCCAGCACGGGTTCGACCCGTCCGCCCCCGGTGCGGAGGTCGACGTCCTCCGGGCGAGCATGCGGCGGACGGGCTAGGAGGCGACGCCCTCCGCGCTGGGGGCGGCCTTGGTGTTGACGATCGCGCCGAGGACGCCGCCCACGAACTTCGGCGAGTCGTCGGTCGAGAGCTCCGAGACCAGCCGGACGGCTTCGGAGACGGCCACGGCGTCGGGGACCTCGAGGTGGTCGATCTCGAGCACGGCGATCCGCAGCGCCGTGCGGTCGACGCGCGGCGTGCGCGGCAGCGACCAACCCTGGGCCAGGGCGCCGGAGATCCGGGCGTCGATCGCGGTGCGGTGGTCGGTGACGCCCTCGACGAGCACCCGGGTGTAGTCGCGCAGCGGCGGTTCGGCGTCCGCGGCGCGCTCGCTCAGCGTGGCGAGCGGGTCGGTGCCGCGCAGCTCGGCCTCGAAGAGGATGTCGAGCGCCCGCTTGCGGGCCTTGCCGCGGGCCGAGCCCCGGGCGGGGGTTCGGGGGGCGGTGGGTTCGGCGTCCGACACCTCAGCCCACGCGGCCGAGGTAGCTGCCGTCGCGGGTGTCGACCTTGACGCGCTCGCCGGTGGTGAGGAACAGGGGCACCTGGATCTGCAGGCCGGTCTCGACGGTCGCCGGCTTGGTCCCGCCGGTGCTGCGGTCACCCTGCAGGCCGGGCTCGGTGTAGGTGACCTCGAGCTCGACGGAGGCGGGCAGGTCGAGGTAGAGCGGCGTCTCCTCGTGGATCGCCACCGTCGCCATGTGCTCGGGAAGCAGGTAGTTCTTCGCGTCGCCGACGGTGTCGTCGGAGATGACGATCTGCTCGTAGGTGCTGGTGTCCATGAAGACGTAGCCCGAGCCGTCGTGGTAGAGGTACTGCATCTCGCGCCGGTCCACGCTGGCCGTGTCGACCTTGGTGTCGGAGTTGAACGTCCGGTCGACGACCTTGCCGGACAGGACGTGCTTGAGCTTGGTCCGCACGACGGTGTTGCCCTTGCCGGGCTTGTGGTGCTGGAACCAGATCACCGACCACAGCTGGCCGTCCAGGTCCAGGACCATGCCGTTCTTCAGATCGTTCGTCGACGCCACGCGTTCGTACCCTTCTTGGAAACCGTTTCGAGCAGTCGGTCAGTCTAGCCGCGACCCGGGCGCCCTCAGCCGCGCGAGGCCGCCGCGTACGCCCGGCGCAGCAGCTCCTCCGGGGGGCCGGAGAGGATCTGAGCGCTGGCGAGCCCGTCCAGGACCACGAACCGCAGCGTCGACCCGCGGGTCTTCTTGTCCAGGGCCATGGCGGCCAGCAGGTCGTCGAAGGCGTCGGGTGCGTACGTCGTGGGCAGCCCGAGCGAGCGCAGGACGGCCCGGTGCCGGTCGGCCGTCGCGTCGTCGAGGACGCCGGCCGCCCGGGCCAGCTCGGCGACGAACACCATCCCGACGGCCACCGCCTCGCCGTGGCGCCAGCGGTAGCGCTCCCGCCGCTCGACGGCGTGGCCGAGGGTGTGGCCGTAGTTCAGCAGCTCGCGTCCGACCTGCGACCCGACCGAGGTCGCCTCGCGCAGGTCGGCCGAGACGACGGTCGCCTTGACCGCGACGGAGCGTTCGACGAGCTCGCGCAGCACGGCCGAGGTGGGGTCGAGGGCGGCCTCGGCCTGCTCCTCGAGGAGCCGGAGGATCTCGGGGTCGGCGATGAACCCGCACTTGACGACCTCGCCGAGCCCGGCCCGCAGGTCGACGGCGGGCAGGGTCGCGAGGACGTCGAGGTCGCAGACGACGCCCACGGGCTCGTGGAACGCGCCGACGAGGTTCTTCCCCTCGGCGGTGTTGATGCCGGTCTTGCCGCCCACGGCGGCGTCGACCATGGCGAGCAGGCTGGTGGGGACGGTGACGAGGTCGACCCCCCGCAGCCAGGTCGCAGCCACGAAGCCGGCCAGGTCGGTCGTCGCTCCCCCACCGACGCCGACGACGGCGTCGCTGCGGGTGAAGCCGGCGGTGCCGAGCACGGCCCAGCAGCGGGCGGCGACCTCGGCGGTCTTGGCGGCCTCGGCGTCGGGCACGTCGATGCGGACGACCTCGTGCCCGGCGCGCTCGAGACCGGCGGTCACGCGGACGGCCACGTCGATGAGCGCAGCCGGGTGCAGGACGGCGACCCGTCGTGGGGCGCCGAGCAGGGCGCTGACCTCGCCCAGCACGTCGTGGCCGACGACGACCTCGTACGGGCGCTCGGCCGAGACCGCGATCCGGGTCGTCACGAGACGAGCTCCAGGGCCTCGACGGCGTCCGCGACCTCGGTGGGCGTACGACCGTCGGTGTCGACGGCGGCGACGGAGACGGCGTCGTAGAGCGGGGTGCGCTGGTTCAGCAGGATCAGGAGGCGGCCGCGGACGTTGCCGAGCAGGAGGGGACGGGCCTCGTTCAGCCCGACGCGTCCCGCGGCGTGGGCGATGGTCACGCGCAGCCAGACGACCGGTCGCCCCGCGAGCAGGTCCCGCGTGGCCGGCGACAGGACGGCGCCGCCACCGAGGGCGAGCACGCCCGGTTCGTCGAGCAGCTCGGCGGTGGTGATCTCCTCCAGCGCCCGGAAGGCGGGCTCGCCGTCGTCGGCGAAGATCTCGGCCACGCTCTTGCCGGCGCGCGCCTCGATCACGGCGTCGACGTCGGCGAAGGGCTCGCCCCAGCGCTCGGCCAGGAGCGCGCCGACGGTCGACTTGCCCGAGCCGGGCGCCCCGACGAGGACGAGGCGGGTCGTCACTGCGCGGGCACGGCGCCGGCGAGCTGCAGCCCGCGTGCGGCGACGTCGTCGAGGTAGGAGCGCCAGTTGCGGCGGCTCTCGGCGACCGAGTCGCCCCCGAACTTCTCCAGCGCGGCCTCGGCCAGCACCAGCGCGGCCATGGCCTCGGCGACGACACCCGCCGCGGGGACCGCGCACACGTCGGAACGCTGGTGGTGCGCGACGGCCGCCTCGCCCGTCGCCGTGTCGACGGTGCGCAGCGCACGCGGGATCGTGGCGATCGGCTTCATCGCGGCCCGGACGCGCAGCACCTCGCCGGTGCTCATCCCGCCCTCGGTGCCGCCGGAGCGGCCCGACACCCGGGCGATCCCGCCCGCGCCGGGGGTGATCTCGTCGTGGGCCAGGCTGCCGCGGGTCCGGGCCAGCTCGAAGCCGTCCCCGATCTCCACGCCCTTGATCGCCTGGATGCCCATCATCGCGCCGGCCAGCCGCGCGTCGAGGCGCCGGTCGCCGTGCACGTGCGAGCCGAGACCGGGCGGCAGGCCCCAGACCACGACCTCGACGACGCCGCCGAGGGTGTCGCCGTCCTTCTGGGCGGCCTCCACCTCGGTGACCATCGCCGCGGCGGTGTCCCGGTCGTAGCAGCGCACGGGGTCGGCGTCGACGGCGGCGAGGTCCTCGGGGTGCGGGACGACCCCGGCGGGCGCCCGGACGGAGCCGAGCTCGACGACGTGGCTCAGGATCTGCACGCCGTACGCCTGCTCGAGGAAGCGGCGCGCGACGCAGCCGAGGGCGACCCGGGCCGCGGTCTCGCGGGCGCTGGCGCGCTCGAGGACGGGCCGGGCCTCGTCGAAGTCGTACTTCTGCATGCCCACCAGGTCGGCGTGGCCGGGCCGCGGGCGGGTCAGCTTGGCGTTGCGCGCCTGCGCCTCGAGCACGGCGGCGTCGACCGGGTCGGCCGACATGACGGTCTCCCACTTGGGCCACTCGGTGTTGGCGACCTGGATCGCCACCGGGCCGCCCTGGGTCTCGCCGTGACGGACCCCGCCGAGCAGCGTCACGGCGTCGGCCTCGAACTTCATCCGCGCCCCCCGGCCGAAGCCGAGCCGGCGGCGGGCGAGGGCGTCGGCGACGTCGGTGGTCGTCACCCGGACGTGGGCGGGGAGCCCCTCGAGCACCGCGACGAGCGCGGGGCCGTGGGACTCGCCTGCGGTCAACCAGCGGAGCACGCCGGCCAGTGTGTCACGGGGCCGGGTGCCCGGAGCCGGCGTTCCGCGCGGCCAGGGCGGCGTCACCGGCCCGGCGCAGGACGGCGGCGGAGGGCCGAAGACCCGTCATCAGGACGACCTGCTCGACCGCCTGGCCGACCAGGAGGTCGAGCCCGTCGAGCACCCGGACGCCTGCCCGCGCGGCCGCGGTGGCGAGCGCGGTCGGCCACGGGTCGTAGACGACGTCGAAGACGAGCCCGGCGCTCGCGGCGAGCGTGTCCGCGCGGTCGTCGACGGCCCCCGCGGTGACGGTGGAGACCAGGAGGTCGGCCGCGGCCGGCACGCTCCCCCACGCCACGGGCACGAGGTCGACCCCGACCGCCGCGGCCAGCGGTGCGAGCGCGGCGGCCTTCTCCGGGTCCCGGGCCAGCACCTGCACGCGCCGGGCGCCCAGCCGGCCCGCCGCCACGACGGTGGACCGCGCCGTCGCGCCCGACCCGACGACCGTCACGGTCCCGAGCGGCGCAGCGGTCGCGACCCGGACGGCTTCGACCAGCCCCGGGACGTCGGTGTTGTGCACGGACCGCCCGGTGGCGTCGAGGAGGAGCGTGTTCCCGGCCCCGGCGAGCCGGGCGTCGGCCGACACCTCGGCGACCCCGGGCAGGTCGAGCACGGCGACCTTGAGCGGCATGGTCAGGCTCAGGCCACGCCAGGTGCCGTCGAGCCCGTCGACGAACGCCGCGAGCCCGTCGGAGCGGACCTCGGCGAGCCCGTACGACCAGCCCGTCAGGCCGAGCTCGGCGTACGCGGCCTCGTGCAGGGCCGGCGACAGCGAGTGCCCGATCGGCGACCCGAGGACCGCGCAGCGGTGCACCGTGGCCGAGGCCTCAGCTGTCACACTTCCCCGGGTTCGCGTTGCAGTAGGCCACGAACTCCTGGCGGATCTGCTCGAACTCGGCGTCGGTCTCGGCGAACTTGGTCTCGCCCGTGTCGAAGTTGACCGTCGTGAAGTAGAGCCACTTGCCCGGCTCCGGGTGGGCGGCCGCGTCCAGCGCGTCCTTGCCGGGAGCGGAGATCGGGCCCGGCGGCAGGCCCTTGTGCTTGTAGGTGTTGTACTTCGAGTCGCTCGCGCGGTCCTCGGGCGTCGTCGTGTTGGTGCTCAGGTTCTCGGCGTAGATGACGGTCGAGTCGAGTCCCAGGGCCATGCCCTCGTCGAGCCGGTTGTAGAGCACCTGCGCCACCTTGGCGCGGTACTGGTCCTGGTTGACCTCGCGCTCGATGATGCTCGCCACGATCAGCACCTCGTACGGGCTGCGGCCCAGCTCCTTCGCCGCGTCGTTCAGACCGACGTCGGCGGCGACCGCCTTGTACTGCTCGACCATCTGCTTGAGCGTCGAGGTCGCCGTCGCGTCGGCGGTCAGCTCGTAGGTGTCGGGGAAGAGGAAGCCCTCGGGGCGGTTCTTGGCGTAGGACGGCAGCCCGAGCGACTTCGGGTTGTCCAGCGCCTTCTCGTACGCCGACTTCTTGATCTTCGTGTTCTTGGCCAGCGCGTCGACCTGCCGGGAGAGCCGGAGGCCCTCCGGGATCGTGAACTGCGCCCGGACCCGGGACTCGCCCGGGTTGATCAGCAGGCGCAGGGCGTCGATCGCGGGCATCTGGGTGCGCATCAGGTAGCGACCGGGCTGCACGCTGGTCGCGCGCTCCTCCGAGGCGACCGCGGAGTCCCACGCCGAGACGGACTTGATCACGTCGTCGGTCTTGAGCACCCCGCCGATCTCGTCGAGCGTCGCCCCGGTCGGGATCGTCACGGTGATCGGCGCGACGCCGGCGCCGGAGTAGTCGGGCTCCTCGCCGAGGTTGCTGAGCAGCGAGCGGCCCTGGTCGTAGACGAGGTAGCCGCCCACGACGAGGACGGCGAGCGCGAGGAGGACCGCGAGGCAGCCCTTGCCCTGGTGCAGGGCCTCCTTGGCGGCGCTCGGCTTGGTGTCGGGGTCGAGCATCGACGACACGGCGGCGTCTCCTCAGAAGTCGGGTCAGGCAGGGGGAAGCTCAGGCGGTGCCGTCGGGCAAGAGTAACGCGCCGGGCGGCCCACCCCGGGAACGTTCGACGCCCAGCGCGTGCTCGAGGATCGCGGCCGCAGCCGCCGCGTCGATCACGCTGCGCTGCTGCCGGGCGTTGCGGCCGCCCTCCCGGAGCCGCCGCGAGGCCTCGACGGTCGTCAGCCGCTCGTCGAGGAGCCGGACCGGTACGGGTGTGGCGGCGGCGAGCCGGGCGGCCCGTTCGCGGACCTTCTGCGCCGCCGGGCCCTCGGTCCCGGCCAACGTGGTCGGCAGTCCCACGACGACCTCGAGCGGCTCCAGCTCGGCGAGCACCGCGAGCAGGTCGGCGACCTCGCGCGGGCCGGCCGCCACCGTGGCGTACGGGCTCGCGAGGATCCCGTCCGGGTCGCAGCGCGCGACCCCGATCCGGGCGTCACCCCAGTCGATCCCGACCCGTACGCCCCTGCGGAACGTCACCGGACCCGGACCCGACCCCGACTACCCGCTCCCGCCGTCCCAGCCATCCCGACCCGAAGGAACCGCTGACTCCCGACCGTCGAAACGGCCGCTCCGGTGTCGGGAGTCAGCGTTTTCTCGGAAAGGAGGGAGAGGGGGGTCGGGGTGGGCGGGGGCAGAGAAGTGGGCGGGGTGCGCGGGCGTCGGCGGTCACGCGCTGAGGAGGGTGTGACCGATCGCGTGCTCGACGGCGGTGAGGGCGTCGGCCGAACGGCTGCCGTCGCTGCCACCGCCCTGCGCGATGTCGGCCTTGCCGCCGCCGCGCCCGCCGAGGGTCTCGCTGGCCACCCGGACGAGGTCGCCGGCGGAGAGCCGCCGGTCGCGGGCGCCTGCGGTCGTCACGACGACGACGCTCGGCTTGTCGGTCGTGCCGCCGACGACGGCGACGACGGCGGGCTGCTCGGCGACCCGGTTGCGCACCTCGAGGGCGAGCGAGCGGAGGTCGTTGCCGGCCAGGCCGGGCGCGGCGTGGCTGATGTACTGCACGCCCCACATCTCGTGCCCGCCCGCCGCGATGCTGCCCGCCTCGGCGAGCACCTGCCGGCTGCGGAGCTCCGCCAACTGGCGCTCGGACTCCTTGAGCTGGGCGACGAGCCGCTGCACGCGGTCGGTCAGCTGGTCGGGCTGGACCTTGAGCGCCTCGGTGAGGCCGTGCACGAGGGTGCGCTCGGCCGCGAGGTAGCGGAACGCCTCGATGCCGACGTACGCCTCGACGCGCCGGACGCCGGATCCGACCGACGACTCGGCCGTCAGCGTGACGAGCCCGATCTGGGAGGAGTGCTGGACGTGGGTGCCGCCGCAGAGCTCACGCGACCACGGCCCGCCCATCTCGACGACGCGGACCTCCTCGTCGTACGTCTCCCCGAACAGTGCCAGCGCGCCGCGCTCGCGGGCGGTGGCCAGCGGCATGTAGGTCGCGGAGACGTCGAGGTCGGCGCGGATGGCCCGGTTCGCGGCCTCCTCCACGTCGGAGCGGGTCGCCTGCGACAGCCCGCCCTGCCACGCGAAGTCGAGGCGCAGGTAGCCGGGCTTGTTGTACGAGCCGCTCTGCAGCGCGGTCGGGCCGAGCACCTGGCGCAGCGCCGCGTGCACCACGTGGGTGCCCGAGTGCGCCTGGCAGGCGCCCAGACGCCACTCGCCGTCGACCTGCGCGAGCACGTCGGTGCCCGACTGCAGCTCGCCGCGGACGACGCGCACACGGTGCACGACCAGGCCCTTGACCGGACGCTGGACGTCGAGGACCTCGAGCTCGACCCCGTCACCGGTGATGGTGCCCGCGTCGGAGTCCTGGCCGCCGGACTCGGCGTAGAACGGGGTGCGCTCCAGCACGACCTCGACGACGTCGCCCTCGGACGCGCCGGCCACCTGCTCGCCGTCGAGCACGATCCCTCGGACGCTCGTGTCGCCGGCCAGCTCGGAGTAGCCGGTGAACGGCGTGACGCCGGTCGCCCGCAGCTCGCGGTAGACCTCGACGGCCTGGGCGCCCGCCTTCTTGCTCTTGGAGTCGGCCTTGGCCCGCGCCTTCTGCTCGGCCATGAGCGAGCGGAAGCCCTCGGCGTCGACGCTGAGGCCCTGCTCGGAAGCCATCTCGAGGGTGAGGTCGATCGGGAAGCCGTACGTGTCGTGCAGCTGGAAGGCGCGGTCGCCGGACAGCGTCGTCCCGCCGCCGGCCCGCGTGTCGGCCGCGGCCACGTCGAAGATCTGCGTGCCCGCGACGAGGGTGCGCCGGAACGCCTCCTCCTCGCCGTAGGCGATCGCCGCGATGCGGTCCCAGTCCCGCTCGACCTCGGGGTAGGACGCCTTCATCGCGTCGCGGCTGACCGGCAGGAGCTCGGGCAGCACCGGGTCGGTGACGCCGAGCAGCCGCATCGAGCGCACGACGCGACGCAGCAGGCGGCGCAGCACGTAGCCGCGCGCCTCGTTGCCCGGTGTGACGCCGTCGGCGATCAGCATGAGCCCGGAACGGACGTGGTCGGCGACGACGCGCATCCGGACGTCGTCCTCGTGGCCGCCCTCCTGACCAGCAACAGCGCCGTAGGTCTTGCCCGAGAGCTGCTCGGCGCGCCGGAGCACGCCGACGACCTCGTCGATCTCGTACAGGTTGTCGACGCCCTGCAGCAGGGTCGCGACGCGCTCGAGGCCCATGCCGGTGTCGATGTTCTTGCGCGGGAGCTCGGCGAGCACGTCGAAGTCGTCCTTGGCCCGGACGAGCGAGAGCTCCTCCTGCATGAACACGAGGTTCCAGATCTCGAGGAACCGGTCCTCGTCGACGACCGGGCCACCGTCGCGCCCGTACGCCGGCCCGCGGTCGTAGTAGATCTCGCTGCAGGGGCCGCCGGGGCCGGGGACGCCCATGTGCCAGTAGTTGTCGAGCAGCCCGCGGCGCTGGATCCGCTCCGGCGGCAGCCCGGCGATGCTCTCCCAGAGCCCGGCCGCCTCGTCGTCGGAGTGCAGCACGGTGACCCAGATGCGGTTCGGGTCGAAGCCGAGGCACCCGTCGTCGGCGCTGCCGGTGACGAGCTCCCAGGCGAAGCGGATGGCCTCGGCCTTGAAGTAGTCGCCGAAGGAGAAGTTGCCCTGCATCTGGAAGAACGTGCCGTGCCGGGTGGTCTTGCCGACCTCCTCGATGTCGAGGGTGCGCACGCACTTCTGCACCGACGTCGCCCGGTCCCACGGCGGCGTCTCGGCACCCGTGAAGTACGGCTTGAACGGCACCATCCCGGCGTTCACGAAGAGCAGGGTGGGGTCGTTGTAGAGCAGCGGGGCGGACGGCACGACCTGGTGGCCGCGAGCGGCGAAGTAGTCCAGGAAGCGGCGCCGGATCTCGGCGGTTCTCATGTCTGCGGGTCCTTGCGGGGGTCGGTCTGCGGTTCGGTCTCCGAGTCGGTGGAGGCGTCGGGGTGGGCGCGCCGGGGCGCGACGTCCGGGGCCAGTGCGCGCAGCTCGGACTCACGTTCGGCCATGGCGGCCTTGAGCTCGGCGCGGCGGGCGCGGCGTCCGGCGCGGCGGCCGTCCGGGTCCTGGGTGGGGCTGCGGCGGACCGCCTGGCGCAGGCCGTGGCCGATGGCCGCGGTCTTGACCAGCGGCCGGGCGACGGTGGCGTTGACGATGCCGGAGAGCTGGGCGGCGTTGTCGCTGACGAGGCTGGCGTTGGCGCTGACCTTGGCGACGTCGGCCGTGACGAGGCTGAGCTTGGAGAGCTCCTCGTTGGTCGCGCGCACCGTGCCCTGCAGCTCGGTGAGGATCGGCACCGTCTCCTGGCCGAGGTCGCGCACGGTCACGCGCAGCTCGTCGAGCACGCGCCCGAGCTTGATCAGCGGGACGGCGAGGAACACCACCAGCCCCACGCAGGCCAGCGCGGCCACCAGGCCGGCGATCTGTCCGAGGGTCACCGCAGGACCTTAGCGCGGCGCCGACGCCGGCTCCTCGGCTTTCACGCCCCGCGCCTACCGTGGGCCGGTGGACACCGGGACCGACGATCTCGAGCCGCGCCTGCGGGCCTCGATGCTCGACCTGCTCGGCGCCCGCGCGGTCACCAGCACGATCTGCCCCAGCGACGCCGCCCGGGCGGTCGGCGGCTCGTCGTGGCGCGACGCGATGCCGCTGGCCCGCGACGTCGCCGCCCGGCTCGCCGACGACGGCGTGGTCGAGGTCCGCCAGCACGGCGAGCGGGTGGACGTGCGTACGGCTCGGGGCCCGGTCCGGATCGCCCGTGGTGCCCGCTTCCCGGGCCAGGACCCCTTCGCCGGCTAGGACGTGCGGCGGCTGCGGCCGAGCCGCTCCTCGATGCGGGTCAGCCGGGTGGCGACGTTCGCCTCGTTCCCGTGGTCGGTCGGCGTGTAGTAGACCGCGTCGACCAGCTCGTCGGGGAGGTACTGCTGGGCGGCGATCCCGTGGGGCTCGTCGTGGGCGTAGCGGTATCCCTGGCCGTGCCCGTACGTCTTCGCGCCGGCGTAGTGCGCGTCGCGCAGGTGCGGCGGGACCAGCCCGACCCGACCGGCGGCGACGTCGGCCGAGGCTGCGCCGATGGCGGTGGTGACGGCGTTCGACTTGGGCGCCAGGGCGAGCGCGATGGTGGCGTGGGCGAGGGTGAGGCGGCCCTCCGGCATCCCGATCATGGCGACGGCCTCGGCCGCGGCGACGGCGGTGGTGAGCGCGGTCGGGTCGGCGAGGCCGATGTCCTCGCTGGCCAGGATGATCAGCCGCCGCGCGATGAACCGCGGGTCCTCCCCCGCCCCCATCATCCGGGCGAGGTAGTGCAGCGCGGCCTGCACGTCGGAGCCGCGCACCGACTTGATGAACGCGCTGATCACGTCGTAGTGCTGGTCGCCGTCGCGGTCGTAGCGCACCGCCGCGCGGTCGACCGCCTGCTCCACGACCTCGGTGGTGATCGTCGCCCCGCCCGTCGCTCCCGCGCCGGCCGCCGACTCCTCGAGGTAGGTCAGCGCCCGGCGGGCGTCGCCCCCGGCCAGCCGGAGCAGCGCGTCGCGGGCGTCGTCGGCGAGGACGTACGCGCCGTCGAGCCCGCGTTCGTCGGCCAGGGCCCGGTCGATCAGGCCGGACACGTCGGCGTCGGTCAGCGGGCGGAGGGTCAGCAGCAGCGAGCGCGACAGCAGCGGCGAGATGACCGAGAAGCTGGGGTTCTCGGTGGTCGCGGCGACCAGCGTGACGAGCCGGTTCTCCACGGCAGGCAGCAGCACGTCCTGCTGGGTCTTGGAGAAACGGTGCACCTCGTCGACGAAGAGGACCGTCCGCTCCCCGCGCGCGAGGTCGCGGCGCGCCTGGTCGAGGACGGCGCGGACCTCCTTGACGCCGGCGGTCACCGCCGACACCTCGACGAACTTCGCCCCGCTCTGCCGCGACACGACCGAGGCGATGGTCGTCTTGCCGGTCCCGGGCGGGCCCCACAGGAACACCGACATCGGCTCGCCCGCCGCCAGCCGCCGCAGCGGGGACCCGGCGGCCAGCAGGTGCGCCTGGCCGACCACCTCGTCGAGGGTCCGCGGCCGCATCCGGACCGCGAGCGGGAGGCCGGGCCGGTCGGCGTCGGACAGGCTGCCGCCCGAGGTCGCGGTCGCGGTCACGCCACCGCCGGCGGTGCCACCGAACAGGTCCTCGCTCACGGCGTCAGCGTACGGAGGTGCGGAGGTGCGGAGGGGCCGGCGCGACGTAACCGTCCCGTCACCCCGCTCCGTCACGCTGGCGCGCGTGAGCAGCACCGCCGGCTGGACCGGGCACGTCGTGGTCTGCGGGCTGCACGGTGACGGCGTGCGCGTGGTCGAGCAGCTGCACGCGGCCGGGGTCGGCGTCGTCGTGGTCGACGAGGACCCCGAACCCGGCCTGGTCCACCTCGTCACCGACCTCGGCGTCGCGTACGTCCGGCGGCGACTCGCGGGCACCGGCGGTGCTGGTCGACGCCGGTCTCGCGGGAGCCGTCGCGCTGGTCTGCGCCGAGAGCGACGACCTGCACACCCTCGCCACCGCGCTGCTCGTGCGGGAGCTGCGGGCCGACGTCCGCGTCGTCGTGGCCCTCCGGAACGCGGGCGTCGGGCGCGCCCTCGCCTCGATCGGGGTCGCCGTCCTCGACGTCGCCGGCCTGTCCGCACCCGCCGTGGTCGAGGCCTGCCTGCTCCCGGGCGCGCACCCGCTCGAGCTGGGCGGCGAGGCCTTCGTGGTCGTGCAGAGCGTGAGCCCGGCCGACGGCACCCTGCGTGAGCTGTACGGCGACCTGGCTCCCCTGGGCGTCGTCGCGCGCGGGACCGCGCACGTCGAGGTGGCGCCCGGACGTGACCACCCCGTCCACGCCGGCGACACCGTCGCGCTGGTGGGCACGGTGGCGGCCGTCGAGCAGGCGGGTCTCTCCCCGGCCCCGGACCAGCCGGCGGGTCCGGCCTTCGTCGGCGCCCGGGCCTACCGGGAACCGCGCCAACGACCGAAGGCGCTGCTCGGCTACCTGCTCTCCTCCCTCGACCGGCGGGTCAAGCTCGTGCTCGTCCTGCTGCTCTGCCTCGTCGTGACGTCGGTCGTCGTGCTGACGGTCGGCTACGTCGAGGCCGACGGGCGGCGGATGTCGGTGCTCGACGCCCTCTACTTCACGATCGAGACGATCGGCACGGTGGGCTTCGGGGACTTCTACTTCCGCGACCAGCGGACCTGGCTGCGGGTCTGGGCGATCGCGCTGATGGTCATCGGGGCGACGATGCTGACCAGCTTCTTCGCGCTGCTGACGAACGTCCTCATCAGCCGGACGCTGGAGCAGTCGCTCGGCCGGCGCAAGGTCACGGGCCTGAGCGACCACGTGATCGTGGTCGGGCTCGGGTCGGTGGGCCTGGCCGTCGTCGAACGGCTGCGCCGTGAAGGCATCGACGTCGTGGTGGTCGAGACGGACGAGGAGAACCGCTTCCTCGGCGCCCTGCGCCAGCACGACACCCCCGTGGTGATCGCGGACGCGACGCTCGCCGGAGACGTACGCGATGGTGCGCCTCGAGCACGCCCGGGCGGTGGCCGTGCTGACCAGCGACGACCTCGTGAACATCGAGACCGGGCTCGCCGTCCGCGACCTGCTCGGCGACCGCTGGGCCGACGTACCGGTCGTGCTGCGCCTCTTCGACCGGCGCCTGGCCGACACCGTGGCCGGGAGCTTCGACTTCCGCTACGTCCGTTCGACGGCGGCGCTGGCCGCGCCGTGGTTCGTCGGGGCGGCGCTGGGGCTCGACGTGCTCGGCACGTTCTACGTCGGCGACCAGCCGCTGCTCGTCGCCGACCTCACCGTCACACCCGGCTCGCGCCTCGACGGACTGGCCATGCGCGAGATCGGGGCGGCCATCCGGGTCGTCTCGCTGGTACGGGCCGACGGTTCCGCGCTGCACCCGCCGCGTCGCGACACGCGCTTCGCCGCGGGCGACACGGCGTTCCTGATCGGGCCGTACGAGGAGCTGATCGCCGCCCTCCACGGCTCCTGAGTCAGCTGCCGAGGAGCGCCACGAGGTCGTCGCCCGCCCGGACGACGGGCGTCTCGCCGGCGGTCGACAGGACCCGGCGGCAGCCGTCGGTCTCGACGAGCAGGCTCGGGCCGCCCTCCTTCGACCCGACGACCGTGAGGTCCGTCGGTCTCGCGGAGCACGCTGCCGTCGCCTCCGGTGCACTCAGCAGGGCCGCCACGAGCTGAGCCCGTTCGTCCTCGACGAGGTCGTACCCGCCGACGAAGACGGAGCGGGGGTCGCTCCCGTCGGCGACGTCGTAGGTGCAGTACCGCAGCGGGCGTCCCCCGAACGGGTCCTCCGTGAACCCTCCCGGACGCCGGCGCGTCGAGGCCGCCGAGGCGTCGAGCACGTCGTCGTACGTCGTGGGGCAGCCCGTCACCCTGGCCTGGGCGTTCTCGCCGACCGGCACCTCGCGGACCACCCGGTCGGTGTAGGCCGGTCGCTGCCAGGCCAGGTGGTCGCGGTCGTCGTACCAGCCGAACGGCTTCCCGCAGCCGTCGACCGGGATCTCGGGCGCCACGTAGCGCCCGTCGGCGTCGAGCAGGAACAGCCACGGGGCCAGCCAGCCGTCCGCCGTGCACGGCCCGTTGCTCGATCGTTCGCTCGGCCGGGCGAGGTAGATGAGCAGCGGGCCGACGTCGGTGGCCGAGCGCTCCAGCTCGACGCCGACCTCGCCGGCCGCGGTCGTGCGCACCTCGCGCTCGCAGAGCACGACCCGGTCCGGGGTGAACCCCGACGGGACGCCGCCCTGCCCGGACGGTTGCTGGCCGCGGTCGGTGACGAACGCTCCCAGGGCCTCGCAGCCGGGCCAGGACGCCTGGACCGGCGCGGGTGTCCGCGGGGCCGCTAGGGCCGAGCAGGCCGACGACAGGGCGAGGACGAGCGCGACGGCAGCCGCCGTACGCACCCGTCCCGGCCCGGCCACGTCAGCTCGCGGGCAGCTCGGGCTCGAGCCCCTGGGCGGCCTTGACCTCGGGCTTCGCGTCCACCCCGGCCTCGCGGCGCTGGGCGGGCGTGATCGGCGCGGGCGCCTCGGTCAGCGGGTCGAAGCCGCCGCCGCTCTTGGGGAAGGCGATGACCTCGCGGATCGAGTCCTCCCCGCTGAGCAGCATGCAGAGCCGGTCCCACCCGATGGCGATGCCGCCGTGCGGCGGCGGCCCGTAGTCGAAGGCGTCGAGCAGGAAGCCGAACTTGGTCCGGGCCTCCTCCTGCGTCAGGCCCATGACCGCGAACACGCGCTCCTGGATGTCACGGCGGTGGATACGGATCGACCCGCCGCCGAGCTCGTTGCCGTTGCAGACGACGTCGTAGGCGTACGCCAGCGCCGAGCCGGGGTCGGTGTCGAAGGTGTCGAAGAACTCGGGCTTCGGCGAGGTGAAGGCGTGGTGCACCGCGGTCCACGCACCCGCGCCCACGGCCACGTCCCCGGCGGCGACCGCCTTGTCGGCCGGCTCGAAGAGCGGCGCGTCGACCACCCAGCAGAAGGCCCACTCGGCGGCGGCGGCCTCGAGCAGACCCGTACGGCGGGCGACCTCGAGACGCGTCGCGCCGAGCAGGGACTGGGCCTGCGACCGCGGGCCGGCGGCGAAGAAGACGCAGTCGCCGGGTGCGGCGCCGACGGCCGCGACGAGGCCGTCGCGCTCGGTCTCGGAGAGGTTCTTGGCCACCGGGCCGCCGAGCGTGCCGTCCTCGGCCACCGTCACGTACGCGAGGCCGCGGTGCCCGCGCTGCTTCGCGAACTCCTGCCACGCGTCGAACGTCCGGCGCGGCTGGCTCCCGCCGCCGGGCATGACCACGGCACCGACGTAGTCGGCCTGGAAGACCCGGAACGGCGTCTCGGCGAAGTACGACGTGAGCTCGGTGAGCTCGAGGCCGAAGCGCAGGTCGGGCTTGTCGCTGCCGTAGCGGTCCATCGCCTCGGCGTAGGTCAGGCGCAGGAACGGCGTGCTGACCTCGACGCCGATCAGCGCCCAGATGTTGGTGAGCAGCGTCTCCGTGAGCGCGATGATGTCGTCCTGGTCGACAAAGCTCATCTCGACGTCGAGCTGGGTGAACTCCGGCTGCCGGTCGGCCCGGAAGTCCTCGTCGCGGTAGCAGCGCGCGATCTGGAAGTAGCGCTCCATCCCGGACACCATCAGCAGCTGCTTGAACAGCTGCGGGCTCTGCGGCAGCGCGTACCAGGACCCGGGCCGCAGGCGGGCCGGGACGAGGAAGTCACGGGCGCCCTCGGGGGTCGACCGGGTGAGGGTCGGCGTCTCGAGCTCGACGAAGTCCCGGTCCAGCAGCGTCTCGCGGGCGACCCGGTTCACCCGGCTGCGCAGCCGGAGCGCGGCGGCCGGGCCGGAACGACGCAGGTCGAGGTAGCGGTAGCGCAGGCGGGTCTCCTCGCCGACGTTCACGCGGTCGTCGATGGGGAACGGGAGCGGCGCGGCCGGGCTCAGCACCTCGAGCCCGCTCGCGGAGACCTCGATCTCCCCGCTCGGCAGGTCCGGGTTCGCGTTGCCCTCGGGGCGGGCCGCGACCGTCCCGGTGACGGCGACGCAGTACTCGTTGCGCAGGTCGTGGGCGTCGGAGGAGGCGAGCAGCTCGTCGCGGACGACCACCTGGGCGATGCCCGTGGCGTCGCGGAGGTCGAGGAAGGCCACCCCGCCGTGGTCGCGGCGGCGGGCCACCCAGCCCGCCAGGGTCACGGTCGTGCCGGCGTCGCTCGCTCGGAGCGTGCCGGCACCGTGGGTGCGGATCACTGCAGGAAACCTCTCGGTGGAGATCGTGCGTCCTCGTGCGAGGACGACCGCCCATGCTACGACCGGGACGTCGCGGCGGCATCCGGGTTCAGTCCCACCCGAACCCCCGGCGACCCGCCTTGCGCTGGGACCGTTCCGCCTTGGTCTGCAGGCGTCGTTCCACGGAGCCGCGAGACGGACGCGTGGCGCGGCGCGGACGCGGCGGCGGGGCCAGCGCGCTCCGCAGCAGCGCGGCGAGGCGGTCCCGGGCGGCCTCGCGGTTACGGAGCTGCGAGCGCTGCTCGGACGCGACCACCACGACGCTGCCGCGCACCAGGCCCGGGGCGAGGCGGGCCAGGAGCCGGTCGCGGAGGTGTTCGGGGAGCGCGTCGACCGCGGCCGACGTGCCCGGCTGCCAGACCAGCTCGACGCGGCTGTCGCTGGTGTTCACGCTCTGGCCGCCCGGGCCGGACGACCGGGAGAAGCGCCAGCGCAGCTCCGGGCCGGGCACCGTGAACGTGTCCCCGACCCGCAGGTCCCCGTCGGCGCCTCCGCCGCCGGCTGCACCCACCGTCACGGTCGGAAGGCGGAGCCGACGCGGTCCAGCGCTCCGTCCAGCACCGGGACACGCCCCTTGCGCACGGCGGCGACGAGCCGGGCGTGGTCGGCCTCGGTCTGGTCGGCGTACGCGCGGGCGAAGTTCCCGAAGGCCGTCCCGAGGTGGTCGCCCTTGCCGGCGTAGCCCGCGATCATCGACGCGCCGCTGGTCCGCGCGTGGCCCTTGGCCAGCAGGTGCCCGACGATGCCGGCGTAGTCGGCCAGCGCCGCGGTGTCGATCGCGTCGAGCGGGATCGTGCCCTTCGAGTTCCGGAACTGGCGGACGTAGAAGTCCAGCGGCCCCTCCCCCGGCAGGTCGACGGTCGTCCAGCCGAGCAGCGGGTCGCTGACGGTCTGCAGCGCCTGCTGGTACTCCACGACGCGCTGCCCCTGGTGCGCGTGCCAGGCCGAGCCGCCGTGCACGAACGGCGCCAGCACCGACCGTCGGGCCTGCTTGAGCTGCAGGAACACCACGTCGTCGGGGGCGCTGCCCTCGAGCAGGGCCACGTACGCCCGCAGCCCGACGCTGCCGACCCCCACCACCTTGTGCGCGACGTCGACGAGCGTGTAGCCGCCGACCGCGCGGCGCCAGTGGGGGGCCAGCGTCAGCAGGTAGGCGTCGAGGGCGGCCCCGACGGCGTCGGTCTCGGCCGGGTCGAGCCGGGTGATCAGCGGCGGGTCCTCGACGATGCGCCGCTGCCCCTCGTGCGTCGCGGTGAACCGCGGCAGCGCCCGGTCCGACGTGCGCTGGCGGGCCCGCCGGACGGACCGCTCGATCTCGTCGCGCAGCGACTTCTCCGTCGCCGTCTCGTGCAGCCGCCCGACGTCGAGGCGGTTGTAGCTGCGGGCCAGCAGCGGCATGTCGGCGAGCAGCTGGACCTCGTCGCGGTAGGCCCGCACGCACGCCAGCACCGCGTCGCGGCACTGGTCCTCGGTCGCACCGTTCTCGCGGCCGGCGACCCAGATGCTCGCCACGAGGCGGCGGAGGTCCCACTCCCAGGAGCCGGGGTGCGCCTCGTCGAAGTCGTTGAGGTCGATGACCAGCTCGCCCTCGGGCGAGGCGTAGAAGCCGAAGTTGCCCAGGTGCGCGTCGCCGCACGCCACGGGCATGATCCCGGTCGCGGGCAGCCGCGCCACGTCGGCCGCCATGACGACGGCGGTGCCGCGGAGGAAGCCGTACGGCGAGGTGATCATCCGGGCGACGCGCACGGGCACGAGCTCGGGGACGCGGCCGCGGTGCGACTCCTCGAGCAGCGCGACCGGGTCGGCGCGGTCGGGCGGGGCGTGCCAGTCGCCGAGGCTGCGCCGGGGGACGTCGTGACGCAGCGCCTTGCCCATGGCGTAGCGCTCGTCGCGCGAGGTCGGTCGGCGGCGCAGCGAGGTGAAGGCCTCGCTGTCCGCCGTCGCGAGGACGGTGTGCCCGCTCCGACTCCTCATGCGCCAGACGTTAGGGGATGGGCGACCCGGCGTCAGCGGAGATCCAGGTCGCGGTCGAGGAAGGCGGCGAGGCGGCGGGCCTGCGCCCCCGCGAGGTCGCGCAGGTGCGGGTCGACGCCGGGGGCCAGGGCGAGCGCCACCTCGACCCGCCGGCCACGGACCTCGCGGCGCCAGGTGCCGAGGTTCACGTCCCCGGCGACGACGCTCCCGACGAACACGTCCGTCCCCGGCGGGCTCGGGTGCCGACCGGCGCGCGGGAAGGCCAGGCCCGTGTACGCCAGCGGCAGCTCGTCGTAGAGCGGGAGCAGCAGCACCGGGGGTACGGCGCCCCTCTCGCTCGACCCGTCGGGACCGTCGTCGAGGAAGGCGTACGGCTCCCCCTCGACCTCGACGGTGGCCAGGTCGTCGTCCTCGCGCAGCGCCTCCAGCGACTTCCGCGCGGTGGTCAGGGTGAGCGAGGACCAGCGGGCGAAGTCGCGTGCGCCCGCCGGGCCATGACCGGCCAGGTAGCGCCGGAGCAGCCGGACGGGGTCGGCGCCGTCCTGGTCGGCGTCCGCGGGACCCGGCCGTCGAGCAGGACGTGGGTGTGGGCGGGGCCGCACATCGGCCCGCTGACGACGACCTGCTCGAGCTCGGCGTGCATGACCAGGCTCGCGAGGGCCACGCCGGTGCTCGGCAGCCCGGCCTCGGCGAGCACGGCGGCGAGCTGGGGACGCGTCCGCGGCTGCCCGTCCGCGAGCACCGCCGCGATCGCCGCCGTCCCGCGGTCCAGGGCAGCGGTGTCGAGGGAGAGCGAGCGGTTGATCGAGGCGTTCGTCCGGTGCACCCGGCCCGCGGTCGTGGCCAGCACCCAGCGCACGTCCTCCGCGGCGAGGAAGTGCCAGGTCGGGCGCAGCACGTGGGTGCGGACGAACGCACCCGCGTCGTACGCGGCCCGGACCTCCGCCTCGGTCGATGCGGTCGAGCGGAGAGCCAGCGACCAGAACGCGTGGGCGGGTTCCTGGGACTGGACCGCGGCGAGCAGCCGGACGGCCTCGGTCGGGGTGCGGTCGGCGGGGCGGCCGAGGCCCTGGGCCAGGAGGCGCTGCTGCCGCACCCACGCAGCGCTCCGGTGGCCGTCCACATGCCTAGCCTCCCGCACCCGCCTACCGTCGTGGGCGAGGGCGGGGCGAGGGCCAAGCGAGGCGTGGAGGTCGGGATGAGGGTCGTGTTCGTGCACGGGGCGTGCGTGCGGGACGGAGCGTGGTGGTGGCACCGGACCGGTGCGTTGCTGCAGGAGCAGGGCGTGGCGAGCGTGGCCCCGCTGCTCCCGAGCTGCGGCGAGGCAGGGGTCCCCGTCGGGGCGGACGGTCCGGGGCTGGCCGAGGACGTCACCGCGGTGCGGCAGGTGCTCGAGGAGGGCGACGAGCCGACCGTGGTCGTCGCGCACAGCTACGGCGGGATCGTCACGGCGGAGGCGGCCGCGGGCGTGGCGTCCGTACGGCACCTGGTGCTGGTGTCGAGCTACCTGCCCGAGGTGGGCCAGAGCCTGTCGTCCTTCGGCGGCGAGGCGCCGGCTCCCTTCCTCGACGTCGACCCCACCACCGGGACCTTCGGCGTCCGCCCGGAGCTGCTCGACGCGACGTTCCTGCAGGACTGCGACGCCGAGGCCCGCTCGGGGGCCGCGGCCCGGCTCGTCCGGCAGAGCCTCCGCGTGACCGGCGAGGGCGTGGCCGCGTCGGCCTGGCACGCCATCCCCTCGACCTACCTGGTGTGCACGCAGGACCGCGGCACGCCGGCCGACGCCCAGCGCGGGGTCGCGCGCCGGGCCGACTGCGTCGTCGAGATCGACGCCGGCCACCACCCGATGCTGTCCCGGCCGGCCGAGATGACCGACCTGCTCCTCGGCCTCTGACGGCCGCGACGACGGTTTTCTGACACTCGTGCGCCGATCTGGCCCGATCGAGCGGTTCCGGACCGATGAGTGTCAGAAAACCGTCGGGCGCCACTGCCCACCTGCCACGCTGAGGGAATGCTGCCCTTCGACGCCGTCCTCCTGAACGGCACCGTCGGCGCGGGCAAGACGACGACCGCCCAAGCGCTGTCGGACCTGGAGGGCGCGACGGGACGGCGGCACGCAGCCGTCGACCTCGACCACCTGCGCCTGCTCGTCCCCCCGCCGGAGGACGACCCCTGGGCCCTGGAGGTCGAGCTCGCGAACCTGCGCGACCTCGCCCGCAACTACCGCGGGGCGGGTGCGCGCCGGTTCGTCCTGTCCGGCGTCGTCGAGACCGCCGCGCGAGCTCGCCCGCCTCCGCGACGCCCTGGGCGCCGACCGGCTGCTCGTCGTCCTGCTCGAGGTCCGCCCCGAGGTGGTGCGCGCCCGTCTGCACCGCCGCCACGACGAGGACGCGCCCGGGCTCGCCTGGCACCTCGACCGGACCGATGTGCTGGCCGACGTCCTCGACCGGGCGGCCTTCGAGGACGTCCGGCTCGACACGACCGACCGGCCGCCCGTCGACGTCGCCCGGGAGGTCCAGCGGCTCGCCGGCTGGTCGGTCTGAGGCCTCAGTCCCCCGGGACCACCCGCGGGTGCAGGTCCTCGGCCGGGGGCTCCCAGCTGCCCGCGTCGGCCGGGACCTGGTCGCCCGAGCGGATGTCCTTGACCTCGTCGGCTCCGCCGTCCGGGCCCGCCCCGAACCACACGAACGGGATGCCGCGCCGGTCGGCGTAGCGGATCTGCCGACCGAACTTGGCCGCCTCGGGCGCCACCTCGGTCGGGATCCCCCGGGCCCGCAGCCGGGCCGCGACCGCGGTGGCCGACGGGCGCCGGTCCTCGCTGGTGACGGCGACGACGACCGCCGTCGGCACGGAACGGGTCGCCCGCAGCACCCCACGACCGAGCAGGGGGCTCAGCAGCCGGGTGACGCCGATCGACAGGCCGACCCCCGGGTAGGTCGTCTTCCCGTCGCTCGCCAACGAGTCGTACCGCCCGCCCGAGCTGACCGAGCCGGTCCCCTCGTACCCGACCAGCTCGGTCTCGTAGACCGTGCCGGTGTAGTAGTCGAGCCCGCGGGCGATCTTGAGGTCGGCGACCAGGCGACCGGGCACGTACGCGCCGGCCGTCTGCACGACGTCGGCCAGCAGCTGCAGCCCCTCGTCGAGCATCGGGTCGCTGACCCCGAGGGCGATGACCTCGTCGACGAACGACGCGTCCGCGCTGGAGATGCCGGCGAGCCGTACGCACGCCTGCGCCTGGGCCGCGGTGACGCCGACGTCCTCGACGAGCAGGGCGGCGACCCGCTCGGGCCCGATCTTGTCGAGCTTGTCGACCTGCCGCAGCACCGCGACCGTGTCCTCGATCCCGAGCCCGCGGTAGAAGCCCTGCGCGAGCAGGCGGTTGTTCACCCGCATGAGCACCGGCGGCAGGCCGAGGTCGACATGCAGCCGCTCCAGGGCCGCGAGGGTCACGAGCGCCACCTCGACGTCGACGTGGGCCGGCAGGGCGCCGGGGTTCACGACGTCGATGTCGGCCTGCGTGAACTCGCGGTAGCGGCCCTCCTGCGGCCGCTCGCCCCGCCACACCTTCTGGATCTGGTAGCGCCGGAACGGGAACGGCCAGCTGGTGCGCGTGCTCCAGCACGTAGCGCGCGAACGGCACCGTGAGGTCGAAGTGCAGACCCAGCTCGGCCGGGCTGCCCGGCTCGGCCGCCACGCGCTGGACCGCGTAGACCTCCTTGTCGATCTCGCCCTGCTTGGCCAGGGTGTCGAGCGGCTCGACCGCCCGGGTCTCGACCGAGGCGAAGCCGTACAGCTCGAACGTCTCGCGCAGCCGGTCGAGGACCTGCTGCTCGACGATGCGCTGCTCGGGCGTGTGCTCGGGGAAGCCCGACAGGGCGCGGGGGCGGCTCACGCGACGCCTCCGACGCTCTCCAGGAACGAGGCCTGCAGGTACGGGTTGCCCGCCCGCTCGGCGGCCATCGTGGTCTGCGGGCCGTGGCCGGGCAGGACGACGACCTCGTCGGGCAGCGGCAGCACCTTGCTCCGCAGGCTGCGCACCATCGCCTCGGCGCTCCCGCCCGGCAGGTCGGTGCGGCCCACCGAACCCGCGAACAGCACGTCGCCGGAGAACAGCAGCGAGTCGACGTCCGGCTCGTCGGGGTAGGCCGTGCGGAACATGGTCGACCCGGCCGTGTGCCCTGGCGCGTGCAGCGCCGCGAGCTCCAGCCCGGCGACCTCGACCCGAGCACCGTCGGCCAGGAGCCGGACGTCGTCCGGCTCGGTGAAGACCGTGCCGGACCCGCCGAGCTGGGCGAGCAGGCCTGCGGTGTCCGCGCTCATGCCGGCGAGCGGGTCGCTCAGCAGCGCCCGGTCGTCGGGGTGGACCCAGCAGGTCGCGTCGTAGCCGGCGCAGAGCGGCGCCACGGAGAACAGGTGGTCCAGGTGGCCGTGGGTCAGCACGGCCGCGACGGGCTTGAGATGGTGCTCCCGAACGATGTCGCGGACGCCGTCCAGGGCGCCCATCCCGGGATCGAGGACCACGCACTCGGACCGGGCGGAGGTGGCCAGGACGTAGCAGCTGGTCTGCCACGGCCCGGCGGGGAACGACGCGATGAACACCCGACCGAAGATATCGGGCAGGATGGACGCATGAGTGACGGCGAGGGTTCGGCCTCCTTCGGCCGGGTCGAACCGGACGGCACCGTCTACGTCCGTACGGCGGACGGCGAGCGCGCGGTGGGCCAGGTGCCCGACGTCCCCGAGGCGGAGGCCCTGGCGTTCTTCACCCGCCGCTTCGAGGCGTTGGACCTGGAGGTCTCGCTGCTCGAGCGCCGGCTGGCGTCGGGCGCGCTGTCGCCCGACGACGCGGCGGGGTCGATCAAGACGGTGCGCAAGGCGGTGACCGACGCGCACGCCGTGGGCGACCTCGACGGGCTGCTGGTCCGGCTGAAGGCGCTCGACCCGGTCGTCGACGAGGCCCGCGCCGCGCAGCGCGCCGAGCGCTCCCGCCAGCAGGACGAGGTGCGCGCGGCCAAGGAGAAGACCGTCGGCGAGGCCGAGGCGCTCGCGACGGGGAACGACTGGCGCGGCGGGGTCAACCGGTTCCGCGCGCTGCTCGACGACTGGAAGGCGCTCCCCCGGCTCGACCGGGCCACCGACGACGCCCTGTGGCACCGCTTCTCGACCGCGCGGACGACGTACACGCGGCGCCGCAAGGCCCAGTTCGCGCAGCAGAACGAGCAGCGCGACTCGGCGCGGGGCATCAAGGAGGCGCTCGTCGCCGAGGCCGAGGCGCTGGCGACCTCCACCGACTGGGGCCCCACCACCGGCGCGTACCGCGACCTCATGACCCGCTGGAAGGCGGCCGGCGCCGCCCCGCGGGGGGTCGACGAGACGCTGTGGCGACGGTTCCGGGCCGCGCAGGACACGTTCTTCGGCGCCAAGCAGGCCGTCAACGCCGCGCAGGACGCCGAGTTCGGCGTGAACGCCGAAGCCAAGACCGCGCTGCTCGACGAGGCCGAGTCCCGGATCCTGCCGGTCAGCGACCTCGGTGCCGCCCGGGTCGCCTACCGCGAGCTGCTGGAGCGCTGGTCGGCGATCGGCAAGGTCCCGCGGGACGCGATCCGGCCGCTGGACGCGCGGCTCCACGCCATCGAGGCCGCCGTGAACGACGCCGAGGAGCACCGCTGGAAGCGGACCAACCCCGAGGCCCGCGCCCGGGCCGAGGACACCGCGGCCAAGCTCGAGGCCCAGATCGCCAGCCTCGAGGAGCAGGCCGCCCGCGCCACCGAGAAGGGCGACGAGCGCGCCGCCCAGCAGGCCCGCGACTCCGCGGCGACGTACCGCGAGTGGTTGGCCCAGGCCCAGCAGGCGGTCAGCGACTTCTCGGGCTGAGCTCGCGGCGCAGCCTCTCTCGATGTTGTGCCGCGTAGTGGGGCTCCGCGCTCGGCTGCTTGCTCTCCAACTTCGCTCTACTGGGAGACGCGGTAGACGTCGAAGACCGAGGGGACCTGGCGTACGGCGCCGAGGACGTGGTCCAGGTGGGTCGGGTCGCCGGTCTGGAAGGTGAACTTCGCCTTGCAGATCCGGTCCTTGCTGGTCGCCAGGGCCGCGGACAGGATGTTCACGTGCTGGTCGGACAGGCACCGGGTGATGTCGGAGAGCAGCCGGTTGCGGTCCAGCGCCTCGACCTGGATGGCGACGAGGAACGAGCTCAGCGTCGTCGGGGCCCACTCGACCTCGACGATCCGCTCGGTGTGCTTCTGGAGCTCGGCGGTGTTCGAGCAGTCCGTGCGGTGCACCGAGACGCCGGAGCCGCGGGTGACGAAGCCGAGGATCGGGTCGCCGGGGACGGGCGTGCAGCACTTGGCCAGCTTCACCAGCAGGTCGTCGGCGCCCTTGACCATGACGCCGGTGCTGCTGCCGCTGCCGGCCCGCCGGCTGCGCCGGCCCGTGACGATCCGGTCCTCGCCGAGCTCGTCGGCGACCGCGTCCTCGCCGCCCTCGGCGACGGTCAGCTGGTTGACCACGGCCTGCGCGCCGACGGTTCCCTCGCCGATCCCGGCGTACAGGGCGTTGACGTCGGGCAGCTTGAAGTGCGTGGCGATCGCCGTCAGGTGCTCGAGGGTGAGGAGCCGCTGCAGCGGGAGCCCGGCCTTGCGGAGCTGGCGGGCCAGCGCCTCCTTGCCGTTCTCGATCGACTCCTCGCGACGCTCGCGGGTGAAGTGGTGACGGATCTTGTTCCGCGCGCGCGGGCTGCGGACGAAGGTCATCCAGTCGCGGCTCGGGCCGGCGTTCTCGGCCTTGGAGGTGAAGATCTCCACGACGTCGCCGTTGTGCAGCTCCGACTCCAGCGGCACGAGCTTGCCGTTGACCCGGGCACCGATCGTGCGGTTGCCGACCTCGGTGTGGACCGAGTAGGCGAAGTCGACGGGCGTCGAGCCCTGCGGGAGCGCTTTGACCTCACCGCGCGGGGTGAAGGCGTACACCTCGGTCGAGTTGATCTCGAAGCGCAGCGAGTCGAGGAACTCGCTGGGGTCGGCGGTCTCGCGCTGCCAGTCGAGCAGCTGGCGCACCCAGACCAGCTCGTCGTCGGCGCCGTCGGCGGAGACGACCGGGCCGCCGTTCTTGGCGCCCTCCTTGTACTTCCAGTGCGCGGCCACGCCGAACTCGGCCTTGCGGTGCATCTCCTCGGTCCGGATCTGCAGCTCGACGGGCTTGCCACCCGGGCCGATCACCGAGGTGTGCAGCGACTGGTAGAGGTTGAACTTCGGCATCGCGATGTAGTCCTTGAACCGCCCCGGCAGGGGGGTCCAGCGGACGTGCATGACGCCCATCGCGGCGTAGCAGTCGGACTGGTTCTCGACGAGGATCCGCAGGCCCACGAGGTCGTAGATGTCGGCGAAGTCGCGACCGCGGACGACCATCTTCTGGTAGATCGAGTAGTAGTGCTTGGGCCGGCCGGTGACGGTCGCCCTGATCTTGGCGTTGCGCAGGTCGGCCTGCGCCGTGCTGACGACGGTCGACAGGAACTCGTCCCGGCTCGGGGCCGCCTCGGCGACGAGCCGGACGATCTCGTCGTAGACCTTGGGGTGCATCGTCGCGAACGCGAGGTCCTCGAGCTCCCACTTGATCGTGTTCATGCCGAGGCGGTGGGCCAGCGGCGCGTAGATCTCGAGGGTCTCCAGGGCGATCCGGGACTGCTTGTCCGGGCGCAGGTAGTGCAGCGTCCGCATGTTGTGCAGCCGGTCGGCGAGCTTGATCACGAGCACCCGGATGTCGCGGCTCATCGCCACGACCATCTTGCGGATGGTGTCGGACTTGGCCGACTCGCCGTACTTGATCTTGTCGACCTTGGTGCAGCCGTCGACCAGGAGGGCGATCTCCTCGCCGAAGTCCTTGGTCAGCTCCGTGAGCGTGTACGCCGTGTCCTCGACCGTGTCGTGGAGCAGAGCGGCGCACAGCGTCGCCTCCGTCATGCCCAGCTCGGCGAGGATCGTGGTGACCGCGAGCGGATGGGTGATGTAGGCGTCGCCGCTCTTGCGCCGCTGGTCGCGGTGGTGGTGCTCGGCGGTGTGGAAGGCCCGCTCGACGAGCGAGAGGTCGGCCTTCGGGTGGTTGGCGCGGATGACCTGGAACAGCGGGTCGAGCGCCGCGGTCTGCTGCATGCGGGCGGACCCGAAGCGGGCCAGTCGCTGGCGCATCCGGACGCGGGGCGGTTCGCCCGGAGCACTGGGCGCAGCGATAGCGGACGGCGCGTCGACGACCGCCGCCTGCGTCCCTACGGACCCGTCCTGCTCTGCCACGCCCTGGTCCACCACACCCGTCGTGTCGCCGTGCTCCTGCTGTGCGTCGAGTCTAGGCGTCGGTCGCGCGCCGGACGACGACCACCTGGTCTCCGGCCTCGAGCGTGGCGACGACGGGGTCGTAGAAGCGGCGGAGCGTCTTGTTCCGGACGACCGCGATGACGCGCTCGCCGCTGACCTCGCCCGGGGCGTGCCCGGCCTCGGCCGCCGTCACCTGACGCTCCCCCACCTCGAGGCCCTCGCGCGACGACAGCAGGTCCTCGATGACCGTGCCGACGTTGGGGCTGGTCGCCGAGAGGCCGAGGAGCCGCCCGACGGCCTCGGAGGAGGTGACGACGACGTTGGCGCCGCACTGGCGCAGCAGCGAAGCGTTGTCGTCCTCGCGCACCGCGACGACCACGTGCGCGGTCGGGTTGAGCTGACGCACGGTGAGCATCGTGAGGATGGCCGAGTCGTCGCGGTCGAGGGTGATGACGATCTCGCGCGCCTTGGCGATCTCCGCGCGACGCAGGACGTCGCGCCGGGTGGCGTCGCCCTCGATGGCGGCGTAGCCGTGCGTGTTCGCGTCGGCCACGGCGGTCGGACGGTCGTCGATGACGACGAGCTGACCGGGGCTGGTGCCGTTGATCGCCAGGGTCTCGACGGCACTCCGGCCCTTGGTGCCGTAGCCCACGACGACGACGTGGTTGCGCATCCCACTCCTCCAACGGCGGTCGCGGTAGAGCTGCCGGCCCTGGTTGGCCAGCACCTCCAGGGTGGTCCCGACCAGCAGGACCAGGAAGCCGATCCGCAGCGGCGTGACGAACAGGGCGTTCAGCACCCGGGCGTGCGGCGCGACCGGCGTGATGTCGCCGTAGCCGGTCGTGGTGATCGTGACGGTCGCGTAGTAGACGGCGTCGATCAGGCCCACGCGCCCGTCGCTGGTGTCGGTGTAGGAGTCGCGGTCGAACCAGACCAGCGCGACCACGAGCACGAGCAGGAGCACGGCCAGAGCGCCGCGCCGGGCCAGCTCGACCGCGGGCGAGGCGCTCCGGGCCGGGAGGGAGACCAGGGCCTCGGAGGTCCAGCGCCGCTGCGCGTCGAGCCGGCGCAGCCGGGTGAGCGCCACTCAGCCGGCTCCGCTCGTGACCAGCGCCCGTACGTCGGTGAGGCCGGCGGCGTGCAGCCGACCACGGCCGTCGAGGAACCCGAGCTCGAGGACGACGGCGACCGCGGCGACCTCGGCGCCCAGGGTGCGGACGAGACCGGCGGCGGCGACCAGGGTGCCGCCGGTGGCGAGCACGTCGTCGACGACGAGCACCCGCTGGCCGGGGGCGAGCGCGTCGGCGTGCAGGGCGAGGGTCTCGGTGCCGTACTCGAGGTCGTAGGTCACGTCGACGTGCGCCCGGGGCAGCTTGTTGGGCTTGCGGACCGGGACGAAGCCGACGCCGAGCGCCAGGGCGACCGGGCCGCCGAAGATGAAGCCCCGCGCCTCGAGGGCGACGACCGCGTCGATCCCCGGCGGCGCCGCGGCCGCGAGGCCCTCGACCGCGGCCGCCAACCCGGCCGGTGACGCGAGCAGCGGGGTGATGTCCTTGAAGCCGATCCCCGGTCGCGGGAAGTCCGGCACGTCGACGATCAGCGCGGCGAGGTCGACGCCGCCCGGCCCGGCCGGACCCACGGGGTTACTGCTTCCGCTGGCTGCGGGTCGACGACTGCGGCTGCGGCCGCTTGGCCGCGCCCTCGACGACCGGGCGTACGGCGGCGCGCGCGCTCGTGGGCACGGTCGTCACCCGGGTCCCGCCCGTGGCCCCCACCGCGACCGCACCCTCGGCGTCGGCGGGCACCCCGACCAGGCCGTCGGGCTCGGCGAACCGGTCGTCGTCACCGCCGAGCGCCTCGCCGTCGCCGGCACCGGTCGTGACCGCGGTCCCGCGGGCGCCGGCCTTGTTCCGCCGGCTCTCGACCCGGGCGCGGTGCTTGCGCATGTCCGGCTCGCGCTCCTTCAGCTGGGCCAGGAGCGGCGTCGCGATGAAGATCGAGGAGTACGCACCCGAGATCATGCCCACGAACAGCGCCAGCGACAGGTCCTTGAGCGGACCCTCGCCGAGGATGAACTGACCGGCGAAGAGCAGGGCCGCGACGGGCAGCACGCCGATGATCGTGGTGTTGATCGAGCGCACGAGCACCTGGTTGACGGCGTGGTTCGCCGCCTCGGAGTACGTCCTGGTCGTGCTGGTCCGCACGCCCTTCACGTTCTCGCGCACCTTGTCGAAGACGACGACGGTGTCGTAGAGCGAGTAGCCGAGGATCGTCAGGACGCCGATCAACGTCGCCGGCGTGACGGTGAAGCCGACCAGCGCGTAGATGCCGACCGTCAGGACCAGGTCGTGCAGCAGCGCCACGAGCGCCGCGGCCGACATCTTGGCGTCGCGGAAGTAGATCCAGATGACGAGCGTGACCAGGACCAGGAACACGATCAGCGCGATCAGGGCGCGCTCGGTGATCTGGCCGCCCCACGAGGCCCCGATGAGGCTGTAGTTGACCTGGTCGCCGGGGATGCCGACGGCCTGGCCGATGGCGTTGCGGATCTCGGGGACCTCGGTCGTGCTGTCCAGGGTGCGGGTCTGCACGCGCACCTGGTTGTCACCGATCGTGCTGACGGTGATCTCGCCGAGGTCGGAGACGCCCGAGGCCTGGACCGCGGTGCGGACCGGCTCGGTCAGCTGCGAGGCGCTCACCGTGGTCGGCGCCTGGAAGTCGGCACCGCCCTCGAACTCGATGCCCAGCGTCAGGCCGCGCAGCAGCAGCGCGAGGATCGAGATGGTCAGCAGCGCGCCGGAGATGATGTACCAGAGCCGGCGGCGCCCGATGAAGTTGTAGGCGACCTCGCCGGTGTAGAGCCGGTGGCCCAGGTCGGAGAACTTGCTCACGTCAGAGCCTCGATCCTGCGGCCACGGGCCGCCGTGTCCGTGAGCCGGGCAGGCTCTTGACCCCGAGGTGCGCCGGGTCGAGGCCCGACAGCTTGTGCCCGCCGCCGAAGAAGCGGGTGCGGGCCAGCAGCGTCATCAGCGGCTTGGTGAAGAAGAAGACGATGAACACGTCGATCAGCGTCGTGAGCCCGAGGGTGAAGGCGAAGCCGCGCACGGAGCCGATCGCCAGGATGAAGAGCACCACGGCCGACAGCATCGAGACGCCGTCCGCGATCAGGATGGTGTGCCGCGCCCGCCGCCACCCGGTCTCGACCGCGGTCCGCAGGCTCCGTCCGTCGCGCACCTCGTCACGGATGCGTTCGAAGTAGATGACGAAGCTGTCCGCGGTGACACCGATGGCGACGATCGCGCCCGCGATGCCGGGCAGGTTCAGCGCGAACCCGACCGAGCTGCCCAGCAGGACCATGCACGCGTACGTGACGACGGCGGCGATCGCCAGCGAGGCGACGACGACGATGCCCAGGCCGCGGTAGTAGAGGAAGCAGAACAGCACGACCAGCGCGAGGCCGATGATGCCCGCGACGATGCCGGCGTGGAGCTGCTCGCCGCCGAGCGTGGCCGAGACGTTGCTGACCTGGGAGACGTCGAAGGCCAGCGGCAGGGCGCCGTACTTCAGCACGTTGGCCAGGTCGGTCGCCGTCTGCTGGGTGAACCCGCCGGAGATCTGCGCCGCGCCGCCCGGGATCGCCGTGCTGACCGACGGCGCCGAGATCGACTTGCCGTCGAGCACGATGGCGAAGCGGTTCATCGGGTCGGTCTTGGCGGCCAGGGCCCGCGTCGCGTTCTCGAACTGGGTCGAGCCCTGCCCGTTGAACTGCAGGTTGACGACCCACTCGATCCCGTTCTGCGGGATCCCGGCGGTCGCGCTGGTGAGCTCGTTGCCCTCGATGAGCGTCGGGCCGAGCAGGTACTTCTCGGTCCCCGTGCGGTCGCAGGAGAACAGCGGCTGGTCGGACACGTCGACCTGGGGGTCGCCGCAGCTGAAGCTGGCGAAGTCGGTCGTGTCGGACTCGCTCGGCGTCCAGTCGATGGCCTGGTCGGGCGCCGTCCCCTGGCCCACCACGGTCGGCCGCGGCGTGGACGGGGTCGGCGGGGCCGTCGGCAGCTGCGCCCGCGGCATCATCGGCCGGTTGTTGCCGGCCGGCACCTGACCGGTGCCGCCGCTGGGCGCGGTGGTCGGGGTCGCCGGGGCGACCGTCTCCGACGCCTGCGGGGCGGTGGGCGAGGTCGAGGTCGTGGGCTCGCCGCTCGGGGCGGGCGTGGGCGCGCCGGTCTCGGTGGCCGACGGCACGGGCGCCGGGGCCTGGACCTGCTCGGCGGCGTACACGGCCCGGAACCGGAGCACGGCGGTCTGGCCGACCTGCTGGACGAGCTGGTCGCGCTGGACGTTCGGGACGCTGACGATGATCTGCCGGTCGCCCGACACCGTCACCTCGCTCTCGCCGACGCCGAGCGCGTTGACGCGCTGCTCGATGATCTGGCGGGCCTGCTGGATGCTGTTCGGGTCCACCGAGCCGCTGCCGGTGGTGTTCCGGGCGGTGAGGGTCACCGTCGTCCCGCCGCGCAGGTCGAGCCCGAGCTTGGGGGTGTAGGTCTTGCCCACGGCCATCAGGGTGATCAGACCCGCGATCACGATCGCGAGCGCGATCAGCATCCGCAGGGGTCGGCCGGTCATCGCTGCCACGTCAGTGCTCTACCTCGTTCGTCACGCACGGCGCCCGCGGGACGGTCGCACGCGTGCGACGGTCCCGCGAGCGGGATCAGCGCAGGTTGCTGCGGTCGGTCTCGGAAGGGGTGGCCGTCGTGCCGTACGAGGCGTCGTCGGCCTCGGCCCGGACGACGGGCTGGGGGTCTCCCGTGTCGTACGTCGCGGTCGCCTCGGCCTCGAGCTCGTCGCCGACCTCGTCCTCGGACACGGAGTCCTCGTCGGTGTCGGTCGCGCGGCGGATGATGGCCTGCTTGAGCACGGTCAGCTCGACGCCGGGCGAGATCTCCAGGACGGCCTGCTTGTCACCGATGGAGACCAGGGTGCCGAAGAGCCCGCTGCCGAGCAGGACGCGGTCGCCCGGCTGGAGCTCGCGCATCGTCTTCTGCACCGCCTGCTGACGCTTCTTCTGCGGCCGCAGGATCAGGAAGTAGAAGGCGACCACCATCAGCAGGACGAGGATCAGGGTGCTGGCATTCTGCGGCATGTCGTCATTCCTGGTCGGGGACGGAGAGGGTGCGGCGGCGGTCGAGGACCACCGACGACCGGTGAACTCTACCTAGCGAAGCACCGAAAACCCGAAGTCACGTGAACAGGCCCGGGTCGGGCGTGGCGCGCGGCGGTGTCAGGCCGAGGTGCGCCCAGGCCGCCGGGGTCGCGACCCGGCCCCGCGGGGTCCGCATGAGGAAGCCCTCGCGGACCAGGAAGGGTTCGGCGACCTCCTCCACGGTCTCGCGCTCCTCGCCCACCGAGATCGCCAGCGTGGACAGGCCCACCGGGCCGCCCGCGAAGCGCTTGCACATGGCGGTGAGGACGGCGCGGTCGAGGCGGTCGAGCCCGATGGGGTCGACCTCGTACAGCTCCAGCGCCGCCGCGGCGACCGCCTGGGTCAGCCGGCCCGATCCCCTGACCTCGGCGAAGTCGCGGACGCGGCGGAGCAGCCGGTTGGCGATGCGGGGCGTCCCGCGCGAGCGCCGGGCGATCTCGGAACCGGCGTCGGGCTCGAGGTCGACGCCGAGCAGCAGCGCGGAGCGGCGCACGATGTGCTCGAGGTCGCCCGCGTCGTAGAAGTCGAGCTGGCCGGTGAAGCCGAAGCGGTCGCGCAGCGGGCTCGGGAGCAGGCCCGCGCGGGTCGTCGCGCCCACGAGGGTGAACCGCGGGATCTCGATCGGGATGGCCGTGGCGCCCGGTCCCTTGCCGACGACGACGTCGACCCGGAAGTCCTCCATCGCCAGGTAGAGCATCTCCTCGGCCGGCCGGGACAGCCGGTGGATCTCGTCGAGGAAGAGCACCTCCCCCTCGACCAGTCCCGAGAGGATGGCGGCGAGGTCGCCGGCGTGCTGGATGGCCGGCCCGCTGGAGATCCGCAGCGGCGCGACCATCTCGGCCGCGATGATCATGGCGAGCGTGGTCTTGCCCAGCCCGGGCGGACCGGAGAGCAGCACGTGGTCGGGGACCCCGCCGCGCCGGCGGGCGGCGGCCAGGACCAGGCCGAGCTGCTCGGAGACCCGCGGCTGCCCCTCGAACTCGGCCAACGAGACGGGGCGCAGCGCCGACTCGGCCGCGCGCTCGTCGGGGTCGGCGAGGCCGTGCATGTCCACGGGGTCGAGGCTCACGGCCGCCTCCGTACGTTCACCGGCGGGCCAGGGTCTGCAGGGCCGCCCGCATCAGCCCGGGGACGCTCAGCTCGGGGTCCTCGGCCAGCAGCGGCTCGACCTCGTCGCACGCGGACTCGGCGTCGCGCAGCGCCCAGCCGAGCCCGACGAGGCCCTGCGTCACCTGGGCCCGCCAGGCCTGCTGGGTGGGCAGCGTCAGGGCGGCGAGGTCGCCGAGCCCGACCGCGTTGATCTTGTCCTTGAGCTCCAGCACGATCCGCTGGGCGCCCTTGCGGCCGATGCCGGGGACCTTGCAGAGCACGACGAGGTTCTCGGTCGCGATGGCCGAGCGGAGCTCGTCGGGATTCAGGACGGCGAGCGCGGCCTGGGCGAGCTTGGGTCCGACGCCCGTCGCGGTGAGCAGCAGCTCGAAGAACTCGCGCTCGTCGGCGGTGCCGAAGCCGAAGAGCGTCAGCGAGTCCTCGCGGACCACGAGCGAGGTGAACAGCGTCGCGCGCTGCCCCACCCGCAGGTGGGCCAGCGTGCCGGGGCTGCACAGCGCGAGCAGCCCGACCCCGCCGGTCTCGGAGCCGGTCTGGAGGACGGCCGAGGTGGGTCCGAGGGCGGCGACGTTCCCGCTCACCTGGGCGATCATGGACGTGCTCCCTTCGTGCGGGCCTGGGCGTACGCCCGCTGCTGACGAGCGGCGACGGCCGACGCGGCCTGGCGGGCGGTGTCGAGGCGTTCGGTGCTGCTGCCGCGCCACACGTGGCAGATGGCGAGGGCGAGGGCGTCGGCCGCGTCGGCGGGCTTGGGCACCTCGGCGAGCTGGAGGATCCGGGCGACCATCGTGCCGACCTGCTGCTTGCCCGCGCGGCCCGATCCGGTGATCGCGGCCTTGACCTCGCTCGGCGTGTGCAGGGCGGTGGGGATGCCGTGCCGCGCGGCGACCAGCATCGCGACGCCGGCGGCCTGGGCGGTGCCCATGACCGTCCCGACGTTGTGCTGGGCGAACACCCGCTCCACGGCCACGGCGGCCGGGCGGTAGCGGGTGATCCACTCCTCGAAGGTCTGCTCCAGCTGTGCGAGCCGGACGCCGGTCTCCTCGTGCGCGGAGGTACGGAGCACGTCCACGGCCAGCACGAACGGCGGCCGGCCGGGCACCCCGTCGACCATGCCCAGCCCGCACCGGGTCAGTCCCGGGTCGATGCCGAGCACGCGCACTGGGCCCCCTCGTCCGCCGGCTCGGCGGTGGTCACGCGCGCCCGGAGTCGAACACGCGTTCGTACGCTAACCGAGCCGGCGGGACGCGAAGGTGCCCGACACGCGCAGGCGCTCAGCCGGCGGCGACCAGCGCGTCGTCGGCGTCGGCGTTGGTGAAGACGTTCTGGACGTCGTCGGAGTCCTCGAGGGCGTCGACGAGCTTCTCGAGCTTCTCCAGGGTCTCCGCGTCGGCGGGCTGGGTGAACTCGGGCACGAAGGAGACCTCGGCCGAGTCGTAGTCGAGCCCCGCGTCCTGCACCGCCGTGCGCACGGCGACGGTGACGGCGGGGTCGCTGATGATCTCGAAGCTGTCGCCGAGGTCGTTCACCTCGTCGGGGCCGGCGTCCAGGGTCGCCTCGAGGACGTCGTCCTCGGTGAGGGTGCGGCCCTCCTGCTGCTTGGCCAGCAGGACGACGCCCTTGCGGCTGAAGACCCGGGCGGTCGAGCCGACGTCGGCCATGGTCCCGCCGTTGCGGGTGACGGCGACCCGGACGTCGGAGGCGGACCGGTTGCGGTTGTCCGTCAGGCACTCGATGAGCATCGCGATGCCCGCCGGACCGTACGACTCGTAGAAGAGCGTCTCGTAGGCCGCGCCGCCGCCCTCCGCGCCCGAGCCGCGCTTGATCGCGCGCTCGATGTTGTCCTTCGGGACCGACGTCTTGCGCGCCTTCTGGACCGCGTCGTACAGCGTGGGGTTGCCGTCGAGGTCGCCGCCCCCGAGCCGCGCCGCGACCTCGATGTTCTTGATGAGCTTGGCGAACGACTTCGCGCGACGCGCGTCGACGACGGCCTTCTGGTGCTTGGTGGTGGCCCACTTGGAATGACCCGACATGGTCCCTGATCCTAGTCCCGCCGCCGGCCCGTCCCCTCCCGCTGCCTTCCGCTGCCGCCCGCTGCCGCCCGCTGCCGCCCATCCCACCCCGATCCCCGAGGAAACGCTGACTCCCGACCGCGGTGCGGCCCGTTCCGTTGTCGTTCGTCAGCGGTTTCCTGTGGCCCACCGCGCCAGGGCCCGGCGACGGCCGACCGAGCCGTACAGCGAGCGGGAGACGAGGTCTCGCCAGGCGGTGAGCCGGGCAGGGTTCCAGGGTCGGTGCAGGGCCGCGTCGGCGGAGGCGATGATCTCGCCGCCGCGGCGGAGCACCTCGCGGGAGGTGTAGCCGCACCGTTCCCAGCCCTCGTCCACGAGCCGACGCTCTCGGACGAGGTCGGCGCGGTGCGTCTCGGGTTCACGGTGGTCAGCCCCGTCGTACTCGTGGATCCGGCGGGTGCCGACGAGCCAGAGGTCGGCCCGCGCCACGAAGGCGCCGGAGGAGGTCCGGATCTCGCGCTGCGGCTCGACCTCGACGTCGGCGGTGACGTGCAGGAGCCGTAGGACGGACTCCCAGGCGGACTCGCTCCGCCCGTCGAGCAGCGGGAGGACCGTACGCAGCATCCGCACGCCACGACGACGGGCGCGGCAGACCTCCACGAGGTCGGGCATCGTGCAGTGGCCGAGGTGGAGCGCCGAGTCGGCGAGGGGTACGAGGTCGAGGACGTCGAGGTCGGCGGCGCAGGTGAGCAGCGTCTCGGCCGCGGGCGCCAGCCGTACGCCGTCCACGACATCGGCCCGGCCGCCGCCGGCGAGCCGCAGCACCGTCAGGCCCTCGCGCTGGGGGTGCCGTTCGCGCTCGTCGACCGCGGCGAAGACCGGGTGCGGCACCGGCTCCGGCAGCCACCAGCCCCGCAGCTCCGCGGCGGTGAGGTGGGTGAAGGACGCCGTCTCCGGCAGCACCGTGCTCCAGGCCCGCAGCCGCCGACCCAGGTCCGGCTCGGCGGCGGCCATGTGCACCCCCCGGGTCACCGCCGTCCACCCCGCGCGCCTGACCCTGCCCCGTACGACGTCGTCCACGTCGAGAGGTTGCTGACGAAGTCCGATTCGTGCCGGTCGGACCCCTCCGAGGTGTGGACAACTCGTTCGAGGCCGAGAAACCGCTGGCTCCCGACCACTTCAGGGCCGATCCCGATGTCGGGAGTCAGCGTTTCCTGGAGATGGGGGTTGAGGCGGGTGGAGGGGGTACGGGCGAGGGCGAGGGTGCCGACTGGTGCTGGTGCTGGTGCGGGGGTCAGGCGGGGAGGTGCCAGCGGGGGCTGGGGGACTTCGTCTTCCACTCGACGATCGACCACTGGTTGCGCTGGGCGGCGCGCATCAGGGAGATGTCGGGGCTGACCGCGACCGGGTTGCCGACGCCGGAGAGCATCGGCAGGTCGGAGTGGCTGTCGGCGTAGGCGAAGCTCTTCGACAGGTCGATCCCCTGCAGCGACGCGTAGTGCGTGAGCCAGGCGGCGCGCGACTCCCCCACCAGCGGCGGGGTGGCGAGGTAGCCGGTCGCCCGACCCTCGGCGTCGACGCCGAGCTCGGCGGCGAGGATCACGTCGAAGAGGTCGCGCAGCGGCCGCGTCAGCACCGACACCGCGCCGGTGATGAGGATCGTCGTGTGCCCGGCGGCCCGGTGCTCCTCGATCCGGCGGATCGCGTCCGGCGAGACACGGTCGAGGATGAAGTCGCTCATCGTCGTGTCGACCCGCTGCTCGAGCTCGGCGAGGTCGAGGCCCTTGTAGCGGCGGTAGACCGCGCGCAGGAAGCTGCCGCGGTCGCGCTGCTCGGTCAGCAGGTAGCCCGGCAGCCGCCCGACGACCTCGCCCACCTCGACGACCTGGCCGATCGGCGAGAGCTCGGGCAGCCGGGCCCACAGGTACTGCTCGACGACGTTCGTCGACATGATCGTGCCGTCGAGGTCGAAGACCGCGACGGCCGAGGCCCCGGCGGTGTTCTTGCTGAGGTCCTTCATCGTCGTCGGGCGCGCCCCGCGCTTGCGGCGGAGGGCGTCCATGCGCCGTACGGAGGCGGTGACCGAGGGGCAGTGCACCTCCTCCATGTAGGTCGTCCAGTCGAAGCCGGCGGTGTCGAAGGCGAACGCCTCGACGTCGGAGGCGTCGAGCGACCGGCTCAGCGCGAGGGTGTTGTCGTCGACGAAGTGGAGCTCGGACTGCGCGTACTCGTTGTAGAGCGTGTGGTAGCGCCGCCAGAAGTCGAGGCGGCCGCGCAGCTTGTCGAGGTCGCGGGCCAGCTTGCGGGTCCGGTTCGAGCGCGGGGCCCGCGAGATGACGCGCTCGGCCAGGCCGTGCGCGCGTTCGGAGGTGGACAGCAGCCGCTCGACCGACGCCGCCCCCGGGAACTCCCACTCCGGCAGCGGCGCGCCCGGCTTGGAGACGTTCTCCAGCGGGTGCGCGGTGAAGTAGCTGCGGATGTGGCCGTACATGTCGTGGAACGTCAGCGGGTTCCGGGCGCCCGAGCTCACGTGGTAGAACTCCGGCTCGCCCGGCGTGGGGTCGGTGGCGCAGACGGCCAGGATCGCGTTGACGACCATGTCGCACGGCACGATGTCGAGGACGGAGTCGGCCGAGGCCGGGAACTCGGGCAGCTCGCCGCGGCCGTACGCCAGGATCAGCGGCTCGGCCATCTTGAAGCCTTCGATCCACCCCGGGTAGGGATGGAGCCAGCTCGACTCGACGATCGCGGGCCGGACGACGGAGACCTCGATCTGGGCACCGAGGTCGGCCACGACGCGCTCGCCGAGGGCCTTGGTGAACGTGTAGACGTCGGTCCAGCCGAGCGAGCGGGCCCGCTCGGTGCCGGCGGCGACGAGCTCGGCGGTCACCCACTCCTGGCGGCGCCGCTCGGTGTCGGCGGCGGTGGTGAGGTAGCCGGCCCGGCGGTGCTGCCGCTCGGCCTGCTTGCGCAGCGCCGTGAGCCGCTCGGGCATCCGCGACGCCGCCTCGACCTGCGCGCGCATGGCCAGGCCCGCGCGGGTCTCGGCCTCGTAGTCGATGCCGTGCACGTGCTGGGCCTCGGGGATCGCGCCCCGGCGGCGCCCGGCCGTGTAGGCGGTGGAGATGTGGACGTAGTGCGGGACCTTCGTCCGCTCGCCGTCCTCCCCCGTCACCGCCTCGAGCATCCGCTCCATGAGCGCCCGGGTGCCGACCACGTTGGTGGTGAACGCCTGGTCGATCGGCGGGTCGAAGGAGACGTCGCCGGCGCAGTGCACGACCACGTCGAGGTCGCTCGGCAGCGCCGGGACGTTCGGCAGGTCGCCCTCGATGACCTCGATCCGCTCCAGCAGCGCGTCGAGCCCGCCCGCCTGCTCGGCCAGCCCGGCGAAGATCTTCTTCTTCAGCAGGCTGCGGACCCGGTCGGCCGCGCGGGCCGAGCCCTTGCGCCGGACGAGCACGGAGGGCTTCGTCTCCGGCAGCTCGGTGAGCATCTTCCAGAGCAGCTGCTCGCCGATGAAGCCGGTGACGCCGGTCATGACGATCTTCTTGCCGGCCAGCAGCTCGCGCAGCGGACCGGTCAGGAGCGGGCCGTGCACGGGTTCGCGGAGCTCGCTGAGCGCCGGGCCGCGTCGGAACGTGTCCGCCGGGACGCTCATGCGTGGACCTCTCTCG
The DNA here is from genome assembly GCA_963762775.1 of uncultured Actinomycetota bacterium. GTDB lineage: Bacteria > Actinomycetota > Actinomycetes > Propionibacteriales > Propionibacteriaceae > Microlunatus. The sequence goes on from CAVXMD010000015.1 coordinate 223,868, forward strand.
CGGACGGTCGGGTGGCGGCGAGCGCGTCGGGGAGGGTGAAGCTGCCGACGTACAGCGCGGTGCCGATGATCGCGCCCTCGACGCCGCGGCCCACCAGGCCGGCGAGCGCCTCGAGGTCGGCCAGGCTGCTGATCCCGCCGCTCGCGACGACGGGCGCGTCGGTGCGGGAGCAGACGTGCTCGAGCAGGGCGAGGTTCGGGCCGGAGAGCATCCCGTCGCTGGCCACGTCGGTCACGACGAACCGGGCGCACCCGGCCGTGTCGAGACGGGCCAGCGTCTCGTCGAGCTCGCCGCCCTCCTGCGTCCAGCCACGGGCCGCGAGGCGGGTGCCGCGGACGTCGAGGCCGATCGCCACCTGGTCGCCGTGCTCGGCGATGATCCGCTCGCACCACTCGGGGGACTCGAGGGCGGCGGTGCCGATGTTCACCCGCGCGCAGCCGGTCGACAGCGCGCGCTCGAGGCTCGCGTCGTCGCGGATGCCGCCGGACAGCTCGACCTGAACGCCCGCCGCGGCCACCGCGGCGACGATGGGCGCGAGCACCGAGGCGTTGCTGCCGCGGCCGAACGCCGCGTCGAGGTCGACCAGGTGGATCCACTCGGCGCCGTCGTCGACCCACCGACGAGCGGCGGCCATCGGGTCGCCGAACACCTTCTCGCTGCCCGCCACGCCCTGGACGAGCTGGACGGCCTGACCGCCCGCGACGTCGACGGCGGGGAGCAGGACCAGGTGGTCGGGCGGCGACAGGTCGACCGCGGAGGCACTCGGGAGCACCGGACGACCTTACCGGAGCAGTCGTCCGAACCCGCCCGCCTCGCGCCTCGTCGCGGGCTCACCGCGTGGTGACGACGAACCTCGACGTCCCCTGCCGACCCGACGCCTTCACGGTGACCTCGAGCCCGCGGCTGGTCGGCGTCAGCACCGTCCGCACCCGGCGCCCGTCGAGCGTCGCCGTGCCGACCGTGCTCCCGCGCGGGAGCACGGCGCCGAGCGTCAGACCGGTGCGCCCGTCGCGGGTGACCGTGGTGACGTACCGCTTGCCGTCGGTCGAGCGCCGCGCCGAGACGTCGAGCGTCCCGGAACCCACCTTGAGCGCCCGCACCGACGCCGTCGTCTGGTCCGGCGGCAGCTGCGGCACCACCGCGACGCGGTCCCGGCCCATGTCGGGCGAGACGCCGAGCCACTGGTGGACGACCGGCCACAGGACCCCGTACGCGCCCCAGGCCTGCATGACCATCGAGCGCTCGTTCAGCGGGTGGTCGATGTTCGCCCCGAAGGAGCCGCCCGGGACGATCTCGGGCATCGCGCCCGGCATCTCCCACAGGTCGGGGTCGAGCTGGGCACGGGCGTTGCCGTCGACGTAGACGCCCTGCTGCCGGCTTCCCAGCCGGCCGTAGTTGCCCTCGCTGACCCCCGCGATGGCCGAGTTCAGCGTGAAGATGCTCGTCTCGTTCGTCACCGAGGAGACGACGTCGTCGCAGCTCTGAGTGTCGGTGTCCTCGGCGACGCTGTTCGCCCCGGTGCCCGTGTGGTAGAGCCCGAGCTCGCCGGTGTAGCAGGGGCGCTCGTGCTGGGCGAGCGTCGTCCGGGCGTGCGCGTCGGAGGCGAGCGGACCGGCCGCGCGTCCGGGCAGCGCCGGCAGCACCGCGTCGGTCGGGGTGAGCCCGATCCAGTGCCGCTGGAAGATCTTCGTGTCGGCGCCGCCGACCGGGCTCGGGTCGAGGGAGTCGGCGTACGAGCGGGCGTCGTCCTGTCCGTACCACCACGCCTGCTCGAAGGCCTTCGAGAGCCGCAGCGCCTGCTGCGTCGCCCAGCGCTGCGTCTTCGCGTCGCCGCGTGCCCTCGCGAGGTCGGCCAGGTCGGCGTAGCCGCGGATCGTGTAGACGGTGTTGTCGAGCTTCTCCTCGCCCATGCCGTCGCGCTCGACGTTGCCGAGCCCCTCCGGCCAGCCGTCCCCGTCGGTGTCGAGCGAGGCGACGTGCCGCATCGCCTGCACCGAGGCCGGGTAGAGGTCGCGCAGGAACTTCCCGTCCCCGGTCCAGCGCCACACCAGCGCGACGGCGGACGGGTACTTGGCGGACTCGTCGGTGTTGCCCGGGTCGGCGTTCGCGCCGAAGTAGACCGCGCCGTCGGGGGTGACCTCGTGGACGATCTTGCCGCTCCCGCCGTTCACGGCCTCGGACACGTCGCGGAGCGTGCGCAGGTGGGCCTTGATCGGACCGAGCTGCCCGGCAGCGACCGACGCGTAGGCCGTGAACTCGCCGTCGGTGCCGAACAGCCAGGTGTAGTCGGGCCAGCCCGCCCCGATCCAGCGCATCGAGTCGAGGGTGGCCGTCGGCGCCGGGTAGGCCGTGCCGGCGTCGACCACGCGCAGCGCGACGTCGTCGGAGCGCTGCACGGACGCGGCGAGCATCTGCTTGGACCAGGCCACGCTCTGCTGCACGAGGGGGTCGCCGGGCAGCGAGACGACCGTGCTGGCATCCACCTTCTCGCGGGTGCGGACCTTGGCGGCGAGCGCGGCGTCGGGGTCGTCGAGCAGGGTGCGAAGGGTGGAGCGCGCGTCCGTGGGCCCGGAGCGGGAGCCCCCGACGCCGAACCAGACCGTCGTGGCCTGCCCCTTGGCCAGGCGGACGCGGTAGGTCAGCTGCCCGCCCGCACCCCGCCCGTACGCGGTGTCGTCGCAGCGGGCGGGCGCGGGGTCGGCGTCCGGCCCGGAGGCCGGGCAGACGACGGCCGGGTCCTGGGGGCCGCGGAAGTCTGTGCCGGTCGCGACGCCGCTGGGGCGCAGCGAGGAACCGAACGAGGCCGCCCAGTCGTGCGCGGTCTGGTTCACCCCCGGCGGGGTGCCCTGGTCGCGGAACAGCAGCGCGCGGCCGTCGCGCGTGGCGGTGTCCGCCAGGTTCACGGTCGTCTGGCTCGGGGTCGTCTCGCCCCAGGGGTAGGAGCCCATGAGCTCGGAGTGGGCGTCGGCGCGCAGCGTGATGGTGCGCGTGGTCGCCGAGCGCAGCGTCAGCCCGACCAGGGCACCGGGGACGCCGTCGGGCACGAAGTCCGTACGGCTGGCGGCCACCCCGTCGGTGGCCGGCAGGTCGGTCCGCACGTAGCCCCAGCCGGACGTGGTGCGGGTGCCCGGGCCGATCCAGGAGTCCCCGATGCCGAACCACATCCCGTCGAGCAGCTTGAGGCTCGGCGTCCAGAAGCCGCCCATCTCGCCGCGGGTGTGGAAGCCGGCTGCCGGGAAGCGGCCGTCGGCCGTGCCGAGCACCCAGGCCCGGTCCCCGGTGACGACGGTGCGGCGGTCGGTCAGCCGGCTCGTCTCGCTCAGCTCCGGCGACCGCGCCAACCGGGCGTCCGTCGCGGCCGCGGGCGCCGCCACGGCGGGTCCCGCGCCCACCAGCGCCGCGCCCACCAGTGCCACGGCGCTCAGCGCCGCACCCGTCCGTCCCCACCTGCGCACGCTGGTCCCCCTCGCCAGCCCTCGCCGTCGAGCGCTGAGGAAGGTGACGCTAGGCCCTGGCTCCGACGGTGTCGAGAGCGGGTTTCGGCCGGTCGCCGTGCGATCGGGGCCCAGGACCAGGGTGGCGGCTAGAGGGTCTCGACCCAGTTCTCCAGCAGCCGCCGGCCGGCGTCCCCGCTCTTCTCCGGGTGGAACTGCGTCGACCACAGCGCCCCCTCTTCGACGCCGGCGACGAAGCGGTCCCCGCCGTGCTCCGCCCACGTCACGAGGCGCCCCTCGCGCGGCGCGAGGTCACGGACCCCGTAGCTGTGCACGAAGTAGAAGCGCTCGTCGTCGACCCCGGCGAAGAGGGTGCTCCCCGCGGGCGCCGCGACGGTGTTCCAGCCCATGTGCGGCAGCCGCTCGGCGTGCAGCCGCTCGACGACCCCGGGCCAGACCCCGCAGCCCGACGTCTCGGCGCCGTGCTCGATCCCGGAGGAGAAGAGGACCTGGTGCCCCACGCAGATGGCCAGGGTCGGCCGGCCCGCCGCCTGCCGCGCGGCGATGACGTCGGGACCGCCGACGGCGCGCAGCCCGGCCATGCACGCCGCGAAGGCGCCGACGCCCGGCACGACCAGGCCGGGGGCCTCGAGGGCGGCGTCGGCGTCGGCGGTCACGACCACGTCGACCCCGGTCCGCGCGACCGCCCGCTCGGCGGAGCGCAGGTTGCCGGAGCCGTAGTCGAGGACGACCACCCTCCCCCGCGCCTTGGTCACAGGGCGCCCTTGGTGCTGGGGATGCCGGTGACGCGCTCGTCGAGGGCGACAGCGTCGCGCAGCGCACGGGCGACCGCCTTGAACTGCGCCTCGACGAGGTGGTGGGGGTCGCGCCCGGCGAGCACCCGGACGTGCAGGCACAGGTGGGCGTGGAAGGCCAGCGACTCGAAGACGTGCCGGGTCAGCGAGCCCGTGTAGGCCACGCTGGTCCGCCCGTCGGGGGTGCGGTCCCCCCCGCCGATGCGGACGTACGCCTGCCCCTCGGGCTCGCCGCTGCACACGCAGTACGGGCGTCCGGAGACGTCGACGACGGCCTGCGCGAGCGCCTCGTCGAGCGGGACGAGCGCGTCGCCGAAGCGCCGGATCCCGCGCTTGTCGCCCAGGGCCTCGCGGATCGCCTGCCCCAGCACGATGGCGGTGTCCTCCACCGTGTGGTGGGCGTCGATGTACGTGTCGCCCGTCGCGGTCACCTCGAGGTCGAGCAGCGCGTGCCGGGCCAGCGCCGTGAGCATGTGGTCGTAGAAGCCGACGCCGGTCGAGATGCTGGACGCCCCCGTGCCGTCGAGGTCGACGCTCACCCGGACGCTCGACTCGCTGGTGGCGCGCTCGAGGGTGGCCCGACGCGGGGGGCTGGTCGTCTCGGTCACGGCATCCTCGCGCTCACGGTCTCGTCGGACAGGGCCTCGTCCAGGGCCGCGCCGAAGGCGGCCATCTCCTCCGGCGTGCCCGCGGACACGCGCAGCCAGCCCGCCGGCCCGACCTCGCGGATCAGCACCCCGCGGTCGAGCAGCGCCTGCCACACCGCGTGCCGGTCGGCGAACCGGCCGAAGAGGACGAAGTTGGCGTCGGAGTCGGCGACCTGCAGACCACGGCGGACGAGACCGGCGGCGAGCTCGTCGCGCGCCTCGCGGAGCCGGTCCACGGCGGCGAGCATCTCGGGAGCGTTCGCGAGGGCGACCCGGGCGACCGCCTGCGTGACGGCCGAGAGGTGGTAGGGCAGCCGGACGATGCGCAGGGCGTCGACGAAGGCGGGGTCGGCGGCCAGGTAGCCGAGCCGGCCGCCGGCGAAGGCGAAGGCCTTCGACATCGTGCGGCTGACCGCGAGCCGTGGCCTCCCCGGCAGCAGCTCCAGCGCGCTCGGCGTGCCCGTGCGCGCGAACTCGTGGTAGGCCTCGTCGACGACCACGACGCCCGGGCTGGCGTCGACCAGGGCGACGACCGCGTCGGGCGGCAGCGCGGTGCCGGTCGGGTTGTTCGGGCTGGTGACGAGCACGACGTCCGGCCGCGTCCGCTCGATGGCGGCCACCGCGGCGTCGACGTCGATGGTGAAGTCGTCGGCCCGCGGGAAGGTGACGAAGCCCGAGTGGGTGTCGCGGGCGTACTCCGGGTACATCGAGTAGGTCGGCGCGAAGCTCAGCACGGTCCGACCGGGCCCGGCGAAGGCCTGCAGCACGTGCAGCATCACCTCGTTGCTGCCGTTCGCCGCCCACACGTGGTCGGCCGTCAGCCCGTGGCCCAGGTAGGCGGCGAGGTCGGCGCGCAGCGCCACGGCGTCGCGCTCGGGGTAGCGGTTCAGCCCGCGGGCCGCCTCGGTGACGGCCGCCGCGATCTGCCCGACCACGGCCTCGCTCGGGCCGTACGGGTTCTCGTTGACGTTGAGCCGGACGGCCACGTCGAGCTGCGGGGCGCCGTACGGCTGCTCCCCCACCAGCTCGGGCCGCAGCGGCAGGTCGACCAGCGCGCTCACGAGCCGAGCGGTCGGGGCGGCCGGCGAACCGGGCCGACACCGCCGCGCCGTGCGCGGGCAGGTCCTCGGCCTCGGCGAAGGTCACGACCTGCCGGGCCACCTCCCCGAGGGCCGCGCGGCTGTAGGTCACGACGTGCATCGCCTTGAGGAACGACTTCACGTTCAGCCCCGAGGAGTGGCAGGCGCAGCCGCCGGTGGGCAGGACGTGCGTGCTCCCGGCGGAGTAGTCGCCGAGCGAGACCGGCGAGAAGGACCCGACGAACACCGCGCCGGCGTTGCGCACCCGGGCCGCGACCGCGGGCGCGTCGGCGGTCTGGATCTCGAGGTGCTCGGCGGCGTAGCCGTTGACCACGGCGAGGCCCTGCTCGAGGTCGTCGACGAGGACGACCGCCGACTGGCGCCCGCTCATCGCGGTGGTGATCCGCTCGCTGTGCTTGGCCGCCGTGACGAGATCGGCCAGCTCGGCCTGGACGCGGTCGGCGAGCGCGGTCGAGTCGGTGACGAGCACCGCGGCGGCCAGCGGGTCGTGCTCGGCCTGCGAGACCAGGTCCGCCGCGACCAGCGACGCGTCGGCGGTGTCGTCGGCCAGCACCATGATCTCGGTCGGACCGGCCTCGGAGTCGATGCTGACCCGCCCGCGCAGCAGCCGCTTGGCCGCGACGACGTAGATGTTGCCGGGCCCGGTGACGAGGTCGACCGGCGCGCAGAGCCCGGGGACCCCGTACGCGAACGTCGCGACCGCCTGGGCGCCGCCGACGGCGTACACCTCGTCGACGCCGAGGAGCGCGCAGACGGCGAGGATCGAGGGGTGCGGCAGCCCGCCGAACTCGCGCTGCGGCGGCGAGGCGACCGCGATCGAGAGGCAGCCGGCGACCTGGGCCGGCACGACGTTCATGACCACGCTGGAGGCGAGCGGGGCGAGGCCACCCGGGACGTAGAGCCCGACGCGGTCGACCGGCACCATCCGCTGCGTCACCGAGGCGCCCGGCGCGAGCTCGACGTCGACAGCCGCGGGACCGAGCTCGGCGGCGCAGACCCGGCGGCGGCGCTCGATCGCGACCTCGAACGCGGCCCGCAGGTCGTCGTCGAGGCGGTCGACCGCGTCGGTGAGAGCGGCGGCCGGCACCCGGAACGAGGCGGGGACGACCCGGTCGAAGCGTTCGGAGTACTCACGCAGCGCGGCCTCGCCACGGACGGCGACGTCGTCGCAGATCGGGCGGACCACGGCCAGCGCCGCCTCCACGTCGACGGCCGCCCGCGGGACGACGGTCCGGGGGTCGAGGCCGACGCCGCCGCCGAGGGCCCGGCCGCGCAGGTCGATGGTGGCGAGCACGGCCCAACTCTAGGTGAGCGAGGACGTCCGCCCCGCCGCGTTTCTCGTAGGGTCCGCTCGTGTCCCCGACCTCCTCGCGCGTCGCGATCTGGCGCGCCGCGGCCGGGATCGGGGTGTACGCCGCGGCGTTCGGGGCGACGTTCGGCGCGGTGGCCGTGGCGTCGGGTCTCACCCGGGGGCAGGCGCAGGTGCTCAGCCTGGTCCTGTTCTCGGGCGCCTCGCAGTTCGCCCTGGCGGGTGTCGTCGGCGCCGGCGGGTCCGCGTGGACCGCGCTCGGGCCCACGCTGCTGCTCGCGCTGCGCAACGGCTTCTACGGCGTCACGCTCGCCCCGCTGCTCGGCACCCGCGGACCGCGCCGCTTCCTGACGGCGCACCTCGTCATCGACGAGACGACCGCGATGGCCACCGCGCAGACCGGTCGGTCCGAGCAGCGGCTCGCCTTCTGGTCGACCGGTCTGGTGCTGTTCGGGTGCTGGAACGCCGGCACCTTCGTGGGCGCGCTCGTCGGCACGTTCGTCGACACCGACGTCCTGGGTCTGGACGCCGCCGGGCCGGCGGTGTTCCTGGCGCTGATGTGGCCGGCGCTCCGACGCGTACGGGCCCGCTGGGTCGCGCTCGCCGGAGCCGGCACCGCGCTGGTGCTCGTGCCGCTGGTGCCGGGCGGGATCCCGGTGCTCGCCGCTGCGGTCGCCGCCGTCGTGGGCGGGCTGCTGCCGGGACGGACGCCGGCCGCACCGCCGACGGGGGAGGTTCCGTGAACCTCTGGGTCCCCGTCCTCGTCGCCTGCGCGGGCTCCTACCTGATCAAGCTCGCCGGGCTGTCGCTGCCCTCGTCGGTGCTCGCGAACCCTCGCGTCCAGCGCGTCACGACGCTGCTGCCGGTGGCGATGCTGTCGGCGCTGGTCGTCGTCCAGCTCGTGGATGGCGGCGGACGCTACGCGCTCGACTGGCGGGTCCTGGCCGGCGTGTCCGCCGGGGCCGTCGCGCTGCTCCTGCGGCGCGGCTTCCTCGTCGTGTTCGTCGTCGCCATCGCCGTGACGGCGCTGCTACGCCTCCTCGTGCCTTCGGCGTGACAGCCGGTCGACCGAGGCGTGCATGAGCGGCGCGAGGGTGTGCAGCAGCTCGGTGTAGTCCGCGTAGGTCTCGGCGTAGACCGCCGTACGGGCGGGGTCCGGGCTGAGCGTCCGGGTCCGCGGCGCGAACAGGGCCGCCCCCTCGTCGAGGCTCGCGACGTGACCCGCGCCGGTCGCCGCGATCACGGCGCAGGCGCGCAGCGTGAGGTTGTCGCCGTCGACGATCTCCGCCTCGCGCCCCAGGACGTCGACGGTCACCTGCTGCCAGAGCCGGTTGTGCTCGATGCCGCCGGAGAGGACCAGGCGCTCGCACCCGACGCCGGCCCGGACGAAGGAGTCGAGCACGGCACGGGTGCCGCAGGCCACCGCCTCCACGGTCGCCCGGTAGAGCTCCGCCCGGGTGGTGCCGAGCGTCAGGCCCACGAGGGCGCCACGCAGCCGCGGGTCGCGGTACGGCGTGCGGTTGCCCATGAACGTGTCGAGCGCGCGCAGGCCGTGGCTCCCCGGCTCGACGGCCGCAGCGCCCGCCACCAGGGCAGGAAGGTCCTCGCGGGCGACGCCCATGATCGTCTCGCCGGCCCAGGTGAGCACCGAACCGCTGCTCACCTGGCCGCCCTCGACCAGCCAGCGCGAGGTCCGCAGCGCGTGCGGGTACGGCCCCCAGACCTCGCTCGTCAGGACCGGTGCGGGGTCGGGCTCGATCTCGGCGACGATCGCCGAGGACGTGCCCGAGACGATCGACACCAGCCCGGAGGAGGACGCGCCGCACGCCAGCAGCGAGACGTGCGCGTCGATGCCGCCGACCGCGACCGGCGCCCCGGCGTCCACCCCGAGGTCGGCCGCGGCCGCGGCGCTCAGCGGACCGGCGGCGCCGCCCACCTCCACGATGGTGTCCGGCAGCTTGTCGACCAGGTCGGCGACGCCGAGCGCGGCGTACAGCCCGACGGGGAAGCGGTGCGCGAGCGCGTCGTAGTTGTACTTGCAGACCGCGTTCATCTGCGAGCCGACCCAGCGCCCCGTCAGCCGGAACGTCAGGTAGTCGATCGCCTCGACGACGCGGGCCGCCCGGGCGTACGTCGCGGGTTCGTGCTCGGCGACCCACACCGCCTTGGGCAGCAGCCACTCGGAGGCGTCGGAGCCGCCCGACCAGGCCAGGACGGGGTGCTCCTGCGCCAGCGCCGCGGTCGCCGCGGACTGGGCCCACGCCCGGGAGTCCATCCAGAGCAGGGCGGGGCGCAGCGGTCGGCCGTCGGCGTCGAGCACGGCGACGGTCGAGGCGGTGGTGGCGCAGGCGAGGGCGACGACCGGCCCCGCCCCCGCGCAGCGCGGTCCGGCGAGCAGCGTGCGGGTGGCGTCGACGACGGCGGCCCACCAGTCGTCCGGGTCCTGCTCGGCCCAGCCCGGTCGCGGGTAGGACGTGCGGTAGCCCCGGTGCACCGAGCCGAGCGGGTCCCCGTCCGTGCCGAAGGCGCCGACCCGGGCACCCTCGGTGCCCAGGTCGATGGCGAGGACGACCCCCACGCTCAGCGGGCGTCCGGCAGGAACAGCACCTTGGAGGTGAAGGTCGAACGGTCGCCGAGGGTCTGCATCATCTCCGGCAGCGCGTCGAGCGGCAGCGCGTGGGTGATCATGAACTCCCAGCGCAGCTCGCCGGAGGCCATCTTGGCCGCGGCGGTGCGCCACTCGTCGCCGGGGAACGGCGCGGAGAACGAGTTCCAGGCGCCGTGCAGGGTGACCTCGAGACGCATGAAGCGGTTCCAGGTCTCCTTGGCCAGCTCGACCGGGGCGTGCGGGATGCCGACGAAGACGGCGTGCCCCTTCGGCCCGACGAGGCTCGCGGCCAGGTCCGCCGCCACGGCGACGCCGGCGGACTCCAGGACGACGTCGAAGCCCGGACCCGCCAGCTCGCGCGCCTGGTCGGCGGTCTGGACCGCGGCCGTCGCCCCCGCCTCGCGGGCCATCGCGGCCTTCTCCTCGCTGAGGTCGACGCTGACGACCTCGGACGCCCCGGCGAGCCGCGCCCACTGGACCGCGAACAGCCCGATGGGCCCGGCCCCGACGACGAGCACGCGGTGCCCGGTGCGCAGCCCCGTCTTCCACAGCGCGTGCAGGGCGATGGCAGCCGGGTCGAGCATCGCGGCGGCGCGCGGGTCGAGGCCCTCCGGCATGGCCAGCAGGTTGCCGAGCGGCACGACGACGTACTCGGCGTACGCGCCGTCGCTGCGGCTGCCGAAGTAGCCGTAGTCCTCGCAGAGCCCGAAGTCGCCCCGCACGCAGTGCCGGCAGACCCGGCACGGGATCAGCGGCGGCACCGAGACGAGGTCGCCGACGGTCACGCCGGTCACGTCCGGCCCGAGCTCGGCGACGTGGCCGGAGAACTCGTGGCCGCAGATGATCGGCATCACGTAGCCGCCGTTGCGCAGCATCCGGGGGACGTCGGAGCCGCACACCCCGCACGCCGCGACCCGGACCAGCACCTCGCCGGCGCCCGGGGAGGCCACGTCGACCTCCTCCACGCGGATGTCGCCCGGGGCGTGCAGCACGGCTGCGCGCATGCGGTCGGGGACGGTCCGCGAGGTGGGGCTGGACGAGGCGGTCGGGGCGGTCATGCGGGTGGTCCTCCGGGGTGGGCGAGACTGGGGACGGGGAAGAACCCGACCATACGCAGGCGGTCAGACGGGAGCGGGTGCGCGGTGGCGAAGAAGTCCGGGGGCACCCCGGCGACGGCGGCCCTGACCCGGGCGGGGGTGGTCTTCACGCTGCACCCGTACACGCACGTCGACGGCCAGCGGCACTTCGGCGACGAGGCGACCGCGGCCCTCGGCCTCGACCCGGCGCGGGTGTTCAAGACGCTGGTCGTCGAGATCGCCGGCCGGGGCGGCGCCCTGGCGGTCGGGGTCGTCCCGGTCGCGCGGCAGCTCGACCTCAAGGCGGTCGCCACCGCGGTCGGCGCCAAGAAGGCGGCCATGGCCGACCCGGCGGCCGCCCAGCGCTCCACCGGCTACGTGCTCGGCGGGATCTCCCCGCTCGGGCAGCGGACCGCGCTCGACACCGTGGTGGACGAGACCGCCCTCGCCTTCGCGACCGTGTTCGTCTCCGCGGGCCGCCGCGGGCTGCAGGTCGAGCTGGCCCCGGCCGACCTCGTGTCCGTCACCGGCGCGACGGTGGCGCCGATCGCCGCCTGATCCATCGGGGACGCGACTGTCGCCGTCCGGCACGCGACACGCCGTCCGAGCGTGTCGGGTGTCGACACTCGCGCGGAAGGCGGGCGGTCAGGTGGCGGTGGCGGAGGCCTCGGCGGCGTCGACCTCGGGGTCGTGGCCCAGCGAGGAGCCGAGCAGGACGGGCAGGACCGCGAGCAGCGGCCAGACCAGCAGGGCGGAGCGGGCGCGGACGGTGAGCTCGACGGGGACCACGTCACCGGGGACCGCCGCGGCGAGCCGGGTGTCGAAGTCGCCCGGGCCGAGCGCGGACCCGACGGCCCAGCACAGCAGACCGGCCGCCCCCGCGACCAGCACGGCGAGCACGACGACGCCCCAGCCCGACCGGCGGAAGACGCGCCAGGCCGTGATGCCGACGACCAGGCCGACGAGCGCCCCGCACACCACGAACCAGGCGTCCGCCGCGACGTACGTGGCGAGCCCGCGCTCGGACGTCACCGCGCCACCGCCCGTGACCACCCGGAACGTGGGGAGGTCGGTCACCAGCCACCAGACCACGCCGCCGAGCGCACCGAGCCCGAGACCGAGGGCGGCGACCAGCACCGCCCGGCGGACGTCGGCCCACCGCAGCACGCGCCGGGGCTCGTCGGCGCCCGGCTCGGTAGTGGGGTCGACCGGGGCGGTCAGCGGCTCGCTCACGAGGCGAGGCAGGACGGCCCGAGGAGCGCCTTGAGGTCGGCCATCAGCGGTCCGGACGGGCTGACCCGCAGCCCGGAGTCCAGCCGCATCAGGGTGGAGCGACCCGAGCTGTTGAGGCGCAGCCGCACCTCCGTCGTCCCCGGGTAGGCGGCGAGCACGTCGCGCAGCTGGGCCACGACGGGCGGCGTGCACCGGACCGCCGGCAGCGAGATGACGACCGGACCGGTCGGGCCCTCGCTCACGTCGGGCAGGGTCAGCTCGGAGGCGTTCAGCGACACCGCGTCGTCGTCGGCCTTGATCCGGCCCTTGACCCGCACGACGACGTCGCTGGCCAGCACCGTCGAGACCAGGTCGTACGCCTTGGGGAACAGCAGCACCTCGATCGAGGCCTCGAGGTCCTCGACGGTCAGCACCGCCCACAGGTCACCGCGCTTGGTCGTCTTGCGGTTGACGTTGGTGATCATCCCCGCGATCGTCACCTGGCCCTCGCGCGGACCGTCGTCGCCCAGCAGCTCGCCGATGCTGATGTCGCGCTCGAGGCTGAGGATGTGCTCGAGCCCGAGCAGCGGGTGGTCGCTGACGTAGAGCCCGAGCATCTCGCGCTCGAAGGCGAGCTTGGTCCGCTTGTCCCACTCGGGCAGGTCCGGGACCGTGCCGGAGAGGTGCGCGGACCCGCTGTCCGACTCGTCGAAGCCGAAGTCGAAGGCGTCCTGCCCGCGGGCCGAGTTGCGCTTGAGGTCGAGCACGCCGTCCACGGCCGACTCGTAGACGCTCATCAGCGCGCGCCGGGTGTGCCCCATCGAGTCGAACGCCCCGGCCTTGACCAGGGACTCGATGAGCCGCTTGTTGCAGACCACGAGGTCGGCCTGGTCCAAGAACGAGTAGAAGTCGGGCGCCTTGCCGTTCTCGGCGCGGGCGACGACGACCTTCTCCACCGCGTTGGCGCCGACGTTGCGCACGGCGGTGAGGCCGAAGCGGATGTCGGTCCCGACCGGGGTGAAGTTCGCCTCGGACTCGTTGACGTCCGGCGGCAGCACCTGGATGCCCATCCGCCGGCACTCGCCGAGGTAGATGGCCATCTTGTCCTTGTCGTCGCCGACCGAGGTCAGCAGCGCGGCCATGAACTCGGACCGGAAGTTGGCCTTGAGGTAGGCGGTCCAGTAGGAGACCAGCCCGTACGCCGCCGTGTGCGCCTTGTTGAACGCGTAGTCGGAGAAGGGGACGAGCACGTCCCAGAGCGCCTTCGTCGCCCCCGCGGAGTAGCCGTTCGCCGTCATGCCGGCGGAGAACGGCTTGTACTCGGCGTCGAGGATCTCCTTCTTCTTCTTGCCCATCGCGCGGCGCAGCAGGTCGGCCTGGCCGAGGGTGTAGCCGGCGACCTTCTGCGCGGTCGCCATCACCTGCTCCTGGTAGACGATCAGGCCGTGCGTCGTGCCGAGGATCTCCGACAGCGGCTCGGCGAGCTCGGGGTGGATCGGCGTGACCTCTTGGCGACCGTTCTTGCGCAGCGCGTAGTTCGTGTGGCTGTCGACGCCCATCGGGCCGGGGCGGTAGAGCGCGAGGACGGCCGAGATGTCCTCGAAGTTGTCCGGGCGCATGAGCCGCAGCAGCGAACGCATCGGCCCGCCGTCGAGCTGGAACACCCCGAGGGTGTCGCCATGACCGAGCAGCGCGTACGTGGCGGGGTCGTCCAGCGGTAGGTCCTCGAGGACGAGGTCGACCCCGCGGTTGAGCTTGATGTTGTGCACGGCGTCGTCGAGCACGGTCAGGTTCCGCAGCCCGAGGAAGTCCATCTTGATCAGCCCGAGCGACTCGCAGGTCGGGTAGTCGAACTGCGTGATGATCGCGCCGTCCTGCTCCCGGCGCATGATCGGGATGATGTCGATCAGCGGTTCGCTGCTCATGATCACGCCGGCGGCGTGCACGCCCCACTGGCGCTTGAGGCCCTCGAGGTCGCGGGCGGTGTCGACGACCTTCACCACGTCGGCGTCGGACTCGTAGAGCGCCCGGAACTCGCCGCCCTCGCCGTAGCGAGGGTGCTCCCGGTCGAAGAGCTTGCCGAGCGGCACGTCCTTGCCCATCACGGGCGGCGGCATGGCCTTGGTGAGGCGCTCCCCCATCCCGAACGGGTAGCCGAGCACCCGGGAGGCGTCCTTCACGGCCTGCTTGGCCTTGATCGTGCCGTAGGTGACGATCTGGCTGACCCGGTCCTCGCCGTACTTCTGCGTGACGTAGCGGATCACCTCGCCGCGGCGACGCTCGTCGAAGTCGATGTCGAAGTCGGGCATCGAGACGCGGTCGGGGTTGAGGAAGCGCTCGAAGATCAGGCCGTGCTTGAGCGGGTCGAGGTCGGTGATCCGCATCGCGTACGCGGCCATCGACCCGGCGCCCGACCCACGGCCCGGGCCGACGCGGATGCCGTTCTCCTTGGCCCAGTTGATGAAGTCGGCCACGACGAGGAAGTAGCCGGCGAACCCCATCGAGGTGATGACGCCGGTCTCGAACTCGGCCTGGCGGCGCACGTCGTCGGGGATGCCGGTCGGGTAGCGACGGCGCAGCCCGGTCTCGACCTCCTTCACGAACCAGGACGTCTCGTCCTCCCCCGGCGGGCAACCGAAACGCGGCATGTAGGTGCCGGTGCCCTCGGCGAAGGAGATGTCGCAGCGCTCGGCGATGGCCAGCGTGTTGTCGCAGGCCTCCGGCAGCTCGCTGAACAGCGCCCGCATCTCCGCCGGCGACTTGAGGTAGTAGCCGTCGCCGTCGAACTTGAAGCGGTTGGCGTCGGCCATGGTCGAGCCGGACTGCACGCAGAGCAGCACCTCGTGGGCCGCGGCCTCGGCCCGGGTCGCGTAGTGCAGGTCGTTCGTGGCGACCAGCGGCAGCTTCAGGTCACGAGCCAGGCGCAGCAGGTCCTGGCGCACCCGGTTCTCGATCGAGAGGCCGTGGTCCATCAGCTCGACGTAGTAGTTCTCCGCGCCGAAGATGTCGCGGAACTCGGCCGCGCTGGCCACGGCCTCGTCGTACTTGCCGAGCCGCAGGTAGGTCTGGACCTCCCCCGACGGGCAGCCCGTCGTGGCGATCAGGCCCTGGCCGTAGGTGTTGAGCAGCTCGCGGTCCACGCGCGGCTTGAAGTAGTAGCCCTCGAGCGAGGCCAGCGAACCCATCCGGAACAGGTTGTGCAGCCCGGTGGTCGAGGAGGCCCACATCGTCATGTGGGTGAAGGCGCCGCCGCCGGAGACGTCGTCGCCGTTCGCGGCGGCCTTCGCGTCGCCCCAGCGGACCCGCTTGCGCTCGCTGCGGTGGGTCTTGGGCGTGACGTACGCCTCGAGCCCGACGATCGGCTTGACCCCCGTGCCCTTGGACGCCTTGTGGAACTCGTAGGCCCCGAAGAGGTTGCCGTGGTCGGTGACGGCGATGGCCGGCATGCCCTGCTCCTCGCACCCGGCGAAGAGGTCCTTGATCCGGGCGGCACCGTCGAGCATCGAGTACTCGGAGTGCACGTGCAGGTGCACGAAGCTGTCGGACGCCCGCTGCCCGGGGCGCGTGGGAGTGGTGCTGGTGCTCATCGGAGGGCCACTCTAAGCGCGTCCTCCGACAGCCCGGGCAGACACGCCCGGCCCGCCCGCCGGGTGGGCGGACGGGCCGGGCGTGTCGGTCGGGTCCCGGGGGTCAGCCCCGGACGGAGGCCCGCAGCAGGGTGTGCAGGTCGGCGCGCGCCGGCCCCTCGGCGGCCCGGCGCTCCGCGGCGCTCGCGGCGTTCGGGGTCGGCTCGGGCAGCGGCGCGCAGGTCACGTCGGCCCGCCGGCCCGACTTCCGCGCCGGCAGCTTGCCGGTCGCGAGGTAGTCGCTGATCCGGTCGTCGACGCAGGCGTTGCCGCCGAGCGAGCCCGCGTGGGTGGTGCCGCCCGGTTCGGCGATCAGCCGGGCCTTGCCGAAGCGCTTGCGGACCTCGAGGCTGCCCTCGTACGGGGTCGCCGCGTCGAGCGTCTCGTTCACCATGAGCAGGCTCGCCACCTTGGAGCCGTCGATCTTCAGCTCCTGGTGCGCCTTGGCCGGCCAGTGCCGGCACGGCTCGTTGAACCAGGTGTTGGACCAGGTCTCGTACGGCGCGTCGGCGAAGATCCGCCAGCTGTCGCGCTCCCACGTCTTCCAGCTCTGCGGCCAGCGGGTGTCGGTGCACTGGACACCGAGGTAGACCGCGTAGCCGTTGTCGTCTCCGTAGCCGCTGGCGTCGAGGTAGGCGCTCTCGAGCGCCTTGACGTCGCGGTCCTTCACGAAGCCGGCGAAGGTGTCGGCCAGGTCGGGCCAGGTGAACTGGTAGTAGCCCGCACCCAGGAAGGCGTCGACCCACTCGCTGCCGCCGAGCTTGCCGCCCTTGCCCTTGACCGGGTTGCGGTAGAGCTTCTCCTCGGTGCGGTAGTAGAGCGAACGCACCGCCGCCCGGGTCTTGCCGAGGTGGTAGGCGCTGTCGTGCTTCGCGATCCAGCCGAACCAGAGGTCGATGTTGGTGTCGAACGCCGCGTCCTGGTCGAGGTTGGCGCCGTACCAGATCTTGCGCGGGTCGACCGTGCCGTCGAAGACGACGCGGCGCAGGCGGGCGGGGAACAGGGTCCCGTACACCTGGCCGAGGTAGGTGCCGTAGGAGAAGCCGTAGTAGTTGATCTTCTTCTCGCCGAGCGCGGTCCGGATGCTCTCCAGGTCGTGCGCGGAGTCCACCGTCGTCAGGTGGTCGAGGATCGGGCCGTACTTCTTCGCGCACGCGTCGGTGTAGGCGTTCGACTTGGTGAACCACGCCTCGCTGAGCGCCGGGCTGGCCGGCACGTAGCGCGGGCGGTCGTAGCCGGCGTACGTCGGGTCGCAGGTGACCTTCGGCTCGCTCTCGCCGACTCCGCGGGGGTCGAAGCCGATCCAGTCGTAGGTGTCGCCCCCGCCGTCGGGCACGTAGTCCTTGAGGACCGCCAGCCCCAGGCCGGAACCGCCCGGCCCGCCCGGGTTGACGAGCATGACGCCCTGGTACTGCTTCGTCGTGTGCCTGATCCGCGAGATCGCGATCTTGATCTTGGTGCCGTCGGGCTTCGCGTGGTCGAGCGGGACCTCGATCTTGGCGCACTCCGCCTTGGCCGCCTCGAGCCTGGCCGTGGTGCACGCGCCCCAGACGGGAGCGGCGACGGCGGACGAGCCGGACGCCGAGGGCGCCGAGGGCGCGGCCTGCGCGGGCGGTGCGAGGAGGGCCGCCGTGCTCAGCACGGCGGCGGCCGCGACGAGCACGGCACGGGGTGAGGGCATGGACGTCTCCTGGACGTGGGGCGCGTGTGACTGATGCGACGCGTGGGACAGCAGCGGCCACAGGTTCGCACAGGTCGCGCTCAGGGAGCGGGACGACGCGCGCGCGCCGGCGACCCAGGAGGTGGTCAGACGGAGACGTCGGCCCGGCGGCTGCCGCGCGAGCGGTCCTCCGGGTCGCAGAACGTGCGCCCGTCGCTGAAGAGCACGCCGTCGGCGAAGCGGGCCTCGACCTGGCCGTCGCCGAACTGCTCGGCGTAGAGGCGCGCGTAGAGCCCGCCCCGGGCCAGGAGCTCGGCGTGCGTCCCCTGCTCCACCAGCTCGCCGTCCTCGAGGCCGAAGATCACGTCGGCGTTCTGGATGGTGGAGAGCCGGTGCGCGATGGCGACGGTGGTCCGCCCCTTCGTGGCGCGTTCCAGGGCCTCCTGCACGAGCCGCTCGGTCTCGGTGTCGAGCGCCGAGGTCGCCTCGTCGAGGATCAGCACGCGCGGGTCCATCAGGAACACCCGGGCGATGGCCAGGCGCTGCTTCTCCCCGCCCGAGAGCCGGTAGCCGCGCTCCCCCGTCACGGTGTCGTAGCCCTCGTCGAAGCTCATGATCCGGTCGTGGATGTTCGCGTTCCGGGCGGCCGCGTGGACCTCGTCGCGGGTCGCGCCCGGCCGCGCGTACGCGATGTTGTCGTAGATCGTGCCGTGGAAGAGGTACGGCTCCTGCGTCACCATCCCGACGGTCTCGGCGAGCGAGTCGCCGGTGACGTCACGGACGTCGACGCCGTCGACGAGGACGGCGCCCTCGGTCACGTCGTAGAAGCGCGGGACCAGGTAGGTCATCGTCGTCTTGCCCGAGCCCGACGGACCCACGATCGCCGCCAGCTGGCCGGGCTCGACGCGCAGGGACAGGTGCTTCAGGGTCCACGACTCCCCCGCCGGGCGCGGGGCCTCGGCCTCGGCCGCCTCCGGGGGCGCGTCCTGGTCGGACCGACCACCGTTCTCGCCGGCGAAGCGCGGACCGCCGGGCGCGGTCCCGCTGAGCTCGCGCGGCGGCGGGTAGCGGAACCAGACGTCGGCGAACTCGACCGAGCCGCCGACCTCGGCGGGCGGCAGCGGGCTGGCGCCGGGACGTTCGACGACGGCGGGCTCAAGATCGAGGTACTCGAAGATCCGGCGGAACAGCGCCAGCGACGTCTGCACGTCGAGGGTCACGCGCATGAGCTGGATCAGCGGCATCTGCAGGCGCGCCTGCAGCGTGGTGAAGGCGACGATCGTGCCCGCCGTCAGGGTGGCGGCTCCCACCGTCACGCGCCCGGTGAGGATCAGCCCGGCGGCGAGGTAGATCAGCGCGGGCGTGATCGCGAAGAAGGTCTGCACGATGGCGAAGAACGCCCGGCCGGTCATGGCCTGCTCGACCTGCAGGCGGGTCTGGCGCGCGTTCTCCTCGCGGTAGCGCTGCACCTCCGAGCCCGCGCGGTTGAAGACCTTGGCCAGCAGGATGCCGGACACCGACAGCGACTCCTCGGTGATCGCCGTCATCTCCGACAGCGACTCCTGGGTCCGCCGGGCCAGGCGCTGACGGCGCTGCCCGACGCGCAGCTGCAGCCAGACGAAGAGCGGCATCAGGACGAGCGTGATGATCGTCAGCTGCCAGCTCAGCAGCACCATGGCGACGAAGGCCGAGATCACCGTCACGGAGTTCTGCACGATCGTCGTGGCCGTGTCGGTGAGGACCGTGCGCACCGCGCCGACGTCGTTCGCGAGCCGGGACTGGATGGCCCCGGTCTTGGTCGCCGTGAAGAAGGCGAGCTCCATCTTCTGCAGGTGGGCGAAGAGGTCGCCGCGCAGGTCGGCCATCGCCGCGTTCCCGATGGTGCTGGTCAACAGGTTCTGCCCGATGCCGATCAGGGCCGTCGCGACCGGGATCGCGCACAGCCCGGCGACCAGCCAGCCGAGCAGGTGGAAGTCGGCCGGGCTGCCGTCGGTCGGGAACAGCGCCGAGTCGAAGACGGCCCTGGTCAGGAACGGCGCCGCCGTCGACAGCAGCGCGGCCACGACGACCGCGAGCCCGACCAGCAGCATCTTGTTGCGGTACGGCGCGAGCAGCCGCGCGATGCGCCGCAGCGTGCTGCGCGAGGCGTCGCTGTCGGACAACTCGCTCGCCGCCGCGCTCATGGCGCGAGCCTAGTGGTGTCGTGCCGAGGTCTCTTCAGGCTTGGCGGCGGTCGGGTGCGTGCATCGCAAGGCCGACGAGGGAGGGATACCGGGCGTGTCTCGACCTGAGTCGAACGCGGCGAGGTGCGTGCCCGGGCGCCGCGAAGCGTCAAGAGACCTCGGCACCGCGCCACCAGGTGCCGACGGAGCGCCTGTCAGTGGGCGGCGACGGGGACGTGCGCGTCGTCGACCGCCCGGGCGGGACGGGCGGAGCGGGGACGGACGACGAGGAGGCCGGTCAGGGCGACGGTGAAGAGGACGGCGCTGGAGATGACGAAGGCGACGTGGTAGCCGTGCAGGACGGCGTACGCGGCGACGTCCGGCGTCCCGGCGTTGCTCGTCGTGAAACGACGGACCGCGCCGGCGTAGATCGTGCTGAGCAGCGCCGTGCCGATGGAGCCGCCGATCTGCTGCATGGTGTTCACGGTCGCCGAGGCCACGCCCGCGTCCTCGCGCTGGACGCCGGAGGTGCCGGTCGAGATCGCCGAGGAGAAGATCAGGCCCATCCCGAGCCCGATCACGACGAGGCCGGGCAGCACGACGGTCACGTACGAGCTGTCGAGCGACGTGCGGGTGAGCAGCAGCAGGCCGATCGAGGCCAGCATCCCGCCGGCGAAGATCAGCGGCCGCGGCCCGACCCGGGGCAGCAGCCGGCCACCGATCACGTTCGAGCTGAAGATGATCGACAGCGGCATCGCGACGAAGGCGAAGCCGGTCTTGAGCGCGCTGTAGCCGAGGCTGAGCTCGAGGTAGTAGGTCAGGAACAAGAAGATCCCGAACATCCCGATCGCCGCGAGACCCAGGGCCAGCATGGCCCCGCCGCGGTCGCGGTCGAGGACGATCCGCAGCGGGAGCAGCGGGTGCGCCACGCGCTGCTCGATCAGCACGAACGCGACGACGAGGGCGGCGCCGAGGGCCAGGCTGACGACGGTGGCCGGGGCGCCCCAGCCGTTGATCTCGGCGTTCGAGAAGCCGTACACGACGCCGACGAGGCCGAGCGTGATGGTGAGGATCCCGGGCACGTCGAAGCGCGGGCGGGCGTTCGTCACGGACCGCGGCAGCAGCAGGGCGGCCCCGACGATCGCGACGGCGGCGAAGAAGACGTTGACGTAGAGGCACCAGCGCCAGGTCGTGTACTCGGTGAGCACGCCGCCCAGCAGCAGGCCGACGGCACCGCCGGAGCCGGCCACGGCCCCGAAGACGCCGAACGCACGGCCGCGCTCCCGTGGGTCGGTGAAGGTCGTCGTCAGCAGCGAGAGCGCGGCGGGGGCGAGCAGCGCGCCGAACGCGCCCTGGAGCGCGCGGGCCATGACGAGGGTGGCGAAGCCGGGTGCGAGGCCGCCGAGGACAGAGCTGACCGCGAAGCCGGCCAGGCCCAGGATGAAGATCCTGCGGCGGCCGAACAGGTCGCCGATCCGGCCGCCGAGCAGCACCAGGCCGCCGAAGGCGAGCGAGTAGGCGGTGACGACCCACTGACGACGGTCGTCGGTGAAGCCGAGGTCGCGCTGCGCGACCGGGAGGGCGATGTTCACGATCGTGGCGTCGAGCACCACCATCAGCTGGGCGATCGCGATGACGCCGAGCGCGAGCCAGCGCCTGCGGCCGTCACCTGTGTTCGTGGCCGCGGGACTCGACGCGGAGGGTTCGGTGACGGTGTCCGTCGGGGACGCTGCGTGGGACATGGGTGCCGCTCTCGAGAGTGAGGCCGAAGAGCGCACGACCGTGGACGCGAGGCGGACAACCGGCCGGGAGAGGGGCCTATTCCCCTCCCGACCGGATCCGGTGCTGGCGAGCCCTACTGGCCGACGCCGCTCGTGGCCGCCTCGGCCTCACGGTCGAGGTGCGCGATCCGCGGGTTGGCGCGTTCGAGGAGGGTGAAGGCGACGAAGCCGAGGCCGCAGCCGACGAACCAGGAGAAGTCGCCGGCGTGGGACAGGATCGCGCTGGTGCTGTCGGCCCAGGCGACGCCGCCGACGAGGACGAGCGCGATCGCGGGGAGCCCGCCGATCAGGACGGACGCGACGGCGTTGGGGTTGTAGCCGTTGCGGAACCAGTACCGCTTGGTGGTGTCCATGGAGTACATGTCGTCGACCCAGACCCGCTGCTTGCTCACGACGTAGTAGCCGGAGATCAGGATCCCGAACAGCGGCCCGATCAGCGCGCCGAGGATCCCGAGGGTGAACAGGATCCCCTCGTCGGAGTTGTACCAGTTCCACGGCGTCAGCAGCACCGAGCCGACGGCGGCGATCATGCCGCCCATCCGCCAGGAGATCTTCTTCGGGTTGACGTTGGAGAAGTCGAACGCGGGGGAGATGAAGTTCGCGACGATGTTGATCCCGACGGTCGCGATGACGAAGGTGAGCCCGCCGAGCAGGATCGCGAAGCCGGAGTCGATCCGCTGGACGGTCTCGATCGGGTCGGTGATCATCTCCCCGAACACCGGCACGGTCGCGGACGCGGTGACCACGGTGAGGATGGAGAAGAACAGGAAGTTCAGCGGCAGCCCGAGCCAGTTGCCCTTCCGGACCGCCTTGAAGGAGCGGGCGTAGCGGGAGAAGTCGCCGAAGTTCAGCATCGGCCCGGAGAAGTACGACACCACCGCGGCGATCGCGGCGATCATCACCGGGATCGAGGCGGCGAACCCGAGCTGCTGGGTGGAGAGGTTGAGGCTGATGTTGCCGAGCCCGGCCTTCGCGACCAGGTACACGCAGAGCACGATCATCACCACGTACACGGCGGGGCCGGCGAAGTCGATGAACTTCCGGATCGCCTCCATCCCGCGCCAGAACACCGCGGCCTGCGCGACCCAGAGGATCGCGTAGCAGAGGTAGCCGAGCGGGGACAGGCCGAGGAACTCCCCCGAGGTCAGCGCGGCGGAGAACCCGGGCGCGAACTTCACGAAGATGATCATCAGCGACGTGGCCGCGAGGTAGGTCTGCACGCCGTACCAGGCGATCGCGATGCAGCCGCGGATGATCGCGGGGATGTTGGCGCCCCGGACCCCGAAGATCGCCCGGTTGATCACCGGGTAGGGCACCCCGGTGACCTGGCTCGGCTTCGCGACCAGGTTGCAGAACACCATCACGATCAAGATCCCGATCACCAACGACACCAGGACCTGCCAGGCCGCGATCCCCAGCGAGAACAACGCCCCGGCCGTCACGTAGCCGCCGACGGAGTGCACGTCCGACATCCAGAACGCGAAGATGTTGTACGAGCTCCAGGTCTGCTTCTTCAGCGGTGCGAGGTCGGTGTTGGCCAGCCGGTCGTCGTACTCCGGCTTCACCAGCCCGTCACCCGCGGGATGACCCGCGGCTTCGAGGACGTCGTGGTGCGGGCCGGTGCTGCGTGCGGTGTCGCTCATGAGGGGGCTCCCGAGGAGGCGTGAGACATTCCTCGTCACGTTAGGGACGGTTCACGACGCCGTGGTTCCGGTCGTGTTACGGATCAGGACGTTCTCAGGCCGTCCCGGCGGCGCGGGACTCGAGCTTGGCGACGAGCCGGCCGACGGTGCCGACCGTCCGGGTCGTCGCGCTGACCCCGACGACCCGGGCGAACGTCGCGGCGAGCCGGCTCCTCGCCTGCCCGTCGGCGAAGTCCACCCAGACCTCGCGGCCGTGCACCTCGTGCCGCTCGGCGGGGGTCGCGACGTCACCGATCCGCTCCTCCAGCCCGGCGGGCGCCGGTCCCGCGAGGAACGTGACGCTCACCCGGCTCGGCGAGCCCTCGGGGAACGGGTTCGCGTCGAGCGTCGCGCGCAGCGCGGCGGCCGTCCGTACGGTGACGCCGATGCTCGCCCCGTGCTCCTCCTCGAGCGCCCGCTCCAGCCGCCGCTCCACGGTCGCCGCGGCCTCCTCCGTCCGCAGGGCGAGGTTCCCGGTGCGCAGGTAGGTCCACACGTCCTCGTACCCGAGCCCTTCCGCGATCTTCACCAGCCGCGGCATGCTCACCGCCCGCTGCGCCCCGAGGTTCACCCCGCGCAGGAACGCGACGTACGTCGTCATCCCGCCTCCTCCCTCCCCTGCGCCCGCTCATGCCCGCGGGTCCGTCCCGTCCCACGTCTACCTGGGACGCGTGGGCTCTGCACGATCTCGAGATCATGCACAGCCGCACGATGTCGTGCAAGGGCCGGGCTCGTCCTGCGCACGCCCGGACAAGGTCTGCAGACCGGGACCGTGGTGCTGTGCCGCCCGCCGCTCTGCACAGGTTGGTGCGGCTCTGCACGATCTCCAGGTCGTGCCAAGCCTCCCCATCCCACGTAGACGTGGGATGGGGAGGCCCAGGGAGACTGCAGCAGGAGCGGCAGAAGCCGCGCCGAGGCGAGGGGTCAGACGCCGGCGAGGCGACCGGCGCGGGGGCGGATGAAGACCAGGTAGGTCACGGCGACGCAGACGAGGTAGAAGACGATGAACGCGACGTAGGCGCCGTTGCCGTTCTTGAGGGTGAGGAAGGACTGGCGGAAGGCCAGGTTCACGAGGACGCCACCGAGGCCGCCGATGGCGCCGGCGAGGCCGATCAGGGCGCCGGCCCGACGGCTGGCGAGCCGGGTCTGGACGTCGGCCTCCGGGCCCTCGCCGCCGGCGAGGCGGGCCTTGGCCGTGAAGATCGCCGGGATCATCTTGTAGACCGAGCCGTTGCCGAGCCCGCTCAGCACGAACAGCACGACGAACCCGGTGATGAACAGCGGCAGCGAGTGCGCCAGCGAGGCGAGCAGCACGACCAGGGCACCGAGCGCCATCGCGACGAAGTTGATCGCGCTCACCACCGAACCCTTGTAGCGGTCGGCCAGCGCGCCGCCGACGGGGCGGATGAACGAGCCGAGCAGCGGGCCGAGGAAGGTCAGCGCCGCCGCCTTGACCGGCATCGGGAAGTCCTGCGGGAACTGCACGAGCAGGACCTGCCCGAAGGCGAAGCCGAAGCCGATGAACGACCCGAACGTGCCGATGTAGAGCAGCGAGACGACCCAGGTCTGGCTGTGCGTCATGACCTCGCGGATCGCGCCCTTGGCGTTGGACGCCATGGTCAGGTTGTTCATGAACAGCGCCGACAGCAGGGCGGAGACGACGATCAGCGGGATGTAGATGCCGATCATGACCCGGGGGTGCCCGACCCCGGACACCGCGAGGACGAGCAGGCCGACGATCTGCACGACCGCCACGCCGAGGTTGCCCGCACCGGCGTTGATGCCGAGCGCCCGGCCCTTGAGCCGGGCGGGGAAGTAGGAGTTGATGTTGGTCATCGACGAGGCGAAGTTCGCGCCGCCGACACCGGCGAGCATCGCCCCGACCAGGACCGTGCCGAGCGAGACCCCGGGCTTCAGCACGATCGCGATGTAGATCGTCGGCACGAGCAGCATCAGGGCCGAGATGATCGTCCAGTTCCGCCCGCCGAACTTGCCCACGGCGAACGTGTACGGCACGCGCAGGATCGAGCCCACCAGCGCCGGGGTCGCGGTGATCAGGAACTTCTGCGGCGCGGTGAAGCCGTACGCCGGGCCCATGAACAGCACCAGCACCGACCACAGGCTCCACACCGAGAAGCCGATGTGCTCGCTGAGCACCGAGAAGATCAGGTTGCGGCGCGCGACGTCTTTGCCCGTCGCGTCCCAGAAGGCGGGGTCCTCCGGTCGCCAGTCGTCGATCCAGCGCCCTCCCAGGCGCTTCTCGGCGGCGGACGACAGCTCCGGCGTGGTCGTGGTCTGGCTCATCGGGGACTCCCTCGAGTCGGTCGTGGTACGAGCGGGGTGCGGCAGGGGTTGGAGCGGAGAGCGGTGCGGAACAGGCGGAGCGGCGAGAGCCGGGGGCTCAGGCCGTGACGACGATCTGGTCGTCGTCGAGACGGACGGGGTAGGTGGCGAGCGGCGGGGCCCCGGTGGTGGAGCAGCCGGTGTCGAGCTCGAACGCGTTCAGGTGCAGCGGGCAGATGACGACGCGCGCGTCGGTCTGGCCGTCGGCGATCGGGCCGCCGGCGTGCGGGCACACGGCCGAGACCGCGAACAGCGCGCCGTCGCGACGCCGGAACACCGCGACCTGCGCACCGCCGACGTCGAAGGCCCGGCCCTCGCCGAAGGGCACCTGCTCGACCGGTCCGAGCACGTGCTCGACGCTGCCGACCGGGGGCACCGCGACCGGTGCGACCGCGCTCACCAGGACCCCCCGAGCAGCTCGTCGGCGCGACCCGCGGGCACCCGGGGCAGGACCTCGAGCGGCAGCGAGGTCCGGAACTGGCCGGGCTCGACGGGGTCGCGACCCTCGGTCCACGGGTCGACGTAGCGGTCGACGTGCTCCTGGACGGCGGCGTCGAGGCGTTCGGCGATCCCCTCGCTGTCGTCCACGACGACGGCGCGGACGTGGTCGAGACCGACCCGGGGCACGAAGGAGTACGTGCGCTCGAGCCACTTGGCGTTCTCGCGGTAGTACTGCAGGAAGCGACCGGTCAGCCGCTTGGCCGTCTCCGGGTCGTCGACGGTGCACAGCAGGTCGCCCTTGCGGATGTGTGCGCCGGCCGCGCCGCCGACGTAGATCTCCCAGCGCCCGCCCTCGATGGCGACGATGCCGACGTCCTTGACCAGCGACTCCGCGCAGTTGCGGGGGCAGCCCGACACGGCGAGCTTCATCTTGGCCGGCGACTCCATGCCCTGCAGCCGGGTCTCCAGCTCGACGCCCAGCTTGGTCGAGTCGCCCGTGCCGAAGCGGCAGAACTCCTGACCGACGCAGGTCTTCACCGTGCGCATCGACTTGCCGTACGCGTAGCCGGACGGCATGTCGAGGTCGGCCCAGACCTTCGGCAGGTCCTCCTTGCGGATGCCGAGCAGGTCGATGCGCTGGCCGCCGGTGAGCTTGACCATCGGCACCGCGTACTTGTCGGCCACGTCGGCGATCCGGCGGAGCTGCTCGGGGGTGGTCACCCCGCCGCGCATCTGCGGGACGACCGAGAAGGTGCCGTCCTTCTGGATGTTGGCGTGCACCCGGTCGTTGATGAAGCGGGCGTCCTTCTCGTCGACCATGTCCTCGCCCCACATCATCTTGAGCAGCGAGGCCAGGCCCATCTTCGACTTCGCGTCCTCGGCCCCCTCGGGGGCGAGCGCGGCGAAGACGGCTGACGGCGAGCGCAGGTCACCGGCGCGGATCGCCTCCATGAGCGCGGGCTTGCCCATCGGGATGCCCGGCACGTACCAGTGGACGCTCGGGTCCTCCTCGACCTGACCGTCGGCCGCGAACTCGACGACCTGCTTGACCAGCAGCTTGCACGAACCGCAGCCCTTGCCGGCCCTCGTGGCGTCCATCACGCCGGTGACCGTCTTCGTCCCGGCCTTCACCACCGCGCAGATCGCACCCTTGGAGACGCCGTTGCAGTTGCAGACCTGGGCGTCGTCGGCCAGCTCGGCGACGCCGACCTCCTCCGACGGCCCGCCCAGGTCGAACATCAGCTCCACCCGCGACTCGGGCAGCGGGAGCCCGCGGTCGAAGGCCTGCTGCAGGAAGGCGACCTTCTTGCTGTCGCCCAGCAGCGTGGCGCCGACGATCTTGTCGTCGCGGATGATGATCGACTTGAAGACCCCGCGCTTCGGCTCGGAGAAGACGATGTGCTCGTCGGTCTCCTTCTCGGGCGAGGTCAGGCCCATCGAGGCGACCTCGACGCCGGCGACCTTGAGCTTGGTGGCCGTCCGGCTGCCGAGGTAGGCCGCGGTCGGGTCGGCCCCGGTGATCTGGTCGGCGAGGACGACCGCCTGCTCCCACAGCGGGGCGACGAGCCCGTAGACCTCGCCGCGGTGCTGGACGCACTCCCCCACCGCGTACACGTCGTCCTCGTCGAGCACCCGCATGTGGTCGTCGACGACGATGGCGCGCTCGACGGCCATGCCGCTGAGGACCGCCACCTCGGTGTTCGGGCGGATGCCGGCGGCGACCACGACGAGGTCGCACTCGATCTCGGCGCCGTCCTTGAGGCGCAGCCCGCGCACCCGGTCGGGACCCCAGATGTGGGTGCTGCGGTTGCCGCAGACGACGTGGATGCCGAGCGCCTCCATGCTCTGGCGCAGGATCTCGCCGCCCTCGGGCCCGAGCTGGGCGTTCATCAGGTGCTTCGGGGAGTGCACGACCGTGACGTCGAGGCCGTAGTGCTGCAGGCCCCGCGCGGCCTCGAGGCCGAGCAGCCCGCCGCCGACCACGACGGCCCGCCGGTGCTCCTCGGCGGTGGCGTGGGCGATCATCGCGCGGGTGTCGTCGATCGTGCGGAAGGCGAAGACGCCGGGCAGGGTGCTGCCGTCGGGCCTGGTCAGACCGTCCATCGGCGGCATGAACGACCGGCTGCCGGTCGCGATGACGAGGTCGTCGTAGGGGTACGTGCGGCCGTCGGTCGTGATGACGACCTTGGCGTAGCGGTCGACGCGCTCGACGCGGACGCCGGCGTGCAGGTCGATGGCGTTCTCGGCGTACCACTCGAACGAGTTCAGGTAGATGTCGTCGTGGCTCTCCTCGCCCGACAGGACGTGGCTGAGCATGATGCGGTTGTAGTTGCCGTACGGCTCGTCGCCGAAGATCGTGATCTCGAACAGCTCCGCGCCACCGCGGGCGAGGATCTCCTCGACCGCGCGGACGCCGGCCATGCCGTTGCCGACGACGACGAGGCGACGCTTGGCACCCGCCGAACGGTCCGCGGGCCGTGCCTGGACCGCCGTCATCAGTGCTCCACCATGCCGAGGTCGACGACGACGGTCCCGGTCAGGCCCTCGGGCGCGAGCAGCCGGAGCTCGACGGCCGAGCCGCCCTCGATGTCCTCGACCACCCGCAGCGGGACGTGGACGTCGCCCTTGGCGCCGATCGGGAAGTAGCGCATCGGCACGCCGTCGCGCATCAGCACGAGGGTGACGAGCTCG
The DNA here is from genome assembly GCA_963762775.1 of uncultured Actinomycetota bacterium. GTDB lineage: Bacteria > Actinomycetota > Actinomycetes > Propionibacteriales > Propionibacteriaceae > Microlunatus. Next base: position 252,455 of record CAVXMD010000015.1, read on the forward strand.
TCGGTCGAGTTGCCGCCGCGGAAGTAGAGGGCCTGGCTGACCACGCCCTCGGGCACGACGTACGCGAGCTCCGACGCGATCGGGGCGGGCTTGTCCATCCCGGCGCCCTCGAAGGGGAAGACACCTTGCAGGAAACGGTTCTGGGCGAGCATGGGGACGTCCTTACGTCTCGAGGGATGAAGCCTCTGGTTGAGCGTGGGTGGGGTCGGGGCGGCCAGGGCCGTGTGCACCGGAGGCCGGGTGAGCAGCTCGACGTCGTCGGGGGCGCCGATGCGTTCGACGGCGACGGCGCAGACCTTGAAGGCGGGCATCTTCGAGCTCGGGTCGAGGGCCGGGTTCGTGAGCGCGTTGGCCGCCGACGCACCGCCCCAGTGGAAGGGCACGAAGACGGTGTCGGCGCGGATCTCGTCGGTCACCTTCGCGCGGAACGTCGCCGCACCGCGTCGCGTGCTCAGCCGGACGATGTCGGCGGGACCGATCTGCAGCCGCCGGGCGAGGTCGGGGTGCAGCTGCGCCTCGGGCTGCACGCTCGACTGGCTGGGCGCCGGTACACGGCGGGTCTGCGTGCCGCTCTGGTACTGCGCCATCAGCCGACCGGTCGTCAGCACGTAGGGGTAGGCCGCGTCGGGACGTTCGGCCGGTTCGCGGTGCTCGACGCGGACGAACCGGGCCCGCCCGTCCGGGGTCGGGAAGGAGTCGGCGAACAGCCGCGGGGTGCCCGGGTGGTCCGGTTCGGCCTCCGCGGTCGCCGGGCACGGCCAGAACACGCCCTGCTCGGCGTCGATGCGCTCGTACGTGATGCCCGAGTAGTCGGCGATCCCGCCGGCGCTGGCCCGTCGCAGCTCGTCGAACACCTCCGCCGGCTCGGCGGAGAAGAAGCGGCCCCGGCCCAGCCGCTCGGCGAGCTCCTTCATCAGCCACAGGTCGTCGTGCACGCCCTCGGGCGGCGCGATGGCCTGGCGGCGGCGGATGACCCGGCCCTCGAGGTTCGTCATCGTGCCCTCCTCCTCCGCCCACTGGGCGACGGGCAGGACGACGTCGGCGAGCTCGGCGGTCTCGGAGACGAAGATGTCGGAGACGCAGAGGAAGTCGAGCGCGCCGAGCCGGGCGCGACCCGGTTCACGTCGGGCGCGGAGACGACGAGGTTGGACGCCATCACCAGCAGGGCCCGGACGCCGCCGTCGCGTGCCGAGCGGGTCGAGCATCTCGAACGCCGACAGCCCGGGCCGCGGCAGCTCGTCGGGGTCGATGCCCCACACCGCGGCCACGTGCGCGCGGTCCGCCGGGTCGGTCGAGCTTGCGGTAGCCGGGCAGCTGGTCGGCCTTCTGCCCGTGCTCGCGCCCGCCCTGGCCGTTGCCCTGGCCGGTGACGGTGCCGTAGCCGCGAGAACGGCTTGCCCGGCAGGCCGAGCGCGAGGGCGAGGTTGATCCAGGCCTGCGCGGTGTCGGTGCCGCTGCTGTGCTGCTCGGCGCCGCGGGCGGTGAGGATCATCGCGCTCTCCGCGCCGGCGAGCACCTCGACCGTGCGGCGCAGGTCCGCGACGGGGACGCCGGTGATCCGCTCGACGCGGTCCGGCCAGTACGAGGCGACGCCCGCGCGGACCGCGTCGAAGCCGGTCGTGCGGGCCGCGACGTACTCCTCGTCGACCAGGCCCTCGCGGACGCGAGGTGCAGCAGCCCGTTGGCGAGGGCGAGGTCGGTGCCGGGCAGCGGGGCGAGGTGCAGGCGCGGCGCCGGCCGCGGTGGGTGTCCGGCGCGGGTCGACGACGACGTGGGTGGCGCCGGCGGCGCGGCCGGCGTCGAAGTGCTGCATGGCCGGCGGCATCGTGGCCGCCGGGTTGGAGCCGACGAGCAGCACGACCTGCGGCCCGGGCGACGTCGGTGAGCGGGAACGGCAGCCCGCGGTCGATGCCGAACGCCCTGTTCGCCGCGGTCGCGGCCGAGCGACATGCAGAAGCGGCCGTTGTAGTCGATCATCGCCGTGCGCAGCGCCACCCGGGCGAACTTGCCGAGCGGGTACGCCTTCTCGTTCGTCAGCCCGCCGCCGCCGAAGCAGCCGACCGCGTCGCGGCCGTACGCGCCCTGCGCCGCGGTGATCGCGTCGACGACCCGGTCGAGCGCCTCGTCCCAGGTCGCCGGGCGCAGCGGGCTCGCCGGTCGCCGGGACTCGCGGACCAGCGGGGTGAGCAGCCGCTCCGGGTGGTCGAGCAGCTCGGCGGCGGTCCAGCCCTTCGAGCAGAGGCCGCCGAGGTTCGTCGGGAAGTCCGCCTGCGGCTCGAGCCCGAGCGGGCCGGGCATCCCCGGACCGTCGAGCGCAGCCGATCCCGCACTGCAGGGAGCAGTACGGGCAGTGCGTCAGAGTGGCCCCGAGCGTGGGCGTTGCGCTCACGGCTTCATCGTCGGGCGTCCCTGTTACGGGTCGGTGGTCGTGGCGGTTACGGCACGTTCACCGATTTCTCACGGCCCGGACGAACTGCTGTGAGGTGTCGGAGAGGGCCTCGGACGAGATCGGAGGGCTGTTGTTACGGCCTCGTGACGCCCAGGTCACGCGGACCAGCGTCGACGATCGCGAGGACGTAGCCACGAGTTACCCGCGGGAAATCGGCGGGTAACGCCGGCTTCCTAGGGTGAGGGCTGTCCGTGCCGCCCCGACGGCTGCGGGCAGGAGGAGGTGGTCGCGCGTGCAGCTCGACCTCGACGTCGACGGTCGCAAGGTGGTCGTCCTCGGTACCGGCGAGGGGGCCCGACGCGTCGTCGCCCGCTACGCCGCCGACGGTGCCCGGGTGACCCTGGTCTGGAGCGGCAGCCCGCTCCCGGCCCGGCTCGACACGGTGCGTTCCGTCCCTGCGCCGGCGCCCGACGACACCTCGGCCCTGCTCCGGCTCGTCGGCCCGGCCTGGCTCGTCGTCTTCGTGGACCCGCCGACGGCGCTGCGTGAACGGGTGGCGGGGTTCGCGCAGCACCTCAAGGTCATGACGACGGCCGAGCCGGCAGCGGCCCCGCTCGGGCAGGCCGGGCGGGTCACCCTCGTGGGCGGCGGTCCCGGACGCACCGGCCTGCTCACCCTCGAGGCGGTCGACGCGCTGGCCGAGGCCGACGTCGTCCTCTACGACCGGCTCGCCCCCACCGACGACCTCGCCCGCCTGGCGCCCGCGGCCGAGCTGCTGGACGTGGGCAAGCTGCCCTTCCACCACCCCGTCGACCAGCGCGCCATCGAGGGGCTGATGGTCGAGCACCGCCCGGGCCGGCCGCTCCGTCGTCCGGCTCAAGGGCGGCGACCCCTTCGTCTTCGGCCGCGGCGGGGAGGAGATGCGGGCCTGCCTCGCCGCCGGCGTCGCCGTCCGGGTCGTGCCGGGCGTCTCCAGCGCGGTGGCCGTACCCGCCGCCTGCGGCATCCCCGTGACGCACCGCGGGCTCAGCCACGCGTTCACCGTGCTGTCCGGCCACCAGCGCCCGAGCGAGGACGAGCTGGGGGCGCTCGCCCGGCTCGGCGGGACGATCGTCGTGCTGATGGGGATCGTCAACCTCGAGCAGATCGCCGGCGGCCTGCTGCGCGCCGGGCTCGACCCGCAGACGCCCGCCGCGGTCGTCGAGCGCGGCTACACGGCCAGCCAGCGCAGCACGTTCAGCCATCTCGGCGCCCTCGCCGACGACGCCCGCCGCCTGCAGGTCGCCTCCCCGGCCGTGGTCGTCATCGGCGAGGTCGTCCGGGTCGCCCCGGAGCTGGCCGACGCGGCCCGGGTGCTGGACGACCTCCCCGCCTGGGTCACGCCCGACCCGGCGACCGGGTCCGGACCGGTCCTCCCGGTGGTCCCGGCCGACCGCTCGAGCGGCCCGTGACGGCCGCGGCCCGGAGCTGGGCGGCGCGCTCCGGCGAGCCGGACGACGCGCCCGGACCGTCCGGGCCGGGTCTGCGGGTCGACCAGCTGCGTGGCTTCCGCATCGGCGTCACCTCGGACCGGCGCTCCGCCGACCTGATCGCCGCCCTCGAGCGGCGGGGCGCGCAGGTGCTGCACGCGCCGGCGCTCAAGATCGCGCCGAACGAGCAGGACGGCGCGCTGGTCGAGGAGACCCGGGAGGTGATCCGGACGCGCCCCGACGTCGTGCTGGTGACCACCGGCTACGGCGTCCGGCGCTGGTTCGAGGTCGCCGACGCCGCCGGCCTGGGGGCCGAGCTGACCGCGGTGCTCGAGTCGGCGCGGATCTTCGCCCGCGGCCCCAAGGCGGTCGGGGCCGTCCGGGCCGCCGGGCTGGTGGACGCCCAGCTCAGCGAGACGGACACGACCGCCGCGCTGGTGGACGCCGTCGTCCGGTCCGGCCCGGCCCGGCCTCGGGTGGCGATGCAGCTGCACGGCTTCACCGACGTCGAGCAGCTGCAGCGCCTGGCCGACGTCAGCGCCCAGGTCGTCACCGTCACGCCGTACCGCTGGGTGCGACCGGCGGCGAACGACCGGCTCCCCCGGCTCGTCGAGGCCGCCTGCTCGCGCCAGCTGGACGCGATCACCTGGACCAGCGCCCCGGGCGCGGCGGCCACCCTGGAGACGGCGCACGCGATGGGGCTGGGCGAGGCGTTCGTCGAGGCGCACGTCGACCACGTCACGGCGGCTGCGGTCGGCCCGGTCACGGCGGCGCCGCTGCTGGCCGCCGGCATCACGCCGATCGTGCCGGAGCGCTACCGCCTCGGAGCACTGATCCGCCTCGTCTGCGAGGACCTCGCGCTGCACCACGTCCAGGTCTACCGGGCCCACGACACGCTCGTCGAGGTGCGTGGCCGCAGCGTGTCCGTGGGCGGGCGGAGCGTCCTGCTGGGACCGAGCGCGCTGATGCTGTTCAAGACGCTGGCCGGCACCGACGGCGTGGTCTCGCGCGGCGACCTCGTCAAAGCGCTGCCCGAGCAGCTCGACGACCACGCCCTCGAGGTCGCCATGAGCCGGCTGCGCCGCGCCCTCGACGTCCCGGGCCTGATCACCACGGTCGTCAAGCGGGGCTACCGGTTCAACGGCGCCCGGGTCGACGCCTGAGGGTTCGAGCCCCGGCACCGCGAGAGGTAGGTTCCTGCGACATCCACGGGAGCAGCTCCGCCGCAACCCACCTCTCGCGAGCGGTCAGACCATCAGCTGGCGGACCTCGGGGCCGATCGGGCGCGGGAGCGCCGACGAGCCGGAGAGGAACGTGTCGACCCCGTTGGCGCAGGCGCGGCCCTCGGCGATCGCCCAGACGATGAGCGACTGGCCGCGGCCGGCGTCGCCGCAGGCGAAGACGCCCTCGACGTCGGTGGCGTACGCGGCGTCGCGGGCGATGTTCCCGCGCGGGTCGAGCCCGACGCCGAGCTGCTCGACGATCGTCGTCTTCTCCGGCCCGGTGAAGCCCATGGCCAGCAGCACGAGCTCGGCCGGGATCTCCTTCTCCGTGCCCTCGATCGCGGTCAGCTTCCCGCCCTCGAGCACGACCTCGGCCAGGACCAGCGTCTTGACGTTGCCCTGCGCGTCGCCACGGAACTCCGAGGTGGAGACCGAGTAGACCCGCTCGCCCGACTCCTCGTGGGCCGAGCTGACCCGGTAGGTCATCGGGTACGTCGGCCAGGGCTGGTTCTCCGGGCGGTCCGTCGGCGGGGTCGGCATGATCTCGAGCTGCGTGATCGACGCGGCACCCTGCCGGATCGCCGTGCCGAGGCAGTCCGCGCCGGTGTCGCCGCCGCCGATGATCACGACGTGCTTGCCGCGGGCGCTGATCTGGTCCTCCGGCGCGGCGCCGAGCGACGCCCGGTTGGACTGCGGGAGGTACTCCATCGCCTGGTGGATCCCGCCGAGCTCACGCCCCGGGACGGGCAGGTCGCGCCCGACCGTGGAGCCGATGGCGACGACGACCGCGTCGTAGCGCTCCTTGAGCTGCGCCCAGGTGACCGAACCGCCCACGTCGATGCCGCAGCGGAAGTTGGTGCCCTCGTCGCGCATCTGCCGGATCCGACGGTCGAGGACCTTCTTCTCCATCTTGAACTCGGGGATGCCGTAGCGCATCAGCCCACCCGGGGCGTCCGCCCGCTCGTACACCGCGACCGTGTGGCCGGTGCGGGTCAGCTGCTGCGCGGCGGCGAGACCGGCGGGACCGGAGCCGACGACGGCGACCGTGTGGCCGGTCAGCCAGTCGGCCGGCTGCGGGTCGACGCGACGCTCGTCCCACGCCTTGTCGATGATCGAGACCTCGACGTTCTTGATCGTCACCGCGTCGCGGTTGATCCCGACCACGCAGGCCGTCTCGCAGGGCGCCGGGCACAGCCGGCCGGTGAACTCCGGGAAGTTGTTCGTCGCGTGCAGGCGCTCCAGCGCCTCGTCCCAGTCGCTGCGCCAGACGAGGTCGTTCCACTCGGGGATGAGGTTCCCGAGCGGGCAGCCGGTGTGGCAGAAGGGGATCCCGCAGTCCATGCAGCGCCCGGCCTGCTCGCTGATGATCGGCAGCAGGGCCCGCCCCGGCGTCCCCGGGTAGACCTCGTTCCAGTCGTGCACGCGCTCGCTGACCGGGCGCCGCTCGGCGACCTTCCGCGGCGTCGTGATGAACCCACGCGGGTCAGCCATGAGATGCCTCCGAGGTGCTGCAGGGAAGGGATCGGGCGAGGAGATCGCGGGTGAGCATCAGCGCTTGACCGCTTCCATCATCCGCAGGGTCGTCGCGGCCTCGTCGAGGCCCTCGGACTCCGCCGCGTCGCGGGCGGCCATGACCTTCGCGTACTCCCGCGGCAGCACCTTGGTGAACCGCGTCGCGGCGTACGCCCAGTCGGCGAGCAGGCCCTCGGCGACCTCGGAGCCGGTCTCCTCGTGGTGGCGCTTGACGATGCCCGCCAGGAGCTCGAGGTCGGCCTCGCCGGGCTCGATCGCGTCGACCATCTCGGTGTTGAGCAGGCTCTCGTCGAGGTCCAGCAGGTAGGCGATGCCGCCCGACATGCCGGCGGCGACGTTGCGCCCCGTCCGGCCGAGGACGACCGCGACCCCACCGGTCATGTACTCGCAGCCGTGGTCGCCCAGGCCCTCGACGACGGCGGTCGCGCCGGAGTTGCGGACGCAGAACCGCTCCCCCACCTGACCGGCGATGAAGATCTCGCCGGCCGTGGCGCCGTAGCCGATGACGTTGCCCGCGATGATGTTCTCGCTGGCCACGAAGGTCGACGCGCGGTTCGGCCGCAGCACGATCCGCCCGCCGGACAGGCCCTTGCCGAGGTAGTCGTTGCTGTCGCCCTCGAGGCGCAGGGTGATCCCGGCCGGCAGGAAGGCGCCGAAGCTCTGCCCCGCCGAACCCGTGAACGTCAGGTCGATCGTGCCGTCGGGCAGGCCCTGGCCACGGGTGGCCTTCGTGACCTCGTGGCCGAGGATCGTGCCGACCGTACGGTCGATGTTCCGCACCGGCAGCGACGCGCGGACGGCCTCGCCCGACTCCAGGGCCGGCCGGCAGATCTCGAGGAGCTGCTGGTCGAGCTTGGCGTCGAGGCCGTGGTCCTGGCCGGTGACGTTGTGCAGCGGCGAGCCCTCGGGCAGCTCGGGGCGGTGCAGCATCGGCGCGAGGTCGAGGCCGTGCGCCTTCCAGTGCGTCTCGGCCTGGGCCGTGTCGAGCAGCTCGACGTGCCCGACGGCCTCGGCCAGCGTGCGGAACCCGAGCGCCGCGAGGTGCTCGCGGACCTCCTCGGCGATGAACTCGAAGAAGTTCACGACGAACTCCGGCTTGCCGCTGAACTTCTGTCGCAGCTCGGCGTTCTGCGTCGCGACGCCGACCGGGCAGGTGTCGAGGTGGCAGACCCGCATCATGATGCAGCCGCTCACGACCAGCGGTGCGGTGGCGAAGCCGAACTCCTCGGCCCCCAGCAGCGCGCCGATGATCACGTCGCGCCCGGTCTTGAGCTGGCCGTCGACCTGCACGACGATCCGGTCGCGCAGCCCGTTGACGAGCAGCGTCTGCTGGGTCTCGGCGAGGCCGAGCTCCCAGGGCCCGCCGGCGTGCTTGAGCGAGGTGAGCGGGGCCGCCCCGGTGCCGCCGTCGTGGCCGGAGATGAGGACCACGTCCGCCTTGGCCTTGCTGACGCCGGCCGCGACCGTCCCGACCCCGACCTCGGCGACCAGCTTGACGTGGACCCGGGCGCTGGGGTTGGCGCACTTCAGGTCGTGGATGAGCTGCTTGAGGTCCTCGATCGAGTAGATGTCGTGGTGCGGCGGTGGGGAGATGAGGCCCACGCCCGGCGTCGAGTGCCGGGTCTTGGCCACCCACGGGTAGACCTTCTGGCCGGGCAGCTGGCCGCCCTCGCCGGGCTTGGCGCCCTGCGCCATCTTGATCTGGATGTCGGTGGCGTTGGTGAGGTAGTCGCTCGTCACGCCGAACCGGCCGGACGCGACCTGCTTGATCGCGCTGCGCCGCTCCGGGTCGTGCAGGCGCTCGGTGTCCTCGCCGCCCTCGCCGGTGTTGGACTTGCCGCCGAGGCGGTTCATGGCGATCGCCAGGGTCTGGTGGGCCTCGAGGCTGATCGAGCCGTACGACATCGCGCCGGTGGAGAAGCGCTTGACGATCGAGCTGACCGGCTCCACCTCCTCGATCGGGATCGGCTCGCGGTCCGGGCTGAGCCGCAGCAGCCCGCGCAGCGTCATCAGCCGCTCGGCCTGGGAGTCGATGTGGCTCGTGTACTGCTTGAAGATGTCGTAGCGCCCGGTCCGGGTGCTGTGCTGCAGCCGGAACACGGTCTCGGGGTCGAACAGGTGCGGCTCGCCCTCGCGACGCCACTGGTACTCCCCGCCGACCGGGAGGGTGCGGTGCGCCTGCGGGATGCCGTTGGCCGGGTAGGCCTGCAGGTGGCGCCGGTGCACCTCCTCCGCGAGCTGCTCGAGGGTGACCCCGCCGAGCTTGGAGGTGGTGCCGGTGAAGTAGCGGTCGACGACCTCGCGCGACAGCCCGAGCGCCTCGAAGATCTGGGCGCCCGTGTACGAGGCGACGGTCGAGACGCCCATCTTGCTCATGACCTTGAGCACGCCCTTGCCGAGCGCCTTGACGACGTTCTTGACGGCGGCCTCGGGCTCGGTCTCGGTGTAGACGCCGCGGCGGGCGAGGTCCTCGGCCGACTCGATGGCGAGGTACGGGTTGACCGCGGCCGCCCCGTAACCGATCAGCAGCGCGACGTGGTGCACCTCGCGCACGTCGCCGGCCTCGACGACGAGCCCGACCTGCGTGCGCGTCTTCTCGCGGACGAGGTGGTGGTGCACGGCCGCCGTGAGCAGCAGCGACGGGATCGGCGCCAGGTCGGCGTCGGAGTGCCGGTCGGACAGCAGGATGATCCGGGCGCCGTCGGCGATGGCCCGGCTGACCTCGGCGCAGATCTCGTCCAGCGCCTCGGCGAGCCCCTCGGCGCCGCGGTCGACCTCGTAGCGGCCCCGGGCGACGTACGTGGCGTAGCCGGGCAGGTCGCCGTGCCGGTTGATCTTGACGATCTTGGCCAGGTCGTCGTTGTCGAGGACCGGGAACGGCAGCACCAGGCGACGGCACGAGGCGGGGCCGGGGTCGAGCAGGTTCTGCTCGGAGCCGATGGTGTTGAACAGCGAGGTGACGAGCTCCTCGCGGATGGCGTCCAGGGGCGGGTTCGTCACCTGGGCGAAGAGCTGGCTGAAGTAGTCGAACAGCAGCCGCGGCTTTTCCGACAGGGCCGCGATCGGGGTGTCGGTGCCCATCGAGCCGATCGGCTCCGCGCCGCCCGAGGCCATCGGCGCGAGGATGAGCCGCAGCTCCTCCTCGGTGTAGCCGAAGACCTGCTGGCGCCGGGTGACCGAGGCGTGGCTGTGCACGACGTGCTCGCGCTCGGGCAGGTCGCCCAGGGCGATGCGACCGCCGAGCAGCCACTCCCCGTACGGCGCCGCGGCGGCCAGGGAGTCCTTGACCTCGTCGTTGGAGACGAGGCGGTGCTCGGCCAGGTCGACGAGGAACATCCGGCCCGGCTGCAGCCGGCCCTTCTGCACGATCTTCTCCGCCGGGATGTCGAGCACCCCCGCCTCGGAGGCCAGGACGACCAGACCGTCGTCGGTCACCCAGTAGCGGCCCGGACGCAGACCGTTGCGGTCGAGCACGGCGCCGACCTGGGTGCCGTCGGTGAAGACGACTCCCGCGGGACCGTCCCAGGGCTCCATCAGGCAGGAGTGGAAGGCGTAGAAGTCGCGCCGCCTGGCGTCCATCGTGGGGTTGTTCTCCCACGCCTCCGGGATCATCATCAGCATCGCGTGCGGCAGCGACCGGCCGCCGAGGTGCAGCAGCTCGACGACCTCGTCGAAGGAGGCCGAGTCGGAGGCGTCCGGCGTGCAGACCGGGAACAGCCGCTCGAGGTCGCCCGGGATCAGCGAGCTGGAGAGCAGCGCCTCCCGCGCGCGCATCCAGTTGCGGTTGCCCTTGACGGTGTTGATCTCGCCGTTGTGCGCGATCATCCGGAACGGGTGCGCCAGCTCCCACGACGGGAAGGTGTTGGTCGAGAAGCGCGAGTGCACGACGACCAGGGCGCTCTCCACCCGCGGGTCGAGGACCTCGGGGAAGACCAGCTCGAGCTGCTCGGTGGTCAGCATCCCCTTGTAGACGAGGGTGCGGCACGACAGCGAGGAGAAGTAGACGCCGGCCTCGTTCTGGCTGCGCTTGCGCAGGCAGTAGGCCAACCGCTCCAGGGCCAGGCCCTGGACGGGCGTGCCGGCGGCGGTGACGAACAGCTGCTCGAAGGCGGGCTTGCTCGCCCGGGTGACGTCGGACAGCGACGTGTCGGTGGTGGGCACCACGCGCCAGCCCAGGACCCGGAGGCCCTCCTCGTCGGCGACCCGCTCGATGGTGGCGCGGGCGGTCGCGCGGGCGGCCTCGTCGACGGGCAGGAAGGCGAGACCCACCGCGTACGAGCCGACCGGGGGCAGCTCGAAGCCGGCCTCCGCGCGCAGGAAGCGGTCCGGCACCTGCAGCAGGATGCCCGCCCCGTCGCCGGTGCGCGGGTCGGAGCCGGTGGCGCCGCGGTGGTCGAGGTTGCGCAGCGCCTCCAGGCCCTGCTCGACGATCGCGTGGCTCGGGACGCCCGAGAGCGTGGCGACGAAGGCCACCCCGCAGGCGTCGTGGTCGTACGCGGGGTCGTAAAGACCCTGGGCTGCGGGACGACGGATCGCCGGGAGCACCGGGGACCCTCCGGACGAGGGCGTGGCGAGCAGAGTCACGTGAACACCTGTCGTTCTGGTGCGGGCGGGCTCGAGCAGGACCCCAGGGCGGGGCACGAACGGGGACGCACCCAGGACGTCGCTGGCCAGGAGCGGAGAGGATGCTAGCGCACAGGAACGGGCATCACCGACGGACTTTTCGTCCCAGGACGAGCGTCCGGTTGCGCTCTGTCGTGGGTGTCACAGCTGCCGCGCGTGGTCGTCATGGGTGGTGCGACCAGCATTGCCAGGCAGGCCTAGCATACCGACGGACGATCATGGAGGCCAACGCTCAGGGGTCGGCGCGAGACGGCTGCACACCCCGCTCGTCGGCGCTCCCAAGGACACCCGTACGAGCGCCCTCGTCGGACGTGACCTCGTCCGTCCCGGCCCCCGCGCCCTCGTCGTCTGCGGGTCCGTCGACGTCGGTGCTCCCGACGGCGGCCGGCTCGACCGGCGCCTCGACCACGCTCTCCCGGCCGGGGCGGTTCCGGACGAGCCAGACGAGGACCAGCGCCGCGGCCACGAAGGCGATCAGCGCCGTGTAGTTGTTGAGCCGGAAGCCGCCGATCTCGTTCACGGTGTCGATGCGCAGGGCCTCGATCCAGAACCGGCCGAGCGAGTAGAGCATCACGTACAGCGTGAAGACCTTGCCGTGACCGAGGCGGAAGCGGCGGTCCAGCAGCACCACGACGACCGCGACGACCGCGATGTCCCAGAGCAGCTCGTAGAGGAAGGTCGGGTGGAACGTCGCGTACTGCTCGTAGCCCGTGGGCCGGTAGCGCGGGTCGATCTCGAGACCCCAGGGCAGCGTCGTGGGTCGGCCGAAGAGCTCGGAGTTGAACCAGTTGCCCAGCCGCCCGATGCCCTGGGCGACGGCGATGCCGGGGGCGCAGGCGTCCAGCAGGGCCGGGAAGCGGATGCCGCGCCGCCGGGCGACGAGCCAGCCGCCGAGCGCGCCCAGCGCGACCGCGCCCCAGATGCCGAGGCCCCCCTGCCAGATCTTGAGGGCGTCGACCGGGTGGCGACCGGGCCCGAAGTACAGCTCGTAGTCGGTGATCACGTGGTAGAGCCGGGCCCCGACGATGCCGCACGGCACGGCCACGACGATCACCGACTCCAGACCGTCCGAGGTCCCGCCACGCGCCCGCCAGCGCCGGGTCGCGATGATCGTCCCGACGACGATGCCCGCGATGATGCACAGCGCGTACGCCCGGATCGGCAGCGGTCCGAGGTGCCAGACGTTCGTCTCGGGGCTCGGGATGAAGAGGGGCGCGAGGACGAGCGGGCTCACGCGGCGCCGCTCGCCGGACCCGCCACGCCCCGGGCCAGGTCGGCCACCACGGCACGGAGCCCGGAGAGGTCGTCGGGCGTGCCGGCGTCCTCGGCGTCGAGCAGCGTCCGCACCAGGGCCGAGCCGACGATCGCCGCGTCGGCGTACTCGGTGATCTCGCGCGCCTGGACGCCGTTCGAGACGCCGAGACCGACGCCGACCATGGCGTCCGGGACAGCGGCGCGGATGCGGGCGACGAGGCCGGGCGCCGCCGTCGAGCTCTGCCCGCGGGCCCCGGTGACCCCCATGACGGCGGTGGCGTAGACCCAGCCGCGGCAGGCCTCGACGGTGGCCCGCAGCCGCTCGTCGCTCGAGGACGGCGACACGAGGAAGACCCGGTCCAGGTCGTGGTCGTCCGAGACCGCCAGCCACGTCTCCGCCTCGTCGGGCGTGAGGTCGGGCGTGATCAGCCCGGCACCGCCGGCGTTGGCGAGGTCGCGCGCGAACGCGTCCGCGCCGTAGTGCTCGACGAGGTTCCAGTAGGTCATGACGACGGCCGGGGTGCCCGCCCCCGCGACCGCCTCGACGGCCGCGAAGACGTCGTGGGTGCGGACGCCGCGCTGCAGCGCACGGGTGCCGGCCCGCTGGATCGTGACGCCGTCCATCATCGGGTCGCTGTACGGCAGCCCGACCTCGACGAGGTCCACGCCAGGTGCGTCGCCGTCTCCGGTGAGCGCGCGCAGGGCGGCCAGCGAGGTGGGGACGTCGGGGTAGCCGACGTGCAGGAAGCCGACCAGGGCGCCGCGGCCCTGCTCGCGGGCGGCGGCGAGGACCTGCCCCGTCCGGCCGCGGTCGAAGCCGGTGGCCGCCCCCGCCGGACCCCGCTCGGTCGTCAGGCTCACAGCTGCACCGCCGTCGTGCTCGCGGGGCCGTCGGCGTCGAGGCTCAGGTCGAGCTCGGGGTCGGCGCTGAGGTCGGTGCCGACCGGTCGGCCGGACTCCGACCCGGTGCCGCGGGTGTCGATGTCGAACCACTGGATGGCGGTGTCGACGTCCTTGTCACCGCGGCCCGAGAGGTTCACGAGGATGATCGTGGGCTCACCGTCCGGACGCGGCCGCAGCGAGCGGCCGAGGCGCAGCGCGCCCGCCAGCCCGTGGGCCGACTCGATGGCCGGCAGGATCCCCTCGGTCTGCGCCAGGAGGCGGAACGCCTCCATCGCCTCGGTGTCGGTGACCGCCTCGTACGTCGCCCGGCCCGTCGCCGCGAGCCAGGAGTGCTCGGGCCCGACGCCCGGGTAGTCCAGCCCGGCCGAGATCGAGTGCGAGTCCTTCGTCTGGCCGTCCTCGTCCTGCAGGACGTAGGTGCGCATCCCGTGCAGGACGCCGACCGAGCCGGCCGAGATGGTCGCGGCGTGCCGACCGGTCTCGACGCCGTCACCGCCCGCCTCGTAGCCGTGCAGGGAGACCTCGGGGTCGTCGATGAAGTCCGCGAAGATCCCGAGCGCGTTCGAGCCGCCGCCGACGCAGGCCGCGACGGCGTCCGGGAGCCGGCCGTGGACCTCGAGCACCTGGGCCCGCGCCTCGGTGCTGATCACGCGCTGGAACTCCCGGACCAGCATCGGGAAGGGGTGCGGTCCCGCGACCGTGCCGATCAGGTAGTGGGTGGAGTCGACGCTGGCGACCCAGTCGCGCATCGCCTCGTTCATGGCGTCCTTGAGCGTCTGGGTGCCGGACTCGACGGCGATCACCTCGGCGCCGAGGAGACGCATGCGGGCGACGTTCAGGGCCTGGCGCTCGGTGTCGACCTTGCCCATGTAGACGGTGCACTCGAGCCCGAACAGCGCCGCGGCGGTCGCGGTGGCGACGCCGTGCTGCCCGGCCCCGGTCTCGGCGATGACGCGCGTCTTGCCCATCCGCTTCGTGAGCAGGGCCTGGCCCAGGACGTTGTTGATCTTGTGCGAGCCGGTGTGGTTCAGGTCCTCGCGCTTGAGCAGGACGAGCGGCGCCGGACCGTCGGCCGGGCGGGCGTGCTCGGCGAAGCGGCTCGCGACCGTGATCGGCGTGGGGCGGCCCGTGTAGTCGGCGAGCAGGGCGCCGAGCTCCGCGGCGAACGCCGGGTCGTCGACGGCGGTGAGGAACTCCCGCTCGAGCTGGGCCAGCGCGGTCCAGAGCGCCTCGGGGACGAACTTGCCCCCGAACTGCTCGAAGTGACCGCGGGCGTCGGGCAGGGCACTGACCACTGGGGACCTCTGCTTACTGATGGCTGAGCTCGTACGGCTGAAGGGTGACGGCCCGCGCACGGGCCTCCGCGCAGGATACGGCGCCGCCCCAGGACGGCGCCCAGGATTTCAGGAGCGCCAGCGACGGGAGCCCCTGCGGGGTGTGTGGGAGTCGTCCCGCACGTCGACCGTGTCTCAGGCAGTCCCCACGGAGCTTGTCGGCTTCTCGCTGGCGGTCGGGCTGGGCAGTCCGGCTTTCCTCCAACCTGTCGCTCGTGCTCTTGAAATCGAGCAGTCGGTCGTGGGAGCCGCGCTTCGACGCGCGGAACGCGGTCACCGTGAGCTCCCCCCCCGCTCACCGGGCTTGATCTCGGGCGGGTCTCACGAAGACCTGCCTGACCGCACGTCCAAGGGCAAGACTCGGTGCCCGTACAGCGGACGGCTTGCCGGACGACTTGGACTGGCTGTCGATCCGCCGTAGGGGCGTGGGCGGGAGTCGTCGGGACTCAGTGCCAAGCAACCGCTTGACAAATTCCTCTGACATCGCGATGCTCCAAGCATGTCTTTGGAACCTGGTTCTCGGTGGCGGTCACTCGGAGGGAACCGCGACCTGCGGCTGCTGCTAGGCGCGGGTCTGGTGTCCCAGACCGGAGACTGGCTCCTGGCTACCGGTCTCGGCTTCCAGATCTACGCGTCGACCGGGTCGACGCTGGCGTCGGCGGCGGCGCTGTTCGCCACGCAGCTGCCGCAGGTGGTGCTCGGGTCGGTGGCCGGGGTGTTCGTGGACCGCTGGGACAGCCGACGGGTGATCGCGGTCGTCAACGTGCTGCTCAGCCTCGTCCTGGTGCCGCTCTTCCTGGTCCGCGACGCCTCGCACATCTGGGTGGTCATCGTCGTGGTGGCGGCCTCGAGCTGTCTGACCCCGTTCTCGACGGCCGCTCAGATGACGCTGCTGCCGTCGCTGGTCGAGCCCGACATCCTGGTGACGGCGAACGCGGCGAACGCCCAGGTCCAGAACGTCGCCCGGCTGATCGGCGCCGCCGCCGGCGGGGTGCTGATCACCACCGGCGGGCTCGGTTGGCTCGCGGCCGCCGACCTCGCCACCTTCCTGCTGGCCGCGGTCCTGGTCGGTCTGGTTCGATACCGCCGCCATCAGACGGGGCCTCGGGGCCGGCCGCAGTTCAAGCGTGACTGGGTCGAGGGCGTCAGCGTGATCCGCGGCACCCGGGCACTGATGGTGATCACGGTCTTCTTCGCCGTCTCCGGCTTGGGGGAAGCGACGATGGGCACCCTGTTCGCGCCGTTCGTGGCCGACGTGGTCGGCGGCACCGGACGCGCGTTCGGCACCATCATGGCGGCGCAGGCAGTCGGCGGGATCGCCGGCGGGCTGCTCGTCACCGCGTTCGGGCACCGGTTCCGGCCCCAGGTCTTGTTCGGCTGGGGTGCTGTTGCTTTCGGGCTCGGCGACCTGGCCCTGTTCCTCTATCCACTGATCAGCTCTCAGGTGTGGCCGGCCGTCCTCATCATCGCGGTGGTCGGACTGCCCGGCGCGGCCCTGTTCGCCGGCATGGTCACGCTCTTCCAGACCGAGACCCCCGACGCTGCTCGCGGCCGGGTCTACGGAGCCCTGACGACGGTGCAGAACCTCGTGATGCTCGCCACCACCTTCGCCGCCGGCGCCGCGGCACAGCCGCTCGGCATCATCCCCGTCATCAGCGTCCAAGGGGTCGTCCACGTCCTCGTCGGGCTCACGGTGCTGCTCGCCCTGCGCGGGCGGCCGTCCACGACGCCGACCGCGGTGAGCGATCCGGCCCGTGAGCCTGACGGCGAGCTGCTGCTGCTTGACAACCGGGCCAACTCCATCATGCTTCCAAGCATGGCTTTGGCTTCGAACGTTCGTACCCACACCGTCCAGGACCCGCTGGCGATGCGCGCCTTCGCGCACCCGCTCCGCCTCCAGCTGCACGCCCTGGTCGCCCGCGAAGGCTCGTTGACCGCCGCCGACGCCGCCCGGCAGCTCGACATCAGCCACGCCCTGGCCAGCCACCACCTCCGCCAGCTCGCCAAGTACGGATTCATCGAGCCCGCCGAGGCCACCGACAAGAAGCAGCACCCCTGGCGGGTCACCGCCACCAACCTCAGCATCCAACCCGCCGAGCCCGAAGCCCGGGCCTCGGTCGACGTCCTCGACCGCTACACCGTCGACAAGGCAGCCCGGCAGCTGACCGAGTGGCAGGACCGACGAGACACGGAAGACAGCGCCTGGGCCGACCTCACCCGCGTCCAGGACAGCATCCTCTACCTCACCCCCGACGAGCTCGCCCGCGTCCGCGCCGCCTGGAACGCGATCATCGCGCCGCTGGCCGCCGAACGACCCCTCGGACGCGCAGACCAACGCCCTCAGGACACCGTCCCGGTCGACCTGACCCTCGTCGTCGTCCCCCTTCAACGCACCGAGCACGGCGGATGACCCAGACCCTCGAGGGCACGCTGTCGTCGCCCCGTGGCTTCTGGTGCAGCGCAGAAGAGGGGCGGAATGCGTACTCCCTGGGTCGGGTTGCCTGCTTCGCACGACGGTCGGCCTGTGGTGCCGCACACGACCAGCCCGAGGTCAGGTCGGCGGCGCAGCAACCTCGCGTCAAGGCCGATGTTCGACGCCTGGATCCGCGACCCTCCTTGCGTGGAGACGGACGGCCGACGATGGCCTCGGTCCAGCGGCGTGCTGATCATCGTAGGGATCTACCTCGCCTGCGTGGCAGTGGCCGCCGCCCTGGCCTTGGCGGCGAGGGCAGTCGGGCTCGTGCCCATGAACTCCTCATGGTGGCTTGCACCCGCGATCGTCGCCGTCGGCATGCCGGTCACGGTCCCGAGCAGCGGCTGGGTCACTCGCAGGCACATCCGCCATGACGTCGTGGCAAGCCCTCGAGCTTGCAGCACTCCCCGGCGACCTCGATCGACTCCGCTGTCTGGCCTCCCTCTCCCGCTGAAGCAGCGACCTTGCGCAAACGACGCCGGAGCGTCAGCAGCGCACTGCAGAGGCAGACCGCCCTTCCTTGTCTCGTAGACGGGTCGGCTTGCGGTGTTGCTTCTTCAGAACGCCGCGGGCAAGCCGCGAGGGCGCTGTCGTGCCGCCCAGGCCGCGACGACAGCCCGGGCGAGCGTGGCGTCGACGCCTGCGGTGGTGTCGACCTCGTAGTCGTAGGAGCCGAGCTGGTGGATCTGGTTGTCCTCGAGGTGGGCACGTCCTTCGCCTGGTCGCCGATCGCCGCGGGCACGTTCGCGACGGTCGAGCTCGGCACCGTCGCAGTGCACCGCGACGAGGAAGACGTCGAAGCCGCTGAGGAGTTCCTCGAGCTGGAGCCGCCAGCTGCGGTACTCGATGATGTGGTCGACCAGCAGGTTGTTGCCCGCAGAGGCCATCGCGGGGATGCAGCGGTGGAACCCGTCGAAGAACAGGGGCCTCAGGTGCCCGGACCAGGCGAACGGGCCCGTCGGGTCACGTCGGCGAGGTAAGGCGCCACCGTCGACGAGCTGGTCGCTGCTGAGGTGCAGGAACGGTTGCTCGAGGAGGTCTTGGCAGTGGCGAGCCAGAGTCGACTTGCCCGAGCTCGAGGCGCCGTTGAGCACGATGATGTTCCCAGGTGCGACCACGACCTGCAGGGTGCCTTCTCCGCTTCTCTCGGGGTTTCTCACCGCGAAGGCTGATCCTGCGTCATCCGCACGACGGTCCCCTGACGAGACGGCCCTCGGCCGGGGCGTGGTGGAGCGGCCCATGCCGCTCGACCTTCGAGGAATACGACAAGAGCGTGAGAACCAGTCGGCCGCGTGCAACGTGTCGTCGCTCACGACCGATCCACCTGCCCTGCAAGAGATCGCGCGAGAGCCTGCACTTCACGCGCCGGTGAGAAGACTCCCGCAAAGGTGCGGGTCGTCCCCCACGTCAGCTCGACTTCAGCCGCGGTGCGCGGCGGGGTGGGCACCTGCGGCGACGAGGTCGGCGACCCCGGTGCGGGGGTCGCGCCCGGTGACGAGCGCCTCGCCCACGAGCACGACGTCGGCGCCGGCGCGGGCCAGCTCGATGACGTCGTGCGGGCCGCGGACGCCGGACTCGGCGACCCGGACGACCCCGTCGGGGATGAGCGGTGCGAGCCGGGCGAACGTGGTGGGGTCGACCTCGAGGGTCTGCAGGCTGCGGTTGTTGACCCCGACGAGCCGGGCGCCGGCGTCGAGCGCGCGGCGCACCTCCTCGTCGGTGTGGGCCTCGACGAGCGGCGTGAGACCGATCGACTCGGCGCGCTCGACGAGGCTCACGAGCTCGGTGTCGCTGAGGGCCGCGACGATCAGCAGGACCAGGTCCGCACCGGCCGCGCGGGCCTCGAACAGCTGGTACGCCGTGACGACGAAGTCCTTGCGCAGCACCGGCACGTCGACGGCCACGCGGACGCGGACGAGGTCCTCGAGCGTGCCGGCGAAGCGGCGCTGCTCGGTGAGCACGGAGATGACCGAGGCGCCGCCGGCCTCGTACTCGGCCGCCAGCGCGGCGGGGTCCGCGATGGTGGCCAGCGCACCCCTGCTCGGGCTCGAGCGCTTCACCTCGGCGATGACCGACACGCCCGGCCCGCGCAGCACCGGCATCGGGTCGAGCGCCTGGTCGACGTGCTGGCAGCGTTCCTTGAGCCGGTCCAGGGAGACGTCGGCCTGCCGCAGCTCGAGGTCCTCGCGGACCCCGGCGACGATGTCGTCGAGCACACCCATGACTGTCCCCTGCCCCCTACGTCACATCCGCGGCACGCGTCCTAGTACGCGCCGTGCCCTGTCTTCTGCAGGACGAGACCGGCGACGCCGGCCACCACGAGCAGCGCCACCCCGACGCCGAAGACGACCCAGTTCTGGAACACCACGCCGAAGCCGCCGACGATCACCGCGACCATCGCCGTCAGGCTGCCGACCCAGGCCGCCAGGGTCTGGCCGTGGTGGATGTGCTTCTTCCGCTCACCGCTCGAGTCGGTGATGTTCGAGCGCGACGCCGTACCCGACGGGTCGGCGGCGCGGGACGGGGCTGCCATCGCGGTGCTCCTAGCCCCACGGCTCAGGTGGGCTCGTCGTCCCGGGCGGCTGCCCGGGCCCTCATTGTGTCCCCGGAGGGATGTCCGTGCACACCGACCCTCCCGGAACGGCTGGTGCTCGGAGGGTCTTTCGCCGCGTCGTCGGCGTCGGGTTGCACCCTGTGGTCGTCCTCACGTGGCACCTCGGGCGAAGGCTCCTGGCCTGTCGTCGGGTCGACCCCGGCGTCCATCAGGCGCCACAGGGCGGCCGGGTCGTCGGTGGTGGGTACCCCGGTCCCGGCCGTGGCCGGGGCGGCGGCGTCGCCGACGCCGGGACGCTCGAAGCGGGCGACCCGCGAGGGCCACCGCGAGGCCGTCAGGACCATGACGACGGCCGCCGCGGCCACGACCAGGCCGGCGACCGCGTACACGTACGGCCACGGGGTGCCGACCAGCGCGAACTGGTCGGCCAGGCTCACCTCCAGCACCCGGCTGCGCACGGTCCCGCTCGCCGGACGGGGTCGTGTCACGCCCAGGACGACGGCCCCGGCGCCGGCCAGCAGCAGCAGGACGCCGAGCACCCGACGGCCCCGGGCCCGCAGCACGAGG
Organism: uncultured Actinomycetota bacterium; assembly: GCA_963762775.1. Taxonomy (GTDB): domain Bacteria; phylum Actinomycetota; class Actinomycetes; order Propionibacteriales; family Propionibacteriaceae; genus Microlunatus. Next base: position 272,777 of record CAVXMD010000015.1, read on the forward strand.
GCCAGCAGCGCCCCGGCCAGCGCGACCAGGGCGAGCGCCTGCCCCAGGCCGGCGGTGGCCTCGGTGCCCGTGAAGGCCACGGAGACGCCCGTGCCCGCCGCCCGCCACCAGGCCCGCGAACCCGCGACGAGCGCGAGCACGGAACCGAGGGCGAGGCCGCCGAGGGCGAGCGGGCGCACAGACGACCTCACGCGGTGGGTTCCGTGAGCACCAGCGCCGGGAGCGGACGGGCGTCGAAGCAGGTCGCGTCGCCGGTGTGGCAGGCGGCACCCTCCTGGCGCACCGTCACCAGCAGGGTGTCGCCGTCGCAGTCGAGCCGGACGCCGCGCACCCACTGCCGGTGACCGCTGGTCTCGCCCTTGACCCAGAGCTCGCCGCGGCTGCGCGAGAAGAAGGTCGAGCGCCCGGTGGTGAGGGTGCGGTGCAGGGCCTCGTCGTCCATCCAGCCGACCATGAGGACCGCGTGCGACTCCTCGTCCTGGACGACGGCGGGCACCAGCCCGGCGGCGTCGCGCTTGAGCAGCGCGGCGATCGCGGGGTCGAGGGTCGAGGTGGTCGGCGTCGGGGCGGTCGGCGTCGAGGTCATGAGGTCAAGTCTCCCCCGTCGCGCCACTACGATCGTCGCTCGTGACGTTTGCCCAGTCCGAGCGTGCCGAGCTCGCCGACCTCCTCGACCGCGCAGGGCCCGGCGCCCCGACGCTGTGCGAGGGCTGGACGACCCACGACCTCGCGGCGCACCTGTGGATCCGCGAGACCGACCCGGTCGGGGCGGGCGGCATCATCGCGCGGCCCCTCGCCGGGCTCCTCGAGCGGCGGATGGCCGAGACGAAGGCGCGCTGGCCGTACGCCGAGCTCGTCGACAAGGTCCGCAACGGCCCGGCCCGCTTCTCGGTGTTCGCGATCCCGGGCGTCGACGAGGGCGCGAACACGATCGAGTACTTCGTCCACCACGAGGACGTGCGCCGCGCCGGGGCCGAGCCGTCCGAGCCGCGCGAGCTCGGCGAGGACGTCGAGGGCTGGCTGTGGCGGCGGCTCAAGCTGCTGGCCCGGGCGCAGTTCCGGCACTCGAAGGTCGGCGTCGTGCTGGAGCGCGAGGGCGGGCCGGCCGGGGAGGAGCCGGAGACCATCCGCGCCGCCGCCGGCACCCAGACCGTCACCGCCGTCGGCCGTCCGAGCGAGCTGACCCTGCTCGCGAACGGGCGCTCCGAGGCCGCGCGGGTGCGTCTCGTGGGCGAGCCCGAGGCCGTCGAGCAGCTGCTCGGCACCGACCTGAGCGAGTAGCCCGGCTAGGTTGGGCCCAGCCCCGCCAAGACCGGCGGGCGCGCCTCCGCCTGGACGACCGAGAGAGCACGACAACGCTTCTCCGTCGTGCGATCGAGGGAGGAAGGCGGAGGACCCGAGCGCCCGGCGCGCCGGAGCGGAGCGAAGGCAGAAGAGATGAGAAGTTCAGGTGCACGAATCGCCGCCCGGGTCGTCGGGATCATCGCCATCCTGATCGGCGCCCTGTGGGTCGGTCAGGGGCTCGGCGTGCTCCCGGGGTCGGCCATGTCCGGGGTCGTCTTCTGGTTCTGGGTGGGCGCCGTCCTCGTGCTCGTCGGCCTGGCCCTGCTCTTCGCGTCCCGCCGCCGGACGTCCGGACCGCGCGCTTGACCGGCCCGTAACAAGGCGGGCCTAGGGTCTCGGGGATGAGCGCCACCTCGGGGGGACCATGCCGGCGGAGCTGACGCTCGGCGCGGAGGAGGAGCTGCACCTCGTCGACCTGGACAGCTGGAAGCTGGTCGGGCGGGCGCCGCAGCTGCTCTCGCGGCTGCCGAGCGCCAACTACTCCGCCGAGATCCAGCGCACGACCGTCGAGACGAACACCGACGTCGTCGACACCCTCGACGGCCTGCGCGCGGAGCTGCTCCGCCTGCGCCGCCTGCTGGTCGCCGAGGCGGCTCGCGACAACGTCGGCATCGCGGCGGTCGGCACCGCTCCGAGCGCGGCCTTCGCCGACTTCGAGCTGACGACGACCGGCCGCTACGGCCGCATGCAGGAGCAGTACCGGATGCTCGTCGACGAGCAGCTGATCTGCGGGCTGCAGATCCACGTCGGCGTCTCCGACCGCGACCTGGCCGTCGAGATCATGCAGCGCATCGCCCGGGACCTGCCGGTGCTGACGGCCCTGTCGGCCAGCTCGCCGTACTTCAACGAGCAGGACACCGGCTACTCCTCGATCCGCACGATCATCTGGCAGCGCTGGCCGACCGCCGGTGCGACCGGTCCGCTGCGCTCGGCGGCCGAGTACGACGACCTGCTGGCCGACCTGATCAGCAGCGGCGTGATCGCCGACGAGAAGATGGCCTACTTCGACGTCCGGCCCTCCTCGCACGCCCCGACCCTCGAGCTGCGCGTCTGCGACGCCTGCCCCGTGGTCGACGACGCCATCCTCATCGCGGGGCTGTTCCGGGCAGCCGTCCGGGCCGCGGAGATCGAGGTCGCCGAGGGCCGGCCGTACGAGCCGCTGCCCCCGCCGATGCACCGGGCCGCGCTCTGGCAGGCCGCCCGCAGCGGGCTGTCCGGCCTGCTCCTGGACCGCAGCCCGCACCCCCGCCCGGTCCCGGCGGCCGACGCCGTCTGGGCCATGGTCGAACGGCTCGCCGCACCGCTGGAGGAGCTCGGCGACCTCGAGGAGGTCCGCTGGCTCGCCGAGACCGCGCTCGCCCGCGGCAACTCCGCGGACCGGCAGCGTGCCGCGTACGCCGAGCGCGGCCGCCTCGACGACGTGGTGGAGCTCGTGGTCGCCGAGACCCGGGGACCGGCCGGCGGTCCGCGGCCCGCGGTGCCCGAGCTGCGCCGCTACCGGTCGCGCGCCGGCGACGAGGCGATCGGGTCGAACCGTCGCCCGCGTCCCGTCTACGAGGACCTGGTCGAGGTGTTCCGCGACCTCGACGCCGACCGCATCGACGAGCGCGCCCGGGCCCGGGACGCCTGGGTCGCCGAGCACGACCTGACCTTCGGCGTCGAGGGCACCAAGCAGCCGTTCACCGTCGACCTGATGCCGCGGGTCGTGTCGGCCCACGAGTGGGACGACCTGCGGCACGGGCTCGTCCAGCGGGCGCGGGCGATCGAGTCGTTCCTGCGCGACGTCTACGGCGAGCAGCGGATCCTCGCCGACGGCGTCCTCAAGCCCGAGCTCGTGGTCGCCTCGCCCGGCTGGCGCGAGGAGGCCCGGCGCCTGCCCACCGACGTGGTCCGGGCGCCGGTGGTGGGCTTCGACCTGGTGCGCAACGAGTTCGGCGGCTGGCGGGTCCTGGAGGACAACGTCCGCAACCCGTCGGGCGCCGGCTACGCCCTGGCGATCCGCGAGCTGGTCGACGACGTCATGCCCGACCTGCCGCGCCCGCCGGGGCTCCTCGACCCGGCCGACGCGATGCCGCTGCTGCGCGCGACGGTCCTCGGCGGTCGCGACGAGGGGACGGCCGCGCTGTTCTCGAGCGGGCCGGACAGCTCCGCCTGGTTCGAGCACCGGCTGCTGGCCGAGCGCGCCGGCCTCGTCCTGGTCGGTCCCGCCGACCTCGTGGTCGTCGACGGCGAGGTGCGCCACGGCGGGCCGGACGGCGACGGACGCCGGCTGGACGCGCTCTACCTCCGCCTGGACGACGAGCTCGTCGACACCGTCGACCCCGCCGACCGACCGGTCGGCGCGCAGGTCTTCGCGGTGGCCGAGGCGGGCGGGGTCCTGCTCGCCAACGCACCCGGCAACGGCGTGGCCGACGACAAGGCCATGTACTGCTACGTCCCCGAGCTGATCGGCTACTACCTCGGCGAGCACCCGGCGATCGAGTCCGTCCCGACCTACCGGACCGGTGAGGACTCGGAGTACCGGATGGTGCTCGACCGGGTCGGCGAGCTCGTCACCAAGCCGGTCGACGGGCACGGCGGCGCGGGCGTCCTCATCGGCCCGGACGCCTCGGCGGCCGAGGTCGCCACCCGCCGGGCCGAGATCGCCGCGGACCCGGCCGGCTGGGTCGCGCAGGAGGTCGTGGCGCTCTCGTCGCACCCCACGCTCAGCGGCAGCCTGCTGCAGCCCCGGCACGTGGACCTGCGGGTGTTCGCGTACGTGAGCGGCACCGGCCCCGACGACGTCGTCCTCGCCGGCCTCGGGCTGACCCGGATGGCCCCCGACGGCTCGCTGGTGGTCAACTCCTCGCGCGGCGGCGGGGCCAAGGACACCTGGGTGGTCGGCGACCCGGACGCCGTGCCCGACCCGGTGACGCGACTGCGCACCGGTCCTGACGCCGGCACCGAGGAGTCCTAGATGTGCGGATTGAGCGGGGAGATCCGGTTCGACGGGCGGGCCGCCGACGTGGCGGCCTGCGGCTGCGTCACCGAGGCGATGAACCGCCGCGGGCCGGACGGTTCCGGGATCTGGGCCCGGGGGGCGATCGCGCTCGGCCACCGGCGGCTCTCGATCATCGACCTGAGCCCGGCGGGCGGCCAGCCGATGGTCGACTCGGCGCTCGGCCTGACCGTGGCGTTCAACGGCTGCATCTACAACTACCAGGAGCTGAGGGCGGAGCTCGAGGGCCACGGCCACCGCTTCTTCTCGACCTCCGACACCGAGGTGATCGGCAAGGCCTACGCGCAGTGGGGCACGTCCTGCGTCGACCGCTTCCTCGGCATGTTCGCCTTCGCGATCGCCGAGCACGCCTCCGGGCGGCTGGTCCTGGCCCGCGACCGGCTGGGCATCAAGCCGCTCTACCTGGACCAGACGGCCGCGCGGCTGCGGTTCGCGTCGTCGCTGCCCGCGCTGCTGGCCGGCGGCGGCACCGACACGTCGCTCGACCCGGTGGCGCTGGCCTGCTACATGACCTTCCACAGCATCGTGCCGCCGCCCGCGCACGATCCTCAACGGCGTCAAGAAGCTGCCGCCGGCCACCCTCCGGGTCGTCGAGCGCGACGGGACCTTCTCCGAGCGCGTCTACTGGACGCCCGAGTTCACGCGGGACCCGGCGCAGGCCGGCTGGAGCAGCCGGGACTGGGAAGAGGCGCTGCTCGAGTCGCTGCGGGTCGCCGTCGACCGCCGGATGGTGGCCGACGTCCCCGTGGGCGTGCTGCTGTCGGGCGGGATCGACTCGTCGCTGGTCGTGGCCCTGCTGGCCGAGGCCGGCCAGCACGACCTCAAGACCTTCAGCATCGGCTTCGCCGCGAGCGGGGGCGAGAGCGGCGACGAGTTCGAGTACTCCTCGCTGGTCGCGCAGCGCTTCGGCACCGACCACCACCGCATCGCCATCGACGACGCCCGGCTGCTGCCGGGCGTCGACGCGGCGATCGGCGCCATGAGCGAACCGATGGTCAGCCACGACTGCGTCGCCTTCTACCTGCTGAGCGAGGACGTCTCGAAGAGCGTGAAGGTCGTCCAGTCGGGGCAGGGCGCCGACGAGGTGCTGGGCGGCTACGACTGGTACCCGCCGCTGGCCGGTGTGCCGCGCGCGGAGGCGGCGGAGGCGTACGCGGGCGTGTTCTTCGACCGGCGCTGGGCGGGCGTGGCCGAGCTCGTGTCGCCGGACTGGCTGCTCGACCGCGACGTGCCGAGCGAGCTTCGTGGCCGAGGGCTTCGCGCGCGCCGGGTGCCGAGACGTCGGTCGACGCCGCGCTGCGCAGCGACACGACGGTGATGCTCGTCGACGACCCGGTCAAGCGGGTCGACAACATGACGATGGCGTGGGGCCTGGAGGCGCGCGTCCCCTTCCTCGACCACGAGCTGGTCGAGCTCGCCGGCCGGATCCCCCCGGAGCTCAAGCTGGCCGACGGCGGCAAGGGCGTGCTCAAGCGCGCCGCTCGCGGTGTGGTGCCTGACGAGGTGATCGACCGCACCAAGGGCTACTTCCCCGTCCCGGCGATCCGCCAGCTGGAGGGCCCGATGCTGGCCAAGGTGCGCGACGCGCTCACCGACCCGGTCGCGCGTCGTCGGGGCCTGTTCCGCGAGGACGCCGTGCAGCGGCTGCTCGCCGACCCGAACACCACCCGTACGCAGCTCGGCTCGAACGCGCTGTGGCAGCTCGGCCTGCTGGAGATGTGGCTCCAGCAGCACGGGGTGGGCTGACGTGGGGCCCCTGGGTCTCGGGCCGGCCGCGCCGGGACGTCGTCCGCCCTCGCCGTCCCTCGCCGCCGCCGTCCGACTCGGCGACGAGCTCGTCGACGCCTGGGGCAGCTGGGCGCCGACCCTGTCGCCCGACTGCTCCCGGATCGCCTTCGTCAGCGACCGGACCGGCAGCCCGCGGCTGTTCGTGCAGGACCTCGCGTCCCCGGCCGAGCCGGGGAGCGAACCGCCCGGGGCCACGCTCGTCGCGCTGGGCGAGGACCCGGTCGTCGCGGTGAGCTGGTCGGCCGACGGCGGCTGGCTGGCCTGCGCGCTGGCGACCGGCGGCGGGGTCCGGACGCAGGTGTGGGTCGTGCGTCCCGACGGTTCCGCGGCGCGCCGCGTCGCCGGCTCGGAGACGGTGCACGCCGAGCTCGGCCCCTGGACCCGCAGCGGGCACCGGGTGAGCGTCTCGGTGCCCGGCGAGAACGCCGGCGACCCGACCCGGGCCTACCTCGTCGACCCCGCGACCGGTGAGATGTACGCCCTGGCCGAGGGCGAGCTGATCTCGGTGCTCGACCTGTCGGTCGACGAGGACTACGTGGTGCTCAAGGACGGGCAGCGCGGGCGGCAGTTCTGCGTGGTGGTCGACCGGGTGGCCGACGCGGACCACCCGCTGCTGCCCTACCCCGCACCGGCTCGACCGAGCGGGCGTTCGTCCGGCCCGCACCGCCCGGCGACCCGCTGCCGCCGGACCACCCGGCCGCGCTCGAGCCGCTCATCGCCTACCTCGCCACCGACGCCGGCCTCCCCCGCCGCCAGCTGGTCGCCATCCCGCTCGGCCCGGCCGGCTGGCGCGGTCAGTCCGGCGTGCTCGCGCCCCGGCCCGACGCCGAGCTGGAGGGCCTCGACGCCGACGACGCCGGCCGTACGCTCCTCTGCGTCTGGAACGTGACCGGCGGACGCTCCGAGCTCGAGCTCGTCGACGCCTGGACCGGGACGACCGAGGTCGTCACCGACCTCCCGGGGGCGGTGGTCACGAGCGCGCTGCTGAGCCGGGACGGTTCGACGGCGCTGGTGGCGGTCGAGGGGCCGGAACGTCCCCGCGAGCTGTGGCGCCTCGACGTGGCGAGCCGGACCTGGTCGCTGGCCACGGCCGTGCCGCCGCGGACGCAGCACCGCCTGGTGACGCCCACGCTGGAGTTCCTGCACGGGCGCGACGGCCTGCCCCTGACCGGGTGGCTCTACCGGCCGCCGGGCACCGTCGGCCCCGTCCCGGCGATGCTCAGCCTGCACGGCGGGCCCGAGGCCCAGGAACGTCCGACGTTCAACCCGCAGCACCAGGCGATGGCCGCGGCCGGGATCGCGGTGTTCGCACCGAACATCCGCGGTTCGTCGGGCTCGGGTCGCGCGTTCGTGCACGCCGACGACGTGCGCGGCCGCCGTGACGCCTTCGACGACGTGCTCGCCTGCGAGGAGTTCCTCGTCAAGCTCGGGGTCGCCGAACCGGGCCGGGTCGCGGTGACCGGGCGCTCGTACGGCGGCTACCTCACCCTGGCGATGCTCGCCTTCTGCCCCGGGGTGTTCGCGGCCGGCGTCGACGTCTGCGGGATGTCGGACCTGCACACCTTCTACCGCGACACCGAGCCCTGGATCGCGGCCGCGGCCGTCACCAAGTACGGCGACCCCGAGCGCGACTGGGCGCTGCTGCGGGCGCTCTCGCCGATGCAGCGCGTGGAGAACATCGACGTCCCGCTGCTCGTCGCCCACGGCGAGCTGGACACGAACGTGCCGTACGGCGAGGCCACGCAGGTGGTCGAGGCGCTGCGGGCCCTGGACCGCCCGGTCGAGCTGCTGACGCTCGCGGGCGAGGGCCACGAGTACCGGCGGGCTGACTCGCGCCGGCTGCTGCTGGGCACGATGCTGCTCTTCCTCGACGGCGCCCTGCAGCCCTGAACGAGTCCCGGGGACACCCGGCGCGCGCGGTCCGTACGGGTGCGGCAAGATCGCGGTCGAGCCGGTGCCGTACCGGCTCCCGAGCCTGGGAGAGAACATGAGCGTCCTCGTCGCCCTCACGAACAGCGCGGAGGGCAAGGCCGCCCTCGAGGCCGGGGCCAACGAGGCCGCGGCGCTGAACGTCCAGCTCACGGTGGTGAACCTCAGCGGCTCCGAGGTCGACACGACCGCCATCGCCGCCGACGTCCCGTACGAGGTGGTCGTCCCCAGCGCCGGCTCCGACCTCGACGAGGTCGAGCAGGTCCTCCAGGTCATCGAGGACCGCCCCGACGTGACCCGCCTCGTCGTCGGCGTGCGCAAGCGCTCCCCCATCGGCAAGGCCGTCCTCGGCAGCATCGCCCAGCGCCTGATCCTCGAGGCCACGGTCCCCGTCCTGTCGGTGAAGACCACCGACGCCTGAGGGTTCCGTCGAGTGCGCAGAGATGGTGCGACACGCGCGGCGGGTCACACCACTAGCGCGCACTCGGGAAGAGGCGGTGCCACTCGTCGTCGAACACGGGACTCGCACCGTCCCAGCCAGCCCCGCGCATGGCCTGGACGACGAGCGCGACCACGGCGCGTGGATGCCGCATGCGCCCGGCGCTGACCCGCAGCACAGGGCACCCGTCGGCGGTCAGCTGTTCGTGCCGGCGGATGTCGACGTTCCACTGCCGTACGTCCGTCCGGTGCTGGTCGCCCTCGTACTCGATCGCGACCCGCCACCGCGCGAGGAACAGGTCCACCCGGCCGACCGCGCGCCCGCCGACGAACACGACCGGGTTGACGTCCGGCTCGGGTAGCCCGGCCAGGACCAGGCAGAGCCGCAGCCGGGTCTCCTGCGGCGAGTCGACCCGGTCCCGGACGAGCCCCGCCGCGCGGCGCGCGAGCAGGGCGTGCCTGCCGCGGTGGCCTGCGGCACCTGCGACGAGCTCGTCCCACGAGGCGAGCCGGCGCCTGACGAGCCAGTCGCCGGCCGCCACCAGGTCGACGAGGTCGAGGTCCGCCGCAGCCGCCACGAAGGCCGACGCCGGCAAGACACGTCCGGCGTCGGCCGGCGGCAAGGTGCGCACGCGCCGCACCCTGACGCCCGGGCGTCGCACCTGGTGGGGGTGAGCGGTGACGAATTGCAGTGGAAGCTCGTCACCGAGCGTGACCCCCACGGCCTGCAGTGCCGAGACGCCGTCCAGGAGGACGTCGCCGGGAAGGACGAGGCGGGCGGCTGCGACGCTCGTCGCGGGGTCGGGCTCGACGTACGCCTCGGTGTACACACCGTGGTGCTCGCGGCGCACCTGCGGGCCGCGCAGATCCCAAGGCGTCAGACCAGCGCCCGAGACCTGGCTCCTGGTGAACGGCACGGACCTACGCTGCCCGAACCTCGGGCTCCTGCGACCGTCCCCGCTGCAGATCTGTGGACAACCAGGCTTGCGTTCGTCGACTGCGCGCAGATGGTGCGACACGCCGGGCGTGTCGCACCGTTTGCGCGCAGTCGGCTAGGTCAGGCGCTCGAGGATCAGCTCGCGAACCCGGGCAGGCTCCGCCTTTCCCTGCGTGGCCTTCATGACGGCACCGATGAGGGCGCCGGCGGCTTGGACCTTGCCGGCGCGGATCTTGTCGGCGACGCCGGGGTTGGCCGCGATGGCGTCGTCGACGGCAGTCCCGAGGGCGCCGTCGTCGGAGACGACCGCGAGACCGCGGGACTGCACGACCTGGGCGGGCGAACCCTCGCCCGCCAGCACGCCCTCGAGGACCTCGCGGGCGAGCTTGTCGTTCACGGTCCCCGCGTCGACCAGGCCCTGGAGCTCGGCGACGTCGGCGGGGGTGACGGGCAGCGCGTCGAGCTCGACGCCGTCGGCGTTGGCGCGACGGGTCAGCTCACCGAGCCACCACTTGCGCGCGGCCTGCGGCGTCGTCCCGGCGGCCACGGTCGCCTCGACCTGGTCGAGGGCGCCGGAGGCGACGACGTCGCGCAGCTCGGCCTCGCTGAACCCCCACGCCGCGCTCACCCGACGCAACCGCACGGCGGGCGCCTCGGGCAGCGTCGCACGGAGCTCCTCGACCCAGTCCGGCGCCGGGGCCACCGGGACGAGGTCGGGGTCGGGGAAGTAGCGGTACTCCTCGGCCTGCTCCTTGCTCCGCCCCGACGACGTCGTCCCCGAACCCTCCTGCCAGTGCCGCGTCTCCTGCTTGACCCGGCCGCCGGCGTCCAGCACGGCGGCCTGACGGCCGATCTCGTAGCGGATCGCGCGCTCGACGCTGCGCAGGGAGTTGACGTTCTTGGTCTCGGTCCGCGTCCCCAGCGGGGCGTCGGGCGAGGGCCGCAGCGACACGTTCGCGTCGCAGCGCAGCGAACCCTGCTCCATGCGGACGTCGGAGACGCCGAGCCCGCGCAGCAGGTCCCGCAGCATGGCGACGTACGCCCGGGCGACCGCGGGCGCGTACTTGCCGGCGCCCTCGACGGGCCGGGTGACGATCTCGATGAGCGGCACCCCGGAGCGGTTGTAGTCCAGCAGCGAGTGGTCGGCCCCGTGGATGCGTCCGGTCGCGCCCCCCACGTGGAGCGACTTGCCGGTGTCCTCCTCCATGTGCGCGCGCTCGATCTCGACCCGGTAGGTCCGCAGCACGCCCTCGTCGTCGGGCACCTCGACCTCGGCCCAGCCGTCATAGCAGATCGGCTCGTCGTACTGGCTGATCTGGTAGTTCTTCGGCTGGTCGGGGTAGAAGTAGTTCTTCCGTGCGAAGCGGCACCACGACGCGATCGAGCAGTTCAGCGCGAGGCCGATCCGGATCGCCGACTCGACGGCCTTGGCGTTCACCACCGGCAGCGAGCCGGGCAGGCCGAGGCAGACCGGGCAGACCTGGGTGTTGGGCTCGGCGCCGAACTCCGTCGAGCAGCCGCAGAACATCTTGGACGCGGTGTTCAGCTCGACGTGGACCTCGAGGCCGAGCACCGGGTCGAAGCGGGCCACCGCCTCGTCGTAGTCCCAGACGGTGTCGGGAGCGGTCGCGGTCACTTGGCACCTCCAGGGACGACGAGCTCGGGGGCCTGCGCCAGCAGCGGCCCGCCCCAGCGCTCCTCGAGCGCGCGCTCGAGTGCGGCGCCGACGCGGTAGAGCCGGTCGTCGGCGAGCGGCGGCGCCATCACCTGCAGCCCGACCGGGAGGCCGTCCTCGGGCGCGAGCCCGACCGGGAAGGAGGCGCTGGCGTTGCCGGCGAGGTTCGAGGGGATCGTGCAGAGGTCGTTCAGGTACATGGCCAGCGGGTCGTCGACCTTCTCCCCGATCCGGAAGGCCGTGCCCGGCGTCGACGGCGAGACCAGCACGTCGACCTGGGCGAACGCCCGCTCGAAGTCGCGGCTGACGAGCGTGCGGACCTTCTGCGCCTGCCCGTAGTAGGCGTCGTAGTAGCCGCTGGAGAGGGCGTACGTCCCGAGGATGATCCGGCGCTTGACCTCCGCACCGAACCCCGCCTCGCGGGTCAGGCCCATCACGGCCTCGGCGTCGTGGAGGCCGTCGTCGCCGGCGCGCAGGCCGAAGCGCATCCCGTCGAACTTCGCCAGGTTGGAGCTCGCCTCGCTCGGCAGGATCAGGTAGTAGGCACCCAGCGCGTAGGCGAACGTCGGGCAGGACACCTCGACGACCTCGGCCCCGAGGCCGGTCAGCACCTCGACCGCCTCGCGGAACCGCTGCTCGACGCCGGGCTGGTAGCCCTCGCCCCCGAGCTCGCGGACGATGCCGATCCGCATCCCGCGCACGTCGCCCGAGCGCGCGGCGCCGACGACGTCCGGGACGGGCGCGTCCACCGACGTCGAGTCGCGCGGGTCGTGCCCGGCGATGACCGCGTGCAGCAGCGCGGCGTCGAGGACCGTACGGGCGCACGGACCGGGCTGGTCGAGGCTGGAGGCCAGGGCGACGAGGCCGTAGCGCGAGGTGCCGCCGTACGTCGGCTTGATCCCGACCGTGCCGGTGACCGAGGCGGGCTGGCGGATCGAGCCGCCGGTGTCGGTGCCGATGGCCAGGGGCGCCTCGAAGGCGGCCAGCGACGCGGCCGAGCCACCGCCCGAACCGCCCGGGATCCGGTCGAGGTCCCACGGGTTGTGCGTGGGTCCGTACGCCGAGTTCTCCGTCGAGGAGCCCATCGCGAACTCGTCGAGGTTCGTCTTGCCGAGGATGACGAGGCCGGCGTCGAGCATCCGGGCGGTGACGGTCGCGTCGTACGGCGGGACCCAGCCCTCGAGGATCTTCGAGCCGCAGGTGGTGGGGGCGCCGGCGTAGGTCAGGACGTCCTTGAGCGCGACGGGCACGCCGGCCAGCGGGCCGAGGGTCTCCCCCGCGCTCCGGGCGGCGTCGACCCGGCCGGCGGCGGCGAGCGCGCGTTCGCCGTCGACGTGCAGGAAGGCGTGCACGGCGGGTTCGACGGCGGCCATCCGGTCGAGGTGGGCCTGCGTGACCTCCACCGAGCTGACGTCGCCGGAAGCGATGGCGCCGGCGAGGTCGGCGGCGGTGCTCCGGGTCAGGTCCGCGTCGAGGGCCATCAGGCGTCCTCTCCCAGGATCCGCGGGACCCGGAACCGGTCCTCCTCGGCCGCCGGCGCGCCGGCCAGGGCGTCCGCGCGCGGCAGCGAGGGCGCCACCACGTCGGCGCGCATGACGTTGGCGAGCGGCAAGGGGTGCGAGGTGGGCGGGATGTCCTCCGCGGCGACCTCGGACACCTTCGCCACCGCCTCGAGGATGGCGTCCAGCTGCGGCGCGAGGTGCGCCAGCTCGTCGGGCGTCAGCTCGATCCGGGCCAGCCGGGCCAGGTCGGCCACGTCGTCCGTCGTCAGGGCCACCGGGGCGCACTCCTCGTCAGGTGGGGGAAGGGCCGTACGGCCCGGCTGACCATCCTAGGGCGGCGACCCGGAGCAGCCCGAGCGGTTCCGGGCGCTTCGGCAAGGCGGTCGACTGGTCAGGGCAGCAGCGGGCGCAGCACCGCCCCGGTCTTGAGCTTGGGGGTGAAGAACGTCGACTTGGGCGGCATCAGCAGCCCCTCGCGGGCCGTGCGCTGGATCTCGGCGAGGCTCACGGGCCGGACGAGCACGGCCGCGTCTGCCCGTCCCTCGTCGACCGCGGCGAGCGCTGCGTCGAGGCCGTGCTGGTAAGCGGCCGGGGTCGCGACGCCCTCCGACGCCGTCTCCAGCCAGGCGCCGTCGAGCGGCCGCACCCCGTCGAACGCGCCGGGCCGCGGGTCGAGCCGCCACGCCCCGTCCGCGGTCACGAGCACCAGGAAGCCCTCGGCCGCCATCGCCGCCAGGGTGCGCGCGTCGGGCCGGTCGGTCGGGGTGCGGGTGAAGAAGCCGTCCAGCGCCGTGCCCAGCGCCTCGACGTCGACGCCGGCGTACAGGCGGTGGATCGCCTCGACGCTGAGCTGGTCGGCGACGAGCTCGGCCACGAAGGCGAGCGTGAGCTCGGCCGCGGTGTCGTCGCGGCCGGTCGCCGCCCGGACCTCGTCGCGGTAGGTGCGGCTGACGGCGTAGCGGTGGTGGCCGTCGGCGACGAGCACGTCGTCGGAGGCCAGCAGGTCGCGGATCGCGGTGACCCGCGCGGGTTCGGTGACGCGCTCCCAGACGTGCTCGACCGTACGGCCCCCGGCGTCGTCGGCAGCGGTCTCGACGAGGCGCCCGACCGGTTCGCCGGATTCGGCCAGCAGCGCGGCCAGCCCGGGGGCGAGCGACAGCCCCCAGACCGGCGACAGGTTCGCGCGGGTCGCGCGGGTCAGCTCGAGCCGGTCGGTCGCGTCCTTGGGCGTGGTCCGCTCGTGCGGCAGCACGCCACCGCCGCCCCCTGTGCCGGTCGGAGGGTCCACGACCTCGAGCGCGCCCAGCACGCCCGCCACGTCGCGCGGCGTCCCGCTCGCGTCGGTGAACCGCAGCCGGTAGATCGTGAAGGAGGGTTCGTCGTCGCGCACCAGCACGCCCTCGTCGACCCAGCCGTCCAGCGTCCGGGCCGCGACCTCGTAGCGGTCCGCTCCCCCGCGCGGCACGTCGACGACCGTGACGTTGTGCGGCGAACGGGCCTGCAGCGCGTCCACGTCCGCGTCGTCGAGGACGTCGTACGGCGGGGCCAGCAGCGGCTCCGGGTCGGCGGCCGCGAAGCGGAGGGCACGGAACGGTTCGAAGCGGGGCACGTGCGTATCTTCTGTCCTCGCTCCGCTCGGACGCGGATCGGGCTCGAACCCGATGCTTTCGTCGTCGTCCGTGACGACGGAAGAACGCTGTCGTCACGGCCTCCTCCTCAACGCACCGGCACCCGATCCGCTCGTGTTCGGCCTCTCCGGCACGCCAGAGCGCCAGAGGGCGCTGGAATCGCTGTTCACCAGGCTTCTTACCGGGTCGCAACGCCTCGGTAACGCCTTTCTGCCACCATGATCGCGTGTTTCTCATGCGCGTCGCCCTGCCCGACCGCCCGGGCTCGCTCGGCGCCGTCGCCACGGCGATCGGCGGGATCGGTGGCGACATCAACGCCGTGGAGATCGTCCAGAAGATCGACGGCGCCGTCGTCGACGACTTCATCGTCGACCTCCCGCCCAACCAGCTGCCCGAGACGATCGTCACCGCCTGCCAGAGCCTGGAGGGCGTCCGCGTCGAGTGGATCGCCCGTTACCCCGAGGGCGGCGGTCTGCAGTCCGACCTCGAGGCGCTCGAGCGCATGACGGCAGATCCGGTGCACGCCGCCGAGACCCTGGTGTCGCTGTGCCCGGTCGTCTTCCGCTCGCACTGGGCGATCCTGCTCGCCACCGGTCCCGACGGACCGGCCATGACCTTCTCGACCACCCTCGCGCCCGACGTCACGCCCGACCTCGCCGCGCGGCTCGCCCCGTTCGACGCCACGCACCGCCTCGACCTCGAGAGCGGCTGGGCGCCCGGGTGGGCCGACTGCACGGTGGTCGTCACCCCGATCACCCAGGACCGCGTCATCGTCATCGGCCGCCTCGGCGGACCCGCGTTCCTCGACTCCGAGGTGGCCCGGCTGAACCACCTCGCCGGCCTGGTCAAGTAGGGGACGGAGCAGGACCCGCCGACCGGATCCCGACGAGGTCGCGCCCGGACGCCCCACGAGGCCCTCCGGGCTGCGAGGATCGGACCCTCGACGACGAGAGCGCTGACGGGGGTTGCGCATGGGCGGATGGGGCTGGGCCGAGCTCGGTGAGCTCGTGACCTCGATCGGCTACGGCGTGCTGTCGGCCCTGGTGCCGCTGGCCAACGCCGAGGGCTACGTCGTCGTCAGCGGGATGTCCTCGATCGGACGGGCCGTCCCGGTCGTGGCCGGGATCGCCCTCGGCCAGACCCTGGGCAAGGTCCTGCTCTTCCTCGGGGTCCGGCGCGGCAAGCAGTTCCCGTTCGTCCGGCGCGAGCGCGTACGCCTGCGGCGCCAGTCCGTCGGTCCGGCCCGGCGCAAGCTCCGCCGCACGCTGACCGGGCTGCTGCGCCTCGTCGGCGAGAAGCGCTGGGGGCTGCCCATCGTGCTCCTGGCCGCCGTCGTCGGCTTCCCCCCGCTGTACGCGGTGGCGCTGCTGGCCGGGGCGACGCGGATGCGGATCGGGTGGTTCGCGGCGGCCGTGCTGCTCGGCCGGACGATCCGCTTCGTCCTCGTCGCCCGCGGGGTGGCGGTCCTGCACCCCGGCTGAGAGCCGTCCGGGGACCAGGCCCTGCTGTGGGCTTGCTGTGAGTGCCGTCGGACCCCTCGTCCGGACCCGGTCGCTCGCTAGGCTGGCCGGCATGCGGCTGCGCGCGGCGTTCTCGGACCTGAACCTCAACGGCACCACGCCGCCGCGCGTCCAGCCCCGCCTCGGCGAGTGGGGCCCCGAGCTCGTCCCGAGCACGGGTGCGAAGCGTCGCATGCGGATCTGGGTGGGCCTCGTCCTGCTGGGCGTGATGCTGGCGATCTTCGCCCTCGGCTGGTACGTCTACCACGCGATGACGGGCAGCTGGGGCTTCGGGATCGACGGCCGGTCCGGCTTCCTCGCCCCGCACGCGGTCGTCTCCGCGGTCGGTGGCCTGCTCGCCTGAGGACGGCACCCCGCCTGCCGACGAACCGCTGACGGACGGCAGGTGCGAGGTCGTTCCGGCCGTCGTTCGTCAGCGGTTTCTCCCGGCAACGGTGAAGCGCGCGGCCCCTATGCTCGCGGGATGACCGACACCGGGCCCGCCGACGCGGCGACGGAGGTCGAGGACCTCACCGGCCGCATCAACCGGCTGCGCCACGAGTACTACGAGGGCGACCAGTCGACGGCCTCCGACGAGGACTACGACCGCCTCGTACGCCGCCTGCAGGAGCTCGAGGACTCCCACCCCGAGCTGCTGCGGGCCGACAGCCCGACGCAGAGGGTGGGCGGCGCGCCGGAGACGACGTTGTTCGCGCCGGTCGTGCACCGCGAGCCGATGCTGTCGCTCGACAACGTGTTCAGCCGCGCCGAGCTCGACGAGTGGGCCGACCGCGTCCACCGCGACGCCGCGAAGCGCGCGCCGGACGCCCCCGTCCGGTGGCTGTCAGAGCTGAAGATCGACGGCCTGGCGATCAACCTGCGCTACGAACGCGGCGTGCTGGTGTCCGCCGCGACCCGCGGCGACGGCATCACCGGCGAGGACGTCACGCCGAACGTCCGCACCATGGGCACGATCCCCGTACGTCTGAAGGGCAGCGGTCACCCCGACCTCGTCGAGGTGCGCGGGGAGATCTTCTTCGGAGTCGAGAACTTCGACGCGCTGAACGCCCGGCAGGCTGCTGCCGGGGAGCGTCTGTTCGCCAACCCGCGGAACGCCGCGTCGGGCTCGCTCCGGCAGAAGGCGGAGGGCAAGAGCCCGGAGAAGCTCGCGCTGATGGAGACCCGGATCCGCGGGCTGCGGATGCTCGTGCACGGCATCGGAGCCTGGCCCGTCGCGCAGATCGAGCGAGACGGAGTCGGTCCCCACCGGTCCGGTCACCTCGCAGAGCCAGGTGTACGAGCTGCTCGCCGCGTGGGGCATGCCGACCTCCACCCACTACCGCGTCCTCGACACGATCGACGACGTCTGGGCCTTCATCGAGCGCTACCGGGTCGAGCGCTCGTCGGTGGAGCACCAGATCGACGGCATCGTCGTCAAGGTGGACGACCTGGACCTGCACGTCGCGCTCGGGGCGACGAGCCACTCGCCGCGCTGGGCCACGGCCTTCAAGTACCCGCCGGAGGAGGTGCGGACCAAGCTGCTCGACATCGTCGTCTCCATCGGCCGCACCGGGCGGGCGACGCCGTTCGCGGTGATGGAGAAGGCGCTCGTCGCCGGCTCCGAGGTCCGGCAGGCGACGCTGCACAACGCCGACGTCGTCAAGCAGAAGGGCGTCCTGATCGGCGACACGGTCGTGCTCCGCAAGGCCGGGGACGTGATCCCCGAGGTGCTCGGGCCGGTCGAGGAGCTCCGCGACGGGACGGAACGGGCGTTCGTCATGCCGACGCGCTGCCCCGAGTGCGGCACGGAGCTGCGGCCGGCGAAGGAGGGCGACATCGACCTCCGCTGCCCGAACGCCCGCAGCTGCCCGGCGCAGGTCCGCGGCCGGGTCGAGCACATCGGCTCCCGCGGCGCGCTGGACGTCGAGGCCCTCGGCGAGGTGACCGCCGCCGCCCTCACCCAGCCGTCGGTCCCGTCGACGCCGCCGCTGGTCGACGAGGCGGGGCTGTTCGACCTGACCATGGCCGACCTGCTGCCGATCCGGGTCGTGCCGCGCGACCCGGAGACCGGGCTGCCGCGCCTGAACGAGGACGGCACCGAGAAGCGGCTCGCGCCGTTCCAGCGCCTGGCCAACGCCGCCGAGCGGCGCGCTGCGCGCGAGGCGGGCACCTCGCTCGACCCCGACGCGCGGTTCCCGTCCAAGCAGGCAGAAGAGCTGCTGAAGAACCTCGAGGTCGCCAAGACCCGCGACCTGTGGCGCTATCTGGTCGCCCTCTCGATCCGGCACGTCGGTCCGGTGGCGGCGCGGGCCCTCGCACAGCACTTCGGGTCGGTCGCCGCGATCCGCGCCGCGTCGCGGGACGAGCTCGCGGCGGTCGAGCGCGTCGGCCCGATCATCGCCGACGCGCTGCTCGACTGGTTCGCCGTCGACTGGCACGCCGCGATCGTGGGCCGGTGGGCGGCGGCGGGCGTCCGGCTCGAGATCCCTGGCCACCCCGGTCCGCAGGCCGCGCCCACGGCGCCGGCCGGGCCGCTCGCCGGGCTCTCGGTCGTCGTGACCGGGACGATCGAGGGCTTCACCCGGGAAGAGGCGGACGAGGCGATCCTCGCGGCCGGCGGCAAGGCCACGTCGAGCGTCTCCAAGCGGACCGCCTACGTCGTCGTCGGCGCAGGTCCGGGCGCCTCGAAGCTGACGAAGGCGGAGACTCTCGGTACCCCGCAGCTCGACGCGGACGGCTTCCGGCGGCTGCTCGCGGGCGGCCCCGCGCACGAGGAGGACGGGCCGGCCGACGGCGCGTCCTGAGCCCGGCGGGAGCGAGCGGGTCAGCGGCTCCGACCTCGACGTGTGCTCCCGGACCTGGCTCTACGTCCTGACGCGGCCCGGGGGCTGTTCCGAGGCGGCCGCGGCGACAAGGTCACGGTCAGGCCGCCTGGGAAAGCCGGAGGCGCCACGCGTAGGAGCAGTAGGCGGTGATCGTGCACAGGATCAGGACACCGAGGAAGACGTGCAGGCTCCGCACGCCGGCGAAGCCGAGCACCATCTGGGCGGCCAGCGCGACGACGATGCCGAGCGGCATCCAGAGCGTCCAGCCGGGCCGTCCGGACCGGCGGAGCGTGACGCCGAGCACCGCGCCGATCACGGCGAGGACGAGCACCGCGAACGCGTTGGTGGCGTGCGCGACCAGCAACGCGTGCGGCCCGTCGAGGTAGCCCGACCCCAGCCCCGCCTGCGCCACGGCGAAGGCGAACAACAGGGTCGTGACGATGCGGAGCTGCCGGATCTGGGCCACGCGGTCATCATGCCGCAGCCCCGGCGGCCGGCCGCCCCGCCTCAGCCGAGCAGGCGCTCGGTGACGATCTCGGCGGCGTCGCGGAGGGTCCGCAGGGCGGCCACCGCCGTGGTCCGGTCGTGGCCGGCCAGCCCGCACGCGGGGGTGAGGACCGTACGGAACCCGTCCCCGCCGTCGAGGCCCAGGTCGTCGAGCCGGCCGAGCAGGCGCGCGGCGACCGTCTCCGGCCGCCGCCGGGTCGCGTTCGGGTCGTCGGTCGGGAGGACGCCGGCGCCGAACCAGAACCCTTCGGACAGGCCCTCCCCGACCGCGTCCCAGGTGCCGGTGCCCATCTGCCCGAGGTCGAGGGCGAGCCCGGCGACCCCGGCCTGCCGCAGCAGCGCGACGGGCGCGTCGGCGGCGCAGCAGTGCACGACCACCGGCGGGGCCGTCCGTCCGACAGCGCCGTTCTCCAGGTGCGCGACCAGGTCGGTGTACGCCCCGGCGACCTCGGGCCGGTCCACCGACCGGTGCCGGGAGAAGCCGCTCGCCGTGCTGAGGCCGCCGGTGAGGACAGCGGGCAGGAGGGGTTCGTCGAGCTGGACCACGAGGGCGACGTCGGGGAGGCGGCGGGCGAGCTCGGCGACGAGCTCGCCGACGCCGTCGGCCAGCGACTGCACGACGTCGCGGCGGGCGCCGTGGTCGGCGACGACGCGGTCGCCGCGCGGTCGTTCGAGGGCCGCGGCCAGCGTCCAGGGGCCGGCGACCGAGATCTTCACCGGACCGACGTAGCCCTGCGCGACCTCCTCGAGCACGTCGAGGTCGGAGCGGAACACCGACCGGGCCAGCCGCGCGTCACGACCGGGCGCGTCGGCGAGCCGCCAGCCGGCCGGCTGCAGGTCGACGGCCATCCCGGAGAGCAGCGCGGTGCCGCGCCCGACGAGCTGACCCGTCGGGCCGCGGGCGGGCAGCTCGGGGAGGTAGGGCAGCTCCGGGCACTCGGCGAAGGCGATCTTGACCGCGTCCGGCGCGTCCGTGCCCGGCCAGGAGCCGATGCCGGTCCAGAGCATCCGGGAAGGGGCCGCGGAGCTCGCGGTCACGAGGCGGCCACCGCGGAGCGCGTCCGGGCGATGGTCGCGCTGCCCACGACCCGGGTGCCGAGGTAGCAGACGACGGCCTGACCGGGGGCGACACCGAGCAGCGGCTCGTCGGTGTCGACGACCAGCTCGCCGCCGCGGAGCTCGACCGTCGCCGAGACGGGCGTGCCGTGGGCCCGGACCTGCACGAGCCCGCGCCAGGGGCCGTCGGGGACGTCCCCGGTCCAGGTCGAAGAGGTCCCGATCAGCTGCGACACGGCGAGCGCCTCGCGCGGGCCGACCGTCACCGTGCCGTTCACGGGGGTGACGTCGAGGACGAAGCGCGGGCGCCCGTCGGCCGCGGGCACCCCGAGCCGCAGCCCGCGACGCTGGCCGACCGTGAAGTGGTGGGTGCCGTCGTGCTCCCCGACGGGCGTGCCGTCGAGGTCGACGACGGCTCCCGGCCGGGTGCCCAGCCGGGCGTCGAGGAAGCCGGCGGTGTCGCCGTCGGGGATGAAGCAGATGTCGTGGCTGTCCGGCTTGGCCGCCACCGAGAGCCCGCGGGTCGCCGCCTCGGCGCGCACCTCGGTCTTCGTCGAGCCGCCCAGGGGGAACCAGCTGTGCGCGAGCTGGTGCGCGGTGAGGACGCCGAGCACGTACGACTGGTCCTTGGCCTCGTCGACGGCCCGGTACAGCTCGCCGTCCACGAGCCGGGCGTAGTGACCGGTGCACACGGCGTCGAAGCCGAGGGCCAGGCCGCGCTCGAGCACCGCGGAGAACTTGATCTTCTCGTTGCAGCGCAGGCAGGGGTTCGGGGTGCGGCCGGCCGCGTACTCCGCGACGAAGTCGTCGACCACGTCGGCGGCGAAGCGGTCCGAGAGGTCCCAGACGTAGAACGGGATGCCGAGCCGGTCGGCGGCGCGGCGGGCGTCGTGGGCGTCCTCGCGCGAGCAGCAGCCGCGGGCGCCGCTGCGGAAGGACTGCGGGTTCTTCGACAGCGCGAGGTGCACGCCGGTGACGTCGTGCCCGGCGTCGACGGCACGGGCCGCGGCCACCGCCGAGTCGACCCCGCCGGACATGGCGGCCAGCACCCTCATGGCTCCCGCCTCCTCCGCGTCCGGTCCACGACCGGGCGAGTCTAGTGCGGTGACGTGCTGTGCTCTGCTGGTCCGGGGCGACGCTCAGGCGTACGCGGCGGCCGCGCGCGCCCGCCCGACGGCCTCGGCGAGCACGGCGGCGACGCGCTCGACGTCGGCGGTGGTGCTGGTGTGGCCGAGGGAGAAGCGCACGACGCTGCGCGCCTCGGCCTCGCTGGCGCCGAGCGCGGTGAGGACGTGGCTGGGGGCGCTGACGCCGGCCGAGCACGCGGACCCTGTCGAGACGTCCACCCCGGCGGCGTCGAGCAGCATGACGACCGCGTCGCCCGGGGCGCCCGGCAGGCCGACGCTCAGCACGCCGGGCAGCCCGGCGTCCCGGTGGGACGTGGAGGCGGCGCCGTAGCGCACGGCGTCCGGGACGACCGTACGGATCCGGGCGAACAGCTCCTCACGCAGCGCCACCTCGCGGGCCGCCTCGTCCTCGAGGGTGCGGACGGCCACGTCGACGGCTGCCGCGAACCCGGCGACCCCGACGACGTCGAGCGTCCCGGAGCGGACGTCGCGCTCCTGGCCGCCGCCGTGCTGCACCGCGGCGAGCGCCGTGGACCGGCGGGCGAGCAGCGCGCCGATGCCGACCGGCCCGCCGAGCTTGTGCGCGGTGAGGCTGAGCAGGTCCAGCCCGCTCGCGGCGAAGTCGACGGGCACGTGGCCGACCGCCTGCACGGCGTCGCTGTGCACGACCGCGCCGACCGCGTGGCCGGCGGCGGCGACCTCGGCCACGGGCTGGACCGTGCCCACCTCGTTGTTCGCCCACATCACCGAGACCACGGCGGTGCGCGGGCCCAGCGCCGCCCCGCACGCGGCCAGGTCCAGCCGTCCGGCCGCGTCGACGTCGACCAGGGTCACGTGCGCACCCTGGGTCTGGGCCAGCCAGAGCGCGGCGTCGCCGACCGCGTGGTGCTCGACCGCACTGACGAGGACGTCACGGCGGTCGGCGTCCCGGCGGGCCCAGTACGCGCCCTTGACCGCCAGGTTGTCGGCCTCCGTGCCCCCGCCCGTGAGGACGACCTCGGCCGGTTCGGCACCGAGCCGGGCCGCGATGAGCTCGCGGGCGTCCTCCACCACACGCCGTGCCGCGCGGCCCGAGCCGTGGGCCGACGACGGGTTGCCCGTCCGGGTCAGCTCGGCGGTGACCGCCGCCACCGCCTCCGCCCGCATCGGCGTCGTCGCCGCGTGGTCCAGGTAGCTCCGCACCCTCCCATTGTGGCTGCTCGCGCAGCAGGCGCTCCTACGCTCGCAGCCGGGTCGGGTGAGGCGTCGAACGCGTCAGGCGCGGCGGTCGGCCAGGGCGGCCACGACGCCGTCGAGGACGGCGTGCAGGTCGCCGACCACGCCGAGGTCGGCGAGGGCGAAGATCGGGGCCTCGGCGTCGGAGTTCACGGCGAGGACCGCCTTGGAGGTCTGCATGCCGGCGCGGTGCTGGATGGCGCCCGAGATGCCGGCGGCGACGTAGAGCTGGGGGGAGACGGTCGTCCCGGTCTGGCCGACCTGGTAGGCGTGCGGGTACCAGCCGGCGTCCACGGCCGCACGGGACGCGCCGACGGCAGCGCCGAGGGCGTCGGCCAGCGCCTCGACCTCTCCGAAGTCCCCTCCGGTCCCCCGCCCGCCCGACACGACGACCTGGGCCTCGGTCAGGCCGGGCCGACCGCTGGCGACGCGGAGGTCGCGCTGCGTGACCCGGGCCCCGCGGGCGGCGTCGCTGACGGTGACCGTGAACGGCTCGACCTCGACCGTCGCGCCCGGCGTCGACTCCTCGGGGGTGACGCTGTTGGGCTTCACGGTGGCGACGAGGACCTCGCGCTCGCCGCGGGCCCGGACGGTCCAGCCGCCCGCGAACACCGACTGGGTCGTCACCGGACCCGCGCCCGCGTCGGCGACGAGGTCGACCGCGTCGGTGACGAGCCCGGCCCCGAGGCGTACGGCCAGCCGACCGGCGACCTCCTTCGTCTCGACACCGGACGTGAGCAGCACCAGCGACGCCCCGACGGCCTGCGCGACCTGGGTCAGCGCCTCCGAGCGCGGCGCGACCAGGAAGTCGTCGAACGCGGCGTCCTGCACGGCGAGCACCCGGGTGGCCCCGTGCGCCGCCAGCCGGGCCGCGGCCTCCGGGCCGACGGTCCGCCCGGCGTCCAGCACGACCGCGACCGGGTCGCCGACCCGGCGGGCCAGGGCGAGCAGCTCGAGCGACGGGCGGGTGACGTCGCCCTCGGCGAGCGCGGCGAGGACCAGGACGGTGGGCACGGGGACTCCTTGCTGGGCGTACGGGTTGCTGGGCGTACGGGGTCGGGCTGGTGGGGCGGGCGGGACGGTCAGGCGTAGCGGCCGGCGACGAGGAACTCGAGCACCGCGGTCGTGCCCGAACCGTCCTCGTCGACGACGACCCGGCCGGCCCCCTCGGCCGGGCGGGCGGCGGCGTCGAGCAC
The DNA here is from genome assembly GCA_963762775.1 of uncultured Actinomycetota bacterium. Taxonomy (GTDB): domain Bacteria; phylum Actinomycetota; class Actinomycetes; order Propionibacteriales; family Propionibacteriaceae; genus Microlunatus. The sequence goes on from CAVXMD010000015.1 coordinate 296,441, forward strand.
GCGGGTGGCGGCGGCGTCCAGCCCGACGTCGGCCGGCGAGAGCCCGAGGTCGGCCAGGTCCCACTCGGTCACCGGCTTCTTCTTCGCCGCGAGGATGCCCTTCATCGAGGGGTAGCGGGCCTCGCCCGACTGGTCGGTGACGCTGACCACCGCCGGCAGGTCGACCTCGACGGTGAGGCGGGCGGTGTCGTCCTCCCGCACGATCGTCGCGGTCGTCGCGGACACCTCCAACGAACCCGCGTACGTCGCCGCCGGCCAGCCGAGCCGTTCGGCGAGCATCGCCGGCAGCACGCCCATGGCGCCGTCGGTGGAGGCCATCCCGCAGACGACGAGGTCGGCCCCGGCCTTGGCGACCGCGGCGGCCAGGACGGCGCTGGTCCCCAGCGCGTCGGTGCCGTGGAGCGCGTCGTCGACCACGTGGATCCCGGACCCGACCCCCATCTGCAACGACCGCTTGATCGCGGCGGCCGCGTCGTCGGGCCCGATCGTCAGCGCGACCACCTCCACGTCGTCGCCCGCCTCGGCGACCCGCAGGGCCTGCTCGACGGCGTACTCGTCGAGCTCGGAGAGCAGCCCGTCGGAACCCTCCCGGTCGACCGTGAGGTCTTCGGCGAGCTCCCGGTCCCCGCTCGCGTCGGGCACGTGCTTCACGCAGACGACGATCTTCACGAGCGCGATGTTACCCGCGGGTAACTTAGCCGGCCGGCGGACGTGGCGAGGGGCGCCGCGAACCGCGACGCCCCTCTCCCGTGCTGCCCTGCCCGGACGGCTACCGCGTGGTGGTCACCGCGGCCTTCGAGACCGTGGCCGGCGTCGTCAGCTGCAGGAACTTGCCGTTCGGCACCCCGATCCCCGTCACCGGGTCCCAGCCCTTGTCGGTCCACAGGCTCGAGTCGCGACCGAACTCACGCACCGAGTAGATGACCTTGCTCGAGGAGTCGGTCGGCTTGGTGTAGTCGGCCCGTACCACCCCGGGCCGGGACGGCTCCTTCACGACGTCGTCGGCGATCCCCTTCGACGCGTACAGGCGGGGGTTCAGCGCACCGAACGCCCGACCGCCGTTGTTCTGGATCGTCAGCGCGAGCATGGCGGCCGCGAGCGGGCTGGCCAGGCTGGTGCCACCGATCCGGTACTCCCCGTAGTGCACGTAGTCCGGGAAGGTCTGCGTCTGCCCGATGAGGAAGCCGGTGTTGGGGTCGGCGAGCATCGCGATGTCCGGGAACGCGCGCCCGGGCGGGGCCGAGGACGGCACGACGCCCTTCTGGTACGCGGGCCGGTTGAACAGCGAGGAGAACCCGCCGCCCGCACCGGAGGTGAAGCCGATGGAGGACCAGCTCTTGCCGTTCGCGGACAGGTTGTCCTTGACGGTGCCCCAGCCGGTGTCGAAGCTGCGCGTCCAGGCCGGCTGGTTCGCGACCGGGTTCGGGACGATCCCGGTCGAGGTGCCGCCGACGGCCGTCACGTTCGGGTTCGCGGCCGGCGACGTCGCCTGCTTGAGGCCGGTCGCCGCCAGGCTGTCGCCGTCGTCGCCGGAGGAGAACATGAACGTGATCCCCTGCAGCGCTCCCTGCAGGAACACCTGGTTGTAGGCCACGACCAGGTCGGAGGTCTCCGCCTCCTCGGGGCCGCCCCACGAGTTCGTGACGATCTTGGCCACGTTCTCGTCGACGACCCGCGCGAGCGTGTCGCCGAAGTCGCCGTCGTCACAGCTGCGCGAGGCGTAGTAGCGGATGTTCGCGCCCGGTGCCAGCGCGTGCACGGCCTCGACGTCGAGGGTCTCCTCGCCGCTCCAGCCGGACGGGTCGCACTCGTCCTCGAGCCGGTACGACGACGGCAGGTTCTGCGTGAGCTGACCCGGGGCGTAGGCCCCGTCGCCGTGCTCCGCGGCGTACTTCGAGGCGTCGGCGGCGATGAGCTGCCAGGCGTACGCGTCGGTGATCGCGACGGTGACGCCCTGGCCGGTGAGCTTCGTGCCCGGCGTGTACACGTCCCTCAGCTGCGCACCGGTGTAGCCGCACGGGGCGTAGGACAGCGTCTGGCCGCCGAACTTCGGCAGCGGCGTCGCGTAGTCGTCGGCGTACTTCGCGGCGACCTGGCCGAAGAAGGCGCTGCACGGCCGCGCGTTCTGGAAGGCGTCCGGCGGCGTCGCGGTCGGGCGCGCGCTGTGGGTCATCCGCGCGTCGGTGGTGTCGAGCCCGCCCACCGTCAGCACCGAGGACGCGACCGAGGCCGGGAGCAGGGCCGGGGTCGTCGGGGCGATGACGTCCTGGCCGTCGTGCTTGAGCCGGGTGAGGCTGATGCCGAAGGCCCGGTCGAGCTGGGCGACGGTGCCGCGGGCGGTGACGAAACGGCGGTGCCCCTCGGTCCCGGTGACCTTGAGGTGCTTGCCCTTGAGCCAGCGCGTGACCGTGGTGGCCGACGCCTTGGTCGGCTCGTAGGCGGCCCGGTACTCCTTCGTCGTGAGGAACTGCCCGTACGCGCTGGACGACGGGTCCGAGACCGCGGCGGCGGCCTGCTCGAGCGCCGCCTGCCCGCCCTTCGGGGCGAGGTAGACGCGGATGTCGAGCTTCTTCTTGGCGTCGGCGGCGGCGGCCTTCGACAGGGTGCGCGCGCCCGACCGCGAGGCGGTCAGCCACTGGGGGACGGTCCCGTCGACCGCGACGAGCCCGGTGGGGGCCGCGGCGGCGGGCTGGGTGGTGGCGAGGACGCCGGCCGGCACGAGCAGCACGGCGGCGGCGGCGATCAGGCGCGATCGCCTGGAGCGGAGGTGCATGGGTCTCCCGAGACAGAGGTGGGACGAAACCCCGTGGACGTGCGCACGAACTCGGGGGGCTCGGGAACCGTAAGCCGCACCCCGATCGTTGGTCTATAGGCCCGCAATATTGTGGGAATCGTCTCAAAGCCGACGACCCCGGTTTGGTCGACGGCGGCAGGGGTAGCCGGGTGCGTCCACGCGCTCGGGAGCACGGAATCAACTCCGGCGGGCACGCGCACGCGACGGAACGGGCATGATGTGCACCCGGGCGTTGCACGTCGGCGCCCGGGGTCCGGCCGCCGCGGGGGGCAGGACCGCCCGGATGACGAGGAGAGCCGCCCGGATGACGATCCTGCTGCCGGTCCCGGCCGACACCTCCATGCTCGGCGCGCACGTCGTCGGCAACGGCACCGCCTTCGCCCTGTGGGCGCCGCGGGCGACCCGGGTGGAGCTCGCCCTCGTGCACGCCGACCACAGCCAGGTCAACCACGAGATGCACCAGGGGGCCGACGGCGTCTGGCACGTCCACGTCGCCGGGGTCGGCGTCGAGCAGCGCTACGGCTACCGCGTGCACGGCGCCTGGGACCCGGCGAACGGCGAGCGGTTCAACCCGGCCAAGCTGCTGCTCGACCCGTACGCCCGCGCGATCACCGGCGGCGTCGACTACTCCGGGCCGATCCTCGACCACGTCGCGAGCTCGGACTTCGTCCCGAGCCCCGAGGACTCGTCGCACTCCGTCCCGCTGGCCGTCGTCGTCCGCGACTCGCCGCCGCCGCGCCCGCTCTGCCGACCGGTCTCGCTGAGCGACAGCGTCGTCTACGAGCTGCACGTCAAGGGGTTCACCCGGCTGCACCCGCTCGTGCCCGAGCACCTGCGCGGCACCTACTCCGGGCTCGCCTACCCCGCCGTGGTGGCGCACCTCCGCTCGCTCGGGGTGACCGCGGTCGAGCTGCTCCCCGTCCACCAGTACGTCTCCGAGCCGTTCCTCATCTCGCGCGGGCTGTCGAACTACTGGGGCTACAACACGCTCGGCTTCTTCGCGCCGCACTCGGCCTACGGGTCGGTGGGCACGCTCGGTGCGCAGGTCGACGAGTTCAAGCAGATGGTCTCCGCGCTGCACGACGCCGGCATCGAGGTGATCCTCGACGTCGTCTACAACCACACCGGCGAGGGCGGCCACGAGGGCCCGACGCTGTCGTTCCGGGGGCTGGACCACCTCGGCTACTACCGCCTGACCGCGGACCGGCGCAACGACTACGACGTCACCGGCTGCGGCAACTCCGTCGACACCTCCGAGCCGGGCGTCCTGCGGCTGGTGCTCGACTCGCTGCGCTACTGGGTCACCGAGATGGGCGTGGACGGGTTCCGCTTCGACCTCGTCACCACCCTGCTGCGCGACGAGCGCCACCACGTCGACCAGGAGCACCCCTTCAAGGCCGCGCTGCGCGAGGACCCGGTCCTCCGCGGTGTCAAGCTGATCGCCGAACCCTGGGACGTCGGTCCGTACGGCTACCAGGTCGGCGCGTTCGGCGACGGCTGGAGCGAGTGGAACGACCGGTTCCGCAACTACGTCCGCGACTTCTGGCGGGGCAACACCCACGGCGTCGCGGAGCTCGGCCAGCGCCTGGTGGGCTCGCCCGACCTCTTCGGCGCGGGCAGCCGGCCGGTCGGCGCGAGCGTCAACTACGTGACCGCGCACGACGGCTTCACCCTGCGCGACCTCGTCACCTACGACGTCAAGCACAACCGCGGCAACGGCGAGTCCAACCGCGACGGCACCGACGACAACCGGTCCTGGAACTGCGGCGTCGAGGGCGAGACCGACGACGCGGGCATCAACGCGCTGCGGCGCCGCCAGACCAAGAACCTGATGGCGACGCTGGTCCTCGCCGCCGGCGTGCCGATGCTGGTCGCCGGCGACGAGCTGGGGCGGACGCAGGGCGGCAACAACAACGCGTACTGCCAGGACTCCCCCACGTCGTGGGTGCACTGGGACACGCGGCACGACTGGGCCGACCTCACCGACCTGACCCGGCGGCTGCTGGCCCTGCGCGCGGAGCACCCCGTGTTCCGCCGCACGACCTACCGGCACGGCGAGCAGCTGGTCGACACGACCAACCACCCGACCGGGCGCAAGAACCTGGCGTGGTTCGGTGGCGGACGCTCCGAGATGACCGACGAGGACTGGCACGACCCGCACCGCCGCACGCTCGGGGTCTACCTCGCGCACGACGCGCCCAACCGCGACCACGACGAGGCCTACCTCGTGTGGTTCCACGGGGGGGCCGACGAGGTGCACGTCGCACTGCCGGACGGCGGCTGGGCCGACACCTACACCGTGGTCGCCCACACCGGCGACGCCGGCGAGCTGCCAGGAGAGAAGATCGCCGCCGGCGACACGCTGCGCATCCCCGGCCGTACGGTCGTGGTCCTGCAGGTCGACTGAGGGAGGTCAGCGCCGCGTGAACCGCCGTACCCGGCTCCTGACGGCCACGGGCCGTCGGCTCCCCCGGCCCGACCCGCCGTCCCCGTCCTACCTGCGACGGGCGCGCCGCGAGCTCCCGCGCCCGGTGTCCCGGCTGCTGCTCGGGCCCGTCTCGCGCGCCGTCGAGCTGGTCGACCGGGTCCTGCCGACCGCCCCGTACGCCGTCCCCGTCCGCGTCTACCGACCGCGGGGGGCCGCCGGCCCGCTGCCCCTGGTCGTGAACCTGCACGGCGGCGGCTTCGTGCTCGGCAACCTCACCGGGGCGGACTGGCTCTGCGGCCGGCTCGCCGCCCTGGTCGGCGCGGTCGTGGTCTCGGTCGACTACCGGCTCGCACCCGAGCACCCCGCACCCGGGCCGTACGACGACGCCTGGGCCGCGACGACCTGGCTGCTCGAGCACGCCGCGGAGGTGGGCGCCGACGCGGGCCTGGCGGCGCTGGTCGGCGAGAGCGCCGGCGGGAACCTCGCCGCGCTCGTCACCCTCGCCCTGCGCGACCGTCGCCGGGCCGACCCGACGGCGCGCGACGTCGTCGGGCAGGCGCTGGTCTACCCCTCGACCGACCTGACCATGACGTCGGGCTCCGCCCTCGCGATGGCGGACGCGCCGGTGCTGTCGAAGCGTTCGGTGGACTGGTACGGCCGCCAGTACGTGCCGCAGGGGCTGCCGCACTCGATCGCGCTGGACGACCCGCGGGTCAGCCCGCTGCGGGCCCACGACCACGCCGACCTGCCTCCGGCGCTGCTCGTGGCCGCCGGGCTCGACCCGTTGCGCGACGACGCCCTCGCCTACGCGGCCGCGCTCGAACGGTCCGGGGTGGCCGTGCGCACGGTCCTCTACCCCGACGCCGTGCACGGCTTCCTGTCCATCCCGCGCTTCGAGCCGGCGGCCGGGCAGGCGCTCGACGAGGTCGTCGCACACCTGCTGGCGGTCCTTCACCCCTAGGGGTGGACTTCCGGCCCATTCGCAACCGGAGCCGTTCACACGGCTGAAACGCGGGGTAACCGAGGTGTAACAGCACGCCTCGTCTGCCAGCGGCGACTGCTGCCGCCCCGGACCCGGAGGACCGCTGTGACCGTCGACGAAGCCGTCGCCCCCACCCGTACCGACCACCTGCTGCACGACGCACCGGCGCCGCTGCCCACGCCGCGCGGGCCGGTGTCCGAGGCGCTGCTCCGCGCCCTCGTGCGCGATCCGGGTCGCAGTCTCGACCTGCGCCACCTGGGCTGGACGGGCGAGGTCTCCCAGGCCTGCACCGACGACGACCTGCAGCTCGCGCTGTGGACCGCCTACGAGCTCCACTACCGCGGGTTCGCCGGCGTGGACGAGCGCTGGGAGTGGCACCCCGAGCTGCTGTGGGCCCGGTCGCGCTGGGAGGACCAGCTCGTGGCCGGGCTCGAGCGGGCCGTGCCGCGCGACGCGATCGGTGCCGACCCGGTCGCCGACGTGGTGTCCGGGCTCGTCGCGCTGGCCGAGGCCGACGGCGAGCCGTCGCTGTCGCAGCACCTGATGCGTTCCGCCGACGCCGCCCAGCTGCGCGAGTTCCTCGTGCACCGCTCGATCTACCACCTCAAGGAGGCCGACCCGCACACCTGGGCGGTCCCCCGCCTCAGCGGGGCGGTCAAGGGTGCGCTCGTCACGATCCAGGCCGACGAGTACGGCGGCGGGGTGCCGGCCGCGATGCACGCGCAGCTGTTCCGGACCCTGCTCGCGTCCTGGGGTCTCGACACCACCTACGCCGCCCACCTCGACCGCGTCCCCGGCAGCACCCTGCTCAGCAGCAACCTGATCTCGCTGCTCGGGCTGCACCGGCGGTGGCGCGGTGCGCTCGTGGGCCACCTCGCGGCGTTCGAGATGTCGTCGTCCACCCCGAACGCCCGCTACGCCCGCGGTCACCGCCGCCTCGGCGGCGACGAGGCGGCCGCGCGGTTCTTCGACGAGCACGTCGTCGCCGACGCCGTGCACGAGCAGATCGCGCTGCACGACCTCGCCGGCGGGCTCGCCCGCGTCGAACCGCAGCTCGCGTCCGACATCCTCTTCGGTGCCCGCTGCGCCGCGTACGCCGACGAGGTCGCCTCGACGCACCTCCTCGAGTCCTGGCAGGCCGGGGTCAGCAGCCTGCGTTCCCCGCTCGCGGTGGGCGCGTGAGCGCGTCGGAGGAGGTCACCGTGACGGTGTGCCCGGACGGGCCCCTGCTCGTCCGCGGACCGGCGCTGCTCCGCACGGCGGACGGCACCGACGTCTCGTACGAGCGCAACGTCGTCGCCCTCTGCCGCTGCGGCCGTTCGCGGCTCAAGCCGCTCTGCGACGGTTCGCACCGGCTGAGCCGGTTCCGTGACCCCGCGACCCCCGAGCAGCTCGACCACGTCCTCACCCACGCGACCCCGCTCCCGCCGGAGGGTTCCGCGGCGTAGCGAGGGTTCCGTCGGGCCCTGCCGTCCCCCACCTCACCGCAGCCTCGCCCCTCCCGCCCGGCCTCGACCCTCCCGCGCCTCCCCTCCCCTCCCCTCACGCGCGTCCTCGCCCTCCCGCCCGCGCGCCTCGCCCCTCCCGCGCGCCTCGCCCCTCCGCGTCCCCTGAGGGCGGTTTTTCACGTTCACGTGAAAAACTGTTGCTGCACGCAGCAGATCTGGTGGGTGCCGCGCGTGTTTCACGTGGGCAGCAGGATGTGGACAACTGACCGGCGCCCGTCGAACCGCTGTGGACGACCGGCACGTCTGCCGTGTCCCGCAGCATGCTCCCGGCGTGGACCACCTCGACACCCTTCCGCTGCTTGCACGTCGCTGCTTCACCCGCCGGGAGGCGCTCGAGCACGGCGAGACGGACCGGTCGCTGACCGCGGCGCTGCGAGCCGGCCTCCTCGTCCGCCTGCGCCACGGCGTGTACGCGCGTGCCGGTGACCTCGACGGTCTCGACGACCGCGACCGTCATCTGCTCCTGGCTCGCGCCGCGGTGTCCCAGCAGCGGGGACTGGTCGCCGTCTGCGGCCCCAGCGCGGCGCTGCTGCGCGGCTACGACGTCTTCGGCCACGACCTCGGGATCTCGTCCACCTCGCACGGCTGGACGGCGGTTCGGCCCGCCGGGAGACGGGGATCGTGCACCACCAGGTCGGACCAGCGGTCGCCGCCGGCGTCTCGACGGTCGAAGGCCTGCTCGTCGTCAGTCCCGAGGACGCGGTCTGGCAGACCGCGCTGCTGTCGACCCTCGAGGGCGGGGTCGTGACCGCCGACTCGGCGCTCCACCGGCACCCCGGCCTCGCGGAGCCGCTGCGCACCGTCGTCGGCCGTTCGACCTGTCACCCGGGCTCGCGGACCGCGCGGCTGGCCCTACGGATGGCGCGGGAGGAGGCCGAGTCCCCAGGCGAGTCGCTGACCCGCGTGGCGTGCTACCGGCACGGGATCCCCGGGCCGACGCTGCAGCACGACGTCTTCGACGCCACCGGTCGGCTGATCGGCCGGAGCGACTTCTACTGGGAGGCCTGCCGTCTGCTCGGCGAGTTCGACGGGCGCATCAAGTACGAGCGCCTCGTCCGTCGGGGGGAGACCGCGACCGGCGCGGTCGTCCGCGAGAAGGGCCGCGAGGACCGGATGCGGTCGACGGCCTGCGGAATGGCGCGCTTCGTCTGGTCGGAGGTTCAGCCCGGGGATGCAGCCCGACGCATGGGTCAGCTCGCGTTCGAGCTCGAGCAGTCGCGCCGGCTGTACGTACGCGTGCCCGCCTGACCCCCAGCGCCATCCCCCAGCGCCGCCCGAGCGAACTACCCGCGTAAAACTGCTGCTACCCACGGCCGATCTGCCGTGCGCAGCAGCAGTTTTTCACGTGAACGTGAAAAACCGACGGCGCCTGGGATGGCACGCCCCGAACCTTCCCTCAGGCGGAGGGCGGGGAGGACATGCCGCTGGGGACGGCGGCGAGGCCCATCTCGGCGGTGCTGGCGAGCATCGGGTGGTGCGGGACGACACGGACGGTGTAGCCGATCGAACCCGCCCGGCGGGCCTGGACGGTCCCCTCGTAGCGGCGCAGGCCGCCGTCGACCTCGGTGCCGGCGGGGAAGGCGGTGATCCGCGGCTCGCGGAGCTGGTCGTCCGAACCCACGCGTCCCGTCACGAGCTGGACCTCCACGTCCTCCGGAGCGAGCGAACCCAGCCGGACGAGCGCGCTCACGTGGATGCCCGTGCCGACCTCGACCTGGTCGCCGTCGAGGGACTGGACGTGGTCGACGACCACGTCGCCCCAGGCGTCGCGGACCTTGCGCTTCCACTCCGCCAGGGCCTGCGGGCCGCCGGTCTCGGACTCGAGCGCACGGCTCGACGCCGCCGACGGCGTGTAGAGGTGGGTGACGTAGTCGCGCACCATCCGGGAGGCGAGCACCTTGGGGCCGAGACCCGCGACCGTGTCCCGGAACATCTGCACCCAGCGCTTCGGGATCCCGTGGCCGTCGCGGTCGTAGAAGCGCGGGACGATCTCGTTCTCGATGATCTCGTAGAGGGCACTTGCGCCTCGAGGTCGTCACGCTGGTCGGCGCTGTCGACGCCCTCGGCCGAGGGGATCTCCCAGCCGAACGCCGGGTCGTACCACTCGTCCCACCAGCCGTCGAGGATCGACAGGTTCGCGGCGCCGTTGAGCGCGGCCTTCATGCCGGACGTGCCGCAGGCCTCGTACGGGCGCAGCGGGTTGTTCATCCAGACGTCGCAGCCCGGGTAGAGCGGACGCGCCATGCCGATGTCGTAGTCGGGCAGGAAGACGATCCGCCCGCGGACCTCGGGGTCGTCGGCGAACTGCACCATCTGCTGGATCAGCGCCTTGCCGCCCTCGTCGGCCGGGTGCGACTTGCCGGCGATGACGATCTGGATCGGCCGCTTCTTGTTGGTCAGCAGCGCCTTCAGCCGCTCCGGCTCGCGCAGCATCAGGGTCAGGCGCTTGTACGACGGCACGCGCCGGGCGAATCCGAAGGTGATGACGTCGGGGTCGAGGACGCCGGAGACCCAGTCGGTCGGCAGGCCGCGGTTGGCGCTGCTCTCCGCGAGCCGCTTGCGCGTGAAGGCGATCAGCTCGGTCCGCATGGTGCGCTTGAGCGACCAGATCGTCTTGTCCTCGACGCCGGCCAGCCCGTTCCAGTCGTAGCCGTCGATGACGGTGTCGCTGGTGCTGCCCGAGGGCGCCTCGAGCAGCGCGAGCAGGTCGCGGTGCACCCACGTCAGGTGGTGCACGCCGTTGGTGATCGAGGTGATCGGCACCTCGCTGGTGTCGAAGCTGCGCCACAGCCCCTGGAACATGTCGCGCGAGACCTCGCCGTGCAGCAGCGAGACGCCGTTGGCGCGCTGGCCGAGCCGGAAGCCCATCACCGCCATGTTGAACACGCCGCGGTCGCCGCCGTCGTAGTCCTCCGAGCCGAGCGCCATGACGCGCTCGAGCGGCAGGCCGAAGTCGGCGAACTGGTGGCGCACCAGGTCGACCGGGAAGCGGTCGATGCCGGCCGGGACCGGCGTGTGCGTGGTGAAGACGGTGCCGGCGCGGGCGGCCTCGAGCGCGGTGTCGAACTCGACCCCCGCGACGACCTGCTCGCGGATCCGCTCCAGGCCCTGGAAGCCGGCGTGGCCCTCGTTGCTGTGGTAGACCTCCGGCGCCGGGGTGCCGGTGACCTTGCAGTACGCCCGGACCGCGCGGATGCCGCCGATGCCGAGCAGCGTCTCCTGGGCGAGCCGGTGCTCGGTGCCGCCGCCGTACAGCCGGTCGGTCGTCTCGCGCTCCGCCCCGGCGTTCGACTCGACGTCGGAGTCCATCAGCAGCAGCGGGACCCGGCCGACCTGCGCCACCCAGACCTGGGCGTGCAGGGCGCGTCCGCCGCCGAGGTCGACCTCGACCGTGACCGGTCCGTCCTCGCCGTGCAGCAGGGTCAGCGGCAGGGCGTTCGGGTCGAGCAGCGGGTAGGTCTCCTGCTGCCACCCGGCGGCGTTCAGCGACTGGCGGAAGTAGCCCTGGCGGTAGAGCAGCCCGACGCCGATGATCGGCACGCCGAGGTCGGAGGCGCTCTTGAGATGGTCGCCGGCGAGGATCCCGAGGCCGCCGGAGTACTGCGGCAGGACTTCGGTGATGCCGAACTCCGAGGAGAAGTAGGCGATCCCGGTGGGCGCGGTGGCGTTCTCGGCCGCGTACCCGGCGTACCAGAGGTCGCCGGACATGTAGTCGGCCAGGTCGGCCTCGACCACGCGCAGGTGCTTGAGGAACTTCTTGTCGGCGCTCAGCTTCTCCAGGCGCTCCACCGAGACGTCGGAGAGCAGCTTGACCGGGTCGTGCCCGCTCGACTCCCACAGGTCGGGGTCGACCGACCGGAAGAGGTCCTGGGTGTCGGCGTTCCAGCACCAGCGCAGGTTGCGGGCGAGGTCGCCGAGCGGCTTGAGGACCTCGGGGAGGACGGGACGGACGGTGAAACGACGGATGGCGCGCACGCGCAGCACCCTAGCGGCGGCGTCTGTCGGGCACGTCCGGTCGCCGGTGGTGAGACGTGGGCCACATCCGCGGCAGCACCGGCTCACGAGCAGGGAGGCGCAGCCCGATACGTTTGGCGACGTGAGTCAGACCGACGTGGAACTCGTCCGAGCACCCGACGCCAGGATCGGCCGCATCCCGGTCACGAAGGTGTCGCCCGTGGTCGAGGGCGGGGCCTACCCCGCCAAGGCCAGCGTCGGGGAGGCCGTGCCGATCCGGGCGACGGTGTTCCGCGAGGGCCACGACGCCGTCAACGCCACGGTCGTGCTGACCGCGCCGGACGGCACCGAGCGGCGCGAGCCGATGCGCCCCTCGACCCCGCTGGGGTTCGACTGGTGGGCCGCGAGCGTCGTCTTCGACAGCGAGGGCGCCTGGACCTTCCGGGTCGAGGGCTGGGGCGACCCCTGGGAGACCTGGGTCCACACCGCCGAGATCAAGATCCCCGCCGGCATCGACACCGACCTCGTCTGCACCGAGGGCAAGGCCCTGTTCGCCGCCGCCGCGAGGCGTGCCGACGCCGACTCCGCCCCGGGTCCTGCCGCCCGCCTGCGCGGCGCGGCCCGCGCCCTCGAACCGGGCCAGCAGGTCGAGGACCGGCTCGCGGTCGTGCTCGCCCCGGACGTCCGGGCGGCGATGGCGGCGTACGGCCCGCGCGAGCTCGTCACGCCTTCCCTCGACTACCCCGTCTTCGTCGACCGTCGCGAGGCGCTGTTCGCGTCCTGGTACGAGTTCTTCCCGCGCTCGCAGGGAGCCGTCTTCGACGAGGAGACGCAGACCTGGACCTCGGGCACGTTCGCCACGTCGTACGAGCGCCTCGAGGCGGCGGCGGCCATGGGGTTCGACGTGATCTACCTGCCGCCGATCCACCCGATCGGCACGGCCTTCCGCAAGGGCGCCAACAACACCCTGACCCCGGGCCCGGGCGACCCCGGCTCGCCGTGGGCGATCGGCAACACCGAGGGCGGCCACGACGCCATCCACCCCGACCTCGGCGACTTCGACGACTTCGACGCCTTCGTGGCCAAGGCGCGCTCGCTCGGTCTGGAGGTGGCGCTGGACCTCGCGCTCAACGCCTCGCCGGACCACCCGTGGGTCCAGCAGCACCCGGAGTGGTTCGCGAAGCGGGCCGACGGTTCGATCGCGTACGCGGAGAACCCGCCGAAGAAGTACCAGGACATCTACAACTTCAACTTCGACGACGACCGCGACGGGATGCGCGCCGCCTGGCTGGAGGTCGTCCGGCTCTGGATGAGCCACGGGGTACGGATCTTCCGCGTCGACAACCCGCACACCAAGCCGGTCAGCTTCTGGGCGTGGCTGTTCGCCGAGGTCCGCAAGACCGATCCTGACGTGCTCTTCTTCGCCGAGGCCTTCACCCGGCCGGCGATGATGCACATGCTGGGCAAGATCGGCTTCCACATGTCGTACAGCTACTTCACGTGGCGCAACGAGAAGTGGGAGCTCGAGGAGTACCTGACCGAGCTCACGACCGAGACCGACGCCTTCCTGCGGCCCAACTTCTTCGTGAACACCCCGGACATCAACCCCTTCTACCTGCAGACCGGCGGGCGCAGCGCGTTCACCATCCGGGCCGTGCTGGCCGCGACGATGTCGCCGCTGTGGGGGGTCTACTCCGGCTTCGAGCTCTTCGAGGCCGCCCCGCTCGGACCCGGCCGCGAGGAGTACCTCGACTCGGAGAAGTTCCAGTACCGCCCCCGCGACTGGGAGGGCGCCGCCGCGAGCGGGGAGAACCTCAACCTGCTTCTCGGCCGGCTCAACCAGGTCCGCCGCGAGCACCCCGCGCTGCAGCAGCTGCGCGACCTGCACTTCCACACCGCGACGAACGAGCAGGCCGTCGTGTTCTCCAAGCGGGCGCGGACGGCCGACGGCGGCGACGACGTCGTGATCGTGGTCAGCAGCCTGGACCCGCACGCGGCGGTCGAGAGCGAGCTGGTGCTCGACATGGAGGCCCTCGGGCTGTCCGACCGCGACGTCTACCTGGTGCACGACGAGCTGACCGGCCAGACCTGGCGGTGGGGGCAGCGGGCCTTCGTCCGGCTGACGGTCGACGACCCCTGCCACGTCCTCACCATGGTCCGCCAGGGGCGGGGTCCGGCGTGACGTCAGCCCCCACCGGCCTGCCCGACGGGGCGGCCGAGCCGCTGCTGCGCGCGGTCACCGCCTCCCGTTGGTTCGCCGGCAAGGGCCGCCGGGCCGAGCTGCGCTCGTTCACCCCGCTGCCCTGGCTCGACACCGACGACTCCACGGCCGACCAGGCGTCCGTCGACCCGGACGCACCGCGCGTACGCCTCGGCGTCCTCGAGGTCGGCTACCCCGACGAGGGGGCCGTCGAGATCTACCAGCTGGCGCTGTCCTACCGGCGGAGCCCGGTCGAAGGCCTCGCCGGGGCCGAGCTGTTCCGTGACGGCGACGAGGTCGTCTACGACGCCGCGCAGGACCCGCAAGCCGCGGGGCGACTGCTCGCAGCGCTGCTGGCGAGCCGAGAGGTCGCGGACGAGACGGGCAGCGTGCGCTTCCACCTGCGTGACGGCGGTCCCCTGCACGCCGACCTCGACGCGCAGGTGTTCCGCGGCCAGCAGAGCAACACCTCCGTCATGTACGGCGACGTGGCCATGCTCAAGCTGTTCCGCCGCCTCGAGCTCGGCCGCAACCTCGACGTGCAGGTCCACGCGGCCCTGGGGGACGCCGGGGTGGAGGACGTCGCCGACCTCTACGGCTGGGTCGACGCGACCTGGACCAGCGGCGGCGAGGTGCTCGGCGCCGACCTGGCCATGTGCGTGGAGAAGCTCGCCGGCGCGGTCGACGGCTGGGACCTGGCGCTCGACTCGCTGCGCTCCGGCACCGCGGGCGCCGAGCCGGGCGCCGGCTTCGCCGGGCACGCCGAGGCCCTCGGCCGGGCGCTCGCCCTCACCCACGCCGCGTTGCGCGACGCCTTCGGTGCGACCGGACAGCCCGGCGCCACCGCGGGAGCCACCATGCGCCAGCGTCTCGACGCCGCAGCCGCGATCGCCCCGGCGCTCGACCCGTACGTCACCGGCCTGCGGTCCCGCTTCGCCGCCCTCGAGGACGTCCACCTCGACACCCAGCGGGTGCACGGGGACTTCCACCTCGGGCAGACGCTGCACACCCCCGCGGGCTGGAAGATCATCGACTTCGAGGGCGAGCCGGCCAAGGGCATCGAGGAGCGCGTGGCTCCCGACGCGGTGTGGCGTGACGTCGCCGGCATGCTGCGGTCCTTCGACTACGCCGCCGCCAGCGTGCCCGGCCCGGACGCCGCCGCCTGGCGCGACGACTGCCGGAGGGCGTTCCTCACCGGCTACACCGACGGCCGCGACCTCGACGCCGCGGACGAGGACCTGCTGGCGGCGTACGAGGCGGACAAGGCGATCTACGAGGTCGTGTACGAGGTGCGGAACCGCCCCGACTGGGTCGGCATCCCCCTCGGGGCGCTCGCCGCGCTCTCGGCGCCCACCGGCCAGACCCGACACCAAGGAGAAGCACGATGAGCCACGACCCGAGCGGCAACCTGACCGGGTGGGACCTGACCGGCTTCCACGAGGGGCACGACACCGAGGCCTGGCGCCGGCTCGGCGCCCACGAGACGACGGTGCACGACGACGAGCGGGGCGAGCTGTTCGGCACCCGCTTCTCGGTGTGGGCGCCGAACGCGCAGACCGTCCGCGTGGTCGGTGACTTCAACGACTGGCACGGCGAGGGCCACCACCTGACCCTCGTACCGGGCTCCGGGGTCTGGGCCCTGTTCGTCGAGGGCGTCAGCACCGGGAACCTCTACAAGTTCGAGGTGCTCGGGGCCGACGGCGTCTGGCGGCTGAAGGCCGACCCGATGGCGCTGTTCGCCGAGGCGGCCCCGCACAACGCGTCGATCGTCTACGAGAGCCAGTACACCTGGGGCGACGACGACTGGATGTGGTACCGCGGCGAGAAGAAGCAGTACCAGGAGCCGATGAGCATCTACGAGGTGCACATCGGGTCGTGGCGCAAGGGCCTGACCTACGTCGAGCTCGCCGACCAGCTGGTCGAGTACCTCAGCTGGCAGGGCTACACCCACGTCGAGTTCCTGCCCGTCGCGCAGCACCCGTTCGAGGGCTCGTGGGGCTACCACATCACCGGCTACTACGCGCCGCAGAGCCAGTTCGGGAGCCCGGACGAGTTCCGCTTCCTGGTCGACAAGCTGCACCAGGCGGGCATCGGCGTGCTCGTGGACTGGGTGCCCGGGCACTTCGCGACGGACCCGTGGGCGCTGCAACGCTTCGACGGCACCGCGCTCTACGAGCACGAGGACCCCAAGCTCGGCTGGCACCCCGACTGGGGCTCCTACATCTTCAACTTCGGGCGCAACGAGGTGAAGAGCTTCCTCGTCTCCAACGCCTACTTCTGGCTGCACGAGTACCACATCGACGGCCTCCGGGTCGACGCCGTCGCCTCGATGCTCTACCTGGACTACTCCCGCAAGGAGGGTCAGTGGGTGCCGAACAAGTACGGCGGCCGGGAGAACCTCGAGGCCATCGCGATGCTCCAGGCCACGAACCAGCACGCGTACGCCCGCGAGCCCGGCACGATGATGATCGCCGAGGAGTCGACGTCCTTCCCGGGTGTCACCCGCCCGGTCGACTGGGGCGGCCTCGGCTTCGGCTTCAAGTGGAACATGGGCTGGATGAACGACTCGCTGCGCTACTACGGGCGTGAGCCGGTCTACCGCCAGCACCACCACCACGAGATGACCTTCGCGATGGCGTACGCCTACTCGGAGAACTTCATCCTGCCGATCAGCCACGACGAGGTCGTGCACGGCAAGGGATCGATGTTCGAGCGGGTGCCGCAGGACGAGTGGCGCAAGTTCGCGACGATGCGGGCGTTCTACGCCTTCATGTGGGCGCACCCGGGCAAGAAGCTGCTGTTCATGGGCACCGAGTTCGGGCAGTCGCGCGAGTTCTCCGAGGCCCGCAGCATCGACTGGTGGCAGAGCGCGGAGTGGGGCCACCACGGCGTCCAGCGCCTCGTGAAGGACCTGAACGGGGTCTACCGCGAGCACCCGGCGCTGTGGAAGCGCGACACCGACCCGTCGGGCTTCTCCTGGATCGACGCGGACGACGCGGGCGGCAACATCTTCTCGTTCCTCCGCTACGACGGGGAGGGCCAGATGATCGCCTGCCTCACGAACTTCTCCTCCGAGCCGCGCCCGGACTACCGGATCGGCCTGCCGACGGTGGGCGTGTGGAAGGAGATCCTCAACACCGACGCCGCCGTCTACGACGGCACCGGCGAGATCGGCAACCTCGGTCAGGTCGTCGCGGTCGACGTGCCCTCGCACGGCTACGAGGCGTCGGCGACGGTCACGATCCCCCCGCTCGGCGCGGTCTGGCTGCGTTTCGAGGCCGAGCCGACCGAGGAGCAGTCCGACCCGGCGCAGGTGGAGGCCGGCACCCGGGCCGTCGCCAAGGCGGTCTCGCCCAGCCCGACCCCGGACCGGGGCGGAGCGTCGGTCGGCACCGAGCCGACGGGCGCGCGAGGCCGCACGAGCACGACCGACCCGGAGAAGGCGTCGAAGGTGTCCACGACGGCCGAGGCACCCAAGGCGGAGAAGCCGGCCAAGGCGGAGAAGCCGGCCAAGGCGGAGAAGCCGGCCAAGGCGGGGAAACCCGCGAAGGCGGCGAAGGCGGCCACGGCGGCCACGGCACCGGCCGAGGAGGTCGGCCCGGACGGCGGGCTCACCCGCTCGCTCCGCGGCCCGGACGACCCGCGGCTCTGAGGTCGTGGCGGCGGGCGACCTCGGGCCCGGCACGGGGGCCG
The DNA here is from genome assembly GCA_963762775.1 of uncultured Actinomycetota bacterium. Lineage (GTDB taxonomy): Bacteria > Actinomycetota > Actinomycetes > Propionibacteriales > Propionibacteriaceae > Microlunatus. Next base: position 314,000 of record CAVXMD010000015.1, read on the forward strand.
CTCGCGTCAGTCCGGCTCCGTCGACCTCGGCGGGCGGATCCTGGACCGTAGGTGGTCGGTGACGCCCAGGTCGCCCCGGCCACCGCCGGAACCCTCCCACGGATCCGGAGCGCCCCCCGCAGCCAGCGCAGCACCGCGTCCGGGTCGGCATGACCACCGGCGCTCCGGTGGGCGTCGACGCGCTCGAGCGGCTCAGCCCCGTCGGGCACCCGGCACCAGACGAGCCGGCCGTCAGGGGTGTCGTGGATGAGCCAGGTCGGAGCGTCGTCGACGGTGACGCAGGCGCAGATCCACAGGGCGTGCACGGCGACGTCATGCCCCGGGCGAGCGTCGTCCGCGGCACCCGCCGACGACGCGGCCGCCAGGATCCGCTCCACCGGGGCGACCGCCGGGTGGACGAGCACCCGTGAGGTCCTGCCTCGGCTGACCATCAGCCACCACCCGGCTCCGCCAGGGCGCCGGCCGCGGACGACCTCGACACGGCGCGCCCGTCGACGACGGCGGCACCGGTGATCCCGCGGAGCTCGGCGCAGAGCCTGCCGACGGTCCACGGCGGGCCCACGGGCACGGAGTAGCGCGCCTTCGGCCGGGTCCCGGCGCGCGCCGCGAACTCGACGCCGGCCCGCGTGAAGACGCTGAGCACCGGCTGCGCGACGAAGGGGAGGCGGAGCCCGCTCGACGAACCCACCCAGACCAGCACGACCCCGCTCCAGGTCTCGTCCCATCGCCCGTCACCCGAACGGATGCCGGTCCGACCGATCTCCAGGACGGTCCGGGTGACCTGTCGGCGGGCCTGCACCCGGCAGTAGAGGCCGTAGCCGACGGCCACCACGCCGAGGACCGGGTCGCCCGAGCGGTCGTGCCGGACGTCCAGCCAGACGGAGACGACCAGCATCAGCAGACCGGCGACGAGGAAGAGCCGAGCCTGTCGGCGGTAGTCCCGGGGGGTGATCTCGACGCGGATTCCCGGTTCGGCGTCGGGATCGTCAGCTGCGGGCTCGGCCACAGGCACCAACGTGGCACGACGAGCGGTCAACCGGGCGGTTTCTCGCGCGAGCACGACGACGAGCCCTTCCTCGTGGTCAGCGGGGTCCTGACCATCCAGCTGCGCGACGGTGACGTCGTCCTGCGCGCGGGACACCGGAGACGCGGGCGGCCCGCTGACCGCTCCGTACGACGACCCGCTGGCGTAGGGACGTCGAGCGACCGCCTGCCCGCGGCGCCGAGAATCAGGTCCGGGCGAGCTCCAGCCGGACCGCCGCGAGCGTGATCGTCATCGCCTCGGCCGTGCAGGCGACCTGGCCCTCGCCCTTCAGCCCGATCACGCTGGTCACCTGGTCCATCGTCAGCCGCTGACTCTGCTCGCCGAGCCTGACGGTCGCGGACCCGCTCGCCGGACCGTCGGTGAACGTCGCCTTCGACCCGTCCAGCGCGTAGCTGCCCGTGGCCCGGCCGTCGACCGTGAGGTCGGCGGTACGCCCGGCCAGCGTCACCTCGACCGGCTTCTTGCCGGAGCCGGCGAGGGTGTAGCCGTCGTCGGTGAACCGGACGGTGACGTCGCCGCCCTGGCCCGTGCCGTACGTCTCGCTGCTCGCCGCGACGAAGCGGACGAGCCGCCAGGTGCCGCGAAGGCACTCGGACGCGGGCAACGTGGCCAGCGAGGGTGACGCGCCCGCCGAGGGCTCGGCGCTCGCGGTGCCGGAAGACGGCGCCGCGGCGGAGACCGACCCCCCGTCGGCGGGGCTGGGCGAAGGGGTGGGAGCCGCCGGCGACCCGGTGCAGCCGGCCAGGCCCAGCGTCACGCCGAGCGCAGCGAGGGCGAGGAGGGTGCGGCCCATCAGAAGAGCGCCTGCATGAGGTTCCGGCGCGCCGCGGTGACCCGCGGGTCGTCCTTGCCCACGGTCTCGAAGAGCTCGAGGAGTCGTACGCGGGCGGCCTCGCGGTCGGCGCCGCCGCGCCGGACCACCGCCAGCAACCGGTCGAACGCCTCGGACACCCGGCCGCTCACGAGGTCGAGGTCGGCGGCGTCGAGCTGGGCCTGGAGGTCGGTGGGGTCACCCGCGCGCGCCTCGGTGAGGTCGGGGTCGAGCGCCGAGGCCCGCGCGAAGAGCCCGGCCTGGGCCTTGCCCAGGGCGGCCTCGGCGTCGTTCGGGTTGGCCTGCAGCAGCCGGTCGAACTCGTCGCGCGCCCGGCCGAAGTCGCCCTCGGCGAGCGCCGCGTCGGCAGCGGCGAAACGCGGGTCGGCCGCCTCGTCGTCCTCGGCACCCGGACCGGCGGGCGCGTCCGGAGCCGGGCGCGCCGAGACCGGCTGGGCCCGGGCGATCATGCCGTTGGCGACGGCCGTCTTGAGCACCGAGTCGACGGCCTGGTCCACCTGCTCGCGCGCCACCACGCCCTGGAACAGCGGGACGGCCTGGCCCGAGATGATCGCGAGCACCGTCGGCACGGCCTGCAGCTGCAGGGCCTGCACGATGCCCGGCGCGGCGTCGACGTTCAGCCGGACGAGCAGGAAGCGGCCCTCGGAGACGTTCGCGACGTCGGCGAGGGCGTCCGAGAGCTGCTGGCCCGTCGCGACGCGGGGCGAGTAGAGCTCCACCACGACGGGGTGCTGGGTGGACGCGCGGATCGCGTCGGCCTCGAAGGTCTGCTCGCTCGACTCCAGCACGTAGGAGGCGCCGCCGGCCGCTGCGGGCCCGGGGGCACCGGGGGCGGCCGCCTTCGCGCGGGCGGCGAGCTGGGACAGGTCGATGGCTCCGGGACGGCTGAAGCTGGACGCGCTCATGGGTCCATCTTCCCAGGCGCGGCGAAGGCGCCGGGGACCCCGACGCCAGGCGGGCACGGCGCTCGGCACAATGACGGGCATGGCCCACCCTCGCGCCGGTCAGCCGGCCCTCCCCGAAGACCTCATCGACGTCGACGCGGTCGTCAGCGCCTACTACGACCTCGTGCCCGACCCGTCGAACCCCGACCAGCAGGTCGCGTTCGGCACCTCCGGGCACCGGGGCTCGAGCCTGGACACGGCCTTCAACGACGCGCACATCGCCGCGACGACGCAGGCGATCGTGGAGTACCGCGCGCAGCAGGGCATCACGGGACCGCTCTTCCTGGGCAAGGACACCCACGCGCTGTCCAAGCCGGCCTGGATCACGGCGACCGAGGTCCTGATGGCCAACGGGGTGACGCTGCTCGCCGAGAACGAGGAGGACTACACCCCCACCCCGGCCGTGTCGCGCGCCATCGTCGTGCACAACGCGGGGCTCTCGGCCGGCGACCCCGCGAGGTGCGACGGCATCGTCGTGACCCCGTCGCACAACCCGCCGCGCGACGGCGGCTTCAAGTACAACCCCCCGCACGGCGGGCCGGCCGACACCGACGCGACGTCCTGGATCGCGCAGCGGGCGAACGCGCTGATGGCCGACCCGTCCGGCATCCGGCGGAAGCGCTACAGCGAGGTCGTGGCCGACGTGCACCGCCACGACTACCTCGGCGCCTACTGCGAGGACCTCGTCAACGCCCTCGACCTCAAGGCGATCCGCGAGGCCGGCGTCCGCATCGGGGCCGACCCGATGGGCGGCGCGAGCGTCCAGTACTGGGAGTACATCGCCGAGCACCTCGGCATCGACCTGACCGTGGTCAACGAGCGCGTCGACCCCCGGTGGTCGTTCATGACGCTCGACACCGACGGCAAGATCCGGATGGACTGCTCCTCGCCCAACGCCATGGCCAGCCTGATCGGCAACAAGGACGCGTACGACATCTCCACCGGCAACGACGCCGACGCCGACCGCCACGGGGTGGTGACGCCCGACGCCGGCCTGATGAACCCGAACGCCTACCTGGCCGTCGCGATCTCCTACCTGTACGCGCACCGCCCGGGCTGGCGCGGTGACGCCGCGATCGGCAAGACGCTGGTCTCCTCGTCCATGATCAACCGGGTGGCCGAGGACCTCGGCCGGACCTTGGTCGAGGTGCCGGTCGGGTTCAAGTGGTTCGTCCCCGGCCTGCGCACCGGCGAGGTCGCCTTCGGCGGCGAGGAGTCCGCCGGGGCGTCGTTCCTGGCGCTCGACGGCAGCACCTGGACCACGGACAAGGACGGCATCCTGCTGGCCCTGCTGGCCAGCGAGATCCGCGGCGTGACCGGTCGGTCGCCCAGCGAGATCTACGGCGACCTGACCGAGAGGCACGGCACGCCGGCGTACGCCCGCGTGGACGCCCCGGCGAACCGCGACCAGAAGGCCAAGCTCGCCAAGCTGGACCCGTCCGCGGTCTCGGCGACCGAGCTCGCCGGGGAGCCGATCACGGCCAAGCTGACCCGGGCGCCGGGCAACGACGCGCCCATCGGCGGGCTCAAGGTGACGACGGAGTCCGCGTGGTTCGCCGCGCGTCCGTCGGGCACCGAGGACGTCTACAAGATCTACGCCGAGTCGTTCCGCGGACCGGAGCACCTCGCCGAGGTCCAGGACGCCGCCCGCGAGGTCGTCAGCGCCGCCCTGGGGTGAGCTGAGCTGTCCTCGCTCCGCTCGGACGCGCTGGTCAGGGCTTCGCCTTGTCACGTCCGAGCGGAGCGAGGACAGAAGACGCGTCACGCCCGGGGTTCGATGGGCGGCACGATCCCGTCCTCGATCGCGCGGCGGAGGAGGTCGACCTTGGTCGAGGCCGGGCGCTCGGCCTCGGTGTACTTCGCCCGGATGCGACGCAGGTACTCGCGCGCGCTGTTCTCGGTGACGTAGAGCTGCTCGGCGATCTGCGAGATCTCCAGCCCCGAGACGTAGAGCACCAGCACCTCGCGCTCCCGGTCGCTGAGCCGGGCGCGCACGAAGTCGGCGTCGCCGTCGATCATGGAGAGGATCTCGGTCGACACCAGGGTCTGGCCCTGCGCGACCTGCCGGATCTTGTCGAGGGTCACCTGGACCGGCTCGGACTTGCGGCTCAGCCCGTGGGCGCCGCCCGCGAGCGCGCGGCGGATGAGCCGTGGGCTGTCCAGCACCGAGTAGACGAGCACCCGGCTGCCGGCCCGGACCACCCGCGCCACCGTGTCACCCGGGTCGGAACCGTCGCCGAGCGCGAGGTCCAGCACGACCACGTCGGGCGGTGAGTGGGTCACGATCGCAAGCAGGTCGGCGGCGTTGGTCGCGTGCCCGCGGAGCCGGATCGGGCGGCCCGGCCCGAGCCGGGCGGCGCCCACCAGCCCGATCCAGACGACGTCGTGGTCGTCGGCGACGACCACCCTGATGGTCTCGTCAACGCCCACGTGCCTCGACCTCCGACGTGATCGGGGTGCCCGCCGGGTCCAGGCGCACCAGGTGCGTGCCCTCGGCGTCCTCGGTGAGGACGGAGGCTGAGGAGGGGCCCTCCTCGGGGGCGAGGCGTACGACCAGCCGCGAGACCGCGTCGGCGGCGAGACCGCGGCGGACCGCGTCCAGCACGGCCTGGGCGACGACCGGCGGGAGGTGGGTGTGGCGGCTGTCGACCAGCCTGACCTCCACGCCCCGGCGCCGCGCCCCCTCGGTGAGGCCCGCCAGCTCCTCGCTCATGACGTTGCGGGCGACCAGGGACTCGCGCAGCGTCGCCTCGACGACCAGGGCGTCGTCGCGCAGGACGTCGGGCACCGCCCCGTCGACCGCCGAGAGCCGCTCGAGGATCGAACGGGTCTGGCTGCGCAGGTCGGCGACCCACAGCGCCCGCTGGACGACCGCGACGTGCCGGCGTACGGAGGCGTCGATCGCCGCGTCCTCCTGCTGGCGCAGGGCCGCCTGCCGGCGGCTGATGGCGAGCAGGACGCGGTTCACCAGCAGCGCCATCCCGACGAAGAACACCGGACCCGAGCCCCAGCCGAGGACGCCGTCCCAGCCGTCGGGCCCGGAGAGGCACCACCACACGATGCTCGCCTCGAGGGCGACCAGCGAGGCGACCGCCCAACCCGGGCGTCGCCGCACCACCAGCGTGACCAGCACCAGCTGCACGGGGAAGAGGTGCCACACCAGCAGGCCGGCGGCGGGCCGCGGCACGGTCGTCAGCATCACCGCGCTCAGGGCCGCCACCAGCACGACGACCGCGACGGCCGACGCCGCCGGGAGCCGCAGCCGTCCGCCCGGCCGGAGCACCAGCGCCGTCGCCGCCACCGCGAGGACCATCGCCAGCACCAGCGCGCCGGACGAGCGGTAGTGCGGGGCGGTCAGCAGGCCGACCCCGAGGTTGACGGCGAGCGCCGCCCAGGTCGCGGCGCTGAAGCGGGCCGCCGGGAAGTCGACGGGGAGCCGCGGCTCGCTCTCGACGGGCTCCGGCAGGAGCCGGGACACCTCCCCCGCCTGCCCGGTCCAGGTCAGGGTGAAGACCGTGCCGCGACCCGGCGAGCTCACCAGCCGGGGCTCGAGCCCGGACTGGCGGCTCGCCTCCAGCATCGAGACGCGGACGCCGAGGCGGTCGCCCGGCAGGCGGCCGGGCGCGAAGCCGTGACCGTCGTCGCGGACGTGCGCCTGCAGCCGGAGCTGCTGCCCACGCTGACGCGCCTCGAGACCGGCCTCGATCGCGGACGCGCCGCTGTGCCGCACCGCGTTGCGCACGCCCTCCCGCAGGGCGCTGAGGAGCGTCTGGGCCGCGGCCCCGGGCACCCGGAGCGCCGCGACGCCGACCTCGACCTCCTGCTCGTAGGCGACGTCGGGGCTCACGTGACGCACGGTCTGCTCGGTGAGGCTCGCCAGCACCGAGACCGAGAGCGCAGCGCCCGGGTCGGTGGACGCGTCGAGGCCGTCGAGGGTGTCGAGGGTCTCGCGGGCCAGGTTGGCCGTGGCCCGACCGGTGGCCGCGTCGGTGCTGTGCCCCGCGGCGGTGAGCGTGGTCATCACGTCGTCGTGGATGAGCTGGTCCAGACGGGCCCGCTCGTCGGCGACCGCGCGCTCCACCGCGTGCGTGAGCCCCGCCTCACGCAGCTGGACGGCGACGCGGTCGGCCGCGCGGGCCGACCTGAGCATCCCGAGCGCGACGACGCCGACGACCAGCCCGGCGGAACCTCCGAAGAAGCCCTCGGACACGGCCTCGTCGACGCCGGCGGCGCCACCCGCGGGCAGCAGCCGCAGCAGCGTCCAGGCGGCCGCCAGGACGACCGCGTAGGTCATGCCCAGCCGGGCGCCGCCCCAGACGCAGGCGCAGACCACGGCCAGCCCCACGTGGAACCACAGGAACGGCAACTCCGCCAGGGGCCGGGCGGAAGCACCCAGCGCGGCGAGGGAGAGCACGGCGACCAGCGTGAGGACCGAGAAGGCGACCAGCCAGCGACCCAGCGCGTGGCCGAGCACGGCGAGCACGAGCATGACCGCGACCACCACGGTCTGCGCCGCGACGACCGCCACCAGCCAGGTCCCCGGGAGCACCGGAGCCTGCCGGACGAGCGCGGGGAGGCCGGGGAGCAGACCGACCACGGCGTACCCGGCGACGAGACGGTGCAGCATCACCGTCATGTCCTGCGAGATCGGGGCGGTGCTGACGGCGCGCGGGCGCGAGCGGACGGCCGCGGCGGCGCCCCAGGCGGCCGTCGGCTCAGCGGTCACGCCGCTCCTTCCCCCCTCGGGCGCGTGGCCGCGCGCCCTGGGCGGGCAGACTGGCCCCCGACCGGGCGTTCCTCGACCTCACGTGTCGATCATCACACCCGTCGGGGGCCGTCCTCCCGCCCCCCAAACTCCGTCCAGCCGCGGGCTTCCCCCCGGCGCACCGCGTTGTCCGGCCCCTCACGACTACCGTGACGACGAGAGATCAACAAGCGATCGCGGCGGAAAGGCGGCGTTTGTCCCCCGTCGGTGGGACGCCCGCCCGGATGCGAGCGTTTGCAGCGGTCGAGAGGGCGAGGACGACATGACTGCGGAACCCACCCCCGTCGCCCCCGCCCGGGTGCGTCGTTGGGTCCCGCGCCGCGTCCTCGTGACCCGCGACGCCGCGCTCCTCCCGCACACGCAGGAGATCCTGCGCCGGGTGCGGGCCGCCGGCGTGGAGGACGTCGAGGTGCTGCGGGCCAACCGCCTGCTCGCCCCGTCCGGTGCCTCCGAGCGCGAGGTGTACGCCTGGGCGAAGTCCACCCTGGCCGTCGTGGTCGCCCCGCCGAGCGCACGCAAGCCGCAGCCGATCCCGCCGAGCGCCGACTGGCGCATCGACCTCGCCCGGGGCTGCCCGGCCCACTGCCAGTACTGCTACCTCGCCGGCTCCCTCTCCGGACCGCCCGTCACCCGCGTCTACGCCAACCTCGACGAGGTCCTCGCCCCGATCGCGGCGCTGGTCGGCCAAGGGTCGGTGACCAGCGGGACCAGCGCGCGCGGCCACGAGGGCACCACCTTCGAGCTGTCCTGCTACACCGACCCGCTCGGGATCGAGCACGTGACCGGCTCCCTGGCGACCGCCGTACAGCGGGTCGGCACCGGGGCGTACGGAGACGGCGCGAGCCTGCGGTTCACGACCAAGTTCGACGACGTCGAGGAGCTGGCCGGGCTCGACCACGGCGGCCGGACCCGGGCGCGCTTCTCGGTGAACGCGGCCGAGGTCGCCGGCCGCTTCGACGGCGGGACGGCGCCGGTCCCGGCCCGGTTGCGGGCCCTGGCCACGCTGGCCGCCGCCGGCTACCCGGTCGGGCTGACGATCGCGCCGGTCATGCCGGTGGAGGGGTGGCGCGAGTCGTACGGGCAGCTGCTCGACGACGTCCGCGCCGTCTTGGACCCCGTGGCCGCCGACCGCGACGTCGACCTCACGGTCGAGGTCATCACGCACCGCTTCACCCCGGGCAGCCGCGACGTCCTGCTGTCGTGGTACCCGAAGACGCACCTCGAGATGGACACCGACGCCCGCAGCGAGAAGCGCTCCAAGTTCGGCGGCGTGAAGTACGTCTACCCCCGCGAGACGATGCGCGAGCTGCGCGGGTTCTTCGAGACGGAGGTCGCCGGGCGGCTGCCCGGGACCCCGCTCCTCTACTTCACCTAGGGCCGGTCCCAGCGCTCCCGGAAGGCCTGGCCGACACCGTTGTCGTACGGCTCGGGGTCCGTGGATGTCCGGTGTCCGGACGACAGGTGAACAGTGGGTGAATCATGCTCCGGGGGGCCGTGCGGGGTAGCGATCCATCGCCTGCGAACCGCACGATCGTCCCGTGACCGAACCCCTGCTCATCCTCGCGATCGTCGTGGTCACCGCCCTGGCGTTCGACTTCACCAACGGCTTCCACGACACCGCCAACGCCATGGCGACCTCCATCGCCACCGGCGCGCTGAAGCCCAAGACCGCGGTCGTCCTCTCCGCGGTCCTCAACCTCGTCGGCGCCTTCCTGAGCATCCAGGTCGCCCTGACGGTGAGCAACAAGATCATCGCGATCCAGGGCTCCGACGGCGCGCCCGTCCCGCAGCTCATGGGCACGCCGATCCTCACGATCGTCTTCGCGGGCCTGGTCGGCGGGATCCTCTGGAACCTGACCACCTGGCTGCTCGGGCTGCCGTCCTCGTCGTCGCACGCGCTGTTCGGCGGGCTGATCGGGTCGGCCATCGCCGCGCTGGGCCTGGGCGGGGTCAAGTGGAGCGGTGTCATCTCCTCGGTCGTCATCCCCGCGGTCGCCTCCCCCGTGGTCGCCGGCCTGGTCGCCGCCCTCGGCACCTGGCTCGTGTTCAAGATCACCGCTCAGGTCGCGGCCGGCAGCCGCGAGAAGGGGTTTCGCTGGGGCCAGATCGGCTCGGCCTCGCTGGTCTCGCTGGCCCACGGCACCAACGACGCGCAGAAGACGATGGGCGTGATCACCCTGGCCCTGATCGCGTACGGCAGCTGGACCGACGTGCACGCCATCCCGCTCTGGGTCAAGATCGCCTGCGCCCTGGCCATCGCGTCCGGCACCTACATCGGTGGGTGGCGCGTCATCCGCACGCTCGGCAAGGGCCTCGTCGAGATCAGCTCGCCGCAGGGCATGGCCGCCGAGTTCTCGTCCGCCGCCGTGATCCTGACCTCCAGCCACCTCGGCATGGCGCTGTCGACCACGCACGTGGCCACCGGCTCGATCCTCGGCTCGGGCGTCGGCAAGCCGGGCGCCCAGGTCCGCTGGGCCGTCGCCGGCCGCATGGTGATCGGCTGGCTGCTCACCCTGCCGGCCGCGGCGCTCGTCGGCGCCCTCTGCTGGGCCGTCGCGCACGGGATCGGCGGAGGGTTCGGCATCGTCGTGGTCTTCGCGGTGCTCGTCGCCGTCGCGACGCTGATGTTCCGGCGCTCACGCAAGTCCAAGATCGACCACAACAACGTGAACGAGGAGTGGTCCGGTCGTCTGGCTCCGGCCGACGAGCGCGCCGAGACCAAGACCCCCGTCGGCGTCTGACGCCGCACCAGAGAGGCAGCAGATCATGGGTGAGATCTTCTTGAAGGCCTTCGAGGCCCTGTGGCAGGTCCTGGTGGCCGGGATCATCCTCGGCGCCGGCCTGCCGGCCGTCTTCGCGCTCGGCATCCGTGCGCTGGGCAGCGGCCGCACGCTGGCCGCCGACGGCGTCAGCTACTCCTCCGGACCGACCGCTGCCGGTCGGGCCGGGTCCACCGTCCTGTTCGCGGTCTGCGTGGCGGCCGTGGCCTTCGGCATCTTCCTCATCGTGGCCACCGGCTTCGGCGTCAAGATCCTCGGGCGCTGAGGCCGATGACCACGACCGGAGAGAGCACCGAGTCCCCGAACGTCGCCGTCCGCGTCCTGCAGTGGCTGGAGGCGGGCTACCCCGACGGGATCCCGCGCCAGGACCGCTTCCCGCTGGTCGCGCTGCTGCGCCGCCGGCTGACCGACGAGCAGACGCGTGAGATCGTCCGGGACCTGACGGCACCCGGCGCGCTCGAGACGCGCGGCGACGACCCGATCACGACCGACGAGATCGAGGAGCTGATCCACCGTCAGCTGCTCGAGTCGCCCTCCACCGCCGACGTCAGCCGGGTCTCGGCGCGCCTCGCCGCCGCCGGCTGGCCGCTGGCCGACTCGCTCGACTGAGCCGTGGGTCTGACGAGCTGGGTCTCCTCCGTCGTCGGCTGGCTCAGGTCCGGATACCCCGACGGCGTCCCGGAGGCCGACTACGTCCCGCTCCTCGCGGTGCTCGCCCGACGGCTGAGCACCGACGAGGTCCGCGCCGTCGCGCAGCAGCTCGTCCACGACGGCCGGCTGCCCGTCGACGACATCGACATCGGTACCATGATCACCAAGGTGAGCGACGAGCTCCCCCGCGAGGAGGACGTCACCCGCGTCCGTACGCGGCTCGCCCTCGGCGGCTGGCCCCTGGCCGACCCCCGTACGGCCGGCTGACCCTGCACGGAAGCCGCCCGCCCGGGCTCGGCCCCAGGCCCCCGGCCCCCGGCCCTCGACCGGGCCCCCCACACGGGCCCCCCGCCTGGCCCCCGGGCCGAAGTTTTTCACGTGAACGTGAAAAACCGCCGCTACCCACGGCAGATCTGCCGTGGGTAGCAACGGTTTCTCGTGCTCGGGGTACGCGTGCGTCTCCCCCGGCTGCAGACATGACGAGAGTCAGCGAATGCCTGCTCGGGGGTTCAGGTAGTCGCTGACTCTCGACCACTCCATCGCCGCCGCGTCGCCCGGCGTTACCACCGGACCACTGTGACGCCGCTCACACCTCGAAGTCGCCGGCTGCCTCGCGGGGCGGGGTGAGCAGCTCGGTGAGGTCGTCGCACTGCTCGTCGCTCAGCGAACCGAGCCCGAACCGCACCCCCATCACCACCGCGGTCGCCCGCTCGACGAGGTCGCGCCCGGCGGGCGTGATCGAGGCGAGCACGGCGCGGCCGTCCTCCGGGTGCGGCGTCCGTCGGATCAGCTCGGCGGCCTCGAGCCGCTTGACCAGGGGCGTCACCGAGGTGGCGTGCACCTGCAGGCGCTCGCCGATCTTGCCCAGCGGCAGCGCACCGCGCCGGGAGAAGGACAGCAGGACGAGCACCTCGTAGCGCGCGAAGGTCAGCCCCAACGGGCGCAGCCGCTCGTCGAGCTCGGTCAGCACGAGCTGGTGGACCCGCATCAGCGAGGTCACCGCCCGCATCCGGGGGACGTCGCCCCAGTGCTGCGACCACAGCCCCGCCGCGGCCTCGATCGGGTCGAAGGGCAGGGCAGGACGACGTCGTACGGCCGCGGCGGGGGTGTCCGCCGCCCCGCTGCCCTCGGGCCGCCGGTCGGGGGACGGGATCACGTGCCGTCGTCCTGGGCGGGGGCGGTGGCACGCAGTCCGGCGCGCTGCATGGTGTCCTGCAGGACGGCGTCGCGTCCGTCGATGTCGGCGACGTAGCGGATCTCGCTGATCCCCTGCACCTGCGCGGCGGACTCGAACACGAAGTGACCGTAGTTGAGCAGCCGGCCGACCAGCGGCTTCTTGACGGTGATGTCCAGGATCCGTCCCAGCGGGACGCTGGCGCGCTGGGTGTTGAACGTGCCGTGCACGCGGAACACGCGCATGTTGGTGATGACGAACCGGTCCCGGTGCTCGTCGAGGATCTTGAACAGCGCCTGCCCGCCGAGGCCGAGGCCGAGCACGATCACCACGGCGCGCACCCCGCCGCCGTACGCGAACGCGCTGACCACGATCGCGACCGCGACGGCGAAGCGGACCCAGGCGAACGCGCTGGCGGCCCAGTGCTTGTGGACCTCGCGCACGACGTACTCGTCCTGCGCGCGCAGGAGGTACTGGTCGACGTGCGGGTCGAGCCAGGCCGCGAGCACGGTCGTCAGGAGGCGAGGCTGGTGAAGAACGTGATGATCGAGCCGAACGCCCGGCCCACGGCCAGGAAGGCGGTGCGGACGGCCGCGGCCGCGCCCTCGGGCTGGTTCACCACGTAGAACAGGCAGAAGCCGATGACGAGCACGAACAGCAGCCGCTTGGCGAACCTGGTCACGCGATCGACCCCCTCCCTGACGTCGGTCGAGGCACCGTTCTACCGGTCCGCGGCGCCGGACGGGGTCTGCCACGCCGGAGCGCCGAGCAGCGACCGCGCCGCCGCGTAGGGGTCCAGGCGCCCCGCGGCGACCTCGGCCGCCAGCCGGTCCAGCTCCCCGGCCCCGCCGGGCGCCTCCGCGCGGACCCGGGCGAGCACGAGCTGCTCGACCTCGCCGCGCGCCCGGCGGCCTCGCCGCACCTGCCAGCCGCCCGTGGCGCGCTGGTGCTGCGCGAAGGCCGAGACCGCGGCCAGGACCTCGTCGACGCCCGTGCCGTCGACGTTCGACAGCAGCACCACCGGCGGGGCCCACTCCCCCGCGCCGCGCTGGCCGTGGGCCACCATCGCCCGCAGCTCCTGGACCAGTCCCGAGGCGCCGTCCCGGTCGGCCTTGGTGACGACGAGGACGTCGGCGACCTCGAGCACCCCGGCCTTGGCCAGCTGGACGGAGTCGCCCGCGCCCGGGGCGAGCAGCACCAGGGTCACGTCCGCCGTCGCGGCCACGGCGACCTCGGACTGACCGACGCCGACGGTCTCCACCAGCGTCGTCGAGCAGCCCGCCGCGTCGAGCACGCGGAGGGCGGCGGGCACGGCCGCGGCGAGCCCGCCGAGCTCGCCGCGCGTCGCCATCGAGCGGATGTGCACGCCGGCGTCGAGCGCGTGCTCCTGCATGCGGACGCGGTCGCCGAGGACGGCACCTCCGGAGAAGGGCGAGGTGGGGTCGACGGCGAGCACCCCGACCCGCTCGCCGCGGCTCCGCAGGCGGGCGACCAGCGCCCCGACGGTGCTCGACTTGCCCACGCCCGGCGCCCCCGTCAGGCCGACGACCAGCGCGCGGCCGGTGTCGGGCGCCAGGGCGGCGACGAGCCCGGGCACGAGCGGCGACGAGCCCTCGACCAGGCTGATCGCCCGCCCGACCGCCCGCGGTCGGCCGGCCCGGACACCCGCGAGGAGCGTGGCGGGGTCGGCCGGGGTCACCACGCGGGCCAGTGTGTCAGGAGCCCGTCGCGCCGACCGGCCGCGCGGCCGCGCGCCGCTACCGTGGCGGTGTGGTCGACCACGGTCCCGGTGCACCCGGCCCCTCCGCCGCAGGCCCACGCCTGCGACCGCCCGGGGTGCTGGGCGTCGACCACGTCGGCCTCGCGGTCGCCGACCTCGACGCCGCGATCCGCTTCCACACCGAGGTCCTCGGGCTGGTGCTCGTCCACCGGGAGGTCAACGAGCGGCAGGGCGTGGCGGAGGCGATGCTGGCCGCGACGGGCTCCGGGGCGGGGGCCGCGCAGGTCCAGCTCCTCGCCCCGCTGCGCGAGGACTCGGCGATCGCCCGGTTCCTCGACCGCTCCGGACCCGGGCTGCAGCAGCTCGCCTACCGCGTGGCCGACCTCGACGCCGCCTGCGCCGAGCTCCGCGCCCGGGGCGTACGGCTGCTCTATGCTCTCCCCGAAGCGGGCACGCGCGGCTCGAGGATCAACTTCGTCCACCCGAAGGACGCGGGGGGTGTCCTCGTCGAGCTGGTGGAGGTCCCGGGACCGCCCGGCGGACCCACGGGGACCGCTCGCGTGGCGCACGACCCGGCGGGGGCCCGGGTCGACGGGGTCTGACGCCCCGGACTGCGAGGAGGGACGTCAGATGGCGCGTTCGGAGAACGTCGGCCTCGGTCTGTTCGAGGACACCGCGAGCGCCGCGGGCAACTTCCCGGGAGCGCTGCGCGGCTACGACCGCCAGGCCGTCGACGACTACGTGCGGACCCTCGAGGCGAGCGTCGTCCAGTCCCGGGCCCACGCGGGCGAGCTCGAGCGCCAGGTGACCGGTCTGCAGGACGAGCTCCAGCAGAGCAAGCAGCGCGAGATCGACCCCGACGACGTCGACTACGCCGGGCTCGGCGGCCGGGCGAGCGAGATCCTGCGGCTCGCCCAGGAGCAGGCCAACGACGTGACCACCGCCGCGACGCTCGAGGGTGAGCGCATCCGCGAGGAGGCCCGTCGCGACACCGCCCGGCAGCGCGAGCAGGCCGAGCTCGACAGCGAGGAGCTGCGCACCGGCGGCCTCGGCGAGATCGCCGAGCTGCGCACCCGCCTGCAGGACGAGGTCAAGGGGCAGGTCGACCGGGCCCAGGCCGAGGCGACGGCGCTGCTCGAGGCGGCCCGGCGCGAGGGCGAGACGCTCCGCATCCAGTCCCAGCACGACGCCGGCGCGCTGCAGCAGGCGACGCGGCTCGAGACCGACGCCCTGCGCCGCGAGGTCGAGCGAGAGGTCGCCGACGCGCGCGCCGAGCTGGCCCGCGAGCGCGAGGAGGGCCTCGCCCGGGCCCGGGGCGAGCACGCGGAGCTCACGACGCAGACCTCCGCCCTGCTCGCGGAGGCCGCCGACCACCACGCCCAGTCCACCGGTCGTCTCGAGGCCGACATCGCCGAGTCGGCCCGGATCCGGGCGGAGGCGGTGAGCGAGGCCGAGCAGCTACGGGCCAACGCCATCGCCGAGGCCGAGAACCGGCTCTCCACCGCCCGCAAGCAGGCGGCGGCGATCACGGCGCGCACCCAGCAGGAGTTCTCCTGGCGCAAGCAGCAGCTCCGTCGCGAGACCGAGCTGCTGCAGCAGCGCAAGCAGGCGGTGCTCAGCCAGCTCGCCAGCCTGTCGGAGCTCGCCCAGCAGACGGCGTCGTCCTTCCCGGACCTCGACGAGGACGGGGCCTCCGGCGGCCGCTCGGGACGTCAGGGTCGGAGCGCCGGAAGCGCCCCGGCTCCCGAGGACACCGACGACGCGACGGACGTCGACGACGTGCCGGAGGACGGCACCGACCGTACGGTCCTCAAGAGCTACCCCGCACCGGTGCTGCCGCCCGAGGCCGAGCCGACCGGGATCCGGGAGCCCGGAGACCGAGGGGGCACCACGGAGACCGAGGGCACCGAAGGCACCACCGACACCGAGGACGTGACGGAGCAGCGCTCCGAGCGGGCGGGCAGCGCCGACGACGACCGGGACGAGGACGACGTCGCCGACGTCCCCCTCGACGGCGAGCCGACCCTGCTGGCGGCGCCCGGGCGGCTGCCCGCCACCCCGCCCGCGAAGCCCTCGCAGCGGTCCCCGCGACCCCTGCGGTAGGTCGGGCCGAACCGGGCGTCCGGACCCCGGCGCGTACCGCGGTCCGTGCCCGACGACCCGCTAACCTGGCGTCTCGCCACGGTGCGGGTCCCCCGTCGGACAGGGACCCCGGTGTCGTCAGGGGGCCACGATGAGCACGATCCGTCACGACGCGGACCAGGGCGGGCGCTTCGGCACGGCGCGGCGCGGCTACGACCGTACGGCTGTCGACCGCTTCGTGGAGGACGCGCTCGGCCAGATCACCGACCTGCGCCGCGAGGTCGAGAGCCTGGCCACGCAGAACCGCTCGATGGCCGCCCAGCGCGCGATGACGACGGACTACTCGAGCCTGGGTGGACGGGCGCGGGAGATCCTCCGGATCGCCGAGGAGCAGGCCCGCGACACCACCCACCGCGCGAACACCGCGGCCGACGACCTGGTCGCGGGCGCCCAGCGCGACGCCGACGGGATGCGCGACGACACGGTCCGCGAGCTGGAGGACCTCCGGCACGCCCGCCTGGACGAGCTCGACGCGATGCGCCGGCGCTGCGAGGGCGACACCGCCCTGGCGCTCGAGCGGGCGCAGGCCTCCGCCCAGCAGCTGCTGGCCGCGGCGCGGCTCGAGGCCGAGGCCGTGCGCACCGAGGGCGGGGCGCACGCCCGCGACCTGACCCGCTCGGCCGCGTTCGAGGCCGAGCAGGTGCGGGCCGCGGCGCAGCACGAGGCCGCGGCGATCGCGGCGGACGTCGCCGCGCACCGCGAGTCCACCTACGCCGAGCTCCAGCGCGAGCAGGAGGACGCCGCCGCCCGCGTCGAGGCGATGCTGGCCGAGGCGGTCCGGCAGCAGACGACGACGGCCGCCCACCTGGCCGCGGAGACCGAGCAGGCCGTGGCGCTGCGGGCCGAGGCGATCGCCGACGCCGAGCGGGTGCGCGCGACCGCGAGCGACGAGGCCGCCGACGTCGTGGCCCGGGCCCAGCAGCAAGCCGCGACGATCGACGAGCGGGCCCGCCAGGAGTACGGCTGGCGGCGCCGTCAGATGCGACAGGAGCAGGCGCTGCTCGACCAGCGGCGATCGGCGATCCTGGGCCAGCTCTCCTCGCTCAGCGCACTGGCCGCGGAGACCGCGGGGAACCTGCCCGAGGTGCCCGAGATCCTCTTCAGCGAGTTCGAGACGCTGGGCCCGGAGCCGGGCTCGACGAGCGGTCCGGCCGAGGACGCCTCCGCCGAGAGCACGGACACCGAGGACACGGACACCGAGGACACCCTGGTACGCGCACCGGAGGGCGACGACGCGGACGGCTCGGAGGACGGACGCCGTCCGGAGCCGGTGAACGAGCAGGTCGAGGCCGACGACGACGCCACGGCGGTCCGCTACCTGGGGAGCCGTTCCGCCTGAACCCGACCGGGCCCTCAGAACAGCCGCGAGCCCGGGTCGTCCAGCCCGCGCAGGACGTCGTAGTCCACCAGCACGCAGGTCAGCCCGCGGTCCTCGGCGAGGGTGCGGGCCTGGCGCGTGATGCTCTGCGCCGCGAAGACCCCGCGGACCGGGGCGAGCAGCGCGTCCCGGTTCAGCAGCTCGAGGTAGCGGGTCAGCTGCTCGACGCCGTCGATCTCCCCGCGGCGCTTGATCTCGACGATGACGTAGGCGTCGGTCGCGTCGCGGCACAGCAGGTCGACCGGGCCGATCGGGGTCGGGTGCTCGCGGCGGACGAGGGTGAGGCCGGGCGCGATGCTGGCGGGGTGCTCGGCGAGCAGCGCCTGCAGGTGCGCCTCGACCCCGTCCTTGACCAGGCCCGGGTCGACGCCGAGGTCGTGGCTGGAGTCGCTGAAGACCTCCCCGATCGAGATCTGCAGCGTGTCGCCGTCGCGGCCACGGACCTCCCAGACCGCGGTCAGCGGCTCGGCGACCACGGCCGCGCCGGGCAGCGCGTCGTCGGTCGGCGCGGGCCGCTCGACGAGGGTGCAGGGCGGGCTCATCCAGTTCAGCGGCTTGTACGCGCGGTCGTCGGCGTGGATCGAGACCGACCCGTCGGCCTTGAGCAGGATCAGCCGCGTGGCCATCGGCAGGTGCGCCGTGAGGCGCCCGGCGTAGTCGACCTGGCAGCGGGCGATCAGCAGACGCACCGCGCCACCGTAGTGGCCTGGAGCGCCCTGACAAACTGGGGGCGTGGCCCGGCGACCCAGCAAGCACCTGCGTCCCGCGCGCCCGTTGTCCGCCGGCCACGCGACCGCGGCCGCCAAGCGGGACGGGGCCTGGGTCGTGCGCAGCGTGCCCGGCGCCCGGGCCGACAAGACCTACCGCTGCCCCGGCTGCCAGCAGCCCGTCGTCCCGGGCACGCCGCACGTCGTGGTCTGGCCGGTCGAGCCGTCGCTGTCCGCGGCGAGCGGCGTGGAGGAGCGCCGGCACTGGCACACCGGCTGCTGGCAGCGGCGGCCGTGAGCCCGACCACCGGCCCGACGGCGGGGCTCGCGAGCACCACCTACGGCGAGCACGGACCGCGCGTGGTCCTGCTGCACGGCCTCTTCGGCCAGGGCCGGAACTTCACCGGCGTGGCCCGCGCGCTGGTGCCCGACGCCCGCGTCACGCTGCTCGACCTCCCCGACCACGGGCGCTCCCCCTGGTCGGAGGACTTCTCGTACGAGGCGGTGGCCGACCGGGTCGCCGTCGCGCTGGCCGCCGCCGCGCCCGGCGAGCGCTGGACGGTCGTCGGCCACTCGATGGGCGGCAAGGTCGCCATGCTGGTCGCGCTGCGGCACGCCGCCTTCGTGGAACGGCTCTGCGTCGTCGACGTCGCGCCGGTGACGACCGCGGCGGTCAGCAGCTTCGGCGTCTACGTCGAGGCGATGCGGGCCGTCGACCTCGACGCCCTCACCGACCGTGCCGACGCCGCACGGGCGGTCGCGGACCGGGTGCCGGACCCGGCGGTCCGGGGCTTCCTGCTCCAGAACCTGCGCCGCGACGGCAGCGGCGAGCGGGCCCGCTGGCGCTGGCAGCTGAACCTCGCCCTCCTCGGTGACCGGCTGGACGCCGTGGCCGGCTGGCCCGCGGGTCCGCTCGGCGTGTACGACGGCCCCGTGCTCTGGCTCGCCGGCACCGGGTCGGACTACGTCCGGGCGGAGGACGCCCCGGCGATGCGCGCGCTGTTCCCGCGCGTGCGGCTGGTGCGCATCAAGGGCGCCGGCCACTGGGTGCACGCCGACCAGCCGGCGGTGTTCGTGTCGGCGCTGCGGCGCTTCCTCGACGCCACCTGACCCCGTCCGCGCAACCGCGCGACGCGCCGGCGTGGAACCCTGGACGTACGTCGACGCCCGTCCGGGCACGCGGAGGAGGTACGGGTGCACGACCTGCTCGTGACGCTGGTGACCCTGGTGCCGCTCGACGCGACCCCGGGCGCGCAGGACCCGGTCTCCCCCGGCAACCAGGGCAACGGCTTCGCCGCCTCGATCCTGGGCGGGTTCTTCGGGCTCGGGCTGATCATCCTCGCCGCCGTGCTGATCTGCCTCAAGCCCAAGCGGCACGACCCGCGCGACCAGCCGCCACCCCGGCCGCGCCCACGGTGAGGACGGCGACGGAGCACCGGGCTCCGTCTGCCTCCGCAGGGGCGTCGTTCAGGACGCCTTGGTGATGCTCGAGATCTTGGCCGGGCTGTTGGGCACCCCGCCCCCGCCCTGGCTGCTGCCGTCCTGGCCCTGCGAGGCGATCGCGGCGACGACCTCGCGGGACTTCTCGTCGAAGGTGCCGAACACCGTGTAGCTGGGCGGCAGGTCCGAGTCGTCCCAGACGAGGAAGAACTGCGAGCCGTTCGTGTTCGGGCCGCTGTTGGCCATGGCGAGCGTGCCCTTGGGGTAGGTCTCGGTGCCGTCGGTCTCGTCGGGGAACGAGTAGCCCGGCCCGCCGGACCCGGTGGCGGTGGGGTCGCCGCACTGCAGGACGAAGATGCCCGAGTCGACGAGCCGGTGGCAGCGGGTGTCGTCGAAGTACTTCTGCCCCACCAGCGACTCGAAGGAGTGCACGGTGCAGGGCGCCTTGGCCCGGTCCAGCTTCAGCGTCACGTCGCCCTCGGACAGGTGCATCACGTAGCTGACGGTGCCGCTGCTGGAGACGTCGGTCGTCGTCGGCGGCTGCACGGGCCGCGCCGCGGAACCGGTCACGGTGTACTCGCAGGCCCCGTCGGAGGGCCCCGTCTGGTCGGGCTCGGCGCTGCCGGAAGCCCCGGGCGTGGCGCTCGGAGCCGAGGTGGGCGCCGCGGCGGGGACGGTGCCGCAGGAGGGCACCAGCAGCAGGGGCAGGACGGCGAGGCCCGGGAGGAGGCGGGCGCGGGCAAGGTGTCGGCTCGGCACCCGGCCAGGGTGCCACGGGCCCAGCACCGGACCGGGGAGGACGAGCCGCGCGGCAGCCGTTCGGGCGACCTGGCTAGGGTGATCCGATGGTCGTGCTGTCGAAGATCTACACCAAGACCGGCGACTCCGGCCGGACCCGCCTCGCCGACATGACCGAGGTGACCAAGAACGACCTGCGCGTCGAGGCGTACGGCGACGTGGACGAGGCCAATGCGGCGCTCGGGGTCGCGCTCGCGACGGGCGGGCTCCCCGACGAGGTCGCCGCCGTCCTGCGGACCGTGACCAACGAGATGTTCGACGTCGGCGCGGACCTGTCGAACCCGCTGCGTCCCCTGGCGGAGGGCGCTCACGAGCCCCTGCGCGTCACGCAGGAGTACGTGGACCGCCTCGAGACGTGGTGCGACCGCTTCGGCGACGACCTCCCGACCCTCCGCTCGTTCATCCTGCCCGGCGGGTCGCTCGCCGCCGCGCAGCTGCACGTGGCCAGGACCGTGACCCGGCGGGCGGAGCGGGCCGGCTGGGCCGCCGTCGCCGCGTACGGCACGGAGGCCGCGGCCGAGGGCGAGGGCGGCGTCAACGTCGCCGCGCTGCTCTACCTGAACCGGCTCTCGGACCTGCTGTTCATCCTGATCCGCGTCGTCAACGGGCCCGCGGGCGACATCCTCTGGGTCCCCGGGGGCGACCGGGTCCACGGCTGACGCCGGCACCGTCCGGCCCGGTCCGGCGGGCTCAGCCCTCCCGGTCCGCCGCGACGTCGGCCACCTCCGCCGTGACGCCGGCCAGCAGGTCGACGACCAGGTCGGGTCCGGCGGCCAGGACGTCGTGCGTGGCCGCGAGCTCGACCACGGTCCACGCCGGGTCGCCCCGGAGACGCTCCAGCGTCGGGCGGAAGGGCGACTGCGGCAGGCACACGTCGTCGACCGCGGCCACTTCCGGGCGTCGAAGAACGGCAGCGGGTCGACCGCGAGGCCCGAGTCCCCGGCGCCGTCGACCTGCCAGTCGCGCTGCCAGTCGTTGGTCATGCTCCAGCACGAGTCGCCGTCCTCGGGCACGAAGGCGTCGAGGTGGACGAGCGCTGCGACGCGCTCGGGGCACGCGTCGGCCGCACCCGTGATCACGCTCCCGCCGTAGCTGGTGCCGACCAGCACGACCGGTGCCGGCTGTGCCTCCAGCAGCGCGACGACCTCGGCGACGTGGGTGTCGAGGTTCGTGCCCGGCGCGGTCGGGCCGTCGGGGTCGAGACCGCTGAGCGTCACCGCCGTCGCCCGGTGCCCGCGGCGCCCGAGCGCCTCGACGACGGCCCGAACCACCACCCGCCGTGGTTGGCCCCGGGCACCAGGACGAGGTCGGTCACGCCGCCATCATCGCGCGACGGCGAGGTCGACGGAAGGGCCGCGGCCGGCCGGTCAGCCCCCGAAGGAGGACACGTGCCAGGGGTGACCGCCGGGTCGGAGGTGCCCTCCGGGTCGGGGCGTGGGCCCCTCGACGGCCAGCACGCTGATCTCGACGCTGCCGACCACGAAGCCGTGGTCGGCCGCGAGGTCGACGAGCCGACGGTGCAGCTCGAGGGCGGACGCCCGTGCCTGGTGCTCGGCCCGGGTGGCGATGTTCAGGTCGAGGTCGACCACGCGACCGCGCACCGCGAGCTGGATGCCGTCGAGGCTGGTGCCCTGCCCCAGGCCGCGGACGGCACCGAGCAGCGTCGGCTCCAGGCGCAGGACGCCCGGGTGCCCGACGACGACCCGCCCCACCTCGCGCCGGAGCGTCTCGACCGGGTCCTCCCCGTCGCGGAGCGCCGGCACCCCGGACAGCGCGGGCACCTCCGACAGCTCGGTGACCTGGGAGAGCTCAGACACACGTGCACGTCCTCCACGACCACCCTCGTGCGCCCAGCCGGGCTGCTGCCCGTCCTCGCCCTGCCCGGTCTGCTGCAGCTGCTCCCGACCGTCCCGGTCCTCGGTCTCCACACCTCTCCGTCCGTCGTCCGACCCGCGCGCCCGGTGGGACGCGTCAGCTCGACCGGGTGCGGTCCCCGCCGGCGCCCTCGTCGGGCATGTCCTCGTCGGGCGTCTCCTCGGAGGGCGTCTCCTCGTGGGGCGTGCCCTCGGCGGGCACGACGACAGCACCGTCGGTCACGACCACGTTCTCGGCGACCACCACGGTCGTCGGGGCGTCGTCGGTGGGTTCGACCGCGGCTCGGGTGGCGTCCACGGCTGCGTCCTTCGCGTCCTCGGCTGCGCTTTTCACGCCCTGCGCCGCGGCGCCGGCACGCTCGCCCGTCCGCGCGGCCGCGTCCTGGGTCCGGTCGACGGCGTCCTGGATCTCGGCCTCGGCGTCGTCCCGGGCCTGCTCGATCCGTTCCGTCGCGGCGTCGACCGCGTCGGACGCGGCGGCGCCCACCTGCGGGGCCGCACCGGAGGCCTGGTCCTGCGCCGAGTCGACCACCGCTCCGGCGCGCTCGGCCGAGGCGCGTCCGACCTCCGAGACCTGGTCGACGGCGTCACGGCTGACGTCGGAGACCCGGGCCGCCGCGTCCTGGCCCGCCTGCGCGGCACGCTCCACGGCGTCCCGGCCGGTCTCGCGGACCTGGCCGGCCTTCTCGGCGGTGACGTCGCGGACCTGCTCGACGACCTCGGGGACGACGTCGTCGTCCGGGTGGTGCAGCCCGGACACGGTGACGTTGACCTCGACGACCTCCAGCCCGGTCTCCGCCTTGACGCGGTCGCGGACCGTGGTCCGGACCTCGTCGGCGACCCGGGGCACGGGGTTGCCGAACTCCACCGTCAGGCTGATGTCCACGGCGGCCTTGGTGTCACCCACCTCCACGCTCACGCCGGGACCGTAGATGGTGCGACCGCCCGCGACCCGTCCCCTGGCGCGGACGAGCACCCGCCCGGCCGGGCTGCCGAGCGAGTGCACGCCGGGCACGGAGGACGCGGTCCCAGACGCGAGCTCCTGGACCCGGTGGCCGAGCGACGGAGGCTTCGGGGGTGCCGTGCGGTCTGGGGTGGCTCCCGTCGACGCCGACGGGGTCGGTGCGGACGGGGTTGGTGCGGACTTGCTGGACGGTGCGGGCGTGATCGCCTGCGTCACGATGGTCTCCTTCGTAGGTGGGGGTCAGGGGGGTGCGGACCGGCGGAGGACGCCCGGCCCGCGGGGAAGCGCGTCAGCGCCTCTCCTCGAGCTTGAGGGCGCCGCCGAACGCCATGGAGGTGGGGGCCCAGTGCCCGACGAAGATGCCCCAGCGGTCCACCTGCGCCCTCGAGTCACCGGTCTTGTCACGGTTGACGAACCAGGAGGTCGACGACGCCCCGATCGAGAGGAAGGCACCGGCGTAGGCCCACTCGCTGCGCAGACCGGCCCGGTGCACCCGACCGACCACGCCGTCCCCGTCCTGGACGTCGCCGACCTTCCCGGCCACGTCGTCGGCCTTGTCCCCGACCTGGTCGGCCACGTCTTCCCCCTTGTCCTGGATACCCATCGTGCGCTCATCGTGCTGGTGGTGCCGGATCTCGGAGTCGTCCGTCCGGCCGTGTCTTCGGGCGTCGTGACCCCGACCGGTGCGGTCGGTCACGACAGGGTCCGGCACCAGGCCAGGGCCGGCACCGCGCGGTGTCGGCCCAGACCCGGCTGGGGGTCAGCGCAGGGAGTCGTCCGACGACGTGAGGTCGTCGGTGTCCTCGTCCGGCAGGTGCACGACAGCGCCACCTCCAGCAGCAGCGCCGGCGGCGACCTGCGCTGACCCCCGGTCGGGACGGGTCCTCCGACCCGTCTGACCACAGCCACCACCCGTCACACCACCGAGGGTCCCACGGGCCCCCGCACCCCGGAAGGAAGGCGCCATGTCGCGCACCACCACCGCCTTGTTCGTCGGCCTGGTCCTCGGGCTCACGGCCGCGTCCGGCGCGTTCGGAGCCTTCGTCATCGTCCTCCGCTTCGGCGCCATCGGCCTCGTCGTCGGGCTCGTGCTCGACGGCGAGCTCGACCTGGCCGGCCTGCTCGGGCGGGCCACGGCGAAGCGATGAGCACCCCCGTCACCACGCCCCCCATCGCGGTGCCAGTGGTGCGGGCGTCCACGACCGGTGCCGCCGCGCGCCCGGCCCGCTCCGGCGACGACGCCGCCGAGGCGCGCGGACGAGGCCGGCTCGTCCTCGCCGAGCGCGTCGTCGAGAAGATCGCCGCTCAGGCAGCGGCCGACGTGGCTGACGAGCATCGGCGGCGTGCTCGTCCTGGCCGGCCTCGCCGGCTTCCTCCTCGCGATCGGGCAGGCGGGCCCCGTCCTGTCCCGGACCGGGGTCTCGTGGACGCCGCCGACGCCGGACGCCACGCTCTTCGGCAGCGCGACCTCGGCGGCCTTCGGCCTGACCTGGGTCGTCGTCGTGACCGGCGTCGTCGGTCTCGTCGTCGGCCTCCTCGGCCTGGCCTGGCTCGTCGCGCAGATCGCGCGCGAGAACGCGGCGAAGCCTTTCCGGCTGCAGGACGAGGCCCGTACGGGCCTGACCCGCGTCGACCCGCGTGCTGAGCGACGCCGTCGAGGAGCAGACCAAGCGCCTGCCCGGCGTGACCGCGGCCTCCGCGGCGATCCGCGGCAGCGTCGACGGACCCGACCTCACGCTCAAGGTCACGGCCGACGACCGGACGGACATCCCCGCCCTGCTCGACCGGCTGCACCAGCAGGTGGCCGGTGACCTCGGGACCGCGCTGGACACCCGGCTCCGCCGCCTGGGCGTCCAGGTCGAGATCTCCTCGGCCAAGGTCAGCTCCGGCGAGATCGCGGTCGGCTGACCGAACCGTCCAGCACGACCTCCGCGCCCGCGGGGATCAGTCCGAGCGAGAGCCGGAGCTGATCCCCGGGGGCGAGGCCTCGAGCCAGGCGAGCAGCCCGAGCACCGAGTCGTCGCTCATGGCGAGCTCGGTGGTGGCGTTCCCGACCTCGAGGGCGAGGATCCGCGACTCCGTCGTCAGGGACACCGCTTCCACGAGGTCGGGCTCCCGCGTGTCGACCACCCGGACCCGCCCCCGCGGGAAGATCTCCCGGGGTCGGACGGAGAACGAGAAGAACCGGAACCACTCGAGCCGCCCCCCGTGGTAGCGACCGACCCCCAGCACCCACCCTGCGCTCGGGGTCGAGGTCCGCAGCCGGAGGCTGCACTCGAAGGTGCCACCGGCGCGGGACAGCCAGCGGCGGCGGACGGCGAGCAGGAGGAGCAGGAGGACGGCCAGGACGAGCAGCAGGCCCAGGACCTCCAGCACCCCCACCCAGCTACTCATCTCCCGCCCTCGTCACCGGTCACCGTCGTCGCGGCACCCGGGTCACCGAGCATGGCAGTCCCGCACAAGCCCGGGACCAGACGCTCGGTCGCCCGCTCGTGCCGTGCCGGGCCGGCCGACCGACGACGGCGCTAACGGTGCGACTGCGCCGCGCGCACCTGCGCGGTCGCACGGCGGAACCGCTTGCGGTCGTCCTCCGTGCCGTCACCGGTGTCCAGCGCCTGCTGGGCCCGCGCGAGCTCGCCCTCGGCCTCGCTCGAGCTGATCTCCTCGGCGAGCTCGGCGTACTCGCTGAGCACGGAGACGCGACCCTGGTTCACGGAGATGAAGCCGCCGTCGACCGCGATGCGCTCGCGCTGCTTGTTGCCGTCGGTGAAGACGACGACGACGCCGGGGACGAGCACCGCGAGGACGGGCGAGTGCCCGGGCAGGATGCCGATCTCGCCGTCCACCGTCATCGCGATGACGTTCTCGGACGCGCCCGACCAGACGACCCGCTCGGCCGAGACCACCTCGACCTGCATGGGTTCAGCCATGTCTCACCTCGGGAGGGTTCGGCGGGGTCGTCTCCCCCGGGATCGGTTCAGCCACGTCAGCCCTGCTTCTGGAGCTCGGACCAGCGACGCTCGACGTCCTCCATGCTGCCGACGTTGAAGAACGCCTGCTCGGCGATGTGGTCGACCTTGCCGGCGACGATCATCTCGAAGCTGTCGATGGTCTCGGCCAGCGGCACCGTGGAGCCGGGGATGTTCGTGAACTTCTCGGCCATGTAGGTGTTCTGCGAGAGGAACTGCTGGATGCGGCGGGCGCGGTTGACGGCGATCTTGTCCTCCTCGGACAGCTCGTCGACACCGAGGATCGCGATGATGTCCTGCAGCTCCTTGTTGCGCTGCAGGATCTGCTTGACCTGCACCGCGACGTCGTAGTGCCGCTGCCCGATGTACTGCGGGTCGAGGATGCGGCTGGTCGAGCTCAGCGGGTCGACGGCCGGGTAGAGACCGCGCGAGGCGATCTCGCGGGAGAGCTCGGTCGTCGCGTCGAGGTGCGCGAACGTG
Organism: uncultured Actinomycetota bacterium; assembly: GCA_963762775.1. Classification (GTDB taxonomy): domain Bacteria; phylum Actinomycetota; class Actinomycetes; order Propionibacteriales; family Propionibacteriaceae; genus Microlunatus. The sequence continues at coordinate 340,663 of CAVXMD010000015.1, forward strand.
GTGGCCGGCGCCGGGTCGGTGTAGTCGTCGGCGGGGACGTAGATCGCCTGCATCGAGGTGATCGAGTGGCCCCGGGTCGAGGTGATCCGCTCCTGGAGCTGGCCCATCTCGTCGGCCAGGTTGGGCTGGTAGCCCACCGCAGACGGCATCCGGCCGAGCAGGGTCGAGACCTCCGAGCCCGCCTGCGTGAACCGGAAGATGTTGTCGATGAAGAGCAGCACGTCCTGGTTCTGCACGTCGCGGAAGTACTCCGCCATCGTCAGCGCGCTCAGCGCGACGCGCAGCCGGGTGCCGGGCGGCTCGTCCATCTGGCCGAACACCAGCGCGGTGTCCTTGAAGACGCCGGCCTCGTCCATCTCGTTGATGAGGTCATTGCCCTCGCGGGTCCGCTCCCCCACCCCGGCGAACACCGAGGTGCCGCCGAAGTTGTGGGCGATCCGGTAGATCATCTCCTGGATCATGACGGTCTTGCCGACGCCGGCGCCGCCGAACAGGCCGATCTTGCCGCCCTGCACGTACGGGGTCAGCAGGTCGAGCACCTTGATGCCGGTCTGCAGCATCTCGGTCTTCGACTCGAGCTGGTCGAACTTCGGCGCCTGGCGGTGGATCGGCCAGCGCTCGGTGATCTCGATGCTCGACGGGTCGACGTTCAGCACGTCACCGGTCACGTTCCAGACGTGGCCCTTGGTCACGTCGCCGACGGGGACCGAGATGGGCGAGCCCGTGTCGCGGACCTCGGTGCCGCGCTGCATGCCGTCGGTCGGCTTGAGCGCGATCGCGCGGACGAGGTTGTCGCCGATCTGCAGCTCGACCTCCATCGTCATCGTGCGCGTCTCGCCGTCGACGGTGATGTCGACCAGCAGCGCGTTGTAGATGTCGGGCATCTGGTCCGGCGGGAACTCCACGTCCACCACCGGGCCGATGACCCGCGCGACACGGCCGACGCCGCCCGCCGGTGCCGTGGTGTGCTGCTCTTCGATCGTCGCGGTCATGACGTCCCCTCTGCGGTGGCTCTGCGTGCTCTGGGTGCTCTGGGTGCTCTGGGTGCTCTGCGTTCGTGCACGGTCGACCGACTACTCGGCGCCCGCGGTGGCGTCGGCGAGCGCGGACGAGCCGCCGACGATCTCGGAGATCTCCTGGGTGATCTCGGCCTGCCGCGCCTGGTTGGCCTCGCGGCTGAGCCGCTCGATGAGGTCCTGGGCGTTGTCGGTGGCCGACTTCATGGCCCGCTGCCGGCTGGCGAGCTCGGAGGCCGCCGCCTGCAGCAGGCAGTACTGGATCCGGCTGGCGACGTAGAGCGGCAGCAGCTCGTCGAGCACCGTCTCCGCGTCGGGCTCGAACTCGTACAGCGGCAGCACGTCGCGGTTCGACGACGGCTCGGCGTCCTCGACCACCTCGAGCGGCAGCAGGCGGATGACCTCCGCCTTCTGCGTGAGCATCGAGACGAAGCGGGTGTAGACGACGTGGATCTCGTCGACGCCGCCCTCCTCGGTCGGCCGCAGGAACGCCTCGATGAGCGCGTCGGCGATCTCGCGGGCGTGGGAGTAGCTCGGTGCGTCCGAGAAGCCCTCCCAGCGCCCGGCGACGTCGCGCTGGCGGAAGCCGTAGAAGGCGACCGCCTTGCGACCGGCGAGGAACGCGACCGGCTCCTTGCCCTCCTCGCGGAGCAGCTGGTTGAGCTCCTCGCCCTGCCGGATCACCGACGACGAGTACGACCCGGCCAGGCCGCGGTCGGAGGTGATGACGAGCACGGCCGCGCGGGTCGGGCGCTCGGACTCGGTCGTGAGGGGGTGGTCGACGTTCGAGAACGTGGCCACCGCCGACACGGCCCGCGTCAGCTCGCGGGCGTACGGCGCCGCCGCCTGCGCCCGCTGCTGGGCCTTGACGATCCGTGAGGCCGCGATGAGCTCCATCGCCCGCGTGACCTTCTTGATGGTCGTGACGGACGCACGGCGCTGGCGCAGCTCTTTCAGCGAGGCGGGCAAGGTTCAGCCCCTCCGCTGCTTCACGATCTGCTCCTGGTTGACCTCGTCGCGGTCGGTCGCGTCGTGCTCCTCGCGGCCGGCGAGCAGCTTGCCCTCGCCCGTGGTGAACCCGCGCTTGAACTCCTCGACCTGCGACCGCAGCTCGGAGGCCGTGTCGTCGTCGAAGACCTTCGTCTCACGGATGTTCTGCAGCGCGCTGCCGTGGTGGCGCAGGTGGTCGAGGAGCTCACGCTCGAAGCGCAGGACGTCGCTGACGGGCACGTCGTCCATCAGGCCCTGCAGACCCGCCCAGACCGAGACGACCTGGTCCTCCACCGGGTACGGGCTGTACTGCGGCTGGCGCAGCAGCTCGGTGAGCCGCGAACCCCGGTCCAGCTGACGCCGCGTGGTGGCGTCGAGGTCGGAGGCGAACATGGCGAACGCCTGCATGTCGCGGAACTGGGCCAGCTCCAGCTTCAGCGAGCCCGAGACCGTCTTCATGGCCTTGATCTGCGCCGCGCCGCCGACCCGGGACACCGAGATGCCCACGTCGATGGCGGGACGCTGGTTGGCGTTGAAGAGGTCGGACTGCAGGAAGATCTGACCGTCGGTGATGGAGATGACGTTCGTCGGGATGAAGGCCGAGACGTCGTTGGCCTTCGTCTCGATGATCGGCAGACCGGTCATCGAACCACCGCCCAGCTCCTTGCTGAGCTTGGCGCAACGCTCGAGCAGCCGCGAGTGGAGGTAGAAGACGTCGCCGGGGTACGCCTCGCGACCCGGCGGGCGGCGCAGCAGCAGGGACATGGCCCGGTAGGCCTCGGCCTGCTTGCTCAGGTCGTCGAAGACGATGAGGACGTGCTTGCCCTGGTACATCCAGTGCTGGCCGATGGCCGAGCCGGTGTAGGGCGCGACGTACTTGTAGCCGGCCGGGTCGGACGCGGGCGCCGCGACGATCGTCGTGTACGCGAGGGCACCCGCCTCCTCGAGCGTGCCGCGCACGGACGCGATCGTGGAGGCCTTCTGGCCGATGGCGACGTAGATGCAGCGCACCTGCTGCTCGGGGTCGCCCGAGTCCCAGAACTGCTTCTGGTTGAGGATCGCGTCCACCGCGATCGCGGTCTTGCCCGTCTTGCGGTCGCCGATGATCAGCTGCCGCTGCCCGCGGCCGATCGGGATCATGGCGTCGATCGCCTTGATGCCGGTCTGGAGCGGCTGACGGACCTCCTGGCGGTCCATCACGCCGGCGGCCTGCAGCTCGAGCGCGCGGCGCCCGTCGAGGTCGGTGATGTCGCCGAGACCGTCGATCGGGTTGCCGAGGGCGTCGACCGTACGGCCGAGGTAGCCGTCGCCGACCGGGACCGACAGGATCTCGCCGGTGCGGCGGACGGGCTGGCCCTCCTCGATCCCGTTCGACTCGCCCATGACGACGACGCCGATCTCACGGACGTCGAGGTTCAGGGCGAGGCCCAGGGTGCCGTTCTCGAAGGTCAGCAGCTCGTTCGCCATCGCCGAGGGCAGGCCCTCGACGCGGGCGATGCCGTCGCCGGAGGTCACGACCGTGCCGACCTCTTCGCGGCTGCTCGTCTCCGGGGTGTAGCTCTGGACGAAGCGGTCCAGCGCCTCCCGGATCTCCTCCGGGCGGATCGTCAACTCTGCCATCGCCTGCTGCCTGCTCTCGTTGCTCGTGTGCGGGTTCTAGATGCATACGTCGGACGGCGCCGCTCGACAAGGGCGCCGCGGGGGCCTACTCGAACAGCCGTCTGGCCTCGTCGAGCTTGGCCGACACGGTGCCCTCGAGCACCTCGTCGCCGAGCTCGACCCGGACGCCGCCGAGCACGTCGGGGTCGACGACCTCCTGCAGGACGACCTCGCGGCCGGCCTGGCGGGTCAGCGCCGCCTGCAGCCGCGAACGCTGGTCGTGGTCCAGCGTCCGGGCGACCCGCACCGTGGCCACGACGCGGTTCTTCTGCTCCGCGGCCAGGTCGACGTAGGTCTCGACCGTGTGGTCGAAGGACCGGGAGCGGGCTCCGACCGCGCGCTTGGCCAGGATCCGTGCGGACGCGGTCGCGCGCTCGGCGAGCAGGTCCTCCACGAGGCCCTGCCGGACGGCGACGGGGACCGAGCGGTCCGACAGCGCGGCACGCAGGCCCCGGTCGGAGGCCACGATCCGGGCGAACCGGAACAACCCGTCCTCGGTGTCGTCCAGGGAGCCGTCGTCCTCGGCCGCCCGGAGCTGCGCACGGACGGCGGCGCGCTCGAGCGCCTCCACGAACACGCCTCCGGCCGTCCAGCGCCGGCGGGCCGCGTCGGCGACGAAGTCGACGACCGGGTCCGGCACGCGTCCGCCGAACAGCGAGCGGACCAGCCCGGAGCGCCGGTCCTCCGACGCCGCCGGGTCCGTGACGGCGCGTCGCAGCGCGACCGAGGACTCGAAGGCGTCGACGACGCCGAACAGGTCGCCGGCGAAGGCGCCGTCGACCGTGGAGGCGTCGAGCGCGTCGTCGAGGACGACCCGGCGTGAACGCTCGCTCACAGGTGTCCCGCGGGGCTCTGCTCGGTCGCCGGTGCGTCCTGCGACTCCAGGTCCGCGATGAACCGGTCGATCGTGCGTCGCGCCCGCTCGTCGTCGTCGAGGCTCTCCCCGACGATGCGACCGGCCAGGGTGGTGGCGAGCCCGCCGACCTCGGCGCGCATCTGCGCCATCACCTGCGTGCGCTCGGCCTCGAGCTGGGCCCGGGCCTGCTCGCGGATGCGGTTCGCCTCGGCCTGGGCCTGCTCGCGCATCTCGGCGAGCACCTGCGTGCCCTGGGTCTTGGCGTCCTCGCGGATGCGTGCGGCCTCGGCCCGTGAGTCGGACAGCTGCTGGGTGTACTGCTCCAGCGCCGCCTGGGCGTCCGCCTGGGCACGCTCGGCCTTCTCGATGCCGCCCTGGATCGCCTCGGTGCGCTCGGCGTACGTGCGCTCGAAACCGGGGACGACGAACTTCGCGATGAGGTACCAGAGCCCGAGCGCAAAGAGGATCGCCATGACGATCTCGAGCCACTCCGGACGCAGCGGGTTCTCCGCCAGCGGGGCGAGGAGGGGGGTCATCAGGACCGTCGCCTCACTGCCCGGTGAAGCCGAAGACGAAGGCGAGCGCGATGCCGATGATCGCGAGCGCCTCGGTCAGGGCGAAGCCGATGAACGCGGTGCTGAGCATCGCGCCACGGGCCTCGGGCTGGCGGGCGGTGCCCTCGATGACGGCGGCGAAGATCAGACCCACGCCGATACCGGGGCCGATGGCGCCGAGGCCGTAGCCGACGATGCCGAGCGAGCCGACGAGCTCCAGGGGAGTCATGTGGTGCGTCCTTTCGGTTCCCCGCTGGCGATCAGCGGGAGGTGATGGTCAGTGCTCCTCGGCGGTGGCCGAGGAGATGTACTGGGCGGTCAGCATGGTGAAGATGTAGGCCTGCAGCGACTGCACGAACAGCTCCAGACCGAAGATCACCAGGCTGAAGATCAACGAGGCGACCCCGGCGACCTTGTTGAAGGCCGGCGCACTGTGCAGGATCAGGTACTCCCCGCCCAGCACGAAGACGAGCACCAGCAGGTGCCCCGCGAACATGTTGGCGAAGAGCCGGAGCGACAGCGTCGCCGGGCGCACGATGATGTTGGAGAGGAACTCCAGCGGCGCGACGATGATCAGCATCGGACCGGGGACGCCGGGCGGCATGGTCGCGTGCTTGAGGTAGCCCACCGGGCCCCACTTCGCGATGCCGATGCCGTTGTAGATCAGCCACACGAGTCCCGCAAGGCCGTAGGCCCAGCCGACGTGCGCGGCGGTCGGCATCAGCGTCAGCGGGAAGACGCCCCAGAGGTTGTTGACCAGCACGAAGCTGAACAGCGCGATGAGCAGCGGGACCCAGCGCTTGAAGTCGTGACCGATGACGTCCCGGGCGATCGAGTTCCGCACGAACATGTACGCGTACTCGCCGACGAACTGGCCCCGGCTGGGAACCAGGGCGTTCTTGCGGGCCATGGCGATCCAGAACCCCAGGATGATCAGGGTCGAGAGCGCAGCCTGGAGCAGGTACTTGGTCAGCCATGGCTGCCCGAAGAGCCCTGGCAGGTCAAAACTCTCGACCCCGGGTGGCACGTAGCCCTCCAGGGGGATCAGCGCGGTCAGGCCGCTCACCGTTCTCCCTCCGTGACGTCGGTCGACGACGCGAGCTCCGTGGCCTGGAGCCGCTTGATCGTCAGGTAGATGCCGAGACCCGCGCCGACCACGATCCCGATCGGCAGCAGGAACGACGTGTGCAGGAAGTGGTCACCGACCCAGCCGAGGGCCCCGTAGAACAGGACGCCCGAGATCAGGTAGGAGAGCACGCGCATGCCCTGGTCCATCGCCGTCTTGTCCGGCGCGGACCCGCCCCCGTCGTGCTGCACGTGCTGCGTCATCGCGCGGCTCACGCTAGCAGTCGCGCCCGGCGGGCGATCATGGGTGGACGCGCTCACGGGACGGTCTCGTGCTCGGGCTCGTCGGCGGCGTCGTTCGAGTCGTAGACGCTGATCCGCAGGCGGGAGAAGACGACGACCTCCACGACGAGCCAGCCGACGACGACCGCGACGGTCGAGAGGAAGACGGCCAGCGGGATCACCGGGAAGCGGTCGGAGAACCGGGCGTAGACGAGCAGCACGAGACCGAGGACGACGACGCGGGTGGTGTAGCTGGCCAGCGCGACCGAGAGCAGCAGCCGCGCACCGGCGTCGGCGAACCGCACCATGACCAGCTGCCCCGCGCTGTAGAAGAACAGCACCATCACCGAGGCGAGCGCCGCCGAGCCGAGGCCGCGCAGGCCGTACGCGACCGTGAAGCCGATCATGCTCAGCACCGCGGCAGCCACGCCGCCGACCAGACCGCCGTAGAGCAGCTTGCGCGCACGCACGACGTGCACGCTGGGACCGCCCGGACGCGGGCGGGCGTGCCCGGCAGGAGAGGTCGGCATGGGTCGAGGCAGTCCTTCTGCTGGTCGGGCGGCGTTGTCGCGAGGAGCGAGGAGGCGCACGAGGCGCCGGGCTGCGGAGGCAAGAAGTTAGCACAGGCGCGCACCCTCCCCCTGCGGCGGCTCGCCCGCGGTACGGCCCGCGACGGGCGCTCAGTCGCGCAGCGCGACACCCGCCCGGGCGGGGTCGGGCAGCGCCTCCACCGGGCGGACCGGGCGGCGCCCGAGGGTGAGCAGGAGCAGCACCAGCGCGAGGACCGCGACGACCCCGGCTACCGTCCACTGCCGGCTTCCGTGGACCAGCCCCAGGCCGATCACGCCGAAGGAGACCAGGCCCGACCAGACGTACATCAGCAGCACCGCGCGACGCTGGCTGTGGCCCCGCTGCAGGAGCCGGTGGTGCAGGTGCTGCTTGTCCGGCAGGAACCACCACTTGCCCGCGTACGTCCGCCTCACGAAGGCCAGCACGAGGTCCAGGAACGGCAGCGCGAGGATCGCGAGCGGCAGCACCAGCGGCAGGATGGTCGGCACCAGGCCGCGGTCGCCTTCGAGCTGGGACGGGTCGATCTGGCCGGTGAGGCTGACCGTCGAGGTGGCCAGCAGGAGCCCGAGGAGCATCGAGCCCGAGTCGCCCATGAACATCCGGGCGGGGAAGAAGTTGTGCGGCAGGAAGCCGAGGCAGACCCCGACGATCACCACGCTGATCAGGCTCGACGTCGTCGCCCGGCTGAAGTCCTGGGTCACGGTCAGCAGGTAGGAGTAGGCGAAGAACGCGAACGCCCCGATGCCCACCACGCCGGTCGCGAGGCCGTCCAGCCCGTCGACGAAGTTGACCGCGTTGCAGCAGACGAGGATGAAGAAGGCGGTGATCACGACCGAGGACACCTGGTCGAGCGACCAGAGCCGGCCCGGCAGCGGGATCCACAGCACCTTGACGCCCAGCCCGACGGCCACGCCGGCGGCGAGCACCTGCCCCGCGAACTTGGCCAGGGCGGGCAGCTCGTACACGTCGTCGAGGACCCCGACGAGGCCGATGACGGCCGCCGCGACGAGCACCGCGCGCGAGTCCTGCTGCACGGTGGGCTGGCTGCCGAGGAACGGCAGCTGCCAGGACAGCAGCAGCGCGGCACCGACCCCGCCCAGCATCGCGATGCCGCCGAAGTAGGGCATCTCGATGGTGTGGACGTCGCGGTCCCGCACCCGGGCGAGGGCACCGACCCGGAAGGCGAGGCGGCGGCAGAACGCGCTGCCGAGGTAGGTGACCGCGGCCGCGACGAGGAGGACGAGCAGGTACTCGCGCACGGGCTACGCGGTCGGCTCGGGCGGTACGCGCGGCTCGTCCGGCTGGGCCTCGGCCGAGACCTCCGCCGGGGTCTCCGCCGGCGTCTCGGCCACGGTGCCCGAGGGGGTCTCCGGCGCGGCGGCGGGCGCCGGGGGCTCGCTCTCGCCGAGGTCGCGGAGCCCCGGCAGGACCCGGCGCAGGGTCTCGACGTCGAGCGCACCGCGGCGCAGCACCTGCCCGTCGGCGTGGCGGGTGAAGTCGACGATCGTCGACGGCGGCGAGACGCGGGCGCCGTCGGTCTGCTGCCCGAGCGGGCCGCCGTCGAGGTAGACCGAGACCCGGCCGCCGAGCTGGTCGACGGCCTCGTCGCAGGTGAGCGCGGCGGGCCGGCCGGAGAGGTTGGCGCTGCTCACCGCGAGCGGCCCGGTGCGACGCAGGATCTCGCGGGCCAACGGGTGGTCGGGCACCCGCAGAGCGATGGTGCCGTCGGTGTCGCCGAGGTCCATCCGCAGGCTGGGCTGGATGCGGCAGACGATGGTCAGCGGGCCCGGCCAGTGCGCCTCGACGAGCTCACGGGCCTGGTCGGGCACGTCGGTCGCGAGCGCCCGGATCAGGCTGGCGTCGCCGACCAGCACCGGGGGCGGCATGTCACGGCCCCGGTCCTTGGCGTCGAGCAGGCCCTGGACGGCGTCCGCGCTGAAGGCGTCGGCCCCGATGCCGTAGACGGTGTCGGTCGGCAGGACGATCCGGTCCCCCAGCTCGACCGCGCGACGCGCCGCCTCGATCGCCTCGGCGGGCTCGGCGTCGGAGGTGCAGTCGAACCGGCGGTAGCGCGGCTCGTCCTCGTCGTCACCGGTGTCCTCGCCGATCTCGAACGCCTCCCGCGGGGTCGCGTCGAGGTCGTCGGGGTCGTGCGGGTCGGCGGCCGTGCTCATCAGGCCATCCTGCCAGCGGTACGGCGGACCGCGGTGACGAAGCGCGGTCGACCGGTGAGGTCGAGGTGGTCCCGGATTCCGGAGAAGGCCTGGCTCTGCGTGACCACGGCCGGCGCGGAGACGCCCTGCACGTCGGCGTGCTCGAAGCACAGCAGCCCGCCGGGACGCAGCAACCGGGTGGCCACCGAGGTCACGACGCGGATGGCGTCGAGCCCGTCGTCGCCGGAGAACAGCGCCGGCAGCGGGTCGTGGTCGCGCGCCTCGGGGGCCACGGAGGCGAACGCGTCGAGCGGGATGTAGGGCGGGTTCGCGATGACGAGGTCGACCTGCCCGTCCAGCACGTGCAGCGCGTCGGCCATGTCGCCGACGTACAGCTCGACGAGGGTGTCGGCAAGGTTCCGCCGGGCGTACGCGGCGGCCTCGGGCGAGACCTCGACGGCGTAGAGGTCGAGGAAGGTGAGCTCGGTGACGAGCGACCGCGCGATCGCGCCCGACCCCGTGCACAGCTCGACGACGCGCGGCCGGCCACCGCTTGCGATCATGGGGCGCAGGGCGTCGACGGCCCAGCCGGTCATGACCTCGGTCTCCGGTCGCGGCACGAAGACGCCGGGCCCGACCTCGAGCTCGACGTGGCGGAAGTACGCCCGTCCCGTCAGGTGCTGCAGCGGCACCCGGGCCGCGCGGCTCGCGACGAGGACCTCGAAGGCGCGCACCGCGTCCTCGTCGACACCGTCCAGCAGCGGGATCCGGGCGGGTTCGATGCCGCAGGCGTGGGCGAGCAGCGTGCGGGCGTCCGCGTCGGGCGAGCCCACGCCGGCGTCGCGCAGCCGGTCGGTGGCGCTGCGCAGCACCGCGCGGACGGAGTGCGTCCCGGCGCTCATCGAGGGTCCTCGGACGGCATCGGCGGGGTCGGCTCAGTCGTCGTGGCTGCCGACCGCGGCCAGGCGCTGGGCCGTGTCGGCCTCCTGCAGCGCGGTCACCACGGGCTGCAGCTCGCCGTTCAGGACCTGGTCGAGGTTGTAGGCCTTGAAACCGATGCGGTGGTCGGAGATGCGGTTCTCCGGGTAGTTGTAGGTGCGGATCCGCTCGGACCGGTCGACCGTACGGACCTGGCTCCTGCGGGCCGCGGACGCCGAGCTCGCCGCTTCCTCCTCGGCGGCGGCGATCAGCCGGGCGCGGAGCATGCGCATGGCCTGCTCGCGGTTCTGCAGCTGGGAGCGCTCGTTCTGCATGGAGACGACGATGCCGGTCGGCAGGTGCGTGATCCGGACGGCCGAGTCGGTGGTGTTCACGCCCTGGCCGCCGGGCCCCGACGAGCGGTAGACGTCGATGCGGAGGTCGTCGGGGTTGATCTCGACCTCGGTCTCCTCGACCTCGGGCATGACGAGGACCCCGGCCGCGCTGGTGTGCACGCGGCCCTGCGACTCGGTGACCGGGACGCGCTGCACGCGGTGCACGCCGCCCTCGAACTTGAGCACGCCGTACGGCATCTGGTCGGGCTCGCCGACGCTCGACGCCTTGATCGCCGCCGTCACCGTGCGGTAGCCGCCCAGGTCGGTCTCCTGCGCGTCCAGGACCTCGACCTTCCAGCCGCGGGTCTCGGCGTAGCGGGAGTACATCTTGAGCAGGTCGCCGGCGAACAGCGCCGACTCCTCGCCGCCCTCGCCGGACTTGATCTCCACGAGCGCGTCGGCGGAGTCGTTGGGGTCGCGCGGGGCGAGCAGCCGGGTCAGCCGGTCGACGACCGGGCCGAGCCGGGTCTCCAGCTCGTCGGCCTCGACCGCGAACGCGGGGTCGTCGGGCGCGAGCTCCCGGGCGGCGGCCAGGTCCTCGTCGAGGCGGTGGTACTCGTCGAGCCCGCGCACGATCGGCGTGAGCTCGGCGTAACGACGCCCGACCCGGCGCGCCTTGGCGAGGTCGGTGTGGGTCGAGGGGTCGGCGAGCTGGGCCTCGAGCTGGGCGAACTCCTCGCGCAGCGGCTCGGCTGACTCGAACATGTGTTGCTCCCCCTCGCACCGGTCCCGGACGTACGAAGCGCCGGGAGCGAGGACGTGGTCCTCGCTCCCGGCGCCCGGCGCAGCTACTTCTTCTTCGCGGCCTGGGAGGCGGCGTAGCGCTTCTCGAACCGGGCCACGCGGCCGCCGGTGTCGAGGATCTTCTGCTTGCCCGTGTAGAACGGGTGGCACGCCGAGCAGACGTCGACGCGCATGGTCTCGCCGCCGGTGCTCTTGGTGGTGAACGTGCTCCCGCAGGTGCAGGTGACCTGGGTGTCGGAGTACGCGGGGTGGATGTTGGCCTTCATGTGGGTCTCCTTGTCAGTGGGCCGGGTCGCCAGACGGGCGTGAACCGGCACCGAGGATCAATCTTGCCGTACGGGTCGTACAACGCCAAAGAGCCCGGTTTAGTCCCGCGAGAACCCGACGGGCAGGAAGCCGACTTCCGAGCGCGGATCCTGACAGCGAGAAGGCCGACCGCCTGCGAGCGTCGGGTAGCGGAGGCGCCGATCCCGTCTGGACGAGCGAGCAGACGAGCGCCGCGCGCCGGAGCCGCTCGAGAGAGCGGCAGGGGCGCGCGGCGCTTGACCGAGAGGGAGGAAGACGGAATCTCCAGCGCCGCAGCGGGCGCAAGCAGGAGATTACGCCGGCATCGACTTGGTGATGGCCACCATGAAGTCGCGGTTGCTCTCTGTCTTCTTGAGCCGGTCGAGCAGCGTCTCCAGGCCCTGCAGGCTGTCGAGGCCGCCGATGACGCGACGCAGCTTCCAGACGATGTTGAGCTCCTCGCGCGACATGAGCAGCTCCTCGCGCCGGGTGCTCGAGGCGTCCACGTCGATGGCGGGGAAGATCCGCTTCTCGGCGAAGTCGCGACGCAGGCGGATCTCGGAGTTGCCGGTCCCCTTGAACTCCTCGAAGATCACCTCGTCCATCTTCGAGCCGGTCTCGACCAGCGCGGTGGCAAGGATGGTCAGCGAGCCGCCGTTCTCGATGTTGCGGGCCGCACCGAGGAAGCGCTTCGGCGGGTAGAGCGCCGCCGAGTCGACACCACCGGACAGGATCCGCCCGGAGGCGGGCGCCGCGAGGTTGTACGCCCGGCTGAGCCGCGTGATGCCGTCGAGCAGCACGACGACGTCCTTGCCCGCCTCGACCAGGCGCTTGGCGCGCTCGATCGCGAGCTCGGCCACCGTGGTGTGGTCGCCGGCCGGCCGGTCGAACGTCGAGGCGATGACCTCGCCCTTCACGGTCCGCTGGAAGTCGGTGACCTCCTCGGGACGCTCGTCGACCAGCACCACCATGAGGTGGACCTCGGGGTTGTTGGCCGCGATCGCGTTCGCGATGGCCTGCATCATCATCGTCTTGCCGGCCTTGGGCGGGCTGACGATCAGCGCGCGCTGACCCTTGCCGATCGGCGCCATCAGGTCGACGATGCGCGTCGCCAGCTGCGTGCCGGTCGTCTCCAGCTTGAGCCGCTCCTGCGGGTAGAGCGGCGTCAGCTTGGCGAAGTCGGGCCGGTTGCGCGCCGCCTCCGGGTCGCCGCCGTTGACGGTCTCGAGCTTGACCAGCGGGTTGAACTTGGCCTTGCTCTCGCCCTCCTTGGACTGCCGGAGCTGCCCCGTGACGACGTCGCCCTTGCGCAGGCCGTACTTCTTGACCATCGCCAGCGAGACGTACGCGTCCTCGGGGCTGGGCAGGTAGCCGCTGGTCCGGACGAACGCGTAGCTGTCCATCACGTCGAGGATCCCGCGCGCCGGCACCAGCACGTCGTCGTCGGTGACGGTCGGCTCGTTCTCGTAGCGGTCCATGCCGGCGTTGCCGCCGCGGCCCGGGGTCGTCCGGCGGTTCTGCCGGTCGCGGCTGCGGCGACGGCGGCTGCGACGGCTGCCGCCCTCGTCGTCGTAGTCGTTCTGCGCGTTCCGGTCGTTCTGCGCGTTGCCGCGGTCGTTCTGACCGCCACCGTTCCGGTCGTTCTGGCTGCCGTTGCGGTCGTTCTGGCTGCCGGTGCGGTCGTTCTGGCCGCCGTTGCGGTCGTTCTGGCCGCCGTTGCGGTCGTTCTGGGAACGGTCCTGACGGTCGTTGCGGTCGCCCTGCGAGCCGTTGCGCGCGCTCTGCTGCTCGCCGTTCTGCGAACCCTGCTGGCCGCCGTTCTGCGAACCCTGCTGGCCGTCGCGCTGCTGGCGCTGGCCGTCGCGGTCGCGCCGCTGGCGGCGCTCGCCGGGCTCGCCGCGGTCCTGGCCGTCACCCTCGTCGGTGGAGCGCTCGGCACGGGCCTGCTCCTGGGTGGAGCCGTCGCTCGCGGTCTCGTTCGAGGCCGTCGAGGGAGGCACCGTCTGGGCCGGGCGCTCGTCGGCGGTCTGCCGCGCCTGCGGGGCGCTCTCGCGGAGCTCGTGGAGCGCGTCGGCGATCTCGTCGCTGCGGGCCGGGGCGGCCGTCCGGGCCTCGCCGTTCTCCGCCGCGGCCGGCGGGCCGGCCTCGCGACGGGCGCTGCGCGAGCCGCCGCCGTTGGAGCCGCCGCCGCCGTCGGAGCTGCCCCCGCGGGAGCCGCCGCCGCTCTGGGCGGCCTGGATGGCCTCGACGAGCTGGCCCTTGCGCATCGCGCCGGTGCCCTTGAGGCCCAGGGAGCTCGCCAGCTGCTTCAGCTCGGGCAGGACCATCGCGTCCAGGCCGTTGCCACGGCGGCGACGGCCGCCCTCGGCGGGGGTGTCGGCGGGAGCCTGGGCGTCGCCGGTCAGGGTGTCGGTCAAAGTGTGTTCCTTTCGGAGCGGGCCACGCGTGTGGTGTCCCAGTCCAGGGCCGGGTGCTGTTCGCCCACGGCTGGTGGTGGTGGGGCCGTCCCGCCCGGCGCCTGGTCGGGCGCGCTCGTGCAGGCAGGAAGTGACGCAGTGCTTGACACAGGGTGGGCGTCGCGCCGTCGGGGCGGGCGCTGCACGACCAGGAGCTGTGGTGGTCACGGTCCGCAGGAGGCTGGACCTGGAGCACCGGCTGTGTCGGGCGATCTCAGGCTAGCACTGTCCTGGTCGGACGACGGCGATCCTCACAACGCCCGCGCGGGCGCGCCGATTCCCAGTCGTCGGAACCGTGTCCCGGGATCCGCGTGCTCCAGGCGCGCCAGCCCGGCCTCGGTGCCCAGGACGACCACCGACGGACCCGCGCCGCTGATCGCCGCCGCGAAGCCGGCCGCGCGCAGCCGCGTCACCAACGCGTACGCCTCGGGCATGGCGGGCTCGCGGTAGCGCTGGTGGAGCCAGTCCTGCGTCGCGGGGTGCAGCAGGTCGAGGTCGGCGGCGACCGCGTGGACGAGCAGCGCGGCCCGGCCGGCGTCGGCCGCGGCGTCCGCGTGCGGGACCGTCGACGGCAGCAGCCCGCGCGCCGTCCGCGTCTCCACCGGCGTGGTCCCCACGACGACGGCCGCCCGCAGCTCGGGGTGGACGTGCCCTTGCGCGACCGCGACGTGCTCGCCGTGCCCGAAGGCCAGGACGAACCCGCCGTACGCCGCCGCGGCCACGTTGTCGGGGTGGCCCTCGATCCGGTTCGCGTGCCGCAGCACCCAGGCCGGGTCCTCGTCCGCGCCGGCCAGCGCCCGCGCCGCGACCAGGCCCGCCACGATCGCGGCCGACGACGAGCCGAGGCCCCGCCCGTGCGGGATCGTGTTGTGGCGCGCGGAGCGCGAGACCCGGCGCGCGGAGGCCGAGGTCGGCCAGCCCCTCGGTCACGCAGCGCACGACCAGGTGCGTCTCGTCGCGCGGCAGGGTCTCGCTCCCCTCGCCGGTGACGTCGACGCGTACGCCGGCGCTCAGCACCTCGACCTCGACCCGCTCGCGCCAGCCGAGGGCGAGCCCGAAGCAGTCGAAGCCCGGGCCCAGGTTGGCGCTCGTCGCCGGCGCCTCGACGACCGTCCGGGTGCCCGGCGGGAGCGTCCTCACGCCGACGTCCCGACGACCCGTGGGGTCACGCGAGCAGCCCGCACACCCCGGCGATCGCGTGCAGGTCGGGCGCGACCACCTCCGCGCGCACCGGCCCACGCCCGGCGAGCGCGGTGTCGATGTCCTTGAGGCCGTGCCCGGTCACGGTGACGGCGATCTGGCGGCCGGGCTCGAGCTCGCCCGTGCGGCGCTTCTCCAGCAGTCCGGCGACCCCCGCCGCCGACGCCGGTTCGACGAAGATCCCCTCGCGCGCGGCGAGGAAGGACTGCGCGGCCAGGATCTGCTCGTCGGTGACCATGTCGATCAGACCGCCCGACTCGTCGCGCGCGGCGATCGCCTTGTCGGCCGACGCCGGGTTGCCGATCCGGATGGCCGTGGCGACCGTCTCGGGGTCGAGCACCGGGTGTCCGAGCACCAGCGGCGCCGCGCCGGCGGCCTGGAAGCCCCACATCCGCGGGGTCCGCGTGGCGCGGCCGGCCGCGGCGTACTGGGTGTAGCCGCGCCAGTAGGCGGTGATGTTGCCGGCGTTGCCGACCGGCAGGACGTGCAGGTCGGGCGCATCGCCGAGGACGTCGACGACCTCGAAGGCCGCGGTCTTCTGGCCCTCGATGCGGATGGGGTTCACGGAGTTGACCAGCGCCACCGGGTAGTCGTGGCTGAGCTTGCGGGCCAGCTCGAGGCAGTCGTCGAAGTTGCCGTCGACCTGCACGACCTTCGCGCCGTGCACGATCGCCTGCGCGAGCTTGCCGGTGGCGATCCGCCCGGCCGGCAGCAGCACGATCGTCTGCAGGTCGGCCTTGGCCGCGTACGCCGCCGCCGACGCCGAGGTGTTCCCGGTCGAGGCGCAGACGACGGCCTTGCGCACCGTCGCCGACCGCGGCCGACAGGGCGAGCGTCATGCCCCGGTCCTTGAACGAGCCGGTGGGGTTCGCGCCCTCGACCTTGACCCAGGTCTCGCAGCCGAGCTCCTCGGACAGCCGCTCGGCGAGCACCAGCGGGGTGCTGCCCTCCCCCAGCGTGATCACGGGGTCGGTGTCGGCGAGCGGGAGCCACTCGCGGTAGCGCGAGATGACGCCCGCCGTCGCGCGCAGGGCCAGCGAACCCTGCCGGGCGTCGGCCACGGTGTCGCTCACGCGTCGCCCTCGACGCGCATCACGCTCGTCACGTCGCGCACGGCCGGCAGGTCGCGGAGCGCCTCGACCGTCGCGCTGAGGGCGGCGTCGCGGGCCCGGTGCGTCACGACCACGAGCTGGGCGTCGTCGCCGCGACCCTGCTGGCGCACGGTCTGGATCGAGACGTCGTGCTCGGCGAACACCTGCGCGACCGCGGCGAGCACGCCCGCGACGTCGGCGACCTCGAGCGAGAGGTGGTAGCGGGTGGTCACGTCGCCGATCGGCGAGACCCGGCGGGCGGCGTACGAGGACTCCCCCGGCCCGACGGCACCGCGGACCCGGTTCCGGGCGACGGTCACGAGGTCGCCGAGCACGGCGCTGGCCGTCGGCGAACCCCCGGCGCCCGGCCCGTAGAACATCAGCCGGCCGGCCGAGCGCGACTCCACGAACACCGCGTTGTACGCCCCGCCGACCGCGGCGAGCGGGTGGGTGCGCGGGATCATCGCCGGGTGCACGCGCACGGACACGCTGCGCCCCGAGCCGTCCGCCGCCTCGTCCGAGAGCTGGCAGAGCGCGACGAGCTTGACCACGCAGCCGATCTCGCGGGCCGAGGCGATGTCGGAGGACGAGACGTCGGCGATGCCCTCGCGGTAGACGTCGGCCGCGGTGACGCGGGTGTGGAAGGCCAGGCTGGCCAGGATCGCCGCCTTGGCCGCGGCGTCGAAGCCGTCCACGTCCGCGGTCGGGTCGGCCTCGGCGTAGCCCAGCTCCTGCGCCTCGGCGAGGGTCTCGGCGAAGCCGGCGCCGGAGGTGTCCATCTTGTCGAGGATGAAGTTCGTGGTGCCGTTGACGATGCCGGTCACGGCGGTGATCTCGTCGCCGACCAGCGACTCGCGCAGCGGCCGGATGATCGGGATCGCTCCCGCGACGGCGGCCTCGAAGTAGAGGTCGACGCGGTGCTCCTCGGCCGCGGCGTACAGCGTGGCGCCGTCGGCGGCGAGCAGGGCCTTGTTCGCGGTGACGACCGAGGCGCCGTTCGCGAGGGCGGCGAGGATCAGGGTGCGGGCCGGCTCCAGGCCGCCGATGACCTCGATGACGAGGTCGACGTCGGGCCGGTTGACCAGGGCGAGCGCGTCGGTCGTGAACAGCGCCGGGTCGAGACCCGGACGCTCACGGTGCGGGCGCCGGACGGCGATCCCCACGAGCTCGAGCGGACGGCCGGTCCGCGCCCGGAGGTCGTCGGCCTGCTCGACGATCAGCCGCGCGACCTCGGAGCCCACCGTGCCGCAGCCGAGCAGCGCGATCTTGAGCGGCCGCGAGTCGGCGGGTGCCGACGCCTCCGTGGAGCGGGGCTCCGCCGAGGGTCGTACGTCCGTCACTGTCACCGAGATCTCCTGCACCGGGGTTGGCTCCGCCCGAGGGGCCGCAGCGCGGCAATTGTTCCGCATCGGCGCCCTGCTCCCGCCATCCTCTCCGGAAAGTGGTCATCCCGCGGCGATCTTCCGGCCTGCCGGGGCCCGGAGCGACCACTTCCGCGACGGGCGAGGGCGGGCGGGGACGTGCCGGTCAGCCGACGTCGAGGGCGAGGAGGTCGTCGAGCGTCTCGCGTCGGACCAGCGTGCTGATCTCGCCGTCGCGCACCGCGACCACCGGGGGGCGCGGGACGTGGTTGTAGTTGCTCGCCATGCTGCGGCTGTAGGCCCCGGCGGCCGGCACGGCGACCAGGTCACCGGGCGCGACGTCGGCGGGCAGGAACTCGTCGCGCACGAGGATGTCGCCGCCCTCGCAGTGCTTGCCGACCACCCGGGCCAGCGTCGGCGGCGCGTCCGAGCGCCGCGAGGCCAGCGTCGCGGAGTACTCGGCGGCGTACAGGGCCGTCCGGATGTTGTCGCTCATCCCGCCGTCGACCGCGACGTAGAGCCGGCTCGTGCCGCCGTCGAGCTGGACGCGCTTGACCGTGCCGACCGTGTAGAGCGCGAAGCCGCTCGGCCCGCTGATCGAGCGGCCCGGCTCGATGGACAGCTGCGGCACCGCGACGCCGAGGGCGGCGCACTCGGTGCGCACGATGCGGTTCAGGGCGGCGGCGAGCGCGGCCGGCGTCGCCGGGGTGTCCTGGCTCGTGTAGGCGATCCCGAAGCCACCGCCGAGGTCCAGCTCGGGCAGCTCGGTGCCGTACGTCTCCGCGAAGTCGGCGTGCAGCCGCAGCGTCCGGCGGGCGGCCACCTCGAAGCCCTCGGCGTCGAAGATCTGCGAGCCGATGTGGGAGTGGATGCCGACGAGGTCGAGGCGCGGGTCGAGCTGGCAGCGACCGAGGGCCTCGGCCGCGCCGCCGCCGGCGATCGAGAAGCCGAACTTCTGGTCCTCGTGCGCGGTGGAGATGTACTCGTGGGTGTGCGCCTCGACGCCGGTCGTCACCCGCACCATCAGCCGCGGGCGAACACCCAGCTCGTCGGCCAGGTGGCCGAGCCGCTCGATCTCGTCGAACGAGTCGACGATGATCCGCCCGACGCCGGCCTCGAGGCCCTGACGGAGCTCCGCGACGCTCTTGTTGTTGCCGTGCAGCCCGACCGTCGCCATGTCCACGCCGGCCCGCTGCGCGACGGTCAGCTCGCCGCCGGTGCAGGTGTCGATGCCGAGGCCCTCCTCGGCGACCCAGCGCGCCACCGCGGTGCAGAGGAACGACTTGGCCGCGTAGTAGACGTGCCAGCCCTCGAACGCCTCGGCGAAGGCCCGCGCCCGCACCCGCAGGTCGGCCTCGTCGATGACGTACGCGGGGGTCCCGACCCGCGCGGCGATCTCGGCCACGTCGAGACCGGCGACCGTGAGCACGCCGTCGGCGTCCTTGCCCACGCCCGCGCTCCACAGCGACGGCAGCAGCGCGTTGACGTCGTCCGGCACGGCCAGCCAGCCGGGTGCGCGCAGGCCGACGTCGGCGTGGATCGATCCGGCGACGTGCGTGTGGGTCATGGCGCTCGCAGTCCTTCGAGGGGGCGGGGTGGCGTCCGGGGGCGGTCTCAGCAGGCGCGACCCCCGGGGTCGCACTGGTACATTCTTCTCCGGTCCAGGCCGCGACGCGCGTCGGTGGAAGCTGCACGAGACGCACGGCACGAGCCCCCGTAGCTCAGGGGATAGAGCACCGCCCTCCGGAGGCGGTGGCGCAGGTTCGAATCCTGCCGGGGGCGCCAGGGCGGTTTTCTTCCGACGCACGCCCGGCTCGGGCCGAGAGCCTCGACGCGCTCGTGCGCTGCGTGGAACTTGTGTGCTGTCGACCAGTGCCACGTTCGACGGATGCCCAGAACTTCGGCATGGTCGTCGCATGGACCTGATGGTCTCCTGGTCCGCCGCAGATGCGGACGAGCTTCGTCGAAGGGCGACCGGTGGAAGACGTCGTCCGTGCCGCGATCCGTCGCTACGTCGACACCACTGAGAACGTCGCCGCCCTCGCGTGGGAGGTCGTCGACCGCGATCGTGAGCTGCTCGACCGGCTGGGCCGCTGACGCCGCACCATCCGCCTCTGCATGGTGACTAACACTTCGATGCTTGACAGTTAGAGCACTGACTATTAGTGTCCCGACCATGGACGAACCGACCAGCACGCTGAACTTGCTGCGCTGGATCGGGTTCGCCCAGCGCAAGGCGGCGGACGACTGGGTGCGCGAACGTGGGCTCACGATGGAGCAGGGCTTCACGCTCGGCTACCTCGTCGACTCCCCCGGCGCCATCCAGCGCGACGTCGCCCGGATGAGCCGCACCAGCGCAGCGAGCGTGTCGAGCCTCCTGCAGGGGCTCGAACGGCGCGGCCTGGTCGAACGCCGCAGCGAACCCGGCGACGAGCGCAGCAAGCGGGTCTACGCCACCGAGGCGGGCCGCGAGCTGGTCGGCGGGTTCGACGAGGCCATGGCCGCGGCCGACGAGACGATCCTCGCCCCGCTCGACGAGACCCAGCGCGAGACCCTCCGCGACCTGCTCCTCACCCTCGTCGCCGAGATCCCCAAGCCCGAACGCCCCTGAACCACCGCGGCCCGAGCCGCGCACCACCCACCGCGTACGACCCTCCGCGCCGACCTCCCGCCGGCGTGCGGTTCGTCCTGCCCGCAAGGAGACCCGCATGAGCACGAACGACGTCGAACCCGTCACCAGCCCCGCTCCCACCAGCCCCGTCCCCGCGGCCGCAGCCGGCGTCCCCGGCACCGACCGCTGGTACCTCTCCGCCGCGCCCGTCTGGCGCGCCCTCGTGCACCTCTGCGTGCCGATGGCCGCCGGCGTGAGCGTCGGTGCCGTCTACAACATCATCAACGCGGGCTTCGTCGGCTCGCTCCACGACACCGTGCTGCTCGCGGCCATCACCTTCGGCCTGCCGCTGATCGGCCTGGTCATGGCCGTCGGCGGCGTGTTCGGGGTGGGCGCGAGCGCCCTGATCTCCCGCCTGCTCGGCGCCGCGGAGCACGACCCCGCGCAGGCCGACCAGATCAAGCACGTCTCGTCCTTCGCCGCCTGGGGCTCCGTCGTCGCCGGCGCGGTCGTGGGCGGGGTGGGCCTGCTGCTGCTCGACCCCCTCGTCCGCCTGCTCGGGGCGGACGCCTCCGCGGCCCCGGCCACCAGCTCTTACGTCGGGGTGATGCTCGCCTTCGTCCCGGTGCTCGCCGCCGCCTTCTGCCTGGAGCAGCTGGTCCGGGCCGAGGGCGCGGCCCGCCAGTCGATGATCGGGCTGGTCCTCTCCACCGTCGCGAACCTGCTCCTCGACGTCCTCTTCATCCTCGTCCTGGGCTGGGGCGTCGCCGGCGCGGCGCTGGCCATCGGCCTGTCGAACCTCGTCGCGGTCGCCTACTACGCCTGGTACCTGCAACGGCGCAGCGAGCACGTCGACCTGTCGCCGCGCTGGTTCACCCTCTCCCCCGCCGTGGTCAGGCCGGTCTTCGGTGTGGGCGTCGGCGAGCTGCTGCAGTCTGGCTTCCTCATCGTCACCGCGCTGGTCCTCAACAACCTCGCCGTCGCGTACGGGGACGCCCCGCTCGCCGCGTTCGGCGTCGCGCTGCGCATCGTCCAGCTGCCCGAGCTGCTGGTCATGGGCATCACGATCGGCGTGCTCCCGCTGCTCGCCTACACCTACGGCAAGGGCGACGCCGCCCGGCTCGGCGCGACGCTGCGTCGCTCGGCGCTCACGGTCGGCGCCCTGGTCGCGGTCTTCTCGGGCACGGTCTTCCTGCTGCGCGACCACGTGTTCGGGCTGTTCTCCTCGAGCCCGGACGTGATCAGGATCGGCGTCGTCGTCCTCACCGCGCAGCTGGTGGCGACGAGCGTCAACGGGTTCACCGGGCTGTT
Source organism: uncultured Actinomycetota bacterium (assembly GCA_963762775.1). Classification (GTDB taxonomy): domain Bacteria; phylum Actinomycetota; class Actinomycetes; order Propionibacteriales; family Propionibacteriaceae; genus Microlunatus. Next base: position 362,180 of record CAVXMD010000015.1, read on the forward strand.
CACCACGTTGTTCCAGGCGACCGGCCGGGCCGGCGCGGCGATCGTCATGTCGATCTCCCAGGGCGTGCTCTTCGTCCCCGTCGTCCTGCTCGGGAACGCGTTCTTCGGGCTCGACGGGATCATCTGGGCCATGACGGTGACGGAGGGCCTCGTCTTCCTCGTGGGCCTCGGCCTCTGGCTCGCCTCGCGGGCCGCCATCGGTCGCGGTCTGGCCGAGGGCAGCCCCGAACGGGCCGAGCAGGTGCTCGAGGGCGCTGCGGCCTGACGCGGCAGACTGGCCGGCATGCGTGCGCAGCAGGTGACAGGGCCCGAGGTGTTCCACGGCGAGGGCCCGGTCTGGCACCCCGGCTGGGGCGGCCTCCGCTACGTCGACATGCTGGCCGGCGACGTCATGACGTTGCGCGCCGACGGGGGCCTCGACCGCAAGCACGTCGGTTCGGTGGTGGCGGCCGTCCGCCCCCGGAGCGGCGGCGGCGCGGTGCTCGGCGTCGAGCGGGGCTTCGCCCTCGAGGACGCCGACGGGACCGTGAGGACGCTGCCCGAGGTGTGGAGCAGCACCGCCGTCCGGATGAACGAGGGCGGCTGCGACCCGGACGGGCGCTTCTGGTGCGGCTCGATGGCGTACGACCAGGCGGTCGGCGCGGCGAACCTGTACCGCCTCGCGCCGGACGGTGCCGTCGAGCTCGTCCTGCCCGGCGTGACCGTCTCGAACGGTCTGGAGTGGAGCCCCGACGGGACGCTCGCCTACTACAACGACACCCACACCCACGCGATCGCGGTCTTCGACTACGACGCCGCGACCGGGCTCACCGGCCGCCGGACGTTCGCCGCGCTGCCCGACGACGGCAGCCCGGACGGCCTCACCGTCGACGCCGAAGGAGGCGTCTGGACCGCGGTGTACGGCGCCGGGCAGGTCCACCGCTACAGCCCGGAGGGCGTGCTCGAGGAACGGCTGCACCTCCCCACGCCCAACGTCACCGCCTGCACGTTCGGCGGCGACGACCTCGACCTCCTCTACGTCACGACCTCGCAGGAGGACGTCGACACGAGCACGGACCCCGTGGCCGGGGCGTTGTTCGTCGCCGAGCCGGGCGTCCGCGGCCGGCCCGTCCGGACCTTCGCCGGCTGACGATGAGCGGCGTCCAGGTCGTCACCAGCCGCGAGGTCCCGCTCGGCGGGCCACGGGCGATGCGCGTCCGCCGGACCTTGCCGCAGCGCGAACGCTCGCTGGTCGGCGCCTGGTGCTTCGTCGACCACTACGGGCCCGAGGACGTGGCGGCGAGCGGCGGGATGGACGTCCCGCCCCACCCGCACACCGGGCTGCAGACCGTCAGCTGGCTCTTCAGCGGCGAGGTCGAGCACCGCGACAGCGGCGGGGTGCACGCGCTGGTGCGACCCGGCGAGCTGAACCTCATGACGGCGGGCTCCGGCGTCGCCCACTCCGAGGTGTCGACGCCCGCGACCACCGTCCTGCACGGCGTCCAGCTCTGGGTGGCCCTCCCGGACGCCGCCCGCGAACGCCCCCGCGGCTTCGACCACCACGTCCCGACCCCCGTCGGAGTCGACGGCGGGACCGTACGGCTGCTGCTCGGCCGGCTCGTCGGTGACACCTCCCCGGTGCCGACCCACACGCCGCTGCTCGCCGCCGAGGTCGTCGTCGACGCGGGCGCCGAGGTGGTGCTGGAGGTGGAGCCGACCTTCGAGCACGGGGTCCTGGTCGACCGCGGGCCGGTGCTCGTGGACGGCACCGAGGTCCTCGTGTCGGACCTCGGCTACCGGGCCGCCGGCGAGGCGAGCCTGTCGCTGCGCAACGAGGGCACCGCTGCTGCGCGGGTGCTGCTGCTGGGTGGCGAGCCCTTCACCGAACCGGTCCTCATGTGGTGGAATCTCGTCGCCCGTACGCACGAGGAGATCGTCGCCCTGCGCGCGGCGTGGGAGAGCCCTTCCGAGCGGTTCGGCCAGGTGGAGGGGTACGTCGGCGACGTCCGACGCCTGCCGGCACCGCCGCTGCCGGGCACCCGGCTCAAGCCGCGGCTGACCCCGCCCGGCGCCGGGGACCGCAGCGCCTGGGGTTGAGCCGGCGCCGCCCCACGAAGGGAGGTCGCCGCTCGTACGGCGCGTCGGCGCGTCAAGCTACTGCTCGCGCGGACGCAGGGACCGGACCGCCTCAGCCACCTCGTCGGGCGAGACGATCATCGTCAGGTGGCCGCCGGGCACGTAGACGGGGGCGGGCGCCCCGATGGCCGCGGCCGTGCCTCCGGGCGAGTCCGGCGTGTACGCGCCGTCGACGTCGTCGCGGCCCCAGACCACGAGGCGCGGGACGTCGAAGCGGCGCAGGGCGTCGAGCTGGTCCGGCGTCATGGCCGGGATCTCGGCGCGTCCGAGGTTCGAGAGCAGCGCCCGCTCCGTGCCGCGCTGCAGCAGCGGACGACGCCACCGGTCGACGCCCTCGGCGTCCAGCGGCGGGCAGCCGGGACCGCACGCAGCGGCGTACACCCGGCGGACGAGACGGTCGGAGCGCAGCCCCAGCCGGAACAGCGCGGTGCGGTAGGGGTCGACGACCAGCCGTGACACCCAGGTCGGTGCGTCCAGCGGCAGGGCGTCCCCGTCGAGGAAGACGATTCCGGCGACCGCGTCCGGCGCCCGGACGGCGGCGACCCCGACGACGCCCGCACCCGAGGAGTGCCCGACCAGGACCGGCGCGTCGGCCCCCGTCCAGCCGAGCGCGGCCGCGACGGCCAGCGTCTGGTCGGCGAGGTGGTCGACGTCGAACGGCGCGACCGCGGCGCTGTAGCCCTGCCCGGTGAGGTCGAACGCCACGACCCGGTGGTCCCGACCGAGGACCTCCCCCAGCTCGCGCCAGGAGTCGGCCGTCTCGAACGCGCCCGGCACGAGCAGCACGGTCGGGCCGTGGTCGCCCCAGCTCAGGTAGCGCGTCGAGACGTCCCCGGCAGCCAGGAACCACAGTCCGGCGGGCGGCGCCGGCGGGTTCCGGGTGGCGAGGTCGTAGCCGGCGCTGGCCGCCGTGACCAGCCCGGCCGCGGCCAGGAGCACCAGCAGCACCGTCCGCAGCCGGCGCCGGCGGCGCGCCCCCGTTTCCGAGCCGCTGGACGTCACGGTCCCAGTGTCGCCCGGTGGTAGCGTCGCCCGACCCGGCGAGCCTGCCGTGAGCCCTTCGACAGGCTCGGGACAGGCACCGCCCCGAAGGAAGGTGGAGGCTTGTCCGACGTGTCGCCCCCGCCCCGGCGTGGCGGCGGAGCCGTCGTGATCGGCCTCTGGCTCGCGACCCGGGCGCTCGCCATGGTGATCCTCGCGACGGGTGAGCGGCTGGTCGTCGGCGACGTCTTCTACTACTGGCGCCGGATCGGCACGCTGGCCGAGATGGGCCTGCCCGGGACGCTGCGCGAGTACCCGACCCCCGTCGTCTGGTTCCTCTCGCTCCCCCACGTCGCCGGCGGCGGATCGCGGACGGGCTACCTGGTCGCGTTCGTCGTGCTCATGCTCGTCCTCGACGGCGTCCTGACCTACGCGCTGTGGCGCAGCGCCGGACGACGACGGGACCGGGCCGTCGACTTCTGGATCGCGTACGTCTTCCTCGTCGGGCCGCTCTGCTACACCCGCTTCGACATGGTCCCCGCCGTGCTGGCCGGCGGCGCCCTCCTGGCCGCGCGCACCCGGCCCTGGTTGACCGGCGCGCTGACCGGGCTCGGCGCGGCGATCAAGCTGTGGCCGGCGCTGCTGGCGGGCGCCTTCGCCGTCCGGCGTCGCGGCCGCGGGGCGATGCTCGGCGCGTTCGTCGGCGTGGGCTTCGGGCTCGCCGCGCTGAGCCTCGCCGCCGGTGGTCTGAGCCGGCTGTTCTCCCCCCTCACCTGGCAGTCCGGCCGCGGGCTCCAGATCGAGTCGGTCTGGGCGACGCCGCTGATGGTCGCGAGGGCGGTCGACCCGTCGCGGTGGACCGTGCGCTACTCGGCGTTCCAGGCGTACGAGGTGTTCGGTCCGGGCGTGGGCGTCCTGCTCACGGTGAGCACGGCGGCGACCGTGGTCGGGCTGCTCGTGACCGCGGTGCTGTTCGTCCGCGGGTTCCGGTGCGCCGACGTCTCCGCGGTCGGCCTCGGGCTGCTCGTGCTCGCGACCATCGCGATCACGACCATCACGAACAAGACGCTGAGCCCGCAGTACCTGCTCTGGCTCGGAGGTCCGGCCGCGGTGCTCCTGCTGTCGCGCCGCTCGGAGGGCGAGCGCTGGCACCGGGTGCTCGACCGGCTGGCCGTCCAGCTGCTCGTCCTGGCCCTGCTGACCCAGCTGACCTACCCCGTCCTCTACAACGGGCTGCTCGGACGCGGGAGCGGCGGGTTCATGGTCGTGTCGACGGTCGTGACCAGCCTGCGGAACCTCTCCCTGCTCGTCCTGACCGTCGAGGTCTGCCGCTACGCCTGGGTCGCGCTGCGTCGCACCCCAGCAGGGACGGAAGTCTCGCCCTAAGGACCCGCACCGTCGGGTCCCCGCGGCGTCGCGCCGTGTGGGTATCGTGGAGCACCGTCGCGTCCGGCCAGGTCCGGACTGCCGACGGCCCGCCGGGCGCCCCCTTCTCCGACGTCGGCGCGGGTCGTGGTCAGGCCCCTTCGGACGCGGTGCTCGCGGCAGGACCGTGGGCGGATCCGAGCAACGGAAGAAGGCGGACAGTGGCCATCGCGCCAGGCACACCCAGCACCGAGGAGAACGACTTCGGGGCCAACGACTGGCTGCTGGAGGAGATGTACGAGCGCTTCACGGCCGACCCGTCCTCGGTCGACGCGAGCTGGTCGGAGTACTTCGCCGCGCACGGCGCGCCGGGCTCGGCGAACGGCGCTGCGACGACCGCGAGCACCTCCACGACCGCCGCGCCCGCCACGAACGGGTCCGCGAACGACAGCAACGGTTCCGCGAACGGGACGAACGGCGCCGGTCGGACCAGCAGGCCCGCCGCCACGCCGGAGCCGGCGCGCGACCCGGCCGCCACCCCCTCGCAGAGCTCCGGCGCGGGCGCCCCGGCGACCGAACCCGCCACCGGCCGCGTCGTGACCGCACCCGAGACCACCCCGGACGCCCCGCGGTCCCCGCACACCGCGACCACGCCCGAGCCGCGTCCGACCAGCCGGCGGCAGCCGACGGTCGAGACCACGACGCCGGCCCGCGAGGGCCGCCCCAGCAGCCCGGGCGCCCGCGGCGGCGTCCCCGCCGACCCGCCGAACCCCTCGGACCGCCCCGAGGTGGGCAACGAGGAGCCGACCCGGACGACCCTGCGCGGCGCCCCGGCCCGGACGGCCAAGAACATGGACGCGTCGCTGACGATCCCGACGGCGACGAGCGTCCGCTCGCTGCCGGTCAAGCTCCTGGTCGACCAGCGCATCGTCATCAACAACCACCTGCGGCGCAGCCGCGGCGGCAAGGTCAGCTTCACCCACCTCATCGGCTTCGCCATGGTCCAGGCGCTCAAGAGCGTCCCGGCCATGAACAACAGCTACGACCTGGTGGACGGCAAGCCGACCGTGGTCGAGCCCGCCCACATCAACCTCGGCCTGGCCATCGACATGCCCAAGCCCGACGGCACCCGCCAGCTGCTGGTGCCGAGCATCAAGAGCTGCGAGAACCTCGACTTCGCGCAGTTCTGGGCGGCGTACGAGGCCATGGTCTCCAAGGCCCGCGGCGGCACGCTCGGCGTCACCGACTTCGCCGGCACCACGATCACCCTGACGAACCCGGGCACGATCGGCACGAACCACTCCGTCCCGCGCCTCGTCCAGGGCCAGGGCACGATCATCGGCGTCGGCTCGATGGACTACCCGGCCGAGTTCCAGGGCTCCAACCCCGACCGCCTCGCCGACGCGGGCGTCAGCAAGATCCTCACCCTCACCTCGACCTACGACCACCGCGTCATCCAGGGTGCGCAGTCGGGTGAGTACCTGCGCCGGCTGCACGCGCTGCTGCTCGGCGAGGAGGGCTTCTACGACGACGTCTTCGCCGCGCTGCGGATCCCGTACGAGCCGATCCGCTGGGCGCAGGACGTCGCGAGCGACCACGAGGACCAGATCCCCAAGCAGGCGCGGATCATGGAGATGATCAACGCCTACCGGGTGCGCGGGCACCTGATGGCCGACACCGACCCGCTGGAGTACCGCCAGCGCCGCCACCACGACCTCGACGTGCAGAGCCACGGGCTCACGCTGTGGGACCTCGACCGCGAGTTCGCGACGGGCGCCTTCGCCGGCGGCCAGGGCCGGATGAAGATGCGCAAGATCCTCGGGATCCTGCGCGACTCCTACTGCCGCACGACCGGCATCGAGTACATGCACATCTCCGACCCGGCGCAGCGGCGCTGGATCCAGGACCGGGTGGAGCGGCCGCACGAGTCGCTGCCCCGCGAGCAGCACCTGCGCATCCTCGACAAGCTGAACGAGGCCGAGGTCTTCGAGACGTTCCTGCAGACGAAGTTCGTCGGGCAGAAGCGCTTCAGCCTCGAGGGCGGCGAGTCCGCGATCGCGCTGCTCGACGAGGTCTGCGAGCAGGCGGCCGACCACGGGCTGGTGGAGGTCTGCATCGGCATGCCGCACCGCGGCCGGCTGAACGTCCTCGCGAACGTCGTCGGCAAGTCGTACGCGCAGATCTTCCGTGAGTTCGAGGGCAACATCGACCCGCGTACGGTCCAGGGCTCGGGCGACGTCAAGTACCACCTGGGCTCGGAGGGCCAGTTCACGGCGCTGAGCGGTGCCACCATCAAGACCTCCGTCGCGGCCAACCCGAGCCACCTCGAGGCCGTCGACCCGGTGCTCGAGGGCATCACGCGGGCCAAGCAGGACATCCTCGACCAGGGCAACGAGTTCCCGGTGCTGCCCGTGCTGATGCACGGCGACGCGGCGTTCGCCGGGCAGGGCGTGGTCGCGGAGACCCTGAACCTGTCGCAGCTGCGCGGCTACCGCACCGGCGGCACGATCCACATCGTCGTGAACAACCAGGTCGGCTTCACGACGTCGCCCACCGAGTCGCGCTCTTCGGTCTACTGCACCGACGTCGCGCGGATGGTCGCGGCGCCGATCTTCCACGTGAACGGTGACGACCCCGAGGCCTGCATCCGGGTGGCGCGGCTCGCGTTCGCCTACCGGGAGGAGTTCAACAAGGACGTCGTCATCGACCTCATCTGCTACCGCCGCCGGGGGCACAACGAGGGCGACGACCCGAGCATCACGCAGCCGCGGATGTACGACCTCATCGAGAAGAAGCGCTCGACGCGCAAGCTCTACACCGAGGCCCTGATCGGGCGCGGCGACATCTCCGTCGAGGACGCCGAGGGCGTGCTGACCCGTTTCCAGGAACGGCTGGAGAGCGTGTTCCGCGAGGTGCGCGACCCCGAGCTGCCGCCCGCGGACGCGACCGTCCGCTCGGTCCCGAGCTACCCCAGCAAGCGCTCCACCCGCGGCACCTCGGCGATCACGCTCGAGGACATGAAGAAGATCGCGGACGCGCACACGACGTTCCCCGACGGCTTCAGCGTGCACCCCAAGGTGATGCCGCAGCTCCAGCGTCGGGCCGCCGCGATCGGCCAGGGCCCGATCGACTGGGCGACCGGCGAGATCCTCGCGCTGGGCTCGCTGCTGCTCGAGGGCCGGACGGTCCGCCTGACCGGGCAGGACACGCGGCGCGGCACGTTCACGCAGCGGTTCGCCGCCATCGTCGACCGGCGGACCGGCGAGTCGTGGGTGCCGCTGAAGCACCTCGACGACGAGCAGGGCAAGTTCCACGTCTTCGACACCCTGCTCAGCGAGTACGCGGCGATGGGCTTCGAGTACGGCTACTCGGTCGCCCGGCCCGACGCGCTCGTGCTGTGGGAGGCGCAGTTCGGGGACTTCGCCAACGGCGCCCAGACGATCATCGACGAGTACATCTCCTCGGGCGAGGCGAAGTGGACGCAGAAGTCGGGCGTCGTGCTGCTGCTCCCCCACGGGCTCGAGGGCCAGGGCCCCGACCACAGCTCGGCCCGGCTCGAGCGTTTCCTCCTCCTCGCGGCCGAGGACGCGTTCGTCGTCGCGCAGCCCTCGACCCCGGCGAGCTACTTCCACCTGCTGCGCCGCCACGCCCTGAACGAGCGGCACCGTCCGGTGATCGTCGCGACCCCGAAGTCGATGCTGCGCAACAAGGCGGCCGTCTCGATGCCGGAGGACTTCACCTCCGGCACCTGGCAGCCGGTGCTCGCCGACCCGACGATCACCGACCCGGGTGCCGTCGAGAAGGTGCTGCTGTGCTCGGGCAAGGTTCGTTGGGACCTGGTCAACCGGCGCAAGCAGAACGGCCAGGAGGGGAAGGTCGCGATCGTCCCGGTCGAGCGGCTCTACCCGCTGCCGGCGGAGCAGATCGCGGACCAGCTGAGCCGCTTCGAGCGCGTCCACGCGGTGACGTGGGTGCAGGACGAGCCGGCCAACCAGGGCGCGTGGCCCTTCATGGCGCTCAACCTGCCCGCCGCGCTGCACGAGGCCGTCCCGGGCCGGCGCTGGGAGCTGTCGTCGGTCACCCGGCCGGCGTCCTCGGCCCCCTCGGTCGGCTCGGCCAAGGTCAGCGAGGCGCAGCAGAAGGCGCTCCTCGACGCCGCGTTCTCCGAGTGACCGTACGACGAAGGAGCACCTGGTCACTCGGAATGGGAAGAGGGTGAGCGCATGCGCTCTCGATGCCGTTCGTCCCGAAGGGACTGAGCATGTACTTCACCGACCGCGGCATCGAGGAGCTGGCGGCGCGCCGGGGTGACGACGAGGTCTCCCTGGCGTGGCTCGCCGAGCAGCTCCAGACGTTCGTCGACCTGAACCCCGAGTTCGAGGTCCCCGTCGAGCGCCTCGCCACCTGGCTCGCCCGCCTCGACGACGAGGACGACTGACCCCTCGCCGTACGCCCCGCCCCGCGCCGTCCACCTCCCCGGGCCTCGGCTGGCCCTCGTCCGCCAGCGTCGGTTTTTCACGTTCACGTGAAAAACTGCTGCTGCACCCACCAGATCTGCCGGGGGCAGCGCCGGTTTTTCACGTGAACGTGAAAAACCTGAGGCGGGTGACCGCCACCGCGGAGGGAGCGGCCGAACCCGGCAGCGCCTCCTCCCACCGGCGTTGGGCACCGTCGACGTCCGCCGGGAACGGCGCGAGCCGCGCCGGGTCGACGAGGTCGGCGTACGCCTCCGCCCGGCACCGCAGGTGGCACCGCCCGAGCGCGGCCGCGTCGGAGGGGACCCCCCGGGCGGACGACCACCCCGGGCACGCTCAGCGCGGCTGCCGGTAGGAGTACACCCGGACCTGGGCCGTGGCGCTGTCGGTCCCCGTGGCCAGCACCGTGCGCTGCACGTCGACGCTGCTCGGCAGCGCACCCTCCGCGATCTTCACCCCGGGCGCACCGTCGCCGGTGTAGCCGAACCGGTCGCGGATCGTCGGAGGGACCGTGTAGACGTCGAGCGGCGTCTGGAGCCCGCCGCCCGTGCAGAACGCGTCGACCCCGGAGCTCGGGAGCTCGAAGTCGACCCGGTACGCGGGCACGCCGCTCGGGTCCTGCACGACGCGGACGCTCGTCTGCTCCGCGTCGGCCGGGACGGTCAGGCCGGACAGCTGCTGGAACGCCGGGACGCTCGCCTCCAGCGTCGGCGCGGGCGTCGGCGTCGGACGGGTCCCGCCCGAGCCGTCGCAGGCGGTGAGGGCCAGCACGGCGAGCGCGGCACCGGCCGCGGCCCCCGCCCAGCGGGGCGCCCGCCTCACGGGATCTCTCCCGACACCGTGGTCCGCGTCGAACGGCCCTGGTTGCGGTACTCGCGCGCCAGCCCCACCCGGTGCAGCCGCTGGAGCTCGGCGTCGTCCACCTGGCGCCCGAGGATCTCGGTCGCCTTGGTGCCGTCCCAGTTGTACTGGTCGTAGACGTTCATCCTGGTCGTGACCTCGTAGCGCCACGCACCGCCGGGGGACGTGGGCGGGTAGACCGTGACCTGGCCGGTCTGGTTGTAGGTCATCGACCCGAGGGCGAGGAACCAGTCGCGGTAGGTCCCGCTGTCGAAGGTGAAGCCGGTCCACTGCGTGCTGACCGGGAAGGTGAGCGGGCCGGTCGCACCCGAGCTGCGCGCCTTCTTGACGGCCGCCTCGCCGAGGAGCGTCTGCTGGTCGGCGACCTGCGCGCGCAGCGGGGGCACGTCGGAGAGCATACGGTCGACGTCCTGCTCGAGCGGCTCCCCGGTGTTGGCCAGGAAATGCAGCAGGTTGCGCGCCGCCTGCGGCCACTTCGGCGTCACGGCGTTGGCCAGCGCCTCGATCAGCAGCTTCTTCGCGTGGTCGCGCCAGGTCGCGTCCTCCGAGTCGTACGGGCCCGAGCCCTCGTCCGGCGGCTCCCACGGCGGCGGCTGCGGCTCGGTGACGGTCGTGCCCTGGCTCGGGGTGCCCAGGGGATCCTGGCCCACCGGGGTCCCGGAGGTCCCCTGGTCGGCGGGCGGGGACCCGTCCCCGGGCCGGCCGGTCCGGCTGCCCGCGCTGCCGCGCTCCTGGTCGTCCCGGTCGCCCGTGTCGCCGCCGGTTCCGCCCCCGCCGGGTTCGGTGCCCTGTCCCCCGGTGCCCGGCGCCGCTGCGACCGGGCACGCGGTCTGGGTGACGACGCTGCAGACCACGCCGTGCACGTGGTCGGCCAGCACCGGAGAGGCCGTGCCGAGCACCAGGACGACGGCGCCGACGAGCACCCCGGCGAGCGCGACGACCGCGCTCGTCTCGAGGGTGGCCGCACCGGTCTCGCCCCGCCTGCCTCGCCCCACACCCGGACCCTAGGGCGCCGGAAGGCCACCAGGGATGGGCCCCAGGACCCACCGGCGGGCCTCCCTGCGTGGGGCCCGGCCGCCACGAGGCGTGCGCTCAGGCCGTGCGGCGGCGCCGCAGGAACGGGTCCGCCAGCGCCGGCGGGACGTAACCCAGGTCCTCGCGCGACAGCGTGACCCCGGGCGGGACGATCTCGTCGATGCGGTCGAGCACGTCGGCGCTGAGCACGACGTCGGCCGCGCCCAGCTGCGTCTCGAGCTGCTCCATGGTGCGCGGGCCGATGATCGGCGCCGTCACCGCCGGGTGCGCGAGCACGAAGGCGATCGCGAGGTGCACCAGGCTCAGGCCCGCCTCCTCGGCGAGCACCGCGAGCGCCTCGGCGGCGTCGAGCTTGGCCTGGTTGCCCGGCAGGGACAGGTCGTAGCGGGCCGGCATCCGCTTCGCCCGGTTGCTGTCCGGCAGGTCCTCGCCCTTGCGGAACTTCCCGCTCAGCCAGCCGCCCGCCAGCGGGCTCCAAGGGATGACGCCCATGCCGTACGTCTCGGTGACCGGCAGCAGGTCGGCCTCGATGCCGCGCACGAGGATCGAGTACGGCGGCTGCTCGGTGACGAAGCGGCCGAGACCACGACGTTCCGCGACCCACTGCGCCTCCACGGTCGCGTGCGCCGGGAAGGTCGACGAGCCGAACGCCCGGATCTTGCCCTGCCGCTGGAGGTCGGTGAGCGCCGACAGCGTCTCCTCGACGTCGGTCTCGCTCTCGGGCCGGTGGACCTGGTAGAGGTCGATCCAGTCGGTCTGCAGCCGACGGAGGCTGTCCTCGACCTCGCGGACGATCCAGCGGCGCGAGTTGCCGCGCCGGTTCGGGTCGCCACCCGGCTGGCCCATCGCGACGTCCATGGGGCCGTGGAACTTCGTGGCCAGCACGACGTCGTCGCGTCGACCGCCGGCGAGAGCCTCGCCGACGATCCGCTCCGACTCACCGGCCGAGTAGACGTCGGCGGTGTCGATGAAGTTGATCCCCGCGTCCAGCGCGCGGTGGATGATCGCCGTGCTGGCGGCGTGGTCGGGCTCGCCCCACGGGCCGAACATCATCGCGCCCAGGCAGAGGGGGCTGACCATCATGCCGGTCGGGCCGAGGCTCCGGTAGTCCATGGGGCCACCCTACGAACGTCCCCACTACAGTGCCGGGGTGGGTACGAGCGACGGTGCACGGGCCGGGGTGGCGACACCGGAGGCGGTGTCCGCGGCGTTCGAGCGACTGACCGGGCACGCACCGGCCGGGGTCTGGGCCGGGCCCGGTCGGGTGAACCTCATCGGCGAGCACACCGACTACAACGACGGCTTCGTGCTGCCCTTCGCCCTGGCCGAGCGGGTGGTGGTCGCCGCAGGCCCCCGCGAGGACGGCACCTGGCGGGTCCGCTCGCTGAACCGTCGCCAGACCGAGACCTTCACCGCCGACGACCTCGCGCCCGGGCGGGTCGACGGCTGGGCGGCGTACGTCGCGGGCGTCGTGTGGGCCCTCGTCGAGGCGGGGCACGCGGTGGACGGAGCGGACCTGGTGCTCGGCTCGGACGTGCCGTCCGGCGCAGGGCTCTCCTCCTCCGCCGCGCTCGAGTGCGCCGTCCTCACCACCCTGGTCGACCTCTCCGGGCTGGAGGTCGAGCCGCTCGAGCGGGCCAAGCTGGCCCGCCGCTGCGAGAACGAGTACGTCGGCGCGCCCACCGGCCTGCTCGACCAGGCCGCGTCCACCCTCTGCGAGGCCGACCACGCGCTGTTCCTGGACTGCCGCACCGACGACTTCCAGCAGGTGCCGCTCGACCTCGGGGCGGCCGGGCTGGAGCTGCTCGTGCTCGACACGAAGACGCCGCACTCCCACGTCACGAGCGAGTACGGCGACCGGCGCCGCTCCTGCGAGGAGGCGGCACGGATCCTCGGCGTCCCCGCGCTGCGCGACGTCACCCTCGACGACCTCGACGACGCGCTCGCCCGGCTACCCGACGACGAGATGCGGCGCCGGGTCCGCCACATCGTCACCGAGGACGCCCGCGTGCTGCAGGCCACCGAGATCGCTCGCGCCGGCCGCCCCGCCGACCTCGCCCCGCTGCTGGACGCCTCGCACACCTCCATGCGCGACGACTTCGAGATCACCGTCCCGACGGTCGACCTCGCCGTGGAGACCGCGCGTACGGCCGGCGCGCTCGGCGCCCGGATGACCGGCGGCGGGTTCGGTGGCTGCATCATCGCGCTGGTGCCGCAGGGCACGGCGGACGAGGTCGGCCGCGCCGTCGCCGATGCGTTCGCCACCGCCGGCCACGGTGCGCCCGCGTGGTTCCTCGGGGTGCCGTCCGACGGGGCCCGTCGGCTCTCGTGACACCGGTGCACGTCCGGGACGCGACCGCGGCCGACGCGACCGCCTGCGCGACGGTCTACGCGCCGTACGTCTCCGGCACCGCGGCCTCCTTCGAGGCCGTGCCACCCTCCCCCGACGAGATGGCCCGCCGGATCGCGGCGGCGCAGGTCGAGCACGCCTGGCTCGTCGCCGAGCGGGACGGCACCGTCGTGGGCTACGCGTACGCGACGGCCTGGAAGACGCGGCCGGCCTACCGCTGGACCTGCGAGACGAGCGTCTACGTCGACGCGGACGCCCGCGGCGGCGGGGTGGGCCGGGCGCTGTACACCGAGCTCCTCGACCGCCTGGCCGACCGTGGCTTCCGCGCCCTCGTCGCCGGCATGACGCTGCCCAACCCGGCCAGCGCCGCGCTGCACGCCGCGCTCGGCTTCCGGAGGTCCGGGGTGCTCGAACGGGTCGGGTGGAAGGCCGGACGCTGGCACGACGTCGCCCTGCTGCAACGCGACCTCGGTCCCGGGGACGAGCCGGACGAGGACGGTCCGCCTCCCGGGCCGCGGTGATCACGACGGGTGATCACGACGTCGGCGCGGCAGGCTCCTCGTCGATCACGAGCGCCCGGGTGGAACGCGGGTGCAAGATCAGCACCAGGGTCACGAGGGCGGTGCCGATCATGGCGGCGGCGACCCCGGTCGTCGTGCCGCCGCGAAAGCTCCAGCCGACAGGAATCATGATCAGCTGCACGACGACGACCGGCGCACGGGCCCAGCGACGACGGTGCAGCAGACCGCGGGCGGCGAGCAGGAGCAGCACGGCGAAGCCCAGCATGAACAGCGCGACACCCACGCCGACGACGGCCCGGAACAGCCGGACCTGCGCGACCTCGACGACGCCGAAGGCCAGCGCCACCAGTCCCTCGAGCGCGGCCAGCGCGGCGGCGGCGACGAGGGTGGGCACGCGCGTACGCCGGTCCGGGTCTGCCACGACGATCACTCTAGGTGCGTCGGTCGCCCCTCAGGAGGTCACGGAACGGCGTCCGGGACCAGACCAGCAGGCGAGTGGACTGTAACAAGTCCGGAATGTGAGCGAACCTACGCCCGGTCCTCTTGTGCGAGGCGGCGATAGTTGAAAGGCTCTAACCCGACGGACGGGGCCAGTGTAGGTCGTGGTCCTTCGGTTCGCGCACCGGGTCCCTACGGGGTCCGGTGGACACAAGTGAGGAGAGTGCAAGCCATGGATTGGCGCCACAAGGCCGCCTGCCTGGACGAAGACCCTGAGCTGTTCTTCCCCATCGGGAACACGGGTCCGGCGCTTCTCCAGATCGAGGAGGCCAAGCAGGTCTGCCGGCGTTGCGACGTGCGGGACGCCTGCCTGCAGTGGGCGCTCGAGGCCGGCCAGGACCACGGTGTGTGGGGTGGGCTGAGCGAGGACGAGCGTCGGGCGCTCAAGCGTCGCGCCGCCCGTGCGAGGATCCGCACCGCCTGACCTGCACCACCACAGCAGACGACACCGGGACCCTGAGGTCCCGGTGTCTTTGTCTGTGCGGCCCTTCGCGCGAGACACGGCCCGCATCCCCGAGGGATGCGGGCCGCGCCGTCGACGACCCGAGGGCGTCGCTCAGCCGAGGCGGTCCTTCTTCGTGAAGGCCACCGCCCCACGGGCCGGCAGGGTGACCGTCGCCCTGCCGTTCGAGCGGACCCGGACCTGCGTCCTCGTGCACCCGCCGGCGGCCTTGCCCCCGGAGATGATGTCGCAGTAGGACCCCTTCTTCAGGCCCGTCTGGACGTCGATCTCCTTGCTGGTCGTGCTGTTGTTGAAGGCCGCCCACGCACGGGTGCCCCGGCTGAAGGCCAGCACGTTCGCCTCGGTGTCGTGGACGTGGCGCTTGGCCGCGCTCCCCGCGTAGCGGTGGAACCGCACCATCGAGACGATCTGGTGCTCGCGGTGGTCGCACGTCCAGGCGCTGTCGGCGCCGCAGGTCGCGTCGGTGATCAGGCCGCCGGCGTCCGCGGGCGGTGAGGCGTTCTTCCCCGACCTGTCGTCGGCAGAGGCGTTGGCAGGCAGCCCGGTCGGAGCCACGATCTTGAAGCTCGAGTAGACCTGCGGGGAGCCGTACCCGTCGGCCAGGAGCCACTCGGTGGC
Organism: uncultured Actinomycetota bacterium; assembly: GCA_963762775.1. Classification (GTDB taxonomy): domain Bacteria; phylum Actinomycetota; class Actinomycetes; order Propionibacteriales; family Propionibacteriaceae; genus Microlunatus. The sequence continues at coordinate 377,462 of CAVXMD010000015.1, forward strand.
CAGCTGGTAGGTGGCGCCGTCTCGGTAGCCGAGGTACTCCCCCGGGTTGCGGTCGGTGTCGTGGTTGGTCACGAACGACAGGGTCTTGCTGCTCCTGGTCAGACCCGAGCCCGCCCCGAACGTCGCCAGGCCCGAGATGTCACCGACGTTCCCGCTGCCGTCGTAGCTCTTGAAGGCGTTGAAGATCTGCCGGGCACCGTCGAGCCCGAGCACGTCGCCGGACGTGGTGAACGCCTCGGGCGACAGCGCGCCGGGGCTGCCGCCGAACACCTCGAGCGCCCAGTACGGCCGCACGCCGTCCTTCGTCTTGTGCAGGCCGGAGTAGATCGCGTTCAGGTCGGCCTGCCCGACGTGCTTGCCCGCGTCCACCCGGAACCCCGAGACGCCGTACGAGAGCAGCTTGTTCAGGTAGGCGTCGAGCGTCCGGCGCACCTTCGGGGTCTGCGTGGCGAGGTCCTGCAGGCCGACGAGGTTGCAGTTGAAGACCTGCGTCTTGTTGTTGAAGTCGGAGATGCCGCCGTCGGCCGTCGGGCACTCGCCCCGCTTCACGTGGAAGTCGTCGGACGTGTAGCCGGCGTCGGGGTAGCTGTACGGGGCGTAGGTCTTGCCGCCGTAGGACTGCGTGCCCTGCCCCGTCGTGTGGTTGATCACCGTGTCGACGTAGACCTTGACCTTCGCAGACCGGCACGTCGAGACCATCGCCCGGAACTCGGCCTCGGTCCCCATCCGGCTGGTGAGGTCGTAGTCGACGACCTGGTAGACCTCCCACCAGGGGTGCAGCACCGCCGAACCCGTGCTGGGGTCGTTCTGCTCGGTCGCGGTCCGCTTCAAGGAGTCCTGCGGCGGCGCCACCTGCACACCCTCGTACCCCTCCTGCCGCAGCCGGGGGCACTCGGCGGCGATGGAGCGCCAGTTCCACTCCCAGAGGTTCACCGTCACCCCCGGCTCCTGCGCCTTCCCCCCGATCTTCGTGGTGGAGCTCTGCGAGCCGGACGGGGGCGAGGCCGCGTCGGCCGGCGCGGCGAGGCCGGCGCCGACGAGCGCGGCGGCCAGGGACGCGGTGACGGCGACCGACGCGCGGAGGCGGCGTCGGGAGCGGGACAGGGACATGGGCTCTCCTTCGAGCACGGGCCTTGCGGGGGATGGAGAAGGGCGCCGCCCGAGCGGCGCCCCCGGCATTCCTAGTGAGCGGGCCGACGTCCTGTCAAGGACCCGTCGGGGTGGTCGGCCGCCAGCCCGCTCAGCGCGGGATGTCCACCACCGCACGGGTTCCGGGCCCGTCGGTCCGGTTCGCCAGGCTGAAGGTGCCCTTCATCTCCTCGACGAGCGTGCTGACGATCGAGAGGCCCAGGCTGCGGGACTGACGGGCGTCGAAGTCTGGCGGCAGCCCACGGCCGTCGTCGGTGATCTCGACGCGCAGCCGGCCGTCGACCGACGCGGGCAGGACCCGTACCTGGCCGGAGGAGTCCGCCAGGCCGTGCTCGACGGCGTTCTGGCAGAGCTCGGTGACCACCATGGCCAGGCTCGTGGCGACGTCGGCCGACACCGCGCCGAAGCTGCCCTCGCGCACGGCCGACACCCCGCCCCAGCTCGCCGAGACGTCGCCGACCATGCGCAGCAGGCCGTCGGCCACCTTGTCGAAGTCCACGATCTCGTCGAACGCCTGCGACAGGGTCTCGTGCACGATCGCGATGGACGCGACCCGTGAGGTCGCGTCGGTGAGCGCGACCCGGGCCTCGTCGGAGGTCATCCGCCTGGCCTGCATGCGCAGCAGCGCCGCGACCGTCTGCAGGTTGTTCTTGACGCGGTGGTGGATCTCGCGGATCGTCGCGTCCTTGGTGACGAGCTGGCGCTCCTTGCTGCGCAGGTCGCTGACGTCGCGGCAGAGCACGATCGCCCCGACCCGCGAGGCGTCGACGACCAGCGGGATGACCCGCAGCATCAGGTGGGCGTCACCCGAGACGAGCTCGGCGCGGCGCGAGGCGCGACCGGACAGGACGGACAGCACCGAGTCGTCGACCGGGCCGTCGGAGGCGGGGAAGAAGTCGGCGGTGAGGGTCGGCAGGTGCTCGTCGACGAGGTCGCCGATCAGCCCGAGGCGGCGGTAGGCGCTCAGCGCGTTCGGGCTGGCGTACTCGACGTCGCCGGAGGTGGTGATCTTGATGAAGCCGTCGCCGACGCGGGGGTTCATGGCCAGGTTCGACTCGCCCGGGGTCGGGAAGGCGCCGCTCGCGACCATCTGCGCGAGCTCCCCGGCGGTGTCGAGGTAGGCCTGCTCGAGCACGCTCGGCGCCCGTACGCCGAGCACGCTCGTGTGCTGCTCCACCACCGCGACCACGCGGTCACCGACCGTCACCGGGATCGCGTGGGTGTCCACCGGCATGCCGGCCTGGAGCTTGCCGGCGCTGGTCTGGGTCAGCCGGCCGCTGACGAAGGCCTCCGAGACCAGGTGCTCCGGGGAGTAGGCGATGAGGTCGCCGACGACGTCGTCGAAGAGCGAGGTCGCCCCGGTCGTCGGGCGGACCTGGGCCGCGGCCCAGTAGACGTTCGGGTCGTGGTCGGCGACCCACAGCACGAGGTCGGAGAAGCTCAGGTCGGCGAGCAGCTGCCACTCCGAGACCAGCAGCCGGAGCCAGCGCTGCTCCGCGTCGTCGAGGTCGGTGTGCTCGGCGATGACCTCGGACATCGACGGCATGAGCGCACTCTAGTGGGGCACGCCGCGGTCGGTGCTTGACCGCCCGGACCCGCAGCCAGTACTCCTGAGGACCGGACCGGGTGCCCTCCGGTCCGGCGGCCGCGCCGACGCGGCGAGGAGGAGCCCCCGATGACGCACCACGCACCGCCCACGGGCGGGAACGACCCACGCTGGCGGCTGACGCCCACCAAGGTCCTCGTGGCGGTGATCCTGCTGGTCGGCATCGTCGCCCCGCTCCTGGTGGGGACGTACGCCCGCGCCGAGCCGCGGCTGTTCGGCTTCCCGTTCTTCTACTGGTACCAGCTGCTGTGGGTCTTCGTCGCCGCCGGTCTCTGCCTGCTGTCCTTCGTCCTGGTCAAGCGCGAGAACCAGCGGCTGTCGCAGGGCCCGCACCGGCCCGGTGGCGACGGCGACGCCCCGCGCCGCTCGGCGGGAGGCACCCGATGAACGTCGACGTGGTCGCGCTGGTCGTCTTGATCGTGCTGTTCCTGATCGTGACGGTGATGGGCTTCCAGGCCGCCCGCTGGCGGCGGGCGGGCGACATGGGCTCGCTGCACGAGTGGGGGCTGGGCGGCAAGAGCTTCGGCACCTGGACGACGTGGTTCCTGCTCGGCGGCGACCTCTACACCGCGTACACCTTCATCGCGGTCCCCGCGGCGATGTGGGCGACCGGCGCGGTGTCGGGCTTCTTCGCGGTCCCGTACACGATCGTGCTCTACCCGATCATCTTCTTCTTCCTCGGCCGGATGTGGTCGGTCGCGCACCGGCACGGCTACATCACGACCGCCGACATCGTGCAGGGCCGCTACGGCACCCGGTCGCTCAGCCTGGCGATCGCGGTCACCGGCATCCTCGCGACGATGCCCTACATCGCGCTCCAGCTGGTCGGCATCCAGGCCGTCCTCGAGGTCGTCGGGCTCGGCGGCAGCAGCACGCTGGCGCGGGACCTGCCGCTGCTGATCGCCTTCGCGGTCCTCGCGGCCTACACGTACTCCTCCGGCCTGCGGGCCCCGGCCATGATCGCGTTCGTCAAGGACATCCTGATCTACGTCGTGATCATCGTCGCGGTCGTCTACCTGCCCTCGAAGCTCGGCGGCTGGACCGGGATCTTCGACGCCGCGCAGACCAAGATGGCCGCACCGTCCGCCGCGAACCCGGCCGTGCCGACGGGGGTCTTCATCCCCGGCGCGGCGCAGCACTGGGCGTACGCCTCGCTCGCCCTCGGCTCGGCGATGGCGCTGTTCATGTACCCGCACTCGGTCACCGCGACGCTGTCGTCGAGGAGCCGCAACACCGGTCGCCGCAACGCCGCCATCCTGCCGGCGTACTCCCTGCTGCTCGGCCTGCTCGCGCTGCTCGGCTTCGTCGCCATCAAGGCCGGCACGAAGCCGATCGGCCTCGACGGCAAGATCAACCCGCAGCTGGTGATCCCGCAGCTCTTCGAGGACCAGTTCCCGAGCTGGTTCGCGGGCATCGCCTTCGGCGCGATCGCCATCGGCGCCCTCGTACCGGCCGCGATCATGTCGATCGCCGCGGCGAACCTGTTCACCCGCAACATCTACAAGGCCTACCTCAAGCCGCAGGCGACGGACGCGCAGGAGGCCAAGGTCTCCAAGATCGTCTCGCTGGTGACCAAGGTCGGTGCCCTGCTCTTCGTGCTGGCGCTCGACAAGCAGAACGCGCTGAACTTCCAGCTCCTCGGGGGGCTCTGGGTCCTCCAGACGCTCCCGGCGATCGTCTTCGGCCTGTTCACCCGCTGGTTCCACCGCTGGGCGCTGCTCGCCGGCTGGGCGGTCGGGATGATCTACGGAACCGTGGTCGCGTACGGCGGGTGCACGGCGTGCTCGACGCGGCCGTTCGGGAACTCGCTGGCGATGGTTCCGGGGCTGGGCGACGTCGGCTACATCGGCATCACCGCCCTCACGCTGAACGTCGGCGTCGCCGTCGTCCTGTCGGCGCTGCTCAACGCGGCCCGGGTCTCCAACGGCACCGACATCACCGTGCAGGCGGACTACTTCGCCGACCTCGGCGACTCGGCCGTGGAGCCCGTCCTGAACGACACCCGTCCGGCGCACTGAACGGCCATCCGACCCAGCCCCGGTACGCGGATTTCTCGCCGGTTTTTCACGTTCACGTGAAGAAACCAGTGCTGCCCACGGCAGATCTGCCGTGGGCAGCGACAGATTTTCACGTGAACGTGAAAAACCGACGGCCGGGTGGAGGGCCCGGGTGACGGGCCCGGGTGGAGGGCCCGGGGGCGGGGTACGGCGGGTACGGCGGGCGGGATGAGGGCCGGGCCGCTGCGGTGTGGGAGAATCGGTGGCTGTGCCCGGTCCCGCCCGGGCGTCGCACAGTCCGAACGAGGAGTCACCATGGGCAAGACCGGTCGTAAGCGTCGCGCGCGTCGTAAGAAGGGCGCGAACCACGGCAAGCGCCCCAACGCCTGAGCGCGAGCCCGAGACGACGAAGGACCCCGCAGCTCACGCTGCGGGGTCCTTCTCGTCGTGCGCCCTCGAAGCGGGCCGGTGAGCCGTCAGTACGACTCGCGCGTCACCTGGATCGTGGTCATGATGCTCACCCGCAGGTGCGCGGGAGCCTTGTCGTTGCCGCAGCAGCGCTTCACGAGGGCCTTCACGGCCTGCTCGACGTCGAAGCGGTCGAGACAGGGCTCGCACTCGGTGAGGTGCGCGCGGATCTCGTCACCGGTGGCGTCGTCGAGCTCGTGGTCGAGGAACTCGTAGACCCGCTCGAGGACGTGCGCGCACTCGGCGTTGGTGGGCTGGTCCGCGTCGGCGAACGGCGTACGGGCGTCGGTGCTCATGCGTGCGTGTCCTCCTTGACCCGCATCCCGCGGTCGCGCGCGTAGTCGGACAGCAGGCGGCGCAGCTGGGTGCGTCCGCGGTTGAGGCGCGACATCACCGTCCCGATGGGGGTGCCCATGATCTCGGCGATCTCCTTGTACGCGAACCCCTCGACGTCGGCGAGGAAGACCGCGAGCCGGAAGTCCGGGCTCAGCTGCTGGAGGGCGTCCTTGACGTCGGAGTCCGGCAGGTTCTCCAGCGCGACCGTCTCGGCCGACTTGAGGCCGCTCGAGGTGTGCGACGCCGCCCGGGCGATCTGCCAGTCCTCGACGTTCTCGCCGTCCGAGAGCTGCGGCTGGCGCTGCTTCTTGCGGTAGGTGTTGATGTAGGTGTTCGTGAGGATCCGGTAGAGCCACGCCTTGAGGTTCGTCCCCGGCGTGAACTGGTGGAACGAGGAGTACGCCTTGGCGTAGGTCTCCTGCACCACGTCCTCGGCGTCGCTCGGGTTGCGCGTCATCCGCAGGGCGGCGGCGTAGAGCTGGTCGAGGTACTGCAAGGCGTCGCGCTCGAAGCGCGCGTCACGGTCCGCCGGCGACTCGGTGGCCAGGTCGACGGGGGCCGGCTCGGAGGCGGCCAGCAGCGCGTCGGCCTGCGCGTCGAGCTCGGTGGAGGAGGCGGCGGGAGCGGGCGAAGCGGGGATGCTCATCACGTACGAGAGTACCGGCGACGCGTCCCGACGTGCTGCGTCCCGCGGCTGCGGGGTCACGAACATCGGCATGCCGGTTCAACGCGACGCCGGGTCGGGTATTCCCCTCCTCGCCACGAGCTCGTCGACGAACGTCGCGGTCGTCGTCACGACCCGGTCCCGCAGCTCCGCGGCCGTCGGGGTCGCGCCCCTGACCACCCGTCCCCCGTGGTCGGCCCCCGGCAGGGCGACGAGCCGGACGCCGTCCGACCCCTCCTGCCCGACGAGGTCGGCGGCCAGCTCCGTTGCCCCGCCGAACGTGTCCCGGGTGCCCTGCAGCACGAGCCGCGGCACGTCGGGCGCGAGCAGCTCGGGCAGCCGCGAGCGGTCCGGGCGACCGGGCAGGTGCAGCGGAAAGCTCAGGCAGACGACGCCGGCCGCACCGAGCGCCCCGGCCGTCCGGCAGGCGACGCGGGCCCCGGCGCTCCGCCCGCCGAGGACGAGCGGCAGGCCGGGTCCCACGGCGGCCGCCACGGCCTCCACGCCGGCGAGCCAGGCCTCGTCGAGCAGCGGCGGCCGGACGGCCACCTTGCGCCCGGCCACGCGCCAGGGCTGCTCGAACCGCAGCACCGTGACGCCGAGCGCCGGCAGCCGGTGGGCCAGCGCGACGAGGTCCGGCGCGTCGACCCCGCCGCCGGCCCCGTGGCCGAGCACCAGCAGGGCGAGCGGCGCAGCGGCCTCGTCGACGTGGAAGCGCCCGGGCCCCTGCGGCGTGACGACCTCGACCGTCGCCGGGCCCGCGCTCACACGAGCGGTTCCTGGGCGGGCCCGTCCGACTCCTCGGGGAGCGGGCGGAGCAGGTCAGGACCGTTGTTCCGCACGCTGTTGACGTCGGTCGAGACCGCGTACGCCTCGAGCTCGGTCGCGTCGGTCTGCAGCAGGCCGAGGACGCGCTCCGGGTCGGTCAGCGTGGGGTCCAGCCACGCGTCCACGGCGTCGGGCCGCACGACCATCGGCATCCGGTCGTGGACGTGCCCGGCCGCGTCGGTGGCGGCGGTGGTGATCACCGTGCAGGTCCGCAGCCAGGCGGCGTCGTCCTCGCGGTCGAGCGCCGGGTCGCGCCAGATCTCGTACAGCCCGGCCATGACCAGCAGCCCGCCGTCGCGGCGGTGCAGGAAGAACGGCTGCTTCCTGACCTTGCCCTTCGACCCCTTCGGCCTGTTCGTCGCAGGGCCGTCGGCGTCGTGACCGTCCGGGGTGTACCACTCGTAGAAGCCGTCGGCCGGGAGCAGGCAGCGCCGGGTGGCGAACGCCTTGCGGAACGCCGGCTTCTCGGCCACGGTCTCGACCCGTGCGTTGATCAGCCGGGCCCCGATCGAACGGTCCTTGGCCCAGCTCGGCACCAGCCCCCAGGTCAGCGGGGCGAGGCGGCGGTGCACCTGCCCGGCGTCGGCGCCGTCGCGGACGGTGCGCTCGAGGACGGCCGGGACGCTGACGGTGGGTGCCACGTTGTAGTCCGGCTCCGGCAGGCCGTCGAAGATCTCCACCACGTCGAACTGGTCGGCCAACCGCTCGGGTCGGGCCGAGACCGCGTACCGTCCGCACACCCGGCGCACGCTACCCGCCTCCGGATCGGTAAGAATGAGGCATGACGTTGTTACGCGCGGCCTACCGGACGATGCTGGCCTCCTACTTCATCTCCTCGGGGGTGAAGGCGGTCCGCAACCCGGCACCGCTCGCTCCGCTCGCCGAGCCGCTGGCCGAGAGGTTCGTGCCCGTGGTCAAGCGCTACGCGCCCGACCAGGTCGCCGGCTTCGTCCCCGAGGACGCCCAGACGCTCGTCCGCCTGAACGGCGCGCTCCAGATCGCGGGCGGGCTCGCGCTGGCGACCGGCAAGGGCCGTCGGGTCGGTGCGCTGCTGCTCGCCGGGTCGCTGATCCCGAGCACGCTGGCCAAGTACCCCTTCTGGGAGCAGACCGGCGACGAGAAGGCCGCCTCGCGCAGCCACTTCGCCAAGAACGTCAGCCTCCTCGGCGGCGTCCTGCTCGCCTCCCGCGACACCGAGGGCAAGCCCGGGATCGCCTGGCGGGCGCAGGCCGGTAGCCACGCGATCGCGAAGAGCACCAGCCGGACGGCGAAGAAGATCACCCACAGCGGGACCGGCGACAAGCTCGCCAAGCAGGCCGGGAAGGTCGGCGACTCGCTGAGCGACGTCGCCGGCGACGTGGCCGACAAGACCTCCGACCTCGCCGGTGCGGCGGTGGCCGGCGGCGCAGCGCTGCTGGGCGCGGCCGAGATCGCCACCCGCGGTACGCGGAAGAAGGCACGCAAGCAGTTCAAGGTGGCGCAGGTCGCCGCGGTCAAGCAGGCCAAGGTCACCGGCAAGCAGCTCGCCGAGCAGGCCGAGCACGCCAAGAAGGTCGCCGTGAAGCAGGCGGGCGAGGCGCGCAAGGCCGCCGCGAAGCAGGCCGCCGAGGCCAAGAAGGTCGCCGCCCAGCGCGCCGAGGACGCTCGCGAGGCCGCCCAGGCCGCGGCCAAGCAGGCCAAGAAGGACGCCAAGAAGAACGGTCGCAAGGCGTCGAAGAAGGTCGCGAAGAAGGCCGACCACGTCGGCAAGCACATCAGCCTCGGCGAGAACTGACCGCTCGGCACCGAGCTCCGGTGCCTCTCGCGCACCGCACACGGACCGCCCGCCCGGAAGGGGACGGGCGGTTCGTCGCGTTCCGGCCCTCCTAGACTTCGCGGGTGCCCGACCTCGCCGCGAACGACGCCCCCGCCTCCGCCCTGCAGCCCTGGCCCGCTCCGCAGGCGCCCGTCCCGGTGACGGCGACCGTCGTCGTGCCCGGGTCCAAGTCGGAGACGAACCGCGCCCTCGTGCTCGCCGCCCTGGCGGACGGGCCGTCGAGCATCCGCAACGGCCTCGACGCCCGTGACACCGCCCTCATGCGCGACGCGCTGCGCACCCTCGGCGTGACGATCGACGAGACCGTCGAGGACGACCAGCCGGTCTGGCGGGTCACCCCGCCCGCGCGGTTCACGGGTGGGGGCACGGTCGACTGCGGCCTCGCCGGGACCGTCATGCGCTTCGTCCCGCCGCTGGCCGCGCTGGCCGACGCGCCGGTCGTCTTCGACGGGGACGAGCAGGCGTACGGCCGGCCGATGGCTCCGCTGCTCGGCGCCCTGCGCGACCTCGGCGTGACCGTCGAGGGACGCGGCGAGGGGGCGGGCCAGTCCGACGCGCTGCCCTTCACGCTGACCGGCGCGTCCGACCGGGCGGGCGGCACCGTCCGCCTCGACGCGTCCACCTCGTCGCAGTTCGTCAGCGCGCTGCTGCTCGCCGGGGCCCGCTTCGCCGGTGGTCTCGAGGTCGTGCACGAGGGCGGTCCCGTCCCCTCGCTCCCCCACGTCGCCATGACGGTCGCCATGCTGCGCGAACGGGGCGTCGAGGTCGACGACAGCGTCGAGGACCGCTGGGTCGTCTCGCCCGGGGCGATCGCGCCACGCGACGTCGTCGTCGAGCCCGACCTGTCGAACGCCGCCCCGTTCCTCGCCGCCGCTGCGGTCACCGGTGGTGCGGTGACCGTGCCGCACTGGCCGACCGAGACCCTCCAGCCGGGCGACGAGCTGCGCGACATCCTGTCCGTGCTCGGGGCCGACGTCGCGCTGGGCGAGGGCGGCCTCACCGTCACCGGCACCGACCAGCTGCACGGCGCCGAGATCGACCTGCGCGCCGCGGGCGAGCTGACCCCGGTCGTCGCCGCCCTCGCCGCCCTCGCCGACGGAACGACTCGGCTGTCCGGCATCGCCCACCTGCGCGGACACGAGACCGACCGCCTCGCCGCGCTCGCGACCGAGCTGGGTGCGCTCGGCGCCCGGGTGCACGAGACCGACGACGGCCTGACGATCCACCCGAAGCTGCTGGCCGGGGGCGAGTTCCACACCTACGCCGACCACCGGATGGCCCAGGCCGGCGCCGTGCTCGGGCTCGTCGTGCCCGAGGTCGTGCTCGACGACGTCTCCTGCACCGCGAAGACCATGCCGACCTTCGTCGCGCTGTGGACGCAGATGCTGTCCGACTCCGAGCGCGAGGTCGACGACGAGCTCGCGACCGAGGCCGAGGTCGACCCCGAGGTGGACGACCCGCCGAGCGTCTTCGACGGCCTGCTGCCGGTGTCCTCCGACGAGAGCCGCAGCCGGCCGTGAGCCCCCGCGGTGCCGGGTCCGGGGTCCGCTCCGGGGTCGGCGCGGACGAGCACGCCGGCTTCGACCGGCCCCGCCGCACCCGGCCCCGCACCAAGGACCGGCCCGACTACTCGCGCGCCCCGGTCGGGATGGTCGTGACCATCGACCGTGGCCGCTACCGCGTCCTGCTCGACGAGGACGGCACCCGCGGCCACGTCACCGCGGCCAAGGCCCGTCAGCTCGGACGGATGGGCGTCATCGTCGGCGACCGCGTGCGCCTCGACGGCGACGTCTCCGCCGAGGAGGGGACGCTCGCGCGGATCGTCGAGGTTCTCGAGCGCGACACCGTCCTGCGCCGCACGGCGGACGACGACGACCCGTACGAGCGGGCGATCGTCGCGAACGCCGACCAGCTCGTCATCGTCACCGCCCTGGCCGACCCGCCGCCCCGCGTCGGGATGATCGACCGCATCCTCGTCGCCGCCTTCGACGCCCGGATCGAGCCGCTGCTCCTCCTCACCAAGGCCGACCTCGCCTCCCCCGACGAGCTCGCCGCCGCGTACACCCCGCTCGGCGTCCCGGTGCTGGCGACGCGGCCGGACGGCGACCTCGACGCGATCCGCGCCTGGCTCGCCGGGCACCGGACCGTGTTCGTCGGGCACTCCGGCGTCGGGAAGTCGACCCTGGTCAACGCGCTCATCCCGGGCGCCGGCCGGACGACCGGGGTCGTGAACGACGTCACCGGCCGGGGCCGGCAGACCTCGACCTCGGCGATCGTGCTGGAGCTGCCGCCGTACGGCGGGGAGCTTCGCGAGCGCCAGCGAGCGGAGCCCAGCGGGGGTGCGGGGGTCGTCCCCCGCACGACGGAGGCGCCCGGCTGGGTCATCGACACCCCGGGCGTCCGGTCCTTCGGTCTCAGCCACGTGACCCGGGAGAACATCGTCGCGGCGTTCGGCGACCTCTCCACGCTGGCCGAGGGCTGTCCGCGGGGGTGCTCCCACGAGACCGGCGCCCCCGAGTGCGCGCTCGACGTCGCGGTCGCCCGGGGCGAGCTCGCCCCCGCCCGGTTGGAGTCGTTCCGCCGCATGCTCGGCTCCGGCCAGTAGCGTGCTCGTCATGCCCGCCAGCCCCGACGCACCGTCGCCCACGGGACGCACCGCCCGCGTCGAGGACCCGCTGCTGCGCGGCCTCACCGACGACCTGCGCCTGGCCCACCTGCTCGCCGACGACGCCGACTCGATCACCATGAGCCGCTTCAAGGCCCTCGACCTGCAGGTCGACGCCAAGCCCGACCTGACCCCGGTGACCGACGCCGACACGGCCGTCGAGGAGTCCGTCCGGCGCACCCTCGGCCGCGCCCGGCCCCGCGACGCCGTGCACGGCGAGGAGGGGGCCGACACCGGCTGGGGCCCGCGCCGCTGGGTCGTCGACCCGATCGACGGCACCAAGAACTTCGTCCGCGGCGTGCCCGTCTGGGCGACCCTGATCGCGCTGATGATCAACGACGAGGTCGCCGTCGGCGTGGTCAGCGCACCCGCGCTCGGCCGGCGCTGGTGGGCGAGCCTGGGCGGCGGCGCGTACGCGGGCAAGTCGCTGATGTCGCCCTCGGAGTGCCACGTCTCCCAGGTCGCCGCCATCGAGGACGCCTCGCTCAGCTACGCCGAGGTCGGTGAGTGGGTCGAGGCCGGGCAGGGCCAGGAGTTCGTGGACCTGCTCCGCACCTGCTGGCGCACCCGCGCCTACGGCGACTTCTGGTCCTACGTGCTGCTGGCCGAGGGCGGCGTCGACATCGCCTGCGAGCCCGACCTCGAGCTGCACGACATGGCCGCCGTCTCGATCGTCGTCACCGAGGCGGGCGGCTCGTTCACCGACCTCGACGGGCGTCCCGGGCCGCTGGGTGCCGGCGCGTACGCGACGAACGGCCTCCTGCACGACGCCGTCCTCGCCCAGCTGCGGCCCGAACCCGACGACGAGGGCTGAAGGGCGTCGGCATGACGCCCGACTGGTACGACACCCTCGTCGGGGACTGGCACCGACCGCTGCACGCGGTCGTCAAGGTCGTGCTGCTGTTCCTGACCGCGGTCGTGGCCTTCCGCCTCACCCAGCGGCGGACGCTCGCGCAGCTCGCCCCCTTCGACTGGGTGGCCGCGGTCGCCGTCGGCGCCATCATCGGCCGGACGGCGACGGCGACGGACGCGTCGTTCCTCACCGGTGCCGCCGCGCTGGTCGCGCTGCTCGTCGCGCACGCGGTCGTGACCCGGCTGAGGTTCCTTCCCGGGGTGAGCCGGTTCACCGACCCGCCCGGGCTCGTCCTGGTCCGCGACGGCGCGGTGGTGACCGCGAACCTGCGGCGCAGCGGGATCACCGACGCCGACCTGGAGGTGCTCCTCCGGGAGCGCGGCGCGCCTCCGGTCACCTCCATCGAGCTCGCGGTCCTCGAGCCACGGGGAGCCGTGACGCTCGTGCTGGCGCCCGTCCCCGAGGCCTGAGACCCGCGCGGTCCTGCTGCTGCTAGCCGCGCGCGGTCGCGAAGACGACCGTGTTGTCGACGTAGGAGCCGACCGTACGGTCGTACGGACCGCCGCAGGTGATGAGCCGGAGCTCGGCGTCCGGGGTGGGCCCGAACACCTCGTCGGTCGGGAAGCCGTCCTTGGGTGTCGTGATCACCCGGTCGGCGACGAAGCTCTTCCGGGTGCCGTCCGACAGCCCGACCTCGATGACGTCGCCCTTCTTCACCTCGCGGAGGTCGAAGAAGACCGCGGGACCGGTCTTGGAGTCCACGTGCCCGGCGATGACGGCGGGTCCGGTCTCCCCGGGCACGGTGCCGGCCGAGTACCAGCCGGCACGGTCCGGGTCCTTCGGCGCCTCGAGCACCCCGTCGTCGTCGGTCCGCAGCTTCTCCAGCTTCGACGTCTTGAGATCGATCGAGCCGATCGACACCGAGGTCACGGAGACCTTGGACGCCTTGGGCAGCGGGGCGGGACCGGTCGGCAGCGGCTCGGCCGGGGCCGACGAGGAGGTCGTGCTCGCGGGGACCGGCGCCGGGGTCGACGCCGGCGCGGCGCCGGAGGTCGTCGCTCCGCAGCCGGCCGCGAGCAGGGTGGCCGCCAGCGCGAGCCCGAGCCGACCGACGGACCCGTGGACGGTGCGCGTCCCGCTCATCGGGCGAGCGGCGGGCAGCCGCCGAGGGCAGGGTCGCTGAGCAGCAGCCGGCCCAGGGCGTCCCAGGCCCCGCCGTAGTAGGTCGGCTCCTGCTGCTGCAGGAGGTCGGCCCGGACCAGGGCGGCGTTCGCGGCCGTGCCGTCGCCCGAGGCTGCGGCGACCGCCGCCTCGGCAGCGACCGCCACGACCGAGCTGTTGCCCGTGAGCGGCTGACCGCCCAGGTCGCGCGCGGCCGGCGAACCGCCGAAGCGCGCGATCGCCGTGCTCAGCCGCGCGGCCAGAGCCTGGTCCTCGGGTTCGCACGACTCGGCGTAGCGCAGCGGCAGCCGGGTGGCGTCGTAGCCGTAGCGCACGCCCTCGTTCCCCCGACCGGCAGCACCGGGCATGGGGTCGATCCGGCCGTCGGCGTGGATCTGGGCCCAGTCGGGCGGCAGGTCGGTCGCCTCGAGGACCCGAGTGGTCGCCGCCCGGCTCCCCGCCGCGAGGCGGGCCCAGCGGTCGTCCTGCGACGCCTTCTGGAGGACGTCGTAGGCGGCGGGCGAGGCGTAGCTCGGGTTGTAGGCGTACGGCTCCGTGGTGGCCCAGGTCCCGGCCGTGAGCACGAGGCCGACCTTGGTCCGCACCGTCTCGGCGTCGAGGATGGCCGAGCCGAGGCTGACCCCGGCCTGGGCGAGCGCGTCGTCGCCGAAGCGCTCGCCACCGAGCGACGAGGGCCCGGGCCGCGTCGAGGTCGGCGTCCGAGGCCGACTCCGTGTCGACGACGGCCCCGTCGGCCCAGCGCCAGCTGAGGGTCCCGTCGGGCCGGACCAGGTGCGTCCGCGTCCAGCCCCACACCGACCGGAAGGTGGCCTCGTCGCCGATGCCGGCCGCGACGAGCATGGCGTACGCCTGACCCTCGCTGACGGTGTCGCCACCCTGGTCCCGGCGGACGACCCGTCCGTCCGGGTCGACGTAGTCGTCGAGGAAGGCGCGCGACGCCTCTGCGGTGGTGAGCTCGCGCGGCGTCGGGCTGGGGGTGCCGGCGGGCGCCGCGGCGCTGCTACCGCCGGTCGACGCGGCCGAGGGCGCCGCCCGTGGCCTCGTCGCGGCCACGGACAGCACGGCGGCCACGACGACGGCCAGGACCGCGACGGCGACGACGCGGCGCAGGACGGGCCGGCTCACCGGCTCTCACCGACGAAGGACGTGGCGGTGCCGCCGCCGCCGGTGTCGACCCCGGTGCCCTTCTTCGGTGCGGACGGCGAGGCCGAGGCGTCCTTGATGACTTTGGCCGTCACGGTCCCGTTCGGGCCGTCGAGCACCACGATCGTGTTGACGCTGCCGGGCTGGGCGGTGATCTTCGTCGTCACCGCGGGTGCGGCCGAGGGCGTGATCTGGACGGTCCAGACGCCGGCGTCGATGGTCGCGTAGCCGGTCGAGGACCCGAAGGCGGCGTCGCGCGCCAGCACCGGCCCGCCCAGCGCGGTCACGGTCGTGGTCGGCGACGAGACGGCGGCGGTCAGCAGCCGGACCTTGGCGCTCCCGCTGGCCGGGGTGCGCAGGTCGTCGTCCAGGACGGTGCCGCGCAGGTTCGCGTTGTCGCCGACCGCGGCGACCGTGTACGCGTGCCCGTCCGTCACCGTCACGGCCTGCGTGATCGACGGCGTGCTCTCGGCGGTGCCGCCGGCGGGCGTCATCGACGCGACGTAGCGGCCGGACGGGACCTTCTGGTACTTCGAGACGTCGCCGTAGCCGACGTCGGTCAGCATCACGACCGACTTGCTGTCGCCGAACGACGTCAGCGAGACGTTGACCGAGGGCGTGTCCGGGGACAGGTGCGCGAGGCGGATCCAGCCGGACCCGGAGTCCTTCGCCGACGCGGGCGTCGTCGAGGGGGCGAGACCGACGAGCGCGAGCAGCGCCGCGAGGACGAGCAGCAGCGCCACGCGGCCGACGGCGGTGGGACGGAGGCGGTGGGGACGGAGGTCAACGGTGTTCACGGGTTCTCCTGAGGTTCGAGCGCGGGTGGGGGTCGGCGGTCAGCCGGCGGCGAGCAGGCCGGCCGGGGCGTCGATCCCGTAGGTCACGAGCAGCCCGTCGGCCGTCATGGTCGTGCTGGCCGGCCGGAAGGGGTACGGCTGGCCGGCCCAGAACGTCTGCAGCCGGGTGACGTCCTCGGACGACGTCACCAGCGGACGGCCGTCCAGCGCGGTGAGGAGCACCTGGCGCCTGGGCAGGTCGGCGAGCGACTCCTCCCCCGGCACCGTCGGTGCGTCGGCCACGGTCAGCCGACCGAGGTCGGCCGCCTGGGGCAGCGTGATGAGGATCCGGGCGTCCACGCGGCCGCCGGTCACGAGGTCGCGCGTCGCCACCGAGCCGAAGTCCAGCCCCGGGTTGGTGGCCAGCTCCGTCCCGGCGTCGACCCGGCCGGCCTGGTCGCGGGCGACCTGCTCCGCCGTGGCCTGGGCCCCGGCCCGGTTCACCCGGTAGACCTGGACCGCCCGGTCGCCCGTGCCGAAGCTGGCGACCTCGGTCGCGTTGGCCAGGGCCTGGGTCACGGTCGGCGACCCGTCCGGGAACGTCCGCATCGAGTTCGTGCTGACGACGTAGTCGTAGTCCTGCCACCCGTTGGGCGCGAGCGCCTGGACGGCCGGGTCGGTGTCGACCTTGTAGTACCAGACGACGTTGTCGCGGGGGAAGCCGGCGCGGACCAGGTCGACCCACATCGAGTCGTCCACCACCACGCGGTAGTCACGGTCGACGTTGGTGTCGACCCACTTCTCCGCCGCGACCATCGGCTGGTCGAGGTCGGCGAGCACCAGGCCGCGGAGCTGGACGCCCCACACCGGGACCGCCACCGCCACGGCGACGAACGAGACCAGTGCGGTCGTGCCCAGCCCGACCCGGCGACGCACGGCGCTCCGGCTCGCGCGAGCGCGCCGGATCCAGACCTCGGCCGCCGCCGGCACGAGCAGCGCCGCGAACGGCAGCATGCCGATGACGTACGGGATCGGCAGGTAGCCGGGGCGGAGCATGAAGGCGAAGAGGAACAGGAAGGTCGCTGCCACCGGCCACAGCCGACGGGCCCGCAGCGCCAGCAGGGCGGCCACGGGAGCGGCCACGGCGATCACCGGGTCGAGCTGCAGCCACTGCCCGGTGGTGACCCGCGCCTGGCTGGCGGCGTCGAAGAGGCTGCCGCTCGCCGCCCGGCCGGACAGCTGGAAGACGATGCCGGAGAGCAGGCTGACCCGCCCGACGCCGGGGACGAGCTCACCCTTGAGCACCGACAGCATCACGTACGACAGTCCGAGCAGGACGACGATCGCGCTGGCGACCGAGACGGTGTAGCGCCGCGTGCCGCGGTAGGCCGACCGCCAGGTCTGCCAGGCGAGGAACGGCAGGAACAGCGCGTACGTCTCCTTGGTCAGGACCGCCACGGCGAAGCAGGCCGCGGCGGCGGCGAAGGCGGCGAGCTGGCGCCGGGGCGCGAGCACCAGGACGAAGGCGGCCAGCAGCCACGGGGTCGCCACGTTGTCGAGGAACACCGTGCGGTGGAACTGGACGGCCAGCGGTGACAGGCCGAAGATCGCCACCGCGACGGCACTCGCCGGACGGGACAGACCGAGCCGCCGGCCGAGCAGCCAGAGCAGCACGGTGCTGACCAGCGAGCAGACCACCATGAACTCGCGGCCGGCCATCACGGCGCTGGTGTAGCGCTCGAAGCCGCCCGTGATCGTGGTCCACGCGGAGATCTGGATCCAGCCGAGCGGCGGGTGGTCGTACCAGTAGGTGTAGTGCGTGAGCTCGCCGAACCGCTGGATCGCGTACGCCTGGGCCACGTACGTGCCCTCGTCGTCGATCCGCTGCGGCGAGCCGGTCATGTTCACCAGCTGCACCACGGCGGAGATCACGAGCAGCGGGCTGAACCACGCGAGCGAGGTGCGCCGGTCGCGCAGGAACGTGCGAAGACGGGCGATCCGGCCGCGGCCGCGCTCCGGCGGCGCCGGGGCGGGCGCGGGCTCGTCGCCGGCGACGGGCAGGCGGTCGAGATCACCCGGGAAGGTGAGGACCTGGTGGTCGAGCGTCTGGGTCATCGAGAACCTCCGGTGCCGGCGCCGGTGAGGGCGGGCTCGCGGGACGTGGACGGGGCGGCCGGACGGTGCGCCCCGGTGTGCTCGGTCTTCTCCCAGGCGTTGATGCCGCGGATCTCGCGGACCACCGACCGGACCGCCGCGGCGGCCAGGAAGACCTGGTACGGGAACGTGCCCAGCAGCAGCCGCACGTAGTCGCGCGGGCGCACCTTCACGCCGTACACGCGGCGGAAGTCGCCGAGACCCGCCGTCTCCACGACGAGCGTGATGAGCGTCGGCACGATCGGCAGAAAGCTGAGCAGGGCGATCCCGGTGGGCACCTTCGCGAACAGGATCAGCATCAGCGACACGGGGATCATCGCGCCCGTGAACGCCTGCAGGAACGGCATGGACAGCAGGTAGCGCGCCATCACGCGCTGCCGCCAGGTCGGGAGCTGGCGCCACTCGCCCTTGCGCAGGACCTGCAGGAAGCCCTGGTTCCAGCGCGTGCGCTGCTTGTAGAGGCTCTTGAGCGTGGGCGGGGTCTCCTCGCGGGTGACCACGTCCGGGTCGTACGCGACGACGACCTTCTTGCCGCGGGTCGACAGCCGGACCCCCAGCTCGCAGTCCTCGGCCAGGCACTCCGGGTCCCAGCCGTCCACCTCGCGCAGCACGTCGGCGCGGGCGAAGACGGTGTTGCCGCCCAGGGGGATGAACCGTGCGCCGGCGTGGAAGTGCAGCCGGCTGCGGAACCAGAAGTAGTACTCCATGCAGTTGCGCAGGGACCACCAGGAGGACTCGATGTTCATCAGCTGCACGCCGCCCTGGACGACGTCGGCGCCGGTGTCGTGGAACCGGGCGTCGACGAGCCGGAGCAGCTCGGGGTGGACCTCGTCCTCGGCGTCGAACACGCCGACGATGTCGCCGCGGCACTCCGGCAGGGCGGTGTTCATGCCCTTGGGCTTGTTCTTGGGGACGCTGTGGTCCATGACCACCCGCACGATCGACGGGTGCCGGTCCGCGGCGGCGCGGGCGACGGCCTCGGTGCCGGGGTCGTCGTGACCGATGATCGCGAGCACCTCGTAGTCGGGGTGGTCGAGCTGGGCGAGCTTGTCGAGCGTGTCGCCCAGCACCTCCTCCTCGTGACGGGCGGGCACGAGCAGCGAGAACGACAGGCTCGGCTCACGTCCCGAGCGCACGAACCCGGTGGCCTCCAGGTGGGAGGGGCTGCGCCAGGCGTGCAGCATCCAGGCCAGGGTGGTGAAGGCGACACCGGCGAGCGCCAGCGAGACGACCGCGAGGGCCAGGTAGCCGGCGAGCTCGCCACCCGTCAGGTCGGACAGCACACCGGGGACGTCCGCCGGTGCGGCGACCGGGCCGCGGTTCGGCTCGCTGGGCTGGACCGGTGCCGGCCCGGCCGGGAAGAGCTGGGAGGCGCTGGGCGCCGGCGTCGGCTCGGCCGACGCGTGCGGCGCCGGCAGGAACAGGGTGCAGAGGACCACCAGCGTCGCGGCCAGGGCGACCAGGACGACACGGGTGGTTCGATGGGCTCGAGCGACGATGAGCGAGCTGATGGGCGTTGGCGTCACGGCGCCGGGTGTGCGGTAGGGCACAGTCTCTCCCCCGAGAGTGCGATGGCGTACGAGGTTCATCGGAGTGGGAGGGGGGTCCGGGTTGGTCCTACGGCCTGTGACACGCGTTACGTACGCCAGACCGTGACGTCGATGTCCCGGGGGGTTGTGCGGGTGCGCGCGTACTACCTCTTGCCGGCGCTGGTGGGAACAGTCCCGGAACGTGGCCTGAACCACATCCGCGGGGCCAATCCATCGTCCCGGCAGACCCGAAGCGAGGAGGCAGCACGGCTCTCGGGGGAGACCGCGTCCGACCCGTTCGCGGGCCGCCCGGGAGCTGCCGGACGCACAGGGGAAAGCGACCGCGAGGTCGCGGCCCCCGTCCCGTGCGCCGGACCTCTACCCAGGCGAGGAGTCTGAATGTTCGGACGCAAGACCGTGGTCGAGATGATCGACCGCAGCGCCGAGAACGAGAACGACCGGCGCAACTTCCTCAAGAAGGCCGGGCTCACCGGCATGGGCGTCGTCGGCGGCGCCGCGATGCTGGGGTCCAACGCCCCCGCGGCGATGGCCGACGACCCGATCAGCGACAGCGCGATCCTGAACTTCGCGCTGCAGCTGGAGTACCTCGAGGCCGAGTTCTACTCCTACGCGGTGAACGGCACGGGGATCTCGTCGTCGCTCACCGACGGCAGCGGGACGATCGGTCGCGTCACCGGCGGGTCCAAGGTCCCCTTCAAGACCAAGGCCATCCAGCAGTACGCCGCCGAGATCGCGGGCGACGAGCTGGGCCACGTGAAGTTCCTGCGCACGGCGCTGGGCGGGGCCAAGACGGCCCGGCCCAACATCAACCTCCGCGAGAGCTTCACCGCGGCGGCCCGGGCAGCCGGTCTGATCTCCTCGAGCCAGACCTTCGACCCGTTCGCCGACGAGGACAGCTTCCTGCTGGGAGCGTTCATCTTCGAGGACGTCGGCGTGACCGCGTACAAGGGCGCGGCCCCGCTGATCAGCAACAAGACCTACCTGGAGGCGGCCGCCGGCATCCTCTCGGTCGAGGCCTACCACGCGGGGATCGTGCGCTCCGCGCTCTTCAACAAGGGTCTCGGGGCGGCGACGAACAAGATCTCCGACGCCCGCGACTCGCTCGACGGCAAGACCGACGACGACCAGGGTGTCCTGACGTCGTCGGGCACGGCCAACCTGGTGCCGACGGACAGCAACTCCATCACCTACAGCCGGACCCCCGGCCAGGTGCTCAACATCGTCTACCTGAACCCCGGTCAGGTGAGCGAGGGCGGCTTCTTCCCGAACAGCGTGAACGGGACGATCCGCGTCAGCACCAAGAACAACTGACACCAGCTCCACCGCACGCAGGACGTGCCCGGCACCTCACGGTGCCGGGCACGTCTCGTCGTCGGCTCCCCGCCGACCGGCCACGGCTGGGAGAGCCGGCCGACGAGAAGGTCCCAGGGGGCCCTAGGGCCGTAGCTGCGCCCCCACGGCCTCGGCCGCGGAGCCGCCGAGGGCGGCGTCCTCGTCCTCGGTCAGCAGGCGCGAGCGGATCAGGAAGCGCACGCCGTTCGGGCTCTCCAGCGAGAAGCCCGCCCCCCGACCCGGGACCAGGTCGATGGTCAGGTGGGTGTGCTTCCAGTACGCGAACTGCTCCCGGCTCATCCAGACGTCCACCGGCTCAGGCGTGCCGGCCTCGAGCTGACCGAGCAGGACGTCGGCGTCCCCGGTGAGGAAGTCGCCCTGCGCGAAGCACATCGGCGACGACCCGTCGCAGCAGCCGCCCGACTGGTGGAACATCAGCGGGCCGTGCTCCTCGCGCAGCGTCCGGATCATCTCCGCCGCCTTGTCGGTGACGTCGACCCGGGAGGCCGTCGCGGGCTCCCCCATCAGAAGAAGCCCAGCTTGTTCGGGTTGTACGACACCAGCAGGTTCTTCGTCTGCTGGTAGTGGTCCAGCATCATCAGGTGGTTCTCGCGCCCGATGCCGGAGGACTTGTAGCCGCCGAACGCCGCGTGCGCCGGGTACTGGTGGTAGCAGTTCGTCCAGACCCGTCCGGCCTGGATGTCGCGACCGGCGCGGTAGGCGGTGTTGATGTCGCGCGACCACACGCCGGCCCCCAGGCCGTAGAGCGTGTCGTTGGCGATCGAGATGGCGTCGTCGTAGTCGTCGAAGCCGGTCACCGAGACGACCGGGCCGAAGATCTCCTCCTGGAACACGCGCATCTTGTTGTTGCCCTGGAAGATCGTCGGCGCGACGTAGTAGCCGCCCGACAGGTCGCCGCCGAGGTCGACGCGCTCGCCACCGACGATGACCCGGGCGCCCTCGGCGACCCCGATCTCGAGGTAGGACAGGATCTTCTCGAGCTGGTCGTTGCTGGCCTGGGCGCCGACCATGGTCTCGGTGTCGAGCGGGTTGCCCTGGACCATCGCCTTGACCCGGTCGGTCGCCGCCGGCAGGAACGCGTCGATGATCGAGTTCTGGATGAGCGCGCGGCTCGGGCAGGTGCACACCTCGCCCTGGTTGAGCGCGAACATGCTGAAGCCCTCGAGCGCCTTGTCGTAGAACGCGTCCTCGCTGCGGGCCACGTCCTCGAAGAAGATGTTCGGGCTCTTGCCGCCGAGCTCGAGCGTCACCGGGATGAGGTTCTGGCTGGCGTACTGCATGATCAGCCGGCCGGTCGTGGTCTCGCCGGTGAAGGCGATCTTGCGGATCCGCGACGAGCTGGCCAGCGGCTTGCCCGCCTCCACGCCGAATCCGTTGACGACGTTGAGCACGCCGGGCGGCAGCAGGTCGGCGATCAGCTCCATGAGCAGCAGGATCGAGGCCGGGGTCTGCTCGGCCGGCTTGAGGACGATCGCGTTGCCCGCGGCGAGCGCGGGGGCGAGCTTCCAGGTGGCCATCAGGATCGGGAAGTTCCACGGGATGATCTGCCCGACCACGCCCAGCGGCTCCTGGAAGTGGTAGGCCACGGTGTCGTCGTCGATCTGGCTGCTGTGGCCCTCCTGGGCCCGGATGGCGCCCGCGAAGTAGCGGAAGTGGTCGACCACGAGCGGCATGTCGGCCGCGAGGGTCTCGCGTACGGGCTTGCCGTTCTCCCAGGTCTCGCCCACCGCGAGCATCTCGAGGTTCGCCTCGATGCGGTCGGCGATCTTGTTGAGGATGACGGCGCGCTCGGCCACCGAGGTCTTGCCCCAGGCCGGGGCGGCGGCGTGCGCGGCGTCGAGCGCGAGCTCGATGTCCTCCGCGCTGGAGCGGGCGACCTCGCAGAAGGTCTTGCCGTTCACCGGCGACGGGTTCTCGAAGTAGCGGCCCTTGACCGGGGCGACCCATTCGCCGCCGATCCAGTTCTCGTAGCGGGACTTGTAGGTCACGACGCTGCCGTCGGTCCCCGGGTTGGCGTACACAGTCATGAGCAGCGACTCCTTCGTCGACGGGGCGGCCGTGCCGGACGCGCGGTGGACTACGCCCCTCGCCTGACCGTAGGACGACCGACGTTGCCGCAACGTTGCGCCCCGCCGGTCCTGCCGACGCGGGCGGTCGCGTCAGCGCAGCGTCCGGTCCAGCCCGGCCAGGTGCTGCTCGACGACGGCGCGGCGGGCCGACCCCGGTGGCAGCGCGGCCGCGGCGGCGCCCCAGGCCCCGTGGTCGTCGCGACCGCCCGGGCTCTGCGCGTAGGCGAGCAGCGCCTCCGGGTCGTCACCGCTGATCAGGCGCTCGCGCAGCAGCAGCCGCAGGTCCTCGCGGAGCTCGACGACGCCCGGCGCCTCGGACGCCGGCAGGACGGGACCGGCGTACGCGGCCACCGCCTCGCGCAGCCGCCCGGCCGCGAGCGCCCGGCGGACCCGGTCCACGTCGGTCGTCAGCGGGGTGCGCAGCGCGTAGGGACGCGAGCCGAGCATCTCCTCGCCCAGGACCGCGCGGAGCCGGGAGATCTCCGCGCGGACGGTGACCGCCGAGAGCCCGTGCTCCGACAACGCCGCCTCGAGCTCGCCGCCGCGCAGGCCGGACCGGTGCTCGGAGAGCAGCAGGACGATCTCGCTGTGGCGCAGGCCGAGCACGCTGGAGCGTCCGCCGCGCTCGAGACGGGCGCCGGAGCGCCCGAGGACGGACAGGCGTGCGGCCGGGGCCGTCCGCGCCGTCGGCCGGGACGCGCCCCGCCCGCGGAGCTGGTCGATCCGCAGCTCCGCCTCGACGGCGGCGACCGTCGCCCGGACCAGTGCCAGCGTCTGGGGTCCGGCGACCTCGGGACCGCCGGTGACGTCCAGGGCGCCGAGGACGGTCCGCGTCCCGGGGTCGCGGATCGGGACGGCGGTGCAGCTCCACGGCGTCACGGGGCGCATCAGGTGCTCCGGCCCGAGGATCTGGACGGGGCGCCCCGTGCACAGGGCGGTGCCGGGGGCGTTCGTGCCCGCGCTGGCCTCGCTCCAGTCCGCGCCCGCCACGAAGTGCATCGCCTCGGCCCGGCTCCGCAGCCCGTGGTTGCCCTCGACCCACAGCAGGTGGCCGTCGGCGTCGGTGACGGCGACGACCAGGCCCGCGTCGGTCGCGGCCTCGACCAGCAGCCGCCGGATGACGGGCATGGTGCGCGCCAGCGGGGAGCGGTGCCGCAGGGCCTCGAGGGCCGCCGGTCCGAGCGGGGCGGCGACACCGCCGGTCTCGGGGTCCAGCCCGCCGGTCAGGCTGCGGCGCCAGGACTCCGCGACGACCGTGCGGATCGCCGGGGCGATGCGGCCCGTCGCGAGGAAGTCGTCGTGCAGCCCGGCGAGAGCGCGCGTGAGCGAGGCCGCGTCGGTGCCCGGCGGCACAGCGAGGGCGTCGGTGCCCCTCATGACGACCTGCTCGTCATGGACGCAGCGTAGTGCCCGGACCCGACGCCCGGGCCCTCGCCGACGACGCGGGCCAGACGGCAGGATGTCGCCATGGACCTGACCCACCGCGTACGCCTGCCGGCCCCGCCCCAGGAGGTCTGGGCCGCGGTCTGCGACCCTGTCCGGCTCGCCGCGCTGGTCCCCGGCTCGAGCGTCGACGAGGCGGCGGACGACACGTTCGCGGGCAGGTTCAGGGTCAAGCTCGGTCCGTCGCTGCTGACCCTGGCCGGAGAGGGCCGCTACGTGAGGCGCGACGACGCGGCGCTCCGGGCCGTCCTCGAGACCACCGGCACGGATCGGCGCGGGGACGCGGGGGTGCGCGGGAGGCACACCCTGACGCTGGCAGGCGCCGACGGCGGGACCAGCACCGACGTCACGGTGGAGACGACCATGACCTGGACCGGCCGGCCGAGCCGGCTCGGCGAGGGCGTCGTCGTCGACGCCGTCGACCGGGCGCTCGACCAGGTCGGCACCCGCGCCGCGGCCCGGGTCGCCGAGGGCCTGCCCTGGGCGCCGGCGGCCGAGGACGCGGTCGACGACGACGACGAGCGGGCAGCCGCGGTCGTCGACCACCCCGTCGCCCTCGGCGCTGACCTCGGCGCGGTCGACCAGCCCGAGCCGGGCCGTACGGCGCGACCGACCCCGTCGCCCTCCCCCGGCCCGTCGCCCCGGCCGCAGCCGGCGGAGTACGTCTACAAGCCCTTCAGCAACGCCGCCGAACCGCACGTGACGGCCGTCCGGACGCTCTCCGGGCTCGCCCGTCGCCACGTCGTGCCGTACGCCGGCCTCGGGGTGCTGGCCGTGTTCGTCGCGGTGTCGGCCGTCCGCCGGGCCCGGCGCTGAGCCCGGGCACCCGGTGAGCCGCGCGGTCTGGACGGTCACGGCGACCGTGCTGCTGCACCGCGACGGGCGTTGGCTGCTCACGGTGCGCGGCACCGAGGTCGACGACGCTCCTGGACAGCTCGGGCTGGTCGGCGGGCACGTGGAGCCCGGCGCACCCGGCCACGGCGTGCTCGAGGCCACGGCCCGCCGGGAGGCGGCGGAGGAGACGGGGCTCGACCTGGGCGCGGTTGCGCTGACCTACCTGGAGTCGGAGCTCTTCACCACCGACGCCGGCCTCGGCCAGGTGACGGCCGCGTTCCTCGCCGCCGCTCCGGCGGACCAGGAACCGGTCGTCGGCGACGCGGCGGAGCTGAGCGCCGTCGGCTGGTGGTCTCCCGACGAGGCCGCGGCCGACCCGCGCTGCCCGGAATGGCTGCCCGGTCTGCTGCACCGGGCGGCGGCCGCCGCCACCGGGACCTGACGCGGTCAGTCCGCGGACAGCACCCGCAGCCGTACGGTCTCCGGCAGGTCGCGCAACCGCTCGGCGAGGTCGTCGGCGACCGGACCGAGGGTGTCGGTGATGACGTAGCCGAGCTCGCCCCGGGTGGACAGCGTCTGGCTCTCGATGTTGACGGCCGCGTCCCCGAGCACGGTGTTCACGCGGGCGAGCACGCCGGGGACGTTGCGGTGGACGTGCAGGATCCGGCTGCGGCCGGGCTCGACCGCGGCGACGACCTGGGGAAGGTTCACCGACATGTTCGTCGCGCCGCCGGCAGCGTAGTCGCCGAGCTTGGTCGCGACGTAGCGGCCGATGTCCTCCTGCGCCTCCTGCGTGGAGCCGCCGACGTGCGGGGTGAGGATGACGTTCGGGATGCCCTGGAGGACCGACGTGAAGCCCTCCCCCGACGCCTTGGGCTCGGAGGCGAAGACGTCCATCGCCGCGCCGGCCAGGTGCCCGGACAGCAGGTTGTCGCGCAGCGCCTCGTGGTCGACGACGATGCCGCGGCACAGGTTGAGGAAGAGGCTGCGCGGACGCATCTTCGCGAACTGCTCGGCGCCGAAGAGGCCGGCGTTGCCGGCCCGGCCGTCGACGTGGAGGCTCACCGTCTCGGCCACCTCGAGCAGCTCGTCGAGCGTGGCGCAGCGGTGGGCGTTGCCGAGTCCGAGCTTGTCGGCGACGTCGTAGTAGTAGACGGTCATGCCCAGCGCCTCGGCGACGACCGAGAGCTGGCTGCCGATGTTGCCGTAGCCGACGATGCCGAGCGTGCGGCCGCGCACCTCGTGCGCACCCTTGGCCGACTTGTCCCACACGCCGGCGTGCATCGCCGCGTTCTTGTCCGTCAGGTGCCGGGCCAGCGCGATGATCTCGGAGATGACGAGCTCGACGACGCTGCGGGTGTTCGAGAACGGCGCGTTGAACACCGCCACCCCGCGCTCGGCCGCCGTGCCCAGGTCGACCTGGTTGGTGCCGATGCAGAACGCGCCCACGGCCAGCAGGTCGGGCGCCGACTCGAGGGCCGCGCGGGTGACGTTCGTCTTCGAGCGCACCCCGAGCAGGTGCACGCCCGGGAGCCGTTCGAGCAGCTCGGCCTCGTCGAGCGCGCCCGCGACGGTCTCGACCTCGATGCCACGCTCCGTGAGCAGCCGCACGCCCTCGGGGTGGATGTTCTCCAGCAGCAGTGCTCTCACGTCCCGCAGTCTAGGAAGCGGGCGTCAGGAGTCCGCCGCGATCTCGCGCCCGACGACCGACGGCGCCAGCTCGGCGTAGCTGTGCCAGGGTCCCCGGCCCGACGCGCTCAGCACCGCGTCCAGGCAGGCCGCCGTGAAGGCGTCGGCCGCCCCCTCGAGGAGCTCGTTGAAAGCGGGTACCACGCCCGCCCACCCGGCTCCGGTCTCCTCGGGCAGCGGACGTCCGCCCGACGCCAGGCAGAAGACGGTGTCGCCGTCGGACATCGAGTGCACCGGTGCGACCGCGCGGGCCAGCCCGTCGTGCGCGACCGCCGCCACCTTGCGCGCCTGCGCCTTGGTCAGCGCCGCGTCGGTGAGGACGACGCCGATGGTCGTGTTCAGGGAGGGTGCCGGGTCTCGACGGGCCCGCTCGAGCGCGTCCCGCTCGGCCGCGGTCGGGGTCGGGAGACGCCCGGACCGGTCCGACCAGAGCCGTCCGGTCGCCGGGTCCACGGCGGAGCCGACCGCGTTGACCACGACGAGGACGGCGACCCGGACCCCGCTCGTCAGCGTCGCCTCGGCCCAGCCGACGCCGCCCTTGAGCCCGCCGCACGTCGCTCCGGTCCCTGCGCCCACGGTGCCGCGCGCGGGGTCGTCGGTGCTCGCCACGGCGAGGGCGTCGCGGCCGAACGACGCGTCGGGACGGTTCCGGAAGGTGCCGCCGCGGCCCAGGTCGAAGATCACCGCGCCGGGCACGATCGGCACGACGTGGCTCGGGTCCGGCCCCACCGGCAGCCCGATCCGCGCCTCCTCGAGGCCCGCCATCACGCCGTCGGCGGCCGCCAGCCCGTACGCGCTCCCGCCGGTGAGGACGACGGCGTGCACCCGTTCGACCAAGGCCGAGGGATCGAGCAGGTCGGTCTCGCGGGTGCCGGGTCCGCCCCCGCGGACGTCGACCCCGCCGACCGCGCCGTCCCGGGCGAGGACGACCGTCGTCCCGGTCAGCCAGCCGTCGCCGTCGGCCGTACGGTGCCCGACCTCGAAGCCGTCGATCATGCTGGTGCGTCGCGGAGGACGACCATGATCAGGACGTCACGGTGTAGAGCGACGAGCGCATGCCGAACGTGCTCTGGAAGGCCGACCCGCTCACGCTCACCGTCTTCTTGCTGCCGACGACCTGGATCGTCACGACCCGGCCACCCCAGCGTCCCGAGCCGTCGCGCTTGGTGATCTTGAGCTCCTTGACCGTCCCCGCCGACGGGTAGGCCTTCGCCACCGCCTTGGCGGTGATCGTCCTGCTCCACGCCTGCGAGCGCACGACGCCGTCGTACGGGTCCGACTTCGCCTTGAGGTAGGGGTAACCGCCCTTCGACATCGCACCGCCGTTGGACGAGGCGAACTGCGTGAGCGCGACCTTGCCGCCGTAGGTGACGATCGTGCCCACCGTCGCCTTCGTGGCTGCGTCGCCGGCCGCGGTCTCGCGCACGATCCGCTGGCCGCTGCTGCTCGTCGTCGCCCTGCCGCCGTAGACCTGGCAGGCGGTGGTGTCGCAGATGTCGTAGCCGCTGTAGCTGGTGAAGTCGCGGGTCCGGATCGCGTACGACCGTGCCGCCACGGCCTGGGCGCTGACGGCGGCCGGCGCCCAGGAGGTCGGCATCTCCGACGGCACGACGGAGCGGACGTAGTCCTCGAGCTTGACCGTGTTGACGGTGCGCCCGCCGGACCCGCGCTGGACCAGGGCGACGGAGCCGCGGTACTCGCGGACCGCACGGTTCGGGAGCTTGACCTTCACGACCTTGGCCTTGTCCGAGAACGACCAGGTGCCGGTGCCGAGGTCGGTGCCGTACGTGGTGGCCTTGCCGTCGGCGTCCAGCCAGGACAGCCGGTAGCCCGAGCCCGAACGGGTCGCGCGCCAGAAGCGGTACTTCGCGTCCGTGGGCAGCGTGAGGCTGTGCCCGTCGGTGTCGGAGACCTTGAGACCCTCGGCCGGCAGCACGCGCAGCTCGTCGTCGTCGTCGGCGGTGACCCAGACCTTGATCGTCGTCGCCGAGCTCATCTCGTCGAGCGTCGTGCCCGGGTAGTAGAAGGCGAGGATCTGCTGCCACGAGAGCCCGCGCTTCGCCGCGCCGTACGCGCCGTACTGCGACATCCCGTGCCCGTGGCCGAAGCCCGCGCCCTTGATCACGAACGCGCCGTCGGACGGCTTCACCGACGAGTCGGCGGAGGCGGTGGGCGCCACGAGCACGCCCGTGACGAGCAGCGAGCCGGCCGCGAGCAGCGCCGCCGACGTCCTTACGAGGAGCTGCGGTGCGACCAGCGTCCGGAGCCGGGGTCGGGCGCGGGGGCGGAGGAGCGAGGTGGGGAGGAGCGAGGTGGGGAGGAGCTGGGGGCGCGTCATCGGGACCGTCCTGAGGGGTGGGGGCCGGGGGTGCGGCCAAGATTCCACGATGTCAAGGACGACACGCCAGAGTTGCGGAAGAAAAATCTGAGTCGGGTGTGGTTTCTGTGCTTTCGCAAGCGCCGATGTGGGCTGTCCCACACGAGGCCCGCTCGAGTTGAAGGGTTCGCCGGTCTCGCGTAACGTGGTGTTCACCGGCGCGGGGTGGAGCAGCTCGGTAGCTCGCTGGGCTCATAACCCAGAGGTCACAGGTTCAAATCCTGTCCCCGCTACAAGGAACGGCCCGCACAGATGACTGTGCGGGCCGTTTGCTTGCGCGCAATCAGGTGGGAGTGCACGCTGCCGGCTGCAGGGAGCTCGCCCCGTTCTCGGCTCCGGAACGGGCGCCGCCCACCAAGAAGCAACCCGACCTGAAACACGGCGGACTGGCTCGAGCACATCACAGCTGGCCCTTGAGCGCTCTCCTGGGCGAACGCTGCGCACCCAGACACTCGTGTGCTGGAGGCAGCACCGGTCTCGCCACGCGGCCCGGCTCCTGGGGCTCGAGCGGTCGGCTTCCGTAAAGCATGCCTGTGGCCCCCTGCGCGTCGCTTCTCCGCAGCCAGAGCAACCAACGAGGACGACGACCGTCCCCCTGTTCGACGTCTGCCTTCGGGTGTGAGGTTCCGCTGTTTCTGACGAATCCCGAACTTTTCCCTCCCGAATCAGTGCCCTCTGCCACGCTTGCCCCTCGTCACGAAAGGACTCCCTCTGTGACCGACTCACGGTCTGCACTGCTTCGCTGGCTGAAGCCTGCGATCGGTGTCGCGCTGGCGGCCGTCCTCCTGGTGACACCCCTTTCCGGCGCCGAGGCAGCCCCCCTCGACGAATCGAGCGCACCCATCAAGCCGGCCAGCGCCGAACCTGCCGCGGCTCCCGCAGACGCCACCGTTCGTCCAGGCGACCTCACCATCACCGACCCACGAACCGCGCCCCGGCCGCGAACGAACGGCAAGACCAAGTCGAAGGCCAGCACCCAGTCGTCGACCTCGTCGAGCGCAGCCGCGGGGGTCGACGGTCCCCGCATCAGCTTCGGCTGCTCCGGCGACGGAACCTCCGGCAAGCGCGTGCAGGTCATGTACGTAACCCCGGCTGGCAGCCCTGACCGCTACCCGTCTCAGGCGGCGCTGGTCCGCAGCGAGCTGCTCGACGTTGACACCATCTTCTCCGAGTCCGCGCAGAAGAACGGCGGCAGCAGCCGGCAGGTCCGTTGGGTCCACGACGCGGGCTGCGAGCCGATCATCCAGCGCGTCAGCGTCCGGGCGACCACCGACGCCAAGGGAACCGTTCACCGCGTCGACGGCTCCCCCGACGACACGATCACCACCCTGGCTGCGGCCGGCTACAGGATGGACGACCTGAACCGCAAGTACCTGCTGTTCGTCGACTACACCGCGAAGCCGAACAACTGGGACGACCCTATCTGCGGCGTCACCAACGGGATGAGCTACGACTCCTCGCCCGGCCTGGGCAACCACAACAACGAGGGACGCACCGTCTCCCGCGTGGACACGCAGTGCTGGGCTGGCGTGTCCGACGACTACGTCCTGCCGGTGGCCAGTGTTGTCGCCCACGAGCTCACCCACGCGCTGGGAGCCGTGCTGCCGGGTGCGCCGCACAGCACCCCCAGCGGGCACTGCTCCGACAACGGCGACCTGATGTGCTACGCGCTGCCCACGGGCTACGACGCCAGCGGCTATCCGACCGGCTACGACGCGCAGATGCGGTCGGTCTGCCCGGCCGAGCAGGAGACGCTGCTCGACTGCAACGGTGACGACTACCTCAACACCAGCACCGCACCCTGGGTCAGCGGCCAGTGGCTGAGCCCGGCGAGCGCCGCCCCGAACGCGGGCCACTGGAACGTTGCCAACAGCTCGTTCCTGTTCACCCCGGCCAACCCGAGCGTCACCCTGCGAGCAGGTGCCGCTTTCGACCCGGGCGTCCCGGTCCCCCTCGACGCGACTCTCAGCGTCCCGTCCGGGCAGGGCTGGCACATCGACTACAGCATCATCCAGGCGATCGGCACCGCCGCCGGCGGCCCGTCGCCGGCCGGGCCCGCCAGCTGCAGCCTCACCCGGAAGTCCGCCGTGTCAGGCGAAGCGGGAGCGTCGAGCACCTCCCTGCTGTGCAACGTGGCCACCACCTCAGCAACTGTCCGGGCCACTGTGACCTCCGAGGACGGGCTGACCGGGTCCGTGGTGCTGAAGCTGACCCCCAGCGGCTCCAGCCTCCGTTACGCGACGACGACGTTGAGCGCCAGCGCGAACCCGGCCCGGGTCGGGTCGCTTGTCACCCTGTCGGCGAAGATGACCGACAACCAGAGCGGGCAGCCCGTCTTCGGCCACACCGTCCACTTCGTCTTCCGGACCGCTCTCGGCGGGGACTCACAGATTGCTGACGCGCTGACCGACTCCACCGGGACTGCGAAGGTCACCGTGACCGCCGACACCAGCAGGACCTACGCCGCCGTCACCGACTGGACGAACGCGTGGATGAACACCGACGCAGCTCTTGACGTCAGCACGTTCGCCGCGCCGGCCGACATCGAAACCGTCCTCACGCTATCCGGGGTCAGCTCCTGGGTGGACCCGGGCACCGAGGCCACGCTGACCGGGCGCCTGAGCTCCGCACCCGCCCAGCCCCTCAGCGGCCAGCAGGTCGAGCTGTGGCGCTACACGTCCGGAACATGGTCCCGGCTGGGCGTTCTCACGTCCGACACCACCGGGACGGTTAGCTCGAAGGTCACCGTCACCGCGAACGTCATCTACCAGCTGCGTTACGCCGGCACGGTCGGCTCCGCCGGAATCTCTGGCTACGCTCCGGCACAAAGTCCCACAGCTGTCGTCAGCGTGCGTGTCGCCACGACCACCCAGGCGATCATCGACCGCTCCGCCGTTAGCGGCGGCACCCCGATCACCGCCAGCGCCACCCTGACCCAGGCGTCCGCGTCCGGCGCCTCCGGACCGGTCGCTGCCGCCACCCTCGAGCTGTGGCGGCGCGACGCCGGCACGTGGTCCAAGGTGTCGTCGGCGCCCACCGACGCGTCGGGCCAGGTGAGCTTCGCCACGACCCCGGCGTCTTCAGCGACCTACCAGATCCGGTTCCCGGGCGCGGAACGGCTGCAGTCGTCCGTCAGCTCCGAGCTCTCCTTCACCGTCCAGGTCCCGATCACCGTGACCGCGACCGCGCCAGCCTCGTACCCCTACGACGGCACCTTCCTGATGAGCACGCTCGTAGGCAGCGCACAGGGGCCCGTCGCCGGGGTCGAGGTGCAGCTGTGGAAGCTCAGCAGCACCGGATACGTCCTGTTCGGGACCTCGAGGCCGAGCAAAGCTGACGGGACCACAGGTTTCCTCATCAGCGCCAACGGCACCTACACCTACCAGCTGCGCGTCGCCTCGAACGAGTCACACGGGGCCGCAGTGTCAGATGCCGTGACGACCGTCGGCGTCCGCAGCACCGTCCTCACCGGATCTCTCGCTCACACCGAGGTCCGCTACGGACAGCCGGTCACGGCCGACGTGAAGCTGGTGTCGACCTCGGAGGGGGCGGCCGGACCTCTCGCCGGAGCCGTCGTCGAGCTCTGGGCCGCACCGGCCAACGGTCCCAGCACGCGTGTAGCCATGGCGACGACCTCCGCGGCAGGCACAGCTGCCTTCTCCGTCCCGGCCACGGCGACGGCCACCTATCAAGCCGTCTTCAACGGGATCGCCGACGCCGACGCGGCCGAAACTGATCTCGGCAAGGTGACCGTCGAGCGGCCCACCACTGCCACCCTGACATTGGCGAGCACGGCCACGTACGGCGCTGCCACCACCGCGAGCGGAACCCTGACGCTCTTAGGTACCGACACAGCGGTCCCCGCGGCTCCGGTCGAGCTGTGGACGGCCTCGAGCGCGAACGAGACCTGGACGAAGATCGACACAGGTACCACCGACACCTCCGGCAAGGTCTCGTTCACGCTCCGCCCCACGGCGGGAGCGTTCTACCAGCTACGTGACGCGGCAGCCTCGGCCTCGTCGACGCCCTCTGCGGTCCGGCAGCTCAGCGTCCTGCGTCCGACCGAGGCGCTCCTCAGCGGTCCCGCCAGAGCCACGGTCGGGGCGAAGGTCACTCTGACGGGGACCCTGCGCTGGGCCGGCGACACGACCGGAGTACCGAGTCAGCCCGTGGAGCTGTGGGCGTCGACGCCCGGGGCGACCTGGGTGAAGATCGCAACGGCGACGACCGGTACGTCGGGCAAGTCCACCTTCTCGGTCATGGCGAGCACGAACGCGGCCTACCAGCTGCGCTATGCGAGCCGCACCGTCGACTCGGTCACCGCCACGGCCTCGACCAGCACCACGACCAGCCTGGCGGCGGTGCAGGCCACCGCCTCCACCGTCGCGGTCTCGACGACGAAGCTCACCTTCGGCGCCACCGTGAAGGTCACCGGGACACTCCGCTGGGACGGGACGAAGACCGGACTCGCTGGGCAGCCGATCGAGCTGTGGGGCTACGCCGCCGACCGCTGGGACAAGATCGCCACTGCCCCGTCGACGTCGACCGGGACGGTGTCGTTCACCGTCAGGCCGTCGTTCACGACGAAGTACCAGCTCCGCTACGCCGAACGCGTCGTCGGCGAGGTGACCGGGTCGGCGTCGAGCAGCAGCAGCGCCACGGTGAAGGTGACGGCCAAGGTGAAGCTGAGCACGCCGACGAAGGTCAAGAAGGGCGCCGCCACCACCGTGACCGGGTCGGTCTCACCCGCGCTGGCCGAACGGACAGTCTTTGTTGTGGCGAACAAGAAGGTCGTGGCCAAGGCGACCACCGACAGCTCCGGCGCCTTCAGCGTCGAGGTGAAGTACGCGAAGAGCAAGTCGAGCGTGCACGCCAAGGTCGACACCACCTCCTACAACGAGGGCGCGTCCAGCTCCACGTACAAGGTCACCGCATCCTGAAGGTGCATCACACGCTCCCCAATTCGGGCGGGATCGATGTGCCTTCCAAGGCCTCGACTGTTGGTGACGGAGCCGCCACTCGCCAGGGTTCCCGGGGTGGACGCTTAGTCGTGGCCGCCGAAGGCCCGGGGCCAAAAACCGGTTGATCTCTGCCGGGGCTGTTCTTCGACAGTGGTTCCTGGCAGGCGCTGTCCGGTCCTCGTGGTTCGCTTCAAACGGGGTGGAAGGGGTGGCAGATGCCTAGGCAGAGGTCTTGGGAAGCGGGGTCACCCGCTCGGACAACAGACCGAGCGCAGATCTGCGGGGTCTCCCCGCTACACGTGCAAGACCAGGTCAGGGCCAGGTTCCTCTTCGGAGGACCTGGCCCTGACTGCTTTCTGAAGCGAGTTCGGTCATCGACGTTGGGCGAGCCACTACTCCCCGACCACGTCTGGGATCTGCACTTCGCGGTCGTCGGGCCGGTGCTCTGATGGTCCGATGACGCCTCGTGAACACCCGGCAGGAGACGTGGACTACGAGCGGCACGGCGCCGGATACGCCTCCGTGCGCCGGCCGGACCCGCGGATCGCGGCCCTCGTCCACGCCGCGCTCGGCACCAGCCGGACCGTGCTGAACGTCGGTGCCGGGACCGGGTCGTACGAGCCCGACGACCGGTACGTCCTCGCGATCGAACCGTCGGCCCGGATGCGGGCCCAACGCCCGCCTGCAGCGGCACCGGCACTCGACGCAGTCGCAGAGCACCTCCCGTTCGACGACGACAGCTTCGACGCCGCCATGGCGGTGCTGACGATCCACCAGTGGAGCGACATGGAGCAGGGTCTGCGCGAGCTGAGGCGGGTGAGCCGCGGCCCGGTCGTCGTGCTGACCCTCGACGCCGCCGCGCTGCACGAGTTCTGGCTGGCCGACTACGTCCCCGAGGTCGTCACCGTCGACCGAGCCCGGTTCCCGTCGCTCGACCAGGTGACGACCACCCTCGCCCCGGGCAGCGGCGGGGTCCACGTCGAGGTCGTGCCTGTGCCGTCCGACTGCATCGACGGGTTCGGCGAGGCGTTCTACGCCCGACCCGAGGCCTTCCTGCGCCCGGAGGTCCGCGCCGCCACCTCCGGTCTGGTCCTGGCCGATCCGACCGCAGTGCAGCGCGGGCTCGACCGTCTCGCAGCCGACCTGCGCAGCGGGGCCTGGGACGCGACGTACGGGCACCTGCGCCAGCAGCCCGAGCGCCTCGGCGCGTTGCGCCTGGTCACCGCCACCCGCTGAGCCGACCCGCCCGCTCACGAGAAGCGTGGACGGGTGGTTCGTCGGAAGCTGCGTCGAGAGCGGGTCCGCCGCGCGAGTGCGCGCTCCCGCACGTCGTCTGGAGTCTGCCGGGTGCGAAGGCGCGCACTCGCGGAACCTGCCCGGCGGACGCGCGCCTCGTCACTCGCGCGAGACGATCCACTCCAGGTCGGCGACCTTGACCCACTGGGTGCTGCCGTCGTCCCACTCGACCTCGACCACGTCGAACCTGGAGTCGTCGACGTTCGTCACGACCCCGTACTCCTCGCCGCGCCGTACGACCGCTCCAACCTGCGCCATGCGGCCGATCGTAGGGCGAGATCGTCGTCGCCGTCAGGGACGAGGCACGACGGCGCCGCGGACGTACGGGACGACGTCGCGGAGGTGGTGCACGACGGGGTGCCGGTCGTGGTCGGGCGGCTCCTGGTGGCCGCGCGCGAACCGGACGAGGCGCACGCCCAGCGCGTCCGCGATCTCCTCGTCGTGGTTGGTGTCGCCGACCATGAGGACACGGGCGGGGTCGTGGCCGGACGACCTCAGCCAGGTCGCGACGACGTCGGCCTTGGACGCCGCATACGCGTCGGTGATGCCGAGGACCCGGTCGAAGCGGCCTGTGATCGCGTGCGGCGCCAGCTGGCGGGCGAGGACGTCGACGACGGTCGCGGAGATGAGCACCTGCCCCACCCCGAGCCGTCGGACCGTCTCGAGGGTGGCGACGGCGTCGGCGTGCAGCGGCGCCTGCCCGACGAGGGCGGCGAACAGCGCGAGGTAGCGGTCGGCGGCCGACCGGAACCCCGCCTCCTCGATCCCCAGCCGCGCGTAGAACGCCCGCACCGGGAAACCGAAGACCCTCCGGTACGCGTCGGCGTCGGTCAGCACGGGCAGGTCGCGCTCGCGGAGCACCGCGTTCATCGCCTGCAGCGCGAGGGCGGCGTCGTCGAGCAGGGTGCCGTTCCAGTCCCAGCAGACCGCGTCGACGTCGGTGGTGCGCTCGATCGCCATGCTTCCTCTGCCCAGGCCCTCGTCGAGCGTGCCGCTGACCGCGCCGATCGTCTCGGCGACCGGACGAGCGTACGACCCCGGTCTCGTGATGCGGCAGCGCCCGCTGCGCCCGTCCGGGTCAGCCTCTGCCTCGACCCGGTCGCGTCGTGCACCAGAGCGCGAGCGCCACGGTCGTGCCGAGCAGGGGCCGGGTCGCGCCTCGCCGGCAGTGGGGCCCTGACGGTGGCGACGACCGCGACGACGACCGGCAGGTACTCGTGCGCCTGGGCCGGAAGGCCTACTGTCCGCTGATGGTCGGGTCGGCCATGGTGCTGGACTCGGGCGACGGGCCGGAGCTCTGCCTCGGGCCGATCGCGTTGACGCTCCCACCCGACTGCACGGGGCCGCCGGTCGACGGCTGGACCTGGCCGGAGAAGGGCACGAGGCGGACCGGTTCGGTGGCGTGGGGTGACTTCTTCGTCGTCGGGACCTGGGACGGCGAACGCCTCACCTTCGAGAAGGTGGTCACCGAGGAGCAGGCATCGGCCTCCCTCCCGCCCACGGAGGTGGTCCCGGACCTCGGTACGCCGTGCCCGGAACCGGCCGGCGGCTGGGGGGCGGTCGACGCGCGTCGCTCCACGAGCGACGACCAGCAGCAGGTGCTGCAGCTCGCCGGCACGCTGCCCGGCTACGTCGAGCTGTGGGTCGACGACCGCGGCAGCTCTTCGCAGGACCCGTCGACCACGGTGGTCGACGTCGAGGTGACCCACGACGTCGCCGGCGCCGAACGACGGATCCGGACGGTGTGGGGCGGCCCGCTGTGCGTCTTTCTCGGCGCTCGCACGCAGCAGGAGGTGCGCCGCGTGCAGCGGCACATCACCGGTGAGCCCGGCGTCGTGAGCAGCGGCAGCAGCCGGGGCGTCCTCACGGTCGAGCTCGTCTGGGACGACGGGACCCGGCGGCGCGGGTACGACACCCGCTACGGCGTCGGTCTGGTCACGGTGACGTCCGCGCTGCACCAGTACCAGGGCTGACCGACCGCGATCCCGTCCGGCCGGCTCGGACCCGAGGGGTGAGGTCGTACGGTGCGGGGGTGACCCTGCCGGCGGGAGCGAGCACGGGCCCCGACGACGCCGAGACCGTGCTCTTCGCGACGAGGGTCGGGTCGCGCGTCAGGTCCGCGCTCGCCTCCTCGGTGCTGGTCGTGGGCATCGCCGTCCTGGCGGCGACCGACCCCGCAGGCTGGGTCGCCTGGGTGCTCCTGGTGACCCAGCTGCCGATGGCCGTCATCCGCTGGCTGGTCGTCCGGGAGGCGCGGCGGCAGCCGTGGTCCCTCAGGGTGGCCGCGTCGGGTGTCTGCTGGCGCCCCGAGGGTCCGTCGCTCCCGTGGGCGTCCGTCGCGAGCATCGAGATCCGTCGGGCGCGCGGGCTGCGCCGACTCCTCCCGCACGGGGACCGTCTGCTGCTCGTGAACCACGTCGAGGCCGACTTCGCGCGCCGGGCGAAGACCCGGCCCCTCGGCCGGGCCGTGCTGCTCGACCAGGTCCGGGCGACGCCGTCGGAGCTGGTCGCGGTGTTCCGACGCTTCACCGACGCGCCGGTCGGAGGTCGGCCGAGCTGACGGCCCCACCCGCTCGGCCGGACGGCGATCTACGAACGGCGTGTCGACGGCAGGGTCAGGCGCGGCAGGACCCGGCCGACGAGCGGTCCGACGGCGAGCGCGTAGACGACGGTGGCCAGGCCGACCGTGCCCCCGAGCAGCCAGCCGACGAGGAGCACGGTCCCCTCGATGAGCGTCCGGGCCAGGTAGAGCGGCAGGCCCAGCCGGACCAGGCCGGTCATCAGGCCGTCGCGCGGCCCGGGGCCCCAGCCCACGCCGACGTACAGCCCGGTCCCGACGGCGACCAGCAGCACGGCGAGGACGAGGAAGACCGCCCGTAGCACGAGCGAGTCCGGCGAGGGCAGCAGCGCGACGCCGAGGTCGAGCACCGGGCCGACCACGAGCGCGTTGGCGACGGTCCCGAGCCCGGGCCGCTGCCGCAGCGGGATCCAGAGCAGCAGGACGACCACCGAGCTCACGACCGTGACCTCGCCCAGCGTCAGCGCGACGTGCCGGCTGACGCCGGAGCTGAGGACGGTCCAGGGGTCGAGCCCGAGGCTGCTGTGCACGAGCAGGGCCAGCGCCACCCCGAACAGCACGAGCCCGACCAGCAGCCGGACGCTGCGGACGACCGGACGGTCGGACAGCCGGCTCCGGCTCAGCTCCACGGGGGGTCGCTCGGGGTCTGGGTCAGGCGGCGCCGGCACCCGGACGGCGGTCGTCCACGTCGTCGACGACGACGCCCTCGACGTACTCCGGCTCGGGGCCCGCGGTGAGCTGCGCGGTGCCCTGCGGCGCGTCGTCGACGGCCCGCTTGCGCAGGCCCGTCGCGTCGGCCTGGTTGGCCAGCAGGACGCCCATGTACGGCAGGAAGACGGCGCCGGCCATCAGCACCCACTGCAGCCAGCCGTGGGCAAGGGTGACCGCGGCCAGGAAGCAGGCGGTCCGGAAGGCCATGGTGATCGCGTAGCGGCGGACGCGCTGCGAGGTGTCGACGCTGGCGCCGACGCGGGCCGTGGTGATGGTGGGGGTCGTCGTGGGGACGGTCAAGGCCAACCTTTTCGGGGTGTGGAGCGAGCGGCACCTACGGTGTGAAGTCCCTGGTCAGGACACTGTTCTCAACACCGCCAAGGTGCAGCGTAGTCCGCCCCGGGCCGGACGTCGGACAGATCACACACGCGCGAGCAATCGTACGTACGTTCGGATCCGGCTCTACGCTGACCGGGTGGGAGAGCACGGCGGCGACCGGACGTGGCCCGTGCCCCGGGCGACCCGCCACGTCTGGGTACGGCTCGAGGACAC
>CAVXMD010000016.1:0-1506831 GCA_963762775.1 uncultured Actinomycetota bacterium
CTGGTCGACCGCACTCTGGGCGTCATCTGCGGCCTTCGTACTGGTCTTGGCGAGGTCGGCCATCGCCTTCTTCGTCGGTTGATCGTCGGTGGCCATGACCAACTGCTGCGAGTCGGCGCTGGCGGTTTCCGCGCGCTCGGCAGCGACCCGCGCCCGAGTCGCAAGCCCCTGGAGGCGTACGTCGGGGTTCTGGTCGGCGAGGTCCTGCAGCTGCTCGGCTGCACGGTCGGCGCGGGCGAGGTCGGTGAAGATCTGCTGCTGCTCGGGGCTGGCGTCAGGACAGCCCGCGTTGGGGCCCGTCAGCTGCCCGGTCGACAAGCACGTGTCCTGCGGCGGCTGGTGGTCGGTCGGGGAGGCTCAAAGGCCCCTCCCATGACGCCTACTCCACCGACAACAACTCCAGCGGCGATCGTGACGGCTGAAGTCAGACGCCACGGCCGCGCCCGCGCGCGGCTCGCCTGTTGACGGTGACGCTGCTCGGTGGACGGTCCTCGACGAGCATCGCGAGGTCCGCACGGGTCGTCGACGTCAACGCCTGGTGGATGCGACTGGTCAGCTCGTCATCGTCCAACCGCTCGGCGGCGTAGTGGTCCTGCAGGGCGGTGACGACTGCTTCGCGTTCCTCTCGACCTACCCGGAGCCGATCGACCCTTCCGTCCCTCGGCGCCCGCGTCACGTCAGAAGCGTCCCATCCGCTTCGCCGCGGCCGCCATCGCAACACCCTGTCCGACGACGCACAGGAGCCACGCCCAATGGCGCAGACGGTTCACGTTCCGCAGAAGGGTCCTCCTAGCGACTCACTCGCTGGGCTCGGCGCCCTAACACGGAAGCCGGGCTGTCAGGCTCGCGCCATGAGAGCAGTTGAGGCCATCCCTAACCTGCATACCGACGACGTCGATCGAGCACGGGAGTTCTTTCGGCTCCTGGGCTCACCGAGAGGCCATGAATCAGGGCTGGGTAGTCCGGTTCACATCTCCCGACTCTGACGCATGCGTCCAGGTCGTGACCCGCGATGCAACCGCGCCGCAGGACTCGGTCATGACCATCAGGGTCGATGACGTCGACGCCGCGTACGAAGAAGCGCAACGCCGCGGCTACGAGATCGTGCATCCGATCACCGACGAGCCCTGGGCATCCGACGATTCTTCGTTCGTAGCCCCGAGGGACACGTGATCAACGTCGCCATGACATCGCTCGTAGCCTCGCGCCACATCAACCGCAGTGGGTGGGGCGGACGATGCGCTGCCGCAGGAACTCAAGGGCACTCGCTTCTGCCGTCCGTATCGTTTGAGGGTCGGTTTAGGGCGGTTGGACAAGCCAACTCAGCGGCACCGACCTCGCCGGGCAGAAGGCATATCGCCGGTGACGGCCACCGGAACGATCCTGTGACTTGCCATCCTCATCTGGTCGGCAGCACTGGCATCGGCGACGATGGACCATGAAGACCTCGAGAGCTCGGCTTCGGTTCCTGCTGCCCGCATGGGCTTGCACCTCCTGGTGATGACGCTGGCCTGGCGTGGCATCTCCCATCGCAGCCCGGCGCAGCTGCGAGGCAGCAAGGCGCTCTGGCGGGCGGTGACTGCCCTCAACGCTGGGAACGCCGTGATTTACCTTCTGGCTGGCCGTCGTCGCTGACCGACGAGCGGATGGTGTGCTCGCAAGACGGTCGGGTTGCGTGCTTCGCACGAGGGTCAACGCGTGCGCCGCTGGGAAGACGCCCGGCTCTGCATGTTCAGCCCTCGCTTGCCGACGCTGAACACACTGAGGTTGCCGCCCATGAGGAAGGCCACCACGATCACGAGGCCGATGACCACCGGCAGGAGCGGCCCGCCGGGCCCAGCCCCACGACGATCATGACCGGCCAGCAACTCCGAGCACGAGGATGAGGAAGCCCTCAGCGGTGTCCGGCCAAAAGGAAGGCTTGGGCGGCGGCGGCGCACTGCTGGGCATGCTGTGAGCATCGCATCCCGCGCTAACAAGTCGCACCACCTCGACCGACCTCTGCTAGTTGCTCGCTGACGGAGACCTCTGCGCAAGTCGCTCTGCCGTGCTCCGCACGACCGTCGGTCAACGTGCTCGCCACGCCGGTCGACCAATGAAGGATCCCCACCTGCCTCGAGCGCCGCTAGCTCGCCGCCTTCGAGTTCAGTCGTACGGCAGCCAGCGCCTTTCGACGTACTGCTCGAATGCAACCGCGTCTGCTAGAAGAATGCCTGGGGCCACGGTGGTCGTTCGACCCGGCTCGTCCAAGCAAGATGGACCATGGCCACCTCCTCGCCGTCCGTGAAGAGGACCTCGTCCTCCGGTAGAGCCCGAGCGACGGCCATCCAAGTCCGCCCGAACATCGCGTGCCCCGGTCCGAGCTCTCGCCTCAGCTCTGCGACCAGGCGGTCGGCCACCAACTCGCCCCGGACGTCTTGCATCGGCTCACTGAACGCGTACCCGGCCGTCCAAGCCACGGGTCGACCCTACTGTCGCTGTTGATCCGGAGGTGAGGGTCAGCGCTTGGACGCAAGGTCCCTGTCCGCACCGCGAGCCGGTCGATGATGGTGCTACGCAGGTCGGTCGGCATACGTGCTCCGCACGACGGTCCCCTTACGGACGTCTGTCCGCAAGGGGGACCGAGGGGTCCGACCAGAGCGCTCAGGAGAGGCGGGTTCAGGACAAGGGTGCGCCGAACCCCCCGTCCTTGGGGTGGCTGTACCCGAGCGAGCTCAAGGTGTAGGCCTTGGCTGATCCGTCGTCGCCGTTCAGGGTGGTCACGCTGCCGTCTGCGCTGTTCTCACCGGGAGCCCCGATGCTGAGGTCGAGCAGCCCGTCCTGGTCGTGGTCGACCAGCCCCAGCGCCGCTCCAAACTGGTCGCCCTTCTCGGACTTCCCGGGGATCCCCTTCGTGCTCTGGTCGATCGAGGTGTTGTCGGTCGTGGCGTAGACGCCGCTGGCCGCGCCCGCGATGAAGGTGATCCGTCCGCGGTACGCGTCCTCACCGGGGGCGCCGACGATCAGGTCGTCGTAGCCGTCGTCGGTCAGGTCACCGAGCACCACGCTCTCACCGAAGCTGTCGTTGACCTCGTCGCTCCCGGGCACGCCCGGGCTCGACTGGGTGATCTCGGTCCGGGTCGCCAACTGCGTGCGTCGTCCTGCGCAAGCTGCAGGACCTCCACCCGGCCGGCGTCGCCGTCGACGTAGCGTCCGCTGCCCACCACGATCTCGGGCCGGGCGCTGCCGGTGACGTTGCCGACCGCCAGTGCGGTCATCCCGGCGATCTCCTTGATGCGCAGCACCCGGACGCAGCCGGAGGACCCGGTCAGCGGCCCGCGGCACACGCTCACCGAGCCCGGGACGCCGCCCTCGTCGTAGACCTTGCCCCTCGACCCGACCACGAGGTCGACCTTGCCGTTCCTGTCGAGGTCAGCGGCCGCGAGCTGGGCACCGAACCCCTGGTCGCCGGTCTCCGCGGTCCGGTCACCCCGCAGCTCGATCTGCCCGGTCTCGCTCAATCCGGCCGAGCCTCCGCGCAGGACGTGCACCACCCCACCGACCGAGGCCGTGCCGGACGGCACCTCAGCGAAGTCCTCACCCGGTGAACCCACGGCCAGGTCGGCGACGCCGTCACCGGTCAGGTCCGCCGCGGCCAGCGCCGTCCCCAGCAGACCGGAGCCCGGGAACGTGAACGAGGTGGACCGGCGGGTGTCGAGACCCTTCGCCGAGCCGTACACCACCGTGACCGCACCCGCAGCCTCGGTCGAGCCCACGGCCTCGCCCGGCTGACCGACCGCGAGGTCGGCGAACCCGTCGGCGTCGAAGTCGGCGCTGGCCACCGCATACCCGAAGCCGTCGCCGCGCTCCGACGCGCCCGGCACCCCCGCACTCGACTGCGTAATCACCTGCTCCTTCGACGACAGGCCCTTCGCCGACGCCGGAAGCACCACGACACCGCCCGCGTCCTTGACCGAGCCCACCCGCAACCCCGTCGCGCCCACCACCAGATCAGGGAAGCCGTCACCGTTGAAGTCGTACGCCTTCACCACCGTCGGCGCCGCCGACGCCGGCGCCGGCGCACCCAGCAGCGTCAACGGCGCTACCGCAGCCAGGCTGATACCAAGAACAAGGGAACGACGACGTGACACGAGTACTCCTCAACGAGCGGGAAGGAACCGTAACCTTCAGGCCAGACCTCGTGGGGAGCAATGGGGAGAACTCCCCTCACCTCGAGCGTCAGCCACGCCAGCCCGCTCCTGCACGGCGCAGCCCAGACTTCCGCGTCTTACTGACCGTGGCGACCACACGGCGGGACGCGAGCGGGACGCCGACTTCCTCGCGTGTGCTCCGAGGTCAGTCGCTGTCGAGAACTCCGACGCCTCTTAGTCGTCATCTCCGGGACTGACAAGATGCGCCGGCGAAGCCCACGGAAGCAGGGGTCGCCATCCGACGACGCTCGAACGGTCGACTTGCGGCGACGGAACGAGTTGTGCTGCGACACCCGCCGGGCCAGCAACGAGCTACTCCCAAGACCGCCTGGCCCGGTCCAAGTCACCTCTGGTCTGTGGCCACGCCTGTTCGCCCTTCCTTCGCTGTGAAGAGCCTTGCCTCGAACTGTGCCAAGCAGTTGGCACGATGGATGACATGACGACGCCACAGCCAAGCTCTGACGCCGGCACGGAACAGGAGTCCGGCGCTCTGGCAGGTGACCGCGAAGTAGGCACCAAGCGTCCCGCCGCGTCTCTGGCCGACGTGCTCCCGTGGGAGGGCAAAGCCACCCGCGGAGACAAGGCTCTCGTGGCCACGGTCTTCGGGGTCATCGGGCTGTTGATGCTGACGATCCCCTTCCGACCC
Organism: uncultured Actinomycetota bacterium; assembly: GCA_963762775.1. GTDB lineage: Bacteria > Actinomycetota > Actinomycetes > Propionibacteriales > Propionibacteriaceae > Microlunatus. Next base: position 4,837 of record CAVXMD010000016.1, read on the forward strand.
TTTCTATTGGCCAGCCACCCCGTTGTTCTCGAGCTGGTCACGGGCAGCCTTTCAGCCATCGGAGCAGGGGCCGCCTTCGCCCGGGTCGGGGACACCTCACTGGGGCTGGTGGTGCTGGCCGGCGTCGTCGGCATGACGAAGCTCGACTGGCTGTTTTGGCTAGCCGGGCGGCGTTGGGGTGCCAGGGTCTTGGCCCTGTTCGCCCCAGGCCCCTGGGCTGCTCGTTTCGTCGGGCGGTTGCGTGTGGCCAGGCCGTGGCTGGTCTGTCTCGCTGTAATGGCCAGTGCCCTACCAGGGGTGCCCTCGGTCGCGGTCTACTGCTTGGCCGGGTTGAGCCGTATGCGGCTGGTGCCCTTCCTGATCTTCAACGCGCTCGGCGCTTTGATCATGGTTGGGCTGGTGGCCGGTCTCGGCTACGGCCTCGGCCAGCATGCGGTCGACCTCGTGTTGCTGGTAGACAAGTACGCACTGTGGGTCAGCCTGGCCGCGGTCGTCGGCCTCAGCATCCTTCCCGCCCTCCGCCGCCGCAAGGCAGTCACGTCCGACCCCGCCACCAGAACCACCCGCTCCGAAAGCGACTGAGTCGGCGGCGACGGCCACGGCCCCCCTACGGTGCACCGAGCAGTTCCGCTAGACGGTCGGCTTACGACGCTGGCAGTCCGCCTCAGCTTGGATCGCCATCGATGAGCCCGTACATCACGATCGAGGCCACGACGAGCAGGATCAGGACGCCGCTGACGGCTCTGATGGCGACGAAGACGCGTCCGACTGGCGTGATTTGGCCGAGGCGGGAGTTCCGAAGCGATCCGTAGGTCGGCTCGGGCGGCGGGCGCATGCTCAGGTGAAGCCGAGTGTCGCGCGCAAGCTCACGGTCCTCGCCCTCGGGTGCCGCCACAGACGTCACGCTACGTCGGCAAGGAGATCACGACCGACGATCAGGCCGTCTCACATGAGGGTCGTGGGCCGGCGCGCGACTTCGGCGCTGGCCCACCATCCGCCACGGGGTGCGCAATCTAAACACCGACGGGGTCGACGGGCTGCTCGGCGAAGAGCATGAGCCGGCTGCGCTCGCCTCGGCGATCGTGCCCGACCCCGACGCGTGGTGACCATGGACTGGGCGAGCGAGCTTGTCGAACGGCACCCGACCCGCCCGTTTAAGCAGGTGTGGTGCGACCTGCTACTGGCGCCTCTGCGCAGGCCCGACGTGGCCGAGCGCGGCCTGGAAGCTCAAGAAGTGGATTCGGAGCACCTAGACCGTGTGTCGATTGCCGTGGATCTCGACCGTCCTCCCCCCCACAGTCAGCGGGCGAAGCGCACAATCATCACCCGGACGCTGACGGGTCGCTTGCGCTGAAGCTCGTCCGACGGCCGGCTAGGGCTGAACAGTTCTTGTGTGTCGGCAGCTGTTCATTGGACGGCGGAGGTGAGCCGGGTGAGATCGTCCACCAAGGCGTGCATCTTCGAGCGCTGGTCCCACTCCTGACGGGTGAGCTCGTGGGAGACGGCGCGGTCTCCGTCCTCGACGGCACGCATCTGGTCGGTGAAGCTGCGGTCGCAGACCATCAGCATGAGCTCGAGGTCGAGCTGGAAGGATCTGATGTCCATGTTCGACGAGCCGATGACGGTGACGTGCTCGTCGACCGACATGTGCTTGGAGTGCAGAATTGTCGGTGCGGGGTACTCGTAGATCCGCACGCCGGCCTCCAGCAGGTCGGCGTAGTAGGAGTGCTGGGCGTGGAAGACGAAGAACTGGTCGCCGATGCCGCCGACGAACAGCTCCACCGCCACGCCGCGGCGCACGGCGGTGGTGATCGCGGCAAGCAGCGATTCGTCGGGGACGAAGTAGGGGCTGGTGATGCTGATCCGGCGCTGCGCGTAGTAGATGAGGGTGTTGAACAGTGCGAGGTTGTTCTCCGTCTTGAACGCCGGGCCGCTGGGTGCCACCTGGGCGAGCATCTCGCCTTGTCGTTGGGTGGTCGATGCGCGCTCTCGTGAGGTGGCGAGCAGTTCGTCGGTCTCGCTGTACCAGTCGGTGACGAACAGGGCGTCGACCTCGTGCACCACCGGTCCGCGACCTCGGCGAGCAGGTCCAGCCACTGCAGCCCTTTGCGCTGGTTCGCGCGCTTCTGGTAGCTGGGGTCGATCAGGTTGAGCGAGCCGACGAACCCGACGTCGCCGTCGACGACGAGCAGCTTGCGGTGGTTGCGGAGGTCGGGTCGCTGGTAGCGGCCCCGGTAGGGCTGCACCGGCAGCATCAGCCGCCACTGCACCCCGATCCGGTCGAGCTCCCGCTTCGTCTTGCGGTATCCGGGGTACCTGCGGGATCCGAGGTGGTCCAGCAGGACCCGCACGGTCGACGCCCCGCTGCACGGCGGCTTCCAGCGCGGCGAAGAAGGGCGCGGTGCTCGAGTCCAGCGACAGGATGTAGAACTCCACGTGCACGTAGCGGCGGGCGCCCTCGACGGCGGCGACCAGTGCGGTGAGCTGGTCCTCGAAGCAGGTGAGCAGCTGGGCGTGGTTGCCCTCCAGCAGCGGCATGGCGCCCGACGGTCTGGTTCAGCCGGGCCACCGACGGCAGCCACGGCGGCCCCTCCTTGGTGCGGCTCACCTCCTCCAGGTCGCGGCTGCCTTCTTCGATCCGGTCGTTCATGTGCTGCTGCTTGTCGCGCCGGCTGCTCGGCAGTCGGGAGCTGCCGATCAGGGCGAACAGCACCACCCCGACCAGAGGCAGCAGCGTGATCAGCAGGATCCAGGCCAGCGCCGAGGAAGGTCGACGTCCGCGCGGCGCCACCACGACCGCGACCACGACGAGCACCACCTGCAAAGCGGTCAGCAGACCGATCCCCGACAGGCCGGCCAGAAAGGTGCTCACCGGACGATTCTGCCCATCACGTGCTTCCTCCTGGGGTGCTGCCTCCTGGTGTGCTGGGGACGTCCGACGCCGGACGGAAGGTGGCCTGCTTGCTTCTGCGACCTGCGGTTGTGCCGCGAGCGGGCGAGCAGCCCGTCACCGTGGCCGACAGCCCCGAGGTGTTCGAGCACCGGGGCTTCGCGCGGCGCCGGCTCTGGGGCTTCGCCGGTCACACCACGCCGAGCGCGAGGACGGCGTCGGCGACCTTGACGAAGCCGGCGATGTTGGCGCCGGCGACGTAGTTGCCGGGTTGGCCGTACTCCTCGGCGGTGTCGCGGCAGCGTTGGTGGATCGCGACCATGATGTCGGTCAGGCGTTGCTCGGTGAACTGTTCGGTCCAGGCGTCGCGGCTCGCGTTCTGCTGCATCTCCAGCGCCGACGTCGCGACCCCGCCGGCGTTCGCGGCCTTGCCCGGTGCGAAAAGCACCTCGGCCTGCTGCAGGACGCGGACCGCTGCCGGGGTCGTCGGCATGTTGGCGCCCTCGGCCACGGCCAGCACGCCGCTGCGCACCAGTGCGGCCGCGTCGTCCTCGTTCAGCTCGTTCTGGGTCGCGCAGGGCAGGGCGACGTCCGCGCCGACCTGCCAGATCCGGTCGCCGACGACGTAGCGGGCGGAAGGGCGCCGCTCGGCGTACTCCGAGATCCGCGCCCGTTCGACCTCCTTGACCTGCTGCAGCAGCTCCAGGTCGAGGCCGTCCTCGTCGACGACGAAACCGGTCGAGTCCGAGCACGCCACGACCCGCGCACCGAGCTGTTGTGCCTTGGCGATCGCGTAGGTGGCGACGTTGCCCGAGCCGGAGACCACGACCCGCTTGCCGTCGAAGCTGGTCCCGGTGGTGCGCAGCATCTCCTGCGCGAACAGCACCGCGCCGTAGCCGGTGGCCTCGGTCCGCACCAGTGACCCGCCCCAGCTCACGCCTTTGCCGGTGAGGACCCCGGACTCGTAGCGGTTGGTGATCCGCTTGTACTGCCCGAACAGGTAGCCGATCTCGCGGCGCCCGACGCCGATGTCGCCGGCGGGCACGTCGGTGTACTCCCCGAGGTGGCGGTAGAGCTCGGTCATGAAGGACTGGCAGAAACGCATCACCTCGCCCTGGCTGCGTCCGCGGGGGTCGAAGTCCGACCCGCCCTTGCCGCCGCCGATCGGCATCCCGGTCAGCGAGTTCTTGAACACCTGCTCGAACCCGAGGAACTTCACGATGCCGGCGTTGACGCTGGGGTGGAAGCGGAGCCCGCCCTTGAACGGGCCGAGGGCGGAGTTGAACTCCACGCGGAAGCCCCGGTTGATCTGGACCCGTCCCGCGTCGTCGATCCACGGCACCCGGAAGATGATCTGGCGCTCGGGCTCGCACAACCGCGCGAGGACGGCCGCCTCGGTGTACTCGGGGTTGCGGTCGAGCACCGGGCCGAGCGACTCGAACACCTCGAGCACCGCCTGGTGGAACTCCGCCTCGCCGGGGTTGCGCCGGATCACGTCGCCGTAGACGGCCTTCGAGCCGTTCGTCCATCACCGCTCCTAGAGGTACCGCTGTTGGTGGAACTTGACGGGTCCGGCCCGGGGGCCGCCGCTACACGCCGCGGGCGGGCGCCGAAGACCCGCACCAGAGGCGCGCGGCCCGTCCCCGAACAGCACCTCAGGGGTGCGCGACGCCGACCCGGGATCCCCCTGGTCCCGGATCGGCGCCGTTCTGGTGGGACTCACGCCTGGCCGGGCTCAGCCCTGGCCGGGCTCAGCCCCGGTTCATTCGACGACGACGTGCTCGTTGGGCACGCAGTGCGTCATCACCAGCCCGGTGACGTCGCGCGGGCCGTTCTTGCCCAGGTTCGCCGCCCGCGCGAGCTCGGCCTCGGTCAGCGTCTGGGTCTGCAGCGGCTCGAGCCCGCGGACGTCGTCGGCGGTGATGCCCAGGCCCTCGCCGACGCGGCGACCGAGCTCGTCCTCGGCCATGAACAGGTGCCACACCATCCGCTCGGCGATCGGGCGGTCGCACTGCGACAGCGCGCCGACGAAGTTCGCGACGAGGTCGTCCTGCTCCCACGCCTGGCTGAGCAGGTAGCGCTGACCGGCCTGGGTGTAGTCGTCGGTCCGCGGGATCCGCTTGCGGGTCAGCCGGCCGGTGATCTCGGGGCCCTGCTCGTCGTGGGTCGGGTACTGCGCCTCGCGCAGCCCGCCCAGGGTCGACGGCTCGTAGTTGACGTGCGGGTTCTGGCCCTCGCCGAGGTCGACGCCGTACGCCATCTGCCCGTCGCGCTGGTTGGTGGCGTGGCGCGTCTTCGGCGCGTTCACGCCCAGCTGGAGGTAGTTCGCGCCGACGCGGTGGCGCTGGGTGTCGGAGTAGGAGAACGTCCGCCCGACGAGCATCTTGTCGTCGGAGAAGTCGAGGCCGTCGACCAGCACACCGGTGCCGAACGCGATCTGCTCGCTCTCGACGAAGAAGTCGTCCGGGGTCCGGTTCAGCGTCATGGTGCCGACCTTGCGCAGCGGGAAGTCGTTCTCCGGCCACACCTTGGTGTCGTCGAGGGGGTCGAAGTCGAGCTCGGGGTGCTCGTCGTCGCTCATCAGCTGCACGTGCAGCTCCCACGACGGGTGCTCGCCGGCGTCGATCGCCTCGTACAGGTCGCGGGTGTGCACGCCGAGCTCGCGGCCCTGCACGACGGCGGCGTCGGCTGCGGTCCAGGACTTCACGCCCTGCTTCGGCAGCCAGTGGTACTTCACCAGCTGGGTCTGGCCGGCGTCGTTGACCCACTTGTACGTGTTCACGCCGAAGCCCTGCTGGGTGCGGTAGCTCGCCGGCAGCCCGCGGGGGCTGAACACCAGGCAGAACATGTGGATCGACTCGGGCGTCTGGCTGGCGAAGTCGAAGACGCGGTTGGCGACCTGGCGCTCGAAGGTGACCGGGTCGGGCTTCTGGGAGTGGATGAAGTCGGGGAACTTCACCGCGTCGCGGATGAAGAAGACGCCGAGGTTGTTGCCGACGAGGTCCCAGTTGCCGTCCTCGGTGTAGAACTTCACCGCGAACCCGCGCGGGTCGCGGGCGGCCTCGGAGGAGTCCCGGCCGCCGGCGACGGTGGAGAAGCGGACCGCGACCTCGGTCTCCTGGCCGGCCGCCTGGAACAGCTTGGCGCGGGTGTACGTGCCGACCGGCTCGTCGCCGACCGTGCCGTCGGCGACGAAGACGCCGAACGCGGTCGCGCCGCGCGCGTGCACGACCCGCTCCGGGACCCGCTCGCGGTCGAAGTGGCTGATCTTCTCCAGGAACTGGTAGTTCTCCAGCGTCGCGGGACCGCGGGCCCCGACGGTGCGCTGGTTCTGGTTGTCGTAGACCGGGTGGCCCTGCCGGTTGGTCAGGACCGGACGGTCCTGCTCGCCCTTCGCGGGGCCTTGGCTGGCGACGTCAGTCACGGTTTCTCCTCATGGTGTTGGGTGCTCGGATCGGTGCGTGATGCCTGGTGCGTGATGCCTGGTGTACGGCGGCTTCCGGTGGTGCCGGGTCAGCTGTCGCCGCCGGCGGTGCCGGTGGTGCCGGCGGTGACGTCGAGCAGCCGGTACTGCTCGGCCGCCCGTCGCGGCGCTGAGGGGTCGACGTCGCCGCTGGCGGCGAGCATCTGCAGGGCGCGGACGACGACGGAGTGGGTGTCGATGTGGAACCAGCGCCGCGCGGCGGCGCGGGTGTCGGAGAACCCGTGGTCGTCGGCGCCGAGGGCGGCGAACGGCTGCGGGAGGAACTGGCGGACCTGGTCGGGGACCTGGCTGGTGAAGTCCGTGGTGGCCACGACCGGGCCGGGCGCGTCGCCGAGGACCTGGGTGAGGTACGGCCTGGCGGGGTTCGGCGTCGGGGTGCAGGAAGTTGTGCTCCTCGGCGGCGAGGCCGTCGCGGCGCAGCTCGGTCCAGGAGGTGACCGACCACACGTCGGCGCTGACGCCCCAGTCGTCGGCGAGGATCTGGGCCGCGTGCACGACCCACGGCACCGACACCCCGGAGCCGAGCAGCTGCACCTTGGGCCCGTCGTGGCTGGAGGCGGCGATGCGGTGGATGCCGCGCACGATGCCGACGGCGTCGACGCCGTCGGGTTCGGCGGGCTGGTGCATCGGCTCGTTGTAGACGGTCAGGTAGTACATGACGTCGGGGTCGGCCCCGGGCTTGGTGGAGTCGGGCCCGTACATCTGCTCCAGCCCGGCGCGGACGATGTGGGCGATCTCGTAGCCGTAGGCCGGGTCGTAGACCTTCATCGCCGGGTTCGTCGCGGCCAGCACCGGGGAGTGGCCGTCGGCGTGCTGCAGCCCCTCGCCGGTGAGGGTGGTCCGCCCGGCGGTGGCGCCGATGATGAACCCGCGGGCCATCTGGTCCATCGCGGCCCACATCGAGTCGCCGGTGCGCTGGAAGCCGAACATCGAGTAGAAGATGTAGACGGGCACCATCGGCTGGCCGTGGGTCGCGTAGCTGGTCCCGATCGCGGCGAAGGCCGCCATCGACCCGGCCTCGTTGATCCCGGTGTGCAGGATCTGGCCCTGCTCGGACTCCTTGTAGGCCAGGAACAGCTCGCGGTCGACGGCGGTGTAGCCCTGCCCGCGGGGGTTGTAGATCTTCGCGGTCGGGAAGAACGAGTCCATGCCGAACGTGCGGGCCTCGTCGGGGATGATCGGCACGATCCGCGAGCCGAGTTCCTTGTCGCGCATCAGGTCGCGCAGCAGCCGGACGAACGCCATCGTCGTCGCCGCCAGCTGCTTGCCCGATCCCTTCTTCGCGCCCGCGTAGGCCCGGTCGTCGGGCAGCGCGACCGTGGTGGGCCGGTTGCGCCGCTCGGGCACGAACCCGCCGAGGTCGCGGCGGCGCTGGCGCAGGTACTCGATCTCCGGGGCGTCGTCGGCGGGCTTGTAGTAGGGCACCTCGTAGGGGTTCGCGTCGATCTGCGCGTCGGTGACGGGGATGTGCAGCAGGTCGCGGAACGTCTTCAGGTCCGCGGCGGTGAGCTTCTTCATCTGGTGGGTGGCGTTGCGCGCCTCGAAGTTCGCGCCGAGACCGTAGCCCTTCACCGTGTGGGCCAGGACCACGGTCGGGCGCCCGTTGGCCCGGGTGGCGGCGGCGTAGGCGGCGTAGACCTTGCGGTAGTCGTGGCCGCCGCGCTTGAGGTTCCAGATCTGGTCGTCGGACAGGTGCTCGACCAGGCGCCGGGTGGTGTCGGTCTTGCCGAAGAACTGCTCGCGCACGTACGCGCCCGACTCGCCCTTGTAGGTCTGGAAGTCCCCGTCGGGTGTGGTGTTCATGATCGTGACGAGGTCGCCGGTGACGTCGGCGCCCAGCAGCGGGTCCCACTCCCGACCCCACAGCACCTTGACCACGTTCCAGCCGGCGCCGCGGAAGAACCCTTCGAGCTCCTGGACGATCTTGCCGTTGCCGCGGACCGGGCCGTCGAGGCGCTGCAGGTTGCAGTTGACGACGAACACGAGGTTGTCCAGGCCGTCGTTCACGGCGAGCTGCAGGAAGCCGCGCGACTCCGGCTCGTCCATCTCGCCGTCGCCGAGGAAGGCCCACACCCGCTGGTCGGAGGTGTCGGCGATGCCGCGGTGGTGCAGGTAGCGGTTGGCCTGGGCCTGGTAGACCGCGTTCATCGGCCCGAGCCCCATCGACACGGTCGGGAACTGCCAGAAGTCGGGCCGGCAGCGGGGGTGGGGGTAGGACGGCAGCCCGTGCGGCGCCTTCGACTTCTCCTGGCGGAACCCGTCGAGGTCGGCCTCGCTGAGCCGGCCCTCCAGGTAGCCGCGCGCGTACATGCCGGGCGAGGCGTGGCCCTGGAAGAAGATCTGGTCACCGCCCCCGGGATGGTCGGGGCCGCGGAAGAAGTGGTTCAGCCCGACCTCGTACAGGGTCGCGGCTCCGGCGTAGGTGGAGATGTGCCCGCCGACGCTGACGTCGGGACGCTGCGCGCGCTGCACCAGCACCGCCGCGTTCCAGCGCAGCAGCCGCCGGTAGGCCCGCTCGAGGTCCTCGTCGCCGGGGAACTCGGGCTCCTCGCTGACCGCGATGGTGTTGACGTAGTCGGTGGTCAGGGCCTGTCCCCCGCCGAGGCCGGCGGCCGCGGCGCGAGCGGAGAGCGCCTGCAGCACCGCCGCGGCGCGGTCGCGGCCGGCGGTGGCGAGCAGGGCGTCGAAGGACTCGGCCCAGTCGCCGAGCTCCTCCAGCTCCTCGGCCGTGCGGCTGCCGGCCGCGGTGCTGACCGTGGTGGCGCCCGGCGTGCCGCTGGTGGTGCCTGTGGTGCTGGTCATGGCGTTCTCCTCTCGTGGTCGCTGCCGCCGGCCTGCAGGCCGGTCGGCGGGGTCAGGCTCGGGGCCGGGCGTGGCCCGGCCCCGGCCTGTCGGTCAGCAGAAGCCGGCGACGCCGACCCAGGCGGCGTCGGCGGCGGTGGCGCCGTCGCGCTGGAACGTGGCCTCGATCAGCCCGTAGGGCCGGTCGGCGGCGTAGAAGACGACGTTCGGGTTGTCCAGCCCGAACGGCGTCAGGTCGGAGGCGAAGTGGTGCTTGTTGGGGCAGGAGAACTTGATCTCGTCGACGACGTCGTGGGTGTCGATGACCGCCTGCGCCATCTCGTGCAGGGTGTGCTGCAGGGCCTTGGAGTGGCCTTCGGTGAACTTCTCCATGATGGTGGCCTTGACGCTGTCGTAGGTGGCGTCGAAGTCCAGGCCGCCGCTGCGCACGGCGTCGGCGTTGTAGCGCCAGCGGGTGGAGACGTCGGTGGCCAGGATCCGGTCCTCGGTCTCGGCCAGCGTCGTGTACTTGTCCTTGGGGTAGCCCACGAAGCCCGACTTGGTGGTCTTCATGACCGTCAGGCCGTAGAAGCCGGTGAGCAGGGTGTCGGTGTCGCCGTCGCGGACCAGGACCGCGGTCCGGGTCTCCGGTGCGCTGCGGTAGAAGGCGTGGTCGTGGTCGCCGATCCTGCTCCAGCCGAACTCCTCGGCCGCCCACCGGCCGCCGCTGACCCAGTCGAACTCAGCGGTGAAGTGGTCGGCGAGCTTGAGCAGGAACTGCTCGGGCGAGGTGATCGGCTCCCGGGCGAACGCGAAGATCGTGTTCTTCTGCGTGTCGGTCGCCACGACGTGGGCGTTGTCGCCGTCGGTGTGGGCGGCGGCGAAGTCGCCGCGCAGCTGGGAGGTGACGTTGAGGTCGATGACGTCGTGCCGGTCGGTGTCGCGGCTGACGCGGACGACGCGGTTCTCGGCCTTGCCGTACTGGTTGGTGGTGAGGATGACCTCGGCCATGGTGGTCCTGCCCTTCGTTGGGTTGGATTTCGCTGGGACGGATCTCGCTGGGGTGGATCTGGCTGGGATGGGTCTGGCTGGGATGGGTGCTGTGCGCTTCTGAGGAGCGGTGCGGGGCTCAGCTGCCGCGGTAGGTGGTGTAGGAGTACGGGCTCAGCAGCAGCGGGATGTGGTAGTGCTCGCCGCCGGGTCCGACGCTGAAGACCACGACGACGTAGGGGTGGAAGCACGCCACGCCCTGGCCGGCGAAGTAGTCGCCGGAGTCGAAGCGGACGGTGTAGGTGCCCTCCTCGAGCCGGTCGGGGCCGAACGCGGCGACCCGGCCGTCGTCGTCGGTGACGGCCTCGGCCACCGGGCTGCCGGTGTGGTCGCTGAGTGATACCGCGACCCCGGCGGCCGGACGGCCGCGGCTGGCGTCGAGGACGTGGGCGGTGACGTGGCTCATCGGCCCACCACCCCCGCCAGGCGGACCAGGGCGATCTGGCGGAGCTGGTCGGCGACCACGCCGTCCTCGGTGTCGAGGTCGTTGTCCAGCCGGACCTGCAGCTGGTCGAGGATCTCGCTGCTCGACCTTCCTGCGGCGCGGATCAGGAAGACCCGCCCGAACCGCCGCTCGTAGGCCTGGTTCCCCTCGACCAGGCGCCGCTGGACGTCGGCGTCGAGGTCGAGGGCGGCCTGCTCGGACCGCGACAGGCCGGCTTCGGCCGAGCCGCCACGGGCCTGTTCCCCGATGCGCGGGTGGTGGGCCAGGGCCGCTTCGAGCTCGGCCCCGGTGAACGGGTTCGCGGCGCCGCGGGCCGCGGCGAACAGGTCGTCGACGCTGGCGTAGGGGCGTGCGTCGACGATCTCGTCGATCCACCGGTCGACGTCGAGGCAGGGCCGCAGCAGCGCCGCCGCGTCCGCCGGGTCGCAGGCGTTGAACGCTGCCAGGGAGGTCACGGGTTGCCTCCGTAGCTGCGGCCCTGCGCGGCCGGGCCGCGCGGGTCGAGGCGGGCCTCGTTGCCGTTGGAGATCGACGCCCGGCGCGGGTGCCTCGGCGAAGATCGGGCCCTCCGCCTCGGTGTTGGCGCGGCCGAGGATGTTGAACACGATGTTCAGCAGCACGGCGGTCAGTGCGGCGGCGGTGATGCCGGAGTCGAAGATGACGGTGAACCAGTCGGGGAACTTGTCGTAGAACGTCGGCACGGCGATCGGGATGATGCCCATGCCGATGGAGAAGGCGACGATCACGATGTTGGAGTTGCCGTTGAAGTCGACCCGGGACAGGGTGCGGATGCCGCTGGCGGCGACGGTGCCGAACAGCGCGAGGCCGGCCCCGCCGAGGACGGGCAGCGGGACGAGCGCGACGAGCGCGCCGAGCACCGGGAACAGTCCGAGGAAGATCAGGATCGCGCCGCTGACGGCGACGACGAAGCGGCTCTTGATGCCGGTGATGGCGACCAGGCCGACGTTCTGGGCGAACGCGCTGAGCGAGAAGCCGTTGAACACGCTGGCCAGGGCGGTGGCGCCCATGTCGGCGCGCAGGCCGTTGGTGACCTGCTGCCGGTCGGCGGGCTTGTCGATGACCTCGCCGATGGCGAGGATGTCGGCGGTCGTCTCGGTCATGATCACCAGCATCACCACGAGCATGGAGATGGTGGCGCCGACGGCGAAGATCGGCGCGCCGAAGTGGAACGGGCAGCGTGAGCTGGAAGATGCCCGCGTCGCCGATCTTCGAGAAGTTCGTCAGCCCGAACGGGATCGCCACGACGGTGCCGAGCACGAGGCCGAGCAGGATCGCGACGCGGCTGAAGAACGGCGGCGCGACGCGGTAGATGAGCACGATGATCAGCACGGTCAGCGCGGCCACCAGGACGTTCTTCGGCGCGCCGAAGCTCGGCGTGACCCCGGGCGTGCCGCCGCCGGCCCACCGGATGGCGACCGGGCAGCAGCGAGACGCCGATGATGGTGATGACCACGCCGGTGACGACCTCGGGGAAGAAGCGGAGCAGGCGGGTGAACACCGGGGCGATGAAGAAGGCGATGACGCTGGACAGCAGCAGCGCGCCGAAGATGGCCCGCAGCCCGGTGGTGCCGCCGCCCTGCGACATCCCGATGGCGAGCATGGTGGACACGGCGGCGAACGAGGTGCCCTGCACGATCGGCTGCCGGGCGCCGATCTTCCACACCCCGAGGGTCTGCAGCAGGGTGGCGATGCCCGACATGAACAGCCCGGCCGACACCAGGTAGGTGGTCTCCATCGGGGTGAGCTTGAGCGCGGTCCCCATGATCAGCGGGACCGCGACGACCCCGGCGTACATGCTGAGCACGTGCTGCAGGCCGTAGAGGAACATCTGCGGGAAGGGCAGCACCTGGTCGACCGGGTGCTTGGCTGGTGCGGTTGCCGTAGTCATGGCTTGACCTCCATTGGTCAGATCGTTCGGACGGGTCTTCCTGGTCGGGCTGGTTCGGCTGGTCGGGCTGGATCGGCTGATTCGGCTCAGCGCTGGTCGGCTCAGTGCTGGTCGGCTAGTGGTCGGGTCAGTGCTGGTCGGTCTGTCGGGGCCGGGCCGAGTTGTGGAGCGGGTCGGGCCGGTCGGTGCGGTGTGGGCTGGTGCGGCTGGGTCAGGTCTGGTGCTGCTGGCCGAGTGCGGTCACGTGGGCGGCGGGTTCGACGTGGTGCTGGACCGAGCGGAGCAGCCCGTCGGCGCCGACGACGAACGTCGAGCGGGTCGGGCCGACCTGGGGCTGGCCGTTGACGACCTTGTCGCCGTAGGCGCCCCAGCGGCGGGCGGCGGCACTGCCGGGATCGGAGAGCAGGTCGTGCTCGACGCCGTTGGCGCCGGCGAACTCGGCGAGCTGCTCGACGGGGTCGGGTGAGACGCCGACGACGACGTACCCGGCGGAGGCGAACGCGTCCTGGTTGTCGCGGTAGGCGCACACCTCCTCGGTGCAGCCCGGGGAGAACGCCTTGGGGAAGAAGTAGACGATGACGTCGTGGCCGCGCAGGTCGGCGAGGGACACGGTGCGTCCGTGCTGGTTGGCCAGCTCGAGGTCGGGGGCGGGATCGCCCCAGCGCGGGCCTCGCCGTCGCACCAGCGTCGTCGACGCTCACGGCTGTCGGCGCTCACAGGAACTGCCTCGACAGGCTGGCGTGGCGGTTGACGTCCTTGTACAGCAGGTACCGGAACCGTCCAGGGCCGCCGGCGTAGCAGGCCTGCGGGCAGAACGCGCGCAGCCACATGAAGTCGCCCTCCTGGACCTCGACCCAGTCGGTGTTGAGCCGGTAGACCGCCTTGCCCTCGAGCACGTAGAGGCCGTGCTCCATCACGTGGGTCTCCGCGAACGGGATGCTCGCGCCGGGCTCGAAGGTGACGATGTTGACGGCCATGTCGTGGCGGACGTCGGCCGGGTCGACGAAGCGGGTGGTGACCCAGCGCCCGTCGGTGCCCGGCATCGGGACCGGCACGGCCTCGCGGTCGCTGCTGACGAAGGCGTCCGGAGCGGGGAGGCCGTCGACGGGCTCGTAGGCCTTGCGGATCCAGTGGAAGCGCACCGGCAGCGTCGACTCGTTGCGCAGGGTCCACTCGCTGCCCCGGCCGGGAGGTAGGCGTAGCCGCCCTCGGCCAGCTCGTGGCTGTCGCCGTCGATCGTGAGGTGCGCCTGGCCCTCGACGACGAACAGCACCGCTTCGGCGGCGGCGTCCAGCTCGGGGGTGTCGCTGCCGCCGCCGGGGCCGACCTCGACGATGTACTGGGAGAACGTCTCGGCGAACCCCGACAGCGGCCGGGCGAGGACCCACAGCCGGGTGTCGTCCCAGAACGGGAGGTAGCTGGTGACGATGTCGCGCACGACGCCGCGCGGCATCACGGCGTAGGCCTCGGTGAACATGGCCCGGTCGGTGAGCAGGTCGGTCTGCGGCGGGTGCCCGCCGCGCGGTGCGTAGTAGCCCGTGAACGCGAGCGGGCTACCGGTCGGCTCGAGCTCGGCCGGGTCGGCGCTCGTCGTCTGCTGCGCGGTCTGTGTGGCCGGCTGCTGTGCTGTTCGTTGTGCCGGCTGCTGGTGGGTGCCGGGTGCGGCGTTCGTCATGGGTGCGCTCCTTCGTGCGGTCAGCGGGTGCGGGGACGTGTGGCTGCGCGTGCGCCTGCGCGATCCGTCGGTCGTGGGTCGGCTCAGGTCCCTGCCGCGGTTCGGAAGCTCTCGGTGTCGGAGCGGGGCTGAGCGAGGCGGGCCAGCTCGGTCGGGTCCAGGCCGGCGGCTGCCTGGAGCTCGTCGTCGCCGACCGCGCCGCAGGTGACGGCCCGGTCGACGAAGCGGGCGAGGGCGCGGGCGGTGGCCGGCTCGTCGAGCACGCCGGTGTCGGCGCGGTGCAGGTAGGCCCCGAGCCGGGAGGCCGCGCGGTCGAAGCCGCCGCGGTAGAAGCCGAAGGTGGCCAGGTAGCGGGTCGGCAGCTGACCCGGGTGCAGGTCCCAGCCCTGGTAGTAGCCCCGTTCGAGGCTGCGACGTACGAGGTCGTGGTGCAGCCGCCACGCACCACTGACCTGGTCGGGCCCGCCGACCGGGAGCACGTTGGTCGAGCCGTCGGACAGCTGGACCCCGGTGCCGGCGACCGCGACCTGCATCACCTGCTTGGCGTGGTCGGCTGCGGGGTGGGCCATCGACTGCTGCTCAGCGGCGACCTCGAGCGATGCGCTGTAGTCGTAGGTGCCGTAGTGCAGCCCGGTGACCCGGCCGGCGCCGGCGTGCAGCGCGGGGGCGATCTCGGCGCGGCCGTCGCGGCCCAGGATCAGCGGTGGGGTCTCGACCTGGATCTCGAAGCCGAGCGTCCCGGCGGGCAGTCCGGCGCGGGTCTCGAACACCGCGCAGGCCGCGACCATCACTTCGACCTGGCTGGCGGTGCTGACCTTCGGCAAAGTCAGCCGGAGGCCGGCGGGCAGGCCACCGGCTTCGAGCAGCGCGGTCAAGAACAGGTCCAGGGTGCGCAGGCCCCGGCGCCGGGTCGGTGCCTCCAGGCACTTGAAGCGGATCCCGACGAACGGCGGTGCGGTGCCGGCGGTCACGGCCGCGGACAGGGTCTTGGCCGCGGTGATGGCGTCGGCGTCTTCCTGCTCGTCTGGTCGTGGGCCGTAGCCGTCCTCGAAGTCCAGCCGCAGGTCCTCGATCGGCTCGTCCTCGAGCTTGGCCATCACGCGCGGCGCGACCTGGTGGGCCAGCTCGTCGGGCAGCCCGACGAGGCGGCAGAGCTCGTCGACGCCGCCGTGAGCTTCGACGAGCTGCGTTGCTGCGCTGCCCCACTGCTGCGGCAGCTCGGCGCTGTACCGGTCGGCCGGGACGTAGACCGTGTGGACCGGTTGGCGGGCGGCAGCGCCGCCGGGGTAGGCGCGGGCCAGCAGCGCGTCGGTGCTGCTCAGGCGCCGGTCTGCCTCGGCGAGGAAGGTCTCCCCCAGCAGCCCGTCCACTTGGCGCCGGCTCAGGCTGCTGCTCGCTCCCTCGCTGCTACCGGATCCGTCGCCGCTGCCGGCTGCGTCGTCGTTGCTGGTCGCGGCGCTGCCCGTGGTGCTGCGGCCTGTGACGTTGGTGCCGGTGACGTTGGTGCCCACGATCCTGCTGCGCATGCCGCTCCTGCGGGCGGTGCCGCTGCTCATGCGACCTGCTCGTAGGCGGGCAGGGTGAGGAAGTCGACGAAGTCCTCCGAGAGGCACAGGTCGGAGATGAGCTGCTGCGCCGGTGCGTAGTAGCGCGGTGAACACGGCGTCGCCGACCTCGCGGTGCAGGTGGTCCGACTCCTCGGCCAGGACCTTGGCGACCAGGTCGCGGGTGACGGCCTCGCCGGTGTCGGACAGCACGGTGGCGTTGCGGATCTGCTGCCACACCTGGGCCCGGGAGATCTCGGCGGTCGCGGCGTCCTCCATCAGGTTGTGGATGGCGACCGCGCCGTTGCCCGACAGCCACACCGCGGTGTAGGCCAGCGGCGACGTAGAGGTTGTTCTGCAGCCCGGCCAGGGTGTTGGACCCGGTGGCCGACGACACGTCGAGCAGCTGCTCGGCGGTCACGCTGCACGTCGTCGCGGAGCCGGTCGAGCTGGTTGGGCCGGTCGCCGAGCACCGCGGTCGAACACCTCCCGGCAGACCGGGACCAGGTCGGGGTGCGCCACCCAGGAGCCGTCGAACCCGTCGCCGGCCTCGCGCTCCTTGTCGGCGCGGACCTTCGCGAGCGCGGCGGCGTTCGCCTCGGGGTCCTTGCGGCTCGGGATGACGGCGGCCATGCCGCCCATCGCGAACGCGCCGCGGGCGTGGCAGGTCTTGACCAGCAGCTCGGTGTAGGCCCGCATGAACGGTGCGGTCATGGTGATGTCGGACCGGTCGACGCAGCACGAAGCTCGGGCCGGCGTCGCGGAAGTACTTGATGATGCTGAACAGGTAGTCCCACCGGCCGGCGTTCAGCCCGGAGGCGTGCTCGCGCAGCTCGTAGAGGAACTCCTCCATCTCGAACGCGGCCGGGATCGTCTCGATCAGCATGGTGGCGCGGATGGTGCCGTGCGCGATGCCGAGCTCGGCCTGCGGCGAAGGTGAAGACGTCGTTCCACAGCCGCGCCTCGAGGTGGCTCTCCATCTTCGGCAGGTAGTAGTACGGGCCGTGGCCGTTGTCGAGCAGCTGCGGCGCGAGGTGGAAGAAGTGCAGGCCGAAGTCGACCAGGGCGCCGACGCCGCGCTGGCCGTCGACGCAGGACGTGGGCCTCGTCGAGGTGCCAGCCGCGGGGACGCATCACCACGACCGCGAGCGGGGCGTCGGTGCGCAGCGCGGTACTCGCGGCCGTTCTCGGCGGTGTGGGCGAGGGTGCCGCGGGCGGCGTCGCGCAGGTTCAGCAGCGCGTCGACGACGTTGGCCCAGGTCGGGCAGCTGGCGTCCTCGAGGTCGGCCAGCCACACCTTCGCGCCGGAGTTGAGCGCGTTGATGGCCATCTTCGCGGGGCTGGCGGGCCCGGTCATCTCCACGCGGCGGTCCTGCAGACGCCGCCGGCGCCGGCGGCGACCTGCCAGTCCGACTCACGCACCTGCCGGGTCTCGGGCAGGAACTCCAGCTTCCCGGCAGCAGCCGCCTCGCCGCGACGTCCCTGCCGCGCGGCGAGCAGCTCGTCGCGCCGGCCCGCGAACCGGGCGTGGAGCTTCTCGACGAACGCCAGCGCCTCCGGGGTCAGGATCTCGTCGGCACGGTCGACGGGGTGCGGGTCGGTCAGTTCGAGCGTCATCAGCAGGGCCTTTCAGCGGGTCGATGGGAGCGGGGGCACGGTCGCGAGCTGCGGGTCGCAGCCGCGACGCGGCAGGTGAAGCGACGGGTCTCAGGCCGAGGCGGCGGCCGCCGAAGCGACGCTGACCACGGCGTCGGCGACGGCCGGCGCGACCCGGGCGTCGAAGACGCTGGGCACGATGTAGCTGGCGTTCAGCTCGTCGTCGCTGACGCAGCCGGCGATGGCCTCGGCGGCGGCGACCAGCATCGCGGTGCTGATGTCGCGGGCGCCGGCGTCGAGGAGGCCGCGGAACAGGCCGGGGAACGCGAGGACGTTGTTGATCTGGTTGGGGAAGTCGCTGCGTCCGGTCGCGACGACGGTGGCGTGCTTCGCCGCCTCGATGGGGTGGATCTCGGGGTCCGGGTTGGCCAGGGCGAGCACGATCGCGTCGTCGGCCATCGAGGCGATGTGCTCGGCGGCCACGATGTTGGGTGCGGAGACCCCGACGAACACGTCGGCCCCGGCCAGCGCCTGGTGCAGGGTGCCGGACTCGGCGTCGGGATTGGTGTTGTCGGCGATCCACTGCCGGTGCGCGTCGGCGTAGGTCTCGCCGCGGTGGATCGCGCCGCTCCGGTCGCACGCGACGATCCGGCTGGCGCCCTGGGCGTGCAGCAGCTGGATGATCGCGTGCCCGGCCGCGCCGGCACCACTGACGACGATCTTGACGTCGTCGATGGTCTTGTCGACCACGCGCAGCGCGTTGAGCAGCGCGGCGAGGACCACGATCGCGGTGCCGTGCTGGTCGTCGTGGAAGACCGGGATGTCGAGCTCGTCGCGCAGGCGGCGCTCGATCTCGAAGCAGCGCGGCGCGGCGATGTCTTCCAGGTTGACCCCGCCGTACACCGGCGCGAGGGCCTTGACGATGAGGATGATCTCCTCGGTGTCCTTGGTGTCCAGGCAGACCGGCCAGGCGTCGACGTCGGCGAACCGCTTGAACAGCGCGGCCTTGCCCTCCATCACCGGCAGCGCCGCCGCCGGGCCGATGTCGCCGAGCCCGAGCACCGCGGTGCCGTCGGTGACCACGGCCACGGTGTTCCGCTTGATGGTGAGCCGCCGGGCGTCCTCGGGGTTCTTGGCGATGGCCAGGCAGACCCGGGCGACGCCGGGGGTGTAGGCGCGGGACAGGTCGTCGCGGTTGCGGAGCTCGACCTTGGGCTCGACCGACAGCTTCCCGCCCAGGTGCATGAGGAACGTGCGGTCGCTGACCTTTCGGACCTCCACCCCGTCCAGGGCATCCACCGCGTCCGACACGCGGGCGGCGTGGGCCTCGTCGGAGGTGTTGCAGGTGATGTCGACGACGACGTGGCCGTGGGTCGACTCGATGATGTCGAGCGCAGTGATCTCCGCGCCGGCCGACGCGACCGCGGCGGCGAGGTCGGAGGTGGCACCGAAGCCGGCGGGCGCGGCCACCCTCATCGTGATGGCGTGACCGGGGCTGGGCTGCGGCATGAAAACTCCTCCGTTGGACTTCCGACAAACGGATACTAAATTCTGCCTGTCGGAAGTGCAACTCGGCTGGTCCGCCGCCGGAACGGGCGGCCAGAGCGAGTAGGCGGGGCCCCGGACCTACGACGGTCGGGGTTCCGCCTGTCCTGCACCTGCGTGCCACCCCCTGGCGTGCTCGCGCGGCCATGGGCAGTACTCCCCGGGCCCACGCGGCCCCGTCACCCGGTAGTACCGCTTCCGTGACGTCGACAACGCGTACGCCGGGATCGCGCGGCCGTAGCCGGCGGTCTGCCACCTCGGTATCGGTCATCGTGATCGGAGGTGTGGTCTGGGCGCCGGGCCGAACGACACGACCCTCGCCCTCGACCTCGCCCTCGGCGGCGACTTCTCCCGGTCATCGGCGGCGGCCCGCTACTTCCGTGCCGCCGACAGGCTCGACAGCACCGCCTTGGCGTCATCTACGTCGACGGCACCGTCAAACCGCTAATCGCGGTCGGGGCACAGCAACCCGCCAACCGGCTGCCACCCTTGAGCCCTTGGCACAACTGGCACAGCCCGGGCCCGCGATCCGCAGCCCATGGGTTCCCGGGTGCCTCACCCCGCGCGACAGGTATCTCGAGGGACCCGCCCCGCTGCCGCACCGAACGGTCGCAGCCCGCTGGACCCTCGACCCCAGCCCGTCAGCCGCAGGAAGTGACGGGAGCCGACCCCGGACGGACACGTCTCGAAGAGGGCTCCACCGGACGACGCGCCGATCCCTCATCGGGCAGCGACCAAGTCGATCTCGATCAGCATGCCGAGTAGCAGGTCGACGCCAACCGTGGTGCGGACCGGCCACGGCTCGGGCAACCGTGAGCGATACACCGAGTCGTAGCCGTCGAAGTCGCGGTGCAGATGCCGCAAGTGGGTGGTGACCTTGACGACGTGCTCCCAGCCAAGGCCGGCAGCAGTCAAAGACGCCTCGAGGTTGTCCAGCACCTGCTTGGTCTGCTCCTCGATCGTGTCGCCGCCAAGGTTGCCGGTGACCGGGTCGAACCCACCGGTCCCGGCAGTGAACAGCAGCGGCCCGACCTGCAGGGCTGCGGAGTAGCTGCCCTGAGGGGGAAGCATGGCGCTCGAGCGCACGACCTCTTTCATGCGGGTGCACCTTTCGCTGTTCCGATCCTCAAGCGGGATCGCGTTCGCAACGTCCCGGCAGGAAGCGAAGCGGACATCCCGCTCAGGCTGATGGTCAACCGCCAGACGAACGGGCCTTCACTTCCGACCCTTGGAACTCTATGTCTGTTTCATGGAAGGCAGATCCGCCTAACTGCGCTCTTCCGCAGGTGGCGCTGTCGGTCGGCGTCCTTGACGGGTCTTCCGGGGGAGCGGGACCCGTCGCGCCGCTCCAGGCCTGCACAAGATCATTCGTTGTTGACAGGTCGCTTGAGACAGGGCGTGGGAGTTGACGTGTTCAATGAGACCGGACGGGTTGGGACATGGCTTCGCTGATCGTCGCTGGAGGGTTGGCCCGGTGGGCAGGTCCGCCACCTGCTGCTATTGGGGGTCGCAGCATGAGGTGGCCCATCAGGACTCGGCGGACGCTCGCTGAACTTCCCCAGCGATGCTCATCGAAATTCCCCACCCGTGTGGCTCCGCCGACGGGGGCGGGCCTCCTTCAAGGCTGGTGGTCTCTGACCACGCACCAGCTCGAAGGAGACCCGCTTCCTCATGCTCACATGGGAGGACGACGTGGAAATCCACGCACTGCACCAACGAGGCTGGACGATCTCAGCGATCGCTCGGCATACCGGTCGGGACCGCAAGACGGTCCGGGCCTATCTGACCGGGCTGCGCAGCCCGGGAGTCCGGGCGAAGCCCGACCAGGACCCGTTCGCCCCGTTCGTCGACTACGTGACGGCGCGGCTGGTCGAGGACCCGCACCTGTGGGCGCTGACGCTGTTCGACGAGCTCGGCCCGCTGGGCTTCACCGGGTCCTACCCGACGCTGACCCGGCAGATCCGCAGCCGGCGGCTGCGTCCGGACTGCGCGGCGTGTCGTGGGGCGACCGGGCGGGCGAACGCGGTCATCGAGCACCCGCCGGGTGAGGAGACGCAGTGGGACTGGCTCGACCTGCCGAACCCGCCCGCCCGGTGGGGCTGGGGCAAGACGGCGCACCTGCTGGTCGGGTCGCTGGCCCACTCCGGGCGGTGGCGCGCCGTCTTGTCGCAGTCGATGGACCAGCCGCACCTGGTCGACGGGCTGGACCGGATCAGCCGCGCCCTCGGCGGAGTGACGAAGGCGTGGCGGTTCGACCGGATGGCCACCGTCTGCCACCCCGACACCGGCAAGGTGACCGCGACGTTCGCCGGCGTCGCGAAGCACTACGGCGTCGCCGTGAGCATCTGCCCACCCCGGTCCGGGCACCGCAAAGGAGTGGTCGAGAAGATCAACCACACCGCCGCCCAACGGTGGTGGCGGACCCTGGCCGACGAGCTGAGCGTCGAGCAGGCCCAAGCCTCGGTCGACGACTTCGCCCGGCTCCGCGGTGACACCCGGCTCCGGCCCTCAGCGGGCGACCGCCGGGCGTCGGTCGCTGTGGTCGCCGCGGCGGAACCGCTGCGCCCGGTCCCCGCCACGGCATATCCGATCCTGATCACCGAGACCCGGACCGTGTCACGCCAGGCGCTGGTCGCCTACCGCGGGAACCGCTACTCCGTGCCCCCCGAGCTCGCCCGGGGACACGTCACCCTGTCCCACCCGGTCGGCGCGAAGCATCTCGACATCGCCACCACCACAGGGATCGTCATCGCCCGACATGCTCTCGCCGGCGACGGCACCGGCACCGTGGTGCGCGACCACGGCCACGTCGTCGCCCTCGACGCCGCCGCGATGGCCGCCGCGTCCTCGGCTCGGCCGCACCGCCGCAAGGAACGCATCCCACCCGGCCCCACCGCCCGAGCCGCCGCCGACACCCTCACCGGCCAACCCAGCACCACGAACACCGCCGGCGGCCCGAGCAAGAACGCCACGGTGATCGACCTGTCCGCCTACGAACGCGCCGCCACCGGAAGGAACACCCTCACATGACCACCACCAAGATCAACACCGACAGAAGCACCGACAGCGTCGTGGAACTAAAGATCAACAGCGCATCCGCGGCGAGCGTCTACCAACAGCTCCGCGGCCACCTCGCCGTCCTGAAGCTGCACACCGCTGCCGAACAGCTGCCCGCCGTCCTCGACACCGCCACCGCTGAGGGACTGTCGTTGACCGCCGCCCTGGAACAGCTGCTGCGCCTCGAGGTCGACGCCACCGAAGCCCGCCGCCTCGCCGGCCGGCTCCGGTTCGCCTGCCTACCCACCCCAGCCTCGCTGAGCACCTTCGACTACGACGCCGCCGCCGGCGTCGACCCCCACCTCGTCACCGAGCTCGGCACCTGCCGCTACCTCGAGTCCGCGACCAACGTCATCCTCATCGGCCCGCCCGGCGTCGGGAAGACCCACCTCGCCGTCGGCCTCGCCCGAGCCGGCGCCGAAGCCGGCTACCGCACCTACTTCACCACCGCCGCCGACCTCGCCGCCCGCTGCCACCGCGCCGCCATCGAAGGCCGGTGGGCCACCACCATGCGCTTCTTCGCCGGCCCCACCCTGCTCGTCATCGACGAACTCGGCTACCTCCCACTCCCCGCCGAAGCCGCGGCTGCGCTGTTCCAGGTCGTCTCCCAGCGCTACCTCAAGACCTCGATCGTGATCACCACCAACCGAGGCGTCGGCGCCTGGGGCGACATCCTCGGCGACACCACCGTCGCCGCCGCCCTGCTCGACCGGCTCCTGCACCGCTCCGTCGTGCTCAACCTCGACGGCGACTCCTACCGCCTCCGAGACCACCACGCCCGCAACGACCAGCTCCGCCAAACCACCACCGGCACCCGCCAACCACTACGCTGACCACCGCCACAAGGTGGGGAAATTCGACGAGCACAACCGGGGACTTTCGGCGAGCGTCATCCTCTCGTCACCACCAATGACACTGGCTGAACGGTCCTTCCTGCTTCACCAACCGCAGATGCTTGGACACAGTACGAAGTCGGTCAGACCCTCGCGCAGGGGTTCTGCAAACCCTACGATCGCCGCCACACCGCGAGGGCCGGACACTGCCGGCGCTGAGGCAGTTCGAGGTCGACGACTAGCTGCCGGCCCCTTTCCAGGGTGCGCCGTCGCTATGAAGATTCACGAGAGCCGTCAGTGCCGAGGACGAGCTCGGGGCTGATCTCGCGCATCACAAGAGCGACAGCTGGCTCTGGTCCGCCAGCCCTCGAGACGAACGAGAAGTCGGCCGCATCGGGCACACGTGCCGGCTGGGTGACCACTCGCCGTAGACCCTCCGAGTTCGCGGCGCTTGGTCATGCGACGAACGGCGTCGGCCAACGACTTGTGGGTGCGGCGCAAGGTGTGGCCGGCGATGTTGCTGAGCATCGGACCTGACGTGGCCCACACCGTCTCGTCGAGAACCGCGCAAGACTCGCGGACAGGCAGGCAGGGCCGCAAGATCACATCAGAGCCTCGCAGTGGCTGCAAGGCAACTGGCACATCTGCCTGACCGTCGGGTTCGAACCAGAGCATCACGTCGACGCCTCGGCGGGCCGCCCTCACGAGAGGTCGGGCCAGAGCATGCATCGCCTCGACGGAGACCGATGCTGACCAGACCTCGATGCGATCTTTGGCTGCCTCGATGTCGGACTCGAGTTGGTCGAGGTCGAGCTGGTCGGACAGGCCTGTCGACTCCACGAGATCGCTCGGCCGAAGGAAGTCGGCTTCGCTCTGCAATGCGCCGTAGAAGCGGGACAGTGCGTCATCGCGCCTCCGGCTCCGATCCACCCGAGCGAAGTCAGCGACGAAGATCAGGCGCTCACGCGCTCGGCTCGCCGCGACGTTCACGAGGCGGGCGCCGTCCGTCCCGTCGTCGCCTTCGGCGAACCACTGATGCAGCTCCAGCGCTCCCCCGGCCGCCTCCACGGCGTCGACGACCACCACGTCCCGCTCTCCGCCCTGGAACCGGTGGACTGTGGAGGCCTCTCCTCGCTCGCCGTCCTCGGAGACCAGCGACTCGAGCAGACGAGCCTGCGGAGCGAAGGGCGAGATCAGGGCCGGGTCGGACCCCGAGAGCTCACGGTCGTCGAGCAGCGCCGCGACCAGCAACGCATGCATGAGGTTGTAGCGAGAATGAACGCCCCCGCGCCGGGCGACGCGTGTCCGGAGCGCTGAGGTGTCGAGGCAGACGATCGATCGCGGACTCGAGGACCCGGCAAAGCTGTGCCGTTCCAGAACGCTCGGCGCGGTTTCGAGCGGGTTCTCGCGGTAGAACCCGGCAGTCACAGCATCCGAGAGCAACGGGGGCATGCGGTGCTGGAGCTTGAGCGCGACCAGGTTGGTGGGCGCCTCGCCCTTCAGCACCTTGCGGTCGATGCCAGCCGCTTCGAAGGGGCTGCGTCCGAGCCAACGTCGGGCCTTCGGTTCCGGACTGACCACCACGGGCGGTAGCTGACGAAAGTCTCCAGCCACGATCGTCTGCCCGCGGCCGGCTCCAGCGGCAAGCGCGGCCAGGGAGGCCGGGAGCATGCTCGCCTCGTCGATCACCACGACGTCGAACGACTGGCCCTTCAGCGCTGACAGCAGAGCCTGCTGCGCCGTTGCTGCGACGAAGCGCGCGTTCGCCACCAGTGCTCGTCGCGCGTCGGCGCGGATGTGCTCGAGCTCGCGCACGTAAGCCTGGCGCTCGGCGATACGCAGCTCGATCTCCCGCATCTCGGGCCCGTCGCCATCGGCTCGCGACAGCGATCCAAGTCGTGCTCGCAATTGTTCGAGATCTTGGGACGCATCCGCCTGCGGCTGCTGCAGCGCCGTGCTGCGCAGGTCGACGAGCTCGTTGACCAGTACCGGCGTCTCGCGGCGCCGCAGCTCCCCGAGGGCCGGCTGGCCGAGCCGGGCGATCGATCCGGGCTCGAACTCCCCGATCTCCCGCAGCGCGGCGACGAGAGCGATGTCGACAGCCATGTTGGTCGGGGCCGTCAGCCAGACTCTGCGACGAGCTGCGTACAGCTCGGCCAGCAGCGCGGCCAGCGTCCTGGTCTTGCCCGTCCCGGGTGGCCCCCAGATCCACGTCGTCCCCTCACCGAGCGCCTGACCGACAGCCTGGCTCTGCTGCGCGTTGAGGTCACCGACCCAGTACGGATCGGCACGTTCCGGTTGCGAGTCGCTCGGACGAGTGAGCTCGAGTGCCGCGTTGATGTTGAAGTCCTCATGCGGCTCGCGCAGCTCGCGCAGACGCCTGGCCTGGTACGCGAGCAGGTAGGACAGGTCACAACGAAGCGTGGCTGTGCCGCCGACCTGCGCCTGCAGAGGCACCGCGAGCGTCACCATCACGCCGTAGGTCGAGATGACCTCGACGTCGTACGTACCCGTGGCCAGAAGCAGTGTGGCGGCCATCCCGTCCTTGGCCGTCGGCTCCGAGTCCGCCTCGTACCGGACGACCTGTCTGCTGACGCCTCTTTCACGAACCGTCCCACCGCGCAACGGGACGTCGTTCAAGGTGCGTTGTCGCGCGACAGCGGAGAACTCCTCGTCGAGTCCCTGGATGGCTTCGTCCACGAACTGGGTCCATTCGCGAGAAGGCTTCCCCTGGTCGACGCGTCGCGCCGCCTCCGGCAGTGGGGGGACGACTGCGGCCCGGAGCTGGTCGAGTTCGAGTCGCTGCCGACCTGGCAGCTCGAACTCAGAGGAGGCACTTCTCGGCTGGGGCGCGTCTGACCCTGTGCGCATTCCAGGCGAAGCGGCGTCGCTCGACGAGGACGACGCGAAGTGCTCCGCCGCACCGGACCATCCTCGCGGGATCCATCGGTCGTCCTCGCCGAGCTCGGCCAACCCATGCTCTTTGCAGGCGAGGAAGATGTCCGTCTTGTCGACCCGACGGAGGCCCCGCTGCTCAAGGAAGAGCTGCAGCTCGGCGGAGCCGATCGGACCTGCTCGAAAGGCCACCTGGAGCTGGGCCACCAGCTTTCGCAAGACTCACTCCTCGTGAGGTCGACGCGCTGCGCGGCCCGAGTTCGAGGAGGCGCCGTGAGGCAGCGGACTCAGGGCACCTGCAGTATCTCGTCCAGAGCTCTCCTGAGGCGCTCAACCGAGCGTGACTGCGGCAACAGGTCAGCGAGGCCGGCGAACATCTGCTCGTGGTACCAGAGGAAGCCTTCGCGCCCCGTCTTGAACCTCGACCACACCGCGGGACCCGTGATCAGGAGATCCGTGAGCGTCGCTTCCGTGTTGTGCAACTTGTCTGCGGCGATCACACGGAGAGCGTCCTCGGGGTGTGACGACAGCGCCCGGATCGCGGCCTCCTTGCGCTGGCGCCAAGGCTCCTTGACCTCTCCCTTCGCCAGCAAGGAGTCCGAGCAAGCGATGACCACGTCGGCGACCGAGCCTCCGCATCGCGCGCGGATTCGATCGATGGTGGCCCAGCCACCTTGATCCTCAGCAGCGTCGTGAAGCAGGCCTCCTGCTGCAGCGACCTCCGTCCCGCCGTCCTCGAGAACGAGCGCGGAGACTGCCATCACGTGGCTCACGTACGGGACCTGAGTTCCCTTTCGCACCTGCCCTGCGTGGAGCTCGAATGCGAGTGCGAAGGCTTCGTCCAGAAGCGGCATCATCGGGTCCCTTCGGTCAGCGGCAGCAGCTCGGACCGCAGGTTCTGCTCCGTGACCCCGCTCCGCTCCTCGAAGCCGAGTGCGAGCGCCCGGCACTGTCGCTGCACTTTCTTCATCTCGGTCGTGGAAAGGGGCCGGGAGTGGTCGGCGAGCGGCAGCAGCTTCAGGCGGACGTCACCCAGGTCGATCAGGTCCTGCTGGCCGTCCGACGAGCGGGAGAGGATCGGACCCCACTCCTTGATGCCGGCCATGACCCGCCGGATGCACTGGTCCACCAGGTCGCGCCGCCAGGGCTCGACAGGCACCTCCGCAGGCAGCTCGATCCCACGCGGGTCGGTCGAGCGAACAGCGCTCTCGGCACTGCGCCCTAGGAGCTCCCGCTCCCGACGGAGCCAGCGCAGGGGGCGCCCGTTCGGGTCGTCGAACGTCGGCCACCGCTGCTTGACCGCCGAGTAGTCCCAGCCGACGAGGGCCAGCGCAACATCGATGTCGACGAGGTGGTCGACCACTCCCCCTCGGCCGGTGGCCGCAACGCTGCTGTCGATGCGCCCCTGAGTCCTCTGGTCGTGGGCCTCGAAGGCGAAGTAGCCGACGCCCACCAGCGGAAGAGTCGAAGCGGTACCCGCAAGGATCGCGTGCTGAGCCCAGAAGTCGGCCAACACCGTCCCCGGCCAGTCCGAGAGGTTGACCAGGATGAACAGCACCAGGCACCCGACTGCCGCCACGCGCAGCGGCAGGTCTTGACTCTTGCTTGCCGGGGTGTCTCGGATCCAGCGTCGCGCCCAGAAGAGCCCGTACGACGCGCCGACGAAGACGAGGCCGATCAGGGCTGTCTCGATGAACCTCACGCTGACGGACTTCCGTTCGGCGTCGGGTCGGACTCCTGCTGGAGACGAACGGTCAAGGCGCGCCGATCGTCACTCGACAGATGAGGCGCTCGCCGATCGAGGTACTCGGATCCCAGGGCCCGTTGCAGCAGAGCGTCCAACACCTGGGGTCCGGTGATCCAGGGCCGACGGAGCCGAAGACGAGCAGCGAGCTCCGCGCCGCCTTCCAGCTTCGCCCTGATCGACTCGAGATCGGCGACTTCTCGGAAGCCGAGTGCCGTCAACACCTCCGCCAGCTCCAAGAGCCAGGACGCCGAATCGGGCTCCTCCGGCCCTACGAAGCGGCGTACCGCCTCGGCCGCTGACGCCTCGGTCCAGGTCAACCCTGCGCCTGGCGCCCCTTCGAAGGCCGGGTCCACGTCGCCCACGTGCTCAGCACGGATGCGCGCGAACTCGCGGTCCGCCAGGTCCAAGACGGCAGCAAGGATTCCGAGCTGACGCCGGGTGCGTGGACTGGCCGGCCGCTCGGCCTTGTAATCGAGGTCGTGCACGAACGATGCATAGGCGTCCTGCAGGATCGAGCGAATCTGGACCTCGATGCACGGCTCGCCATCCAGAGCCGGGAACTCGACCACAGCGGATCGTCTCGCCGTAGCCGAGCCACGAGGTGCATGCTCTGGTACCCGGGCGGCTGGCCCTCGTCCTCGTTACCTCGGTGCACGAGCTCGGTGACGTCGAGCTGTTCTGCGACGACGGCAGCCAGGGCGGGAACCTCATCGGCGATGGCGACGACCACCCGGATGCCGACAAGATCGGTGATCTCATTCTCCGGCGCGTCGTACTTGTAGTCGGCACCCAGGGGACCTGGCTTGGCCCCCTTCTCGAGGAAGCTCGCCAGAGACTTCACTCGGCTGCTGATCACATGCGGCTGAAGGCCAGCACCGGCCACCGCGCCGCGGATCCGCGTCTCGACTGCCTTCTCGAGGTGCTGCCATCGGAACACGTTCTGGTTGTAGAAGGTCGTCAGCCGTTGCTCACGAGAAGTCGGCATCGCTCGCCTCACGCGTCAGGTCGTCGGTGGTGGTTGCCGCGACAAGGAGCTCCAGCGAGGCGTACCGCTGCCCCATGGTCCAGGCGGTCTTCCCTCGATGAGGAATGGCTGGGAATGTCTTGGTACCCAGATCCTCGGGCCCGGTGAGGAAGAGCACTTTGGCCCGCTCCCCCTCCTTCCACGCTCCCGCCAACGCTGCCGCGATGGTGTTCCCGAGGCGGCGTTCGACCGGGTCCAAGGAGTTGGACAAGTGAGCTGCTGAAGCGTCGCTCAGTATCTGATCGTCCAGCTCGCGTTCGATGGTGGCCGCAACACCATGGATGGTCTTGTTGGAGTAGAAAGCCATACGACGAACGGGTCGAAAGAAGCGACCGGCCTGGCACACGTAGGCATGGGTCAGACGGTAGAAGGGCCAAGCGTTGCCGGCCGCGACGACGAGCACCTCTTCTGTGCTCAGCCAGGTTCTGATCGATGTTCATGGGCGTCGAACCTCTCGCCGCGCCAACGGAAGCACCCGCTCGAAGGCAGCTCTGATCCGCGATCCGCGGCGCTTGAACCCCAAGGCCAGCACGAACTGCTCGAACAGGTCGTCCTCGGTTCGCAGCAGCGTGTCGGACTCGATCCATCGGATGAGGTCGACCAGGGTCCGATCGGAGTACTCCGTGATCGGCATCCCGAGAACGACTGGCGGCTTCGACCCGGAACGAGCCGACTGCTGGGGCGCGGGCGGCAGTGAACAGGAGCTCCGTCGCGACCTTGAGTGGCGGAGCGAAAGCGGCCTTCCCCTTCGTCTCCTCGTAGTAGGCGCGCTTCCGGTCCTCGGCGTCTGCGGCCTCCACCGCGCGGTCGTACGCCATCTTCGCCCGGCTCACGCAGCGGTCCGGGTCGGAGAACCAGTCGGTCGACCAGATGCGGTGGAACGACCACCCGAGCCGCTCGAGCTGCTCCTGCCGCAGGCGGTCGCGATCGCGCGCGGTCGGCGAGGAGTGGTAGGTCGCGCCGTCAGCCTCGATGGCCAGGACCATCCGGCCCGGCTGCTGCGGGTGCGCGGCGGCGAAGTCGATCCAGTAGCCCGCCACTCCGTACTGAGCCGTGAGGGGGATGCCGGCCGCGACGAGCCGGTCCCGCACGGAGATCTCGAAGGGGTTGAGCGCCGGCTTCTCCATCGCGACGTCGCCGAGACTCGCGCCACGAGTGGAAGCGAACTGCAGGTACGCCCGCAGCATCTTGACGCCGTCCTGCATGGGCCGGTTGGGGTCCATGTCCTGGTGGCTGAACGCACTCACCAAGGTCATCCGCGACCTGCGCTCGGGTCACGGCGACGTTGAGCCGTCGGTGCCCGCCCTGCTGGAGCAGCGGTCCGAACCGGTACAGAAGCCGCCCGTCCCCGGACTTGCCGTAGCCGATGGACAGGATGATCGCGTCGCGCTCGTCCCCCTGCACCCGCTCGAGGTTCTTGACGAAGAAGCGCTCGTCGCCGTCGGTGTCGTCGAAGTAGGCGTGGAGCTGGGGCAGCTGCGACAACCGATCGCGCAGCCGGACATCGATGCGCTCGGCGTGCTTGATCCCCATGGTGATCACGCCGAGCGACTCGTGGGGCCGCTCCTCGGCGTGCTTGAGGACCAGGTCGACGACGCGCTCGACCTCCGCGGTGACGCTGTCCTCCTGTCCCGCGACCTGCTCCCCCTGCTGGACCAGCTCGTGCGACAGGCAGTCCTGCCCGAGGATGCCGGGGAAGGTCGTCAGGGAGCGGTCGTAGATCCAGCTGTTGGAGAAGGCGATCAGTCGCTCGTCCCGGCTGCGGTAGTGCCAGGTCAGCGAACGGGTCCGGCCAGGCCCGAGCCCTGCCGTCAGCACGTCGAGGATCGACTCGTAGCCGCTCGTCAGCGCCAGGTTGATCGTGCCGTCGTCGAGGATGGCCTGCTGCTCGTCGGAGTCGCCGTCGGACGCCGAGCTGAAGAAGTTCGTGGGCGGAAGCTGCTGAGCGTCGCCGGCCACGACGAGCCGCCGACCGCGGAGGATCGCGGGGATCGCGTCAGCCGGCAGGACCTGGCTCGCTTCGTCGAAGATCACGACGTCGAAGTAGGGGCGATCGCCCGGGAGGAGCTGGCTGACGACCAGCGGGCTCATCGCCCAGCACGGCTTGAGCGCCGTCATCACGTCGGGCGCTGCTCGGAACAGCTCGCGGAGCGGGAGGTGTCCCCGCTTCCGCTGGGCCTGCGCCTGGACGAGGGTGCTCTGCTCCTCGTGCTCGTCCCGCACGCGTACCAGACGTTCGGCGGCCGCTCGACGCACCCTCTGGGCGGTCTGGGACACGTGCTCGTTGTCGGCTTCCCGGAACGTGCTCACGAGCTCGTGATGGCGGGTTCCCTGGAAGTTGGCGAGCGCCTGGTCCTCGAAGGTGATCCGCTCGAGAACCGACCGGTGCCAGCACGTCTGGAAGACGGCGCCGGCGAGGTCGGCGTCGAGCCGCCTGCCCTTCATCTCCTCGATGAGCGGGCCGAGTCCGGCGCGGTCGAACTCGTCGTTCAACTCGTTGATCCTGGGCATCTTGAAGAGGATCTGGGCGTCGCTCTGCAGGGACTCGATCGTGGACTGGAGCCCCGCCTTGTCGAGGTGTTCGAAGTCCGTGCCGACGACGTACGCGCCGAGAGCCGCCAGCTCCAGCCGCAGCTGGTCGAAGAGACCCTTGGCACCGAGCATCGACGCCGGCGCGTGCGGCCCTCGCTGATCGACCGCAGCGCCCCGCCAGGCGGCGTCGAGGTCATGAGCCTCCTGAAGGGCCCGGTGCAGCTGCTGCTTCGACGGGGTCGTCGGTCCGCGCCAGAGACTGCGCGCCGACTTCACCCGCTTTCTCCGAGCTCCCCACCCGGCGTCGTGTCCCGGCCACCCCGGATGCGTCTTCCGCCAGTCCCGAGTGGCTGCCGCCGCCACTCGTTCCGCCAGCTCCGGTCCGAACACCGCGGGGTCGAGGACCCGCAGCAGCTCGCTGACCCGTTCGAGGAGGGCGAGAGCCTGCGTCCACTCCGCGAGGTCCCGCGGCGGCGTCAAGCCAGCTTCACCGATCAAGCTCTCCAGGGCGCGCGTTGCTTCTGGCACGGTTCGGGACGCCAAGCGGCTGGCCGTGTCGAGCGCAGCCTCTGCCTGCTCGGAGGATCGGATATGGGCATCCGCCCACGGACTGTCGACCCTGGTCAGGCGGAAGCCGCCGAGCGCCGCGAACTCCTGGACCTTCTCCAGCAATCGACGGTAGGACGCGTCATCGATCGCGGCGAGCTGTGCGCCACGGAGGCGTACCCGGGTCTCGGCCGCCGGACCGTACTTCTCCACGAGATCGATCAGCACGGTCTGGACCTCGAAGGCGCTGAGGCCCCACGGGCTGCGCGTGACGTGCATCGCGGCGTCGTGCGCGTTCAGCTGCTCACGACGCTGCACGAGCCGCTCGTGCAGAACCCGTTGGTCGGGACGAGCGACAGCCGACGCTGCTCGCAGGCCGGTGGCCAGGCTCTCCGCCAGACTTCGGCGGGACCGGACTCCCTCGTGCAGGTCGAGCACGAGGTCGGACAGGCCCACCCTCTCCAGCCGCCCCACGACTGCCGCGATCGCGGCACGCTTCTCCGCGACGAAGAGCACGCTCGAGCCGCGGGCGACCAGGCTCGCGACGAGGTTGGCGATGGTCTGACTCTTGCCGGTCCCCGGAGGTCCCGAGATCACGATGGACTGACCCGCGGTCACAGCATTGATCGCGTAGCTCTGGGACGAGTCGGCGTCGAGGACCAGGAACTCGTCCGACGGCGGCCGGCGGTCTGGCTCGGTCAGGTCGATCTCCTGGCCCGAATGGGTCAGGCTGCGTCGGGCCTCGGCATCGCCAGCGATGGCGGCCACCACTTCGTGAGCCGCGAGGGCCTGGGCGTTGGCCTTGCAGATCGGCCACCATCGGCAGCTTCGCGTAGCTGAACGTGCCGATGAGGTGCGCGGGTCTCGACGGCGAAGCCCGGGACCCGCGACGCCTCCTTGCTCGAGTCGCTCGAACAGTGCGGAGGGGTCGAACGACCCCTCCGGCAGGAGCTCGATCAGCTCGTCGGGGTCGAGCGAGACCTTGAAGTCGGAGCCCAGGAGCTGGACCAGCGCCGGGTTGAGCTGGACCTCAGGATCGGCGACCAGGTCGAAGTCGGACTCGGCGGCGTCGGTCGCCGTGAAGGTGACGGCTCGCAGGAGCACCGGTGCGTTCGGCGTCGGCTTGCCTTGCTGCGGCTGCCACGTCGCCATCCCGGAGGTGAGGTAGCACGTGACGATTCCGCGCTCCTCCAGCGACTCGACCGACTTGTTCCGGATCGCCCGGGCGCGCTTCAACCGGTCGGGTACGACCATGGGATCGAAGAGCCGGGTGATCGAGGACTTGCGTCCTCGAAGCAGAGCGTCCAGAGCGCTGGGGTCCGCGTCTCCGAGATCGAGCGTGCCGACCTTGAGGTCGCGGTAGAAGAGCAGCTGGTTGCGTCCGCTGACGTCCATCAGCTGGTCGGTCCACTGCGCGGGTGGCATCGGTCACGAGCCTCTGGCGCTGCGGAGACACTGATAGACTTGCTCGCTGAACTGCTTCGTGCTCATGGCCGCCGATCTCGGGGAACGGTGCGCGGATAGGCAGCCTAAGAGAAGCAAGCTCGGACCGTGCATGAAGGGCCTGTCGAGAAGTCCGACAGCCACTGCGCTCGCTCAGGCCGCGACTGCTCAGGCAGCTCCCGCCGAAGTCGCGCTCAGTACAAAGCTGGCCGACGGTCGCCGAACGCGTCGTTGTTGCGCGCTGATGGTCTTGACCAGCGCGCGGTCCAGGTCGAGGTCGGCGACGAGGACGACCGGCTTGCCCTCCGCCGGGCCGGCGACCGGGTAGCCCTCGACGTCGCAGACGACGCTGCCGCCGATCCAGTCGACGCCGCGTTCGGGGCCGACGCGGTCGCAGACGAGGGTGAAGACGTGGTTCACCGCGGCGAAGGCCTGGGCCTTGATCACCTCGGACGGAGCGCTCCCCCGGCGGGATCGTGCTTCGACGGCCAGTTCGAGGGGGCGATGACGAGCTGCGCGCCACGGCGGGCGACGCTGCCGACCATCTCGGGGAACTCGGCGTCGTAGCAGATCATCACCGCGATCTTGCCGACGCTGGTGTCGACCACGGGGGCAGGCTCGTCGCCGGCGGCGAAGATCAGCTTCTCGGTGTCCCAGAGGTGGGTCTTGCGGTAGACGACGAGGACCTCGCCGTTCTCGACGACGGCGGCGCGAGTTGAAGGGGCGCTCGCCGTCGGAACGTTCGCAGAAGCCGCCGACGACGATCGCGTGGTGCTGGAGCGACAGCTCGCGGAAGAGCTGGACGGTCGGGCCGTCGACCGGCTCGGCGCGTGACTGGGCCTCGGCGATGTCGCGGAAGACGTAGCCGCTCGTGCAGAGCTCGGGGAAGACGATGACGTCCGGGTTGCTCTCGGCCGCCTCGGCGACCGAGGCGTGGAGCCGCTCGAGCGTGCCGGCAGGGTCGTCGATGTCGATCGCGTACTGGCAGACCGCCACGCGCGTCGTCATGCGTCGGACCCGTGACGGCGCCTCGTTCAGTCGTCCTCGGTCGCCGTCACCAGGACGGCGACGGGGGCGAGGTAGCCGTTCGGGTCGAGCATCCAGCCGGCGTCGAAGGCGGCCTCGACGACCTCGGGGGCCCACTCGAGGCGTACGCGGCCGTCGCCGGCGTTGACGACGAGCAGCTCGCCCGTGCCCTCCTCGGCGGCGTCGGCTCCGGCCTCGAGGAGCTCGATGCTGCGCCACGAACCCGGCAGCACCGAGAGCATGTCCTGCGGGCCGAGGTCGACCGACTCCTGCGCGTCGCCCTCGTTCAGGGTCACGCGCCAGGTGCCCGACTTCACGATCAGCGTCGAGGTCGCGCCGTGGCGGTGCCGCAGCATCCCCTCGCCGGGGGTCGCCTTGAGCCACGCCATGTTGAAGCTGTGCGGCTCGTGCAGGCGCGGGACCTGGCGGCGGTCCTCGCTCATCCCGTAGCCGATGACGAGCGCGAGCTGGCCGGCGCCGCCGGGCACCGCCTGGCACAGGAGGCCACGCGAGCTGATACCGCCGGTCCTCACGCAGCCGTGACCCGGCCGCGCATCTCCTCGACGCTGAACGGCGTCAGCTCGTCGATGTACTCCTGCTTCATCGGCTTGATCAGCGGGACGTCCGGACGGCAGCTCGTCGCCGGCGACGGTGTCGATCAGCCGGTTGTCGGCGGTGAGGTGCAGGCCGTACGACTCGGCCTCCTTGAGCACCGACGGGCCCCAGATGATGCCGCCGGTGACGTCCTGGCCGAGGACGGTGAGCAGCAGGCCCTCGTCGGGCCCCTCGTTGGTGAAGCCGCGGAAGATCCAGGCCGGCACGGAGATGATGTCGCCGTCGTGGCGAGACGTACTCCCCCGCCTTGCCGTCGACGCCCCACCGCACGCGGAACGTGCCGCCGAAGTTGATGAACACCTCGGCGGTGAAGTGCAGGTGCAGGTTGTTGTTGACGCCGTTCGGCATCCCGGCGGCGCCGACGTTGTAGCCGTGCGGCTCGGAGAGGTTGATGAACTGCTTCGAGTTCTGCGAGACGCCCGGGCCGATGAAGGCGTAGTTGGACTTGCGGTCCGAGCCGGGGGTGCGGCAGTCGATGAAGGCGGCCTGCTCGGCGACCCAGTCGGTGCGCCGGATGGTCCGTCGGGTCACCTCGGTGGAGGGGACGACCACGTCGGTCATGGGTGGGTTCCTTTCGGGGTGCTGCGGGTGGGGCTGGGGGGTTGACAGAACGAATCAGTAGATGTTGGTGGGGGCGAAGCTCGAGTCGCCCCGCCGGTGGTGGATCTGGCTGCGGACGGCGATCTCGTCGTAGACGCGCACCTCGCGGACCAGCCGGCCGTCCTGCACGAGGAACTGCGAGATCCCGAGGATCTCGACGGGCGTGCCGGTGAGCGGGCCGAAGTCGGCCTCGCCGTTGTAGACACCGCGGTAGACCCAGGTGACGGCGACGCGGAGGCCGGCGTAGCGGACGGCGTAGTTCGTCTGCACGTCGCGCACCTCGAAGCGCCCGCCCGGGAAGGGCCGGAGCATCTTGAGCATCGCGCGCCGGTAGCCCTCGGGCCGGGTGATGGTGCGGTAGCCGACCGTGTGCAGGGTCAGGTCGCGCACCCAGTACTGCTCGACGGCGTGGAGGTCGCGGCCGTTCCAGACCCGCTCGATGAACTCGAGCACCATCTCGGCCTCGGAGCGGTGGTCGTCGGGCCGGGGACCCGAATCACCGACGGCGAGGACGTTCTCCGGCGGCGGGGTGAGCATGCTGCCCGAGTAGCCGACGAACGGCTTCGAGCGGGCGACCTCGTCGGGGTCCTGCCCGAGCTGCAGCGTGATCGCCAGGAAGTCGCGCACGACCCACTCCTCGACCATCCGGCCGCGGCGGTAGAGGCAGTTGGCGACGGTGCGGCTGATGAAGTCGGTGGCCGGGTCCACGGAGAGCACGAGGTGCGAGCTGAGGAACGCGTCCTCGCCGCGCGCCTCCCACACCACGTCCTCGGCCTGGCCGACGCGGTCCGGCGTCGCCGAGATCCGCATCAGGCTGCCCTGCACCACCTCCTCGACCCCGACCGAGGTGCCGTACGAGCCGTGGACGATCGCGTCGGCCTCGTAGTTCTCGTAGATGTGGCCGATCGCGCGGTTGACCCAGATCAGGTCGGTCACCTCGCGGATGAAGTCGTCCGGATCTGCGTACGGCTTGTACGCGATCGCGTCCAACGGCATGGCTCGCTCCTCGGGTTCGTGGCGGTTCCTAGGAGTGTATGCGTATGCATCGCCGCACGTCGAGAGGGTCGTCGGGTGTCGCGGGACACCTCGAGGAGAGGACGTCAGAGGCGAGGCGGGGCGAGCGTGGCGCGCTCGACGAGGTGGCTGGGGAACCACTCGTGCCGGTACGGCTCGCCGGGTCCGAAGGCGAGGCGGTCGACCAGGAGGCCGGCGGCCCGGCGGGCCATGGCGTCGAGGTCGAAGGCGACGGTCGTGAGCTGCAGGAGGGGCCAGCGCGCCTCGGGCAGGTCGT
The DNA here is from genome assembly GCA_963762775.1 of uncultured Actinomycetota bacterium. Classification (GTDB taxonomy): domain Bacteria; phylum Actinomycetota; class Actinomycetes; order Propionibacteriales; family Propionibacteriaceae; genus Microlunatus. The sequence goes on from CAVXMD010000016.1 coordinate 41,365, forward strand.
CGAACCCGACGACCGACACGTCGCCGGGCACGTCGAGACCGAGCTCGCGGGCGGCGTTGAGGGCGCCGTACGCGACGACGTCGTTCGCGCAGACGATCACCGTGGGCCGCGGGTCCTGCGCGAGCAGGCGGCGGGCACCCGCGTACCCGGTGTCGAAGTCGAAGGGCCCGCGGTACGAGAGCGCGATCGGCAGGGCGACGCCGGCCGCGGCGAGCGTCTCGCGCAGGACGAGCTCGCGGTTCGAGGCGGTGCTCGCGTTGGCCGGGCCGAGGACGGCGCCGACGCGGCGGTGCCCGAGCGCGAGGATGCGTTCGGAGAGCTCGCGCATGCCGCTGCGCGCCTCGACCTCGACGGAGTCGGCCTCGACCGCGCTGGCCCGGCGGTTGAAGTAGACGAAGGGGACGCCGCGGTCCCGCAGCCGGACGGGCAGCACCGAGTCGGTCGCGGTGGTGGCGAGCACGAGGCCGTCGAGGGAGCTCGACAGCAGCCGGTCGGCGACGAGGGCGCTGTCGGACTCCTCGGTGTGCAGCACGAGCTGGTAGCCGAGCGACTCCAGCGCGTGGTGCATCGGGGCGATCGTGTGCGTGTAGAACTGGTTGGCCAGGTCGGTGACGACGAGCCCGACCCGGTGCGTACGCCCGACGGACAGCGCACGACCGGTGTCGCTCGGGAAGTAGCCGAGCTTGGAGGCGGCGTCGCGGACCCGGCGGCGGGTGGGCTCGGAGACCTTGGGGCTGTCCCGCAGCGCGCGCGACACCGTCGGCTGGCTGACGCCGGCCAGGCGCGCGACGTCGTGGCTGGTGACCACCCTCGTCCCTCTCGTCGTCGATCGGTCGTGGATCGGTCGTGGATCGGTCATGGAGCAGTGGGCGAAAGCCTAACGGCGCAGCCTTGACCCTGCCGGAGCGTTCGTGTTGACTCTTAGCATACGTATTCAGCCAGGAGAGCGGGAGCACCGTGCGCATCGCGTTGAAGACCGGTCGGAGCAAGTCCTTCGCCGACGTGTCCCAGGACGACGTGCGCGTCCGGGTCGCGCAGATCGTCGCCGACGTCCGCGAGCGTGGTGACGACGCCGTACGGACGTACTCGGAGGGCTTCGACCGCTGGAGCCCGGAGAGCTTCCGGCTGAGCGACGAGCGGGTCGCGGAGATCATCGCGACGCTCGACGACCAGGTCGTCGCGGACATCCGCTTCGTGCAGGACCAGGTGCGCGGGTTCGCGGCCGTCCAGCTCGCCTCGATGGCCGACGTCGAGGTCGAGACGCTGCCCGGCGTCTTCCTCGGTCAGCGTCACCTCCCCGTGCAGGCCGTGGGCGCTTACGTGCCCGGCGGCAAGTACCCGCTGACCGCGTCGGCGCACATGACGATCGTGACGGCCAAGGTCGCGGGCGTCCCCCGCGTCGTCGCCTGCACCCCGCCGATCCGCGGCGAGATCCCCGCCGCCACGGTCGCGGCGATGCACCTCGCGGGCGCGGACGAGATCTGGATCCTCGGTGGCGTGCAGGCCGTGGCCGCCATGGCGATCGGCACCGAGACGATGAACCGCGTCGACCTCATCGCCGGGCCCGGGAACGCGTACGTCGCCGAGGCCAAGCGCCAGCTCTACGGCGAGGTCGGCATCGACCTCTTCGCCGGGCCGACCGAGATCCTCGTGGTGGCCGACGACGAGGCCGACCCGTTCGTCGTGGCGGTCGACCTGCTCTCGCAGGCCGAGCACGGCCCCGAGTCCCCCGCCGTCCTCATCACCACGAGCGAGCGCGTCGGGCGCGAGGCGATGGCGCACGTCGAGGCGATCCTGCCGGGCATGCCGACCGCCGACTACGCCGGTCCCGCGTGGCGCGACTACGGCCGGGTGGTCGTCGTCGACGACCTCGACGAGGCGTACGCGATGGCCGACGAGCTCGCGTTCGAGCACGTGCAGGTCCTGACCGCCGAACCGCGGCTGGCGCTCGAGCGCATGCACCACTACGGCGCGCTCTTCCTCGGCGCGAACACCTGCGTCTCCTACGGCGACAAGGTCATCGGCACCAACCACGTGCTGCCGACGCTCGGCGCCGCGCGCTACACCGGCGGGCTCTGGGTCGGGAAGTACCTGCGCACCGTGACCTACCAGGAGGTGCGCGACACGGACGCCAGCGGCGAGCTCGGCCGGGTCTGCGGCCGCGCGGCGCGCGTCGAGCTGTTCGAGGGGCACGCCCGTTCCGGCGACGTCCGGGCCGCGCGCCACCTCGGCGACTCGTTCGGCTGGATCGACGAGGCGCAGGAGCGCTACCGGGCGGCCTCGCTCGAGCCCGCCGGACAGGCGTGACCGCGCTCGACGGCCGTACGGCACTCGTCACCGGCGGCGGGACCGGGCTCGGGGCGGCGATCGCCCGGGCGTTGCACGCCGACGGTGCCTCGGTCGTCGTGGTCGGGCGCCGGGCCGAACCGCTGGCCGCGCTCGTCGACGAGCTCGGCGAGCGGGCGTCGTGGCGGGTGTGCGACGTCGCCGACCCGGCCTCCATCGAGGCGCTCGCGGACGCCCTCTCCGACGTCGAGGTGTCGATCCTGATCAACAACGCGGGCGTCGCCGGCCCGGTCGCTCCCTTGATCGAGATCGCCGTCGAGGACTGGGACGAGGTCTTCGACGTCAACGTGCGCGGGGTGTTCCTGCTGTGCCGGGCGTTCCTGCCGACGATGGTCGCGCGCGGCGCCGGCGACGTGATCAACCTGGCGTCGGTGACCGGCAAGCGCCCGCTCGCGCGCCGCACCCCGTACGCGGCCTCGAAGATGGCGGTCCTGGGGCTCACGTCGACGCTCGCCTTCGAGGTGGGACCCTCGGGCGTGCGCGTCAACAGCCTCTCCCCCGGCCCGGTGCAGGGCGATCGCATGGACCGGCTTTTCCGTCTCGAGGCCGAGCGGACGGGTTCGTCGTCCGCCGAGGCCGAGGCCGCGTACGTGTCGCGGGCGGCGCTCGGGCGCATGGTCACCGAGGGTGAGGTCGGCGCCGCCGTCGTGGCGATGCTGGCCATGCCCGGGATGACCGGCGCCGACGTCGACCTGTCGGGCGGGATGATCGCGTGATCATGAACCAGCACAGCCTCAAGCAGCGGCTGGCGGACGGTGACCGGCTCCTGGGCGTCCTGCTCCGGGTCCCCGGCGAGGAGCTCGTCGAGATGGCGGCCGTGGCCGGTTTCGACTTCGTGCTGATCGACGGCGAGCACGGCCCGGCCGACGTGGTGGAGCTGCGGCGGCACGTGGCGTTCGCCCAGGTGCACGGGGTGCCCTCGCTGGTCAGGGTGGGTTCCGCGGAACCCGCCCTCGTGCTGCGGGCCCTCGACGCCGGCGCCGAGGGCGTCGTCGCCCCGCACGTCGACACCGCCGAGCAGGCCCGGGCGCTGGTCGACTCCGCGCACTACCCGCCGGTCGGGCACCGGGGGTTCGCGACGTACGGGCGGTCGGGACGGTTCGGGCTCGCGGACCCGCGCGAGCACCAGGAGCGCCTGACCGACGAGACGCTGGTGATCGGCATGATCGAGTCCCCGCTCGGGGTGAGCCAGGCGGAGGCGGTCGTCGCGGTCGAAGGGCTCGACGGGATCATGGTCGGGGTCGCCGACCTGGCGGCCTCGACGACGACCGGAGGACCCGCCGCCGGCGGAGCGGGATCCGGCGCGTGCACCGGGTGCTGGCGGACCAGGGCAAGCTGCGGATGGACATCGTCGGGAGCGTCGCGGCGGCGGAGCGGTCGTTCGCGGACGGGGCCCAGCTCGTCGTCTACAACCTGACGGCGACGCTGATGGCGCACCTCGCCGAGCTGCGGACCGCCGCGCCGGGGTCGGCGTGAGCACGCCCGAGCCGACCGACGCGGCGGTCGACCTGACGTTCCGCCTCGACGGCCGCGTCGCTCTCGTCACCGGTGCCGCGTCCGGCATCGGGGCGGCGATCGCGGACGTGTTCGCGGCGGCGGGCGCGCGGGTCGTGGTCGTCGACCTCGACCAGGAGGCGTCGGTACGGCGGGCGGCAGAGATCGGGCCGGAGGCGGTGGGGATCGGCGCCGACGTGTCCGACTCGGCGTCGGCGGCTGCGGCGGCCGACCGCGCCGTCGAGGCCGCCGGACGGATCGACGTCCTCGTGAACTGCGCGGGCATCGTCGACCTGGCGCCGGCGGAGACGCTGAGCACGCGGGCCTGGGACCGGACCCTCGCCGTGAACCTCAGCGGCACCTTCTTCATGAGCCAGGCCGTCGGGCGGCACATGCTGGCGGCCGGGCGCGGCAAGATCATCAACCTGGCGTCGCAGGCGGCGAGCGTCGGGCTGCTCGAGCACGCGGCGTACTGCGCCTCCAAGGCCGGCGTCGTCGGGCTGACCCTGGGTGCTCGCCACCGAGTGGGCCGGGCGCGGCGTCACCGCGAACTGCCTCTCCCCCACCGTCGTGCTCACCGACCTCGGCCGCCAGGCGTGGTCGGGCGCGAAGGGCGAGGCGGCGCTCCGGGAGATCCCCGTGGGGCGGTTCGCGCTGCCGCGCGAGATCGCCGGCGCGGCCCTGTTCCTGGCCAGCGGCGCCTCGGACATGATCAACGGCGCCGACCTCGTGGTGGACGGCGGCTACACGATCCGCTGACGGCTCGTCGCGACCGTCAGTCCTCGACCTGCGCCGAGAGCCAAGTGCCGGGCGCGAACAGCGCGACCCGCCGCCCGTCCACCCCGTCGAGGACCACGAGGGCGCCTTCCTCGACCTCGACGTGGTGCCCCGCCTCGACGTAGACGTCCGTCGTTCCGTCCTGGTGCGGGACGACCTGCTGCACGTTCACGGCCACCTGGGCTCCTCCTGTCGTGGTGCAGCCACGCTAGGTCGAGGCGGCGCGACGACGGATCGGCCCGCGGTCGTGGCCCGGGAGACCTGGGTGTCGCTCGATCCGCTCAGAACGGAGCACTCGATCGCCGTTTTGGGCCGTTCAGGCGGTCAGAAGGCCATCGAGCGCTCCGGATTGAGCACAAGAGCTCACTCCCGAGCCCGGCGGGGTCCTGCCCGTCGGGCCCGTGCCCGACGCCGGATCAGCAGGCCGACACCGGCGGCGGCCAGCAGCAGCCCCGCGACGAGCGGCCCGTTGCTGGACAGGCCCGTGCTCGCGAGACCGCTCCCGCTGCCGGTGTCGACCACAGGTCCCACCACGACGAAGTCGACGTCGCGACGGTGCTGCGCGGGTTCGAGGGTGAGCTCGGTGACCAGCGGGTCACCGCCGTCGAGGTCGGACCGGGCCGTGAGGCCCGACGGCAGGTCGGCCTGCGCCACGACGACCCGGTAGGGACCCGCGGGCAGGTCGGCGAGGGCGTACGCGCCGTCGCTGCCCGTGACAGCGGTGAAGACCACGTCGTCCTCCGTCCCGAGCTGCCCGTCCGCACCGAACCAGGTCGCGGTGACCGTCAGGCCCGGCACACCGGGCTCGGCGCTGCCGTGGTGGCCGTCACGGTTCGAGTCGACCCAGACCGAGTCGCCGATCGCGGCGGTCCCCCGGACGCCGTCGTCCACGTCCAACCGCCGTTCCCCGGCCCCGAGCGTGCCCGTCCAGACCCCGGTCGGGTCGTCGAGCAGGTGCTCGCGGTCGAAGACCACGCGCGTCCCGGCTGGCACCTGCTCCTCCGGCAGGCTCACGCGGTAGGCCCCGGGTGGCAGGTCGCCGACCAGCCAGCGACCCGTGGCGTCGGTGGTCCCGGCGAGGGTCACGTCGTCGGCGGTGCCGAGCTCAGCGTCCGGGCCGGCCCACAGGACCACCAGACCGAGGCCCGGGACCGGGGGTTCCGTCGTCGGGTCGAGCACGCCGTCGGCGTCCCGGTCGAACCAGACGACGCCACCCAGGGCGCCCGTGCCGCCGTAGCCGAAGTCCGCGACCCCGTGTTCGCCGGCCGCCAAGGTGAGCTCGACGATCCCGTCGGACGTCGGGTCGTAGCCCGCCGGGACGCCCGGGAGGACCTCGACCCGGTAGGAGCCGGTGGGCAAGCCGACCACGGAGTACGAACCGTCGGGTCCCGTCAGGGTGTCGAACACGACGTCGTCCCCGCCGCCGAACGTGCGGTCCGCGCCGAGGAAGGTGACGCGCACGATCAGACCGGGCAGACCTGGCTCGTCGGCGTCCCGGTGCCCGTCGCGGTTCACGTCGGCCCAGACGACGTCGCCGATGCTCGCCAACCCGCCGAAGCCGGTGTCGATGTTCGTGATCGCCGTGCCCGGGACCGAGGTCGCCGGTCCAGACGCCGTCCGGGTGCTCGACAGCGCCGTCGCGGTCGAAGACGATCGTCCGCGCCCGTCGGGACGCTGCCCTCGGGCACGCGCACCCTGTAGCGGCCGGGCGGCAGCCCGTCGAGCTGCCAGTGGCCGTCGGTGCCCGGTGCTCGTGCGGATCGGGACGTCGTCGGCGTTGCCGAGCAGGCCGTCCGGGCCGGCCCAGACCACGTCGAGCGGGACGTTCCGGGGCGCCCGACTCACCGGGGTCGACGACCCCGTCGACGTCGAGGTCGAACCACACGGTCCCGCCCAGGGTGCCCGCACCGCCGTAGCCGAAGTCGGCCGTGGTGTGCGAGGTGCCGTCCACGAGGTCCTGCACCACCGGGGACGTCAGCGTCAAGATCGAGACCCCGTCCGCGTCCCCGGTCTCGTCCGCGGTCGGCGCGTAGCCGTCCTCGATGCCGCTGACCACCGCGACCTGGTACTCGCCGTACGGCAGCCCGTCCACGCCGTAGAGGCCGTCGCCGACGGTCGCGGTGGTCACGACCACGTCGTCCCCTCCGCCGAACGTGCCGTCGGCGCCGAACCAGGTGACCCGCACCCCGACCCCGGGCAGGCCCGGCTCGTCGGTGTCCTGCACGCCGTCGCGGTTCACGTCCGCCCAGACCCGGTCGCCGATGCGACCCGCCCCCACGTAGCCGAAGTCCTGGCCGACGTCACCGACGACCTCGCCGTCCGGCGCCGCCTTCAGGTCGAGCAGGCTCACGCCCGGCGTCACCGGGTCGCCGCCGGTCTTGTCGTCGCCGTCGAAGGTGGGCGCGAGACCGGGGGGCAGACCACCGGTCACCTCGACCTTCGCCCGTCCCGCCGGCAGCCCGGTCACCAGCCAGTGGCCGGTGGCATCGGTCCGCGTGGTCCGCACCACGTCGTCGGTCGTCCCGAGCTCGCCGTCCGGGCCGGCCGCGGTGACGCGCAGGTCGATCCCGGGGATGCCCGGCTCGTCCGCGCTCTGCACGCCGTCCTCGTCCCGGTCGAGCCAGACCCGGTCACCCACGCCGGTGGCCGCCCGGAGCCCGAAGTCGGCGGTGTCGTGGTCGGCCCCTGCGGCGAGCTCGAACGCGGTCTTGTCGTCCGCACCCTCGGTGCCGCCGTCCTCGTCGTAGGTCGGGGCCAGCGCGCTCGGCGGGTCCACCACTCGCACGGAGTACGACCCGGCCGGAAGGTTCGAGACGCCCCAGGCGCCCTCGTCCCCGGTCGTGGTCCGGACGACGAGGTCGTCGGCGGTCTTGAGCACGTCGTCCGCTCCAGCCCAGCGGACCTCGACCGCCAGGTCGCGCAGACCCGGTTCGTCCGGGTCGCGGACGCCAGCGTCGTCGGTGAAGCGTCCGTCACCGTTCGTGTCGAGCCAGACGAGGTCGCCGACCGAGCCGGTCCCACGCAGGCCGAAGTCGATCGAGTCGTCGTCGGTGCGCACGGAGCGGGTGACGGTGCCGTCCGCCGACCCGCCGTCGGGGTCCGAGCCGGGCGCCGTCCCGGCCGGGAAGGTCGAGGCGTCGAGCATGACCCGGTAGGTCCCGGCCGGCAGATCGGTGACCTGCCAGTGGCCGGCGATGTCGGTGACGGTGCGGTCGCTGACGTCGTCCCCGCCACCGACCGCGCCGTCCGGCCCGAGCCAGAGGACGTCGACGCCGATCCCGGCGAGCCCGGGTTCGCCGGCGTCCACGGTGCCGTCCGCGTCGTGGTCGAGCCAGACGAGATCGCCGACGGTCTGGGTGCCGCGCAGGCCGAAGTCCAGGCTGCGGTCGTCCTCGCCGGCCGCCAGCTCGGTCGTCGCCCGGCCGTCGGCGTCGCCGTGCCGGTCGCCGTCGGGGTCGGAGACCGGCGAGGTCCCCGCGGGGTAGCTGCCGGGGTCGAGACGCACCGTGTAGCGCCCGGCGGGCAGGTCCGCCAGGCTCCAGCGACCGTCGGGCCCGGTGGTGGCGCTGAGCTCGAGGTCGTCGGCGGTGCCGACGGTGGCGTCCGTGCCGGGCCACACCAGGCGTACGACGACACCGGGCAGTCCGGGTTCGGCCGGGTCCTGGACGCCGTCGGCGTCGCGGTCGAGCCAGACGAGGTCGCCGAGGGTGCCGGTGCCGCGCAGCCCGAAGTCGACGCCGTCGTCGGCCTGCCCGGCGGTGAGGCTGAACAGCGCCGTCCCGTCGGCGGTCCCGCCGTCCGGGTCGGAGGAGGGCGTGGTGCCGGCCGGGAACGTGGTCGGGTCGAGCCGGGCGGAGAAGACCCCGGCAGGCAGGTCGGACACCGACCAGCGGCCGTCGGCGCCCGTCACCGCGCGGTACGCGGTGTCGTCAGCGGTGCCGAGGACCCCGTCGAGACCGGCCCAGGTGACGTCGACCCGCACCCCGGCGAGCGGCGGCTCCTGCGCCTCGACCAGGCCGCCACCGTCCCGGTCGAGCCAGACGAGGTCGCCGGCGGTGCCGGTGCCGCGGAGGCCGAAGCCGTACGCGTCGTCGGTCTGCCCGGCGTCCAGCGAGCCGGTGGCGCTGCCGTCGGTCGCCGAGCCGTTCCGGTCGGACACCGGGGTCAGCCCGGCGGGCACGAGCGCCGGGTCCAGCCGGACGCGGTAGCGGCCGGCGGGCAGGTCGCCCACGCTCCAGCGGCCGTCGGAGTCGGTGACGGCGGCGTAGTGCACGTCGTCGCCAGCGATGTCCCCGTCGGGCTGACCGTCCTGGCCGTACCAGGTCACGACGACACCGATGCCGGCCAGCGGCGTCTCGCCCGGGTCGACCGTGCCGTCGGCGTCCCGGTCGAGCCAGACGAGGTCACCGACCGCACCGGTGCCGTCCAGACCGAAGTCGAGGTCGCCGCGGGTGTCGCCGGCCGCGAGGCTCGTCGCTGCGAACCCGTCCGCGTCCGTGCCCCGCTGGCCGTCCGGGTCGGAGACCGCGCGCGTGCCGTCCGGGTAGCTGTCGCCTTCCAGCCGTACGCGGTAGTCGCCGGCGGGGAGGTCGGCCAGGCTCCAGGTCCCGGCAGCGTCGGTGGTGGCGGACAGGGCCAGGTCGTCGGAGGTGCCGAACGTGCCGTCCGACCCGGGCCAGAGGACGTCGACCCGCACTCCGGAGAGGCCGGGCTCGCCCGCGTCCTGCACGCCGTCGGCGTCGCGGTCGAGCCAGACGAGGTCGCCGAGCGTCCCGGTGCCGCGCAGCCCGAAGTCGACGTTCGCGTCGGACCGGCCCGCGGTGAGGGTGCCCGTGGTCGTGGCGTCGGCTGCAGCGCCGCGCTGCCCGTCGGGGTCAGACGCCGGCACGGTGCCGGCCGGGAAGGTGGCCCGGTCCAGGGTCGCCGAGTACGGACCGGCGGGCAGCCCACTGACCTGCCAGCGACCGGAGGCGTCGGTCACGGCGCGGTAGGCCACGTCGTCGGAGGTGCCGAGGACACCGTCCGGTCCCGCCCAGACCACGTCCACACCGACGCCGGCCAGCGGTGGCTCGTCGGCGTCCACCGTGCCGTCGGCGTCGCGGTCGAGCCAGACCAGGTTGCCGACCGAACCCCCGCCGCGGAGCCCGAAGTCGAGCCCCAGGTCGGTCTCGGCCGGGTCGAGCGACGTGCTGGCAGCGCCGTCGGCCTGGTCGCCGCGGTCGCCGTCGGGGTCCGAGACCGGCGAGGTCCCGGCCGGGTAGCTCGCGGGGTCGAGGGTGAGCGAGTAGCGGCCCGCCGGGAGCCCGGTCGCGGTCCAGCGGCCGGCGCCGTCGGTGACCACGCGCAGCGCGAGGTCGTCGGCCGTTCCCGCGGTGCCGTCGGTGCCGGGCCAGACCACCCGTACGGCCACGCCAGGCAGCCCGGGCTCGTCCGCGTCCTGCACCCCGTCGCCGTTGCGGTCGAGCCAGACGAGGTCGCCGACGGTGCCGGTGCCGCGCAGCCCGAAGTCGTACGTGAGGTCGCTCGCCCCGCTCGCGAGCGTGGAGGTCACCGCACCGTCAGGCGTGCCGTCGCGGTCCGAGGCGACCACGGTCCCGGCCGGCAGCGTGCTGCAGGTCGAGCGCCACCCGGAGCGGTCCGGCCGGGACGCCGGTGACGCTCCAGCGACCGTCGGCGCCCGGTCGTCGCGCGCGAACGTCACGTCGTCGGCGGTGCCGAGGGTCGTGGTCCGGGCCGGACCAGACCACCGCGACGCCGGACGCCGGCCAGCGGCGGCTCGTCGGCGTCGACCGCGCCGTCGGCGTCGCGGTCGAGCCAGACGAGGTCGCCGACCGTGCCGGTGCCGCGCAGGCCGAAGTCCTGCGTCGAGGTCGGTCGTGCCCGCCGCCAGGGTGCTGTCGGCGCTGGAGTCGGCGTGCGCTCCGCGGGCCCCGTCGGGGTCGGACGCCGGGTCGAGGCCGGCGGGCACGGTGCGTCCGGTCGAGCGCGACCCGGATCCGGCCGGCCGGCACACCGGACACACCCCAATGGCCGTCGCTCCCGGTGACGGCGCGGTAGACCACGTCGTCGGCGGTGCCGAGGGCGTTGTCGGGACCGGCCCAGCTCACGACGACGCCGACGCCGGCGATCGGGGTCTCCCCCGTGTCGAGGGCGCCGTTCGCGTTCCGGTCGAGCCAGACGAGGTCGCCGACGGCCCCGGTCCCGTTCAGGCCGAAGTCGAGGTCGCCCCGTGTCTGCGCGGCCGCCAGGGTCGTCGTCGCAGCCCCGTCGGCGGCGGCACCGCGCTGCCCGTCGGGGTCGGACACCGGGCGGGTACCGCTCGGGTAGCTGGCGGGCAGCACGCGGACCCGGTACGAGCCGGCCGGCAGGTCCGCCAGGCTCCAGGCGCCGGACGCGCCGGTGGTGGCGGTCAGCACCAGGTCGTCGGCGGTGCCGAACGTGCCGTCCGTCCCGGGCCAGGTCACCTGGACGCCCACGCCCGGCAGTCCGGGCTCGGCCGGGTCCTGCACCCCGTCGCCGTTGCGGTCCAGCCACACCAGGTCGCCCAGCGCACCGGTGCCGCGCAGGCCGAAGTCGAGCGTCTGGTCGGACTGGCCGGCCGTGAGCGCCCGGTTGGTCACCGTCGCGTCGGCGGCGGCGCCGCGCTGGCCGTCGGGGTCGGAGGCGGCGACGGTCCCGGCCGGGAAGGTGGCCGGGTCGAGCGTGACCGCGTACGGGCCGGCCGGCAGACCGGTCACCTGCCACGCACCCGTCGCGCTGGTCACGGCGGCGTAGGTCACGTCGTCCGCGGTGCCGAGGACGCCGTCCTGGCCGGACCACAGCACCCGCACGCCGACACCGGCCAGCGGCGGTTCGCTGCTGTCGACGGCCCCGTCGGCGTTGCGGTCGAGCCACACGAGGTCGCCGATCTTGCCGGTACCGGTGACGCCGAAGTCGACGTCCGTGCGGTTCTGCGCCTCGCCGAGGGGGAACGACGCCGTCCCGGCGGTCGCCGCACCGTCGAGGTCGTAGCCGAAAGCCGTCCCCGCCGGCAGGTCGGCGGCGGCGATCCGGACCCGGTACTTCCCGCCCGGCAGCTGGCCGAGGGTCCAGGCACCGTCGGCACCCGTCCGCACGGTCTGGACCTCGTCGTCGGAGGTGCCGAGCGTGTTGTCGGCCCCGAGGAAGGTCACCTCGACCGGGACGTTCGTCAGGCCGCGCTCGCCCGCGTCCTGGACGCCGTTGGCGTTGGTGTCGAACCAGACGCGGTCACCCACGCTGGCCAGGTCGACCTCGATGTCGACGGCGTCGGCCGTGACGTCGTCGTAGAAGCGCCGGGGTCCGACCGCGCTGCTCGCCGCGGAGGAGTAGGTCGCGTCGGCCGTGTTGTCGAGCTCGGTCCCGGTGACCACCTCGTCGGCCGAGGTGAGCGGGGGCACCGTCGCGCTGTAGGTGATGGTGATCGAGGCACCGGCGGCCAGGGTCGGCACGGCGAAGGCCAGGGTCCCGTCGGAGGGGTCCGCGTCCGTCACGGTCCAGCCGGGCCCGCTCGCGATCGAGCCCGGCGAGCATCCGACGGTCGATCGCGTCGCTGACGACGGTGTCGTACGCGGTGGCGGTCCCGGTGTTGGTCAGCTGGACGGCAAAGCTCAGGGTCTGGCCGGGACGGGCGCGCCGGACGTCGTTCACGCCGCCGACCACGGTCTTGTCGAGCGTCAGCCGGGGCTCGGTGACGGTGACGTTCGCGGCAGCGGTGGAGGTCCGCCCGTCGAAGCCCGCGCTCGGCGGGGATGGTGGCCGGGGTGCCGGAGATCTTGTCGGTGGCGTCGTTGCCGACCAGGGCACCGTTGGTGAGCACGGCGCCGCGGGCGGCTGCCGCCACGTCGGAGACCACGGCGCGGTAGACGACGGTGTACTGCCGGGTCGTCGCCGCCGGCGCGAGGTCGCCGAGGAACCAGCCGAGCCGGGTCCCGGCGGGCGGCAGGGTCGTGACGGGGTCGGTGCACCCGCCGGGGGCGGTGCAGGCGGCGGAGACGGTGTCGAGGTAGCGCAGACCCGCGGGCAGGGTGTCGAGCACCGTCGCGTCGTACGTCTGCACGTTCGCGGGGACGGTGGCGACGACGGTGTAGGTGACGGTCTCGCCGACCGGGGCGGAGCTCCGGCTGGCGGTCTTGGTCACGCCGAGCTGGGGCCCTTGGAGCGCCAGGCTGCCGCTGTCCACGTAACGAGCGGCGTTCGGACCGGGAGCGGTTCCGGTGCGCTCGCCGGCGACCACCCCGGGCATCGACGTGGTGGTCACGGACGCGGCGATCGTGAAGGTCGACGGCGCGACGATCGGGCTGCTGATGCGGGCGGTGAAGGTCAGCGACTGGGTGACCCCCGGGCTCAGCGTGGCCACGGTCCAGGTCAGGCTGGCGCGTCGTCGCGTTCCACACCGCCGAGTCCGGGCCGACCAGGGCTCCGTCGGCGACCGGGTTCCCGTTGGCGTCGACGGGCTGGACCGTGCTGGGCAGGGTGTCGACCACGACCGTCTCGTGGGCGACCGAGACGCCAGAGTTGTACGGCTTGGTGTGGAAGGTGATGAGCTCGCCGGGCGTCGCGTACCCGTCGGCGTCGTCCGAGGTCGTGACCACGTTGATGTCGGGCTCCACGACACCCACGCCCTCGCCGTCGGAGACGCTCCGGGCGGCGCCGCTCGGCGGGGTGAAGGTGAGGACGGCGGTGTTCGTGAGAGTCAGGCTGGACCGGACGGCGCTGCTGTCCCGGACGAGGACCGCGCTGTAGGTGAGGGCGAGCACGCTGTCGCTGCTGCCGGCCGTGTACGTCGCGGGGAAGGTCACCACGACCTTGTTGGTGGCGTCGTCGGCGGCGAGCGTGAAGCCTGTCGCCGCCGCCCCGTTCAGGGAGATCGTCGGGGCCGGGGAGGTCGTCAGCAGGTCGAGGGTGGCCGGCAGGGTGTCGGTCACGGTCGCGCGGTTGACGGTGGTGCCCGCCGGGACCGTGGCGGCGACGGTGTAGCGGACCTCCTCGCCGACCGTCGCGGAGGCGGCGGTGTTCCCCTGCTCGACGAGGGCGGTCGTGTGGTTCTTCACGATCGAGACGTCCTGCGCGGTCACGGTGGTCGTGTCGTCGGCGGCCGTGGTGTTGGGCGTCAGCGTCGGGTCGATGTTGTTCGCGGGGACGTAGCCGAACGTTCCCGAACCGGTGTTGGCGCGCACCCGGAACTGCCGGACGCCGGCGTGGTTCACGAACGCCTCGGCGGGACCGGTGCCGGCAGGCAGCGTGGCGGTGTAGGTCAGTGTCGCCTTGCCGCCGGCGGCGATCGCGCCGATCGTGCCGTCCAGCTGGTTCCCCCCGGCCGGGCAGCTGAAGCCGGACGGCAGGCCGCCGATCCCGGCGCACCCGATCCGGGCGGGCACCAGGTCGCGGACGGCGACGTCGCTGACGTCCTCGTTGCCGTCGTTGGCCACGACCACGGTGTAGGTGACGGTGTCGCCACCCGCGGCCCGGGTGGCCGACACGCTCTTGTCCAGGGTGACGAGCGGCTCCGCCCACTTCACCGAGGCGTCGTCGCGCAGCTGGAACACCCCGCCCTCGGTGTTGCGGTAGGTCAGCGTGCCGAGGTTGCCCTGCACCTCGTCGGGGACCGCGTCCAGGATCGAGTCGATCGTGCTGGTGAGGACGATGGAGACCTGCTGGGTCGAGTCCAGGTCACCGGGGCCGCCCAGCGTCCACACGATCCGCTGCCCGTCGACGGCCGGGGTGGGCGCGGGCACGTCGGAGCCCGCTCCGGTGGCCGACGAGCCGTACGCGAAGCCCACGGGCAGGAAGTCGGAGATCTCCAGGCCGGTGGTGTCGAGGTGCTTGGGCGCGCTGGCCGTCAGCCGCCAGCAGACGGTGTCCCCGACGCCGAAGCTCCCCGGGGCCTGGTCGTCGAACCACGTCAGGTCGGACCCGTCGCCGCAGCCGGTCGCGGTGGGCGCGGCCACCTCCTTGACGAAGCTGATCGGCCCGGCCGCCTGGCCCGCCTGCGAGTCGTCGGCGACGTCCCGGGTCGGACCGTCGAGCTCCGTCGCGCGCGCGGTGACGCCGACCTTGTTGGTCCAGGAGTCCTCCGCCCGGACCGGGGCGGCGTCGTGGCCGTCCTGCTGGTAGGCGGTACGGGCCCGGGTCGAGTAGGTGATGGTGCGCCGGTCGTCCGGCCCGGCGTCCGGCAGCCGCCAGGTCAGCGTCCAGGTGCCGTCGTCGTTCTCGTGGGCCGAGTCGTACGCCGGGTCGGGTCCCGTCCCGCCGGTGCACTCGTCGTCGTCGCTGCCGGCCCCGAACGGGCAGAGCCCGTCGGGCAGGGTGTCGGTGACCACGATGCCGGTCGCGCTCGTCGTGTATTCGCTGACCTGCAGGTCCAGCGTCCAGGTGCTCACCCCGCCCTGGACGATGTCGTCGCGGTCGACGAACTTCTGGAGGGCCACGTCCTCCAGCGAGACGTCGACCGAGTCGCTGGCGCTGTACGTGCTGCCGGCGTAGGTGCCGCTGACCCCTGCCCGGGTGGTCGCACCGTGCTCGTCGGTCTCGAGGGTCGATGCTCCCGTGTTGTTGTCGAGGTTGCTCCCCTGCCGTCCGCCGGCGGCGCTCGGGGCACCCGGGCCGAACAGCACGTTGGCCCGCTGCGGGACCCCCAGCACGTACGCGATCGTGAAGTGGTCCGAGGAGGCCAGCCCGGACGAGCCGAGGGCGGCCGAGAGCGAGGCCGAGTCCCAGCGCACCACGGTGTAGATCCCGGAGGGCTGCGGACCGGGCGGGTCGACGTCCTGGGTGTCGACCGAGGCCGGGACCGGGCAGGGGTGTCCCTCCAGCGACGGGGCGGCGGTGTCGTCGATGCGGCCCGAGCCGGCGTACTCCTCGGTCCCGGTCGCGGAGTTGTCGGCGTGGCCGCAGCCCAGGAACTCCAGGGAGGCGGGCAGGTAGTCGACGATGCTGAACCCGCTCGAGGCACCCACCGCGTTGTTGTCGACCCGCAGGGTGACGACGGTCTTCTCCTTGTGCACCCCGCGCGGGACCTCGTCCTCGGGGCGCAGCACCTGCTTGGTGATGCTGAACGGCACCAGCGTGGAGTCGCCCGTGGTGGTGGCGGAGGCCGTGTAGGAGGTGGAGCCCGGCACGGGGACCCCGGCCGTGTCGAAACGGACGAGCTGGCGGGCGTTCGTGTTCGCGTAAGCGCCCGCGACGAAGGACGTCGCCCCGACCGGGAGCGACGCCGCGTAGGAGAGCTTGAGGGCCACCGAGCTCGTGGTGCCCTTGGCGAGGTTGGACACGTTCGCCCAGAGGACCGTGCGGTTGCCGTCCGCGTCGGTGACGGTGCGGCTGGCGGCCGGCGTGGCGGACGCGACGCTCACCCCGGGCGGCAGCACGAGGCGGAAGGCGACGTTGTACGCGGCCGGGCCCGAGGGGTTCCGTGCGCTGAGCGTGACGGGCACGGTCGAGCCCAGCAGGACGCTCGAGGAGACCTCGACCCCGAGCGTGATGTCCGGGGTGCCGTCCGCCCGTGCCGGCAGGACCGTCAGGGCGGACCAGGTCGCGACGAGCGCGAGGCACAGCACGGCAGCGAGCACCGCTCGTAGACGGAGCGCGGCAGCAGACTTCACGCGGGACCCTCGGGGGCTCGTGCTTCGCGGGTCGAGCCCGCCTCCACCGAACCCCCGCTCGGCGGGGTGAAAGATAGCGCGTCGCGGGCGCTTGCGCCACGCCTCAGGCGGAAGTCGAGATCAGGAGCCGGTCGCCGCTCCCCCCGCCGACCCAACGACGCAGGTGGGCCGACAGTGTGTCCGGCTGCTCGAGCGGGGCCAGGTGGGCGCAGTCGTCGAGGACGACGAGCTCGGCGCCCGGGACCAGGCGTGCGATCTCCTCGTGGCGCTCGAGCGGGCAGAGCCGGTCGTCGCGCGCCGCGACGACGAGCGTCGGGCAACGGACGGCGGCCAGCCCGGGACGCTCGTCGACCCGGGTGTCCTGCAGGCAGAGCTGGGCGCTGTACGTCGCCGCGCCCAGCTCGTCGGCCATGCCCAGGGTCACCGGCACCAGGTCGTCGCGCCCGGGCGACAGCAGCACCGGCAGCAGCGACTCCTGCAGCGTGCGGGTGGAGCCGGACGCGAGCACCGCGCGCTGCCCCGCCCACGCCTCGTGCTGGGCCGGCGTGGGCGCGTACGGGTTCGTCGCCATCAGGCAGAGCCGGGTCACGCGCTCGGGAGCGCGCCGGACGAGCGCCATCGCCACGATCGCGCCGAGCGACAGCCCGGCGAGGGCGAACCGTCCCGGCAGCAGTGCCAGCAGCCGGTCGACCTCGGCGTCGAGCGAGGGTTCGGTGAGGACGGGGGTGATCGGCGTCGTGGGCAGCGAGAGCCGCGACCACAGCGCCGCCGTGCAGCCCGAGCCGGGCAGCAGCACCAGCGGCTCGGACGGCTGGCTCACCCCTTGACGGCGCCGGAGGCGAGACCGGCGACGAGGTACTTCTGCGCGACGAAGGCGATGCCGATCACGGGCAGGGTGAGCAGCACGGTGGCGGCGGAGGCCTGCTGGAGCAGGGGCAGGTTCTGCCCGATCTGGGTCGCGATGAAGACCGGCACCGTCTTGGCGCTGATGTCGGTGAGGACCGCGGCGGTCAGGTACTCCTGGAAGGCGAAGAGGAAGACGAAGATCCCGGCGGTCAGGATGCCCGGCCCCATGAGCGGGATCATGATCCGGCGCAGCACGCCGAACCGCGTGCAGCCGTCGACCATCGCCGCCTCGTCGAGCTCGCGCGGGATCTCGGTGAAGAAGTTGCGCAGCAGCCAGATCGTGAACGGCTGGTTGATCGCGATCAGCGCCGCGGCCAGGGCGACCCGGGTGTCGTAGATGCCGATCGACTTGCTGATCTCGTACATCGGCAGCACCACCGCGAAGCGCGGCAGCGCCCGGAAGATCAGCGCGAGGACGAGCAGGACCAGCGAGGCGACGCCGCCGTAGCGCGACAGGGCGTACGCGCAGGGCAGCCCGACGGCGAGCGCCACGATCGTGCTGATCACCGCGACGACCACGGTGTTGATCAGGTAGAGGTAGAAGCTCGTGGTCTGCCACAGGTCGACGTACGGCTGGAACGTCGGGGTGAAGCGGAACACCGGCGGGTTGGAGAAGGCGACGTCCGTCGGCTTCAGCGACGAGGCGGCGGCCCACAGGAACGGCGCCACCATCAGCAGGCAGGTCGCCAGGAGGACCAGTGCGGAGACGACGGCGACGGTGCGACCACGGGTGCGAGCGCGGCGGGGCCGTCCGGAGGCGGTGGCCTCGCCGGCGACGATCGCACGCGGCGGACGGACGCCCTCGGCGGGGGTGAGCTCGACGGTCATGCTGCCTTGGCCTCACGGACGAGGGTGCGGATGGAGGGATAGAGCAAGATCAGGATCAGGATGATCGTCAGCACGCTGATCGCGCTGCCGAGACCCAGGTTCACGGCGCCCTCGCGGAACGCCACGTTGTAGATGTAGAGCATCAGCGACTCGTTGCCGAGCGAGACCGCCTGCGGCGACAGCGCGATCAGGGAGTCGAAGATCCGCAGCACGTCCATGGTGAAGATCAGCAGGACGAAGCCGAGCACGCCACGGATGCTGGGGATGATCACGAACAGGTGCCGCTGGAGCGGCGAGGCGCCGTCGATCTCGGCCGCCTCGAGCGTCTCGGTCGAGACGCCCTGCAGCCCGGCCAGGATCATCAGCATCGCGAACGGCAGCATGTACCAGATCGCGTTGAGCGCGATCATGAGCCGGTTCGGCCACTCCGACGTGAACCACAGCGGCTCGCCGAGCGCACCGCCCGTGGCCCCGTTGACGACGAAGTTGACGATGCCGCCGAAGTTGGTGTCGAAGAGCCACGAGAACGCCACCGCGCCGACCACGTGCGGCAGGACGTACGGCACGAGCACCAGCCCGAGCACCAGCGGCCGCATGCGGTGCAGCCGGTTGACCAGGCTGGCCAGGACGTAGCCGAACACCAGGCAGAACGCCGTCACCACGATCGTGAGCAGCAGGGTGAAGATCACCGCCCGACCGAGCCGCGGGTCGGTCAGCGCCCCTGAGTAGTTCGAGATCCCGACGCTCGTGCCGGGCGAGCCGTACTCGACCTTCTGAAAGCTCCACCGGACCGTCCGGTAGAGGGGGACCAGCATGAAGCCGAACATCACGATGACGCTCGGCG
Source organism: uncultured Actinomycetota bacterium (assembly GCA_963762775.1). Lineage (GTDB taxonomy): Bacteria > Actinomycetota > Actinomycetes > Propionibacteriales > Propionibacteriaceae > Microlunatus. The sequence continues at coordinate 60,181 of CAVXMD010000016.1, forward strand.
TCACCAGCGCCCAGAACTCGCGACGTCTCATGCTGGTGCCCCTCTTCGGCGGTCGGTGGCGACGGACCCTACGGCTGCGGTGACCCGCAGGTCCTACGAGGAGGCGAGGACCTTCTCCGCGGCGGTCTGCATCTGCTGCGTCCCCTCGGCGACCGAGGTCTTGCCGAGGATGACCGAGCCGATGATGTCGGTCGTCGCCGAGGTGATCGGCGGGACCCACGGCTGGGCCTCGGCCGGCGGCGCCCCCGCGATGGCGGCCTCGGCGGCGGCGGCGTACGGGGACGCGCTCTGGTCGAGCCCGGTGCGGGCCGGGAAGGCGGCGGGGATCGACGCCCTGGACGCGTCCTCGCTGACCGAGGCGGCCATCACCTGGAAGAGCAGGTCCTGGTCGACCTTGGTGTTGAACGGGATGGACCAGCCGTCGACGGACAGGGCGCCGTACTGCTTGCCGCCCTCCTCGACCGAGGGCGGGGCCGCGAAGGCGAACTGGTCGTAGAGCTTGGTGTTCTTCTGCTGCACGAGGTCGTTCATCCGGCCCGAGAACATGATCCCGATGGCGGCGGAGCCGTTGTACAGCTGCTGCTGCACCTTGGGCTGGTCGAACGTCGTCACCTGCGGGTCCATGTAGGGCAGCAGCGACTTCATCTCGGTGAAGGCCTTGGTGGACTCCGGGGTGGTGAAGTTCGGGGTCTTGCCGTCGTCGGCGACGAAGTTCTTGCCGAGCGAGTTCAGCGTCGCCTTGTAGGCCGTCGAGATGTCGGAGCTGGCCGACCACGGCAGGGCGATCGGGTACTTCATGTCGCCGGAGTCCTGCAGCGCCTTCGCGTCGTCGCGCAGCTCGGCGAACGTCGTGGGCGGCGTCAGGTTGTTCTTCGCGAAGAGGTCCTTGCGGTAGACCATCGTCAGCACCTGGGTCTGCATCGGCAGGCCGTACAGCTTGCCGTCGTAGCTCATGGCGTCACGCAGGGACTTGTCGATCGCGTCGAGCTTGTAGGTCGCCTGGTGACGCGCGAAGAGGTCGTCCAGCGCGACGAGCTTGCCGCGCGAGGCGAGGTCGGGGACGACGAACGAGTAGGTCTCGATGATGTCGTACGTGCCCGTGTCACCACCGAGCGTCGCCGTCGTCTTCTGCACCTGGCCGGCGAAGTCGATCGGGTCGTGCTTGACCGTGACGTTGTCGTGGGTGCAGCTCGACACCATGGTGTTCGAGTACGGGTCGACGGCCGAGGAGTTGTAGGCCAGCACGTTGACGGTCGTCGCCGAGGCCGGGTTGGTGAAGTCGCAGGCGACCTTGGTCGCGGTGGCGGCGCCCGTGCGGGAACCGGCTCCGCACGCGGTCAGCGCGAGGGAGGCGGCCAGCAGGCCGACGGCCAGCAGCTGGACGGGGCGACGGGTAGGGCTGTGGGAACGCGAGTGACGCATGGGACCTTCTTCTCGGTCGTGGGGGACGGCGGACGCAACGGGTTCGGGCACGATCGGGCCGTACGTGTTCAGTTGTCCTGGGCAGCGCCGCCTGGGCGACGCTCGCCCGAGGTGGGTCGGTCAGTCCTGGTCGACCAGGTCGAGCCGGAGCTGGGCGCTGTCGCGGTGCCCCGGCATCCCTTCGAAGTCCGCAATAGTTACCACAGGACCCGCCTGCGCCTCGGTCGCCGCACGCGTGGCCTTCTGGTAGGTCAGCTGCTTGAGGTAGCGAGCCACCGACAACCCTGCCGTGTACCGGGCCCCGCGTCCGGTGGGCAGCGTGTGGTTGGTCCCGGACATGCCCTTGTCGGCGTACGCGACGGTCGACCACTCCCCCAGGAACAGCGAGCCGTAGTTGCGCATGTTCTCGAGGTAGAAGTCGGTGTCCTCGGCCAGGATCTCGAGGTGCTCGGGAGCGAGCAGGTCCATGATCTCGACCGCGGTCTTGGGCGAGTCGGCGACGTAGATCGAGCCCCAGTCGCGCCAGGCGGCCCCGGCGATGTCACGGGTGGCGAGGCCCTCGAGCTGCCGGGCGATCTCGACCTCGACGGCCGCGGCGAGCTCGGCGGAGGTGGTGACGAGGCAGGCCGGGGAGCTCGGGCCGTGCTCGGCCTGGGCCAGCAGGTCGGCCGCGACCATCGTGGCGCTGGCCTTCTCGTCGGCGATCACCGCGACCTCGGAGGGGCCGGCGAGCACGTCGATGCCGACCGCGCCGTACAGCTGGCGCTTGGCCTCGGCGACGAACGCGTTCCCGGCGCCGACGATCATGTCCGACGGCACGCCGTCGAGCAGCCCGAAGGCCATCGAGGCCAGCGCCTGGACGCCGCCGACGGCGAAGACGCGCTCGGCGCCCGAGGCCCGCGCGGAGTAGAGGACGGCGGGGTGGACGGTGCCGTGGTTCGAGGGCGGCGTGGTGCAGACGACGTTCGGTACCCCGGCGGCGCGGGCCACGCCGACGCTCATGAACGGGCTGGCCAGCAGCGGGAAGCGGCCCGCCGGGAGGTAGGCCCCGACGTTGCCGACGGGCACGTAGCGCTGACCGCAGACGACACCGGGGATGACCTCGTCCTCGAAGTCGACCAGGTGCGAGCGCTGCATCTCGGCGAAGCGGCGGGTGCGCTCGGCACCGGCGTCCAGGGCGTCGCGCAGGTCCTGCGGGAGCCCATCGGTCAGCGGTCCGAAGGACGACTCGGGCACCTCGAAGTCCTCAGCCCCGGTCCAGCCGTCGAGCCGCTCGGCGTGGCGACGGACCGCGGGCAGCCCCTCGCGCTCGATCTCCGACAGCATCGCGGACACCGTCTCGATGACCTTCGGGTCGGACTGCGCGGCCACGTCCGGCCGGTCGGGCTGGCGGACGACGGTGTAGGTGCCGGAGATGCGACGCGCATCGGTCGGAGTCAGGTGCATACGTATAACTTAGAGATCCGGTGAGTTCGTTGGCAAGGGTCGCCGGGCGTCGGCCGCACGTCAGTAGAGGTCGAGACGCCGGTCGTCGAAGACGTGGTTGCGCCCGCTGATGTTCTTCTGCAGCGTGGCGTCGAGGTCGACCTCGACGCTCAGCACGGTCTCGGCGCCGAACTCCGGACCGGCGACCCGGTAGCCCTCGTGGTCGCAGACCACGCTGCCGCCCACCCAGCGCCGGCCGCGCTCCTCGCCGACCCGGTCCGCCACCACGACGACCACCCGGTTGATCGCGGCGCCCGCCATCGCCTTCGACACCTCGGGCGGGCGGGTGTCCGGGCTGTCGGAGTCCGGCCAGTTGGCGGGCGAGGCGACGACCTGCGCGCCGCGGAGCGCGACGCTGCGCAGCACCTCGGGGAAGGCGAGGTCGTAGCAGACCAGCGGCGCCACGGCCCCGACCGAGGTCGCGACCACGGGGGGCAGCACGTCCCCGGGCGTGAAGAGCTCGCGCTCGAAGTCCCAGAGGTGCGTCTTGCGGTAGACCGCGCGCACCCGTCCCTGGTCGACCACGACGGCGCTGTCGTACGGCTTCGCCAGCCCGGACTCCTCGCAGAAGCCGGCGACCAGCACGAGGTCGAACGCGGCGGACAGCTCGGCGAAGAACCGTACGGAGCTGCCGTCGGCGGCTTCGGCCCGCGCCGCCGCCTCGGCCGCGTCGGTGAAGATCGAGCCGCACAGCGTGAGCTCGGGAAGCACGACGAGGCGGGCGCCGCGACGGGCCGCCTCCCCCACCGCCTCGGCGACGACGCGTCGCGTCTTCTCCGGGTCGTCGATGTCGATCGGCACCTGGCAGGCCGCCACCGTGACCATCCGCTCCACCCTCCCGCCCTCCGGCCGCCTCCGGCCGGGCGCGCCGATCGTCTCAGCCGCGAGGGCGCGGCGCGCGACATCCGCGTCACGAGTGCGTGACGACCGTCGCGGGGGTGCCGGGGCTGCGGCCCCACGACGGGGACGGCCACGTTCCTATGCTGGCTCGATGGACGAGCGGCAGGACGGACACCGATGAGCTGGGTCGGGCAGGAGAAGGACGCGCTGGTCGCGACGCTGCGCGCGGCGGACCCGGACGCCCCCACGCTGGACGAGGGCTGGGACGTACGACGCCTGGTCGCCCACCTCGTGCAGCGGGAGCAGGGTCCGGTGGCGATGGTGACCGACGCCGTGGCCCGCCGGCCACCCGGTCAGGAGCCCGGCCTGACGAAGCTCTGCAGCCGCGCCCGCAGCCCGCAGGGCTACGCCGCACTCGTCGACCGGTTCGTGGCGGGTCCGCCGGTCTGGTCGCCCATGCGCTGGGCCGCCGAACAGCTGAACCTGCTCGAGTACGTCATCCACCACGAGGACGTGCGGCGCGGCGGACCGACGCCCGCCGAGCCGCGGGTGCTCGACGAGGACCAGCAGGACGCCGTCTGGGGTCAGCTCGGGCTGTTCGCGCTGGCACTGCGCCGCGCCCCTGTCGGGGTCACGCTGGCCACGCCGCGCGGTCAGACCCGGACGGCGAAGAAGGGCGAGGGCGTGACCCTCACCGGCGAGCCGGTCGAGCTCGCGCTCTGGGTGAGCGGTCGGCGTAGCGCCGCCCACGTCGAGGTGACCGGTTCGCCCGGGGCGCAGTCCGAGTTCCGCGGCTGGGCCGCGGCGTCGTGACGCCGGGGCCCGTCGAGCGCGAGCGCGACGCCCGCGGCCGGGCCCAGAACGCCCGGCCCCGCGACGCCCTCGGGCGCCCGCTCCCCCGCGGCGCGGTCGGCGTCGAGCGGGTTCCGGAGGACCTGGTGCTCGACGCGGTGCCCTCGCTCGTCGAGGCCCAGCGCCTGCTCGACGCCGGCCTGCCCTTCCACGCCCACGAGGTGCTCGAGGCGCGCTGGAAGTCCGCGCCCGATGCTGAGCGCGAGCTCTGGCAGGGCCTCGCGCAGCTCGCCGTCGGTCTCACGCACGTGCTCCGTGGCAACCTGCGCGGCGCGACCACGCTGCTGCAGCGCGCCCGGCGGCGGATCTCCACCGCCGCCGACGACCCGCCGTACGGGATCGACGCCGCCGGCCTGGTCGCCTGGTGCGACACGGTGCTGGCCGCCCTCGAGACCTCCCCGGAGGACGTCGCCCGGGACGTCACCGTCCCGGTCCTTCGCGACGCGTGACCGCCCGGGGCCTCCAGGCCGCCCCGGCCCTTCACCCCACCACCTCAATCTCCACCCACCTCCACCTCCACCTCCACCTCCACCTCCACCTCCACCTCCACCTCCACCTCCACCTCCACCTCCACCTCCACCTCCACCTCCACCAGGAAACGCTGACTCCGTACGCCGGCAAGGCCGGAAAAGGTGTCGGGAGGCAGCGGTTTCTTGGGGCTGGGGTAGTGGGGCTGGGCGGTGCCGGTTCAGCGGGGTCGGGCGAGTTGGGCGGGTTGGGCGGGGCGCAGCGGCCCCGCACCACCACCTCAGCCAGAAAATGCTGACTCCGTACGCCTGGCGAGCTCGAACGCGTGTCTGGAGACAGCGGTTTCTTGGGGCTGGGGTGGGCTGAAGGCTGGGGCTACCCGCACGGGGCCGCTCAGGCGACGACGCGGAGGGTCCGCAGGGCCGGGTCGGCGGCGTACGCGATCCGGGTGCCGGCGCGGGCGGCGGCGAGCAGGCCGCTGACGGCCCCCTCGGTCACCCGCTCCCCCGGCGCCAGGACGGGGACGCCGGGCGGGTAGGGCGCGACCAGCTCGGCCGACACCCGCCCGACCGCGTCGTGGAGCGGCAGCGTGACCGCCCGGGCGAAGAAGGCCGCGCGCGGTCCGAGCACGGTCTCGGGCCGTACGGACCAGCTCGGCGAGACGACCCTGGCGCGCGCCGGTCCGGCGTGCCGCGCGACGGCCGCGACCAGGGCCGCGAGCAGCCGGTCGACGGACGCCGCGGTGTCGGCCAGCGTGACGATCGGGACGAGCCAGTCGCGGTCGGCCATCTCGACCTCGACCCCGGCGGTCCGCAGGTCGCGGCCGACGACGACGCCGTCCGCCCCGGTGCCCGCGAGGCCGAGGACCAGCCTGGTGGGTTCGACGGTGTCGAGCACGGTCAGCCCGGGCACCGAACCGAGGCGCGCGCGGGCGTCGGCCACGAGCCGGACGACCTCCCCGAGGAGCACCTCCCCGTCCAGCTGCAGGAGCGCGCGGGCAGCGTCGGTGCTGGCGAGGACGGCGCCGGCCGGGCTGGTGGTGTTCGTGGCCTCGAAGGCGCTCTGCAACCGGGCCGGGTCCAGCCGCTCGGTGCGCGCCAGGACCAGGGCGGCCTGCGTGTACGCCGGCAGCATCTTGTGCGCGCTCGTCACGAGCGCGTCGGCCCCGGCCTGCAGCGCGTGCGGCGGGAGCGCCGGGTGGAAGCCGAGGTGCGCGCCCCACGCCGCGTCCACCAGCAGGGGCAGACCCGCCGCGTGCACGAGGTCGGCGACCCGGGCCAGCTCGCCGACGCTGCCGACGTACGTGGGGTCGACGACGAACACCGCGACGGCGTCCGGCGCCTCCGCCAGGCACCGCGCGACGTCCTCGGCGCGGCAGCCCAGGGGCAGCCCGGTGGCGGGATCGACGCGGGTCGGCAGCCAGACGGGGTCGAGCCCGGCGAGCACCAGGCCGAGCAGCAGCGAACGGTGCAGCGTCCGCGGGACGACGACGCGGTCGCCCGGCTGCCCCACGGCCAGCGCGAGCGCCTGGTTGCCGTGCGTGGAGCCCCCCACCGAGAACCGCGCCACGTCGGCCCCCCACAGCGCGGCGGCGCGGCGCTCGGCCTCGAGCAGCACGCCGGCCGACAGCGAGACCGAGTCCAGCCCGCCGTGCAGCGGCAGGTCGCCGGCCACCACGCGCCCGAACGCCGGGTTCCGCTTGTGGCCCGGGATCGTGAAGGGCGCGGCACCGGTGTCGAGGGCGGCGAGGTAGGCGTCCAGGAGCGGGGCCTCGGTCCGCACCCTGGCCTCGTACGAGGTCACGTCCGGCGATGCTGCCAGGCCACCCGCCCCGGAACGCGGAAGTGGTCGCCCCGGACCCGCGACACGCCGTGCGTGCCCGGTCGGAGCGACCACTTCCAGGGGAGGTGCTGGAGTTCAGCTCATTCGGTGATGGGCTTCGGGGTCGTCCGGTTGGCGACCCGGTTCTCGGCCTCGATCATCCAGGCGAGCTGCTCGAGACGCTCGAGGAAGCCGTGCAGGACGTCGGCCGTCGTCGGGTCGGCGTCGTCGACCTCGTCGTGGACCTCGCGGATCGTGCCGGCGGTCGCGTAGATCGCGGCGACGATCAGGTCGACGGTCTCGGCGGTGTCGACCTCCCCGACGGGGAACTCGGCGATGGTCGTCGTCTTCGCGATCGTCGACGCCCGCCCGTCCACCGTCACGTAGATGGCACGCATGCGCTCGCTGATCGTGTCGGAGAACTCGCGCGCGGCCTCGACGAGCTCGTCGAGCTGCAGGTGCAGGTCGCGGAAGTTGTGGCCGACCACGTTCCAGTGGGCCTGCTTGCCCACGACGTGCAGGTTGATCATGTCGACCGCCACCTTCTGCAGGTTGGCGGCGAGCTGCTCGTCGGCCTTGAAGGCCGGGCGGAACGTGTGCTTCTTCTCGGTCGTGCTGGTCGTCATCGGAGGTCTCCTTCGTCGCTGCGTACGTCGTCCACGAGGCCCAACCGGCCGCTGCGGCCCGGGCATTCCGTCTGTGACCCATACCTCGTCGGACACGCTCGAAACGTCGACGAGGGCCCGCCGTCCCCTGATCTCGGCGGGCCCTTCGTGACCCGGTCCTGGCGCGTCCCCCGACGTGCACCGGACCGTTCCTGCTGGCGGGTGGCTGGGTTCCGTACGGGCGCTGTCCCCTGATCTCAGCGACCGCTCCGGCTCAGCCGGCCCGTCCGGATCAGCTGTTCTGCGCCTCCCACGTGAAACCGAGGGCCGCGGTGCCGCCCTGGGTGTCGTTGGTGGCGTCGGACTTGACGGTGTAGCTGAGCTGGTAGGTCCGGGTCTCGGGGTTGGCGACGGTGCCCGCGCCGGTGGTGGCCCAGGACCCGACGCCGTTGCTGAAGCTCGTCGCGCTGGAGCTGAAGTCGGCGAGCGTGCCGGTGTAGACGCTCGAGCCGCTGGCGAGCGGGGTGTAGCCGGAGCAGCCGCCGCCGAACGAGCCGCCGGTGCCCTGCGTGATCGAGAAGGTGATGCTGCTGGCGAGGGCCTTGGTGGTCGAGGCGCTCGTGCCGTAGAGCTTGACCGAGGCGGGCAGCGAGCCGGTCGAGGAGACCACGATGCAGCGGGTGCCGGTGGAGCCGGGCTTGAGGTTGCTGGCGGTGAAGGCGGCGGTGTTGGAGTCGTCGTCGGCCAGCGCGACGGTGCCGGTGGCCCAGTTGGACGTCGGGTTGACCGTGGTGGCGGAGTAGGCCGAGTAGGAGGACTGGGCCACGACGAGGCCGGAAGCGGCGAGCGCGGCCGGGACGGCGATCAGCGAGACGATCGTGGCGACCTTGCGCGACGGGCGGGCGGTCTTGGCGGTGGCGGTGGCGGTGGCGGTGCTCATCGGGGGCTCCTGGTGGTGACGGTTTCGTGGTCGGTGTCGGTCCTGCGAGCCGGCCCCCGCCTGCTCCCCGTTCCCTGCGGCCCGGTGAGAAGAACTCTGCCGGGACGACCTCCACGCTGCCTCAAGCGCCTGACACCGCTGTCTCAGGAGACCTCAAAGATTGAAGGCTCAAGCAGTGCGCTGCCTCAGGAAAGCCTCAGGGCGTGCCCGACGGCGGACCCGCAGTGGCAGGGCGACGCGCCGCCGACCCGCGGATCTCCTGCCAGGGCAGGGATCCGAGCACCTCAGGAGGCGGGTCGCAGCAGGAGGGCGGACGCCCGGGCGGCACCCGTGAACGTCCCCGTCCAGCCGAACCCGTCGAAGACCAGCGTCGTGGTGGCCGGGTCGTCGGCCGTGACGACGAAGCCGTTCGCCGTCGCCGTCCGCCGGTAGAAGGTCAGCAGGTCGGCGGCCGCGGGACTCGTCAGGACCACCGCGACGGCGTTGGGCTGGTCCACGCGCGAGCTGACCTGCGCGCCGATCGGCACGAACACCCGGTCGACCGGGCCGTTCTCGAAGCCGAGCGCGGACAGGCTGACGCCGTCGGACGGCACGGCCACGGAGGGCGTGGGAGCCGGGGACGAGGAGGCCTGCGTGCTGTCGGGGACGGAACCCCCGGCAGCGCACCCGGCGAGCGGGAGGACGACGACGAGGACGGCACCCGACACGACCCGACCGGCCCGCGCCCGGCGCCGCGACGTCGTCCGCACCCGGCGAGATTAGCCGGGCGCGGGGATGACGGCGTTGTCGGCGGGCGCCGTTAGCATCGGAGGTCTGATGCCCGAGACCTCTCCCCGGTCCGCCTCGACGCGGTCCGCGCCCCTCGATCCGCTGGCCGCGCCGGCGGTCGAGGCGTCGGTGCCGGCACCCGTCCCGGCACCCGTGGACGAGGCGGCCACGCCGGAGATCCCGCAGGAGCACCTGCTCGACGAACCGCGCCGCAGCCGGCTGCCCGCCGCGATCCGGGCGATGCGCCCGCGTCAGTGGCTCAAGAACGTCCTCGTGTTCACCGCTCCCCTGGCCGCGGGCCGGCTCTTCGAGGCCGACATCCTGCTGGCCTCGGCGCTGGCCTTCGTCGCCTTCTGCCTGATGAGCGCGACGGTCTACCTGGTCAACGACGTCCGCGACGTCGAGGAGGACCGGCTGCACCCGCGCAAGCGGTTCCGCCCGATCGCGGCCGGCGAGCTCAAGCCGCAGGCCGCGGTCGTGCTGGCCGTGATCACCGGCGTGGCCGGGCTCACGCTCGGCTTCCTGACCGCTCCCCAGCTCGGCGTGACGCTGCTGATCTACCTGCTGCTGCAGCTCGGCTACTCCGCCTTCCTCAAGCACCTCCCGGTCGTCGACCTCGCGATGGTCGCCTCCGGCTTCCTGCTCCGCGCCATCGCCGGTGGCGTGGCGAGCGACCTCCCGCTCAGCCAGTGGTTCCTGCTGGTGGCGGCCTTCGGCTCGTTCTTCATGGTGGCGGGCAAGCGCTACTCCGAGATCAAGTCGCTGGGCAGCGGGGCGGGGACGCGCCGGTCGCTGGAGCGCTACTCGGAGTCCTACCTGCGCTTCGCCTGGATGCTCGCCGCGGTGATGGTCCTCATCTCCTACAGCCTGTGGGCGTTCGACAACCGTGGCGCGGGCCTGTACGCCGTGCCCTGGACCGCGATCTCGATCGCCCCGTTCACCCTCGGGCTCCTGCAGTACGCGCTCGAGGTGGACGCGGGCAACGCCGGCGAGCCCGAGGAGGTCGTCCTGCACGACCGGGTGCTGCAGGTGCTCGGCCTGGTCTGGCTCGTCGTCATCTCCGTCGCGGTGTTCACCCGATGAACGCCTTCCCGGCCATGCCCGGTGGCGGCTCCGACCTCGACGTGCCGCACATCCGGCCCTCCGGCGTCGAGGAGCAGCCGCCCATCCCGCAGCGCCTCGTGGAGATCCACGGCTGGGGCCGTGCTGCCGGCGCGATGTCGCACCTGCACGGCATCGAGTCGGTCTCCGACGCCGTGTCCGCCCTGCGCAGCGGCGCCGGTCGCGGGGTCACGCCGCGCGGGCTCGGACGCAGCTACGGCGACGCCGCGCAGAACTCCGGCGGGATCACCCTGGACCTGACCCGCCTGGACAGGATCCTCTCCGTCGACGCAGCCTCCGAGCCCCCGACGGTGACGCTGCAGGCCGGCGTCAGCCTCGACAGCCTGATGAGGGCGCTGCTGCCGTTCGGGCTGTGGGTGCCGGTCCTTCCGGGCACCCGCCAGGTGACGGTCGGCGGCGCGATCGCCGCCGACGTGCACGGCAAGAACCACCACGTCCAGGGCAGCTTCGGCAACCACGTCCGCTCCCTCGACCTGCTCGGGGCCGACGGGACGGTCCGTACGCTCGAGCGCCCGTCCGCCGAGTCGTGGGACACGTCGGACGACGACGGCCGGCTGTTCTGGGCGACGATCGGCGGGATGGGCCTGACCGGCGCCATCGTCGGTGCGGTCGTCGAGCTGCAGCGCGTGGAGACCGCGTACTTCACCGTCGACACCGACCGCTGCAGCGACATCGACGACCTGATGGCGCGGATGAGCACCGGCGACGACGACTACACCTACTCGGTCGCCTGGTTCGACGCGGTGACCAAGGGCAGGCACATGGGCCGCGCCGTGCTCACGCGCGGCGACAAGGCCAAGCTCTCCCAGCTCGACCCCAAGCGGCGGCGCGACCCGCTGAAGTTCGTGGCGCCGTCCTTCGGGACGATCCCCGAGGTCTTCCCGAACCGCATGGTCAACGTCGCGACGGCGAAGGCGTTCAGCGAGTTCTGGTTCCGCAAGGCGCCCAGGCACCAGGTCGGGGCGCTGCAGAACATCACCTCGTTCTTCCACCCGCTCGACATCGTCGCCGAGTGGAACCGGGTCTACGGCCCGAACGGCTTCCTGCAGTACCAGTTCGTGGTGCCGTTCTCGGCGCACGAGACGTTCAAGCGGTGCTTCGAGATGATCGTGAACTCAGGGCACCTGTCCTGCCTGAACGTCCTCAAGCGCTTCGGCCCGGGCAACCTCTCGCCGCTGTCCTTCCCCATGCCGGGCTGGACGCTCACCGTGGACCTGCCCATCGAGGCCGGTCTCGACACGCTCTGCGACGCCCTCGACGAGGAGGTCGTCGGCGTCGGCGGCCGGGTCTACCTGGCCAAGGACTCGCGGCTGACGGCGGGACGGTTCCGTCAGATGTACCCGCGCCTCGACGACTTCCTCGCCGTCCGCGGCCGGGTCGACCCCGAGCACCTCTTCAGCTCCGACCTCGCCCGTCGTCTGGCGATCTGACGATGGGCCCCTCCGACGAAAGCGACTCCTTGATCAACGCGACCGGCAACCCGCAGTCCCTGCTCCTGCTGGGCGGCACCTCCGACATCGCGCTCGCGATCGCCCGGAAGTACGCCCGGCGTGGTGGCCTGCGGGTCGTGCTCGCCGCCCGCCCGACCGAACGCCGTACGGCGGCCGCGGCCGAGCTGACCGGCCTCGGCTGCCAGGTGCGCGAGGTCGACCTCGACGCCCGCGACCACGGCTCGCACGCGGCGACGCTCGAGGACGCCTTCCGCGAGGGCGACATCGACGTGGCCGTGGTCGCCTTCGGGCTGCTGGGCGACGCCGAGCAGGCGTGGCAGGACCCCGAGCTCGCCCTCGAGCTCGCCGAGGTCAACTACGCCGCCCCGGTCCACCTCGGCGTCCTGCTCGCGAACCGCCTCAAGGCGCAGGCGCACGGCGTGATCGTCGCGCTGTCGAGCGTCGCCGGGGAGCGCGTGCGCCGGTCGAACTTCGTCTACGGCTCCACCAAGGCCGGCTTCGACGGCTTCTACCTGGGCCTCGGCGAGGCGCTGCGGGGCACGGGGGCACGCGTCCTGGTCGTCCGGCCGGGCTTCGTGAAGTCCAAGATGACCGACGGGATGGAGGACGCCCCGCTCGCCGCGACGCCCGAGGAGGTCGCCGACGCGACCGTCGACGCGGTGGCCGCGAAGCGGGACCTGATCTGGGTCCCGGTGCCGATGCGCTTCGTGATGTCGGGCCTGCGCCACGTGCCGCGGCCCCTGTTCCGCAAGCTGCCCCTCTGAGGCTGCGGCGGGGGTCGGTACCCGTCGCCGGCCTGACCTACGCGACGGCGTTCGGCGTCATCGCGTCGTTCGTCGGCTCACGACCCGCTCCGCAGCGAGACGCGTGGTTCGCGGCGCTCAGCACCAACCTCGTCAACCTGGCCGACCACCCGGTCAGGTCCGTGGTCGGGTCGGCCTTCGTGACCGACGACAGCGTCGTCGACTGGGTCGTGCTGGGGTTCGTGGGGCTGACGGTCGCGGGTGGCGCGCTCGGCGACCTGCGGCTGGCCGCGCTGCTCGCGGCGTGCCACGTCGACGGGACCCTCGTGAGCGAGGCCGTCGTCGGCCTGCAGGTCCGGGCGGGCGCGCTGCCCGCCGGTGCGCGCACCCTGCTCGACATCGGCCCGTCGTACGTCGTCGCCCCCGCGCTGGTGCTCGGGATCCTCCACGGACGCACCGTGGGACGCGTGCTCTGCGGCCTCTGCTTCGCGCTGCTGGCACCGCACCTGTTCGTCGGCCTCGGGCGTCTGGAGGTCTCCTCCGTCGGCCACGTGGTCGCGATCGCCGTCGCCCTGGTCGCCGGTCCGGCCCTCGTCCGCGACCGGCGGGCCGGGACCATCGCGCTCTAGCCTGGCCGCATGGTCCTCGAGGTCGCCCTGATCGACGTCACCGACGCGGACTCCTTCGCGGCCGCGTTCCTCGAGGCCCGGGAGATCCTCGCCTCGACGCCGGGCTGCCGCTCCGTCCGGATGACCCGCGGGCTCGAGTCGGCCGGGCGGTTCGTGCTGCTGGTCGAGTGGGACAGCGTCGAGGCGCACCTCGAGAACTTCCGCGCCACCGACCGCTTCACCCGCTGGCGGGCGGCGATCGGGCCCTGGTTCGCGGAACCGCCGCGGGTCGAGCACTTCACCGACGTCGGTCCGGTCGGGCTGCCAGGATGAGGACGTGCCCGACGTGCGGATGGTGTCCCTCGGCTTCGGCAAGTACGCGCGCTCGGACAAGATCTTCGCCCTCGAGCCGCTGACCGGCGAGCAGCGCGGTGACGGACGTCGGACGAAGGTCTGGATCGAGGGCGTTCCCGACCCGCTCGTCGCCTCCCGGACCGAGACGACGATCCTGCGCGACATGGGCGAGGAGGCCGCCGCGGAGACGCCGGTGCTGGACGAGGCCCTCGACCTCGCCGCCCGGCTCGCGGCGGCGGCCGACGCGGGTCGGGTCGACCTCAGCGACCTCGGGCGCCGGGCCCGGCGCGTCCTCGCCTCGACGACCCAGCCGCAGCTGCCGCCCGAGGACTGAGCCCCGCGGACGACGGGACCGGTCAGCCGGTCCAGCCGGCGGGGTCGACGCCGCCCGGGACGACCGCGGCCGGGGCGTACGGCTGACGGGTGAGGACGAACGAGCCGAGGTCGAGATGGGTCACCTGCCCGTCCTCGTCCCGGACGACTGTCAGCGTCTCGCCGCGGTAGTAGCCGTCGAGCCCCGTCCAGGTCCCGTCCGCCCCGGGCGCGAAGCGCGACTCGCGACCGCGCGTCCCCAGGGTGCCGAGCTCGAGGTGGCGCTCGGCGAGCAGCCTGACCGCGAAAGGTGCCGCCCCCCAGTACCAGGGCCCGGTGAGCGCGAGCAGCGCAGGTTCGGCCCCCGGGAGCGGCGCCCAGGCGGCCGGTTCGCGGGGCTCGGCCGTCGCGACGACGGCCACGAGGTCTGCGACCAGCGCGCCGAGGTCGGGCCCCGACGTCGCGTTCGCGAAGGCGACGACACCGAGCCCCGCCTCGGGCGCCACGTCGAGGCCGGCCAGGAAGCCGGGCATCGACCCGCCGTGCCCGACCAGCGCGTACGGCCCGCCCCGGGTCTGCAGGCCCAGGCCGTAGCCGGACCCGTCGGGTCCGGCCGGCGCCACCGGTTCGCGCATCTCCACGAGCGTGGACGCCGGCAGCACCCGGTCGTCGCCGTCCAGCAGGAAGGCGGCGAACCGGGCGAGGTCCTCGACGGTCGACCAGAGCTGCCCGGCCGGCGCCATCAGGCCGGCGTCGTGCGCGGGCTCGGGCAGCAGCAGGTCGGCCCAGGGGTGCACGGCCCAGCCACGCGCGTGCGGCACGACCGGCATCGGGGTGGTGCGGCGCAGGCCGAGCGGTTCGAGGACCTCCGCCTTCAGCACCTCGGAGAAGGGCCGGCCGCGCAGCCGCGCCACCATCGCGCCCAGCAGGGCGAACCCCGGGTTGGAGTAGTGGAAGCGGCGTCCGGCCGGGTGCTTGAGCGGCTGATCCCCGAGCAGGTCGGCCGGCTCCGGACGCAGCGAACCCTCGGTGCGCTCCCACCAGGGCGGCGGGGTCTCCGAGGCGATCCCCGCGGTGTGGGACAGCAGCTGGAGCAGCGTCCGGTCCGCTGCCGCGGTCCCCGGCAGGTGCGCCTCGAGCGGGTCGGCGAGGTCGAGCCGACCCTCGTCGCGCAGCCGCAGCACCAGCACGGCGACGAAGGTCTTGGTGATCGAACCGATGCGGTACTGGGTTCCGGCCGTCGGGACGGACCCGTCCACCGACCCCCGGCCGCCAGACCAGACCAGCGCGCCGTCCCGTACGACGCCGGTGACCATGCTGGGCGTGCGCCCCTCGGCCTGCGCCCGCGCCAGCCGGTGGTCGAGGGCCCGGCGGGTGGTCGGCAACAGCTTGGTCAGGTCGTCCACGAGAACACCCCACCACCCCGGGACGCGCCTGGGTGCCTGCCCCCTCCACGGCCCGGCCGCAGCGGCCGTCCGCGGACTGATCTGCCGGTTTTCTGACACTCATGGCCACGAACCGGCACTCAGAGCCCCAGAACCGTCCACGAGCGTCAGAAAACCGGCACCGAGGGCGATGAGTCCGACTCCTCCGGCCGGTCGTCCCTGGCAACCGAGAAGTCCGAGGAGGACCGAGATGAGTGCCATCACGCCGTGCCTGTGGTTCGACACCCGGGGCGAGGAGGCCGCCCGCTACTACGTGTCGCTGTTCCCGAGCTCGTCGATCACGTCGGTCCTGCCCTGGGGCCCGGAGAACCCGGAGCGCGAGGGGCAGCCGCTGCTCGTCGAGTTCGTGCTGGACGGGCAGCCCTTCACCGCGCTGAACGGCGGCCCGCAGTTCACCTTCGACGAGGCCGTCTCGCTGCAGGTCTTCTGCGACGACCAGGCCGCGGTCGACCACTACTGGGACGCCTTCGTCGGCGACGGCGGCGCCGAGAGCGACTGCGGCTGGTGCAAGGACAAGTTCGGCTTCTCCTGGCAGGTCGTGCCGAAGATCCTGCCCGAGCTGCTGGGCGACCCCGACCGGGCGCGGGCCGGGCGCGCGATGGCGGCCATGATGACGATGCGGCGTCTCGACGTCGCCGCCCTCGAGGCCGCCGCCAACGGCTAGGCCAGCTCCAGCGAACCGGCCCCGTCCTGCTGCCCGGTGACGTCCCACAGGTGGTGGACGACGTCGTGGAGGAGGTACTGCAGCAGCGTCTCCACCGTGAACCGCGACCCGTTCGACCGCGTGCCCGGCCGGGTCCAGGCCGCGGCCTCGGTCTCGGCGATGCGTCCGACGAGCTGCTCCGCGACGGCCTCGAGGTCGGTGGCGACCTGCTCGGGGTCCTCCTCGCGGTAGCGGCCCTCGAGGGCGGCCGCGTCCTGGTCCCAGTCGGCGAACGTCGGGTCGTCCTGCGTCAGCAGCAGGTCCAGCCGCTCGCCGGCGTGGGTGAGGACGTCGCGGACGTGCGCGCCGTACTCGAGCGGCGACCACACGCCGGCCTCCGGGCGGACCTCCACGGCCGGGAAGGAGCGCAGGATCTGCACCCACTCCTCCGCGGCCAGGAAGTACCGCTCCCCCAGCTCCTCGCGCGCGACGGAGGACGCCTCGAAGCCGCACGAGTCGCAGCGCCGCTCGAGGACCCAGGTCCAGTCCTTGTTCTCCGGCGTGATCTCGTCGTCCGACGCTGAGGTGGGCACGGCGCCAGCCTCGCACGCCCGTCCGAGGCCGACCACTAGACTCCGCTGACGCGGGAGCCGAGGGCGCCACCGCGGAAGGTTGGGGCACGTGCCAGAGGCGAACCGTTCGGGACGCATCTCCAAGGTCCTCGTGGCCAACCGTGGCGAGATCGCGGTCCGGGTGATCCGCGCCGCCGCGGACGCCGGGCTGGGCAGCGTCGCCGTCTACGCCGACCCGGACGCGGACGGGCTGTTCGTCACCCTGGCCGACGAGGCGTACGCGCTGGGCGGCTCGACCCCGGCGCAGACCTACCTCGACGTGGCCAAGATCCTCGACGTCGCCGCCCGTTCCGGCGCCGACGCCGTGCACCCGGGGTACGGCTTCCTGGCCGAGAACGCCGACTTCGCGACCGCCGTGCTCGACGCGGGCCTGGTCTGGATCGGCCCGCCGCCCGCGGCCATCACCGCGCTCGGCGACAAGGTGCAGGCCCGCCACATCGCGCAGAAGGTCGGCGCCCCGCTGGTCCCCGGCACCGCGGACCCGGTGGCCGACGCCGCCGAGGTGGTCGCGTTCGCGACGGAGTTCGGGCTGCCGGTGGCGATCAAGGCCGCGTTCGGCGGCGGCGGTCGTGGCCTCAAGGTGGCCCGGACGATCGAGGAGATCCCCGAGCTGTTCGAGTCGGCGGTCCGCGAGGCGGTCGGGGCGTTCGGCCGCGGCGAGTGCTTCGTCGAGCGCTACCTGGACCGGCCCCGCCACGTCGAGACGCAGTGCCTGGCCGACAGCCACGGGAACGTCGTCGTCGTCTCCACCCGCGACTGCTCCCTGCAGCGCCGCCACCAGAAGCTCGTCGAGGAGGCGCCCGCGCCGTTCCTCACCGACGACCAGGTCCAGCGCCTCTACGCCTCGTCCAAGGCGATCCTCACCGAGGCCGGCTACGTCGGCGCCGGCACCTGCGAGTTCCTCGTGGGTCAGGACGGGACCATCTCCTTCCTCGAGGTGAACACCCGCCTGCAGGTCGAGCACCCGGTCTCGGAGGAGGTCACCGGGCTGGACCTCGTCCGGGAGATGTTCCGCATCGCCGACGGCGAGGCGCTCGGCTACGACGACCCGGTCACGCGCGGGCACTCGATCGAGTTCCGGGTCAACGCCGAGGACCCCGGCCGCGGCTTCCTGCCCGCGCCGGGCACGCTCACCCGCTGGGTCCCCCCGTCCGGTCCCGGCGTCCGCGTCGACGAGGGCTACCGCGCCGGCATGACCGTCCCGGGCAGCTTCGACTCGCTCGTCGCCAAGATCGTCGTCACCGGCGTCGACCGCGAGCAGGCGCTGGCCCGCTCCCGTCGGGCCCTCGCCGAGCTCGTCGTCGACGGCATGCCGACCGTCGTCCCCTTCGACCGCGTGGTGCTCGACGACCCGGCGTTCACCGCGGCGGACGGCACGTTCGGCGTCCACACCCGCTGGATCGAGACCGAGTTCGAGAACACCATCGAGGCGTGGCACGGGACCACGGCGGACGCGACCGACGCTCCCGAGCGCGAACGGGTCGTCGTCGAGGTGGGCGGTCGTCGCCTGGAGGTCGTGCTGCCGGCCGGCCTCGGGGCCGGTGTCGGCAGCGGGTCCAACGGCGGCAACCGGGCCCGCAAGCCCGCGCGCCGGGCGGCCGCGAGCGCAGCCGGCGCGCCCGGCGGCGACGCCCTCACCTCACCCATGCAGGGCACCATCGTCAAGGTCGCGGTGTCCGACGGCGACCAGGTGGAGGCGGGTGACCTCGTCGTCGTCCTCGAGGCGATGAAGATGGAGCAGCCGCTCAACGCCCACCGGTCCGGCACCGTCACGGGGCTGAGCGCCCAGCTCGGCGCGACGGTGACCTCGGGCTCGGTGCTCTGCGAGATCGTCGACGCCTGACCAGCGCCCCGGCCGACGCCCCAGCTGGTCGCGGCGCGTCCGGGGTACTTTCTTACGCGCTGACGACCTGACGTGGCACCTGGCGGGAAGAAGTAGGTAAGAAGCCCGGCCTCAAAGGGTTCGCACAGGGTCAGAAGGCACACTGGGACCCATGGATCTCCTCCTGCTGCTGCTCGTCGTCGCAGTGGTGCTCGGAGGCGTCGGGATCTACCGCCGCCACGCCGTACGCCAGCGGGAGGGCGCCGAGCGCGCCGCTCTCGAGAGCCAGCTCTCCACGTCCAAGCGGGCCGCCGAGGAGGACGTCACCAAGTTCGGCGAGGAGCTCCAGCGCCTCGACGTCGACGTCGCGGGCCACCCGCTCGACGAGCCGATGCAGCAGGACTACCAGCGCGCCCTCGACGCGTACGAGGACTCCAAGTCCTCCCTCGACGCCGTGCAGAAGCCCGACGAGATCCGCCACGTCACCGAGATCCTCGAGGACGGCCGCTACGCCGTCGCCTGCGTCAAGGCGCGGGTGAACGGGCAGAAGCTGCCGCAGAAGCGCCCGCCGTGCTTCTTCAACCCGGCGCACGGCCCCTCCTCGCAGAACGTCGACTGGGCGCCCGCGGGCGGTGCGACCCGCTCGATCCCGGCCTGCCCGGCCGACGCCGAGCGCGTGCTCGCCGGGGCCGACCCCTACATCCGTACGGTCCAGGTCGGCGCCCAGCGCGTGCCCTACTGGGAGGGCGGCCCCGCCTACCAGCCCTGGGCGCAGGGCTACTACGGCCGCTGGAGCGGGAGCGACATGCTCTCCGGCGTCCTCATCGGGAGCATGCTCTTCGGGGGCGGCAACCTCTTCGGCGGGATCGGCGCCGGCCTCGGCGGTCTGGGCGAAGGCATCGGCGACGGCTTCGAGTCCGTCGGCGACGGCATCGGCGGCCTCTTCGACGGCCTCGGCGACCTCTTCGGCGGCGACTGAGCGACCCCGCGTCGCTCCTTGACGCGCAGTCGGTCTCGGGGAGCAGACTGCTCACCGTCTGCACGGCGGCTGCTCGGATCTGCTTCGATGACCGTGCGTCCGGCCACCAGCCCCAGGACCGCCCGGTCCGTACCCACGAGCACCGTCGCCGACGCGGCAGGGGTTCGCGATGAAGCGTGCAGCCGTGACGACGGCCCTGGTCCTCGTGGCCGTCGGCCTCGCCCCTCTCCCCGTCCCGGCGGAGGCGACGACCCCGGCTCCGGCACCGACCCGGGTGCTCGCGCTGCCGTACGACTTCGACGCCGACGGCTTCCCCGAGCTCGCCGTCGGAGCGCCCGGTCTCACGGTCGGGCAGACCCGCGAGGCGGGCGGCGTCTTCGTCTACCCCTCGTCGGCCGCCGGCGTGGTCGACCGTCCTCAGCTCGTCACCCGCACCAGCGCGAGCCCGCTCGGCTTCCCCGCGTCCGGGGACGCCTTCGGCACAGCACTGGCCAGCGCCGACTTCGACCGTGACGGCTACGCAGACCTCGCGGTCGGCCAGCCCGGCCGGGACCTGCCGCAGGGCCGCGACGCCGGGACCGTGACGGTCTTCTACGGCAGCGCGGCCGGGCTGGACGGCAGCCGCGTCACCGACCTCCCGGTCCCGAAGGGCCACCGTACGGGGGCCCGCTTCGGTGCGGCCCTCGCCACCGCCGACCTCGACGGCGACGGCTACGCCGACCTCGCGGTCGGCGCTCCGGGTGACGACGTCCAGAAGAACCCGGGGCACACCTGGGCGGCGAGCGGGACCGTACGGGTCTTCTCCGGTGGGAAGCAGGGCCTCTCGAAGAGCCGGTACGACAAGCGGCACGGCAAGCGCGGGACGGGCGGGTCCGGGTTCGACGTGAGCTTCGGCGCGGTGCTCGCGGTGGGCGACCTCAGCCTCGACGGCATCGCCGACCTCGTCGTCGGAGCCCCCGGTCATTCCTACGTCGGGACGCGCGGCTACGCCGGGTGGGTGGACGTGTGTCGGGGCGGACGCAAGGGGGTGGAGACCTGCCACCGGCCGTCGATGCCCAAGGCGTACGCCGGGAACTGGGCGGGCCTGACGTCGCTGGCGATCGGCCCCCTCTGGCGCAACACCCCCGACATCGAGACCCCGCAGATCGTGATCGGTTCACCGCAGTACGCCGACGACCGACCGGGGATCGTCTGGATCGTCACCCTGAACCGCAGCACCCGTGCGGTCACCGACTTCTTCTCGTTCCGGCAGGGGCACCCGGCCCAGATCCCGGGAGCGGAGCAGCCGGACTCGAACCACCACCGGTTCGGCCAGAGCGTCGCCGTCGGCACGTTCCGGAACACCTCGCTGCCGTTGCTCGCGATCGGTGCACCGGGCACCGACGGCGCTCGGGGCGCCGTCACCACCATCTCGCTCCGGTCGGACGACCAGGGGCAGTTCACCTACGCGACCTACACCCAGCAGACGCCCGGCGTGCCCGGCGGCGCCGCCGAGGGCCATGAGCTCGGTGCCTCCGTGGCCTTCGCCGACCACGACGCCGGGGGCGACCCGGAGCTCGACGTCGGTGCCCCCGGGGCGGACGGCGACAGCGGCAGCCTCGTGCGGCTCAGCCTCAGCGCCGGCTTCCACCTCACGGACGGCCAGCTCCTGCGACCCGGTCCCCCGCTCGTCGGCTCACCCGCCGGAGCGCGGTTCGGCGAGACCACCGGCGGCAGCTGACGGGCGGAGCGCCCGGCCGCCCGAGCCTTCCTACGAGGCCAGCAGCCGGCGCAGGCTCGCGAGGGTCTCGGCGCAGCCGGCGTCGAGCTTGAGCGTGGCGAGGTCGTCGCCGCGCGTGGTCCCCCGGTTCACGATCACCACGTCGCGGCCGGCCTTCGACTGGTGCCGCACGAAGCGGAACCCCGACATCACGGTCAGCGAGGAGCCGAGGACGACGAGCACGTCGGCGGCGTCGACGAGGGCGTACGACGCCTCGACCCGGTCGCGCGGGACGGACTCGCCGAAGAAGACGACGTCGGGCTTCAGCACGCCGCCGCAGATCAGGCAGTCGGCGAGGACGAAGTCGCCCCACTCGTCGACCACCGCGTCGCCGTCGGGCCGCAGCTCGGCGTGCTCGAGCACCCGCGGGGCGCCGACGTCGGGGTTCAGGACCGCGAGCCGGTCCTGGAGCTCGCGGCGACTCGTCACGCGATCGCACCCGAGGCAGACGACGTCGCCGATCGAGCCGTGCAAGCGGGACGACCGGCGAGCTGCCGGCGCGCTGGTGGAGCCCGTCGACGTTCTGCGTCACGACGCCGAGGAGCCCGGTCGGCTCGAGCTCGACAAGGGTGCGGTGCCCGGCGTTCGGGTCGGCGTGCCCCATCCGCGACCAGCCCTGGTAGGACCGCGCCCAGTAGCGCCGACGGTTGTCGAGCGAGCGGACGAACTCCGCGTAGAGCATCGGCGTCGCCCGGACCGACGTCGGCCCGCGGTAGTCCGGGATGCCGCTGTCGGTGCTCATCCCGGCGCCGGAGAGCACGGCCCAGGTGCGACCGGCGAGGAGCTCGGCGACCGCGTCCACCCCGGTCGCCGGCGTCGCCTCGACCGGAGCCACCGTCACACCGCGAGGGTACCTGCGGCTGGCACGATGACCGGATGAACGCTGCTCCCGACCCCCGCGCCCTGGTCTTCGACGTGATGGGCACGGTGGTCGACGACACCGGCGGTGTCCGGGCGGCGACCGTCGCCGTCCTCACCCGTCGGGGCGACACCGAGGAGTCCGCGCTCGCCGTCGCGTCAGCGACGCGGGAGCACCAGTTCAGCCTGTTCGACGAGGTGAACGCCGGCCGTCGGCCGTGGTCGAGCCATCGCGACGTACGCCGCGACGCGATCCGGGCCGCGCTCGTGGACGTGGGCCTCGCACCGCTCGACGCCGCCGCCGAGGACGAGCTGTCCGGGGTCGTGCACCGCTTCGAGCCGTGGCCGGACTCGGCCGCCGGCATCGCCCGGCTGCGGGACGACCGGCTCGTGGTCGCCCTGACGAACGCCGACCCGGCCGAGCTGGCCGACTTCTCCGCCCGCGGCGGGCTGGCCTGGCACCTCGCCCTGTCGACGCGGCCGTCGCACGCCTTCAAGCCGGACCCGCGGGCGTACGCGGTGGCGACCGACGCGCTCGAGCTGGAGCCCGGCGAGGTCATGAAGGTCGCCTCGCACGTCTGGGACCTGCGTGGTGCGGCGGGTGTCGGGATGCGGACCTGCTACGTCCGCCGCCCCGGCGAGGAGCCGCCGCCCGAGGGCGAGTTCGACCTCGTCGTCGACGACCTGCTCGACCTGGCCGACAGGCTCGGCGCGGGTCGCGCGTGAGCCCTCGTCCGCCGCGCCGTCGGCTCAGCGTCCTGCTCCAGGTCAGCCAGACGCTGCTCGTCCTCGGCGCCGCGATCCTGGTGGTCGGCCTGCTGCTGCAGGGCGGTCGGTCGGCGGTCGCGCTCGGCGCCGTGCTGCTCGTGGGCGGGGCGGTCCTGCTCGGGGTCGGCCTCGTCCGGAACCGTCGGGGCAGGAGCGGCTGAGCCCGGGTCAGCGTGGCGCCGGAGCGGGGACGTCGGCCTCCCACCGCGTACGGCGCTCCTCCTCGGTCTGCTCCCACCAGGGCGTGCCGCGCTCCCCCAGCGCGACCTTGGCGGCCTGGACGCCGTCGCGCGACCGCCGCTCCTCGTCGGTGCCCCTCGTGCGGCGCACCTCGCGCCGCCAGGCCATCAGGACCGACTGCAGCTCGTGGCGACGTCCCTCGGGCAGGAGCGGGTCGGTCGCCCGCCAGCGCCGGCCGTCGACGACGACGTAGCGCCCGTCATCGGTCCGCTCGACGTCGTCGCGACCCGCGCGCCCGGCCGCGGCCACGGTCAGGTGATCGAGCGCGTGCCGTGCAGCCGGCGCGCGGCCTCGGCGACCGAGCCGGACAACGAGGGGTAGACGGTGAACGAGGCCGAGAGCTGGTCGACCGTCAGCCGCTGCGAGATCGCCAGCGCGATCGGGTAGATCAGCTCGCTCGCCCGCGGGGCGACGACGACGCCGCCGATGACGATGCCGGTGACGCTGCGGCAGAACAGCTTCACGAACCCGTCCCGGTTGCCCTGCATCTTGGCCCGCGCGTTGCCGCGCAGCCGCAGCACGACCTCGCGCGCCGGCATGACGCCGTCGTCGACCTGCTGCTGGCTCACGCCGACGGTGGCGATCTCGGGGGTCGTGAAGACGTTCGAGGAGACGGTGAGCAGGTCCAGGGGCGAGACGGCGTCGCCCAGCGCGTGCCACATCGCGATCCGGCCCTGCATCGCCGCCACCGAGGCCAGCGGCAGGACGCCGGTGCAGTCACCGGCCGCGTAGACGCCGCGGGCCTTGGTGCGCGAGACCCGGTCGACGACGATCGAGCCGCTCCGGTCGGTCTCGACACGCGTGGTCTCGAGGCCGATGCCCTCGGTGTTGGGGACCGAGCCGACCGCCATCAGGCAGTGCGAGCCGGTGACCTTCCGCCCGTCCGTCAGGGTGACGACCACGCCGTCGCCCTCGCGGACGACCGACGCGGCGCGCGAGCGCGACATCACGGTCATCCCGCGTCGGGTGAAGACGTCCTCGAGGACCTGGGCGGCGTCGGCGTCCTCGCCGGGCAGGACGCGGTCGCGCGACGAGACGAGCACGACGTCGCAGCCGAGGGCGTCGTACGCGCTGGCGAACTCGGCCCCGGTGACCCCCGAGCCGACGACGATCAAGCGCTCCGGCAGCTCGGTGAGCGCGTAGAGGTGGCGCCAGCTGAGGATCCGTTCGCCGTCCGGCTTCGCCTCGGGCAGCTCGCGGGCCCGTGCGCCGGTGGCGATCAGCACGATGTCGGCGTCGAGGACCTCCTCGGTGCCGTCCGTCCGGGTGGCGACGACGCGCTCCGGCCCGTCGAGCCGGGCCCGGCCCTCGATGAGGTTCACGTGCTCGCCGAGCACCCGTTCGGCGATGTCGGCGGACTGGGTGGTGGCGAGGTCGAGCACGCGGGCGTTCACCGCGGCGAGGTCGACGCTCACCCCGCGGTCGGGGTCGAGGTCGTCCGCCGCCCCGGCCGGGCCGAACCGCACGCCGAGCTCGGCGGACTCGCGCACCTCGGTCATCACGTCCGCGGTGGCGACCAGCGTCTTGGACGGAACCGTCCCCGTCAGCACCGCGGAACCACCCAGACCCTGGTCCTCGACCAGCGTCACGGCACCCCCGAGCTGGCTGGCGACGAGGGCCGCCTCGTAGCCGCCCGGCCCGCCGCCGATGATCACCACCTGGTCCATCGCCCCATCGTCTCAGCACGGAGCGGGGACGCCCCGGCGCGGGGCGCGATCGGGCCGCTGCGGGGGCGACGTTCCGATAACCTCCGTGCGTGCTGTACGCCGCGTACGGGAGCAACCTCGACCCCGCCCAGATGGCGGAGCGCTGCCCGCACAGCCCGCTGCGCTGGACGGGCTGGATCCCGGGCTGGCGCCTGACCTTCGGCGGCGAGGGCTGGGACGGTGCGCTGCCGACCGTGGTCGAGGCGACCGACGACGAGCGTTCCGAGGCCCACGTCTTCGTCGCCGTGTACGACGTCACCCCGACCGACGAGACCACGCTCGACGCCTGGGAGAGCGCCGACTCCGGCCTCTACTCCAAGGTCCGCGTCCGCGTCGAGACCCTCGACGGCATCGAGACCGCGTGGGTCTACGTCCTCGACGACTTCGAGGGCGGCCTGCCCAGCGCGCGCACGCTCGGCATCCTCGCCGACGCCGCCGAGGAGGCGGGCGCGCCGGCCGACTACCTCACCGAGCTGCGCGGCCGCCAGTGCCGCAGCGGGTGGTGAACGCAAGGCGCCTAGCGTGGGTGGCGTGACCACTCAGGACCGCACCCCGCACCGCGCCCCGCAGGAACCCGTCGGCTCCGGCTTCGGCGCCAAGAGCACCGCCGCCGAGGTCGTCGACGGCCTCGACCTCACCGGGCGCCTCGCCGTCGTCACCGGCGGCTACTCCGGCCTCGGCCTGGAGACGACGCGCGCGCTGGTGGGAGCCGGCGCGGACGTGCTCGTCCCGGCCCGTCGCCCGGAGGTGGCGCAGCAGGCGCTCGACGGGCTCCCCCGGACCACGGTCGGCACCCTCGACCTCGGCGACCTCGACAGCGTCGCGTCCTTCGCGGGCACCGTGATCGACCAGGGCCGGCCGGTCGACCTCATGATCGACAACGCCGGGATCATGGCCTGCCCCGAGACCCGGGTCGGTCCGGGCTGGGAGGCGCAGCTCGCGACGAACCACCTCGGTCACTTCGCCCTCGTCAACCGCCTCTGGCCGCTGATCGCCGCCGGTTCCGGCCGGGTCGTGTCGGTGTCCTCGGCCGGCCACCGGCGCAGCCCGGTCCGCTGGGACGACCCGATGTTCACGCGCGGCGACTACGACAAGTGGGAGGCGTACGGGCAGGCCAAGACCGCGAACGTCCTCTTCGCCGTCCGCCTCGACGAGCTGGGCGCGGAGGCCGGGGTCCGCTCGTTCGCGCTGCACCCCGGCGGCATCCTCACTCCGCTGCAGCGCCACCTCTCCGCCGAGGAGCAGCAGGGCGATGGGCTGGATCGACTCGAACGGGCACCCGCTGGTCGACTTCAAGACCCCCGAGCAGGGCGCGGCGACCACCGTCTGGGCCGCCACCAGCCCGCGGCTCGAGGGCCTCGGCGGGGTCTACTCGAGGACTGCGAGGTCGCCCGGGTCTCGACCGACGACGCCCCGGGCGTCCGGCCGTACGCCGTCGACCCCGAGCAGGCCGCCTGGCTCTGGGACCTCTCCGCCGACCTCACGGGCGTCAACGCGTTCTGAGGGTCCCGTCCCGCTCCACCGCTCCACTGCCGCTCGTTCCGCACCCTGGGCCCTGCGGTCACGTCCCCGGCGCCCCTCCGCCCTGCCCCACCCCCGGCGCCCGATGAGGAAGAAAACGCTGACTCCGTCCCGGTCGGAGGCGCTTTCGCCTGTCGGGAGTCAGCGTTTCCTCGTACGGGGGGTCGGGTCGGGCGGGGAGCGGGCGGTGAGCGGGCCGGCGACGGGGCGCCGGGGCGCGGAGGCGGGCCCTTAGGGTCGGGCCATGGCTGACGGAGCCACCACCGACCCGTACGCGCTCGCCGAGGAGGCCGCGCGGCGGTCCGGGAACGGTTCGGGATCGAGCGCGTCGACGTCGTCGTTCACGCTCGGGTCGGGGTGGGCGGCCGCGTCGGACGACCTCGGCGAGGAGGTCGGGAGCTGCCCGCTGGGCGAGATCCCGGGCTTCAGCGCCCCCGTCGTCGTCGGTCACGGCGGGCTGCTGCGCATCGTCCGGACGACGTCGGGCAAGACCGCCGCGGTCCTGACCGGGCGCACCCACTACTACGAGGGCCGCGGCGTCGCCCCGGTCGTGCACGGCGTGCGGACGATGGTCGCGGCGGGCGCCCGGACGGTCGTCCTCACCAACGGCTGCGGCGGGCTGGACGTCGACCGACCGGCGGGCACCGTCGTGCTGATGCGCGACCACCTCAACCTCACCGGTGCGAACCCCCTGGTCGGGGCCCGGTTCATCGACATGACGGAGGCCTACTCGAAGCGGCTGCGCGACCTCGCCCGTACGGTCGAGGTCGACCTGCCCGAGGGCGTCTACGCGCAGTTCCACGGACCGTCGTTCGAGACCCCCGCCGAGGTCCGCATGGCCGGCGTGCTCGGCGCCGACCTCGTCGGCATGTCGACCGCGCTCGAGACCATCGCGGCGCGCGAGCTCGGGGCCGAGGTGCTCGGGCTGAGCCTCGTCACGAACCTCGCCGCCGGCATCTCCCCCACGCCGCTGCACCACCTCGAGGTCCTCGAGGCGGGTACGGCGGCAGGGCCCCGGCTGCGGAGCCTGCTCGCCGGCATCGCCGCGGCGCTCTGAGGAGGACCTCCGTGCCCGAGCAGCCGCTGCCCGCGTCCCTCCGGCGCGCCGTCGCCGCCTGGTCGGCCCAGGACCCCGACCCAGCGACGCGCGCCGAGACCGAGCGGCTGCTGACGGCCGCCGAGGACGGGGACCCCGGGCCGCCGCGGACGCCCGCGCCGAGCTGACCGACGCCTTCACCGGACGCCTCGCCTTCGGGACCGCCGGCCTCCGCGGAGCGCTCGGCCCCGGCCCGAACCGCATGAACCGCGTCGTCGTCACCCAGGCCGCCGCGGGGCTCGCGACCTACCTCCTCGACCAGGGCCGGGCCGGCGGCCGGGTGCTCGTCGGCCACGACGCCCGCCACGGCTCGGAGCGCTTCGCCCGGGACACCTGCGAGGTGCTGGCGGCCGCCGGGTTCGAGGCGGTCCTCACCGACGGCGCCGTCCCGACCCCCGTCGTCGCCTTCGGCATCCTGCACCTCGGCTGCGTGGCCGGCGTCGTGGTCACGGCGTCGCACAACCCCGCGCAGGACAACGGCTACAAGGTCTACCTCGGCGACGGCTCCCAGATCGTCCCGCCCGCGGACGCCGACATCGCCGCCCGCATCACCGAGGTCGCGAAGCACGGAGCTCGTCGACGTCCCCCGCAGCGACGCGTACGCCCGGACCGGGCCCGAGCTGCTCGACGCGTACGTCGCCCGCGCCGCCTCGCTCGCCCCCGAGGCCGGGCCGCGCGAGCTGGTCTGGGCCTACACCCCGATGCACGGGGTGGGCGGGCGGATCGTGCTCGACGTCGTCGCTCGGGCCGGGTTCAGCGAACCGTCGGTCGTCGCCGACCAGGCCGAGCCCGACCCCGACTTCCCCACGGTCGCCTTCCCCAACCCCGAGGAGCCCGGCGCCATCGACCACGCCCTCGCGCTGGGGCGGAGCATCGACGCCGACGTCGTCGTGGCGAACGACCCCGACGCCGACCGGTGCGCGATCGCCGCCAGGTTCCCCGGCGGTCCGGGAGACGGCTGGCGGATGCTCACCGGCGACGAGCTCGGGGTGCTGCTCGCCGAGGACGCGCTGCGTCGTGGGACCCGGGGCACGTACGCCCGCTCGGTCGTCTCGAGCACCCAGCTGGCGACGCTGGCCCGCGCGTACTCCCAGCCGAGCGCGACGACGCTGACCGGGTTCAAGTGGATCGGTCGCGTACCGGGGTTGGCCTTCGGCTACGAGGAGGCGATCGGCTACTGCGTCGACCCCGAGGCCGTGCACGACAAGGACGGCATCACCGCCCTCGTCCGCGTCGTCGCCCTCGTCGCCGGGCTCCGCGCGGCCGGCGAGACCGTGGCGCAGCGCCTCGACGAGATCGCCGTGACGTACGGCGTCGTGGTCACCGGCCAGCGCTCGGTCCGCGTCGACGACCTCGACGAGATCACCGCCGCCATGGCCCGGCTCCGGGCGGACCCGCCGGGCACGCTCGCCGACGAGCCCGTCGAGGTCCGTGACCTGATGCACGGCTCCGCCGACCTGCCTCCGACCGACGCCGTCGTGCTGGAGGGGGCGACCGTGCGCGTGGTGGTCCGCCCCTCGGGCACCGAGCCCAAGCTCAAGGCCTACCTCGAGGCCCGGGTGCCGCTCGACCGGACGGCCGGCGTCCGGGCCGACCGGAACGCAGCCGAGGCGACGCTGGAGCGGCTGCGCGCCGAGATCGGAGGCGCGCTCGGCCTGGGCTGAACCCGTGCCAGGTTTACCGGCTCGACACGGGATCGACACTTGATTTTGTCTCTTTGGTCCCGTTTGGCAGGATATCTTCCTCACAGACACCCGAGGAGGCACAGATATGGCCGAGCACACCCGGCTCACCGCGGACGAGGTGCACGAGGTCCTGGCCTCGCACCTGCTCACCGACCCCGCCGCGCTCGTCGTCGACCTGGAGCGCAGCCGCGGCTCGCGCATCGTCGACGCCCGCACCGGCACGCGCTACCTGGACCTCTACACGTTCTTCGCGTCCTCGCCGCTGGGGTTCAACCACCCCGCCCTCGCCGACGACCCGTCGTTCGTCGCCGAGCTCGGTCAGGTCGCGCTGCACAAGCCGGCGAACCCGGACGTCTACAGCACCGCCTACGCCGACTTCGTCGCGACGTTCGCCCGGGTGCTGGGCGACCCGGCGCTGCCGCACCTGTTCTTCGTCGAGGGCGGAGCGCTCGCCGTCGAGAACGCGCTCAAGGTCGCCTTCGACTGGAAGAGCCGGCACAACGAGCTGAACGGCCGCAGCCGCGACCTCGGCACCAAGATCATGCACCTGAGCAAGGCGTTCCACGGCCGCAGCGGCTACACGCTGTCGCTGACGAACACCGAGCCGAACAAGACCGACCGGTTCCCGAAGTTCGACTGGCCGCGTATCGACGTGCCGGCCGTCCGCTTCCCGCTCGAGGCGCACCTGCGGGCGGTCGAGGACGCCGAGGCCCGGGCGCTCGAGCAGGCGGAGCGGGCGTTCGCCGCCCATCCGCACGACATCGCGGCCTTCATCGCCGAGCCGATCCAGGGCGAGGGCGGCGACAACCACGTACGGGGTGAGTTCTTCGCGAAGATCAAGCAGCTCGTCCATGATCACGACGCGCTGATGATCTTCGACGAGGTGCAGACCGGCGTGGGCACGACGGGCACCGCGTGGGCCTACCAGCAGCTCGGCGTGACGCCCGACGTCGTCGCGTTCGCCAAGAAGGCCCAGGTCGGCGGCGTGATGGCCGGCGGCCGCGTCGACGAGGTCGAGCAGAACGTCTTCGCCGTCCAGGGCCGGATCAACTCCACCTGGGGTGGCGGGCTGGTCGACATGGTCCGCTCGCGCCGGATGCTCGAGGTCATGGAGTCCGAGGGCCTCTTCGACCACGCGAAGGCGATGGGCGAGCACCTGGTCGCGGGCCTGTGGCAGGTCTCCGGGGCCTCCGCGGCCCTCGACAACCCGCGTGGCCGCGGCCTCTTCGCCGCGGTCGACCTGCCCGACCGCACCACGCGCGACTCGGTGCTGGTCGACCTCTTCGAGCACGAGCAGGTCGTGGCCCTGGCCTGCGGCGAGCGCTCGATCCGGTTCCGCCCGGCGCTGGTCGTCACGGCCGACGAGCTCGACGAGGCCGTCGACGCGCTCGGCCGCTCGGTCGCCCGCGTCACCGCCTGACCCCTTCCCACCACCCCGACACCCCCGCCCCGGACCCCGACCCCCCGGACTCCCGCCGGCCACGAGGAACCGCTGACTCCCGACCCGCTCCCGCACGGGAACGGTGGCGGGAGTCAGCGGTTCCTCCCGTCCGGGTTCGCTGTCGGGGGCCGGCACTAGGATCGCGACCATGACCACGTACGCCTCACCCTCCGCCTCGGCGCCGGGGCCGGCGGCGGTGGAGACCCGCACCGACCAGCGGCTGCCCGCCCACCTGTCGGGCGCCACGGCGGACGAGGCGACGCTGAAGCGCTTCCTCGCCGGGCTGCCCGGGGTCGACCCGGTGGGGCTCGAGCAGCGGTCGGCCACCCTCGCGACCCGGTCGATCAAGAAGGCGTCCAAGCTCGCCGCGATCGATCTCGCCATCTCGATGGTCGACCTCACCACCCTCGAGGGCGCCGACACCCCCGGCAAGGTCCGCAACCTCGCCCGCAAGGCCCTCGCCCCCGACCCCGGCCGACCGGGGACGCCCCAGGTGGCAGCCGTCTGCGTCTACCCCGACCGGGTGGCCACGGCCGTCGACGAGCTCACGGGCTCCCGGGTCCGGGTCGCCTCGGTCGCGACCGCGTTCCCGTCGGGGCGCTCCAGCCTCGAGGTCAAGCTCGCCGACACCCGCCTGGCGCTGGAGTCCGGGGCCGACGAGATCGACATGGTCATCGACCGCGGCGCGTTCCTCGCCGGCCAGCACGGCCTCGTCCTCGAGCAGATCCGGGCGGTCAAGGCCGTCTGCGGCCGGGCCCGGCTCAAGGTCATCCTCGAGACCGGTGAGCTGGCGACGTACGACAACGTGCGCCGGGCCTGCTGGATCGCCCTGCTCGGCGGGGCCGACTTCCTCAAGACCTCCACCGGCAAGGTCTCTCCCGCCGCCACGCTCCCGATCACCCAGGTGCTGCTGCAGGCGGTCCGCGACTGGCGCGACCAGACCGGGCGCCAGGTCGCCGTGAAGCCGGCCGGCGGCATCCGCACCACCAAGGACGCGATCCGCCACCTCGTGGCGGTGCACGAGATCGCCGGGCCGGAGTGGCTCGACCCGCACTGGTTCCGCTTCGGGGCGTCCTCGCTGCTCGACGACCTCGTCCTGCAGCGCCGCGCCCAGCACGACGGCCACTACGCCGACCCCGACACCGTCGCGCTCGACTGAGGAGACCGCTCCCGTGACCACCCAGACCACCGCGCCCACCTCGCTGGGCGGCGGCTGGACCTACGCCCCGGCGCCGGAGTCGGCCGCGGTCGCCGCCGTGAAGGACCGCTACCTGCCCTTCGTCGACGGGGCCTTCGTCGAGGGCCACGGCGACGACGCCGAGACGTTCAACCCGGGCACCGCGGAGGCGCTCGCGACCGTCTCGCAGAGCACCACCGCCGACGTCGACACGGCCGTGGCGGCGGCGCGCCGGGCGTACGAGGACGTGTGGTCGCCGATGAGCGGCGCCGAGCGCGGCCGCTACCTCTTCCGCATCGCCCGCGGCCTCGCCGAGCGGGCCCGCGAGCTCGCCGTGCTCGAGTGCCTCGACAACGGCAAGCCGATCCGCGAGACGCGCGACTTCGACGTGCCGACGGCGGCACAGCACTTCTTCTACCACGCGGGCTGGGCCGACAAGCTCGGTCACCTGGGCCTCGGTCCGGCGCCCCGTCCGCTCGGCGTCGCCGCCCAGGTCATCCCGTGGAACTTCCCCCTGCTCATGGCCGCGTGGAAGATCGCCCCGGCCCTGGCCGCGGGGAACACCGTCGTGATCAAGCCCGCCGAGACCACCCCGCTGTCGGTCCTGGTGCTGGCCGAGGTGATGGCCGACGCGGGCCTGCCGCCGGGCGTCGTCAACGTCGTCACCGGCGCGGGCGACGTCGGTTCCGCGCTGGTCAACCACCCGGGCGTCGACAAGGTCGCCTTCACCGGCTCGACCGCGGTCGGCCGGGAGATCCAACGCTCGCTGGCCGGCACCGGCCGCCGCCTGACCCTCGAGCTGGGCGGCAAGGGCGCGAACATCGTCTTCGACGACGCCGCGCTCGACCAGGCGGTCGAGGGCGTGGTCAACGGGATCTTCTTCAACGCCGGCCAGGTCTGCTGCGCGGGCTCCCGGCTGCTCGTCCAGGAGCCGGTGGCCGAGGAGCTGCTGGCCAAGCTCGAGGCCCGCGCGCAGACGTTGCGGATCGGCGACCCGCTCGACAAGAACACCGACGTCGGCGCGATCAACTCGCCGGCCCAGAAGACCAAGATCGACGAGCTCGTGGGTTCGGGCGCGGACGAGGGTGCCCATGTCTGGCGCTCGTCGGCCCCGGTGCCGGAGCGCGGCTGGTACGTCGCGCCGACGATCCTCACCCGCACGGCCGGCTCGATGCGCGTGGTGCGCGAGGAGATCTTCGGCCCGGTGCTGACCGTCGAGACCTTCCGCACGCCCGACGAGGCGGTCGCGAAGGCCAACAACACCCCGTACGGGCTGTCGGCGGGCGTCTGGACCGAGAAGGGTTCGCGGGCGATGGCGATGGCCTCCGCGCTCAAGGTCGGCGTCGTCTGGGACAACACGTTCAACCGCTTCGACCCGGCCGCGGCCTTCGGCGGGTTCGGGGAGTCGGGGTTCGGTCGCGAGGGCGGCCGGGCCGGGATGGCCGCCTACCTGGAGGACGAGGCCTGATGAGCGCGGGTGCCAGCCGGCTGGGCGTGCCGAAGACCTACAAGCTCTACGTCGGCGGGGCGTTCCCCCGCTCGGAGTCGGGCCGGACCTACGTCGTCCGCGACGCCGCCGGCGGCTTCTGGGCGAACGCCGCCCTGGCGTCGCGCAAGGACGTCCGGGACGCCGTCGTCGCCGCGCGCAAGGGCGCGAAGGCCTGGGCGCGCGCGACCCCGTACAACCGGGGTCAGGTGGTCTACCGGATCGCCGAGATGCTCGACGGGCGCCGCACCGAGCTCGTCGAGCTGCTCGTCACCGGCGGTTCGGCGCAGGACGCTGCCGTGGCCGAGGTCGACGCGAGCGTCGACCGCCTGGTCCACCACGCCGGCTGGACCGACAAGCTGGGGGCCGTCCTCGGCTCCACCAACCCGGTGTCCGCGCCCTACTTCTCCTACTCGGCGCCGGAGCCGACCGGCGTGGTCGGGGTGCTCGCGCCGACGGGTTCGCCGCTGCTCGGGCTCGTCTCGGTGCTCGCCCCCGTCCTGGCGACCGGGAACGCCGCCGTCGTCGTGGCCGCGCAGCCGGACGCGTGCGTGGCCGTGACGTTCGCGGAGGTGCTCGCGACCTCCGACGTCCCCGCGGGCGTCGTCAACGTCCTCACCGGGTCCGT
Source organism: uncultured Actinomycetota bacterium (assembly GCA_963762775.1). Lineage (GTDB taxonomy): Bacteria > Actinomycetota > Actinomycetes > Propionibacteriales > Propionibacteriaceae > Microlunatus. Next base: position 93,858 of record CAVXMD010000016.1, read on the forward strand.
CGCCGAGCTCGCGCCGGTGCTGGCTGCGCACGGCGACGTCGACGCCCTGGACCTCACCGGCGCGCCGGCCGACCTCCGCGTCGAGCTGGAGCGGGCGGCGGCCGACACGGTCAAGCGGGTGTTCGTGCCGCGGGGCGAACCCGACTTCACCGCCGAGCCCGGGCTGGCGCGGCTGCGCGCGTTCCTGGAGACCAAGACCGTCTGGCACCCCACCGGCGCGCTCTCGCTCAGCGGTGGTTCCGGCTACTAGTGCCCAGGCTCGTCCTTCTCGCGGGCCCGTCGGGCAGCGGCAAGTCCCGGCTGGTCAGGACGCAGGCCTGCCCCCGGGTGAACCTCGACGACTTCTACCGTGACGAGGACGACCCCGCGAACCCGCGCACGACCACGACGGTCGGCGCCGACGAGGCGCCGGCGGTGGACTGGGACGACGTGGGCAGCTGGGACGCCGACGCGGCCCTCGCGGCGCTGGTCGCGCTCTGCCGGACCGGGACGACCGAGGTCCCCGTGTACGACATCGCGACGAGCCGGCGCACCGGCAGCCGCACCCTCGACCTCGGGCCCGCGACGACCTTCGTGGCCGAGGGGCTGTTCGCGCCCGACCTGGTCCCCGCGGCCCGGGCGGCCGGGCTGGACATGGACGCTCTCTACCTCGACCGGCCGCGGCTGCAGACGCTGCTCTTCCGCTTCGTCCGGGACGTCGCCGAGCACCGCAAGCCGCTGCCGGTGCTGCTCCGTCGCGGTCTGGCCCTGTTCCGGGCGGAGCCTGCGCTGCGCGCGCACGCCCTGGCCTGCGGCTGCCGACCGGTCGGCTTCGCCGAGGCGCTCGCCGTGGCCCGCGGGACCCGTTAGCGGGACGAACCGACCTCGACCAGCTCGGCCGGCGCCGTCCGGCGGTCGAGCCGGCGGCCCAGCAGCGCCATGCCGACCAGCGCGAGCGCGCTGAGCACGGCCGGGACCACGAAGGCGCCCGGGACGCCGAGCGAGGAGACGAAGAGGCTGCCGAGCAGCCCGCCGACGGTGGAGGTCAGGACGCTGACGACGAACGGCATCCACAGCGACGTCGCCAGCCCCATCGCCGTCCAGCCGACCGCGCCGACGACGGCGCCGAGGCGGAACAGCGTGAGCCGGTCCGGCCGGCGGTCGGAGAGCCGGCCCATCGCAAAGCCGACGAGCGGCGCCGTGACGTTGGTGAGGTAGTAGAGCCCGGCCTGCGGCAGCGTGGCGCCGAGGTCGGTGACGAAGAACGTCGTCAGCTGCGGCACCGCCGACGAGGTGGCCATGCCGGAGAACAGCAGGGTCAGCACGGCGTAGCGGTAGAAGCGGTGGTGCCGCACGACGTGGAAGGGCTGACGCGCGGAGCGCAGGGCAGACGTGGCGAGATCTCGATCGGGTTCGTCGGCGGAACGGGTTCTTAAACGTTTTACCACACCGTCGGCCGGGGCCGGCCGGTCTCCGGGCCTCAGCGCGCGCGCAGGCGGACCGGGCCCTTCGCCGTCGACGGGTCGACCACCCGGCCGCCCTGCACCATCTCGGCAACCCCCGCGGCGACGAGCCGACGGGCAGCGCGCCGGGCGGGCTCGCGCTGCGCCTGCCAGGCCGTCGGGTCGACGGTGCGGGCCACGTCCTCGGGGTCCACGCCCGCACGGCCGCTCCGCTCGACCAGGGCCCGGAGCAGCTCCTCGAGGCGGACGTCGACCGTCGTCAGCCTCCGCCGACGGCAGGCGTCGCTGCAGTAGCGGACCTCGTCCCAGCGGTCGGCCCACTTCTTGCGCCACTCGATGCGCCGCCCGCAGCTGGCGCAGGTCTTGTCCTCCGGCGGCGTCACGGCTCCAGTGTCGTCCACCGCACGCGGTCGTCCTCGCCTGGAAGGATGACGAGCATGCGGGTCGCGGTGCTGGGGACGGGCGTCATGGGCGCGGGGATGGCGCGGTCGCTGCGCCGGGCGGGCGTCGAGGTCGACGCCTGGAACCGGACGCGGGAGAAGGCCGAACCGCTCGCCGAGGACGGCGTACGGGTGCACGGATCGGTCGCCGAGGCGGTCGCCGACGCCGACGTCGTGGTGCTGATGCTCTTCGACACCGACGCCGTGCTCGCGGTGCTGGCCGAGGGGCTGCCCGCCGCCGGCGACGCCGTCTGGGTGCAGAGCAGCACGATCGGCCTCGACGGCACCCGCCGGGCGACGGCCCTCGCCGAGCAGGCCGGCGTGGCGTTCGTCGACGCCCCGGTGCTCGGGACGAAGCAGCCGGCCGAGCAGGGCTCGCTGGTGTTCCTGGCCTCCGGGCCCGAGGCGCTGCGCGGACGCGTCGAGCCGGCGTTCGAGGCGATGGGCTCGAAGACGATCTGGGTCGGCGAGGAGCCGGGCCGCGGCTCGGCCCTCAAGCTGGTGTGCAACTCCTTCGTCGGCACGCTCACCGCCGCGGTCGGGCAGTCGGTCGGCCTGGCCCGGCAGCTGGGACTCGACCCGCAGCTCTTCCTCGACGCCCTCGACGGGGGCGCCAGCGACTCGCCGTACGTCCACGCCAAGGGCGCGATGATGCTCGCGGACGACTACCCGGCCTCGTTCACCCTGGACGGGGTGCGCAAGGACTTCGCGCTGATCCGGGACGCCGAGGCGGCCTCGGGCACCCGGACGACGCTGACCGAGGCCGCCCTCGCGTGCTTCGACGCCGCGGCCGCCCAGGGTCACGGGGCCGACGACATGGCCTCGGTGGTGGCGGCCTTCCACCAGGGGTAGGAGCGCGGGATCAGCTGTCGGCGGCGGTGAGGACGGTGGCCTGCTCGCGCAGCGTCTCCGGCTCGGGCTCGGCGTCGAGGTGCGCGAGATGGCGACGACCGACCAGCAGCACGCCGATCGAGACGACGAGCGCGGCGGCGCCCACCACGTACGGCGCGGCCGGGCTCAGCGCCGCGGAGAGCACACCGGCGAGCGCCGGGGCGATGGCCCCGCCGACGAAGCGGATCCCCGAGTAGGTCGAGGACGCGACCGCCCGCGGCAGCTCGGTGGCCTCCATCACCGACTCGGTGAGCACGGTGTTCATGACGCCGAGGAAGAGCCCGCCGCCGATCGTGCAGCCGACCAGCACCCAGAAGCGGTCGACGAGGACGGCCATGGCGGCGAGGTCGAGGGCGAGCAGCAGGAGCATCAGGTAGAGCGTGCGCTGCCGCCCGAGGCGGGCCGTGAGCCGCGGGGCCGCGAACACCGAGGTGACGGCGACGCACAGGCCCCAGCCGCAGAAGATCAGCCCGAGCTGGTGGGCGCCGAAGTCGGCGTAGCCCGCGGCCTTCGCCGCCGTCTCCAGCGGGAACGGGGTGTAGGCGAGCAGCGAGAAGAAGCCGAAGTTGTAGAACAGCGCCGCCAGCCCGAGGGTCAGCAGCGTCTTGTGCCCGAGCGCGCGGAACGTCGCCGAGAGCGGGACGCGGGTCGTCGGCGCCGGGATGCGGCCCAGCAGGATCACGATGGCCAGGAGCCCGACGCCCATGAGGACGGCGGTGCCGAAGAACGGTCCGCGCCAGCTGATGCTGCCGAGCGCCCCGCCGAGCAGGGGCCCGATGGCGATGCCGAGGCCGAGCGCGGCCTCGTACAGGATGATCGCGCGGTCGGCCCCGCCGCTCGCCGCGCCGACGATGGTGGCCAGCGCGGTGGAGATGAACAGCGCGTTGCCGAGGCCCCAGCCGGCGCGGAAGCCGATGACCTCGTTCACCGAGCCGCTCGCCCCCGCCAGGGCGGCGAAGACGACGATCAGCGCCAGCCCGACGAGCAGCGTCGGCTTCGCGCCGATCCGGCTCGAGACGAAGCTGGTGAAGAACATCGCCAGACCGGTGACGAGCAGGTAGCTGGTGAAGAGCAGCTCGGTCTCGGCCGGCGTCGCGCCCAGCTGGGCGCTGATCGCCGGCAGGATCGGGTCGACCAGCCCGATGCCCATGAAGGCGATGACGCAGGCGAAGGCGACCGCCCACACCGACTTCGGCTGCTGGAAGATGCTGGTGCCCGCGTCCGCGTGCGTCGTCTGGCTCGCCACTCGACCGACCTCCTGCCGCTGCCCGCGGCCGTCTCGTCCGTAGTACGCCCGCGGGCCGCCCTGCCCGCGGGTCCCGACGCTCGGTCAGGACTTGTTTAGCACTGCTATGTAATAGTAGCAGCGGCACGGCTTCGGAGCGGCACGGGCGTCAGAGCCGGACGGGCGTCCGGGCGGGCCCCGCCCGGACGCGGGCGACGAGCGCCGGGAGCACGTACGCGTAGGCGGCCGGGTCCATCGGGCGGACCAGCTGGCGCAGCCGGGTGCGGCGCGGGAGGGGCAGACCGAGGTCCTCGAGCTGGGCGTCGAGGTCGCCGATCGAGCTCACCGGCATCTGGCTCACCCCCGCGCGGCTCGCCCGCGCCCGGGTGAGCTGGTAGGCCGACGCCTGCTCCCGGAGGTCCTCGACCCCCGGCAGCGCGACCAGCCCGGCGAGGTGGCCGGCCAGCCAGAGCGCCTGGACCTCGGCCGTCAGCGGGCTGCGGTAGGTCTGGCTCCAGCCGACGAACGACAGCTGCGGCAGCCGCGGCGCGAGCACCTGACGGTGCAGGAGGAGCTCGCCGGTGGGTTCGAGGAGCTGCTCCTGCTCGCGGGCGCCGAGGAACGCGAGCTGCTGCTCGTGGCCGGTGGCGGGGACGACCACGTCCGCAGGCACGAGGCGCCCGTCGGCCAGGACTGCGGCGGGGCCGGTCGCGTCCCCGCTCAGCGCCACCACCTGGGTGTCGCGGAGCACCTGCAGCCGACCTGCGCGCACCGCCTCGTAGAAGCCGTCGGTCACCAGGCTGTTCGAGCGCGGGAAGTCGACGCGGGGGCGGAGTCCCAGGGCGTCCAGGCCGAGCAGCGTGCTGACGGACCGGACGAGGCACGCGATGGCGAGCCGTCGCGGGACGTGCGTGACGCGCCGGAGGCGGGCGCCGGCGCGCGTGCGGTGGGGGGCGGCGAGCAGGTGCTCCCCCAGCCGGGTGAGCAGCAGGTGCCGGAAGGTCAGGCCGGCACGGAGCGTCTTGGGGTACTTCCACCACAGCTCGCGCGCCACGAGCGTGACCGAGGCGGCGTCCCGGGTCGCGGCGACCGCGACGTCGCAGGCCGTCTTGCCCCAGCCGACGACGAGGACCCGGCGGCCGGCGAGCGCGGCGCCCTCCCCGAGCGTGAACGGGTCGACCACCCGTCCGCCCGCGGCCTCGAACGCAGCCCGCCCGGGCCAGGCCGGGACGTACGGGCAGGAGTAGGTGCCGTGGGCGGCAACCAGGTGGTCGACGTGCTCGTCCCGCTCGCCCTCGGGTCCCCGGGTGCGGAGCCGCCAGCCCCCGTCGTCGTCGAGCTCGGCCCGGACGACCTCGGTCCGCGTCCGGACCGCCTCCAGCAACCCGAACCGGGCGGCGTACGCCTGCAGGTAGGCCTGGACCTCGGGACCGGTCGGGTGCAGCGCCACGTCGGGCGGCATGGGGAAGTCGGAGTAGGCGTAGCTGGTGCGGTCGTCCTGCGTCGTGACCCCGGGGTAGCGCCGCGCGGCGGACCAGACACCGCCCGGCTCGGCCTCCCGCTCGAAGACGGTGACGTCGTGGCCGGCCGCGGTCAGCACGCGCGCGACGACGAGGCCCGACACGCCGGCTCCGACCACCGCCACACGCACCCGCAGAACACTAGCGAGCCGACGGCGTCCGGGAGCCCGTTCGGCGAGGAAGGCTCACCAGGGCGAGCGGACCTTGTCCACCGCGATCGTGACGACGAGGCGGGTGCTCGGGCGACCGCCGTAGTTCTGGTACGGCCCGCCGGTGTAGCGCTGCGAGAGCTGCTCGATGTGCTCCCACCCGCCCTCGTCGGTGATGCCCACGACGTGGCCGCGGACCTCGTAGTAGCGGTTCACGTCGGCCGGGTCGCAGACGTTGAGCGAGACGCGGGGGTCGCGGCGCAGGTTCCGGACCTTCTGGAAGCCCTCGACGGTGTTGACCACGACGTGCTCGCCGTCGGTGTCGACCCACGTCTGGGTCAGCTGCGGGGAGCCGTCGGGCATCAGCGTGGCCACGAAGCAGGGCGCCGCACCGCGGAGCAGGGTCAGCAGGTCGTCAGGGATCGTCACGAGCTCAGTCTTACCCGCTGATTCCCTCCGCCCCCGCGCGCCGGGGCTCTCGCAAGCCGGGGCTGGGCGGGCTCGGTTTTTCACGTTCACGTGAAAAACTCCTGCTGCCCACGGCAGATCTGCCGTGGGCAGCGCAGAACTTTCACGTGAACGTGAAAAACCGCGGAGACCCGGGTCAGGTGTCGAGGGGGGCCCAGGAGGGGCCCGTACGGCCGAGCTCCTCGTCCAGCTTGGTGAACAGCGGCGTCGGCTTGACCAGCGGCGTCCCGGGGACGACCGGGCGGCTCGCCCAGACGGCCTGCTCGCCGGCGTAGTCGCCCATCAGCACCGGGTAGTCGGGACCGCCCTCCTCCGAGACCGTACGGATCTCGGGCTGGGCCGCCCAGACGCCCTCGCCGCCGAGGGCCTCGAACACCTTCTGCGCCGCGTGCGGCAGGAAGGGCGTCAGCAGCGTGTTGGCGTCGGAGACGACCTGCAGAGCGGTGTGCAGGACGGTGTCGCGGCGGGCCGGGTCGTCCTTGAGCTTCCAGGGCTCGGTCTCGGAGAGGTAGCGGTTGGCCGACTGCACCAGCCGCATCGCCTCACCGATCGCGGCCTTGAACCGGCTCCGCCCGAGCAGCTCGCCGACCACCCCGTACGACTCCGCCGCGGTCGCCAGCAGGGCGGTGTCCACCGGCTGCAAGGGGCCCGGTTCCGGGATCGCGCCGTTGTTCTTCCACGCCATCGAGATCGAGCGGTTGACGAGGTTGCCCCACTCGTTCGCGAGCTCGAAGTTGGTGCGACGCACGAACTCGTCCCAGGTGAAGTCGGAGTCGGTGTTCTCCGGGCCGGCGACCGCGATGAAGTAGCGCAGCGCGTCCGGACCGAACTCAGCGAGGAAGTCACCGACGTAGATCACCTGGTTGCGGCTGGTCGAGAACTTGGCGCCGCTCATGGTCAGGAACTCGCTGGAGACGATCTCGCTCGGCAGGTCCAGCACGCCGAACGGACCCGGTACGCCGCCGTGGTCGCCCTGCCCGTCGTAGCCGAGCAGGATCCCCGGCCAGATGACCGAGTGGAAGACGATGTTGTCCTTGCCCATGAAGTAGTAGCCGCGGGCTCGGGACTCGTCGGCGTCGGTCCACCACTGCCGCCACGCGTCCGGGTCGCCCGAGCGCTTCGCCCACTCGATCGACGCCGACAGGTAGCCGATCACCGCGTCGAACCAGACGTACAGCCGCTTCATCGGCTGGTCGCGCCACCCGTCGAGCGGGATCGGCACGCCCCAGTCGATGTCCCGGGTGATGGCGCGCGGCTTGAGCTCGGAGATGAGGTTCTCGCTGAACTTGAGCACGTTCGGACGCCAGTCCGTGCGGGTCTCCAGCCAGGAGCTCAGCGAACCCGCCAGCGCCGGCAGGTCGAGGAAGAAGTGCTCCGTCTCGACGAACTCCGGCGTCTCCCCGTTGATCTTGGACCGGGGCTCGATCAGGTCGATGGGGTCGAGCTGGTTGCCGCAGCTGTCGCACTGGTCGCCGCGCGCGCCGGTGTAGCCGCAGATCGGGCAGGTGCCCTCGATGTAGCGGTCCGGGAGCGTCCGACCGGTCGACGGGCTGATCGCGCCCATCTGCACGCGCGGGACGACGTAGCCGTTGCGGTGCAGGGCGAGGAAGAGGTCCTGCACGACGGCGTAGTGGTTCAGCGTCGTCGTCCGGGTGAAGAGGTCGTACGACAGCCCGAGCCCCTGCAGGTCCTCGACGATGACGCGGTTGTACTTGTCCGCGGCCTCCCGGTTCGTCAGTCCCTCGCGCTCGGCCTGCACCCCGATGGGCGTGCCGTGCTCGTCGGTCCCGGAGACCATGAGGACGTCGTGGCCGCTCATCCGCATGAAGCGGCTGAACACGTCGGAGGGGACACCGAAACCGGAGACGTGACCGATGTGTCGGGGGCCGTTCGCGTACGGCCAGGCGACAGCGGTCAGGATGCGAGCCACGACGGTCGAGCGTAGTCGGCGGGAGCCCCGGTCACACCCGGGTTCCGGTGGCACCCGCCCCGACCGCGACGGGCACGGACCACTGACGCAGGAGGAGCACCTGATGAACGACACCGCCACCGCCCCGAGCAGCGCCGAGCGCGACGAGATCGTCGCGCTCCTCACCAAGCACCGCGGCCTCTTCCTCCACACCGTGGAGGGGCTGACCGACGAGCAGGCCCGGTCGACCCCGACGGCCAGCGCGCTCAGCCTCGGCGGTCTGGTCAAGCACGTGACCTCGACCGTCGACGCGTGGCTCGACTTCGTCGAGCGGGGTGCGGACGAGGACGAGGACGCCATGGACTGGGAGAACGTGGACCCGGCCGACCTCGAGGCGTTCGCGAACGGGTTCCGGCTGCTGCCGGACGAGACGCTCGCGGGGGTCGTGAGCGACTTCCAGCGGGTCGCCGACCGCACCGACGCGCTCGCGCGGAGCGCCGACCTCGACGAGGTGCACGCGGTCCCGAAGGCGCCGTGGTTCGTGCCCGGCGAGGCCTGGAGCAACCGGCGCGTGTTCAGCCACGTGCTCGCCGAGACCGCGCAGCACGCCGGTCACGCCGACATCATCCGGGAGGCGATCGACGGGCAGAAGTCGATGGGCTGAGGGGTTCGACGGACAACGGAGGAGATCCGTCACCGTGGAGGTGGCGGATCTCCTCCGTCGGCTGCTCGAGCCGGGGTGACCCGCAGGTCGTTCGTCTCGAAGTCGACGACGTGGGGCAGGTCGGGGAAGCCGTGCTCGCCGATCCGGTCGAGCGCGGGCAGGAACACCTCGGCGTCGAAGGCCTCCAACGCCTCGAACGAGCTCCAGACCTGCACGGTCTGCCAGCCGCCCGGCGCGCGGCCCGCCGTGAAGAACAGCCGACCCTCGGGCGAACGTGCCGCCTCGCCCACCTCGGCGACGAGCGCCGCGTGCTGCTCGGACGTGCCGTGGGGGAAGAATGCGAGTCTCGCGAAGGCCACGGACCGACGTTAGGGGATGGGTGCCCACCGCTGTCGACCCCGCCGGGGTGCTCACCTCGCTGAGCGACCTCGTCGCCCTGCCCAGCGTGGGCGGCAGCGCGGGCGAGGTGGCCGTCCAGCACCTGCTCGCCGAGCGCCTCGGCGACCTCGGCCTGACCGTCGACCTCTGGCCCCTCGACCTGACCTCCCTGCGCGCGTCGCCCGAGCACCCCGGCGAAGAGGTCGAGCGGCCCGAGGCCTGGGGGCTGGTCGCGGTCAACCAGCCCGGTGTGGACGTCGGCCTGGTCCTGGCGAGCCACGTGGACGTCGTGCCGCCGGGCGACCCGGGCGCCTGGAGCTCCGACCCCTTCGAGCCGGTGGTGGCCGACGGGCAGCTCGTGGGGCGGGGTGCCTGCGACATGAAGGGCGGGCTGGCCGCCGTCCTCGCCGCCGTCGCCGCCGTCGGGCCCGCGGTCGCCGACGTGCCGCCGTTCGCCGTGCACTGCGTCGTCGGCGAGGAGGACGGCGGGCTCGGCGCGTACGGCACCCTCGCCCGCGGCCACACCGGCCGCGCCTGCGTCATCCCCGAGCCCACGAACCTGCGGCTGGTCACGGCCAACGCGGGTTCGCTGACCTTCGCCCTCGAGGTGCCGGGCCTGGCGACGCACGGGAGCACGGCGTACGCGGGGGTGTCCGCGCTCGACCGCTACCTGCCGCTGCACGCGGCCCTCGCCCGGCTGGCGGAGCGTCGCAACCGCGTCCGGGAGCCGATGCTGGACCACCTGCCGGTCCCCTACCCGCTGTCCGTGGGCCGTCTCCGCGCCGGCGACTGGCCCAGCAGCGTGCCCGATCGGCTCGTGGCCGAGGGCCGCTACGGCCTGCGCGTCGAGGAGGACCCGGCCGACGCGATGGCCGAGCTGGAGGAGGTCGTGGCGGAGACCGCCGCGGCCGACCCCTTCCTGCGCGACCACCCGCCGACGCTGACCTGGCCGGGCGGCCGGTTCCGCGGCGGCCGGCTGCCGGCGGGCCACCCGCTCGCCGCCCAGGTGGGCGCGGCGCACGTCGCGGTCACGGGCGGCCCGGTGCCGACCGAGCTCGGGGCGCCGTGGGGCAGCGACCTGCGCCTCTACGCCGGCGCCGGCGTGCCGACGCTGCACTACGGTCCGGGCGACGTCCGGCTCGCGCACGGGCCAGACGAGTCCGTGCCGCTCGCCGAGGTCGTGACCACGGCGGAGGTGTTCGCGAGGCTGCTCCGCGACGGGGTCGAGGGCTCCGTACGCGGCGTCGCCTGACCTCGGTTCTGCTCCCGATCCTCTCGGGAGATCCTCAAGATCTTCGGCATCCTCTCAAGATCGTCGGGCGTCTGCTCAAGATCGACGCAAGCACTGATCCGCGTCCGGCGCCGCTGAATACGTTCTGGGCTCCATTCAGCCTCGGGGGCCGATCAGGAGCGTCATGCGTCATCTCTCGTCTCTGCTGCTGGCCGCCGGCCTCGGCGTCCTCTCCCTGCCGGGCCTCGTCGGTCCCGCCCTCGCGGCGCCCTCGGCGACGCTCGCCCCCGTCAGCTCCCTGCCCGCTCCGTACGTGAGCGAGGGGTTCGACCTCACCGGCACCCTCGGCACCGCCGCGGTCCGGAAGGTCACGCTGCAGCACTACTCCGACCGGTGGCGAGACGACCAGACGGTCGTCACGAGCGCCGACGGGACCTACAGCCTCCGCGCCGAGACGTCCGCCGCGGAGCGTCGGTTCCGGGTGGTCGCCCCGGCGACCGCGACGTCGTCCGCGGTGACGTCGGCCCCGGTGACGATCCGGACCCGGACCGACGCCGTGAACCTGGTCATGTCGCGCAACCGGACCACCGGCCTGGCCGTGGGCACCGCGACGGTCGCCAACCCTGGTCGTCTCTGGTCGCTGCAGGTCAAGGGCCGTTCGTGGACGACCGTCGGCAGCAAGGTCGCCGAGGGTGGGAACGGCAGGATCAACGCGTCCCTCCCGCTCGCGAGCGGCACCTACCGCCTCGTCGGCGACCCGGTGGCCAAGGACGTCAGCGGCCAGGACCTGCCGGGCGCCGTCGACGACGCGACGTTCGCGAAGGGCCCGGAGACCCTCGGCAAGCACGTCCTGTTCGTGACGACCGACACGGGTGCGACGCCGAGGACGAAGGGCAAGGACTACACCGGGACCGCCGGGCTCGACGACGGCCAGCCCCTGCCGATCGAGACGGTCGCGGTCCGCGGCAACTCCAGCGCGACCTTCCCCAAGAAGGCCTACAAGCTGAAGTTCGTCGACTCGCAGGCCCCGTTCGGCCTGCCGAAGGGCAAGACCTTCGCCCTGCTGGCGAACTACGAGGACCACTCCCTGGTCCGGACGGCGGTCGGGATGACCGAGGCCGCCCAGCTGGACGGTCTGCGGTGGACCCCGCACCGCGCGTTCACCGAGCTGTACCTCAACGGGCGCTACCAGGGCAGCTACGAGATCATCGAGACGGTCAAGATCCAGCAGAAGACCAAGAAGAACGACGCGCGCGTGCCGATCGACGCCCAGAAGGGCGTGATCATCGAGATCAACCCGCGGCCGCTGTCGGGCATCCCCGGCCTCTTCAAGGGTGGCCACAACATGTGGTACGGCTTCAAGGACCCCGACGAGACGACGAAGCTCGACGACGGCAGCCTCGACCCGGAGGGTGTGACGCCCGCCAAGACGGCCGCGATGAAGAAGAAGATCCAGACCTTCGAGTCCGTGCTCTACGGCAAGAACTACGCCGACCCGGTCAACGGGTGGCGAAAGTACCTCGACGAGGACTCCGCGGTCGACTACTACCTCGAGAGCGAGTTCATCAAGAACTGGGACGGCGACTTCTTCCTCAGCACGTACTTCTTCACGCCCGACTACTCCGACCCGGCCGCCAAGCTGTACATGGGCCCGATGTGGGACCTCGACCGGTCCGCGGCCAGCAAGACCGACGCCGGCAACCACCCCGTGGTGTCGCCGAAGGGCTGGTGGATGAACGGCGCCGGGACGGCCCACGCCTCGTCGCACGACGTGCACAAGCAGCACTGGTTCACCCAGATCGCCAAGGACAAGGAGTTCCAGAAGGCGCTGCGGGCCCGCTGGGCCGAGAAGAAGAGCACCTTCAAGGCGGCCGGTGACACCGGGGTCGACGCCGCGGTCAGCGAGCTCGGCACCCAGGTGGCCGCCAACGACCGCGCGATGTGGCAGAGCTCGCAGCCGGAGGTCCGCTACCTGCCGCGCGCGAAGACGTACAGCGGCGAGGTCGCGTTCCTCAAGAGCTGGTACCAGGCGCGGTACCGCTGGATGGACGACCAGCTCGGCTGAGCCCGGAGACGGACGCTGCCCTGCCCCGAGCACCGGGGCGGGGCAGCGTCTCGCCGTGGCCGGTCGCTCGTGCAGGGCGCTAGCGGAGCACGACGACGACCGAGAGGACCAGCCAGGCGCCGACGATGAGCACGGCGATCCGGAACGCGAGCTGCGAGAAGGTCTTCGGGTAGAGGTTCGGCCAGCCGTACGCCTCCGCGAACCAGCCCTTGCGGGGCACCTCGTCGAGCCCGACGAGCCCGACCGCGACCCGCTCCTGGTCCGGCTGGAGCGACGCCCACAGCTGGTCCTCGCCCGGGTCCGCCCGGACGACGTGCCGCGGGTTCACCGCGGCGAGGCGGACGGCGACCCGGTCGGCCGCCTCCCGGTCACCGGCGGGTGTCACCACGAGCAGGAACGGCGCGTCGGTGTTCACGTCCCCGACCCGGAGCACGGAACCGTCCGCACCCGAGGCCAGTCGTTCGCGCGATCGGTACGGCGCGGCCTTCGGGACCAGGCTCACCGGAACGCCGGGAGGATCACGTCCTCGACGAGGCGCTTACGCTCGGGGTAGCCCCAGAACGCGCTCTGCGCGGCGTTCACGGTGAGGCGGCGCAGGCCGTCGAGGTCGTAGCCCAGCTCGCTGACCAGCAGGCCCAGCTCGCGGGTGAGCGTCGTGCCGCTCATCAGCTGGTTGTCGCAGTTCACGGTGACCAGGAAGCCGAGCTCGTCGAGACGGCGGATCGGGTGCGCGGCGACCGAGGCCACGGCGCCGGTCTGGACGTTGGACGACGGGCACAGCTCGAGCGGCACCCGGCGGTCGCGCACGTACGCGGCGACCGTCCCGAGCGTGCCGTCGTCGGCGATGTCCTCGACGATCCGCACCCCGTGGCCGACCCGCGTGGCGCCGCAGGCCAGCACCGCACCGGCGATCGACTCCGCACCGGCGGCCTCGCCCGCGTGGATCGTGTAGGGCCAGCCGTGCGTCCTCAGGTGCACGAACGCGGCCAGGAAACGCTCCGGCGGGAAGCCGTCCTCGGGACCGGCGATGTCGAACCCCGCGACGGTCCCGGTCTCGTCGGCAAGCACGAGGTCGGCGATGGCGACAGTGGGCTCGGCCATGCGCATCGACGTGAGCAGCTGGCGGACGACGATCTCGTGGCCGCGCGACCGGCTGGCCGCCATGCCGTCCTGGAGACCCGCCGCGACAGCGGCGACCGCCTCCGCCTCGCTGAGCCCGTCCTCGGTGCACCGCTCGGGCGCCCAGCGCGTCTCGCCGTAGACGACCCCGTCCGCCGCGAGGTCCTCGACGAACTCCCGGGCGACCCGGCGCAGGTTCGGGGCCGACTGCAGGACGGCGACCGTGTGGTCGAACGTCTCGAGGTAGCGCACCAGCGAGCCGGAGTCGGCCGCCTCCCGGAACCACGTCCCGAGCGCTTCGGCCCCGCCGGCCGCCTCGGGCGGGAGGACGTGCCCGATCTCCTCGGCGAGCTCCAGGACCGTCCCGGGGCGGAGACCGCCGTCGAGGTGGTCGTGCAGCGAGACCTTGGGCAGGGAGCGGAGGCGTTCGAGGTCGAGTTCAGGCATGCGGGACAGTGTCCCCGGTCGCGGGCCGGGTCAGGTCGTCGGGGCCGAAGGCCTGCGGCAGGACCTGCCGTCATCGCCAGGACGCCCTCGGGGGTGTCGACGAGCAGCGCCGCGCCGCCGTGCTCCCACAGCAGCTGGCGGCAGCGCCCGCACGGCATGATCCGGCGGGCGTCCGCGTCGCAGCAGGTGAAGGCGACCAGCCGCCCGCCGCCCCCGGCGACGAGGTCGGAGACCAGCCCGCACTCGGCGCACAGCGTGACGCCGTAGCCCGCGTTCTCGACGTTGCAGCCGACGACGACCCGCCCGTCGTCGACGAGCGCGGCCGCCCCGACCGGGTAGTGGGAGTACGGCGCGTACGCCCGCCCGATCATCTCCGCGGCCCGGGCGCGGAGCGCGTCCCAGTCGATCTCCAGCCCGGTCACGCGACTACTTCTCGTACGGCACGCCGTCGGCGGCGGGCGCGCGGACGCGTCCGACCAGGCCGGCGACGGCGATGATGGTGGCGATGTAGGGCAGGACCAGGAGCAGCTGGCTCGGCATCGGCGTGCTCAGCGTCTGCAGCTGCGAGGCCATCTGCGTGACGAACCCGAAGAACAGGCACATGATCGTCGCCAGCACCGGGCGCCAGCGGCCCATGATCAGCGCGGCGAGGGCGATGAAGCCGTTGCCGACCGTGAACTCCTTGGTGAACTGCCCCGTCGAGGCCAGCGTGAAGAAGGACCCACCGAGCCCGGCGAGCACCCCGCCGGCGAGGACCGCCGACCAGCGGACGCCACGGACGCTGATCCCGACGGTGTCGGCCGCCTGCGGGTGCTCCCCGACCGAACGGACCCGCAGGCCCCAGGTCGTGCGGTAGACGAGGACCCAGACCACGACGACGGCGACGATCGCGAGGTAGGCGAGCACGTTCTGGTCGAACAGGACGCGGCCGAAGAACGGGATCGACGACAGCCCGGGGATCGGGACGGTGCTGAGCACCGGGGCGTTGTTGTACGTCGACGCGGCCGGCTGCACCAGCTGGTCGAAGAGGAAGCCGGTGACGCCGACCGCGAGCAGGTTGAGCACGACGCCGAGGACGACCTGGTTGACCAGGTAGTTGATCGAGAACAGCGCCAGCAGCGCCGCCATCACGAGGCCGGCCAGCACGGCGGCGACGATCGCGGCGACGACCGACTGGGTGACGCTGCCGACCACGGCGGCGGCGAAGGCGGCCGCGAGGAACTGGCCCTCGATGCTGACGTTCACGACGCCGGCACGCTCGCAGAGGACGCCGCACAGCGCGCCGAAGACGAGCGGGGTGGCGAGCGAGAGGGTGCCGGCGAGCTGGTTGCTGACCGGGAAGGGCAGGTCGCGACCGGCCGCCGCCCAGGTGAGGAAGCCGAGCAGCACGGCGAGCCCGGCGACGGTCGCGGCGAGCGCGCCGAGGCGGCCACGGGCCCGGCCGCTGAGGAACGCCGCGGCGGCGACCAGGCAGAGGACGGCGCAGACGGCGACGGTGGCGACGCCGGGCAGCGGCACGGTCGGCAGCTGCACCTCGTCGAACGCGTCCGAGAGCGCGAACCGGGCGACGCCCGTCGTCGAGCCGAGGGCGATGAGCAGCAGCAGCCCGACGATGCCGATGAGGACACCGGTCGAGCGCCGCTGGCGCCGACGCTCGGGAGACTCGACGGTCTCGGTCGTCGAGGCGGGGGCGACGGCGTGCGTCCGGGGTGCCGGGTCGAGAGCGGTCACGACGACAGGCCTCCCTCGGGGACCGGGCCGACGGCACGGGCCCGTCGGGCCTTGACGAACGGGATCAGCCGGGTCACGAGGGCGGGCGCGGCGACGAAGAGCACGATCAGCGCCTGCAGCGCGGTGGTCAGGGTCAGCGGGGTCTGCGCGACGCTCTGCATGGCCAGCCCGCCGGCGTGCAGCGCGCCGAAGAGGAGGCCCGCGAGGACGGTGCCGAGCGGGGTCGAGCGTCCGAGCAGCGCGACCGTGATGGCGTCGAAGCCGATCGAGCCGACGATCCCCGCCGACAGCGGCACCGGCAGGCCCGAGGCGGACGGGCCGAGCGCGGCCTGGACCCCGGCGAGGCCGGCCAGCGCCCCGGCCACGGCCATGGCTATCACCGTGGTGCGGGCGACGCTCATGCCGGCGGTGGCCGCGGCGTGCGGGTTGGACCCCACGGCACGGATGGCGAAGCCCACGGTCGAGCGCTCGAGGAGCCACCACACGACGACGGCGGCTGCGAGCGCGAGGCCGAAGCCGAGGTGCAGCTGGCCGCCGACGAGGCGCGGGAAGGTCGCGCTGAAGTCGACGATCGGCGAGATCGGGTCCGTCCGGCCCGGCCGCTGGAAGGCGGTCGTCGTCAGCAGGTAGGCCAGCAGCCCGGCGGCGACGTAGTTCAGCATGATCGTGACGATCACCTCGTGGGCCCCGGCGGCGGCCTTGAGCCAGCCGACGAGCCCACCCCACAGCGCGCCGCCGACGAGGCCGGCCAGCACGGCCACCACGAGGTGGAGGCCCGCCGGGAGGTGCCAGGTGAAGCCGACGTACGCCGCCATCAGCGCCCCGAGGATGGCCTGGCCCTGCGCGCCGATGTTGAACAGCCCCGCCCGGAAGGCGAGCGCGACGCCGAGCCCCGCGCAGATCAGCGGGGCCGCCTGGGCGGTCGTCTCGGTGATGGGGCCGTAGCCGCCGAGCGAGCCGGCGATCAGGGCCCCGTACGCGCCGCCGACCTTGTCGACCGACGCCACGAGCGCGTCGGACGGCCGGGCGAAGAAGTAGGTGAACGTGGTGCGCACCTCGGTGTCGCTGACGATCATCAGCACCGCACCGACGAGGAACGCCAGCACGAACGCGGCGACGGTGGTGACCACGTCGATCCAGGGGAAGCGACGGCGCACCCTCCCGGAGCCCACCGGAGGGCTGGACACGGTGGTGCTCACGCGAGGTCTCCTCCCGCCGGCGAAGGGGTCGTGGCCGCGGTGAGCGCCTCGTCGACCGGCACGCCCGCCATCATCAGTCCGAGCGCCTCGCGGGAGGTGTCCGGGGGCACCACGCCGACGACCCGCCCGCGGTACATGACCGCCACCCGGTCGGCCAGGGCGGCGACCTCGTCGAGCTCGGTGGACACGATCAGGACCGCGGTGCCGCGGTCGCGCTCGGCGACGAGGCGCGAGTGCAGGAACTCGATCGCGCCGACGTCGACGCCACGGGTGGGCTGGCTGGCCACCAGCGCGGCGAGCGGGCGCGAGAGCTCGCGGGCGAGCACGACCTTCTGCTGGTTGCCCCCCGAGAGCGCGCTGACCGGCGTCTCGATCGTCTGGGTCCGGACGTCGAACTCCCCCACCAGCGCCTCGGCGTTGGCGCGGATGCGCCGCAGGTCCAGCCCCAGACCGCGGGCGAAGGGCGGCTCGTCGTAGGAGTTGAGCACGAGGTTCTCCGCGACGGTGAAGCTGCCGACGAAGCCGTCGTGCTGGCGGTCCTCGGGGACGAAGCCCAGACCGGCGTCGATGATCTCCTTCGGGCTCCGCCCGCTCAGCGTGGCGCCGTCGAGCGTGATCGTGCCCGAGGTCACCGGCAGGGTGCCGAGCAGCGCGTCGGCGAGCTCGCTCTGCCCGTTGCCCTGGACGCCCGCCACGCAGACGATCTCGCCGCCGTGCACGTCGAGGTCGAGGTCCTCGACGACGACCTGGCCGGCCGCGTTCGCGACGGAGACGTGCTGCAGGCGCAGCCGCGGCTCGGGGCTCAGCCGGGGGGCGGCCTTGTCGACGGTCAGGTTGACCGCCCGCCCCACCATCAGCTCGGCCAGCCGCGTCTCCGGCTCGGTCGGGTCGGCGCTGCCGACCACGGCACCACGGCGGATGACGGTGATGGTGTCGGCGATCGCACGGACCTCGCGCAGCTTGTGGGTGATGAAGACGACGGCCTTGCCCTCGTCGCGCAGCGAGCGCATGACGACCATGAGCTCGTCGATCTCCTGCGGCGTGAGCACCGCGGTGGGCTCGTCGAAGATCAGGAACCGGGCGTCGTTCGCCAGCGCCTTGAGGATCTCGACGCGCTGCTGCACCCCGACCGGCAGGTCCTCGACCAGGGCGTCGGGGTCGACGTCGAAGCGGTAGCGCTCCGACAGCTCGCGGACCGTACGGCGGGCGCGGCCCATGCTCAGCAGCCCGCGCCGGCCCTCGCGTCCGAGCACGAGGTTCTCGGCGACGGTGAAGACCTCGACCAGCATGAAGTGCTGGTGGACCATGCCGATCCCGCCGGCGATGGCCTCCTTGGGGTTGCGCACGACGACGGGCGCGCCGTCGATGAAGATCTGGCCCTCGTCGGGGCTGAGGAGCCCGTAGAGGACGTTCATCAGCGTCGACTTGCCGGCCCCGTTCTCGCCGAGCAGGCAGTGGATCTCACCCGGGACGATGTCGAGGTCGATGTGGTCGTTGGCGACCAGCGAGCCGAACCGCTTGGTGATGCCCCGCAGCGCCAGCCCGGTGGTGGGCGGCGCTGCGGGGTCGACCGTGCTCCGGTCGGGGGCGGCGGTCATCGTGCGTGGTCTCCTCGGGCGCGGCAGCGCTCAGGACGACGGCTGCGACTTGGACTCGATGGTGATCTTGCCCGAGACGATGTCGGCCTTGAGGGTCTCGACCTCGGCCTTCAGGTCCGCGGGGACCTTGCTGGCGAAGTCGTGGTAGTCGGCGAGCCCGGTGCCGCCGTTCTCCAGCGTCCCGACGTACGGCGTGCTGTCGAACGACCCGTCCTGCGCTGCCTTGATCGCGTCGGTCACCGAGACGTCGAGGCCCTTGGTGACGCTGGTGATGATGCTCGAGCAGTAGGTCTCGGCGCTGACGCAGCCGTCGGTGTCGACCCAGACCGCGTTGACCTTGCCGCCGCTGGACTTGGCCGCCTGGAGCGCACCGAGGCCGGCGGGACCGGCGACGGGGAGCACGATGTCCGCGCCCTGGCTGATCAGGCCCTGGGCGACGCGCTGGCCGCCCTTCTGGTCCTCGAAGCTGCCGACGAACTGGCCGTCCTGCTTGGCGGAGTCCCAGCCGAGCAGCTGGACGTCCCCGCCCTTCTGCTGGTTGTAGTACTGCACGCCCTGCGCGAAGCCGTCCATGAAGATCGTGACGGTCGGGAACTTCTGCCCGCCGAAGGTCGCCACCTTCTTGGTCTGGCTCATCCCGGCCGCGAGGTAGCCCGCGAGGAAGCTCGACTGGGCGGTGTTGAAGACCAGCGGCTTGAGGTTCGTGACGCCCTGGTAGTTGTCGGGGTCGTTGTTGTCGACGATCGCGTACTTGATGCTCGGGTTGGCCTTGGCCGAGGCGAGGGTGTCGTCGCTCAGGGCGAAGCCGACGGTCACGATCATGTTGCACTGCGCGTCGACCATCGACTGCACGTTCTTCGCGTAGTCGGCGGCCGCGTTCGACTCGACCTGGCCCGTCTCGATGCCCAGCTGGGTCTTGGCGTCGGTCAGGCCCTTGTAGGCGGTCTGGTTGAACGACTTGTCGTCGAAGCCCCCGGAGTCGGAGACCATGCAGGCCTTGAAAGAGCTCGCGGCGCCGCTGGCCTGGGCGGAACCGCTCGGGGTGGCCCCGCTGCTCGCACCGGAGCCCGGCGCCTGGGCGCAGCCTGCGAGGGCGAGGGCGGCGGAGGTCGCGAGCGCGCCCACCACGGTCAGGGTCTTCTTCACGGAACGGTCTCCCTCGTTCGGGTCGTACGGCGTGCGCCAAGAGATCGTGCGGCCGTCATCGGTCGCGGCGAGGAATCCTCGCGTCCCCGGGGCTCGCCCGGGTGCAGAGCACTGTAGCGGCTCGGGCCGACAAGTCGGTCCTCCGCGCAGGTCACCGTCTCGTCACGACGCGGCGACCGGCCGGGCCCAGGATACGGACGCGACGCCCTACGGCGTCGCCTCGGTCGTCGCCAGCCTGCTGCTGGCCACGTCGGCGAGCACCTTGACGCCCACGGCGATGCAGCTCTCGTCGACCCGGAAGCTCGGGTGGTGGATGTCGGGCCAGGTGGGGCTGCCCGCGGTGCGCACGCCGAGCCGCGCCATCGCGCCGGGGACCAGCTGCAGCATCCAGGAGAAGTCCTCGCCGCCGAGCGACTGCTCCGTCGACGTGACGCCCTCCGGGCCGAGCATCGCCTCGCCCGCGGCGGCCAGGCGGTCGACGCCGTGCTGCGCGTTCACCGCCGGCGGCGTCCCCTCGTTGATCGCGACGCGCGCCTCCACGCCGTACGGGGCGACGAGCTGGGCGACCAGCTCGGGCAGCAGCGCCTTGGCCTGGTCCCAGCCCGAGGTCGTCAGCGCGCGCAGGGTGCCCAGCACCTGGCCGCTGCTCGGGATCGCGTTGGGCGCCGAGCCGGCGGTGATCTTGCCCCACATCATCGACACCCCGCTGCGCGGGTCGACCCGGCGCGAGAAGACCTGCTGCGTCTGCGTCACGAGGGTGCCGAGGGCCGCGACGACGTCCTGGGTGAGGTGCGGGCGCGAGGTGTGCCCGCCGCTGCCGTTCAGGGTGACGCCGATCTGGCTGACCGCCGAGGTGACCGGGCCGACCTTGAGCGCGATCTGGCCGGCGTCGGTCCGCGGGTCGCAGTGCAGCGCGTAGACCTCGCTGACGTCGGTCAGGACGCCGCCGTCGATGGCGTCGACGGCGCCACCCGGGCTCGTCTCCTCCGCGGGCTGGAAGATCAGCCGGACCCCGCGGGTGAGCAGCCCCTCCTCGCGGAGGCGGGCCAGCACCATCCCGACGCCCAGCAGGATCGTGGTGTGGACGTCGTGCCCGCAGGCGTGCGCGACGCCGGGGACCTTGGAGGCGAAGTCGACGGCGCTCCCGTCCGGGATCGGCAGGGCGTCGAGGTCGGCGCGGAGGCCGACGAGGTCGTGGTCGTCGAAGGCGGTGCCGTAGGGCAGCACGTCGCACCAGGCGCCGGTCCCGATCGGCAGCACCTTGGCCACCAGGCCGCAGGACTCGAGGACCTCGACCACCTTGGCGGTCGTGCGGTGCTCGGCGTTGCCGACCTCGGGGTGCGCGTGGATGTCGCGGCGGATGGCGATCAGACGCTCGTGCAGGTCGTCGACCTCGGCGACGATGCGGGCGCGGCGCACGTGGTCGTCGACGGGGGCAGACATCGTCGGTCAGTCTGTCACGGACGCGCCCGGCCCGGAGGGCGGCGCGAGAACCGTAACGGGACGGGAACGAGCGAGGACCGCAGGAAGGTTAGGGTTGCCTTACCCCGAACCCCAGGAGCAGCCGTGGGCTACTACGACGTCTACCACCGCGCCGAGGTCGTCGCGTCGCGCCGGCTGACGCCGCACCTGCTGCGCGTCGAGCTGGGCGGCGAGGGGCTGCGCGGCTGGTCGAGCAGCGGCTCCCCCGACGAGCGGCTCGTGGTCGTCCTGCCCGAGGCCGGCAGCCGTACGGTCGTCGCGCCGACGACGATGCCCGACGGGACGCAGGACTACCCCGACCCCGACGACCAGCCGCCGATGCGCAGCTACACCGTCCGGGCGTGGGACGCCGAGACGCCGCGGATGGTCGTCGACTTCGTCGTGCACGAGGGCGGCGTGGCCTCGACCTGGGCGCAGGCCGCGCGGCCGGGCGACGTCGTCTACGTGACCGAGGCGATGGGCTGGTACCGCCCGCCCGCGGACGCCGCCTGGCAGCTCCTGGTCGCCGACCTCGCCGGGCTCCCCGCCCTGGCGCGCGCCGTGGAGGAGCTCCCGGCCGGCACCCGGGCGTACGCCGTGGCCGAGGTCCCGGGCCCCGACGACCGGGTCGAGGTGGCGAGCGCGGGCGACGTCACCTGGTCGTGGGTGGTGGGCTCGGGCAACGACGTCGGCCCGAGCCGGCTGGCCGCCCGCGTCGCCGGGTTCGAGGCGCCGGAGGGGCCGGGGTACGTGTGGTTCGCGGGCGAGGCGAGCACCTCGCGCGCCGTCCGCAAGCACCTGCGCCACGACCGCGGCTGGTCCGGCCCGCGCTGCACCACCCTCGGTTACTGGCGCCTCGACGCCGAGCGCTGGGACGCCCGCTACGCCGAGGTCGCCCCGACCCTGGAGTCGGTCTACACCGACGCCGTCGCCGCCGGGATCAGCAGCGACGAGGCCCTCGAGCTCTACGACGAGGCCCTCGAGCGCGCCGGGTTGTGAGGTGACGCGGACCCTTCGGGCAGTGAGCCGACTCCCTGCGAGCGTCGGGTAGGGAGCAGCCCCCGCTGACGTCTGGACGAGCGAGCGAGCAGCTGTGCGAAGCCGGCGGCAGCGGCACGGACGTCATGCTGCGAGAGCGCGAGGAAGACGTCAGCTCTCGGGCTGCGACCGGGCGCGAGGAGGACGAGTCAGAAGTGCTCGCTCGGGCGGTAGACGCCCCAGACGTCGCGCAGCGCGTCGCAGACCTCGCCGACGGTCGCCCGCAGGGACAGCGCCTGCTTCATCGGCGGCAGGACGTTCGCCGAACCCCGCGCCGCCGCCCGGAGCCGCTCGAGCGCGGCGTGGACGCGGGCGTCGTCGCGACCGGCGCGCATCCGAGCGACCCGGGCCGCCTGCGCCGCCTCGAGGGCGGGGTCGACGCTCAGCGGCTCGAACGGCTCCTCGTCGTCGAGGACGAAGCGGTTCACCCCGACGACCACGCGCTCGCCGGAGTCGATCTCCTGGGCGACGGCGTACGCGGAACGCTCGATCTCGCCCTTCTGGTAGCCCTGCTCGATCGCGCGGACCGCTCCCCCGTGCTCCTCCACCGCGGCCATCAGCGCGAGCGCGGCCGCCTCCACGTCGTCGGTCAGCGACTCCACGACGTACGAGCCGGCGAAGGGGTCGACGGTCCGGGTCAGGTCCGTCTCGTGGGCCAGCACCTGCTGGGTGCGCAGCGCGAGCCGCGCAGCCTTGGGCGACGGCAGGGCGAGCGCCTCGTCGTAGGAGTTGGTGTGCAGCGACTGCGTGCCGCCGAGCACGGCCGCGAGGGCCTGGACGCCGACCCGGACGAGGTTCAGCTCGGGCTGCTGCGCCGTCAGCTGGACCCCGGCGGTCTGGGTGTGGAACCGCAGCATCTGCGAGCGCGGGTTCGTCGCCCCGAACCGCTCCCGCATCACCCGCGCCCAGATCCGCCGGGCCGCCCGGAACTTGGCCACCTCCTCCAGCAGCGTCGTGCGCGCCACGAAGAAGAAGGACAGCCGGGGCGCGAACTGGTCGACCTCGAGCCCGGCGGCCAGCGCCGCCTCGACGTAGGCGATCCCGTTCGCGAGCGTGAAGGCGATCTCCTGCGCGGGCGTCGCCCCGGCCTCGGCCATGTGGTATCCGGAGATCGAGATGGTGTTCCAGCGCGGCAGCGCCTGCGCGCAGTAGGAGAACGTGTCGCCGACCAGACGCAGCGACGCCTTCGGCGGGTAGATGTACGTGCCCCGGGCGATGTACTCCTTCAGCACGTCGTTCTGGATCGTCCCGGTCAGCAGCGCGGGGTCGATGCCGTTCTCCTCGGCCACGAGCTGGTAGAGCAGCAGGAGCACGGCGGCCGGGGCGTTGATCGTCATCGACGTCGACACCCGGGCCAGGTCGATGCCCGCAAAAAGCACCCGCATGTCGTCGACGGAGTCGATCGCCACCCCGACCTTGCCGACCTCGCCCGCGGCCAGCGCGGCGTCGGAGTCCATCCCCATCTGCGTCGGGAGGTCGAAGGCGACCGACAGCCCGCTCGTGCCGTGGGCGATCAGCTCGAGGTAGCGGGCGTTCGACTCCGCTGCGGTACCGAACCCGGCGTACTGCCGTACGGTCCACGGCCGCGTCGTGTACATCCCCGGGTGCACGCCCCGGGTGAAGGGGTACGCGCCGGGCTCGCCGAGCGCCGCGGCGGGGTCGAACCCGGTCGGTTCACCGGGTCCGTAGACGTCGGCGAACGGCGTGCCCGACTCGGTCTGTCCGCTCATCCCCCGATGGTCCCACCGGCGTCGGGTCCGGCTTTGCCTCCCCTGACAGCATGTGCGCGTGGACATCGCTCTCGAGGTGCTCGGGATCGCGGCCGTCGTGGTCGCGGTCAGCGGCCTCGCCGACCGCCTGCGGTTCTCCGCGCCGCTGCTGCTGCTCCTGGTCGGGGTCGGGGCGTCGTACGTCCCGTTCATCGACGAGCCGGTGCTGAGCAGCGAGGTCGTGCTCCTGGGCTTCTTGCCGCCGCTGCTCTACTCGGCCGCGATCCGGACCTCGATCATCGACTTCCGGCACAACATCCGCCCGATCGCCTACCTCTCCGTCGCGCTCGTGCTGATCACCGCCCTCGGCGTCGCGCTGGTCACCTGGCTGCTCCTGCCGGTGAGCTTCCCGGTCGCGCTGGCGCTCGGAGCCGTCGTCGCCCCGCCCGACGCGGTGGCGGCGACCTCGATCGCCCGCCGGATCGGGCTCCCGAGACGCGTCGTGACGATCCTCGAGGGCGAGTCGCTGGTCAACGACGCCACCGCCATCACCTGCCTGCGGGTGGCGCTGTCGGCGATCTCGGTGGGGACGTTCTCCGCCTTCGACGCGGGCGCCGGCTTCCTCATCGCCCTGTTCGGCGGCGTGGCCGTGGGCCTGGCCGTGGGTGCCCTCGCCGTCCTGATCCGGATGCGCGTCCGTCGCCCCGTCTACGACACCGCGATCTCGTTCATGGTGCCGTTCGCGGCCTACCTCCCGGCGGAGTTCGTCGGCTACCACGACCTGCACGGCTCGGGCGTGATCGCCGTCGTGACCGCCGGGCTGCTGCTCGGCCACAAGAGCCAGATCATCCAGACCGGGCAGAGCCGGCTCAACGAGCGCGTGAACTGGGGCACGATCCAGTTCCTCCTCGAGAACACCGTCTTCCTGCTCATCGGCCTCCAGGCCCGCCGCACCGTCCAGGCGATGATCGACTCCCCCTTCTCGGGTCTCCAGATCGCCGTCCTGTGCGCCGCGGTGCTCGGCACGGTGATCGCGCTGCGGATGGCCTGGGTCTTCCTGATGCGGATCTCGCTGTTCCGCCGGCACCGCGACGGCGACGTCGTCGACGTGCCGTGGCAGGCGACCCTGGTCGTGGGCTGGGCCGGCATGCGCGGGGTCGTGACGCTGGCCACCGCGCTGCTGATCCCCGCCGACACACCCGCGCTGCAGGACGTCCGCGCCGTCCTGATCTTCGCCGCCATGGTCGTCACCTTCTCGACGCTGCTCCTGCAGGGCCTGACGCTGCCGCCGCTGGTCCGCGTGCTGCACCTGCGCGGGCCCGACGCCCGCTCCGACGCGCTCCAGGCCGCCACGGTGCTGACCACCTCGACGACGGCGGCGCTCAAGGCGCTCGACGACCTCAGCGGGCAGCAGGACAACCCGGAGGTCGTCGAACGCGTGCGTGATCGGATCGCCTCCGCGCCCGAACGGCTGTGGGAGCAGCTCGGCGACCACACCAACAGCGAGACGCCGGCCGAGACGTACCGCCGGCTCCGGCTCCAGACCCTCCAGGTCCAGCGCGACGCCGTGCTGAAGGTCCGCTCCAACGGCAGCGTCGACCACGAGGTCGTGGAGGAGGTCCTGGACGCCTTCGACGTCGAGGAGTCGATGCTCACGGTGAACAGCGAACGGGCCGAGCAGATCAACCAGGCCGACCACGACGTCCGTACGCCCAGCGACCCGATCGGCGCGTGCGAGCACCTCGAGGCCGCCCCGTCCGAGGTCGAGGCCGTCGGCGACGGACGCTGCCAGGACTGCGTCCGCGAGGGCACCACCCCGGTCCACCTGCGCCTCTGCCTGGAGTGCGGCAACGTCGGCTGCTGCGACAGCTCGGTCGGACGGCACGCCGAGCGGCACTTCCGTACCACCGGGCACCCCGTGATGCGCAGCTTCGAGCCCGGCGAGGACTGGCGCTGGTGCTACCTCGACGAGCGGCTCGGCTGAATCCTTGGTCTCCGCTCCGCTCCGACGCGGATCGCCTCAGTCGGGGACGGGCACGAACTCGCCCCCGTCGACCCGGTGCACGACGAAGGTGGAGGCGCGCCGGCCGTCGAGCTCGGTCACCCGGAGCTCGAGGCGGACCGGTTCGGCCTCCTCGTCGTCGACCGGGTGGCCCTCGGCCACGACGGTGTCACCGACGGCGGGCAGCTGGCCCAGCCGGGCCATGAAGTAGCCGGCGAGCGTGTCGTACGGTCCGTCGACCAGGCTGAACCCGGTGTCGTCGGCGAAGTCCTCGAGGGTGGTGAGGCCCTCGACCGTCAGGTCGCCGCGCACGCCCGGACGCTCGGGGGCGACCACGTCGTACTCGTCGCTGATGTCGCCCACGAGCTCCTCGACGAGGTCCTCCATCGTGACGATGCCGGCGGTGCCGCCGTACTCGTCCGCGACGATCGCGAGGTGCGAGCGGCCGCGGCGCATCTCGGAGAGGGCGTGCAGCACGCGCACGGTGTCCGGCAGCCGCAGCACGGGCCGGGCGATGTCGGCGACCCGGGTGTTGCGGCCGCTGACCTCGGGGTCGAGCAGGTCGCGCACGTGCACGAAGCCGAGCACGTCGTCGGCCGACTCCCCCGTCACCGGGTAGCGCGAGTGCGGCGAGCGCAGCAGCTCGCGGACGGCCTTGTGCGCCGGCATGTCGCCGGGCAGGAAGTCGACCTCGGTGCGCGGCAGCATGACCTCGCGCAGGCTGCGGTCGCCGGCGTCGAAGACGTCGTCCACGATCCGGCGCTCCTCCGCGCCCAGGGTCGTCGAACCGCTGACCAGGGCGCGGATCTCCTCGTCGCTGACCTGCTCGCGCCCCGCCGTGGGGTCGCCACCGAGGATCTTGACGAGGAAGTTCGTCGACGCCCCCAGGAGCCAGATCACCGGGCGCAGCACCTTGGCCACCAGGTCGACCAGGGGGGCGAGAGCCATCGCGTACGCCTCGGTGCTCTGCAGCGCGAGCCGCTTGGCCGTCAGCTCGCCGACGACGATCGAGACGTAGGCGATGAGCACGGTGATGACGATCAGCGAGACGGTCCCGGCGACGCTCTCGCTCAGCCCGAAGCGCGCGACGAGGATCGGGGAGACCGACTCCTCCAGCGTCGCCCCGCCGAACGCGGCGCTGAGGAAGCCGGTGAGCGTCACGCCGATCTGCACGGCGGACAGGAAGCGGTTCGGGTTCTCGTTGAGGCGGGCGACGGCCTGCCCGCGCCGGCCGTGGTGGGCCATCTGCTTGATCTGGCTCTCGCGCAGCGACACGAGCGACATCTCGGCCGCGACGAACACCCCGCTGACCAGGATGAGGACGAGGACGAGGAGGACGTCGGCGACGGTCTTGTTCATGGTGTCCGGCTCGGATGGTGAGTGCTCGGGCGGTCCACGGGCGGTGCGTGCTCCTCGGGTCGGTACGGGCCACGTCCATGGTGACCCATCCGTACGGCCAACACCGAGCGGCGACCAACCCATCCCGCCGGCGCGAGGAGCCCGGAGCAGTATCCGACTCGGGCCGCACCAATGCGGCCGGCAGCGCCGCGAGGTGCCAAGATTCCTGCATGACTCTCCGCGTCAGCGTCATCGGCACCAGCTACCTGGGGGCCACGCACGCCGCCGGCATGGCCGAGTTCGGCCACCAGGTGGTCGGCATCGACATCGACGAGGACAAGATCAAGATCCTCAACGCCGGGCAGTCCCACATCTTCGAGGTCGGGCTCGAGCCGCTGCTGGAGAAGCACACCTCCACCGGCCGGCTCCGCTTCACCACCGACTACACCGAGATCGCCGACTGGGCCGACGTGCACTTCCTCGCGCTGGGCACGCCCTCCCGCCCGGACGGCGCGGCCGACCTCGGCCAGCTGTACGCCGCGATCGAGAGCCTGGCGCCGCTGCTCACCGAACCCTGCCTCGTCGTCGGCAAGTCGACCGTGCCCGTCGGCACCGCGATGGCGCTGGAGAAGCGGATCCGCGAGCTGGCCCCGGCCGGCGACGGCGTCGAGGTCGCCTGGAACCCGGAGTTCCTGCGCGAGGCGTACGCCGTCGAGGACACCCTGCGCCCCGACCGGCTGGTGTTCGGCACCCACTCCGCGCACGCGCTCGAGGTGCTCGAGGAGGTCTACGCGCTCCCGATCACCGACCGGACGCCGGTCGTACGCTGCGACATCGCCACCGCCGAGCTCATCAAGGTCGCCGCGAACTCGTTCCTGGCCACGAAGATCAGCTTCATCAACGCGATGGCGCAGATGTGCCAGGCCGCCGGCGGCGACGTCACGCTGCTCGCCGACGCGATCGGCTACGACTCCCGGATCGGGCGCGAGTTCCTCAACGCCGGGCTGGGGTTCGGCGGCGGCTGCCTGCCGAAGGACATCGCCGCGCTGGCCGTCCGCGCCGACGAGCTCGGGGTCGGGGTGCTCAGCGAGTTCATCCACGCCGTCGAGGCGATCAACGACGGCCAGCGCACCGAGCTCGCCGAGCTCACCATCGAGCAGGCCGGCGGCGACGTCCAGGGCAAGCGCATCGCCGTCCTCGGCGCGGCCTTCAAGCCCGGCACCGACGACACCCGGAACTCCCCCGCCCTCACCGTCGCCGACCGGCTGCACGCCCGCGGCGCCGACGTCCGGATCTACGACCCCGAGGCCCGGCTCCCCCCGCGGGAGGGCTTCACCCAGGTGGCCAGCGTCGAGCAGGCGATGCTCGGGGCGGAGATCGTGCTGCACCTGACGGAGTGGCCGGAGTTCCGCCAGCTCGACCCCGAGAAGCTGTCGCACCTGGTCAAGGCGAAGATCATCATCGACGGCCGCCTCAAGCTGCACGCCCCCACCTGGCGACACGCCGGCTGGAAGGTCGTCCAGATCGGTCGCGCCGCCACGATGTGAGCCGGAGTGCGTGCCGACCCAGCGGCGCGTCTCGAAATCCGGCGAGATGCACACCGCTCCTAAGCATGTGCTCTAACTTTCTGAGCATCTGCACGGACCGGGGGGTTTGGGGTGCACAAGTTCGTCGAGGTCGCGCTTCGAGGGCGTCGACTGCTTGGTGTTGGATTGGTACTTGCGGTTCTTGCGGCGTGTGGGGGTACGCAGAGCCCGCTTCCGGCTCCGTCGGAGACCCCGTCGGAATCGCAACCGTCCACGACTGCTCTGGAGCCGGTGCCGTCGGCAAGCTCTCCGGCACCTTCCGTAACGGAAGTCCCGACCGACAGCCCGACGGATGAGGCGTCGGACGATCCAACAGACGGCGCGACCAAGCCTCCTAGTCTTGGTCCTGCCGACAGCGGACGTTCACTTCAGAGCGGTGACTTTCGGTCAATCGAACCGAACGACGCGCAGGCTCGTGACGACAACTTCACGGTGGGCGGCAAGGACTACCAAGGGATCGGCGTCAAGGTTAATGACTGTGGCTCCGAGAGCGGGGTCACCCTTGAGCTCCGGACCGGCTCGAACTTCCAGCGGCTTCGGTTCGACTTCGGCCAAGACCTCAATCTAAGCGACAGCTCTGATCAAGTCCTGGTGGCAAGAGTCGAAGGAGACGGCGAACTACGACGAACGAGACGAACCTCGTTCAGGGAGATCACGTCGATCGACGCGGACGTCACCGACGTCGCCGCCGTGCAAATAAAGCTATACATGGACCCATTGAAGTGCGACTACCAGGACGAGATCGAAGCAGTTCTCACAGGCGTGCAGCTGACGTGAGCCCGGCGGACACGTCCTCACCCCCGGAGGCTCCGGGAGAGCACGGCTCACCGACTCCTCAGAAAGCAGGTAAGAAGAACAGCAAGAGCGCAACCCCCCTTCCTTCAACGGCGGATCGAGCGGAAGGCAGTCCTCCTACGAGTCAACTGGGTCGGATTGCCGACTGGATGGACAACTCGCCCTTCCTTCGCATCCTTACGGCCATCACCGTGATTCTCGGAGGTGTTGCGGCCGTAGTGGTGGTCCCTGCAGCCTTCAAGGGGTCG
Source organism: uncultured Actinomycetota bacterium (assembly GCA_963762775.1). Lineage (GTDB taxonomy): Bacteria > Actinomycetota > Actinomycetes > Propionibacteriales > Propionibacteriaceae > Microlunatus. The sequence goes on from CAVXMD010000016.1 coordinate 123,657, forward strand.
TCGCCGCCGAGTCCGCAGGCTCCGGTTCCCACCGTCGCCGCCAGAAGTTCTTCTGCTCAGACCCCTGCGCCTTCGGGGTCCTCGACGCCAGCAACAACTGGCACAGCCAGCCAGAACGGGGCAGCCTGCTTCATCACACCGACGCAGCCCGTCGATTGCGATTTCATCCACTCCTACGAGGTAATTTCTGCTTCTGCTGACTCCTGCTCGTCGACACAGGAATTCGACTTTCTCGGCGGCTCTCTGGGCCTGGACGTCACCGCCGCTCGAGTGAGCACCGACGTCATAGACGGCGCGTGCGTCCTCGTCTACCCGAAGCCCGCTCGGGGAACCGCGAAGGATGCACTCCTAGGCGATTCGGCAGCGATGTGGCGTCAGTGTTTGGATTCCTCGAGAGGGCGGGACGGCGTCCTGGTCACCTGCGACGAATCGCACGACACGGAGTTCACGTCCACGACAGATCGCGGGCAAGCCACGACTCCCGAGTGCGAAGAGCGCGCCGGCACGTACATGCAAAAGACCTGGTCGAGCGTGAGCGCGCTGCTCGAGGTTCAATTCGTTCGTGGCGACGCGACCGATCTCGCCGAACCAAGATGCGCGATCTCGCCCCGGCAGGCTGACGGGAAGCTCGGAGTCGCGCTTCGCCGTCTGGGACGTCGCCAAGTGGGTAATCTCCTGACGGTTAAGCGTCGTCGGCGGCAGCGTCCGCTCTCAGGACTGCACGGCCCCACCTGGCGTCATTCGGCTAATAGGTCGTCCAGATCGGTCGCGCCGCCACCCTTGTGAGCGCCGACCTCTCCCGAGCGGTCGGCGTTCCCGGGTCAGGCACTACCGAAAACGGGATGACCGACCGCTCGTGCGTCTGAGGCCGGGCAGACGGAGCCGAGCCGCAGCGCATGCCCGCGATAGGTTCTCAAGGTGAGCGACGCGACGATCATCTACACCCACACCGACGAGGCGCCGATGCTGGCGACCTACTCCCTGCTGCCGATCATCCAGGCCTGGACGGGCCACGCGGGTGTGGAGGTCGAGACCCGCGACATCTCCCTCTCGGGCCGCATCATCGCCTCGCTGTCCGACCTCCTGCCGGCCGACCAGCGCACCGAGGACGCCCTCGCCGAGCTGGGTGAGCTGGCCAAGACGCCGGCCGCGAACATCATCAAGCTCCCGAACGTCTCCGCCTCGGTCCCCCAGCTCAAGGCCGCGATCGCCGAGCTCCAGGCCCAGGGCGTCGCCCTCCCCGATTACCCGGACTCCCCCTCGACCGACGAGGAGCGCGACGTCCGGGCCCGCTACGACCGCGTCAAGGGCAGCGCGGTCAACCCGGTCCTCCGCGAGGGCAACAGCGACCGCCGCGCACCCGCGTCGGTCAAGCAGTACGCCCGCAACCACCCGCACTCGATGGGGTCCTGGTCGAGCGACAGCAAGACCGCCGTCGCCCACATGACCGCGGACGACTTCCGCTCCAACGAGACCTCCGCGGTCGCCCACGCCGACGTCACGGTCCGCATCGAGCACGTCGGTGAGGACGGCACCGTGACCGTGCTCAAGGACGACATCTCGATCCTCGACGGCGAGGTCGTCGACGCCACGGTGATGCACGTCGCGGCGCTGGACGCGTTCCTGGCCGCCCAGATCGAGCGGGCGCGGGCCGAGGGCGTGCTCTTCTCCGTGCACCTCAAGGCCACGATGATGAAGGTCTCGGACCCGATCATCTTCGGCCACGTCGTCCGGGCCTTCCTGCCCGACGTCTTCGCCCGCTACGGCGACGTCCTCGCACCGGCCGGGCTCAACGGCAACAACGGCCTCGGCGCGATCCTGGCGGGTCTCGACTCCCTGCCGCAGGGCGCGGAGATCCGCGCCGCGATCGACGCGGGCCTGGCCGCCGGACCGCCGCTGGCCATGGTCGACTCCGACCGCGGCATCACCAACCTGCACGTCCCGAGCGACGTCATCGTCGACGCCTCCATGCCGGCGATGATCCGCATCGGCGGGCACATGTGGGGGCCGGACGGCGCGGAGCACGACACCCTCGCGGTGATCCCGGACTCCTCCTACGCCGGCGTCTACCAGGTCGTCGTCGACGACTGCCGGGCGCACGGCGCGTACGACGTCGCCACCATGGGTTCGGTGCCCAACGTGGGCCTCATGGCGCAGGCGGCCGAGGAGTACGGCTCGCACGACAAGACCTTCGAGGTCCCCACGGCCGGCACGGTGCGCGTGGTCGGCACGGGCGACGAGGTCGTGCTCGAGACCGCGGTCGAGGCCGGGGACATCTGGCGCATGTGCCAGACCAAGGACGTCGCCGTCCGCGACTGGGTCAGGCTGGCCGTGAGCCGGGCCCGGGCGACGGGCGACCCGGCCGTCTTCTGGCTCGACGCCGACCGGGCCCACGACGCCCGGCTCATCGGCAAGGTCGAGCAGTACCTCCCCGAGCACGACACCGAGGGCCTCGAGATCAAGATCATGAGCCCGGTCGACGCGACGGCCTACTCGCTGGAGCGGATCCGGCGCGGGGAGGACACCATCTCGGTGACCGGCAACGTGCTGCGCGACTACCTCACCGACCTCTTCCCGATCCTCGAGCTCGGGACGTCGGCCAAGATGCTCTCGGTGGTCCCGCTGATCAACGGGGGCGGCCTCTTCGAGACCGGCGCGGGTGGCTCGGCGCCGAAGCACGTCCAGCAGCTCGTCCGGGAGGACTACCTGCGCTGGGACAGCCTCGGTGAGTTCCTGGCCCTGGCCGTCAGCCTGGAGCACCTGGCCCAGACCACCGGCAACGCGCAGGCGCAGGTCATGGCCGACACCCTCGACCGGGCGACCGGGACCTTCCTCAACGAGAACCGCTCCCCCAGCCGGCGCGTCGGCGGCATCGACAACCGGGGCAGCCACTTCTACCTCGCCCTCTACTGGGCCCAGGAGCTCGCGGCGCAGACCGACGACGCCGCGCTGGCGCAGACGTTCGCGGAGACGGCACGGCGGCTGACCGAGGCCGAGCCGACGATCGTCTCCGAGCTCGTCGCCGTGCAGGGGCACCCGGTCGACATCGGCGGCTACTACCGGCCCGACGTCAGCAAGGTCCGCGAGGTCATGACGCCCTCCGCCACCCTCAACGCGATCGTGGCCGACCTGCGCGGCTGAGGACGGTCTGCCGGGGGTCTGACGCTCGTCGCGGGAATCCGTTCACCCGGGCCCAGAACCGCCCACGAGCCCTGGAGAACCGGCGAGGACGACCGCGTCGACCCGCTCCTGGGGGCGTTGCGCGGCCTCGTACGCGTCCTCCTCCGGCATCCAGCGCTCGACCCACTGCTCGCGCATCTCCTCGCCGTCCCGCTCCATCGCCCGGGCGAGCCGGAGGGCGTACGAGACGTCGAGCCAGAGCGTGACGTCCCACGGGACACCCAGGCGCTCGTCGGTGCTCGAGACGCCCTCGACCACGACGGGGACGCCGAGGGGCACGTCGTGCCACTCGGCGCCCGTGTCGGTCCCCCAGTCCCAGCGCTGGTACCGGGCCGGTCGCCCGCTCACGAGGGGTTCGAGGACCTGCGCGACGAAGCGGTCGCGCTCCCAGGTGGCCACCGAGGGGCGCGCGAAGTCGTCGACGTGCACGACCACCGCCCGCGGCAGGGCGGCGGCGACAGCCGCGGCGAGCGTCGTCTTGCCGGCCGCTCCCTTGCCGTCGATGCCGACCCAGCGGGTGCCGTCGAGCCCGGCCAGCCGCGCCCGGACCCAGGCCGGCGCCTCGTCCGGGCCGATCCGCACCGCCACCTGACCTCCCGCCGGACACGCGCGTCGACTAGCGTCAGGGAGGTTAGCCGCGCCTGCACCCGACGCAGCGGCAGGACCGATCCGAGGAGACCCGTGAGCACACCCGTCAAGATCGCTGTCACCGGAGCCGCTGGGCAGATCTGCTACAGCCTGCTGTTCCGGATCGCGAGCGGGGAGCTGCTCGGCCCGGACCAGCCGGTGCAGCTGCGCCTGCTGGAGATCACCCCGGCCCTCAAGGCCCTCGAGGGCGTGGTCATGGAGCTCGACGACTGCGCCTACCCGCTCCTCGACTCCGTCGTGACCGGTGACGACCCCAACCAGGTCTTCGACGGCGTCAACATCGCCTTCCTCGTCGGCGCCCGTCCGCGCAGCAAGGGCATGGAGCGCGGCGACCTCCTCGAGGCGAACGGCGCGATCTTCAAGCCGCAGGGCCGCGCCCTCAACGACCACGCCGCCGACGACGTCAAGGTCCTCGTCACGGGCAACCCGGCCAACACCAACGCGTTGATCACCCTGAGCAACGCCCCCGACATCCCCTCCTCGCGCTTCAACGCGCTGACCCGCCTCGACCACAACCGCGCCGTCGGCCAGGTCGCGATCAAGGCGGGCGTGCCCGTCACCGACGTCACGCACATGACGGTCTGGGGCAACCACTCGGCGACGCAGTACCCGGACGTCTTCAACGCCCGCGTCGGTGGCCGCAGCGCCGCCGAGGTCATCGACGACCAGGCCTGGCTCGACGACGACTTCCTGCCCACCGTGCAGAAGCGCGGCGCGGCGATCATCGAGACCCGCGGCGCCAGCTCGGCGGCCAGCGCGGCCAAGGCCACCATCGACCACATGCACGACTGGGTCCTCGGCACGCCCGAGGGTGACTGGGTCTCCATGGCGGTGCCGTCCGACGGCTCGTACGGCGTCCCCGAGGGCATCGTCAGCTCGTTCGCGTGCACGACCAGCGGCGGTGAGTGGTCGCTCGTCGAGGGGCTCGAGATCAGCGACTACTCGCGCGCCAAGATCGACGCGACGGTGGCCGAGCTGAGCGAGGAGCGCGACGCGGTGCGGGCGCTCGGCCTGGTGGGCTGAGGCCGCCCCACCCGCCCGGGTCCGTCGGCGGCATCCACCAGACGCCGACCCGCGGATGCGTCATGATGTCCGCCATGAGCCAGACGAACGACCCCTCGACCCCCGAGCCCGGCAGCACCGACCAGCCCGCGGACGCCGGACCGGCTTCGTACGGCTCGGGCGAGCACGGGTCGAGCGGCCCCTCGTACACCTCGTCGCAGCCCGACCAGGGCTACGGCCAGGCGCCCGAGTACGGGCAGACGCCTGAGTGGGGCCAGCAGCCGCAGTACGGCCAGGCGCCTGAGTACGGGCAGCAGCCCCCGTACGGCCAGACCCCCGAGTACGGCCAGACCCCCGAGTACGGCCAGGCCCCCGAGTACGGGCAGCAGCCCCCGTACGGCCAGGCCCCGGAGCACGGGCAGCAGGGCTACGGCTCGCAGCCGGGCGCCTACGGCCAGGCCGAGGCGGCCCCGTACGGCCAGCCCGCGCCCTACGGCCAGCCCGCGCCCTACGGCCAGCCGGCGCCGTACGGCGCGTCCTACCAGGGCGGCTACGGCATGGCCCCGCAGGTGCACCCGCGCGGCGTCGCGGTGCTCGTGCTGGGCATCCTGAGCCTGGTCTTCTCGTTCAGCTGCGGCGTCGGCCTGGTCCTCGGCGTGATCGCGGTCGTCCTGGGCACGGGGGCGCAGAAGCAGATCGACGCGAACCCCACCGCCTACAGCAACGCCTCGCAGGTCCGCATCGGCCGCATCCTCGGCATCATCGGCATCGTGCTCGGCGTGATCGGGATCGTCGTCCTCATCGCGCTGGCCGCCGCGGGCGAGCTCAACAGCTGATCTCCGGACCCAGACGCGAGGCACGTGCATGAGCCAGCCGCCCTACCCCTACCAGTCGCCCGGCGGCTGGGGGCCCGCACCCGTCGACCACCCCTCCGGGACGACGATCCTCGTCCTCGGCATCCTCGGGCTCGTCGTCTGCCCGATCACCAGCATCTTCGCGATCGTGATGGGCAACACGGCGCTGCGCGAGATCGACGCGAACCCGATGGCCTACGGCAACCGGCAGAGCGTCGTCGTCGGGCGCATCCTCGGCATCGTGTCCGTCGCGATCTACGGCGTGCTGATCGTCGGCTACCTGATCTTCTTCGTGGTGATCGCCGGGACGATCGGGCTCAGCAACCGCTGAGCGGGCCTTCCTCGTCAGCGCGCCGGCGGGACGACCACGCTCAGGACGAGCACGGCGCCGCCGGCGAGCAGCATGACCAGCACGTCGAAGGCCTTGCTGCGCACCCGCAGCAGACCGGCCCGACGCGTGCTGAGGACGAGTCGCAGCAGCGCCCCGAGGACCAGCGCCCCGCCGACGACGAGGCAGCCGGCGCGCCAGGTGTCCGGACCGAGCAGGGCCGCGACGACCCCGCCGAGGACGAGGGCGGAGACGAGCAGCAGCGGCCACTGCCGCCGCGGCCGGACCAGACCCCCGCCCGCCGGGTCGCGCGGCCTCGGGGCGGGGCTCACTCCCCGGCCGAGGCGAGCGCCTCGGCACGCTCGACGACGTTGGTGAGCAGCATCGCGCGGGTCATCGGGCCGACACCGCCCGGGACCGGCGCGATCCAGGAGGCGACCTCGCGCACGCCCGGGTCGATGTCGCCGACGAGGCCCGCCTCGGTGCGGGTGATGCCGACGTCGACGCACACCGCTCCCGGCTTGACCATCTCGGCGGTGATCAGGCCCGGCCGGCCGGCCGCCGCGACGACGACGTCGGCCCGCCGCGTGTGCTCGGCGACGTCGACGGTGCCGGTGTGGCAGAGCGTCACGGTGGCGTTCTCGCTCTTGCGGGTCAGCAGCAGCCCGAGCGGGCGCCCGACCGTGGTCCCCCGGCCGATCACGCAGACCTCGGCGCCGCTCAGCTCGACGCCGTTGCGGCGCAGGAGCTCGACGATGCCGCGCGGCGTGCACGGCAGCGGACCGGGCTCGCCCAGCACCAGGCGGCCCAGGTTGGCCGGGTGCAGCCCGTCGGCGTCCTTGCCGGGATCGACCAGCTCCAGCGCCCAGCCGTCGTCGAGGGCGCCGGGCAGCGGCAGCTGGACGATGAAGCCCGTGCAGGCCGGGTCCTCGTTCAGCTCGCGGATCCGGCTCTCGAGCTCGGCCGCGCTCGTCGAGGCCGGCAGCTCGACCTGCAGGGAGGCGATGCCGACCTGCGCGCAGTCGCGGTGCTTGCCGCGGACGTAGGAGTGCGAGCCCGGGTCGTCGCCGACGAGCACCGTGCCCAGCCCGGGCACGATCCCGCGCTCGGCCAGCGCGGCCACCCGCTCTTTGAGCTCGTCCTTGATGGTGGCGGCGAGCGCCTTGCCGTCGAGCGTCTGTGCGGTCATCAGGTCCTGCCTCGGGTGTCGTACGGGTCGGGTCGGCGAGCGGTCCGGCGGTCGTGGCTCAGTGGTAGAAGTGCCGCGCGCCGGTCAGGTAGAGGGTGGCGCCGGCGGCCCGGGCCGCCTCGACCACGGCGTCGTCGCGCACCGAGCCGCCGGGCTGCACGACGGCGCGGACCCCCGCCTCCAGGAGGATCTCGAGTCCGTCGGGGAAGGGGAAGAAGGCGTCGGACGCCGCGACCGAGCCGGCGGCGCGCTCGCCCGCACGGCTGACGGCCAGGCGGCTGGAGTCGACCCGGTTGACCTGGCCCATCCCGATGCCGACCGAGGCGCCGTCGTGGGCCAGCAGGATGGCGTTCGACTTGACCGAGCGGCACGCCTTCCAGGCGAACTCGAGGTCGGCCAGCGTCGCCGCGTCCGCCGGCTCGCCGCAGGCCAGCGTCCAGCCGGACGCTCGGTCGTGCTCGGCGTCGACGGTGTCGCGGTCCTGTACCAGCAGGCCGCCGTCGATCCGACGGAACTCGGTCCCGCCCGGTGCCAGCGGGTCGACGACGAGGACCCGGATGTTCTTCTTCCGGGTGAGCACCTCGACCGCGCCGTCCTCGTAACCCGGCGCGAGGATCACCTCGGTGAAGACCTCGGCCACCTGCTCGGCCATGGCCACGCTGACGGGCACGTTCGTGGCGATGACGCCGCCGAACGCGGACACCGGGTCGCAGGCGTGCGCCTTGCGGTGGGCCTCGGCGACGTCGGCGCCGACCGCGATCCCGCACGGGTTCGCGTGCTTGATGACCGCGACCGCAGGGCCGTCGAAGTCGTAGGCGGCCCGGCGCGCGGCGTCGGCGTCGACGTAGTTGTTGTACGACATCTCCTTGCCATGCAGCTGCTGCGCCCCGGCGAGCGAGCGGCCCTCCCCCGGCGAGCGGTAGAGGGCGGCGCCCTGGTGGGGGTTCTCCCCGTAGCGCAGGCCCGCGGCCTTGTCCCACGTCGCACCGAACCACCCCGGGAACGTCTCGTCGCCGCCGGCCGCCCCGACGAGCACGCCGCCCATCCAGGAGGCGACGGCCACGTCGTACGTCGCCGTGTGCACGAACGCCGCGGCGGCGAGACGCTGACGCTGCTCGAGCGTGGTGCCGCCCTCGGCGAGCGTGGCGAGCAGCGCGTCGTACTGGTCGGGCGAGGTGAGGACGGCCAGGTTCGCGTGGTTCTTGGCGCCGGCCCGCACCATCGCCGGACCGCCGATGTCGATCTGCTCCACGCACTCGTCGGGACCGGCGCCCGAGGCGACGGTCTGGCTGAAGGGGTAGAGGTTGCTCACGAGGAGCTGGAACGGGGCGATCCCGAGCTCGTCGAGCTGCGCGCGGTGCGTCTGGAGGCGCAGGTCGGCCAGCAGCCCGGCGTGCACCTTCGGGTGCAGCGTCTTGACCCGGCCGTCGAGGCACTCGGGGAACCCGGTGACGTCCTCGACGGGGGTCACGGGCAGGCCGGCAGCGGCGACCGTCTTCGCCGTCGAGCCGGTGGAGACGATCTCGACGCCGGCGGCGACGAGGGCGGTGGCGAGCTCGACGAGCCCGGTCTTGTCGTAGACCGAGACCAGGGCGCGGCGGACGGGGATGCGGTCAGTGCTCATCGGTCCCAGTGGACCTTCCTGCCGACCACGCGCCAGGGGCGGGTGACCAGCGCGTGGGTGGTGGCGACCAGGAGGTCGCGCTCGGCGACCTTGATCCGTTCGTGCAGCGACTCGACGCTGTCGTCGCTCTCGACCGGCACGACGGCCTGGTCGAGGACGACGCCGGTGTCGACCCCGGCGTCGACGAGGAACACGGTCGCACCCGCCACCTTGACCCCGTAGGCCAGGGCGTCGCGCGGGCCGTGCATCCCCGGGAACGCCGGCAGCAGGGCGGGGTGGGTGTTGATCGTCCGGCCGCCGAAGCGGGCCAGGAAGCCCGGACCGAGGAGCTTCATAAACCCTGCGCTGACGACGAGGTCCGGCGCGTACGCGGCCACGCGCTCGGCCAGCGCGGCGTCCCAGGCCGCCCGGTCGGCGGCGCCGGCGAGCGGGTGGACGAAGGTCTCGACGCCCGCGGTGGCGGCGCGCTCGAGCCCGAGGACGCCCGGACGGTCGGACCCGACCGCGACGACCCGGGCGCCGTACGCGGGGTCGGTGCTCGCGTCGAGCAGGGCCTGCAGCAGCGTCCCGGTCCCGGAGAGGAGGACCACCAGCCGGGCCGGAGGGGTTCCGGGGCCGGGCTGGACGGGGTCGGGCACGGCGGCCACCCTACCGAGAGGGGCGGGGGTCGCCCTCGCTCCGCCCGAGCACCTCGGTCGGCTCGGTCCCGTCGCTCCGGTCGTCCGCGCGGGACGTCGCGACCACCGCGGTCGGCTCGCCGTCCGCGTCGTCCTGGCCCCACCGGTCGTCGAGGTCCTCGACGTCCTCGTCGGCGGTGCGGTCGTGACGCACCAGCCGCACGAGCGCCACCACGGCTCCGGTGAGCAGGCCGGACAGCCCGAGCGTCGTCGTGCTCATCACCAGCAGCGGCAGCATCCGCGGACCGAGCCCGGTGAGGCGGAGCGTGCCGAGGTCGCCGCCCGTCGTCCAGGCCAGCCCGGTGAAGACGAGAGCCGCCCCCACGCCGGCCAGCCCGCCGAGCAGGGTCGTCGCGTCGAAGCGCCGGACGGGCGTGCCGCGCAGCGCCAGCCAGGCCGCGGACGCACCCGCGACCGCGCCGGCCGCGAGCCACCACAGCTGGAGGGTGCTGCCCGGGCCGGCGGCCGGCAGGGCCCCGAGCAGCGGGAGGCCCGGGAGGATGCCGAGCGAGGTCGCCGCCGGCGCGACCACGGAACCGGTGCCCAGGCTGAAGCCGGCGCCCAGCGCGTACGAGCCCGACCAGACGACGGCGTTCGGCAGCAGAGCGAGCTGCACGACGACGAGCAGCGCGGTGCCGAGGGGGCCCGCGCCGAGGGACGCGTGCAGCGCGACCACACGGTCCCAGCCGGTCACGAGGCCGAGGACGAGGACGGCCGTGCCGGCGAGGAGGAGGACACCCACCGCGCCCGCCACGGCACGCGGCAGCCCGCGGACCGCACGCGGCCACGAGCAACCGACCGGCTGCCCGGACCGGCGGGCCGCACCGGACCAGGCGGCGACCAGGAGGACGAGGAGGACGGCGGCGGTCCGCACGGGCGCGCGCCCCGGCTGCCCGAGCGCGACGGCCGCAGCGAGCAGGGGCACCGCGTACGCCACGGTCACCACGACCCCGACGGCGAACGGGCCGGTGGTGCTCTCGGGTCGCACACGGCGCACGGCGTACCCGCCGAAGCGGTGGAGCATCGTCGCGGTCAGCGCCGTCAGACCCCAGGGCACGAGGGCCACGTCGAGGGTGCCGATCCGGGCGCCGACGCCGCCCGCGAGCAGCCACACGCGGGTCGCGAGGGCGAGCGCGGTGTCGAGGCCCGCGTCGTCGCCCGTCAGCCAGGCGGCGACGACGAGCCCGGCGACGACGAGCCAGCCGACGGCGGCCGTCGCGAGGCCGCCGACGACGGCCGCGACGGGCCAGCTGACGGGGTCGACGGCGGTCGGGCCGTCGTCCCGGACGGCCTCGGACGCCTCGAGGACGACCCGGTGCCGCTCGGGCGCGTCGGGACGGCGGGAGGAGGTCAGTGAAGCCATGTCCCGACCATCGTTTCCCACGTCGCCGACCGAGACCAGCCGGGACACGCGCGACCAGGGGTAAAGTTTGGTGGTCCTCGCCCGGGTCGGCACCACGTCCGGGCGCCGCACCGACGACGACGTGGACGAGCGGTCCGACCGCGACCGACCACCAGGAGCCTGTTCCCGCCCATGGCCGACGACCGACCCACGTACCGCCCGCGACGCGCCGCCGACGGGGACGAGCCGACCGCGGAGCCCACGGCCGAGCCCACCGGCGAGCCCGCGGAGGCCGGTCCCGACGGACGCCTCGCCGACGACGAGGTGCGCCCCATCTTCCGCGAGGCGGCCGCCGACGCCGACGCCGCGACGGTGCGCACCCCCGCCGACCCCGCGAGGCACGCCGACCCCGGACGGACCCGAGGGCACGGACGGCGGCACCGCCCGTACGCGTCGGCTGAACTTCACCCCGAAGGCCCGGCCGGCGGACGACGAGTCCACGACCGTCCTCCCCCGGACGCCCGGACGCGGTCCGGGCCCCGTCGCCGCCGACCCCCTGGTCCGCGGCGACGACGACCTCGACGACCTCGGCGACCGCCCCCGCCGCCTCGGCCGACGGACGCGGCTGGCCCTGCTGGTCAGCGCCGTCGCCGCGGTGGTCGTGGTGGGCCTGGCCGTCGGGTACGCCGTGGTCGGCGTACGCGACCAGCCCGGCGGTACGGGCGAGCCCGAGGGGACCACGTCCAGCTCGGCGGCGACGCCCAGCGCAGCAGCGCTGCTCGACGACACCTCGATGCTGACGCCCGAGGGCGCCCGGGCCATCGACGACCGGCGCACCTGGACGGCCGGTGAGGTCGCCCGGGGGGCGCTCCCGGCCGGCTCCGGCGCCAGCTGCCTCGGCAGCGACCCGCTCGAGGGCGCGCCCACGGCGCAGCAGACGCTCAGCCGCACGCTGACAGCGAGCGGTTCGGACGCACCGACCGCCCTGCACGTCGCCCAGGCGTACGCCTCGGTCGAGGACGCCACCCAGGCGTTCGCGGTGACGTCACGGGCCCTGGGCACCTGCGCGGTGGCGGGCGACTGGATCTTCACCGGCCGCGCGGTCGAGGGCGTCGGCGACGAGGCCACCGCGGTCGCGGCCCGTTCGTCGGCCGGCGGCGACACGACCCAGCACTGGGTGGTCGTCAGCCGGACCGGGCGGGCGCTGGACGTGGTCGACGCGGCCACGCCGGCGAAGAAGGCCCTGAACGTGAACGACGTGACCCAGAGCCTCGCCTCCGTGGTGAGCGCCCAGTGCGGCGCGGCCGGCGGCACGTGCCCCACCTCCGTGACCACGAAGGACGCGCCGCCGCCGGTGGGTGGCGACGAGCCCGGGCTGCTCGCGACCGGCGACCTGCCGCCCGTGGGCTCGACGACGGCACCGTGGGTCGGCACTCCGGTCGAGCAGCCCAGCGAGGACTTCACCGGCTCCCAGTGCGAGACCGTCACCTGGGCGACGACAGCCGCGGTCGACAAGACCTCGCGCGTCTACCTGCTGCAGGACGTGCCCGGCATCTTCGGGCTGAACGAGGTCGTGCTGACCGCGAAGGACGCGAGCACCGCGTCCAAGCTCGTCGACAAGATCCGCGACGACTGGTCCAGCTGCAAGGAGCGCAAGCTCACCGCGACGGTCGACAAGGCCACCAAGGTGACCGGTGTCGCGGCCGACGGGGCCGAGGTCGAGGGCTGGACGACCGAGGTCGAGCAGAAGGCGGGCAGCACGACGACCCGGTTCCGGGTCGGCATCGCCTCCTCCGGCACCAAGGTGGCCTTCGTCTTCCTCAACCCGCAGAAGGGCCTCGACGTCGACGACGGCGACTGGAACACCGTCGCCGTCCGCGCCGTCCAGCGCGCGACCCAGCAGTCGTAGCTCCAGCCCCGGGCCTGAGGGCCGGCGCGCTCAGACGCGCAGGTCGCGGCGCCACGCGGTGTAGCTGGTGAGCGAGGCCGGCCGCGGTCGGGTCAGCCAGAGCCAGGGATGGACCTCGACGGGCGCCAGCGCTGCCGCTCGGCGCTGCCAGCCGGGCACCGGCGTCCAGGTCGCCGCGAGCCGACGGCCGGCGAGCTCGTCCACCACGTCGCCGCGCCGGACCTCCAGGGGACGGCGGCCGGCCAGCTCCCCCAGCGTCTGCGCCAGGAACACCAGTCGCTTGCCCGAGAGCCGCAGCCGGGCCAGGAGGGGTTCGTCGAACACGAACACCGCGGGCCGGCTCTCGTCGTGCGCCAGCGCCGGGTCGGCGTCGCCCAGCGACTCCGCGGTGAGCCAGACGGTCTCGCCTCCACCGCCCTCGACCTCCTCGGGCCCGGCGGGGATCTCGCCACGGTTCAGGTCGGCGCGCTCGGGCAGCCGCTGCAGCCGGACCTCCGGCCACTCCTCGATCGGGCAGGCGTCCTTCAGCGGGCAGCGCCGGCACAGCTGCGGGGCGCGCTTCTGGACCTGCCAGCGGCTGAACCCGTACGCCTTCGACCCTCCGGTCCCCGTCGTCCACTGCCAGCCCAGGCCGTTGGCCGCGCGGGACCCGTCGAGCAGGTGCACGAACATCTCCTGCTCGCCCTCGCGCCAGTCCACCCCGGCCCGGACGGCCCACTGCGAGGCGAGCCACATCCGCGTCTGGTTCACGACCCAGCCCTGCTCGTGGAGCTCGCCGACGACGAAGTCCATGCAGGCCATCTCGGTGTCCCAGGCCGGGCGGTCCCAGGTCTCGCGGCCCTCGGTCGGCGACGCGTGGCGCAGCGAGCTCCGCAGCCGCGGGCCGAGCCGCGCGTAGAGGTGCCGGGCGTACTCCTGCCAGAGCAGCTCGTCGCGGAACCGCTTGCGGTCGAAGGACGGCGCCTCGCGGACCGCGGCCCAGACGCGCGGGAGCGGCAGCAGCCCGTACCGGATGTACGGCGAGAGCCGGCTCGAGCCGCGCCGTTCCTCGGGCAGGACGGTGCTGCGCGTCCTCGCGTAGCCGGTGACGTCGAGGCCCGGCCAGCGCCGCGTCGGCCGCCGCCTGCCCGCCGTCGAACCCGCCCGCCCGGACGCCGTCCGGTCCCTCGAGCGTCAGGTCGCCGAGGTGCGCCGCGACCCAGCCCTCGACGTCCGCGACGCTCGCGCCGTCAGCGGTGGACGGGGGCGTGGGGAGCAGGGGCACGGGTGGGAGTTCTCCGACGAGCGGGTGCGCGGATGCCGAGCTGAACGACATCGGGGAGGGTTCGGCACCGCTGCGGTGCCGAACCCTCCCCGTTGTCGAACCGGGGCGCCTACAGCGCCTGGATGACCTCACGCATGATCTGGGCGGTCTCGCTCGGGGTCTTGCCGACGCGGACGCCGGCGGCCTCGAGGGCCTCCTGCTTCCCGGCGGCCGTGCCCGCGCCGCCGGAGACGATGGCGCCGGCGTGGCCCATGGTCTTGCCCTCCGGTGCGGTGAACCCCGCCACGTAGCCGACGACCGGCTTGGTGACGTTCGCCTTGATGTACTCGGCGGCCCGCTCCTCGGCGTCGCCGCCGATCTCGCCGATCATGACGATGGCGTCGGTGTCCGGGTCGGCCTGGAACGCGGCCAGCGCGTCGATGTGCGTCGTCCCGATGACCGGGTCGCCCCCGATGCCGACGGCGGAGGAGAAGCCGATGTCGCGGAGCTCGTACATCATCTGGTACGTCAGCGTCCCCGACTTGCTGACCAGCCCGATGCGGCCGGGCGGGGTGATGTCGGCGGGGATGATGCCGGCGTTCGACTGCCCGGGCGAGATCAGCCCCGGGCAGTTCGGGCCGATCAGGCGGGTCTTCGAACCCTGCGACAGCGTGAAGAACTCGGCCGAGTCCTTGACCGGGACGCCCTCGGTGATGACGACGGCGAGACCGATCTCGGCCTCGATGGCCTCGACGACGGCGCCCTTGGTGAACTTGGCCGGCACGAAGATCACCGTGACGTCCGCGCCGGTGGCCTCGATGGCCTCGCCGACCGAGCCGAAGACCGGCACGCTGCGGCCGTCGAAGTCGACGCTCTGGCCGCCCTTGCCGGGCGTCACGCCGCCGACGATGTTGGTGCCCGAGGCGAGCATCCGCGCGGTGTGCTTGCGGCCCTCGGACCCGGTCATGCCCTGGACGATGACCTTGCTGTCAGCGTTGAGGAAGATCGACATCTGTGTGTGCTCCTGTGTCTCTGCGTCGGGCTCAGGCGGCGGCCAGCTCGGCGGCCCGGGCGGCGGCGCCGTCCATCGTGTCCACCTGCTCCAGCCCGGGCAGGGCCGCGTCGGTGAGGATCTGGCGGCCGAGCTCGGCGTTGTTGCCGTCGAGGCGGACGACGACCGGCTTGGTGACCGCCTCGCCGCGACCCTCGAGCAGGGCGAACGCCTGCGCGATCCCGTTCGCCACGGCGTCGCAGGCGGTGATCCCGCCGAAGACGTTGACGAAGACGCTCTTCACCTGTGCGTCGCCGAGGATGATCTCCAGGCCGTTGGCCATCACCTCGGCGCTCGCGCCGCCCCCGATGTCCAGGAAGTTGGCGGGCTTCGGGGCACCGGCGAGGTCCGAACCGGCGTACGCGACGACGTCCAGCGTGCTCATCACGAGCCCGGCGCCGTTGCCGATGATGCCGACCGACCCGTCGAGCTTGACGTAGTTGAGGCCCTTGGCCTTCGCCGCCGCCTCCAGCGGGTCCTCCGCCGAGGTGTCGGCCAGCGCGGCGTGCCCGGGGTGGCGGAACGCGGCGTTCTCGTCGAGGGAGACCTTGCCGTCGAGGGCGACGATGGCACCGGCCCCCGTCCTGATCAGCGGGTTCACCTCGACGAGCGTGGCGTCCTCGTCCTCGTACACGCCTGCGAGCGTCTGGAGGACACGCGCGACCTCGTCGGCGACGTCGGCGTCGAAGCCGGCGGCGGCGACGATCTCGGCCGCCTTGGCCGCGTCGATGCCGACCTGCGGGTCGACCGGGACCCGGGCGAGGGCCTCGGGCCGCTCGACGGCGAGCTGCTCGATCTCCACGCCGCCCTCCTTGGACGCCATGGCGAGGTAGCGGCGGTTGGCGCGGTCGAGCAGCAGGGAGAAGTAGTACTCCTCGGCGATGTCGGCGCCTTCGGTCACCATGACGGTCTCGACCGTCAGTCCCTTGATGTCCATGCCGAGGATCTCCGCGGCCTTCTCGCCGGCCTCCTCGGGCGAGCGCGCCAGCTTGACGCCGCCGGCCTTGCCGCGACCGCCGGTCTTGACCTGCGCCTTGACGACCACCACCGGAGTGCCCAGCTGCCGCGCCGCCTCCACCGCCTGCTCGGGCGTGGTCGCGGTGATGCCGCGCAGGACCGGGACCCCGTGGGCCTCGAAGATGTCGCGCGCCTGGTACTCGAACAGGTCCATCCGTGGTCCTCCTGGCCTCGCCCGTCAGGTGGGGCGCCGGCGTTCTCTGGCTGGGTGGTGGTGCTGGGTGATGATGCTGGGTGGTGATCGGTCGTCGAGCCTATCGGGCGGCCCGGACGGCGCTACCCGACCTCCCGTTCGGGGACGTGCTCGCGGACCCAGGCGACGATGTCGGCCATGCTCGTGCCCGGCCCGAAGACGCCGGCGACCCCCCGCTCGCGCAGGGCGACCCGGTCGCGCTCGGGGATGATGCCGCCGCCGAAGACGACGATGTCGGACGCGTCCTCCGCGGCGAGCAGGTCGAGCACCCGGGCGAAGAGGGTCAGGTGCGCCCCGGAGAGCACCGACAGCCCGACGGCGTCCGCGTCCTCGGCCAGCGCCGTGGCGACGATCTGCTCGGGGGTCTGGTGCAGGCCGGTGTAGATGACCTCCATGCCTGCGTCGCGCAGGGCCCGGGCCACGATCTTGGCCCCGCGGTCGTGACCGTCGAGCCCGGGCTTCGCGACGACGACCCGGCGCGGCACGGGGCGCGGCGCCCCTCCCACCACCGGACCCGACACCATGCGTCGAGCCTAGTCAGCACCACCCCTGCCGTCGCCGGCGCGGGTGACCCGCGCGGATAAACTGCCCGGATGGCTCCGGGGCTGGTCGGTCTGGTCGGTGAGGCCGGCTGGATCGCGGCCCACCTGGCCGCCTACCCGCTCGGCGCCCTGCCCGGCTCGGCCGAGCGCACCCGCCGGCGCCGCGGGAACGCGTCTCGCGCGGGCCAGCGCGGGCTGCTCCGTCGCGATCCCGGGGCGGCCACGACGCCGATCCTGCTGGTGCACGGGATCGTCGACAACCACTCGATCTTCACCCGCCTCGACCACACCCTGCGCCGCCGCGGCTTCGCCGCGGTCGCCGCGCACGACTACGGCCCGCTCACCGCCGACGTGCCCGCGGCCGCGACGGAGCTCGGGGCGACGGTGCGGGCGCTCGCCGCGGCGACCGGTCACGATCGGGTGCACGTGGTCGGCCACAGCCTCGGCGGCCTGATCGCGCGCTGGTTCGTGCAGCGTCAGGGCGGCGACGACGTCGTCGACACCCTCGTGACGCTGGGGACGCCGCACGGCGGCACCGAGCTGGCCCGCCTGGCCCCGCTCGTCCCGCTGCTGCCGCTGGCCCGCCAGCTGTCGCCGCGCTCCCCCGTCGTCCGCGCCCTCGCCGAACCGGCGCCCGGCTGCCGGACCCGTTTCGTCGCGTACGCCAGCGACATCGACCACCTGGTCCTCCCGCACCGGAACGCCCGCCTGGAGCACCCCGACCTGCGCGCCACGAACGTGGCCGTCCACGGTGTCGGGCACCTCTCGATGCCCCACCAACGGGCGATCGCGTACGAGATCGCCGACCTGCTGGCGGACTCGACGGACGAGGCGGGAACCGCTGTCCGGGAATCGGCTGAGAAGCCGTCCGAGGAGCCCGTCCGGGCCTAGAATCAGGGCTGTCGCTGCAGAGCGGCCCGGGCCCGGGCCGACGGTGGCGGCACCGTAGTTCCAGGCCCTTGACGGTGCCTCGAGACAGGGAGAGCGACGTGTCCTCCAGCGCCGTGCTGCACCATGGCTCGCGCCGGTCCCCGCGCCGGGGCTGGAGCGAGCAGCGCTCGCTCGCCACGAACCTGCTGCTGGCCCTCCTGATCGCCGTCGTCGGGCTGCTGGCCGCCGCCTCCACCTCGCTCGTCTCGCGCGCCGAGGAGGGCACCGCCCGGACGCCCGTCGTGCGCAGCGCCGCCGCCGACCCCGCCACGGTCGGGCGTCGCAGCGCCGCCCTGCAGGCCGCGCTGCTCGGCGAGGTCGCCGCCCAGCGCGGGGACGCCCTCGCGCGCCAGGCCCAGACCATCGCCCGCTCCTCGCTGAGCGCGGCCGGCACCGCGCGCCAGCAGCGCCTGACCGAGGTCGACTCCGCCGCCCAGGCCAGCGCCGCGCAGATCGCCGCCCAGCGCCTGCAGGCCGCGACGGCGGCCCGCCAGGCCGCCGTCGACGCGGGGCTGGCCGTCGACCCCACGCTCGACCCGACCCTGGTCGGCCAGGCCACCGCACCGGTCACCGGCGGCGCCGGCTCGCTGCCCGCCGGCACCACCGGTGCGCTGCCCATCACCACGGGCGTCGTCGGGGCCAAGTTCGGCGCGTACGGCCACTGGTCGCGCTACCACACCGGCCTCGACTTCCGGGCCGCCTACGGCACCCCCATCCACGCCGTGCTCGCGGGCACCGTCGTCTACGCCGGCAACTCCGGCGACTGGGCGGGCAACCACGTCGCCGTCCGGCACGCCGACGGCAAGACCACGATGTACTCGCACATGTCGCGCATGGCGGCGACCGTCGGCGACACCGTGCAGACGGGTCAGGTCATCGGCTACGTCGGCGAGACCGGCCGGGCGTTCGGCGCCCACCTGCACTTCGAGCTCTACCCCGTGGGCGTCCGCTACGGCGACGTCTACAAGGCCGTCGACCCGATGCCCTACCTGCAGAGCATCGGCGTCCAGACCCACTGAGGCCTGCGTCTCGCGTCCTCGCCCTGCGTCCCCGCGGCGCGGTACGGGTATCGCGGTGCCGCCTGGTACCAGTTTCAATAGTGGTCTCTGAAAGTTTTGCCTCCCGTTACGGTTCCGTTATGGTTCTCGCGGTTCGGTCGTCACGCCCCCGGGTGACACCGGCTCCATCTGTCCGCGAGACCCCCCACGAACCGCGGCGGAGAGGGCGTCCTGCCCTGCCCGCCGTACGAGGTGATCAGTGCCGAGTACGTCCCCGACGCAGCGCCACGTAGCCCGGCGCGCGCTCCTCGACGACGTCCGCAGCAACCGACGGGGCTGGCTCCAGCACGGTGCCGCCGCCCTCGCGGTGTCGGCCCTCGGGCTCGGCGTCGCCGGGACCGTCGCCCTCACGGGCAACGCGCCGGACGCCGGGGCTGTGGCGCGCATCCCGTCCGCGGCCGCGTCGTCGCTGACCGGCGCCCGTGACGGCGCTTCCGAGCAGACCAGCCGGAGCAGCAGCCGTACGGTCCTCGACCCGGCCCGGGTGCAGAGCCTCGCCGACCAGCGCGCCGAGGAGCTGGCCAAGACCGACGACAAGATCGCCGAGGCCGCGACGGGCAAGCAGGTCGACCAGCGCGAGGATGAGCTGGCCGAGACCTCCGACGACGCGCAGGAGCAGGCCCGCAAGCTGGCCGCCGGCGACGAGACCCCGGCGACGACCACCGACGACCCGGGCGACACCCCGGCCGCGTCGAACGGCAAGTCCTGCCTGCCCGCCGCGAGCTACCACGTGGCCGCGACCTTCGGCCAGGTCGGCAGCTGGGCGCGCTACCACACGGGCTTCGACTTCGCCGCCCCGATCGGGACCACACTGCGCGCACCGGCCTCCGGCGTCGTGACGAACGCCGGTCGCGGACCGGCCAGCGGCTGGGCCGGCAACTACGTCGCCATCCAGTACCCCGACGGCACGCAGAGCCTGATGGCGCACATGTCCACGGTGTCGGTGCAGGTCGGTCAGAGCGTCAGCGGCTGCCAGACGGTCGGCGCGATCGGCATGACCGGACGCACCTTCGGCCCGCACGTGCACTTCGAGATCTACCCCGCCGGCATCACCCCGGGCGACGTCTACCGGGCGGTCAACCCGGTGACCTGGCTGAAGGCGCACAGGCTCGACCCGTAGGCCCTCCGGCGGTCGGCGCGGGCCCGGAATACCGGGCCCGGGCGACCGGTTGACGTCTGCGTCGGCCGGTTCATGACCCCGGGCCTCACCCTTCGCCGCTACGAGCGGCCACTCGCCGAGAGGCGTCTGCCGGCCGACACCAGCTCTTCGGGTCCCGAGCCCTGTTCCGCCCCCCGAGACGCAGGCTCAGAGCTTCTCCAGGGGCGCGAACTTCAGCGCCAGCCGCTTGATCCCGCTCGAGCCGAAGTCGACGTCCGCCTTCACGTCCTCGCCCTCGCCGGACGTGCTGAGCACCTTGCCCATCCCGAAGGTCGCGTGCAGCACCCGGTCGCCGGCCGCGACGACGGGCACCGTACGGACCTTGGGCTTGGGACCGCCGAACCCGGACCGTTCGCGGTAGCCGCCCGAACCCTGCCGGTTCGACGTCGCCGAGGTGTTCCGCCAGCTCGTGACCGCCCGCTCGGTACGCCGCCAGTGCACGAGGTGCGGCGGGACCTCGTCGAGGAAGCGGCTCGGCGGGTTGTGCTGCGGGCTCCCCCAGGCGGCGCGGACGATGGCGCGCGAGACGTAGAGGCGCTTGCGGGCGCGGGTGATGCCGACGTACGCGAGCCGGCGCTCCTCGGACAGCTCGTCGGGGTCCTGCAGCGCGCGCTGGTGCGGGAACACGCCCTCCTCCAGCCCGGTCAGGAAGACCTGGTCGAACTCCAGCCCCTTCGCCGTGTGCAACGTCATCAGCGTCACGACGCCTTGGCCGCCGTCGTCGCTGGGGATCTGGTCGCTGTCGGCGACGAGCGCCACGCGCTCGAGGAAGGCCCCCAACGACGGGTCCGGCTCGGCCGCGCCGGCGGCGAGGTCGGCCTCGGGGTCGAGGACGTCGTCGGCGAGCGCGGTGAGGCTCTCGAGGTCGTCGGCGTCCACCCCCTCGGCGGCGAGGGCGGCGACCCCGTCGACGAACTCGCGCGCGACGTTCACCAGCTCGACGAGGTTCTCCAGCCGGGTCTGGTCCTGCGGGTCGGCCGAGTCCTGCAGCTCGGCGAGGTAGCCGGACTGCTCGAGCACGCTGGTCAGCACCGCGTCGGCCGTCGCGGAGTCGGCCACCATCGCCTCGTGCGCGTCGAGCAGTGCAGCGAAGCCGCGGATCTGGTTGGCCGACCGGGTCGCCAGGCCACCGATGTCGTCGACCCGGCGCAGCGCCTCGCCGAAGCTGATCCGCTCGCGGGCCGCCAGGTCGGACACGGCGCCCTCGGCCTTGTCGCCGATGCCGCGCTTGGGGACGTTGAGGATCCGGCGCACGGAGACGTCGTCGTTGCGGTTGCTGATGGCGCGGAGGTAGGCGATCGCGTCACGGACCTCGCGGCGCTCGTAGAAGCGGACACCCCCGACGACCTTGTACGCCAGCCCGCTGCGGATGAACACCTCCTCGAACGTCCGCGACTGCGCGTTCGTCCGGTAGAAGACGGCGGCGTCACCGAGCCGCGCCTCCCCCGCGTCGCGCAGCCGTGCCACCTCGCCGGCGACGAACTGCGCCTCGTCGTGCTCGGTGTCGGCGACGTAGCCCTGCACGAGCTCGCCGTCGCCGGCGTCGGACCACAGGTTCTTGGGCTTGCGGCCCGAGTTGAGGCGGATGACGGCATTGGCCGCGGAGAGGATCGTCTGCGTCGAGCGGTAGTTCTGCTCGAGCATGATCACCGACGCGCCCGGGAAGTCGGTCTCGAAGTCGTTGATGTTGCGGATCGTCGCGCCCCGGAAGGCGTAGATCGACTGGTCGGAGTCGCCGACCACCATCAGCTCGGGGGCGGTGATCGCGCGCCCGTCGAGCCCGCCCGCGGGAGCATCGTCGTCGTCCTCGCCGCAGAGCTCGCGCACGAGGACGTACTGCGCGTGGTTGGTGTCCTGGTACTCGTCCACGAGCACGTGCCGGAACCGCCGCCGCAGCGTCTCCCGCAGATCTGGGAAGGCCTGGACCAGGTGCACCGTCGTCATGATCAGGTCGTCGAAGTCGAGCGCGTTCGCGGCCGTGAGGCGCCGCTGGTACTCCGCGTACGCGCTCGCGAACGTCTCGTCGAGCGGCGTCTCGGCCCTGGCCGTCGCCGTCTCGTGGTCGACCAGCTCGTTCTTGTTGTTCGACACCCAGCTCAGCAGGGCGCGGACGGGGAACTTCTTCGTGTCGAGGTCGAGGTCGTTCGCCACCAGCGACATGAGCCGCTTGCTGTCGGCGTCGTCGTAGATCGAGAACGTGCGGGTCAGCCCGAAGCGGCCGATCTCGGCGCGCAGGATGCGCACGCAGGCCGAGTGGAAGGTCGAGACCCACATCAGCTTGGCCCGGTTGCCCACGAGCTCCAGCACGCGGCCGCGCATCTCGGCCGCGGCCTTGTTCGTGAAGGTGATGGCCAGGATCGACGCCGGGTGGGCGTTCCGCTCCCCCACGAGGTAGGCGATCCGCCGCGTGAGCACGCGGGTCTTGCCCGAACCGGCGCCGGCGACGACCAGCACCGGACCGCCCTCGTGCAGGACGGCGTCGCGCTGCGGCGGGTTCAGCCCGGCCAGCAGCTCCTGCGCGGTGGGGCGACGGGGCCGGGGCGTCCGTGCGACCTCCGTCCCACCGGCGTCCGGTGTCGTGCGGCTCGGCGGGGCGGTGGTGGGGCTGCTCATGACGGAGCCACCCTAGACGTCGGGCCGGACAGGTCCCGTGTGCTGCGTACGCTGACGGCATGGGTCGTCGACGCGTCACGGTGGGTTCCGTGGTGCGCCACGCGGCGCTCGCCGTCGCCGCCGTCCAGGGCGCCACGCTGCTGACGCTGGTGGCCGTCGACCAGTACCGCAAGCGCGGCCGCAAGCCGGTGCACTTCCCCCGCGTCCCGCCGCGCTCCATCACCGCCGGCGGCTCCGAGGTGACCCTCTACACGTACGGCGAGGACCTCTACCGCGACATGCTCGACGCCATCGCGCAGGCGCGGTCGCGGATCTTCTTCGAGACGTTCATCTGGAAGGGCGACGCGATCGGGCAGGCGTTCAAGGACGCGCTCGTCGAGGCGGCCGACCGCGGGGTGAAGGTCTACGTCGTCTACGACCAGTTCGCGAACCTCGTCGTCCGGCCCCGCTTCTACCGGATGCCGCGGAACGTGGCCGTCCGCCGGCACCCGCTGATCGCGTCGCCCTTCCGTCCGCTGCGCAACAGCGGGCGCGACCACCGCAAGATCCTCGTCGTCGACGACGCGGTCGGCTTCGTCGGCGGCTACAACATCGGCAGCCTCTACGCGACCGACTGGCGCGACACCCACGCCCGGATCACCGGCGACGCCGTCTGGGACCTGCAGAACGCGTTCATCGACTACTGGAACCTGTACGCCTCGCGACGCAAGGCCTCGCTGCCCGACCTCGGGGGACACACCTGGCACGCCGACCTCCGCGTGCACCGCAACATCCCGCGGAACCTCATCTACCCGATCCGCGCGATGTACCTGGAGGCCTTCGACCGGGCGTCGCACCACATCTACCTGACGCACGCCTACCTGATCCCGGACGGCGACATGGTCACCGCCCTCGTCCGCGCGGCGCGGCGCGGCGTCGACGTGCGCATCATCATCCCGGCCGAGTCGAACCACATCGTGGCGGACTGGGTCTCGCGCGGCTTCTACGGGATCCTGCTGCGCGGCGGCGTCCGGCTCTTCCTCTACCAGGACGCGATGGTCCACGCGAAGACCGCGACCATCGACGGGCAGTGGTCCACGATCGGCACCGCGAACATCGACCGCCTGAGCCTGCACGGCAACTACGAGATCAACGCCGAGATCTACAACGAGGCGGTCGCCCGCCAGATGGAGACGATCTTCGAGGTCGACTCCAGCAACACGGTCGAGATGACCTGGGAGCGCTGGCGCGCCCGGCACCCGCTGGCCAAGGTCAGCGAGACGGTCCTGACGCCGTTCCGGCCCCTCCTCTAGGCCGAGACGGAGATCTGCTCGCGCCCGTCAGCAGCCGTACGGCGGCGCTGACGCTGGGCGGCGACGTAGAGGCCGACCAGGGTGAGCACGACGATCGCGCCGTAGACGGCGAAGCGGGCCGGGGTCGCGGCGTCGCCGGTCTTGAGCAGGGTGCGGACGTTGCTGAGCAGGATCATCCCGCCCACGGCCACGCCGAGCAGGTGGGTCGGGGCGACCCGGACGAGATAGGCCGCGAGCGGCGCGGCGACGAGCCCGCCGACGAGCAGCGCGAGCGCGAAGCCCCAGTTCACGCCGGCGGCGCCCAGGCCGAAGAGGAAGCCGAGGCTGGCGGCGGCGCTCACCGCGAACTCGGCCGTGTCGACCGACCCGACGACCTTGCGCGGCTCGAGGCGGCCGTCGGTCAGCAGCGCGGGCGTGGCCACCGGTCCCCAGCCGCCACCGCCGGTCGCGTCGACGAAGCCGGCGACGAGGCCGAGCGGCGCGAGGAGCTTCATGCCCGGACGGCCGGCGATCCGCGGCCGGATCCCGAGCACGAAGCGGACGAGGATGTACGCGCCGAGCAGGGCCAGGATCGTCGCCATCACCGGTGCGGCAGCCTCGGTCGACAGGCTCGACAGCACGGTGGCGCCGAGGAAGGCGCCGACCGCACCCGGGCCGGCGATCCGCGCGACGACGCGCCAGTCGACGTTCTTGAGCTTCCAGTGCGAGAGCCCGGAGGCGACGTTGGTGCCGAGCTCGGAGAAGTGCACCGAGGCCGACGCGGCGGCCGGGGTGAGCCCGGCCATGATCAGCAACGTCGACGACGTCACGCCGTAGCCCATGCCGAGACTGCCGTCGACCAGCTGGGCGACGAGGCCGACGACGGCCAGGACGATGAGCTTGCGCATCGGGGGAACACCTCTTGGTCGACAAGTCCTAGCGGTCCGCTAGGGATTGAGGGAACGATAGGCGACGTCGTACGCGGAAGCACGACGGCGTCTCGACCAGCGGGCACCCGTACCAGGACGTGGAGGTCTGGAGGCCGGTCAGCTCCAGGCGGCGGGGTCGGCGACCAGGCCGACGACGAGCTCGGGCATCTCCGAGCGCGCGACGTGGTCGAGGCTGACGCCTTCGAGGATCTGGCGCTCCGAGGCGCGCAGCGCGATCCAGACCTGCTGCAGGGCGGTCGCGGCGCCGCCGTACTCGAGGTTCTCGGGGCGGCTGCCGCGGACGTTGGCCAGCTCGCCGTCGAGGGCCCGGATGACGTCGGCGATGCTGATCTCGCTCGCGGGCCGGGCGAGCCGGTAGCCGCCGTCCGGCCCGCGCTGGCTCCGCAGGAGACCACCGCGCCGCAGCTCGCCGAGGATGCTCTCGAGGTACTTGTTCGGGATGTGCTGCGCGGCCGACAGCTGGTCGACCGTCCGGGCCGCGCCCGCCGCCGCGAGCTCGGTCATCGCGCGCAGGGCGTAGTCGACCCGGGCCGAGAGCCTCACCGGCCCGTCACCCGCACACCCGCCGTACGGTCCACGGGGCCCATCCTCGCGCCCCCTGCCAACCAGCCCCGCGGCGACCGGGCGCTCACCAGAGCACCGCGACGGCGGCGTCGGCGAGGACGAGGAGCGTGATCAGGCGCAGCAGGCCGCGCGGGACGGAGAAGAAGCGGCGGTTGAGCGCGACGAGCACCATGACGACGACGCCGATCACGGACTTCACGACCAGCTGCCCGACGTCGGTGCGGACGTCGAACGTCGGGGCGAGCACCCAGAGCGCGACACCGCTGGCCAGCGAGACCCAGGCGCCGTGCAGCATGGCCGCGTTGATCTCCGGCTCGCGCGTCCGCAGCTGCACGAGAGCGCCACCGAGGAGCGCGGCGAAGGCCACCAGGTGGAGCAGCACCAGGAGGTGGTGCGCCAGGGCCATGGCCGCGACCCTACGGGAAACACCGGCTCCACCCTGGCTGCGACGCGGACGCGCCCCTGAGGGTCCCGTTCCCGGACGTGCCGGGGCACTAGCGTTGGGCCGTCAGCAGTGCCGACCGACCCATCCCGTCGCCGGCGGCACCGTTTCCCAAGAAAGGCACCACCCGTGCTCGGTCTCATCATCAGCATCATCGTCATCGGACTCATCGCCGGCGCGCTCGCGCGGCTGGTCGTCCCCGGCAAGCAGGACATGTCGATCCCCATGACCATCCTGCTCGGCATCATCGGGTCGTTCGTCGGGGGCTTCCTCGGCTACCTGATCTTCCACAACGGCGGCGGCTTCCTGCAGCCGGCCGGCATCATCGGCTCGATCATCGGCGCGATCATCGTGCTGCTCATCTACACCCGCGTGAAGGCCCGGGGCGCCCGCGCCTGACGCAGCTCAACCTCGACACCCCGCTCGGTCCTCGGACCGAGCGGGGTGTCGTCGTCTTCGGAGATCCCGCCAGCAGACCCCGGCCCGAGCACTCCAGCACCTCGGCCCCCAGCACCTCGGCCCCAGCACCCCGGTCCCCAGCACCCCGGCCCCCAGCACCCCGGTCCCCAGCACCACCTCCAGGAACCGCTGACTCCCGACAGCCGAAGACGTGATCCAGCTGGCGGGAGTCAGCGTTTTCTTCGGATCGAGGGTGGGGCGGGGGGTGAGGTGGGGCGGAGGGTGAGGTGGGCAGGGGGCAGAGGGCTGGGGCTGGTGCTGGTGCTGGGGCTGGGGCTGGGGCTGGTGGGGCTGGTGCTGGTGCTGGTGACAGACGAGGCTCAGACCAGGCGGCGGTCGGTGGCCCAGCGGGTGAGCTGGTGGCGGTTGGAGAGCTGGAGCTTGCGCAGCACGCTGCTGACGTGGGTCTCCACGGTCTTGATCGAGATGAACAGCTCCTTCGCCACCTCCTTGTACGCGTAGCCGCGCGCGATCAGGCGCATCACCTCGCGCTCGCGCACCGAGAGCCGGTCGAGGTCCTCGTCCACCGCCGCCACGTCGATCGCGCCGGCAAAGGCGTCGAGGACGAAGCCGGCCAGCCGCGGGGAGAAGACGGCGTCACCCTCGGCCACGCGGCGTACGGCGTCGACGAGCTCGGGCCCGCTGATCGACTTCGTGACGTAGCCACGGGCCCCGCCGCGGATCACGCCGATCACGTCCTCCGCGGCGTCGGACACCGACAGCGCGAGGAAGCGCTGGTCCGGCTCGCGCTCGTGCACCCGGCGCAGCACCTCGACGCCGCCCCCGCCGGGGAGGTGGACGTCGAGCAGCACCACGTCGGGGCGCCGGTCGAGCACGACCCGGACGGCCGACTCCACGTCGTCGGCCTCCCCGACCACGGCGAGCGAGCGACCGATCTCGGCCTTGACCCCCGTACGGAACATGGCGTGGTCGTCGACGACGACCACGCGCAGCGGTCGTCGGGGCTGCGCCGTCGGCGCGTCGTCCACCGCCGCGGCCGGGCTGCTCGGGGCGAGTCCGTCGGGCTGCGTCATCGGGTGACCTCCAGTCGTACCTCGGTGCCGTCCCCGGGCTGGGAACGGACGCTGGCGCGGCCACCGTGCCGGACCATGCGGTTCGAGATGCTGTCGCGCACGCCGTGCCGGTCGTCGGCGACCGCGTCGACGTCGAAGCCGACCCCGCGATCGCGGACGAAGACCTCGACGAGGTCGTCGGTGACCTCGGCGTACACGTCGACCTTGTCGGCCCCCGAGTGCTTCGCGGCGTTGACCATCGCCTCGCGGGCGGCCCGGACGAGGGCCTGCACGGGGTCGGAGGTGTCGCAGTCCCCCACCACGACGAGCTCGACGGGCAGGCCCTGCTCGTCCTCGACGGCGGCGGCGGCCGCGGTGAGCGCCGCCTTGAGGCTGGCCTCCGGCACGTCGTCGGCGTAGAGCCAGCCGCGCAGCTCGCGCTCCTGGCGACGGGCGAGCCGGGAGACCGCCCTCGGGTCGTCGGACTGCCGCTGGATCAGGGCCAGTGTCTGCAGCACCGAGTCGTGCAGGTGAGCGGCCATGTCCGCGCGGGCGTCGGCACGGACCTTCTCGGCACGCGCCTCGTTCAGGGCCGTGCGGGACCGGTGCAGCCAGGGGGCGAGCACGACGGCGAGCCCGGTCAGGGCCAGCAGCGTCATCGCCAGCACCTGCGGCAGCACGGCGAGCTGGCTGTACCGGGCCACGACGAGGCCGAACGCCGCCCCGACGAGCCCGAGGCCGACGATCACGCGGACCAGGGCCGGCCAGCCGCCGCGCGCCACGAAGGGCGCGAGCCAGATCCGCCCGCCCGCCTCGGCGCGCCAGCGCTGCTGGGCCGAGGAGTCGGCCTGCCGCCACACCAGGGCCGCGCCGGCGCAGGCGAAGGCGACCGGCCAGAAGAGCCGGGACGAGATCCCGAGCCCGCTCGTCTGCACCAGCCAGAGCAACCCGGTGCCGAGGGCCGCGAGGGCGAGGACGGTGCCCCGGTCGACCTGCCGACGGCGGGCGCGTCCGCGGGTCCGCAGCCCCGTACGGGTCGCCGCCTCCAGTCCGGGCGCGTCGACCGCGCTCGCGCGCGGCATCAGCAGCCAGAGGGCGCCGTACGCGAGGACGCCGAAGAGCTGGGCGATGGCGAGGCCGACGAAGACGATCCGGACGACGAGCACCGGCCAGCCGAAGTGCCGAGCCAGGCCCGTGCAGACGCCGCCGAGGACGGCGCCGTCGTTGATGCGGACGGCCCGGTTGCGGCCGGGAGCAGCGGCGGGCGCCGGCACCGGCGGCGGTGCGGACGGTGGACGTCCTGGTTCGAGGGTCGTCATGACCCCTCCAGGGTCCCACCGCGCCGGTCGCCCGGCCAGCAGGGACGTCCCCCAGCCGTCCCCCAGGCCCGGGGCCCCACCCCTGGAGACCCGCGCACCCCCGGGGCCGACGCTGCGGGACGTACGGGGGTCGTCCCCGATGCCGGTGAGGCCCCCGGCTCGGCACGATGGGTCCATGCCCTCGACCTGGACGCTGCACCGCTCCGCCACCGACGCCAAGGTCGGCGGCGTGTGCGGCGGCGCGGCCGAGCGCTGGGGCGTCGACCCCGTGCTCGTCCGGGTCGGTCTCGTCCTGCTCGCCCTGTCGGGCGGCGTCGGCGTGGTGCTCTACCTCGCAGGCTGGCTGCTCCTCCCGGTGGCCGGTACCGGTCGTGCCGCCGTCGACGACCTCTTCGGCGGGGCGGCCGCCCGCTGGCCGCGCGGGCTGTGGATCACCCTCCTGGTCGTCGCCTGCCTCGTGTCCTTCGCCGTCCTCGGCGGGCTCACCCCCTTCGGCGTCGTCCCCGCCGTGGCCGTCCTCGTCCTCTGGTGGCTCGGCCGCCGTCGTCGCGACGCCCCGGCCGCGTCGGGCAGCGCGCTCCCGCCCGCACCGACGCCCGGACGCCCGGACGCCGTCCGGGACCCCGTGCCCAGCGCGCCTCCCCTCCCGGTCCCGGCAGCGCCGCTCGACGCGGCACCGGCCGACGCGGGCGCGGCAGAACGGGCGTCGTACGCCGCCTTCCTCGCCCAGCCGGACCCCGTCGGCCTCTACGCCGAACCGACCCCGCCGCCGGTCGTGCGGCCCGGTCCGACGCTCGCCGCGCGGCGGGTCCGCCTGGCCGGCGTCGCCGGGCTCGGGCTGACCTGGCTCGGCCTCGGGATCGCCGACGCGTCCGGCGTGCCGGTGAGCCTGGCCGTCTACGCCGGCGCGGGGCTGCTCGTCCTCGCCCTCGCCCTCGTGGTCGCCGCCCGCTGGGGCCGGGCTCGCGGCCTCCTCGCCGGGGCCGTCGTGCTGGCTCTCGCCGCCCTCGCCACCTCGAGCCTCACGCCCGGCCTCGTCGGCCCCGCGGTCGCCGCTCCGGCCCGCCAGCTGGAGCTCACGCACCCGCTGTCGTACACCTCCCCGACCGCGTTCCCCGCGGCCGGCGACGTCCTCGACACCGGCGAGCTGGACGTCGACCTCACGCGGCTCGACCTCACGACGGACGCCACCTACCGCGCGACCGTCGACACCGGTCGCCTCGTGGTCCGCACGCCGCCGGGTACGGGCGTCGCCCTGCACTACGACGTCGAGGCCGGCCACATCACCTCGTACGGCTCGCCGGTCGACGCCGGCATCGACCTCACGGGCGACCGGGTGCTCGTCGCCCCGACGACCGGGCAGCCCACGCTGACCCTCGACCTCAGGGTCGGCACCGGGGTGCTGGAGGTCCGTCCGTGAGGCGGCCCGACGTCGTCGCCCTCGTCACCGGGGTCTGCTTCGCCTGCCTGGCCCTCGCCGTCCTCTGGGGCGCCCTGGTCGGCCCGCTCAGCTGGGCGGTCGTCAAGCTCGTGGCGCCCCTCGTCCTCGTCGCGGTCGGCGTCGCCGGCCTCGCTCTGTCCCGTCGCTCCTAGGAGAGGAACCCTCATGAGCCCGTCCACCCGAGGCCCCCGGCTGCTGCGCCGCAGCCGCACCGACCGCTACCTCGGCGGCGTCTGCGGCGGCGTCGCGAGCTACCTGAACATGGACGCCACGCTGGTACGCATCCTCACGGTCGTGATCACGATCTTCACCGGCGTGCCGGTCGTGGCGTACCTCGTGGCGCTGTTCCTCATGCCCGAGGAGGACGTCGTCCCGGCCGCGCCCGTGGGCCAGGTCGGCGACCCCGTCTGGGGCGCGGACGGGCCGCCCTGGTCGCAGTCCGCGAGCGGGGAGCAGCCGCCGTCGTCGAACAGCTTCGGCGGCACCGTCGGCTTCCCCACCGCCGGCACCCCCGCCGACCCGCCGCGCCGCGAGGACGGCCGGGCCTGAACCCGCCGGGCGCGGTCAGCCGGACGTGACCGGGCTCAGCGGCCGTGCGCGGCGAAGAACTCCGCCCCGGGGATCGCGTCCAGCAGGGCCCGCGTGCACGCGGTGCGCGGTTCCGCGAACACCGCCGCCACGGAACCCTCCTCGACGACCTGTCCGCGCTGCATGACCAGCACGTCGTCGGCGAGCTGGCGCACGACGGCGAGGTCGTGGGTGATGAAGAGGTACGTGAGCCCGAGCCGGTCCTGCAGGTCGGCCAGCAGCGTGAGGGTCTGCTCCTGGACGAGCACGTCGAGCGCGGAGACCGCCTCGTCGCAGACGACCAGCCGGGGGTCGAGCGCCAGCGCCCGGGCGATCGCGACGCGCTGACGCTGTCCGCCGGAGAGCTCGTTCGGCCTCCGCTGCGCCAGCGAGCCCGGCAGGGCCACCTGGTCGAGCAGCTCGGCGACCCGGCGGCGCCGCGAGGCCCGGTCGCCGACCCGGGCGACCCGGAGCGGCTCGTCGACGATCCGCTCGATCGAGTACGTGGGGTCGAGCGAGGCGTACGGGTCCTGGAACACCGGCTGCATGGCCCGCCGGATCGCCCGACGGCGCGCACCACGGGCGGTCTCGACCACCTCGCCGTCGATCCGCACCTCGCCGGCGGTCGGCCGTTCGAGGCCGAGGACCAGCTGGGAGAGCGTCGTCTTGCCCGACCCCGACTCGCCGACCACGGCGGTGGTGCGCCCACGGTCGACCGCGAACGACACGTCGTCGACCGCGGTCACCTCTTCCCCGCGCTGACCGCGCAGCCGGTAGCGCTTCGTCAGCCCGGTCGCCCGCAGCAGCACGTCGTCCTGCGGCCTGCCCTCCGGCGCCGGCGGCGTCTCGGCCACCGGAGCGCGGGCGCCCGTACGGACCTCTGCCCGGGCCCGCGCGGACGCCACCGACGGCGCGGCCTCGACGAGCCGACGCGTGTACGGGTGCTGCGGGTCGCGCAGGATCTGCGCGGTCGGGCCGGCCTCGACGATCTCGCCGGCCGACATGACGACGACCGTGTCCGCCCGGTCGGCCGCGAGGCCCAGGTCGTGGGTGATGAGCATCAGCGACGTGCCGCGGGCGGCCCGCAGGGTCTCGAGGTGGTCGAGGATCTGGCGCTGCACCGTGACGTCGAGGGCCGAGGTCGGTTCGTCGGCGACGAGCAGCTCGGGGGCGCAGGCCAGGGCGATCGCGATCAGCACCCGCTGCCGCATCCCGCCCGAGAACTCGTGCGGGTACTGCCGGGCCCGCCGCGCCGCGTCGGGGATGCCGGCCTCCGCCATCAGCTCGACCGCCCGGTCGCGGGCGGCCGCTCCCTGCGCCACGCCGTGCGCGGCGAGGGTCTCGCTGATCTGGCGGCCGACGCGCAGGACCGGGTTGAGGTTCGACATGGGGTCCTGCGGGACCAGCCCGACCTCGCGCCCGCGCAGCCGCAGCAGCCGCTCGCGCGCGGGCCGCGTGATGTCCTCGCCCTTGAACGCGACCGAGCCGCCGGTCACCCGGCCGGACCCCGGCAGCAGGCCGAGCAGGGCCGCGGCGGTGGTCGACTTGCCCGAGCCGGACTCCCCCACGACGGCCAGCCGCTCGCCGGGGGCGATCGCGAACGAGACCCCGTGCAGCACCGGGCGCAGCCGGCCCTCGGTGCGGTAGGCCACCTCGAGGTCACGGACCTCGAGCACCGGTGTCGCCGTCGTCCGCTCGGCGGGCGTGCTCATCGGCCCACCGCGTAGCCCTGCTCGCCGCGGGGGTTCGCGGCGGCGGACAGCTCGCCGGTGGCCGCGTCGCGCGAGACCGAGGACAGGCGGCCGAGCGTCCAGCCGCCGACCCGTGAGACCGCGTGCCCGCGCGCCGCCAGCCCGTCCAGCACCTCGGCCCCCAGCCGGTCCTCCGCGACGACGCCACGCGGGGTCCACAGCCGGGGCCAGAAGGACCCGGCCATGGCGGTGGTGTGCAGGGTGGGCGCGTCGATCGCCTGCTGCGCGGTCCAGCCGCCGACCAGCGTGCGCAGCAGGTAGGTCAGCTGCCACTGGTCCTGCTGGTCGCCGCCGGGCGTGCCGAGCGCGGAGACGCAGACCCCGTCGCGCAGCAGCAGCGTCGGGCTCAGCGTCGTGCGCGGCCGACGACCCGGGCGCAGGCGCGAGGGCGAGTCCTCGTCGAGCCAGACCATCTGCAGCCGGGACCCGAGGCAGAAGCCGAGCTCGGGGACGTGTGGCGAGGACTGCAGCCAGCCCCCGCTCGGCGTGGCCGAGACGACGTTGCCCCAGCGGTCGACCACGTCGAGATGGCAGGTGTCACCGCGGGTCCCGCCGACCGGGGCGACCGTCGGCTCACCGACCCCCTCGGCGTCCGCGTCGGGCGACTCCTCGCGCAGCGCGGCCTCGTACGGCGTCCGTCCCGGGACCACGCCCGGCGTGGGCCGCTCCGAGGCCCGCTCCGTGATCGCGGCGCGTCGCGTGGCGGCGTAGCCGTCGGAGAGCAGCACGTCGAGCGGCACGGGCTGCTCGCCCGCGTCGGGGTCCGGGTCGCCGTACCAGGCGTCGCGGTCGGCGAGGGCGAGCTTGAGCGCCTCGACCACGTGGTGGGCGCCGGGAACCGTCTGCGGGTCGAGCTCGTCGTCGGGGAAGCCCTCGAGCACCTTCAGCGCCTGGAGCAGGACCGGCCCGGAGCCCCAGGGTCCGATCTTGGCCACCGTCCAGCCCCGGAACTCCGCCGTGGTCGCCGGCTCCCAGCTCGCCCGGTGGGAGGCGAGGTCGGCGGGCGTGATGACGCCCGCGTGGTCGGCGCCGTCGGAGTGCCGGTGCGGCCGGGCGAGCAGGGCGCAGGCGGCCTGCGCGACCACCCCGGTCGCCCAGGCGTCGCGCGCCGCGTCGATCCGAGCCTCCCGCGTGCTCGCGCCCGCCCCCGCGTCGAGCAGGCCGCGCAGGACGCCGGCGTACGCGGGGTTCGTCATCAGCGCGCCCGCCGGTCGCGGCCGGCCGCCGGGCAGCCAGAAGTCGGCCGACGTCGTCCAGTGCCGCTCGAAGAGCTCGCGCACGGACGCGACCGTCGCCGCCACCCGCTCGACGAGGGGGTAGCCGTGCTCGGCGTAGCCCAGGACGTACGACCACACGTCGGCCAGCTCGAACGTGCCGTGGTCGCGCAGCAGCAGCAGCCAGGCGTCGACGGCGCCCGGCACGGTCGCGGCCAGCCCGCCCGCGCCGGGCACGAGGTCGAGGCCCTCCGCGCGGTAGTGCGCGACGGTCGCGGCCGCCGGTGCGGGGCCCTGGCCCATCAGCACCCGGGGTGCGGGGTCGGCGGCCACGCTGACCAGCGCGCTGAGGTCGCCACCGGGGCCGTTGAGGTGCGGCTCGACCAGGTGCAGGACGAAGGCGGCGGCCACCGCGGCGTCGAACGCGTTCCCGCCACGCTCGAGGACGGCCTGCCCGGTGGCGCTGGCGACCCAGTGGGTGCTGGCGACCATGCCGAACGTGCCGCGCAGGTCGGGCCGGGTGAGCGGCGTGGGCGGACCGGGGAAACCGGTCGTGGCGGCGGGGGCGGGAGGCATCAGCGGCTCGAGGTGGTCGGGTCGAGGGCGTCGCGCAGGGCGTCCCCGAAGAAGTTGAAGCCGAGGCAGATCACGGCGATGGCGACGCCCGGGATCACGGCGGCGGCCGGTGCCCGGTAGATGTACTGCTGCGCGTCGGACAGCATGATCCCGAGGCTCGGCGCGGGCGGGCGGATGCCCAGGCCGAGGAACGACAGCGTGGCCTCGCCGATGATCGCCACGGGCATGATCACCGTGGCCTGGACGATCACCGCCGACGCCGCGTTCGGCAGGATGTGCCGGCCGAGGATCCAGCCGCTGCCGGCGTCCATGGCCTTCGCGCTCGCCACGAAGTCGGCCCCCCGCCAGCGCAGGGTCTCCGCGCGGACGACCCTGATCATGGTCG
This sequence comes from uncultured Actinomycetota bacterium, assembly GCA_963762775.1. Taxonomy (GTDB): domain Bacteria; phylum Actinomycetota; class Actinomycetes; order Propionibacteriales; family Propionibacteriaceae; genus Microlunatus. The sequence goes on from CAVXMD010000016.1 coordinate 158,168, forward strand.
GTACCTGGGCGATGCCGAGGGCGAGCGCGGCGTTCGTCAGGCTCGGTCCGCGGATCGCCGCCAGCCCGACCGCGAGGATGAGGAACGGGAAGGCCAGCAGCAGGTCGGTGAGCCGGGACACGAACGCGTCGAGCGTGCGCCACCAGCCCGAGACCAGCCCGAGCGGCACCCCGACGACCACCGCCAGCGTGACCGAGAGCAGCCCGACCTCCAGCGACGCGCGGGTGCCGTAGAAGACGCGGGACATGATGTCCCGGCCGAGGTCGTCGCTGCCCAGCCAGAAGCCGACGGTGCCGACCCGCTGGAACGGGGTGTCGAAGTGCACCCGGGTCGGTGGATAGGGCGCCAGGACGGGCGCGAGCAGCGCCACCACGACCACGACCAGCAGCAGGCCCGAGCCGACGAGGCCCAACGGGTTGTGCAGGAAGCTGCGCAGCCCCCGCCGACCGCTCGAGCCCAGGCCCGGGTCCTGGCCCGGTGCGGAGCTCCCGACCGCCTCGACGGGCACCACCTGGACGGCCATCAGGCCTCCCCTCCGACGCGGATCTGCGGGTTGATCACCGAGTACAGGACGTCCACCGCGAGGTTGATCACGATGTACGCCGCGGTCACCACGACCACGACCGCCTGGATCACCGGGTAGTCGCGGCTGAACACCGAGTCCAGCGTGAGCTTGCCGAAGCCCGGCAGCCCGAAGATGCGTTCGGTGACGACGGCGCCGGAGATCAGCCCGCCGAGCTGCAGGCCGATGATCGTCACGACGACGATCAAGGAGTTCCGCAGCGCGTAGTCGCGCAGCACCTTCCCCCGGGGCAGCCCCTTCGCCCGGGCCGTCCGCACGTAGTCCGTCGACAGCGTCTCCAGCATCGACGACCGGGTCTGGCGCATGATCACGGCCGCGAGCCCGGTGCCGAGGATCACCGCGGGCAGCGTGAGGTAGTAGAGCGCGCGCAGCGGGTCCTCGGTCACCGGCACGTAGCCCGACGCGGGGAACCAGCCGAGCGCGACCGCGAGGTAGATGATCGCGAGCAGGCCGAGCCAGAAGTGCGGCACGGACAGCCCGGCCAACGAGAACCCGTTGGCCAGCCACTCCGGCCAGCGCCCCCGGTGGGTGGCGGCCAGCGTGCCGCCGGCCACGCCGATGAGCACCGCGAGGACCGTCGCGTACAGCGCGAGCCACAGCGTGACCGGCAGCGTCGCGGCGATCAGGTCGGTGACCGGGGTGCCCGTCCGGATCGAGGTCCCGAGGTCGCCGTGGGCGAGGTTCACCAGGAAGCGCCAGAACTGCACGACGACCGGCTGGTCGAGCCCGAGGTCCGCGCGGACCTGGGCCAGCGTCGCCGGGTCGGCCTCCTCGCCGGCGAGGGCGAGCGCCGGGTCGCCGGGCAGGGCGCGGACCCCGACGAACACGACGAGCGCCGACAGCAGCAGCGTCACGACGGACTGCCACAGCTTGTTCAGCAGGTAGCGAGGCACTACCCCTCCTGCAGGAAGGCGGCGCGGCCGAGCCGGACGACGCCGTCGGGGTAGACCTCGGTCCCGCCGACGTCGGCGGTGTGCGCCGCGAGGTTGCGGACGCGGTAGAGGTAGATGATCGGGTTGTCCTTCCGGACCTGGGTCAGCACCTGGCCGTAGATCTCGGCACGCTCGGCCGTGTCGGTGGAGCGCGCCGCCGCGGCCATGCCCTCGTCGACGTCGGCGTCGCTGTAGCCGGAGTAGTTGTTGCCGCCGCCGGTGACCAGGAAGCTGTTCATGTTGCCGTGCGGGTCGATCCGGCCCGACCAGCCGAGCAGGATCGCGTCGAAGTCGCCGGCCGTCTGCTGGTCGAGCAGCGTGGAGTACTCGACCGGCTCGATCCGGAGCGCGAACCCGCCCGGCTCGAGCGCGGCCTGCAGGGCGGCGGCGTAGCGCAGCGACTCGGCCGTGTTCGAGGTCTTGACCGTGATCGGGAACGGGACGGCCACCCCGGCCTGCGCCAGCAGCTCGCGCGCCCTGGCGGGGTCGTGCGGGACGCACGCGTCGCTGGCGGGGCTGGCGTACGGAGAGCTGGGCGCGATCGGCGAGCACGCGGGTTCGTACCAGTTGTTGAAGACCGAGTTCACGAGCGCGTCGCGGTCGACGGCGTACGCGAGGGCCAGCCGGACCCGTGGGTCGCTGGCCAGCGGCGTGTCGATCTGCTTCGGCGGCTCCCCGGCGCCGTCGGTGTTGCCGAGGTTGATCGTCATCGCCTGGTAGCCGAGCGAGCTGGTCTGCAGCAGGGCGACGTCGCGCTCCTTCACGAGCGCGTCGACGTCCTGGGTGGAGATCGAGTCGGCGACCTGGACGTCGCCGGAGCGCAGGTTGGCCGCGCGGATGTTGGCGTCGGCCATGATCCGGTAGGTGATCGTGTCGAGGTGGACCTGGTCGGCGGCGTAGTAGAGCGGGTCGCGGCGCACCGTGATCGAGGTCTGCGGGACCCGCGCGACGAAGCTGAACGGCCCGACGCAGGTCGGGTGGTCGCTGAACTTCTCGCCGAGCTCGTCGAGCGCCTTCGGCGACATGATCATCCCGGCGCGGTCGGCCAGCGCCGCGGTCAGCGGTGCGAACGGGGTCGCGTAGCGGACGACCACCTCGCGGGACGACGGCGCCTCGACCGCCGTGACCGGACCGAGCTCGCTCTTGCGGGCCGAGCCCTTGAGGGTGAGGTTCCGCTCGAGCGTCGTCCGCACGGCGGCCGCGTCGAGCGGCGTGCCGTCTGCGAACCGCACCCCGTCGCGGACACCGATGGTGACCGTACGGCCGTCCTCCGAGACCTCGGGGAGCGCGCTGGCGAGCTGCGGCACGACCTTCCCGGAGGCGTCGATGTCGTAGAGCTTCTCGCAGATCGTGTTCATGACGTAGCGCGTGTAGAGCGAGGACGAGGTCGTCGGGTCGAGCTTGTCCGGCTCCGCCGAGAGACCCATGACGAGGTCCCCGCCCTCACGGACGGGCCGGTCGCCGATCGGGTCGGAGGGCTGGTCCGGACGGGCCGGGGTGGGCCCCGGGACCTGGACGGCGTAGCAGCCGGGCAGCAGGAGCAGGACGGCCGCGACGAGGGCCGGCAGCCGTCCGTACGGCCGTCGACCGTGCGTCGGGACGGTGCCTGGTGAGCACGGCAGGACGGGCTCCTCGGGTGCGCGGGGGCAGGATTCGGAGAATCGTTCAACGAAAACCAAGCACGTCGGACCCCGTGAGGTAAAGGGTTCTCAGCGTTTCCTTGCTCTTGTCCCGCCGCCGCCGCGGCCATCCGACGCAGCGAGGACGGCCGGTAACGTCCGTCGCCGGACGCATGGACGACAGGCGGGTGACGCGATGGCAGCGAGCGGGCAGACCTGGGCGGAGCGCGAGTACACGCTCGCGCTGCTGGTGCTCACGGCGGCGACGGGAGCGGTCGACGGCGTCAGCTACCTGGCGCTGGACCGCGTGTTCACGGGCAACATGACGGGCAACGTGCTGTTCGTCGGGTTCGGGCTGGTGGGTGCGGCCGACATCCCGGTCCTCAACAACCTCGTCGCGCTGCTCGCGTTCGTGCTCGGCGCGGTCCTGGGCTCCCGGCTGACCCGACGCGGCGCCGGCGGGCCCGTCAAGCTCCCCCGGGCCTCGATGGGCGTCCAGCTGGCCGTCGTGGTGGGGACGTTCGCGCTGGCCGGGGCATGGTTCGGGATCGGGTCGCTCGGGACGGTCGCGATGGTGGTCGTCACCGGGGTGCTCGCGCTGCTCCTCGGCGCGCAGGCCGCGGCCGTGCGCCACGTGGGCATCCGCGACCTCTCGACCGTGGTGGTGACGATGACCATGGTCAACCTCGCCGGCGACAGCCGCCTGGCGGGCGGGTCCGGGCCCGCCTGGGTCCGTCGCGTCGGTGCGATCGTGGCCATGGGCCTCGGCGCGCTCGCGGCCGCCGCGCTGATCCGCTACCTGAGCGGGCCCTGGGCGCTGCTGCTCGCCGGCCTGCTCACCGCGGTCGCCACCGTCCTGCTCCACCGGGCCCGCCGGGCCGATACCCGGTACTCCGAGGCGACCGCCCCGACCACCTGAAGCCCCGGGGTCCCCTTCCCTCCCCCCGGGTCTCGAGAAAACGCTGTCTACCGACAGCCCGAGGACCGCTACGGACGTACGGAGTCAGCGTTTCCTTGGGCGGAGAGGGTGGGGCGGACGGCAGGGAGGGTGGGCGGATCAGCGGGCGGCACGGAACCGGGCCGCGCTACTCCCACTCGATCGTGCCGGGTGGCTTGCTCGTGATGTCGACGACGACGCGGTTGACCTCGCGGACCTCGTTGGTGATCCGGGTGCTGATCGACTCGAGGACCTCGTACGGCAGCCGGCTCCAGTCGGCCGTCATCGCGTCCTCGCTGCTCACCGGGCGCAGGACGACGGGGTGGCCGTACGTCCGGCCGTCGCCCTGGACGCCGACCGAGCGGACGTCGGCGAGCAGCACGACCGGGAACTGCCACACGTCGCGGTCGAGGCCGGCTGCCGTGAGCTCGGCCCGGGCCACGGCGTCGGCGGCGCGCAGGATCTCGAGCCGGTCGCGGGTGACCTCGCCGATGATCCGGATCGCCAGGCCCGGGCCCGGGAAGGGGTGGCGCCACACGATGGCCGGCGGCAGGCCGAGCTCGAGCCCGACGGCGCGCACCTCGTCCTTGAACAGGGTGCGCAGCGGCTCGACCAGCGCGAACTGCAGGTCGTCGGGCAGGCCGCCGACGTTGTGGTGGCTCTTGATGTTGGCCGCGCCCTCGCCGCCGCCGGACTCGACGACGTCGGGGTAGAGGGTGCCCTGGACGAGGAACTCGACGTCCCCGCCGTCGGCCTCCCCGGCCCGCTCGACGACGCCGCGCGCGGCCGCCTCGAAGGTCCGGATGAACTCGCGCCCGATGATCTTGCGCTTGGTCTCGGGGTCGGTGACGCCGGCGAGGGCGTCGAGGAACTGGTCGGCCGCGTCGGCGACCACGAGGTCGACGCCGGTGGCGGCGACGAAGTCGCGCTCGACCTGCTCGGCCTCGCCGGAGCGCAGCAGCCCGTGGTCGACGAACACGCAGGTGAGCTGGTCGCCGACGGCGCGCTGGACGAGCGCGGCGGCCACGGCGGAGTCGACCCCGCCGGACAGGCCGCAGATCACCCGCTTGTCGCCGACCTGGGCCCGGACCGCCGTGACGGCGTCGTCGAGGATGCTCGCCGGCGTCCAGTCCGGCGTGCAGCCGGCGATGTCGAAGAGGAACTGCTCGAGCACCTTCTGCCCGGCCTGCGTGTGCAGCACCTCGGGGTGCCACTGGACGCCCGCGAACCCGCGGGCGGCGTCCTCGAACGCCGCGATCGGCGCCCCGGCCGTCCCGGCCAGCGCCGCGAACCCGGGCGGCGCCGCCTCGACGGAGTCGCCATGGCTCATCCACACGGCGAGCTCCTCGGGCAGCCCCTGGAGCAGGGTGCCGGGGACGTCGACGCGCGCCTTCGTCCGCCCGAACTCGCTGAGCCCGGTCCGGGCCACGTCCCCGCCGAGCGCTGCCGCCATCGCCTGGAAGCCGTAGCAGATCCCGAACGCGGGCACCCCGGCCTCGAACAGCCCGGCGTCGACCTGCGGGGCGCCCGGCGCGTACACCGACTGCGGGCCGCCGCTCAGGATGATCGCCTTCGGCCGGCGCGCCATGACCTGCTCGACGCTGGCCGTGTGCGGCATGATCTCGGAGAACACCCGGGCCTCGCGCACCCGCCGGGCGATCAGCTGGGCGTACTGGGCGCCGAAGTCGATCACGACCACGAGGTCGTGCTCGCCGGCCTGCACGAGCGGCGTCGGCTCGTCTGCGTCCGTGCTCATGGACGTCCTCTCGTCGGGCGGGCGACAGTCTAGGAGCGGGTGACCGGCCCGGCCGTCACGGCGCCGGGCGCCGGACGACGTAGCGACCGGCCGGGCCGACCTCGGGCCAGGACGCCAGCGTCTGCCTGGTGGCACGGCTGAGGCCCACGAGGTCGTCGAAGCGCACGACGACGGTCGCGTCGCCGCTGCGCAGGTAGTCGAGCGCGAACGCCTGCCACTGCTCGTTGCGGGCCCGCGCCACCTGCAGGTCGGCCCCGGGGCGCAGGTAGTACGAGTACCCCCGAGGTCGACCACCAGGGGGCAGCCACGCTCGAGGTTCCGCCCGAGCACGCCGGCCTCGACGAGCGCGGCCGGGTCGTCGGCGGTGACGCAGCCACCGACGTCGGCGACCAGCCGTGCCATCGACCTCCCCGGGAAGGACGAGCCGAAGGTGGTGCGGGGGGCGGAGGCCGCCGCGTACACGATCACGGCGGCCAGCACCGCGACGACGACCAGCACCCGCAGCGCGCGCCGACCGTCCAGGGCGGCGACCGCGACCGCCGTCCCGCCACCGACCAGCAGCGCGACCGGGGCCGCCACCAGGCTGGCGTAGTCGACGCTCCACGAGGGGCTGACGAGCAGCAGGGCGAGCCCGACCACGAGCAGCACGAGGGCGAGCCGGCCGAGCCGCGTCCGTGCCGACAGCCCCGCACCGACGACCACGACCGCGGTGACGGCGAGGACCAGCGGGGCGCCGACGTGCGACAGCTCGCTGAGCCCGGTCGTGTCGACCGCCTTCGTCCACAGGTCGACGGGCATCCGCGGCCGGCCGACCTGGGCACGCACGACCATGCCCCACATCCGCACCGGCGCGACGAGGAAGAAGGGCAGGCAGACCACGACGGTCGCGACCGCACCGCCGAGGGCGACGGCGACCGTCCGGCGTCGGCCGTGCTCGAACGCGCACCACACGACGACGGCCAGCAGCGGTGCGACGCCCCAGATCTTCGTCGCGGCCGACACCCCGAGGAGCACGCCGGCGAGCAGCGCCGCCCGCTGCGTGAGGACCGCGTCCGCGGGCCGGGAGAGCAGCCAGACCGCGCAGAGCGTCGCGAGTCCGGTGACCGTCTCGAGCGTGGTCGTGCGCTCGACCACGACGGCCGGGACCCAGACGGCGTAGAGCAGCCCGCCGACGAGGGCGGCGACGGTCCCGTGCCGCCGCAGCGCGGCCGCGACGAGCAGCGCGTTGACCGCGCCCAGACCCATCCAGGCCAGCCGGGCCAGCGCCATCGCGTCCGGGTCGCCGACCACGCGGCCGAGCAGGCCGAACGGCAGCAGCGCCAGCACGATCCCGGGCGGGTGCAGCAGGAGGAAGTCGGCGTACGGCAGCCGGCCGTGGGCCAGACCTGCGCCCGCGGCGTAGTAGACGCCGCCGTCGTACCCGGTCAGCCCGAACAGCCCGCCGCCACGCAGCACCGGGACCAGCCGGGACGCGAGGGCGACGACGAGGACGAGCAGGGCGACCCCGGCCCAGCGACCTCGTGCGCTCGTGCCGCCCGGGGCGGTGCGGGGGCTCGCCGCCCTGACGGGCAGGTCGGCGGCCGCGGCGGTCAGGGCCGTCCCGTCCACTTGAGGACACGCAGCGCGCCGGTCATCAGCGCCGTGAACGACCGCGGCCCGAGCGGGCCGGCCGGTGCGAGGGCCGGGCCGCTCTGCGTCGCGACGGACTGGACGGAAACGAAGCGGCGGATGCCCTCGACGCCCTGCCGCCTCCCGAGACCCGACTCCTTGATGCCGCCCATGGGCGCGTCGACGCTGGCGAACGAGGCGGAGTAGCCGTCGTTGACGTTGACGGTGCCGCAGCGGATCCGGGCGGCGACCGCCCGGCCGCGACGGTGGTCGCGGGTCCAGACGCTGCCGTTCAGGCCGTACGTCGAGTCGTTGGCCAGGGCAACGGCCTCGTCGTCGCCGCGGAAGCCGTAGACGGCGGCGACGGGCCCGAACGTCTCCTCCGCGTGCACGCTCATCGCGGGCGTGACGTCGGTCAGCACCGTCGGCGCGTACGCGAACGGCCCCACCTCGGGCAGCGGCCGTCCGCCGACCAGGACCGTGGCGCCCTTGGCCCGCGCGTCCTCCACCTGGTCGGCCACCACCCGCAGCTGGCCCGGGCCGATCAGGCCCCCGAGGTCGGCGTCGAAGCCGAGGCCGTAGCCGACCCGCAGAGCGGAGACGCGGGCGACGAAGGCCCGCGTGAACGCCACCCGGACGCGCTCGTCGACGAGGACCCGTTCGGCGGCCACGCAGAGCTGGCCCCCGTTGCGGAACACCGCCCGGACGGCCCCCGCCGCGGCGGCGTCGAGGTCGGCGTCGTCGAGCACGACGAGGGGGTTCTTGCCGCCGAGCTCCATGGAGCAGCCGATCAGCCGTTCGGCGCACCGCCGGGCGACGCCCCGACCGGTCGAGGTCGAGCCGGTGAAGCAGACGTGGTCGACGACGTCGACGAGCGCCGGGCCGACCTCGTCACCGGGTCCGACGACGACCGCCCAGAGGTCGTCCGGCAGCCCGGCCTCACGGAGCAGCTCCACCGCGCGCAGGGCGACCAACGGGGTCTGCTCGTCGGGCTTGAGGAGCACGGCGCTGCCGGCGGCGAGCGCGGCGAGGCCGTCGGACAGCGCGAGCGTGAGGGGGTAGTTCCAGGGGGCGATGACGCCGACGAGCCCGAGCGGGAGGTAGTTCAGGTCGATGCGGGTGAGCAGCGGCACGAGGCCGTGGCCGCGACCCGGGTGCAGGTGGCGCGGCGCCGTCCGGCCGTAGTAGCGGGCGGTGAGCGCGCAGTGCAGGACCTCCTCCACCGCCGTCAGCCGGTCCTTGCCGGTCTCGGCCTGCAGCAGGTCGACGAGCTCGTCGCGGTGGTCGAGCAGCAGGTCGTGCAGCCGCAGCAGCACGGCGGCGCGCTCGGTCACGGGCGTCGCGGCCCACGCCGGCTGGGCGGCCCGGGCCCGGGACACCGCGTCGGCGAGGTCGGCGTCGGTGCTGCGGGGCAGCGTCGCCACGGGTGCTCCCGTGACCGGCGAGCGCAGGACGACCGTCTCCGGGCCGGAGGCGGACAGGACACCGGCCAGGCCCCGGCCGAGCGCGGTCTCGACGACGGCGGCGAGCGCGCGGCCGGCCTCGACGGGCCCGGGGCCCGTACGAGGGGCTGTGGACGCGCTCATCGCGGCAGCGTAGTGGTCGGGCGGGTGCGCGCCCGGACAGATCAGGAGACCGTGTCCCGCAGGACGGCCTCGTGGTGACGCACGACCTCGGCGACGATGAAGCCGAGGACCTTCTCCGCGAACTCGGGGTCGAGGCGGGCGTCGACGGCGAGGGCCCGCAGCCGGGAGATCTGCTGCGCCTCCCGGGCGGGGTCGGCGGGCGGCAGCCCGTGCGCCGCCTTGAGCACGCCGACCCGCTGGGTGACGGCGAAGCGCTCGGCGAGCAGGTGCACGAGAGCCGCGTCCATGTTGTCGATGCTGTGCCGCAGCCGGCCGAGCTCGGCGGCCACCTCGGGATCCACCCCTGCACCCGGAGCCGCGTCCATGGACGCTCAGGCTACTGGCGCCGGGTCGTCAGCCGAGGACGACCTCGACCCGCTGGAACTCCTTGACGTCGGAGTAGCCCGTCGTGGCCATGGCCTTGCGGAGCGCGCCGACGAGGTTCATGGTGCCGTCGGGCACCGTCGAGGGCCCGTGCAGGATCTGCTCCAGCGAGCCGACGGTGCCGTAGTGCACGCGCTCGCCGCGCGGCAGCGTCGCGTGCCAGGCCTCCGGCCCCCAGTGGAAGCCGCGACCGGGCGCCTCGCTGGCCTTGGCCAGCGGCGAGCCGACCATGACCGCGTCGGCGCCGCAGGCGATCGCCTTGGCGATGTCGCCGGAACGCCCGACCGAGCCGTCCGCGATCACGTGCACGTAGCGCCCGCCCGACTCGTCGAGGTAGTCGCGACGGGCGGCCGCGACGTCGGAGGTCGCCGAGGCCATCGGCACCGCGACGCCGAGGACCGAGCGGGTCGTGTCCGCCGCTCCCCCGCCGAAGCCGACGAGGACGCCGGCGGCACCGGTGCGCATCAGGTGCAGCGCGGCCTGGTAGGTCGCGCACCCGCCGACGATCACGGGGACGTCGAGGTCGTAGATGAACTGCTTGAGGTTGAGCGGCTCGACGTCGGCCGAGACGTGCTCGGCCGACACGGTCGTGCCGCGGATGACGAAGAAGTCGACGCCGGAGTCGACGACGTGCTTGGCGTACGCCTGGGTGTTCTGCGGCGACAGCGCACCGGCGGCGACGACGCCGGCCGCCCGGAGCTCGGCGATCCGGGCGCCGATCAGCTCGGGCTTGATCGGCTCGGCGTAGATCTCCTGCATCGCCCGGGTCGCTGCGGCCGGGTCGGGCTCGGCGGTGATGCGCTCGAGCAGCGGCTCGGGGTCCTCGTAGCGGGTCCACAGGCCCTCGAGGTTCAGCACGCCGAGCCCGCCGAGCCGGCCCAGCAGGATCGCGGTCTGCGGCGACATCACCGAGTCCATCGGCGCGGCGAGCAGCGGGAACGCGAACGAGCCCGCGTCGATGCGCCAGGCCAGCGAGACCTCGTCCTCCCCGCGCGTGCGCCGCGAGGGCACGATCGACACGTCGTCGAAGGCGTACGCCTGCTGGGCCCGCTTGTTTCGCCCGATCTCCACCACCATGGGCCCATCCTCTCGTGCCACCCCGCCCCGGCGCGAACGACAGGCTCAGCGGCCGCGGTTCAGGTGGGCCTGCACGGCCGCGTCCAGCTCGGCCTCGGTGAGCGCGTCGGCGCGGCGCGCGTGGTGAGAGTCGGAGCGGACCCAGCGCACGAACAGCGCCAGCAGGATGGGCAGGTCGGCCACCTCGGCGATCGACCACAGCAGGTCGCCCGACCAGTGCTGGTCGGTGAGCGGACCGGGGAACCAGGACGGCAGCGCACCGACGAGCGCCCCCACGCCGTCGAAGACGTGCCCGCTGAGGCGCAGCACGAGCCCCGGGACCGAGTCGAGGACGAGCTCGAGGAAGGCGAAGAGGAACTCGGCGGCGATGAAGACCTCGCTGCGCAGGCCGGTGTGGGCCGCGATCGGCAGCACGAAGAGCAGCCCGACCAGGGGCAGGACCACCCCGGTCCCCTCCTCGCCCAGGAGGCTGGTCCGCCAGACCCCGGCGAGCGGGGTGAGGAACACGCAGAAGATCGCGCAGCCCGCCACCGGCGCGACGATCGCGTTGCCGAGCAGCCGTACGGGCGTCGAGGAGACCGCCCGGCGCACGCGCGCGGCCCCGCGGACGGGCAGGGCCGCGTACGCCAGGTCGAGCGGGCGGCCGAGCAGGCTGAGCAGCGGCACGACCAGGAGGAGCAGGGCGACCCGGGTGACGAACGCCCAGCGCAGGTCGCGGCTCTCCGCGCCGAGGAAGCCGAACGAGATGGCGGCGTACGACCCGAGCCCCGCCAGCACGAACCCGGCGGTCCGTCCGGGCGGCCAGCGCGAGCCGCCCCGGACGACCCGGCGCACCCCGAGGAGGTAGGCGACGAGCACGACCACGAGGGCGAGCGCCGCGACGGGGTCGAACGCCCAGGTCTCGAAGAACGTCCGGGTACCGGGCACGAGGTGCTGGCCTAGCCGCTGTAGTTCGGTGCCTCGACGGTCATCTGGATGTCGTGGGGGTGCGACTCGCGCAGCCCGGCCGAGGTGATCCGGACGAACGAGCCGCGCTCCTGGAGCTCCGGGATGGTCGAGGCGCCGGTGTAGAACATCGACTGCCGCAGACCGCCGACGAGCTGGTAGGCCACGGCGGCCAGCGGGCCGCGGAACGGGACCTGGCCCTCGATGCCCTCGGGCACGAGGTTGGCGTCGGAGCTCACGTCGCCCTGGAAGTAACGGTCCTTGGAGTAGGACGCCGAGCGCCCCCGCGACGCCATCGCCCCGAGCGAGCCCATGCCCCGGTAGGTCTTGAACTGCTTGCCGTTGACGAAGATCAGCTGGCCGGGGCTCTCCTCGCAGCCGGCCAGCAGGGAGCCCAGCATCACGGTGTCGGCGCCGGCGACGAGCGCCTTGGCGATGTCGCCGGAGTACTGCAGACCGCCGTCGCCGATCAGCGGCACGCCGGCCGGGCGGCAGGCCAGGGAGGCGTTGTAGATCGCGGTCACCTGCGGCACACCGACCCCGGCGACCACGCGGGTGGTGCAGATGGAGCCGGGTCCGACGCCGACCTTGACCCCGTCCACCCCGGCGTCGACGAGGGCCTTGGCCCCGGCGTACGTGGCGACGTTCCCGCCGACGACGTCGACGCCGGCCGCGGCGGTCTCGGCCTTGAGCCGGCGCACCATGTCGAGCACGCCCTGGCTGTGCCCGTGGGCGGTGTCGACCACGAGCAGGTCGACGCCCTCCTCGACGAGGGCCATCGCCCGCTTCCAGGAGTCGCCGAAGAAGCCGACCGCCGCACCGACGCGGAGCCGGCCCTGGTCGTCCTTGCTGGCGTCGGGGTACTGGTCGGCCTTGACGAAGTCCTTGAGCGTGATGAGCCCACGCAGCCGGCCGGAGTCGTCGACCAGCGGAAGCTTCTCGATCTTGTTCGCCGCGAGCAGGCCGATGGCCTCCTCGCCGGTGATCCCGACCCGTCCGGTCACCAGCGGCATCGGCGTCATCACGGCGCCGACCAGCCGCGACGGATCGGTCTCGAAGCGCATGTCGCGGTTGGTCACGATGCCGAGCAGGCGCAGGTCGCGGTCCACGACCGGGACCCCGGAGATGTGGTAGCGGGCGCAGAGCGCGTCGGCCTCGCCGATCGTGGCGTCGGGCGAGATCGTGATCGGCTCGTCGACCATGCCGGCCTCGGAGCGCTTGACGACGTCGACCTGGTGGGCCTGGTCCTCGATGGAGAGATTGCGGTGGATGATCCCGAGCCCGCCCTGGCGCGCGATGGCGACGGCCATCCGCGACTCGGTGACGGTGTCCATGGGGGAGGAGATGAGCGGCACCTTGACGGTGATCCGCTTCGAGACCCGGGTGGAGGTGTCCGCCTGCGAAGGGACGACGTCGCTCTCGTGCGGCTGGAGCAGCACGTCGTCGAAGGTCAGCCCGAGGGCGACGAACGGGCCGGGGACCCCGGGCCCGGAGGCCAGGACCGAGGGTTCGGCGGTGGCGTCGGCACGGTCGCCGGTGGACGGCGGCCCCGGGAGCATCGGCACGGCAGGGTCCTTCTCGCGCGGGCGGGGGGCTGCCCACTCTAGCTCCGCGGCGGGACCGGACCGCGCCGTCCGGACGGGGCGGGACGACGGTGGGGCCGGTCCCGCCCACGTCCGGGGCTGCGCCGTCTCATGAGGGCGGACGACCCCCACACCCCCGCGCCGGTTCCACTCGCTCGCGCTCGCGAAACCGCACCACGAGGGGGACGACCCCCACACCCCCGCGCCGGTTCCACTCGCTCGCGCTCCCGAAACCGCACCATGAGGGGGACGACCCCCACACCCCCGCGCCGGTTCCACTCGCTCGCGCTCCCGAAACCGCACCACGAGGGGGACGACCCCCACACCCCCGCCGAGGTTCGGCTCGCGGGACTGGCGTCAGGCGGCGACGGGCACGGTCCAGCGGTCGGAGAAGCGCTCACGGTGGTCGGCCGAGTCCGCGACGAGGCGGCGCAGCCGGGTGAGCGCCCGGTGCTGGGTGACGCGCACGGCGTTGGCCGAGAGGCCGACGATCGTGCCGACGTCCTCCGCGCTCAGGCCCTCGGCCCGCAGCCGGACGACCTGGGCCATGCGCGCCGGCAACCGCTCGAGCAGCGCGAGCGCGGCCTCGACGTCGGAGCGGGCCATGGTCTGCTGCTCCGGGCCGAGCGAGCCCTCGGTCTGCTCGGGCAGCTCCTCGACGACGGAGAAGGGGGTCCGGGCGAAGCGGCGCTGGGCGTCGGCGACCTTGTTGGAGGCGATCGCGTAGACGAGGGCGGCGAAGGGCGCACCCTGGTCCTGGTAGCGGGGCAGCACGTCGACCACGGCGAGGCAGACCTCCTGGGTGACGTCCTCGGCGATCTCGACCCCTCCGCTGTAGGTGGAGAGACGGGCCCGGCAGTAGCGGTGCACCGCCTTGCGGACGGCGGTGATGAGCAGGTTGACGGCGAGGGACTCGCCGTCACGGGCACGGGCGACGAGGTCGTGGTCGGAGAGGGCCTGACCGAGGTCGGTGGTGGTCATTCGGGACTCCATCCACTCCCCGAGTGGATGGTGGATGTGCGTGCTCCCGTGGCACTGGTGGCCCCCGCCGGTGGTGTCACAAGCCCTGCAGCGAATCCTCGCGCTCCCCTGAGCGATCCCCCGAACGACTCGTGGTCAACTTTCTTCGAGGACCGGACTGGCTGCCTGCGCAACGACTAATCGTGACAACACCGTTATCGCTCACCTGTTGCGTTACTTCATCAAACGATTTTCGAGCTGGACCGGTAACGCCGACGAGGCCGCCCCGCCGGTGGCGGGACGGCCTCGTCGTGACGTGCTCAGCAGGCCTTGGTGGACCCGCTGCGGAGCTCAGTGCGCGTGGCCGTGACCAGCCGCGGCGGGCTCCTCCTCCTCGGGCTTGTCCACCACCAGGGTCTCGGTGGTGAGCAGCAGGGCGGCGATCGACGCGGCGTTGGCCAGCGCGGAGCGCGTGACCTTCACCGGGTCGATGACGCCGGCGGCGATGAGGTCGACGTACTCGTCCGTCGCCGCGTTGTAGCCCGAGCCGGGCTCCATCTCGGCGACCTTCGCGGTCACGACGTAGCCCTGGACGCCACCGTTCTCGGCGATCCAGCGCAACGGCTCGACGACCGAGCGGCGGACGATCCCGACACCGGTCTTCTCGTCGCCGGTCAGGCCCAGGTCACCCTCGAGCGCCTTGACGGCGTGGATGAGGGCGGAGCCGCCACCGGCGACGATGCCCTCCTCGATGGCCGCACGCGTCGCGGACACGGCGTCCTCGATGCGGTGCTTCTTCTCCTTGAGCTCGACCTCGGTGGCCGCGCCGACCTTGATCACGCAGACGCCGCCGGCGAGCTTGGCGACCCGCTCCTGCAGCTTCTCGCGGTCCCAGTCGGAGTCGGTCCGCTCGATCTCGGAGGCGAGCTGCGCCACGCGCGCCTTGACGTCGTCGGCGTCGCCGGCCCCGTCGACGATCGTGGTGCTGTCCTTGGTGACCACGATGCGCCGGGCCCGGCCCAGCACCTCGAGACCCACCTGGTCGAGCTTGAGGCCGACCTCGGGCGCCACCACGGTGCCGCCGGTGAGGATCGAGATGTCCTCGAGCATGGCCTTGCGGCGGTCGCCGAACGCCGGTGCCTTGACGGCGACGGAGGTGAACGTGCCGCGGATCTTGTTGACCACGAGCGTGGAGAGCGCCTCGCCGTCGACGTCCTCGGCCACCACGAAGAGGGTGCCCGACGCGCCGATGACCTTCTCCAGCAGCGGAAGGAGGTCGGTCATCGAGGAGACCTTGCCGGAGTTGATCAGGATGTAGGGGTTGTCGAGGACAGCCTCCATCCGCTCCGGGTCGGTCACGAAGTACGGCGAGAGGTAGCCCTTGTCGAACTGCATGCCCTCGGTGAACTCGAGCTCGGTGCCCATGGTGTTGGACTCGTCGACGGTGATGACGCCGTCCTTGCCGACCTTGTCGAAGGCGTCGGCGATCAGGGCGCCGATCTCGGCGTCGCGCGCCGAGATGGTCGCGACCGACGCCATGTCCGACGTCGTCTGGATCTCGCGGGCGTCGGCGTGCAGGCGCTCGGTCACGGCCGCCACGGCCGCGTCGATGCCGCGCTTGAGACCGACCGGGTTGGCCCCGGACGCGACGGCGCGGAGGCCCTCGTGCACGAGGGCCTGGGCGAGCACGGTCGCGGTCGTCGTGCCGTCACCGGCGACGTCGTTGGTCTTGGTCGCGACCTCCTTGGCGAGCTGGGCGCCGAGGTTCTCGTACGGGTCGTCGAGCTCGACCTCACGGGCGACGGTCACACCGTCGTTCGTGATCGTGGGGGCGCCCCACTTCTTGTCGAGGACGACGTAGCGGCCCTTGGGGCCGAGGGTGACCTTCACGGTGTTGGCGAGGGTGTCGACGCCACGCTCGAGCGAGCGGCGCGCCTCCTCGTCGAACTGGAGGATCTTGGCCATGTGTGTCTGGTTCCTCTGCTTCGGTGCTGCGGGACTTACTTGGTGACGACCGCGAGGATGTCGCGGGCGTTCAGCAGCAGCAGGTCGTTGCCGTCGTAGCGCACCTCGGTGCCGCCGTACTTGCTGAAGATGACGACGTCGCCCTCGGCGACGTCGAGCGGGACGCGCTGGCCGTTGTCGTCGATGCGGCCGGGGCCGGTCGCGATGACCTTGCCCTCCTGCGGCTTCTCCTTGGCGGTGTCCGGGATGACCAGACCGAAGGAGGTGGTGGTCTCGGCTTCGAGCGGCTGGACGAGGATGCGGTCCTCGAGCGGCTTGATCGTGCTCGCCACGTCAGGCCCCTTTCACGGGTGTGTGCGGATGTGCGGATGACTGTGCTGATGGCCTTGCGGGTGGTGCTCCTGGTCGGGGCGTCGTCGCGGTGCCGTCCCGTCCGCCCGCGCCTGCCGTCGGCCGGCGCTGGCACACTCCTCCTCGGAGTGCTAATCCGACATTAGCACTCGCCCAGAGCGAGTGCCAGGACAGGACCGGGGCCGGCGGCTCGGGCCCCAGGACGGCGCACGGCCCCGGACCTGGGGTCCGGGGCCGTGCTCGCCGACGCCTGGGCTCCGAGGGGGGCGGGCCGGGGCGCCGCGTTCAGCGAACGAGGTCGAGACCCGAGACCGTCTCGGAGTACTCGGACCACGTCTGGTTCGTGTAGGGAGCGTAGATATAAGTCTGCACCGTGCCCGTGGACGTGTCGACCTTGAGCATCCGGACCGGGTTGGTCTTGGCGTCGTGCATCGTCGTCAGGAACGAGTAGATCTTGTTCCCGTTCTTGCCGGTGTCCACGCGCGCCTTCTCCGCGTAGCCGACGTGACCCGAGAACACCATCTTGACGTTCGGGTACTGGCTGACGAGCTGGTCGTACAGCTTCTGCCCGCTCGTGTCGCCGTAGCCCTGGTTGGACCCGTCGATGTTGCCGGAGCCGTCGAGGTAGCTGTGCGTGGAGACGATCACGTTGTAGTCGGGGTGGTCGGCCACGACCTTCTTGGCCCACGACACGGCACCGGGCCGGGCGCAGAACTCGAGGTTCAGCACCATCCACTTCAGCCCGCCCGCGCTGTAGAGCGAGTAGGTGTTGTCGACCTTGCCCTTCTCGTACGCGCCGCCGACGTCGGTGTAGTCGTCAGCGTCGAAGTAGGCGTTGAAGGTCGAGGTGTCACGCTGCAGCTTGTAGGTGTTCTTGGGGTCGCGCGCGCTGCCGCCGACACCGGTGGCCTCGGTGTCGTGGTTGCCGATGCTCAGCGAGTAGGGGATGCCCTTGTCGTGCAGCACGTCCATGGCCGTCTTGGCGACCTTCATCTGCGCGTGGTCGTCGGTGTCCCAGTTGACGACGTCGCCGGTGTGGTCGACGAAGGCGAGACCGGACTGCTTGGCCAGCCACATCGTCCGGTTCGTCATCCGCGGGTCGCCGGGCTTGAGGACCTCCATCTGGCTGTCCGGGATGACCGCGAAGCTGAAGGAGGTCCCGTCGGTGCCCGGGGCCGGCGGCCGGGGCCGGCTCCGGGGTGGGCGTGGGGTCGGGCGACGCCGCACCGTCGGCCGGGGCGGCGTAGAAGGCGACGCCGTCGGAGCTCCAGCCGTCACCGGCCAGGTCGTCCCGGTCGCCGGAGGTGACCGCCATCCGGTGCTTGGTCCCCTTGTGGAAGCGGTAGACCGGCACGAGGCAGCCCGCGGCGTCGTCCGAGACGTAGAAGTTCACGCCCTGGTCGCTGTAGCCGCTCCCGGTGAGCGAGCCGAGCTCGCTCGTCGAGGACGTGTAGAGGAAGTCGTTGGTCGACTTGCTGTAGAGGCGGTGGACCGGGTCCAGGCCGTCGACCTTGGTGCGCGAGGCCTGGAAGAGCGTGCCCTCGTCCTGGCTGTAGCCGAGGAGGACGGCGAGGCTGATCTCGTTCTTCCACGGGCTGAGCAGGGTCGCGTCGTTGCTCGGC
Source organism: uncultured Actinomycetota bacterium (assembly GCA_963762775.1). Taxonomy (GTDB): domain Bacteria; phylum Actinomycetota; class Actinomycetes; order Propionibacteriales; family Propionibacteriaceae; genus Microlunatus. The sequence goes on from CAVXMD010000016.1 coordinate 176,115, forward strand.
TTGACCGACTCGTAGACCGGGTCGTCCAGCTGGTCGCAGGCCGACGTGGCCGCCGGCACCGGTGCAGCGGATGCGCTGGGCGCGAACGCGGCGGTCGCGAGGGCAGCGGCGAGGGCAACCGACCAGGCTCGTCGTGCGCGTGCAGTGGGCATCAAAGGGCTCCTTGTCGTCGTCCCCCCGGGACGTCGCGGCCGACCTTAGTCGAGTTCCCCTTGAATTATAAACTTTTGGTAACGAGATAAAGATCATGAAACATGATCTTCACAGCGGCATCCGCTCCACCCGCCTCACGACCAGCACGAGCGCCCCGGCCGGCGCACGGCTGAGCACGAGCGTGGCGCGCCCGGGTCCGGCCGGTCTCAGCTGCCGGCGCAGGACGGCCGGGTCGAGCTCGAGACCGCGCCGCTTGATCTCGAGGGTGCCGACCTCGTGGGTGCGCACCCAGCGCCGCAGGACCTTGAGGTCGTACGGCAGCACCTCCTCCACCGCGAAGGTCGTCGCGAACGGGGTCGCAACCGCCTCGTCGGACGTGAGGTAGGCGACCTGGTCGGCGAGCACGCCGGCGCCCAGCCGCTCGCCGAGCACGCCCACCGCCCCGGCCCGGATCACGGCGCCGTCGGGTTCGTGCAGGTACGCGCCCGGCGGGCGGACCGCGAGCCGTGCGGGCGTCGCGACCAGCCGCCGGTCGGGCCAGAGCAGGGCGCTCCGCCGCCCCCGTACGGAACCGGGCCCGCTCCAGAGCCCCACCTCGACGACGTCGGAGTGGTGGCTGACCCACTCCGCCTCCGCGTCCGGCGGCACGAGGGCGTGCGGCAGCGCGGGCCCGAGCTTGAGCCCCAGGGCCCGGCCGGGCCCGGCCAGCGCCAGGAGCGAGGTCAGGTCGGGGCTGAAGTCCTGCGCGCGCCAGACCCGGCCCCGCGCGTCGCGCCGTGCTGGATCGGCGAAGACGCCGTCGGCCGGGTCGATCCCCGCGGCCAGCACGTCGGCGACGTCGGCGACCAGCACCTCGGCGTGCACAGCGGTGTCGGACGCCTCGACGGCGGCCGCGAGGTTGGCCCGGGCCACGTCGGCCGTGGCCGGGTCGCGCTCGACGGCCAGGACGTCCAGGCCCGCGCGGACGAAGGCCGCCGCGTCGGAGCCGATGCCGCAGCCCAGGTCGACGACGCGCCGGACGCCGGCCTCCCGGAACCTGGCCGCGTGCAGGTCGGCCACCACGGGCCGCGTCGCCTGCTCGAGCCCGTCCCGGGTCAACCACAGCGACCCGGCCGCGTCACCGAACTTCGTCCGGGCCCGACGGCGCAGCGCCACCTGGGTCAGGGCGGTCGCCGCGAGCTCGGGGCCGAAGCGGGCGCGCAGCCGGGTGCCCGCACCCAGCGAGTCGAGGTCGGGCTCGACCTCCGCCGCCGCGACGGCCTCGGCGGTCAGCCCGAGCGGCAGCCCGTCGCCCGTCACGCTCCCCACCCTGCCGTCCTCACCCTGACCGGAAAGTGGTCGGTCCGGGTCGACCTGGATCGTTCGAGCCGGCCCCGGAGCGACCACTTCCGGAGGAGAGAGAGGGCGGAGGAAGGGTGCCAGGAGGGAGTGCGCGGACGGGTCACCCAACCTCAGACGAGGACGCGGTGGACCGGCAGCGAGGAGTCGGCGCCGAGCTCGGGTCCCGACGGGCGGCCGCCGGCGCGGATCACCTCGACGCCGAGCACGGCGATCATCGCGCCGTTGTCGGTGCACAGCCCCGGCCGCGGCGTCCGCAGGGTGACGCCGGCCGCCGCGGCCCGCTCGCCCAGCAGCGTCCGGAGCCGGCCGTTGGCCGCGACCCCGCCGCCGATGAGGAGGTGGTCGGCACCGGTCACCTTGCAGGCGTCGATCGCCTTGGCGCTCAGCACGTCGCAGACCGCCTCCTGGAAGCTCGCCGCCACGTCGGGCAGCGGGACGGGCTCGCCGGCCCGTTCGCGGGTCTCCACCCACCGCGCGACGGCGGTCTTCAGGCCGGAGAAGGAGAAGTCGAAGCGGTGCCGTTCCAGGTCGCGCGGCGCCGTCAGCCCCCGCGGGAAGGCGATGGCCCGCGGATCGCCCGTCGCGGCGCGGTCGATGACCGGACCGCCGGGGTAGGCGAGGCCGAGCAGACGTGCGACCTTGTCGTACGCCTCCCCCGCCGCGTCGTCGATGGTCGAGCCGAGCTCGGTGATCCCGCGGCCGCGGACCCCGGCGATGTCGTCGACGAGCAGCAACGAGGTGTGCCCGCCGGAGACGAGCAGCGCGGCGCACGGGGTCGGCAGCGGGCCGTGCTCGAGGAGGTCGACGGCGACGTGGCCGGCGAGGTGGTTGACGCCGTAGAGCGGCTTGCCGAGCGCCCAGGCGAGCGCCTTGGCCGCGGCCACGCCGACCACGAGCGCGCCCATCAGGCCGGGCCCGGCGGTCACCGCGACGGCGTCGATCTCGGTCAGGTCGACGTCGGCCTGGGCGCAGGCGCGCTCGAGCGTCGGCAGCATCGCCTCGAGGTGGGCCCGGCTGGCGATCTCGGGCACCACACCGCCGAACCGTGCGTGCAGCTCGACGCTCGAGGCGACGACGTCGGCCAGCAGCTCGTGCCCGCGCACGATGCCGACGCCCGTCTCGTCGCAGGAGGACTCGATGCCGAGGACGAGGGGTTCGCTCACGAGGACTCTCCCTGCTCGGGTTCCGGGAGCGCCGGCGACTGGAACCCACCGGGGTGTGGGGGTCGTCCCCTCAGACGCTGCTCGGGTTCCGGGAGCGCCAGCGACTGGAACCCACCGGGGGCGTGGGGGTCGTCCCCCCTCAGACGCTGCTCGGGTTCCGGGAGCGCCAGCGACCGGAACCCACCGGGGGGTGTGGGGGGTCGTCCCCCCTCACGACGCTGCTCGGGTTCCGGGAGCGCCAGCGACCGGAACCCACCGGGGGGTGTGGGGGGTCGTCCCCCCTCACGACGCAGCCCGACGCCGCTCCGCTCGCGGAGCAGGTCCGCCTCGGTGTCGCGGACCGCCTCCGCGAACCGGCCGGGCCAGGTCTGGAGGTCGTACAGCTTGAGGATCAGCGCGTCGCGACCCTGGCCGTAGTAGTCGCGCCGTACGCGCAGCTGCTCGAAGCCGAGGCGCTGGTAGAGCGCGATGGCCCCGAGGTTGTCCCACTCGACCTCGAGCATCACGGCGCGCGCGCCCAGGTGCCGCACGGCGAGCAGTCCGGCGCGCACCAGCCGCTGTCCGAGTCCCTGGCGGCGGTGAGCAGGGGCGACGACGATCCGGTGCAGGTCGGCCAGCTCCCCCACGGTGGAGAGGGCGACCACACCGGCGGGCTGCGCGCCGCGCGCGAGCAGGACCGTACGGCGCTCGCCCAGCAGCTCGCCGGCCCAGCTGCGTTCGCTCCACCGCTCGTCGGGCCCGAAGCCCTCGCCCTCGAGCCGCAGGATCGCGGGCAGGTCGTCGCGGCGGGCAGGCAGCAGGCTGAACTGCAGCGAGGCTGCGCTGGGCTCGAGGCCGGACGCTGCGGCGGCCTCGGGCGTCCCCGCGCTCACCGGGGCACCCACGAGCCGGGCGGGATGCGCAGGACGGACTTGCGCCGGGAGGGTTCGGCGGCGTCCGGGCGGCGGAGGTAGAGCGGCTCGTGGCCGGCCGACGCCAGATCGGGTCCGCGTACGGCCAGCAGCCCGGCGTCGAGGCTGCGCGGCCCCGGTACGGCGTCGAGCCGGTCGGCGTAGAGGTCGGCGGCCGGTCCGACGGTCGGCAGCCGCGGGACGGCGTCGGGCGAGGCCACGCCGGGGCCTTCGAGCCGGCGGCCGTCGCGGTCGTAGCGGGCCCAGTAGACCTCGCGCCGCCGCGCGTCCGTCGCCACGAGGAAGTCGCCGTCGGGGTCGCCTCCCGCGACGTGGGCCAGGGCGATCGCGTCCAGGCTGCAGACGCCGTGCAGCGGGACCCTGCGGACGTGCGCGAGGACCTGGGCGCTGACGATGCCGACCCGCAGCCCCGTGAACGGTCCCGGTCCCAGGCCGACGACCACCCGGGTGACGTCGGCCAGGGCGACCCCGGCCTCGGCGAGGCAGCGGTCGACGAGCGGGGTGAGCTGCTCGACGTGGGCCATCCGGTCGGTCACGCGGCCGGAGGCCAGGACCTCGGCGCCCCGCGCGACGCCGACGGTGACGTCGGTCGAGGTGTCGAGGGCGAGGACCAGCGGTGCGTCAGGCACGGGCCGCCTCCTCGTACGCGGTGGGGCCGTCGGCGAGCGCGCCGAGGTCGGCCCCGGTCCAGCGCTCCCCCACCGCCCGGACGAGCGCGACGCGGCCGCCCTCGGGGTCGTGCAGGAGGTCGACCTCGAGCCGGTCGTCCCAGGCCTGCTCGACCAGGCCGCGGCCCCACTCGACGACGGTGACGCTCGTCGGGGCGCTGAGGTCCAGGTCGAGGTCGTCGAGCTCGCCCGCACCGCCGAGCCGGTAGGCGTCGACGTGCACGAGGGTCGGGCGTCCGTCCGCGGCCGCGTGGACGCGGGACAGCACGAACGTGGGCGAGATGACCGGGCCGCCCACCCCGAGGCCGGTGCCGAGCCCCTGGGTCAGCGTGGTCTTGCCGGCCCCGAGCTCGCCGCTGAGGACCACGAGGTCGCCGGGGCGGACGAGCTCGGCCAGCCGGACGCCGAGGTCACGGGTGGCGGCGGCGTCGGGGAGGGCGAGGGCGAGCGGGAGCCGCTTGCTCAGCACGACGCCGTGCGGTGCGAGCCGGTCGACGACGAAGCCGCGATGACGCCAGAAGGCGATCAGCTCGGCGAACTCCTCCCGGGCGAAGAGGTCGACGCGGTGGTGGCCCTGCAGGGCCGCGAGGTCCTCGGCCGCCGCGACCATCGCCGAGGCGATGCCGTGCCGCTGGAAGGCCGGGTGGACCGACACGCGCGCGAACGTCGCCACGCCTGCGCCCGTGCCGCCGACCAGGATGGCGCCGGCGGGACGGCCGTCGACCGAGGCGTAGATGCCGCCGCCGCGCGACAGCGCCTCCGTCACGGAGGCGATCGTCTCGCGGTCGGCGGTCGACGGCGGGTCCACCGGGGGCCGCGCGCCGAAGGCCGCATGCACGACCTCGACCATGGCCGCGGCGTCCTGGGCGGACGCCACGACCACGACGGGCTCGGGCAGGGTCGTGCTCACCCGTGCGAGGTTACTGGTGGGCCGACGCGCCCCAGGTCTCGTTCCGGTCGGTGCGCGGACCGCGGCGGGCCGGACGGGCACCGCGGGGGCCGGCGCCGCGCGAGCCCTGCGGACCGCCGGGACGCTTGCCGCGCCCGGGCCGACGGGCGGGCGGGTCGACGATCGCGCGGAACTGCGCGTCCCCGATCGGCTCGCCGCTGGGGCGGCGCCCGCCGGTGAGCTCCTCGAGCTCGGGCGAGCCCTGGCTGCCGATCATCGTGTCGGCGTGCACGTCGGCCTGGGAGAGCAGCCGGGTGACCTCACGCCGCTGGTGCGGCAGGACCAGGCTGACCACGAGACCGGTGCCGCCGGCGCGCGCCGTACGACCGGCGCGGTGCAGGTAGTCCTTCGAGCCCGCGGGCGGGTCGATCTGCAGGACCACGCCGACGTCGTCCACGTGGATGCCGCGCGCGGCGACGTCGGTGGCGACGAGGACGGGCAGCTGCCCCTCCTTGAACGCCTCGAGGATGCGGGTGCGGGCGCCCTGGGTGAGGCCGCCGTGCAGCGCACCGGCGAGCACGCCGGCGTCCCGGAGCTGCTCGGCCACGCGGTCGGCACCGCGCTGCGTCCGGGCGAACACGATGGTCCGGCCCTCGCGCGCCGCGATCTCGGCCGTCAGCGGCGCCTTGTCGTGCGGGGCGACCTGGACCAGCAGGTGCGACATCGTCGTGACGCTGGCCCGGGCGGAGTCGACCTCGTGGGTGACCGGGTCGCTCAGGTACTGCTTGACGATGCGGCCCACGCCGGAGTCGAGCGTCGCGGAGAAGAGCAGCCGCTGCCCGTCGCCGGGCACGGTGTCGAGGATGGTCGTGACGGCCGGCAGGAAGCCGAGGTCGGCCATGTGGTCGGCCTCGTCGAGCACGGTCACCTCGACCTTGCTCAGGTCGAGCTCGCCCTGCTCCATGAGGTCGATGAGCCGGCCCGGCGTGGCGATGACGATGTCGACACCGCGGGAGAAGGCCCGCAGCTGCGGGACGTAGGACATGCCGCCGGCGATGAGCACGGTGGACAGGCCGGAGACCCGGGCCAGCGGCTCGAGCGCCTCGTTGACCTGCATGGCCAGCTCGCGCGTCGGCACCAGGACCAGCCCGCGCGGCGGCTTGCCGCCCGAGGTGCCGGCGAGGTTCGCGATCATCGGCAGGCCGAAGGCGAGCGTCTTGCCCGAGCCGGTCTGGCCGCGACCGAGGACGTCGCGCCCGACGAGCGCGTCGGGGATGGTCGCCGCCTGGATCGGGAACGGCGCCCGGATCCCCTGGGCGTCCAGCGTCGCAACGAGGTTGTCCGGGACACCGAGGTCGCCGAACGTGCCCTCGAACGCGGGCGTCGGGGTCACCGGCTCCGCGGCCGGCACGGCCTCGGGCTCGCGCTCGGCGTCGCGGTCGCGGTCCCTCGGCGGGCGGACCTGGGACAGGTTCGGGCTCGAGGCGTGGTGCGAACGGTCGGAACGGTCCGCGTACGCCCGGTTGCCGGCGCGCTTGTCGTCGTAGGAGTCGAAGAACGACGGACGGCCCGACGCGGTGCGCTGCGGACGGTCGTCGCGGTCGGACGAGCGCTGCGGCCGGTCGTCGCGGTCGTAGGAGCGCTGCGGACGGTCGTCACGGCTGTACGCGGACGGTCGTCACGGCTGTACGCGGGGCGGTCGTCGCGGTTGTACGAGCTCCGCTGGGGGCGGTCGTCGCGGTTGTACGCGGGACGGTCGTCGCGGTTGAACGAGCTGCGCTGCGGGCGGTCGTCACGGTTGTACGCGGGACGGTCGTCGCGGTTGAACGAGCTGCGCTGCGGACGGTCGTCACGGTTGTACGCGGGACGGTCGTTGCGCTGCGGACGGTCGTCACGGTTGTACGCGGGACGGTCGTTGCGCTGCGGACGGTCGCCGCGGTCGTACGACGGGCGGTCGTCACGGTTGTACGAGCCCCGCTGCGGACGGTCGTCCCGGTTGGAGGACGGACGGTCGTTGCGCTGCGGACGGTCGTCCCGGTTGGAGGCGGGACGGTCGTCACGGTTGAAGGAGCTCCGCTGCGGACGGTCGTCCCGGTTGGAGGCGGGACGGTCGCTGCGCTGCGGGCGGTCGCCACGGTCGTACGCGGGACGGTCGTCGCGCTGGGGACGGTCGTCACGGGGCGGGCGGGTCGACCACTCGCCGTTCGCCCGGCCGGTGCTGCTGCCGCGGGCACCGCCGTCGCGGGCGGGCGGGCCGCCGCGCAGGGGCGTACGCGGCTTGCCACCGCTGCGTCGCGGGGAGTGGCCACGGGCGGCGCGCTCGGAGGCGGACCAGCGCTTCTTGGGGATGCCGTCGGCACCCTGGGACTTCGGGGACATGCGTGTCTCGCTTCTCTCCCCGGGGTCGGGGGATCTCGGTCAGGTACGTCAACGACCGTGATCGACTGCAACGACGATGTGCGCAGGAGAGGGAAGACGAACCCAGGTGCGCCCTCGCTCGTGGAGGGCGCCGGTGTCCCGAAGGTGGAAGTTCCGTTCGGGTGAGATCAGTGTACGCTCACCGGTCCGGTTCGGACGAACCGTGCGTCGCCGACGGGCGGTCTCAGCCGACGACGGTCACCAGGAGGTCGGCGCGGTCGTGGCCGCGGGCCACGACGTCGGCGTTGGCCTGGTCGCTGCCGGTCGCCCAGGCGACGGCCTCGTCGTGGTCGGCGCCGTAGCCCTCCCGCCGGCGGACGAGGCGGTCGACGCGGACGTCCTGGTCGACCTCCAGGTACCAGGTCTGGTCGAGCAGCGGCGCGACCTCGGCCCACCGCCCCGCGGTGGCGAGCAGGTAGTTGCCCTCGGTGACGACCAGCGGCACCTCCCGGCGCACCGGGAGCGCCGAGCCGAGCGAGGCCTCGATCCCGCGGTCGAAGTCGGGCGCGTGCACGACGTCCTCCTGCTGGTCGCCCAGCCGCTGCAGCAACGACACGTAGCCGCCGACGTCGAAGGTGTCGAGAGCCCCCTTGCGCGCGCGGCGCCCCCAGGCCACGAGCGTCGGGTCCGCGAGGTGGAAGCCGTCCATGGGGACGAGGACGGCGCGGTCGGGCCCGAGACCGTCGACGACCGCCCGGGCGGTCGTGCTCTTGCCGGCGCCCGGCGGGCCGGTGATGCCGAGGAGCACCCGCCGGCCGGGGACGGCGAGCCGGCCGGCCCGCTCGACCGCCTCGGGAAGGGTGAGCCGGAGACGTTCGGGACGAGCGTGTTCAGACATGGGCACCGCCGTCCTGCGACGGGTCGAGGACCCGCGCGTAGAGGTCGTCGAGGGCTCCCGAGAAGACCTCGTGGTGCTCGATCAGCCCGAGGTGGCCGCAGCGTTCGACGCGGATCGCCTCGGCGTCGGGCAGCAGCTCGATGATCTTGTCGGTGTGCTCGATCGGGGTGATCAGGTCGTCGACCCCGCCGACGACGACGCACGGCACGCGGCCCAGCACCTCGAACGCGCGGTACTCGTCGAGCTCGGCGAAGGTCGGGTAGAAGTCGGCGACGACCTCCAGCGACGTCTCCCCCAGCATCTCGCTGACGAGCTCGACGTAGCTGGTCGGGACGTCGGAGCCGAAGGCCCAGCGCCGCGTGACGACGTAGCCGATGTCGCTGCCCGCGCGGCGGCTGCGCTCGACGACCTGGGGGACGCGGTTCAGGCCGGCGAGCAGCGGCGGGGCGACCTTGGAGAACGCCCAGCCCGGGATCGCCCGCACCGGCGAGTAGTCCGCCATGCCTCCCGCCGACGTCGAGAACAGCGCGACGCCCTTGACCTGCGGGCCGAAGAGGTCGGGGTACGACAGCGCCAGGTGCATGATCGTCATCCCGCCCATCGAGTGCCCGGCGAGCACGACCGGGCCGTCGTCGGTCAGCTCGGCGAGGACCTGGCGCAGGTCCTCCGCGAGCTGCGGGACGCGGCAGTGCTCGGCGTCGGAGTGCCCGGAGCGCCCGTGCGAGCGCTGGTCGTAGAGGACCTCGCGCACCCGGCCGCGGAAGTGCTCGCGCTGGAAGAGCCAGCAGTCCAGGTTGAGCGCGTAGCCGTGCACGAGCACGAGCGTGGGTGCGTCGTCGGGCAGCGGGTCGCCTCCCGCGCCGTACGCGGCGTCCGGGTCGGCGTCGCGCTCGTCGACCTCGGTGTGCAGGTCGACCCCGTCCACGGTGCGGACGGTCGGCCCGGACGACCGGGGCGGCACCAGCTTGTCGTCGTGGGCCGAGGCCCGGCCGACCCGCTTGCTCACCACCCGCTTCTCGAGCTCGAGCCCGACGGCGACGCCGCCCGCGGCGAGGGCCAGGACGCCGGCGACGAGGCCGACGCCGGCCGTGAGCCCTCCCCCGGCCCACGACGTCGGGCTGGGGGTCGGCGGGGCCGGCGTCCGCCGGACGGGGAGCCGGCGCGCGGGCGTCCGAGCCGGGCGGGGACGCGCCGGAGGTCGGGCCATCAGGCGGCGCCCGTGGGGTTCAGGTGCTGGCGGGGGACGCGGGCGCCGACGCGGGTGACGATCTCGTAGCCGATGGTTCCGCAGACCTCGGCCCAGTCGGCGGCGCTGGGAGCGCCGGCGCCGCCCCCGAAGAGCGTCACCTCGTCGCCGGGCTCGGCCCGCGAACCCGCACCGAGCTCGACGACGTGCTGGTCCATGCAGATCCGGCCCCGGACGGGCGCCCGCCGCCCGTCGACCGCCACCTCGGCGACGTTGCCGGCGTGGCGCGGGACGCCGTCGGCGTAGCCGAGCGGGACGAGCCCCACGACCGTGGCCTCCGGTGCGGTCCACGTCCAGCCGTACGAGACCCCGGTGCCGGCGTCGATCGCCTTGACGAGCACGAGCTGGGCGCGCAGGCGCATGACCGGCGCGAGCGCGACGCCGGCCGCCGCGGCGAGGCCGGGGGCCGGCTCCACCCCGTAGGCGGCGATCCCGACCCGGACGAGGTCGAAGCGCGCCTCCGGCAGCACGAGGGCGGCGGCCGAGTTGGCCAGGTGCCGCAGCTGAGGCTGCAGCCCGGCGCGCCGGGCGCGGGCGTACGCGCGGTCGAAGGCCTCGAGCTGGAGCGCGACGGAGGGGTGTCCCGGCTCGTCGGCCGCGGCCAGGTGCGACCACAGCCCGACCAGCTCGAGCGCTCCGGCACCCTCGGCCTCGGTGGCGGCCGCGAACAGGTCGTCCCAGGCGTGCTCGGCCGCGCCGTTGCGGGTGAGGCCGGTGTCGACCTTGAGGTGCACGCGCGCCCGGCGCTCGGCGACCGCGGCCGCCGCGACCAGCCGCGAGACCTCCTCGGCGCTCGAGGCGGAGACGTCGACGTCGGAGGCGACGAGGGCACTCAGGTCCTCGGCGGGGCCGTAGAGCCAGCACAGCAGCCGGCCGGTGTCGCCCGCCGCGCGCAGCGCGAGCGCCTCGGTCGGCGTCGCGACCCCGAGCCAGGAGGCGCCGGCGACCCGGGCCTCGCGGGCGCAGGCGAGCGCGCCGTGGCCGTACGCGTCCGCCTTGACGACGACCATGAGCTCCGAGCCGGCGACGTGCGCGGCGAGGGCGGCGACGTTCGCGCGGAAGGCGGCGAGGTCGATCTCGGCGCTGGCGGTGACCGGGTCGATGCCGGGGCCGGGTGCGGTCTCGACCGACGTCGCGCTCACGGCTGCCGCTCCCGCCACCACGCCCCGAGCTGGTCGGCGCACCGGGTCGCGAGGACGTGCGGCGGCAGCGGGCCCGGGTGCGCGGCGGCGGTCACGGCCTGGAGCGAGGCGGCGAGGACGGCGGCCTCGTGCGCGGGCCGGCCGGCGGCGAGGACCGCGGCGCAGAGGCCACCGAGCGTGTCCCCGGAACCCGCCTGCCCGGTCCACGCCGGCCCGGGGACCGCGAGCTCCACCGTCTTGACGCCCGGCCGGGCGACGAGCTGGGTCGACCCCTTGAGCAGGACGGTGGCACCGGTGCGCTCGACGCCGGCGCGGACCGCCGCGAGCGGGTCGCCCTCGACCTCGGCCCGCTCGACGTCGAGCAGCTTGGCGAGCTCGCCGGCGTGCGGCGTCAGCAGCCAGGCCTCGGGCATCCGCTCGGGCCGGTAGCCCAGCCCGTCCGCGTCGAGCACCCCCGGGAGCCCCGACCCGACGGCGTCGGCGACGGACTGCTCGCCGTCGGACTTGTCGCCCCAGCCCGAGCCGAGCAGGTGGGCCTGCACGCGACCGGGGGCGTAGACGACGTCGGGCAGGTTCGTGGTGATGACGGCGTGCGCGGACTCCGGTCCCAGGAACCGCACCATCCCGGCCCCGCCGTGCACCGCGCCGTACGTCGCCATGATCCCGGCGCCCGGGTAGGTCTCCGAGCCGGCGTCGACGCCGACCACGCCCTTGGCGTACTTGTCGCTGCTCTGCCCGGGCCAGGGCCAGGCGTCGGCGACGCGGTCGACGTCCCAGGCGTCGAGCTCGGGCTCCTCGTCGGTGGTGTCGAGCCCGATGTCGACGAGGACCAGGCGTCCCGTACGGCTGCGGGCGGGTTCCAGGAGATGGCAGACCTTGACGACGCCGAAGGTCACGGTCACGGCGGCGCGCACCGCGGCCCCGGGCACCGCGCCGGTGTCGGCGGCCACGCCGGAGGGGAGGTCGACGGCGACGACGGGGACGCCAGCGGCGTCGAGACGGTTCACGAGGTCGGCCACGTCGTCGGGCAGGCCGGGACGGCCGCCGATCCCGAGGACGCCGTCGAGGGCGAGGTCGAAGCGGTCGAGGGCCTGCGCGCCGACGAGCGCGGCAGGTTCGAGGAGGCGGCCGCCGGCGGCGAGGAGGGCCGCCAGCCCTTCCGCGTGGGGGGTGCCGAGGACGCCGACGGCAGTGACCCGGACGCCACGGTTCGCGAGCCGGGCACCGGCCCAGAGGGCGTCGCCGCCGTTGTTCCCGGGCCCGACGAGGACCAGGACGCGGGCGCCGTACACCCGGTCGGCGCGGCGGCCGAGCTCGGCCACGACGACGGCGGCGAGGCCGGCCGCGGCGCGCTGCATGAGGGCGCCCTCGGGCACGTGCTCCATCGCCGTCGCCTCGAGGCGACGGACCTGCTCGACGCTGAAGGCCTGCACGCCCGCGACCTTATCCAGCCTGGCCGCTCCCCTCCGGCTCCGCACGAGTGTCGACACCCGTGACGCCTCCGTCGCGTGTCGCGTGACGGGTGTCGACAGTCGCGCAGCAAGGGGGTGGAGGTCAGCCCTCGCAGACGACGACGGCCGAGGCGATCCCGGCGTCGTGGGAGAGGCTCACGTGGATCGAGGCGACCCCGGCTGCGGCGGCCCGCTCGGCGACGGTTCCGCGGACGACGAACGACGGCCGGCCGGCCGCGTCGGTCACCACCTCGGCGTCCTGCCAGGACATGCCCTGCGGCGCCCCGAGGGCCTTGGCGAGCGCCTCCTTGGCCGCGAACCGGGCGGCGAGGGAGGCGACGGGACGTCCCGCCTCGGCGGGGGTGAAGAGCCGGGCCACGAGCCCGGGGCGCCGTTCGAGCGTCGCCGCGAACCGCTCCACGTCGCAGACGTCGATCCCGACCCCGACGATCACGGGACGGTCCGCCGTACGCGCCGTACGCGCCGTAGCGTCCGAGACGCCCCGACGGCCGGCTTCCCGCGAGAAACCAGTGCTACCCACGGCAGATCTGCCGTGGGCAGCAGCAGTTTTTCACGTGAACGTGAAAAACCTGCGACGAGAGGGGCAGGGATGGGGGCAGGGACGAGGGCAGGGGCAGGGACGAGGGCAGGGGCGAGGGGCAGGGGCAGGAGCACGGGAGGGGCGGCGCTACTCGACGGTGACGGACTTGGCCAGGTTCCGGGGCTGGTCGACGTCGTGGCCCTTCTGGGTCGCGAGCTCGCAGGCGAACATCTGCAGCGGGACGGTGGCCACCAGGGGCTGGAGCAGGGTCGAGACCTTGGGCAGCGGGACGAGCACGTCGGCGTACGGCAGCACCTCGTGGTCGTCGGCCTCGGCGAGGACGATCGTCCGGGCGCCGCGGGCCCGGATCTCCTGCAGGTTCGACAGCACCTTGTCGTGCAGCAGGTCGCGCCCGCGGGGCGGGATGACGACGAAGACCGGGAGCCCCTCCTCGATCAGCGCGATCGGGCCGTGCTTGAGCTCGCCGGCCGCGAAGCCCTCGGCGTGGATGTACGCCAGCTCCTTCAGCTTGAGCGCACCCTCGAGGGCGACCGGGTAGCCGACGTGGCGGCCGAGGAACAGCACCACGCGCTGCTCGGCGAAGTCGGCCGCCAGCTTGAGCACCGGGTCCATGTCCTCGAGCACGCCGGCGATGGCGTCGGGCATGACGGACAGCTCGGCCATGACGGCGGCGATCTCGTCGTCGAACTTCGTCCCGCGCACCTGCGCGAGGTAGAGCCCGAGCAGGTAGCAGGCGACGACCTGGGTCAGGAAGCCCTTGGTCGAGGCGACGCCGATCTCCGGCCCGGCGTGGGTGTAGATCACGGCGTCGGACTCGCGCGGGATGGTCGCGCCGTTGGTGTTGCAGACCGCGAGCACCCGGGCCCGCTGCTCGCGGGCGTGCCGGATCGCCATCAGGGTGTCGGCGGTCTCGCCGGACTGGCTGATCGCCACGACGAGCGTCGACGGCCCCACGATCGGGTCGCGGTAGCGGAACTCGCTGGCGAGCTCGACCTCGCACGGGATCCGGGTCCAGTGCTCGATCGCGTACTTGGCGACCATGCCGGCGTAGAAGGCGGTGCCGCAGGCGATGATCACGATCTTGTCGACGCGGCGCAGCTCGGCCTCGGAGATCCGGATCTCGTCGAGCGTCAGCCGGCCGTTCTCGTCGTGGCGCCCGAGCAGCGTGTCGGCGACCGCCTTCGGCTGCTCGTAGATCTCCTTGCGCATGAACCAGTCGAAGCCGCCCTTCTCCGCGGCCGAGAGGTCCCAGTCGACGTGGAAGGGCCGGGTGGGGGCCGGTGCGCCGTCGAAGTCGGTCACCTCGACACCGTCGGCGGTGATGGTGACGACCTGGTCCTGGCCCAGCTCGATCGCGTCGCGGGTGTGCTCGATGAACGCCGCCACGTCGGAGGCGAGGAAGTGCTCGCCCTCGCCGACCCCGACGACGAGCGGGGAGTTCCGGCGGGCCGCGACGACCTGGCGCGGACCCTGCGCGTCGATGGCGACGAGCGTGAACGCCCCCTGCAGGCGTCGGCAGACGACCCGCATCGCCTCGTCGAGCCCGACGCCGGCGACGACCTGCTGGCCGAGCAGGTGCGCCACGACCTCGGTGTCGGTCTCGGAGACGCAGACGATCCCGTCCTCGGCGAGCTCGGCGCGCAGGGTGGCGAAGTTCTCGATGATGCCGTTGTGCACGACGGCCACGCGGCCGTCGGCGGAGACGTGCGGGTGGGCGTTCACGTCGGTCGGGCCGCCGTGCGTCGCCCAGCGGGTGTGCCCCAGCCCGAGTCCGTCGCCGGGCAGCGGGCGCCGGGCCAGCTCGGCGTCGAGGTTGGCGATCTTGCCCGCCTTCTTCGCGACGAAGAAGCGCTTCTTCTGGAGGTCCGAGGGGGGTCGTCCCCCCTCCTCGGTGTCAGGCCCGTCCTGCACGACGGCGACGCCCGCCGAGTCGTAGCCGCGGTACTCCATGCGACGCAGCCCCTCGACCACGACACCCAGGGCCGGCCGCGGGCCGACGTAGCCGACGATTCCGCACATGCGCCGAAGCGTACGGGAGGGGGCCGCGACGCAGCCGGAACGCAGGATTCCTCCGCCACGTCGGCCGGGGTGGGGCGAGAACCTGCCCACGGCCCCGCGCGCACTACTGTGACCGACCGTGACGGAACCGGGGACCCCCGCGTCCACACGGGCGCCCGCCCCCGACCCCGACGTCGGACCCAGCCCGTACGTGGAACGCAGCCGCGACGACTGGGCGGCGCTCGCGGCGAGCGACGCCCTCGCCGGCCTGGCGCTCGACGCGACCGACCTCGAGCGCCTCCGCGGGCTCGACGACCCCACCTCGCTGCGCGACGTCCGCGAGGTCTACCTGCCGCTCTCGGGCCTGCTGACGCGCTACGTGGACCTCACCGGCGAGCTGCACCGCAGCACCGGTGACTACCTGCACCTGTCGGTGGGCCGGACGCCGTTCGTCATCGGGGTCGCCGGGTCGGTCGCGGTCGGCAAGTCGACCACCGCCCGGCTGCTGCGCGAGCTGCTCGCGGCCTGGCCCGGCCACCCGCGGGTCGCGCTGGTGACGACCGACGGCTTCCTGCACCCGAACGCCGAGCTGGAGCGACGCGGGCTGATGGAGCGCAAGGGCTTCCCGGAGTCGTACGACCGGCGCGCGCTGCTGCGCTTCGTGATGGCGGTGAAGTCGGGCGAGGCCGCGGTCGCGGCCCCCGTGTACAGCCACCTCGTCTACGACATCGTGGCCGAGGAGCAGGTGGTGGTGAGCAGCCCCGACATCCTCATCGTCGAGGGCCTGAACGTCCTGCAGCCCGCCGTCGCCCGCGCCGACGGGACGAGCGGGCTGGCCGTCAGCGACTTCTTCGACTTCTCCGTCTACGTCGACGCCGACCCCGCCGACATCCGCGACTGGTACGTGTCGCGCTTCCTGTCGCTGCGGGAGACCGCGTTCCGCGACCCGCGCTCGTTCTTCACCCGCTACGCCGAGCTCACGCCCGCGCAGGCCGTGGCCCGCGCCGAGCACCTGTGGGACACGATCAACGGCCCGAACCTGCGCGAGAACATCCTGCCCACCCGGGGCCGGGCCACGGCCATCCTGCGCAAGGGCCCCGACCACCGGGTCGAGTGGGTCCGCATTCGCAAGGTCTGAGCGGTCGAACGCGCGGACCGGCTGGTGAAGGGGGGCCCGACCGGTCCGCGCGCTCGTACAGCCTATTGTTCCGAGTCCGCACATATCTGCGGCGGGGTGTCGGGACGCCGTCGCGTCGGGACCGTCGGAAGGCCCGGCCCGGCTACGGTGGGGCCATGGCGAACGAGCACGGACAGACCGGCCCGCGCACCCGGCTCAGCGCCGGCACCGCCTTCAAGGCCGGCTTCTTCGGCGCCTTCGGGGTCCTGGCGTTCTCGCTGCTGCTCGGGCTCGTGGTGGGCGTGATCACGCTCGTGCTGGCGGCCGTGAACGTGCTGCCGGGCGTGGCCCGGCTGTTCCAGACCGTCACCGGGCCGTAGCCGTCTCACCCGGGCACCGGCCGTGAGCCGGGTGCCGAGCCGTCAGAGGGCGAGGCGGTCGCGGACCACGTCCGCCAGGCGTCGCGCCACCGTGTCGGCGACGTCGTAGGACTCGGCCTCGACCATCACCCGGACGAGCGACTCGGTCCCCGAGGGCCGCAGCAGCACGCGCCCGGCGTCGCCCAGCGCGGTCTCCGCCTCGGCGACCGCGGCGAGCAGCCCGGCGTCGGTGCCCGCGCGGGCCTTGTCGACGCCGGCGACGTTCACGAGGACCTGCGGGAGCCGGTTCATCACGGCGGCGAGCTCGGCCAGGCTGCGACCGGTCGTCGCCATCCGGCTCGCCAGGTGCAGCGCGGTCAGCACGCCGTCGCCGGTCGTGGCGTGCTCGGACATGATCACGTGCCCCGACTGCTCGCCGCCGAGGGTGTGGCCGTGGGCCTTCATCGCCTCGAGGACGTAGCGGTCGCCGACCGCGGTCTGCTCGACGGCGACGTCGGAGCGGCGCATCGCGTGCAGGAAGCCGAGGTTGCTCATCACGGTGGCGACGACGGTGTCGTTCTTGAGGCGGCCGTCCTCCCGCAGCGCGAGGGCGAGGACCGCGAGGATCTGGTCGCCGTCGACGACCCTGCCGGTCGCGTCCACGGCCAGGCAGCGGTCGGCGTCGCCGTCGAGGGCGATGCCGAGGTCGGCGCCGTGCTCGACGACCGCGGAGCGCAGCGAGTCCATGTGGGTCGAGCCGCAGTCGGCGTTGATGTTGACGCCGTCGGGCTCGGCGTGGATCCGGACGACGTCGGCCCCCTGGGCCTCGAAGGCGGCCGGGCCGGCCACGTACGCGGCCCCGTTCGCGCAGTCGAGGACGACCTTGATGCCGTGCAGGCTGACCGGGGTCCCGAGGCTGCTGACCAGGTGCGCGACGTAGGCCTCGACGAGCCCCGGGTCGTCGGTCACGCGCCCGACCCCGGCCCCCGTCGGGCGGGCCCAGGGCTCGCCCATCCGGGCCTCGATGGCGTCCTCGATCGCGTCGTCGAGCTTCACGCCGCCGCGGGCGAAGAACTTGATGCCGTTGTCGGGCATGGGGTTGTGGCTCGCCGAGAGCATCACGCCCAGGTCGGCCTGCTGGCGACCGGTGAGGAAGGCGACGCCGGGCGTCGGGACGACGCCGAGGCGGACGACGTCGATGCCCGCGCTCGCGAGGCCGGCGACGACCGCGGCCTCGAGGAACTCCCCCGAGGCACGCGGGTCACGCCCGACGACCGCGAACGGCCGGTGCCCGCTGAACTCGCCGGCCTCGGCGAGCACGTGCGCCGCACCCACCGCGAGGTCGAGCGCGAGCTCGGCGGTGAGCGCGTCGTTCGCCAGACCGCGCACCCCGTCGGTGCCGAAGAGTCGACCCACGGTCTCAGCGTGCCAGACGTGGGACGACGGGCCCCGGCACCGCGCGACGCACGGCGGGGATCAGCGCTTGCTGTACTGCGGAGCCTTGCGGGCCTTCTTGAGGCCGGCCTTCTTGCGCTCCTTGACGCGGGCGTCGCGGGTGAGCATGCCGGCCTTCTTGAGGGCCGGACGGCTCGCCTCCTCGTCGACGACGTTCAGGCAACGGGCGACGCCGAGGCGCAGCGCACCGGCCTGGCCGGTCACCCCGCCGCCGTGGATGCGCGCGATGACGTCGTACGAGCCGCTGACCGCCGCGGTGGCGAAGGGCTCGGAGACGATCTGCTGGTGGACCTTGTTGGGGAAGTAGTTCTCCAGGTCACGCCCGTTGATGGTCCACTGGCCGCTGCCGGGGACGATGCGCACGCGGGCGATCGCCTCCTTGCGGCGACCGGTGGCACCGGCCGGCGCGACGACCGCGGGGCGGTTGCCCGAGGTCGCGCCGGGGTTGGCCTCGGAGCGGTAGGCGATCTCGCGGTCACCCTCGGTGATGGGGGCGATCTCGGTGGCGGTGTCGGTCACGTTCTGGTGTTCCTCAGGGACTCGGGTGTCGGCGGCGCGGACGGCTGCCGAACGGCTGCTACGGAGCGGTTACTGGGCGATCTGGGTGATCGCGAACGCCTGCGGCTGCTGGGCGCTGTGCGGGTGCTCCGGGCCGGAGTAGACCTTGAGCTTCTTGATGAGCTGCCGGCTGAGCCGGTTCTTCGGGAGCATGCCCCACACGGCCAGCTCGACGACCTTGCGCGGGTCGCGGGCGAGGAGCTCGCCCGCGGGCACCGACTTCAGACCACCCGGGCGGCCCGAGTGGCGGTGGTACATCTTGTCGGTCCCCTTGCTGCCGCCGAGCGAGATCTTCGACGCGTTGACCACGACGACGAAGTCGCCGCCGTCCATGTGCGGCGCGAAGGTCGGCTTGTGCTTGCCGCGCAGCAGCGTGGCGGCCTGGACGGCGAGCCGTCCCAGGACGACGTCGGACGCGTCGATGACGAGCCAGTTGCGCACGAGGTCGTCGGGCTTGGGGCTGTACGTCTTGTTGTCGTTCGGGGACACGGTCGTGGACCAGCTCTCGGATCAGTGGGTGGATCAGTCGTTCGGGCGGGGCGCTGCACAGCTTGTTGGTCGAGCTCCGTGCACCCGCCGGGCTCGCGGCTGCGCACGGTGCCGAGCACGGTCAGGACCGGTCGAGACGTGCGCGGACGCAACAGCCGTCCAAGATACCCGCGCTTCGCAAGGGCGGTCAAAAGAAGGACCTCGGTGTCCGGGATCACGCAGCCCGGAGGGACGCCCGCCCTTCTGCGATCCTCGGACGTCCTTCTAGATTGGGTCCATGACCGACGTGTCCACGACCGACGCCGCCCCGGCGCCCCGCGAGCAGCAGCCCGCCGCCGACGCCTCCGCCGGGGCCGCGGCCGTCCCGGAGGCCGTCGACGGCGCCGGCGACCAGCACAGCAGCCAGAGCCTGACCGTCACCGACAACCGGACCGGCAAGACGTACGAGCTGGCGATCACCGAGGGCACCATCCGCGCCGCCGACCTCAAGCAGATCAGCGTCGACGGCGAGGGCCTGGCCACCTACGACCCGGGCTTCGTGAACACCGCCTCGACCCGGAGCGCCGTGACCTACATCGACGGCGACGCGGGGATCCTCGAGTACCGCGGCTACCCCATCGAGCAGCTGGCCGAGCACTCCACGTTCCTCGAGGTCGCCTACCTCCTGCTGTACGGCGACCTGCCGACCGCCGACGCGCTCGACGAGTTCGTGCACCAGGTCACCATCCACACGTTCCTCCACGAGAACGTCCGCCAGCTGATGCAGGGCTACCGCTACGACGCGCACCCGATGGGCATGCTCATGTCGTCGGTGAGCGCGCTGTCGACCTTCTACCCCGACGCGAACCAGATCTCCGACCCCGACAACCGGCAGCGCCAGATCACGCGGCTGATCGCCAAGATGCCGACGCTGGGCGCCTGGGCGTTCCGCCACAACCAGGGCAAGCCGTACGTCTACCCCGACAACCGGCTGTCCTACGTCGAGAACTTCCTGGCCATGCTGTTCAAGATGAGCGAGCCGACCTACGAGGCCGACCCGCGGCTGGTCAAGGCGCTCGACATCCTGCTGATCCTGCACGCCGACCACGAGCAGAACTGCTCGACCAACGCCGTCCGCTCGGTCGGGTCCTCCCAGGTCGACCCCTACTCCGCGGTGGCCGCCGGCATCGGTGCGCTCTACGGCCCGCTGCACGGCGGGGCCAACGAGGCCGTGCTCAAGATGCTGCGCCGGATCGGCTCGGTCGACGAGATCCCCGCGTTCATCGAGGGGGTGAAGGCCGGCAAGGAGAAGCTGATGGGCTTCGGGCACCGGGTCTACAAGAACTTCGACCCGCGCGCCACGATCATCAAGAAGGCCTGCGAGGACGTGTTCGCGGTGACCGGGGTCAACCCGCTGCTCGAGATCGCCCAGGAGCTCGAGCGCATCGCGCTGGAGGACGAGTACTTCGTCAAGCGCAAGCTCTACCCGAACGTCGACTTCTACTCGGGCCTGATCTACGAGGCCCTGCAGTTCCCGCCGGAGATGTTCACGGTGCTGTTCGCCATCGGCCGTACGCCGGGCTGGCTGGCGCAGTGGTCGGAGCTGGTGACCGACAAGGAGCAGAAGATCGCGCGGCCCAAGCAGATCTACACCGGCCACCGCACGCGCGACTTCGTGCCGATGGCGGAGCGCTGAGCCGGGCCGATCACCGGCGGTAGGCTGCCGCGCTCGCCGTCGGCGTGTCGGCGCGGCAACCCACCTCTCGCACGGCCCGGCCGCCACCCCGTCAGCGCGCTCGCGCCACCCGGGCCTCGTCCCAGACCGGCTCGTCGGAGGCGTAGACCTCGCCGTCACCGCCGAAGACGAGGAAGCGGTCGAGGCTCCGGGCGAACCAGCGGTCGTGGGTGACCGCGACGACCGTGCCCTCGAAGGCGTCGATGCCCTGCTCCAGCGCCTCGGCCGAGGCGAGGTCGAGGTTGTCCGTCGGCTCGTCGAGCAGCAGCAGGGTCGCCCCGGAGAGCTCGAGCAGCAGGATCTGGAACCGGGCCTGCTGGCCGCCCGACAGCAGCTCGAAGCGTTGCTCGGCCGCGTGCGCGAGCCCGTAGCGGTCGAGCTTGCGCGAGGCCTGCTCGCGGCCCATCCCGGCGCGGTGGTCGTCGCCGCGGTGCAGGACCTCCAGCAGCGTGCGACCGGCCAGCTCCGGGTGCGCGTGGGTCTGGGCGAACCATCCCGGTCGTACGCGAGCGCCGAGCCGCGCCTTGCCGGTGTGGGCGACCGGCGGGATGTCGAGCCACTCGACCGGTTCGTGCTCGCGGTCCGGGAGGCTCCCACCCACGGCGAGCAGGCGCAGGAAGTGCGACTTGCCCGAACCGTTCGACCCGAGCACCCCCACCCGGTCGCCGAACCAGATCTCCGTGCTGAACGGGCGCATCAGGCCGGTGAGCTCGAGGTCCTCGACGACGACGGCACGCTTGCCCGTACGACCGCCGGACAGTCGCATCGACACGCGCTGCTCCAGCGGGACGGCCTGCGGCGGCCCGGCCTCCTCGAACTTCGCCAGCCGGGTCCGCGCGGCCTGCAGCCGGCTGGCGAGCCCGTCGTTGAACTCGGCCTTGATCTTGTACATCTGCACCAGGTCGATGATCTTCTGGTGCTCCTCGTCCCAGCGCCGGCGCAGCTCCTCCAGCCGCGAGGAACGCTCGGCCCGCGCGTCCGCGAACGTCGCGAACCCGCCGCCGTGCACCCACACCGAGTTGCCGGCGGCACCGAGCTCGAGCGCGGCGACCGCCGTCGCGGACTCGGCCAGCAGCTCCCGGTCGTGGCTGACCATGAGGACGGTCTTGGGCGTCGCCCGCAGCTGCGCCTCGAGCCAGCGCTTGCCGGGGACGTCGAGGTAGTTGTCCGGCTCGTCGAGCAGCAGCACCTGGTCCGGCCCGCCGAGCAGCGCCTCGAGGGCCAGCCGCTTCTGCTCCCCGCCGGACAGCGTGCGGACCTCGCGCCAGCGGGCCCGGTCGTAGGGGACCCCGAGCGCGGCGGTGCAGCAGGCGTCGAAGCGCACCTCGGTCTCGTAGCCGCCGGCGTCGGCGTACTCGCCGAGCGCGGTCGCGTAGCGCATCTGGACGGGTTCGGTGTCGTCGGTCATGAGCTGCAGCTCGAGCGCCTCGACGTCCGCGTGCGCGTCGCGCAGCCGTTCGGGGGCGAGGGAGAAGAGCAGGTCGGCCACGGTGGGGGGCTGTTCGGGGGGTCCGAGGGGGGTCGTCCCCCCGGGGGCGAGACTGTCGCGGACCGAGCCGATGAACTGGCGCATGACGCCGAGCCCGCCACTGCGGGTCACCGTGCCGCGGGTCGGCGACAGGTCGCCGGAGACGATGCGGAGCAGCGTGGTCTTGCCGGCCCCGTTCGGGCCCACCAGCGCGACGACCGCGCCGTCGCCCACCCGGAACGCGACGTCGTCGAGCAACGGCCGCCCGTCGGGCAGGTCGTAGCCGACCCCGGCCAGCTCCACGTGTCCCACTCCTCCGATTGTGCCGCCTCGTACCGGCCGGTCCTGCCCCTGTCCCGCTCCGGCGGGTGGCCGGTCGCTAGCCTTCGCGCGTGACCCGACCTCGGACCTGGGTGGCGGCGGCCGTCCTCCTCCTGCTGGGCGCCGTCGCCGGCGCCGGGGCGGTGCGGGAGCACTGGCTCCCGTGCCGCGGCTCGATGCTCAGCGGCAGCGTCCTGCACGGGTACGCGTACGGGGCGGACTTCAGCGACGCCTGCCTGGAGACGATGGACACCGGCTTCGCCTTCGTCTACCCGGCCGGCGACGTGCGCTGGGGCCCGGAGTCCGTCCTCGGCACCGCCTGCGCCGTGCTCCTCGCACTGGCGTGGGGCGTCGTGGTCGCGGGCAGCCGGTGGTCCCGCCCGACCCGGGTCGTCGCGCTCCTGCCCGCGCTGGCCGGTGCCGCGGCGGGGGTCCTCAGCCTCCTCGGCGAAGGGGCCGCGCTCGAGTCGGCGTTCCCGTGGCTGCTCCTCGCCGTGAACGTGCTCGCCGTCCCCGCGTTCGTCGCGGTGGCGGTCCGCGAGTCGCCCGGCCTGCGCGCCACGCTGCAGGCGGCGCTGGTGCTCTGCGCCTCCGGCGCGGTCGGCGTCGTCCCGACGGTCCTCGACTACGCGTACATGACGACCGCCAGCGACGCGAACTGGGACCTTCCGCCCGGGTCGGGCTACCCGACCGTGGCCGCGACGGCGCTGCTGGCGGTCGTGCTGCTCGTGACCACCCTCGCGCGCCGACCGGGCAGGGCTCAGGCGGCGAGCAGCAGGGCCAGCGCCGCGGTGTCCGCGTTGCCCTGAGGGTCCACGCCACCCTTGCTGACGAGCTGGGTGACGGTGCCGTCGACGTCGGCCTGCACCCACGCCGCCCGGTGGTCGAGCCCCAGGTGCGGCAGACCGGGCAGGAAGACGCAGCCCGAGGCGACCTCGTACGCGGGCAGGGTGCGCGGCGTGCTGCGCGGCGGGTGCAGGACGAGCAGCCCGGGCGGCGTCGCCTCCGCGAACTGGCCTGGCCGCAGCGGGTGGTCGCCCACGAGGGTCCCCTCGGCCACGACCAGGCCGACCGCACCCGGCTGCGGGTCCTCGGGCAGCTCCTCGCGCACCCGGAACACCGTGCTCACCCCCAGCAGGCCCGGGACGGCGGCCATCCGGACGGCCAGGACGAGGAACTTCGCCCACTCGACGGTGTCGTCGGGCCAGCGCCCCATGAGCATGAACCCGTACAGCGACCCGTGCGACTGCAGCGGGGCGACCTCGATCGACCTCCGGGCCTGACCCTCGTGACTGCTGCTCATGACGACTCCTCCCACGACACGCAGGTGGTACGTGCAGCCATGCTGCGCCCGCCGGGGGTTTTGCGACAGGGGAACGCGCAGGTCGGTACGCATTCGTCACAACCGCACCGGCCGTCACACGGGGCCGACCGGGAGCCGCACCTCCGCCCGTAGGCCCCCGCCGGGGGCGTCGACCAGGGCGACCGTGCCGCCGGCCCGGCGGACGAGCTCGGCGACGATCGGCAGCCCGAGCCCGGTCCCGCCGGCGTCGCGGCCGCGGGCGTCGTCGAGCCGGGTGAAGCGTTCGAAGACGCGGACGCGCTCGGCCTCCGGGATCCCCGGACCGTCGTCGCTCACCCGCAGGACCACCTGCCCGTCCGTCTCGGCGGCGTCGAGGCGGACCCGCGTACGGGCGTGCCGGACGGCGTTGGAGGTGAGGTTCACGAGGACGCGGCGCAGCTCGGACCGGTCGGCGACGACGGCCAGACCGAGGCCGTCGGACGCGTCGACCTCGATCCCCGCCCGGCCGGGCACCTGAGCGGCGACCTCGTCCAGCAGGGGCTCGACCGCGACCACGTCGGGGTGCGCGGGCGCGGGTCCGTCGGTGCCGCTGCGCGCCAGCAGCAGCAGGTCCTCGACCAGCGCGGCGAGGCGCTCGAGGTCGGGCTGCAGCTCGGCGGGCAGGTCCCCGCCCTCGCCCAGCCGGGCGGCGACCTCGAGCTGCACCCGCATGCTCGTCAGCGGGCTGCGCAGCTCGTGCGCGGCGTCGGCGACGAACGCCCGCTGCCGGCCCCGCGCCGCGGCGAGCCGGTCGAGCATGCCGTTGAGGGTGAGCGCGAGCGCCCGGATCTCGTCCGCGGCCGCGGGCACCGGCAGCCGGTCGTCCGGGTCGGTCCCTTCGCCGCCGGGTCCGGCGCCGATCCGCTCGGCCCCGGCCCGCAGCTCCTCGACCGGGCGCAGCGTCCGTCCCATGACGACCCAGGCGACGACGGCCATGACCAGGAGCACCACCGGGAAGACCACGAGCAGCCCGTTGCGCAGGGCGGTCCGGGTGGCGAGGACGTCGCCGACCTGGACGGCGACGACGACGGACACCGGCGCGGTGGCCGGGCCCGCGGCGACGGCCCGGACCCGCAGCAGGCCGCTCGAGCCGACCCGCGCGCCGTCGACCAGCACCGCCTCCCCGGCCAGGGCCGCGTCCAGCTGGGTGGTCGACAGGATCGGGACGAGCCGGTCGGTCCCGAGCGAGGCCGCGACCACGCGCTGGGAGGCGTCGACGACCTGCACGAGCTGCGCGCCAGAGGTGGGCACGGCGTCGGGCAGCCGGCCCTCGTCGACCAGCACCGCCACCTCCCGGGCGCTGGAGATCGCCTCGCGGTCGAGCGTGCGGTCGGTCGACACCCGCAGCGCCTGGTAGAAGCCGAGGCCCGCCAGCAGCAGCGCGAGCGCGACACCGGTGACGCCGATGAGCAGCAGGCGGGTCCGCAGGCCGAGGCTGCGCGAGCCGGTCCCCTCCGGCCGGGCCACGGCCTAGCCGACCAGGCGGTAGCCGGCACCGCGCACGGTCAGGAGCCGCTCCACGCCGATCTTGCGGCGCAGGTAGCCGACGTAGACCTCGACCGCGTTCGGCGCGGTCTCGGCCGCGGCGTCCCAGACGTGGTCGAGCAGCTCGGTCTTGGTGAGCACCCGGTCGGCGTGGCGTGCGAGGTACTCCAGCAGCGCGAACTCCCGGCTCGTCAGCCCGACCGCCTGCCCCGCGACGCGCACCTCACGGCTCGCCGGGTCGACCTGCAGCTGGCCGACCTCGAGCACCGTCGGACGCGCCCCGGAACCGCGCCGCAGCAGCGCGCGGAGCCGGGCCAGCAGGACGACGTAGGAGAAGGGCTTGGTCAGGTAGTCGTCCGCCCCGTCGTCGAGCGCGTCCGCCTGGTCGTGCTCGCCGTCCTTGGCCGACAGCATCAGGACCGGCACCCAGTTGCCCGCCTTGCGCAGCCGCCGTACGACCTCGTACCCCGACAGCCCGGGCAGCATGACGTCGAGCACGACCGCGTCGTAAGGCTCCGCCTCGGCCCGCGCGAGCCCCGCGACACCGTCCGGAGCGACGTCCACCGCGAACCCGTCCGCCGTCAGCCCCTTGCGCAGGGCGGCCGTCAGCCGCTCTTCGTCGTCGACGAGCAGCAGGCGCATGTCTCGATTGTCGTCGCAGGTCCGGCGGGCCCGGTGTCCTCACCCGTCTCAGCGTCCTGACAGGGATCTGCTTGCAGACTCTGTGCATGCGCACGCTCACCGCTCGGCCGGCCTTCCGCTGGCTGGTTCCCCTCGTCGCTCTCGTCGCCGTCCTCGGCTCGTTCCTCGTGGTCAGCCGCGCGGACGCCGACTCCCCGCTCCCCGCGATCAGCCCCCAGGACCTGCTCGTCCGCGTCGGCGAGGCGAAGGTCGACGGGCTCTCGGGCACCGTCGTCCAGAACGCCGACCTCGGCATCCCGGCGATCCCGGGCGGCAGCGGCAGCGCGGGCGGCGCCCTGACGTCGCTGCTGTCGGGCAGCCACACCATGCGGGTCTGGTACGGCGCCCCGGACCAGGCACGCCTGGCGATCAGCGACGAGTACGCCGAGACCGACATCGTCTCGGACGGCACCGACGTGTGGACCTACGACAGCCGCGCCAAGGAGGCCACGCACACCGCGCTGCCCGCCGACCGCGCGGACGCGCAGCGCAAGGCTCCCGAGGGCGCACCGCAGACCCCGCAGCAGGCCGCGCAGCAGCTCCTCGACAAGGTCGGGCCGACCACCGACGTGCGCGTCGACCCGGACGTCACGGTCGCCGGCCAGGCCGCGTACGACCTCGTGCTGACGCCGAAGGACAGCTCCTCGCTGGTCAAGCAGGTCCGCCTCGCCGTCGACGGCGCGAACTACCTCCCGCTGCGCGTGCAGGTCTTCGGCGCCGGTGACAAGCCCGCGCTCGACGTCGCGTACACCGACATCTCCTTCGCCCAGCCGGACGCGCGGATGTTCGCCTTCAACCCGCCCGAGGGCACGAAGGTGACGCAGAAGGCCCTGCCGGAGCGCCAGGCCCCGACCGCTGCCCAGAAGAAGGAGCTCGCCGAGCGCAAGGCGCAGGCCGACAAGGACACCACCGTGGTCGGCACCGGCTGGAGCTCCGTCGTCGTGACCAAGGTGCCGAGCGGAGCGCTCGACGGCAACGCCACCGCCAAGGGCTTCCTGTCCCAGCTCAAGCCGGTCTCCGGCTCGTGGGGCACCGGGCGCGAGCTCGACGGGACGGTCGTCACGGCGATCCTCACCGACGACGGCCGCCTGGCCGTCGGGGCCGTGGGCGCCGACGCGGTCTCCGCCGCGCTCGCCCGCTGACGCCTGAGGTCCTGGGTAGGACGCGGGCATGACGACGAACGCCGCCGGTCCGGCGGGCGACGGGCTCCGGCCCGCGCCCGTCCGGACCGCCGGGCTGACCAAGCGGTTCCGGCACCAGACCGCGGTCGACGCGGTCGACCTCGAGGTGCCGGCCGGCGCGGTCTACGGCTTCCTCGGTCCCAACGGGTCCGGCAAGACCACGACCATCCGGATGCTGCTCGGCCTCGTCGCGCCGACCTCGGGCAGCATCGAGCTCCTCGGTGAGGCGATGCCGGCCGCGGCCTCCCGCACGCTGCGCCGGGTGGGCGCCCTGGTCGAGGGTCCGGCGTTCCACCCGTACCTCTCCGGTCGCGCCAACCTCGCCCGGCTCGACGCCGCCGACGCGCACAGCGACGCCCGGACCGCCGCCACGCGGATCGACGCCGCGCTGGACCGGGTCGGCCTGCTGCCCGCGGCGACGAAGCGCTACCGCGCGTACTCCCTCGGCATGCGCCAGCGGCTCGCGATCGCCAACGCGCTGCTCGTGCCGCGCGACCTCCTCGTGCTCGACGAACCGACCAACGGCCTCGACCCGCAGGGCACCCGCGAGGTGCGCCACCTCGTCGGCGAGCTCGCGGGCGAGGGCAGCACCGTGCTCGTCTCGAGCCACCTGCTCAGCGAGGTCGACCAGATGTGCAGCCACATCGGGGTGATGTTCGAGGGAAAGCTGGTCACCCAGGGGACCCTCGCCGACCTCCACGAGCGCGCGAACGCCAAGGACCAGACCGTCCGCGTCGACACCGACCGGGTGGAGGACGCGGCCTCGGCCCTGCGCACGCTCGGGCTGACCGACGTCCGTCCGGGCGCCGGCCACGTGACCGGGCTGCTCGGCGAGATCGCGGTGGAGAAGGTCGTGCCGGAGCTGGTGAACGACGGGGTGCCCGTGCTCGGGTTCACCGTGCTGAGGCCGACGCTGGAGGACGTGTTCGTGTCGCTCACCGGGGAGGGCTTCGATGTCAGCGGCTGAGGCGGACGTCGTCGTCGGAGGGCCTGCGCCGAGCTCGCGACCGGTGCGCCGTACGGGTGCTGCGCTGCCGGGACGCTTCCTGCGCTCCGAGCTGGCCATCGTCTTCGGCAAGCGCCGCAACCTCGTCCTGCTCGGCGTGCTGACCGCCATCCCGGTCCTGCTCGCCATCGCCCTCAAGGTCTCCTCGGGACCCGACGACGGCCGCGGCGGCGGGCCCGGCTTCTTCGAGGCGATCACGAGCAACGGCCTGTTCGTCGCGTTCGCCTCGCTGGCCGCGACGCTGCCGCTCTTCCTGCCGCTCGCCGTGGCCGCCACCTCGGGCGACGCGGTCGCCGGCGAGGCCAACCAGGGCACGCTTCGCTACCTGCTCACCATCCCGGCCGGCCGTACGCGGCTGCTGTTCACCAAGTACGTGGCGGTCGTCGTCTTCGGCCTCGCCGCCACCGCGCTCGTCGCCCTGGCCGGCGTGGTCGCCGGGCTCGCGCTGTTCGGCGGCGGCGACGTCATCCTGCTCTCCGGGACGACGACGAGCTTCGCCGACGGGGTCGGCCGGCTCGCGCTGAGCGTGCTCTACCTGAGCGCCTGCTTCGCCGCCCTGGCCGCGATCGGGATGTTCGTCTCGACGCTGACCGAGCAGCCGATCGCCGCCATCGTCGCGACCATCGGGATCAACGTGCTGATGTTCATCCTCGACGCCATCTCCCAGCTCGACTGGCTGCACCCGTGGCTGCTGGTGGACCGGTGGAGCGCCTTCGGCGACCTGCTCCGCGACCCGATCAGCACCGACGCCATCGGCCGCGGCCTGCTGGTCGCGCTCGCCTACGCCGTCGTGTTCCTCGCCGCGGCGTGGGCCAGGTTCGCGGGCAAGGACGTGACCTCCTAGTCCGGCGTCCTGCTCCACCGCGGCTAGGCTCGTCCACCGTGCCCACGGACCTGCGACCCCGCCGCGAGGTGACGTCGTTCGTCCGGCGCTCCGCGCGCATGCGGGACTCGCTGCGGCGGACGTACGAGGCCCAGGTCGGCGGCCTCGTGCTCGACGTGCCGCAGGGCGAGCTGCGCACCTCGGTCGCGGCCGACGCGGCGCCGCTCGACCTCACGGCCGTGTTCGGACGGAGCGCGCCGCGGGTCGTCGAGATCGGCTGCGGGCCCGGCGACTCCCTCGTCCCGATGGCGACCGCGCGGCCCGAGGTCGACGTGCTGGCCTTCGAGGTCTACGAACCAGCCGTCGCGGCCCTCACCTCCCGCCTCGTCCGCGAGTCCGTCACGAACGTCCGCGTCGCCGGGGTCGACGCCGTCGCCGGGCTGGAGCGGCTCCTGGCCGCCGGTTCGCTGGCCGAGGTGTGGACGTTCTTCCCCGACCCGTGGCCCAAGGCGAAGCACCACAAGCGGCGGCTGGTCGACGCCGGGTTCGCCGACCTGGTCGCGACCCGGCTCGCCCCGGGCGGACGCTGGCGGCTCGCCACCGACTGGGCCGGCTACGCCGAGCAGATGCGGACGGTGCTGGACGCGCACCCGGCGTTCGTGGCCGAGTCCGAGGACCGGGCCGACCGACCGGTCACCCGCTTCGAGCGCCGCGGTCTCGCGGAGGGCCGCGCGATCACCGACCTGGTCTACCGCCGTGCCGGCTGAGCTGCAGCGCTGGCGGCTCGACGTCGCGTACGACGGGGCCGGGTTCGCGGGGTGGGCGACGCAGCCGGAGCAGCGGACCGTCGCCGGCGAGCTCGAGCGCTGGACCACCACCGTGCTCCGCCTCGCCGCCCCCGTCGCCCTGGTCTGCGCCGGCCGCACCGACGCCGGCGTGCACGCCCGCGGCCAGGTCGCGCACCTCGACCTGCCGGCCGAGGTCGGGTCGACACCCGAGGAGCTGGCCCGCCGGCTCGCGCGGGTGCTGCCGCCCGACCTGGTCGTCCGCTCCGTGGCGCGGCGCCGGCGGGCTTCGACGCGCGCTTCGCCGCGGTCTGGCGGCGCTACGTCTACCGCCTCGCCGACGACGAGGCGCCTCGGACCCGCTGCTGCGCTCGTTCGTGCAGGACGTGCCCGGCACGCTCGACCTCGACCGGCTCGCCGCGGTGGCGCCCGCCCTGCTCGGCCTCCACGACTTCGCCGCGTTCTGCAAGCGGCGCGAGGGCGCGACGACCGTCCGTACGCTGCTCGACCTCCGCGCCGGGCGGGTGGCGACGGGACCGCTGGCCGGGGTCGTCGAGGTGACGGTGCGGGCCGACGCGTTCTGCCACTCGATGGTGCGCTCGCTGGTCGGCGCCCTCGTCGCGGTCGCCGACGGCCGGCGCGACCCCACCTGGCTGATCGGCCTGCTCGACGCGCCGGGCCCGGGCCTCCTCGGTCCCGGTGCTGCCGGCCCGGGGACTGACGCTGGAGGAGGTCGGCTACCCCGCCGACGACGAGCTGGAGGCGCGCGCCCGCGAGGCCCGGGCGGTGCGGGAGCCGGATGACCGGACCAGAGCAGGAGCAGAGCGACCACCAGCCCCTGCGGCGAGCAGCGGACCACTACTTCTCGGGCACGCCCTCGGGGCCCGAGCACCGGCGCCAGGTCGAGGTGGAGGTGTGGGGGCGGACGTTCGCCCTGACGAGCGCGAACGGGGTGTTCGCCAGCGACCACCTCGATCGCGGCACCGCGATCCTGCTGCGCGAGTCGGCACCGCCGGAGGGTGCGCCGCAGGTCCTCGACCTGGGCTGCGGCTACGGACCGGTGGCGCTGGGGATCGCGCTCGCCTGCCCGGGCGCACGGGTCGACGCCGTCGACGTCAACGGACGTGCCCTCGAGCTGTGCCGCGACAACGCGGCCGCGCTCGGGGTCGCGGACCGGGTCCGGGTGCTGCGGCCCGAGGAGGTCGAGCCGGGGCGGACGTACGACGAGATCTGGTCGAACCCGCCGATCCGGATCGGCAAGGAGGCGCTGCACGCGCTGCTGCTGGAGTGGCTGCCGCGGCTGGCCCCGGAGGGTTCGGCGCGGCTCGTCGTGTCGAAGAACCTCGGCGCCGACACCCTGCAGCGCTGGCTCGTCGAGCAGGGGTACGGCTGCGAGCGGGCGGCCAGCAGCAAGGGGTTCCGCGTGCTCGTGGTGACGCCGGCCCCCGCGTGAGGGCGGGCCCGACCCCCGCCGCAGCCTGAGGCCCGTCCCTCCTATCGTGGAGGGATGGCGTACACACTTCCTGATCTGCCCTACGACTACAGCGCTCTCGAGCCGCACATCTCGGGCGAGATCATGCAGCTCCACCACGACAAGCACCACGCCACCTACGTCGCCGGCGTGAACACCGTCCTCGACCAGCTGGCCGACGCCCGCGAGAAGAACGCGTTCGGCCCCATCAACGGGCTCGAGAAGACGCTGTCCTTCCACCTCGGCGGGCACATCAACCACTCGGTCTTCTGGCCGAACATGTCCCCGGACGGCGGCGACAAGCCGACCGGCGAGCTCGCCGCGGCGATCGACGAGTTCTTCGGCAGCTTCGACGCCTTCCGTGCGCAGTTCGAGGCGAACGCGAACGCGATCCAGGGCTCCGGCTGGTCGATGCTCGTCTGGGACTCGCTGGGCCAGCGGCTCAACGTCGCCCAGCTCTACGACCAGCAGGCCAACCTGCCGCTCGCGCAGATCCCGATCGTGCTGCTCGACATGTGGGAGCACGCCTTCTACCTGCAGTACAAGAACGTGAAGGCCGACTACGCCAAGGCGTGGTGGAACGTCGTCAACTGGGCCGACGCCCAGGAGCGCTTCGCGAAGGCGAAGGCGCAGACGCCCGGCCTCATCTGAGCTCAGCTCGACAACGGGGATGGTTCGGCACCGGACAGGTGCCGAACCATCCCCGTTCTGCTTTTCCCCTGTGGATGACGGGGTGAGCCGGGCCTGATTCACCCAGGCTTTCTGGGTGTCCGCCGAAGCCCTGCGTGCCCTCAGGCCGCTCGCCGACCTGCAGGCCGGCGTCGTCACACGTGAGCAGGCGAGCGGGCACGGGATCTCGCCGCGGGTCGTCTCACGCCTTCTGGGCGAGGGGCACTGGCGGCGACTCGAGCGCGGCGTGTTCCTCACGGCCGACGTCGCACCGACGTTCGCGGCGCGCGCCTGGGCCGGCACGCTCCTGGGCGGTGCCGACGCCCGCGCGGGGGACCTCGCCGCCGCTCGGCTCCACGGGTTGGCCGACGAGGACCCGGATCGGATCACCGTCTTCGTGCCGCACGCGAGACGGCCCGCACCGCGCAGGGGCTACGAGTTCGTCCGCGAGCGGGCCGGCACCCGAGGTCGCTCGGTGGGAGCGCCACCCCGCACCAACGTGGAGGACACGGTCCTCGACCTGTGCACGACCGCTCGACCTGAGGATGTCGTCGGCTGGGTCACCCTGTCCGTGGAGCGGCGGAGGACCACGTCCAAGCGCCTCCGCCGTGCGCTGGCGAGCCGCGGTCGACACCCGCAGCGTGCGCTGCTCGAAGGACTGCTGGCAGACGTCGCCACCGGGGTGCGCTCACCCCTCGAGCTGACCTACCTGCGCGACGTCGAGCAGGCCCACGGCCTGCCGCCCGCGCTCCGGCAGGCCCCCTCCCGGGACCACCGAGCCCTGCGCGACGTGCGCTACCCGCTCCACCGGGTGGTCGTCGAGCTGGACGGCCGGCTGGGGCACACGGAGCTCGGTCGCTTCCGCGACATGGACCGTGACAACGTCGCGGGTCTCGACGGGCTGCTCACCCTGCGTTACGGCGCCGGCGACCTCTACGGACGACCGTGCGCGATCGCCGTTCAGGTTGCCCTGGCTCTCTGCCAGCGGGGCTGGGGCGGACTTCCGACCCGGTGCCCGCGCTGCGCCCGTGTCCCGGAGGGTGAATGGGGGTGATTCGGCACCCACGAGGTGCCAGAACGTCCCCACTCATACCTAGGGGGCCAGGCGGACCCGGGACCAGCCGTCGCCGGCGCGGTCGTAGCGCAGGCGGTCGTGCATCCGGCTGGGCTGGCCCTGCCAGAACTCGATCATCGCCGGACGCACCCGGAACCCGCCCCAGTGCGGCGGGCAGGGGACGTCCTCGCCGTCGAAGCGTCGTTCGAGGCGCGCGTACGCCGCCCCCAGCTCCTCGACGCCGGTCACCTCGCTCGACTGCGGCGACGCCCACGCGCCCAGCTGCGAGCCGCGCGGCCTCGTGGCGAAGTAGGCCTCGGACTCCGCGCGCGGCACCCGGGTCGCGTGGCCCTCGACGCGGACCTGGCGCTGCAGCGGGTACCAGCCGAGGTGCAGGGCGGCGTACGGGTTGACGAGCAGCTCGTGGCCCTTGGCGGAGTCGTAGTTCGTGTAGAACACGAACGTCTCGTCCTCCACGCCCTTGAGCAGCACCGTCCGTGCGCTCGGCCGGTCCCCGAGGCTGGTCGAGAGGACCATCGCCGTGGGTTCGGGGAGCACGCCGCGCTCCTTGGCCGCGAAGGCGTCGGCGAGCCAGGCGTCGAAGAGCGCGAACGGCTCGGTCGGCGCCTCCTGCTCCCGCAGGGTGTCAGCGCGGTAGTCCATCCGTTCGCCGGCGAGGTCGGGCACGCCCCCATCCTCCCAGCACCGCCCTCGGACAACCGGTCCGGTCCACCCCGCCGGTGGGAGGATGGACCACCGTGACGGACCTCCAGATCCCCGCGGACCTGCTGCCGGCCGACGGCCGTTTCGGCTGCGGTCCGTCCAAGATCCGGCCCGAGGCGCTGGCCGCGCTCGCGTCCGAGGGCGCCGCCCTGCTGGGCACCTCGCACCGCCAGGCCCCGGTCAAGAACCTCGTCGGCGACGTCCGCCGCGGCCTCGCCGAGCTCTTCGCGCTGCCGGAGGGGTACGAGGTCGTGCTCGGCAACGGTGGTTCGACGACCTTCTGGGACGTGGCCGTCAGCTCCCTGGTCGAGCGGCGCAGCGCACACGCGAGCTTCGGGGAGTTCTCGGCCAAGTTCGCCGCCGCGGCCGCCGCCGCACCCCACCTGGAGGAGCCGAGCGTCGTCACCGCGCCGGCCGGCTCCGTGGCCGTGCCCCTGCCGGTCCCCGGCGCGGACGTCTACGCCTGGGCGCACAACGAGACCTCCACCGGGGCGATCGCGCCGGTGCGACGGGTCGAGGGCGCCGACGAGGGTGCGCTGGTCGTCGTCGACGGCACCTCGGCCGCCGGCGGGGTCGCGCTCGACGTCTCCCAGACCGACGTCTACTACTTCGCCCCGCAGAAGAGCTTCGGCTCCGAGGGCGGGCTGTGGTTCGCGCTGCTCTCCCCCGCCGGGGTCGAACGGGTGCGCCGGGTGGCGCTGAGCGGGCGCTGGATCCCGGAGAGCCTGAGCCTCGCGACCGCGCTCACGAGCTCGCGTCTCGACCAGACCCTGAACACGCCCGCGGTCGCCACGCTGTTCCTGATGCGCGACCAGCTGCGATGGCTCCTCGGCCGCGGCGGGCTCGCCGGCGCGGCGGCCCGGACCGCCGACTCGGCGAGCCGGATCTACGCCTGGGCGGAGCAGGCGCCGTACGCGGTCCCCTTCGTCGCCGAACCGACCCACCGCTCGCCGGTGGTGGCGACCATCGACTTCGAGGGCGTGGACGCCGCCGTCCTGGCGGCGACGCTGCGCGCGAACGGCGTCGTCGACACCGAGCCCTACCGCAAGCTCGGGCGCAACCAGCTGCGGATCGGGATGTTCCCGAACGTGGACCCCGACGACGTCAGCCGGCTCTGCGCCTGCGTCGACTGGCTCGTCGAGCGCCTCCCCGGGCGCTGAGCGCTCAGCCCGGCCGGCGTACGACGCCGACGACCACGCCGGCGACCACGGCCACCACGGCCGCCAGGCCCACCGCGAGGTAGGTGCCGCGCTGCCGCGCGACCGGCGCGGCGCTGGTGTCCTCGGTGTCCTCGCCCGCACCCGGGTCCGCCGAGGCGCTCGCGCTCGGGCTGGCCGACGCCGCGACGCCGGGGATCGGCATGGAGTAGACCTTCGAGCTCTTGCCCTCCCCGCCGACGAGCAGCGACCGGCCGTCCTGCGAGAGCGTCATCGCCTCCGCCTGCGGGACGCCCGTGACGTCTTCCGACGCCACGACCTGGCCCGAGGTCCCGTTGACGACCAGGACCTTGCCGTAGGTGAGGTAGGCGATCTCCCGGCCGCCCGGCAGCACGAGCCCGTCGGTGAGCGTGGCGGGGACGTCCTTGATCCGGGTGAGCTCGTTGACCCCGTCCCGGCTGGGCTTCTCGGGTGCGCGGTAGAGCCCGCCCTTCGCCTCCTTGGTCGCGACGTAGAGCACGCCGGCCGGCGTGACCAGCAGCGTCTCCGCGTCGTGCGCACCGTCGGGGTAGCGGAAGTCGTACGCGCGGTAGGTCCGGGTCTCGCCGTCCGGCAACGGGTCGTCGAAGTAGTAGACCCGGATCGTCTTGCGCTTCTTGTCGTTGTCGCCGATGTCGCCGACGTAGAGGCGGTCCCGGTACCAGGCCACGGCCTCGGCGTCGACGGGGAAGGCGTTGTAGCGCAGCGTCCCCTGCACCTTGCCGCTGCTGTCGACGCCGTAGACGACACCGACGGCACCGGAGTCGTTGACGGTCCAGTAGACCTTGTTCGTCGTGTCGCGGGCGAAGCCCGAGGCCTCGGTGACGCGGCTGTCCTTGATCGTGAACGCGACCTTGCCCGCCGCGCCGGCGCTCACCGGGACCGCCACCAGGCCCAGCGCCAGGGCCGACGCCGTCGCGGCCCGCAGCGCCCCGCGCCATCGCATCGTCTCGGTCTCGCTCTCCTCGATCGGGCTCGGCGGCCCGGGGCCGTCCGACCCGGGCGGCAGCGTACGTCGGACCAGTCTCCGCCGACCAGTCGACGACATCGGGCCGCCACGCGGGCGGGCGGCGCGCTCAGCGACGGATCAGCGCGGCGACGACCACCAGCACGACCAGGGCGACCAGGACGCCGGAGACGATCGCGCGCCGGGTCCGGGGGTTCACCCGTCGAGGATAGGAGCGACGCCACCCGGCCCGGCTACGGTGACCGCGTGGCCGAGCTCCGGGCGTACGCCGTCGCCGTCGCCGAGGTGCGCGCGCTGCGCGGAGCGGCCCCGGCCGACCGCGAGCGCTGGCGGGTGCTGGCCCGGCGCACGTCACCGGCCCCGCCGCCGCGGGTCCGCGACCGGCTCGGCCCGATCCACCGCCGGGTGCCCGGCACGCCGGTCCTCCGGGACGACGAACCGACCCCCGACGACCTCGAGACCCTGCTCGCCGGCGGGCCCGTATCCGCCGACCGGGCCCCGGCGACCGCACGTCTTGTCGCGCGGCTGGTCGCCGGGCTGGCCCACGGGTCGACCCGCGTGCCACCCGACCTCCCGACCGGTCTGCTCGTGCCGGTCGGATCTCCCCCTCCCCGCCGCGGCCGGCCCCGGTGCCGTCTGGTGCGCGCGCTCGGACGCGGAGGCCGTCGTCGCGTGGCGGCCCTGGCTCGCCGGCTTCGACGGTGCCGACGGCTGGACGGCGGCCGCCGCCGACGCGGGCCGGCCGCCGCCCGACGTCGTGGTCCTCACCGGCCCGGCGTAGCGCCGGACGAACTGTCGGTGCCGCGCCCTAGGGTCGTCGTCGTGGCTGGGAGAGCGGGCGACGCGAGGGCGTGGCCCTGGGTGGCGGTGGCGGTGGTCTTCGTCGTCCTGTCACCGGTCGCCTCGCTGCTCACCCGCGACTCGACGGGGCGGACGTCGCTCACCTGGGTCGCCGTGCAGGCGCTGGCCACGGCCGCGGCGTTCCTCATCCCCCAGGTCCGCCAGATCCGCTCGGAGCAGAAGCAGGCGCGCGCCGAGGACCGGGAGTTCGACACCCGCGTCGAGGTCAAGCTCGCGCTGAACGACGCGCTCGAGCCCCTCGTCCGCCTGCTCGGCGAGGTCGCGCAGGAGACGAGGCGCGGTCCCCGGGACCAGCTGCGGGCGCAGGTCGTCCCGCTCGTGCTCACCACCGCCGCCCAGCTGACCGGTCAGGACCGGGTGCGGGCGTGCTGGTTCGCGCTCGACCCCGGGCCGCCCCGGCGGCTGGTGCCGCAGGAGTCGCTCGGCCGCGCCGGGCCGGTGACGACGGTCTTCGCCGCCGGGACCCCGGGTGGCGACGGAGCGCTGGCGCTCGTGACCGGCAGCGGCCAGGTCCGGCTCGGCGACGTCGCGCCCGACCCCGGGGGGACCTGGCAGCTCGACGACAACGTCGGCTACCGCAGCCTGGTCGCCGTGGCCGTGACCGTCGGGAACGTCGCCCACGGGATGATCACGCTCGACTCGCTGGAGGTGGACGGCTTCGACGACGACGACGTCGCCCTCCTCCGCCTGATGGCCGGCCTGCTCGGCACGGCGCTGAGCATCCGATGATGCGCAGGCAGCCGTCCGGGCGGTCCGTGCGCACGTTGGACACGGGTGCGACACTGGAGGTGACCGAGGAGGTGACGCACATGGCGATGACGATCGACGGCGACCACCACGACCGACGGGTCGAGGCCATCCTGACCGACCCCAAGGGCTACTTCGAGCGCGCACGTCGTCGCGCCGAGGCCAAGGTGCGGCGCGAGATGCAGCAGGAGCGCGACACCAAGCCCGTCACCCGCGCCGGCTGAGCCGCTCCCGACCGGCACGGCGAGCGACGACACGGCGAGCGACGACACGGCGAGCGACGAACCGACCCAACGTGGACCGACCCGCCGGCGTCACAGGACGCCGGTGTGCTCCAGCAGCACCCGGGTGCCGATGAGGACGAGGACGACCCCGCCAGCGATCTCCGCCGGCGCACCGAACCGTGAGCCCATCCGTCGGCCGAGCCGTACGCCGACGAAGCTGAGGACCGCGGTGCACACCCCGATGAGGACCACCGCCCGACCGATCGACACGGGCAGGAACGCGAACGAGATCCCGACCGCGAGCGCGTCGATGCTCGTGGCGACGGCCAGCACCAGCAGCTCCCGGACCGGCAGCAGGTCGCTGTCCTCGGCGTCGTCGGCGCCGCCGCGGACCGCCTCGTAGATCATCTTCGCGCCGATCAGGGCGAGCAGGGCGAACGCGATCCAGTGGTCCACCCCGGTGATGTAGCGGGCGAACTGGCTGGCCAGCAGCCAGCCGATCAACGGCATCACGGCCTGGAACACCCCGAACGTCAGCGCGATCGCGAGCGCGTGGCGCAGGCGGAACGTCTTCATGTGCAGGCCCTTGCCGAGGGCGACGGCGAAGGCGTCGGCGGACACCCCGAGGGCGACCAGCAGCAGACCGGAGAACGACACGCGTGACGTCGCCCCGCCCTAGGCGGGGGCGATGACCAGCACGAGGTCGCCACCCTCGACCTGCTGGATCGCGCTCAGCGCGAGCCGCTCGACCAGACCGGCGACGGGGGCCGTGATGGCGGCCTCCATCTTCATGGCCTCGATCGTCGCCACCGTGGCGCCCGCCTCGACCTCGTCACCCTCGGCCGCCGTGACCGTGACGACGCCCGCGAACGGCGCTGCGACGTGGCCCGGTCGCGTGAGGTCGGCCTTCTCCGCGGTCTTGACGTCGACCTTGACGGACTTGTCCCGCACCCGGATGGGGCGCAGCTGCCCGTTGATCGTGCACATCACGGTCCGCATGCCGCGCTCGTCGGCGTCGCCGACCGCGGACAGACCCAGGATGAGGCTGACCCCGCGGCCGATCCGGGCGACGTGCTCCTCGCCGGTCTGCAGGCCGTAGAGGAAGTCGAGCGTGTCGAGACGGGCCACGTTGCCGTAGGCGTCCCGCATGCCCAGGTACTCCCGCGTCGGCGCCGGGAACAGCAGCCGGTTCAGCGCGGCCTGCCGGGTGGGACCGGCGACGTCGAGCTCGGCGGAGTCCTCCGCCGACAGCTCGGTCTCGCGCAGCGGCACCGTCCGGCCGGCGAGGGCCTTGGTCCGGAACGGTTCCGGCCAGCCGCCCGGCGGGTCGCCGAGCTCGCCGCCCAGGAAGCCGACCACCGAGTCGGGGATGTCGAACGCCTGCGGGTTGTCCTCGAACTCCTGCGGGTCCGCCCCCGCCGCCACCAGCTGCAGCGCGAGGTCGCCGACGACCTTCGAGCTCGGCGTGACCTTGGTCGGCCGACCGAGGATCCGGTTGGCGGCGGCGTACATCTCCTCGATCTGCTCGAAGCGCTCCCCCAGGCCGAGCGCCACCGCCTGCTGGCGGAGGTTCGACAGCTGGCCGCCGGGGATCTCGTGGTCGTAGACGCGCCCGGTCGGGCTGTCGAGGCCGGACTCGAAGGGGCGGTAGACCTTGCGGACCGCCTCCCAGTACGGCTCGAGGTCCATCACGGCGCGCAGGTCGAGGTTCGTCGCACGCTCGGTGTGCTCCAGGGCCGCGACGAGCGCGGAGGCCGGCACCTGCGAGGTGGTCCCGGCCATCGGCGCGCTCGCGACGTCGACCGCGTCGACCCCGGCGTCCACCGCCGCCATCAGCGTCGCGAGCTGACCGCCGGCGGTGTCGTGGGTGTGCAGGTGCACGGGCAGGTCGAAGCGCTCGCGCAGCGCCGTGACGAGGGTCCTCGCCGCCGGCGGGCGGAGCAGGCCGGCCATGTCCTTGATCGCCAGCACGTGCGCGCCCGCGTCGACGATCTGCTCCGCCAGGCGCAGGTAGTAGTCGAGCGTGTAGAGCGTCTCGGCCGGGTTCGTGAGGTCGGCGGTGTAGCAGAGCGCCACCTCGGCGATCGTCGTGCCGGTCTCGCGCACCGCGTCGATCGCCGGACGCATCTGGTCGACGTCGTTGAGCGCGTCGAAGATCCGGAAGATGTCGATGCCGGTGGCGGCCGCCTCGGCGACGAACGACGTCGTCACCTTGGTCGGGTAGGGCGTGTAGCCGACGGTGTTCCGACCGCGCAGCAGCATCTGCAGGCACAGCCCGGGCATGTTGTAGCGCAGCGCGGAGAGGCGCTCCCACGGGTCCTCGGAGAGGAAGCGCAGGGCCACGTCGTACGTCGCCCCGCCCCAGCACTCGACGCTCAGCAGCTCGGGGGTCATGCGGCCCACGTACGGGGCGATGCGCAGCAGGTCCTTGGTCCGGACGCGGGTGGCGAGCAGCGACTGGTGCGCGTCGCGGAACGTCGTGTCGGTGACCTCGGTGCGGACCCGCGCGCGCAGGTCGGCGGCGAAGCCCTCCGGCCCGAGCTCGAGCAGGCGCTGGCGCGAGCCGTGCGGCGACGGAGAACCCAGGTCGACCCCCGCCGGACGCTTGACGCCCGGGTCCAGGCGCGTCGGCGCCTCGCCCCACGGCTTGTTGACCGTGACCTCGGCGAGCCAGCGCAGCAGCTTGGTGCCACGGTCGGCCGGGGTGTGGGTGGTGAGCAGCTCGGGACGTTCCTCGATGAACGCCGTCGAGATGTCGCCGGCGTTGAACTCCGGGTCCTCCAGGACCGCCTGGAGGAAGGGGATGTTCGTCGCCACGCCACGGATCCGGAACTCCGCCAGCGCCCGCCGCGCGCGCGCCACGGCGACCTCGTACGTCCGTCCCCGGCAGATGAGCTTGACCAGCATCGAGTCGAAGTGGGCGCTGATCTCGACCCCGACGTCGACCGTCCCGCCGTCGAGGCGGACGCCCGCGCCGCCGGCGCTGCGGTAGGCGGTGATGGTCCCGACGTCGGGACGGAAGCCGTTGGCCGGGTCCTCGGTCGTGATCCGGCACTGCAGCGCGGCGCCGTTGATCCGCACGGTCTCCTGCGACAGCCCGAGGTCGGCGAGCGACTCCCCGCTGGCGATCCGCATCTGCGACTGGACGAGGTCGACGTCGGTGATCTCCTCGGTGACCGTGTGCTCGACCTGGATGCGCGGGTTCATCTCGATGAACACGTGCTCGCCGGCGCGCGGGCCCTCGGTCTCGACGAGGAACTCGACGGTCCCGGCGCACGAGTAGCCGATCGAGGTCGCGAACTTCACCGCGTCGGCGCACAGCGCCTCGCGCAGCGCGGGGTCGAGGTGCGGCGCCGGCGCGATCTCGATGACCTTCTGGTGGCGGCGCTGCAGCGAGCAGTCCCGCTCGAAGAGGTGCATGACGTGGCCCGAGCCGTCGGCGAGGATCTGGACCTCGATGTGGCGCGGACGGCCGACGGCCTGCTCGATGAACGCCGTCGGGTCGCCGAACGCGCCCTCCGCCTCGCGCATCGCGGCCTCGACCGACTCGCGCAGCCTCGCCGGGTCGTCGACGCGCCGCATGCCGCGGCCGCCACCGCCCGCGACGGCCTTGACGAACACCGGGAAGCCGATCTCCTGCGCCCCCGCGACGAGCACGTCGACGTCGGCCGACGGCGGGGTCGAGCGGAGCGTCGGCACGCCCGCGGCCCGTGCGGCGCCGAGCGCGCGCACCTTGTTGCCGGCGAGCTCGAGCACGTCGGCCGGCGGGCCGATGAAGGTGATGCCCGCCGCGTCGCACGCACGGGCGAGGTCCGGGTTCTCCGACAGGAAGCCGTAGCCGGGGTAGATCGCGTCGGCCCCGGACTCGCGTGCGGCGCGGACGATCTCGTCGATGTCGAGGTACGCCCGGACGGGGTGGCCGCGCTCCCCGATCAGGTACGCCTCGTCGGCCTTGATGCGGTGCACCGCGTTGCGGTCCTCGAACGGGTACACCGCCACGGTCTCGGCGCCGAGCTCGTACGCGGCGCGGAACGCACGGACGGCGATCTCGCCTCGGTTGGCCACGAGCACCTTGCGGAACATGGTCCCGAACCTATCTGCTGCCGTGTTACCGGACCGCTACACGTCCGCCCCGGCCCTGGGCAGGCAGAGCGTCGGCCGCGGCAGGGCCCGGGTGACGGCGGAGCGGACCGCGGCGACGCGGGCCTGCTGCTCGAGCGCCGAGTCGTGCCGCAGCGACCAGCCCGGCCCGTCGCCCTGCACGTCGGGCAGGCTCGTGAGCGCGACGACGAGGTCGGTGCGTACGGAGTCGTACCCGAGGTCGGGCAGCACCTCGTCGACCCGCTTCGCGATCGCCGCGAGCGAGCGGGTGACGTCGGCGGCCGTCCGGCCGGTGGTGCGCAGGACGGCGGAGACCTCGACGAGCTCGGCCTGCCCCTCGTCCCGGACGGTCACGGTCGGCGTCGGGCTCCTGCGCCGACCCTGACGACCGCGGTTCGACGGGATCTCGACACTCGATCACCGAGGACGGCCCGGTCCACGCTCAGCGTCGGGCGCCGTCCGAGATCGGGTGTCGACATCCCGTCAGACCGCGTGGACCTCGAGGTTGGGGTGCGGGTGCAGGTGCGGGGCGATCCGCAGGTGCTCGCGGTGCAGGACGAAGGCGACGCTCGCGAGGACGCCGAGCGCCGTCAGACCACCCCCGCCGATGAGGGTCCAGCGCGGCCCGAGGACTCCGCCGACCCAGCCGAGCAGCGGGGCCCCGATCGGCGTCCCGCCCATCAGCACCATCATGTAGAGCGCCATCACGCGGCCGCGCAGGTGCGGGGCGGCGCCGAGCTGGACGGAGGCGTTCGCCGCCGTGAGCGTGGACAGCGCCACCAGGCCGAGCAGGGGCAGGATCGCGGCGTACGAGGCGTACGTCGGCATCAGGCCGGCGACGATCTCGACCACCGCGAAGGCCAGCGCCATGAGCACCACGAACCGGCCGCGCGGGCGGACCTTGCGCCGGGCCGCGATCAGCGCGCCGGCGAGCGAGCCGACGGCCATGAACGTGCCGAGGATCCCGTACGCCGCGGCGCCCTTGTGGAACTGCTGCTGCGCCATCAGCGCGGAGGTCATCTGGAAGTTCATGCCGAAGGTGCCGACGAAGAACGCGACGCAGAGGATCAGCAGCAGGTCGCCGCGGTGCAGGACGTAGGACATGCCCTCGCGGATCTGGTGCTTGGCCCGCGGCGGGCGCTCGGCCCGGTTCAGCAGGCGCGCGTCCATGACGCTGAGCGCGACGATCATGGCGCCGTAGGTGACCGCGTTCGACAGGATCGCCCAGCCGGAGCCGAAGGCCGCGATGACCAGGCCGGCCAGCGCCGGGCCGATGATGCGGCCGGTGTTGAAGTTGGCCGAGTTCAGCCCGATGGCGTTGGCGATGTGCTGGCGCCCGGCGACCTCGGAGACGAACGACTGGCGCGCCGGGTTGTCGAAGGCGGTGCCGAGACCGAAGGCGAGGGCGACGACGAAGACGTGCCAGGTCTGCGCCACACCCGTGACCGCGAGCAGCCCGAGGACGGCGGCGCAGAGCGCGAGCCAGCCCTGCGTGACCCGCAGGATCCGGCGCTTGTCGAAGCGGTCGGCGATCAGGCCGCCGTACGGCGACAGCAGCAGCATCGGCAGGAACTGCAGCCCGGTCGTGACGCCGACCGCGAGGGCCGAACCGTGCGACAGCTCGAGGACCAGCCAGTCCTGCGCGACCCGCTGCATCCAGGTGCCGATGTTGGAGACGAAGGCGCCGGCGAAGTAGATGCGGTAGTTCGGCTGGCCGAGTGCGGCGAACATGCCGTCGCGCCGGCCGGGCTCCGCGTCGACGACGACGGGGCCCGGCTCGCGGCCGAGCTCGGGGACGGGGTTCGCGGGGAGGTCGGTCTCCACGGTCGTGCGACTCACTTCTCGGACATCCTCTCGAGGATGCCCACCGCACGGCGGAGCACCTCACGGTCGTCGGCGTCGAGCTCGGCGATGCGCTGGGCCAGCCACTCCGAGCGGCGTCGACGGTTGAGCAGCAGCAGGTCGCGACCGCTCGCGGTCAGGGAGACCAGCGACTGGCGCCGGTCGTCCGGGTCGGGGGCGCGGACGACGAGCCCGCGCTCCTCGAGGGCGTTGACGACGCGGGTCATCGACGGGGCGGCGACCCGCTCGGCCGCGGCGAGCGCGCCGATCGGCTGGTCGTCCGCCCGCGCCAGGGTGCCCATCGCGGCGAGCTGGCTCGGGGTCAGGTCGAGCCCGTCGGCGCGCACCTGGCGCAGCCGACGCGCGAGCCGCATGACCGCCGGGCGGAGGCCGTCGGCGAGCCCGGCGACGCCCCGCAGGTCTCCGCGCGTGCTCCGCAGCGAGGTCGTCGTGGTCATGGACCCGACGGTACTCCTTAGCAATGTTAAATACAACGGCTAAGCAACCGATGGGCGTACGAGCTGCTCCGCCCGGGACCGGGGCGTGGGCGGACGCCGCGCGGGGTAGGAAGGGACGGTGAGCCCCGAGGAGCGACCGTGACCGCCGACCGGCCCCCGGCCGCCCCGGGGCTGCTGGCGGTCTACCTGCGCGACCACGCCGCGGCGGCGC
The DNA here is from genome assembly GCA_963762775.1 of uncultured Actinomycetota bacterium. Taxonomy (GTDB): domain Bacteria; phylum Actinomycetota; class Actinomycetes; order Propionibacteriales; family Propionibacteriaceae; genus Microlunatus. The sequence continues at coordinate 220,203 of CAVXMD010000016.1, forward strand.
GGGCCGGGGTCGACCTGTTCAGGCGCGCGGCGGCGTCGCAGGCGGGGCGTCCCTGGGGTGCGGAGCTGTCCGCCCTCGCTACGGAGGTCGCCGAGGACTGCTCGGCCCTGCAGGAGCTGCTGCGCTCGCTCGACGTCCGCCCGGCGTCGTTGACGACGCTCGTCGTCCGGGCCGGGGAACGGGTGGGCCGGCTGAAGCCGAACGGTTCGCTGGTCCGCCGCTCGCCGCTGTCGGACCTGGTCGAGGTCGAGGCCGGGCTCGACGCGGTGCACGCGAAGGCGGGCGGGTGGCAGGCGCTGCGCGCGGCCGGGGTGTCGAGCGAAGCCGTCGACCTCGAGCGGCTGGCCGCGCGGGCGGAGGACCAGCTCGTCCGGCTGCAGCGCATCCACGCGGTCGTGGCGGAGCGGGTGCTCGGCCGGGCCTGAGGCCCGTACGGGCGAGACCTCAGAGGTCGAGGCCGGCGATGACCTTCTCGAGCATCTCCGCCAGGGTCTCGATCTCGTCCTCGGTGAGGCCGGCGAGCACGTCGGACTCGACCACGTCTGACTGCCGGATGACCTCGACGAACAGCCCGTAGCCGGCGTCGCTCAGCCGGATCAGCACCCGGGTGCGGTTGTCCGTGTCCTGCTCGCGGGTGATCAGGCCCCGCTCGACGAGACGGTCGAGCCGGTGCGTCATGGAGGAGGGGGCGATGTTCGTGGCCGCGGCCAGCTGCGAGGGCGTCAGCGGGGCGTGCCCGGGGCTCCGGGCGAGCTCGGAGATGACGAGGTACTCGTTGGTGGAGATGTCGAGGTCGGCCAGCTGGCGGTCGTACCACTGGTTGAGCCGGCGCGAGAGCCGGTGCACCGCCGTCGTCACCCGCTGCACGGACTCGTCGGCCCCGGCGGCCACGAAGGTCGCGACGGCCTGGCGGAGCTCCGCGGCGTCGCTCCGCGCGAGCACGGCCGGTGCGGGAGCGGGAGCCGGCGCGTCGGTCATGGGCACAGTCTCTCCGATGCGGCGGGCGGGCTGCGCACGCTCAGTCGAACAGGGAACCCGGGTCGAGGTCGATGGTCTCCCAGGCCGGGGCGGGCAGCTCCTCGGCGTGGTCCTCCTCGACCACGTCGGAGTGCGCCCCGCACCCGTGGTCGACGCTGACGACGCGGCCGTCGGAGGAGGAGTACGCGTTCGTGCACGCCCCGAAGAGCAGGCCGAGCTGGCCGGTGAGCCGGGTGAAGAAGCCGCAGGTCTCGCAGACGCCGGGCGCCTGGCGGGTGAGGTTGTTGTCCGGCCCGGGCGGCCCGGCGATCCAGCGCTCGACGGCCTCGTCGCGCCCGACCTGCGTCAGCACCCGCTCGCGGCCGAGTCCCAGCTCGGCGACGACGACCCGGGCGAGCGACTCCTCGACGGGGTCGGTGTCGGCGGCGGACTCGCCGCCGGTGTAGCCCGGCTCGAGGCGCGCGTCGTCCGTCGGCGCGGCCATGAGCAGACCGGCGGTGACGTCCCCGGGACCGATGCGCTCGGCCCAGGGCACCCAGCGCGGCGCGAGCAGCGAGCCGTCGCCCGGGAGCAGCACGACCTCGTCGACGGTGACGACCTTGGCGCGCGAGGCGCGGGCCACCGTGACCGACCAGTGCCAGCCGGAGTAGCCCGGGTGGCTGCAGGAGAAGACGTGCGTCAGGACGCGGTCGCCCTCGGCGACCGCGCCGAGGTGCTCACCGACGCCGACGACGCCGGCGGTCTCCTCGGCAGCGTCGCGGGCGAGGTCGACGGCGTCCAGGCAGGCCTGGTCGGCCTTGCCGGTGCGGGTGGTCGTCGTCCGGGCAGCGGGCACGCCTACAGCTCCATCTCGTCGGCGACGGCGCGGAGCACCGAGGCGAGCTTCTGCGACGCCCGGGCGTCGGGGTAGCGGCCCCGGCGGTAGCCGTTGCCGACGCCGTCGAGGGTCTTGATCAGGTCCTCGACGATGACGGTCATCTGGTCGGTGGGCTTGCGCTGGGCCTTGGACAGCGACGGCGGCGCCTCGAGCACCCGGAGCGACAGGGCCTGCTCGCCCCGGCGGCCCTCGACGATGCCGAACTCGACCTTCTGCCCCGGCTTCAGGGTGGTCACCCCGGCGGGCAGGGCGTTGGAGCGCAGGTAGACGTCGCCCCCGTCGTCCTTGGTCAGGAAGCCGAAACCCTTCTCGGCGTCGTAGAAGCGGACCTTGCCAGTCGGCACGCCGGACCTCACTTGTTGCGTCTGTGTTCCCTGTCGGGCTGTCATCAGCGGACAGAGCCGCGACCGAGCGTGTCGCCCACGGCGGGCAACCAGCCAAGCCTAGCGGGGCGAGCGGACCGGCCCAACCGGGTTCACGCCGTCCCGGAGGACCGGGGCGTCACTAGACTCGGACCCGTGGCGACCTGGGAGGACGGACCGGAGTACGCGCCGCACGAGCGGCCGCAGTACTACGCCGACGCGCCCCTGCCGCCGCTCGAGCAGGCGCCGCCGGTGGAGCGGCCCGCGGCCGGCGCGCCCGTCGCGCGTCCGCAGTTCGACCAGCCCTCCGCACCCGTCGCCCCGCTGGCCACGCTCGTCCCCGTGCCGGCCGACGAGCGCGACCCGCAGCGGCCCTTCGACGTCGTCACCGCGACGCTGACCACGCAGTCCACCTGGGGCGCGCCCGACCCCGCGCAGCCGTTCGTCGCGACCGCGCCGCTCGGTGGTCAGGCGACCTCGGTCCCGGCCACGCCCGTCCCGGTGTCCCCCGGCTCCTTCTGGGACGCCGTCGACCAGGACGGCAGCCGACCGTCGGGAGCCGTGCAGCCGGTCGTCGGTCCACCCGCCGGCCCTGCACCCACGGGTACGACGCCGACGGACCCGTACGCGCCGTACCCCAGCCCGGGCACGCCCGGCTGGTTCGCGCCGCCGCCCGCCGCGTACGGCGACTCGCAGCAGCCGGGCCGGGTCGGCGCCCGCCAGGTCGTCGAGGCCGCCACCCCGGGGCTGGTCATCTGCCTCGGGATCGGCATGATCATCTTCACGCTCTCGCCGATCATGCTGCTCGTCGCGGTCTTCCTGTCGACCCGGGTGCGCGTCGCCCAGCGGGCGGTGCGGACGTCGTTCCGGATCGCTGCGGGCGCGGTCGCTTTCTTCGCCCTGGTCGGCCTGGTCCGCACGGTGGTCGACGGCGACGCGTGGTGGCACTTCGTCGGGCTCTGGTCGCTGCTCGTCTGCTGGGTCATGCTCGGCGTCCTGCTGCTCGTCGTGCGGCAGGCCCTGCTGCGGCCCCCGCCGCCCGACCCCTGGCGCTGAACAGGTGCCCGTCCCCGCGCGCCCCCGCACGCTGACCGAGAGCCTCCGGCGCTGGCCCGTCGAGGCCGTCGAGGTCCTCCTGCGCGCCCGGCCGGACCTGACGGTGCCGATGCCGCGCGACCTGTCCGAGCTCGCCTCCCGGGCCACGACCACGGCCTCGACCGCCCGCGCGCTCGACGAGCTCGACGCCTGGCAGCGGCTGGTGGCGGAGACGCTGGCAGCGCTGCCCGACCCGACCACCCAGGCCGACCTCGAAGCCCTGCTCGGCGACGGGGCCGCGGACGTGCGCACCGCCGTCGAGGTGCTGCGCACCCGGGCGCTGGTCTGGGGCGACGACGGCGCGCTGCACCTGGTCCGCACGGCGCGCGAGGCCTTCGAGCCGCACCCGCTCGGGCTCGCGGCGCCCTCGCGGCAGCCGCTGCCCGACGCCGAGGTCGAGGCCGCCCTCGCCACCTGCACCCCGCCCATGCGCTCCGTCCTCGACCGGCTCCTCTGGGCGCCGACCGGCACGACGCGGCAGGCCGACCGCAACGGCGGTCCGGACGCCGGCTCGCCGGTGGGCGCGCTGATCGCCGCCCGGCTGCTGCGCCTGCTCGACGGCGACACCGTCGTGCTGCCGCGCGAGGTCGCCCTGCACCTGCGCGGGGGCCGGCTCACGCCCGAGCCGGTCCCGAGGCACGGCCCGTCCCTGGCGGGCCGGTCCCGACCGCTCACGCTCGTCGACCGCGCGGCCGCCGGCGCGGCCCTGGCGCTGCTCGACGACGTCGACCTCGTGGCCCGGGCGCTCGAGGACGCGCCGTTCCGTCCGCTGCGCACCGGCGGGCTGGCGGCCCGGGACCTGACGGGTCTGGTCCGCGCGCTCGGCAGCGACCCGACGCAGGCGACGTTCGTGGTCGAGCTGGCCGCGGCGGCGGGCCTCGTCGCCCCGGGCAGCAGCCACGGCGTCCTGCCGACCCCGGCGTACGACCGCTGGGTCACCCGGCCGGCGGCCGAGCGCTGGACCGTGCTGGTCCGGGCCTGGCTGGCGGCGCCGCGATGGTTCGCGCGGTCCGCCGCCGGGGGTGCCCACGCGCTCGGGCCGGAGGCGGAGTCGCCGTCCGCGCCCACGCTGCGCCGGGTGGTGCTCGACCTCGCCGTCGCGACCGGCGCGGGCACCGTGCTCGACCCGGCCGCGCTCGGGGCGGCGCTCGCCTGGCACCGCCCACGGCTCGCCCGCACCGGCGAGACGGCGGCCGCGCTGACGGTCGACCTGTGGCGCGAGGCGTCCTGGCTCGGGCTCGTGGCGCTCGGCGCGACGACCGGGTTCGCCCCGGTGCTGCTCGCCGACGAGCCGCTGCCCGGTGCCCTGTCCGAGCTCTTCCCCGCTCCCGTCACCGACCTGGTGCTCCAGGCCGACCTCACCGCCGTCGCCCCCGGGCCGCTGCGCCACGACGTCGCGGCCGAGCTCCGGCTCCTGGCGACCCAGGAGTCGCGCGGCGCGGGCGCGGTGTTCCGCTTCAGCGCCGACTCGGTGCGTCGTGCCCTCGACGCCGGCTGGAGCGCCGAGCAGTCGCTCGACTGGCTGCGCACCCACGCGACCACGCCGGTCCCGCAGCCGCTGGAGTACCTGGTCGGCGACGTCGCGCGGCGCCATGGTGCAGTACGGGTCGGTCCCGCGCTCAGCTTCGTCACCAGCGAGGACGACGCGCAGCTCAGCGTGGTGCTGCGGCACCCGCAGGCCGCCGCCCTCGGGCTGCGGCGGCTTGCGCCCGGCGTCGTGGTGTCGGCGGCCGAGCCCGAGGAGCTGCTCGACGCCCTGCGCGAGGCGGGCCTCAGCCCGGTCGCCGAGGACGCCCACGGTCGTGGGTTGCCCGCACCCGCGACCCCCCGGGCTCCGTCGGCCCGGCTGGCCCCGCCCCCGGTCCCACCACGGACCGCGGACGTCGCCGCCGCCGTCGTCGCGGCCGACCAGCGGTACGCGACCGCCTCCACCGCGGCCGCCGCGCTCGACGACCTGCGCGTCGCCACCCGCGACGGGCTGCCCGTCCGGGTCACCTGGGTCGAGAACGACGGCCGCTCCACCCAGCGCGACCTCGCCCCGCTCGACCTCAGCGCCGGGCTGGTCCGCGCCGTCGACCGGACGAACGCCCAGATCGTCACCATCGCGCTGTCGCGGATCGCCGCCGTCGAACCCGCCTGACCCGGGACCCGGCCCGCCGCCCCCGGACGCCGGACCCCGGCGCCGGGTCGTCCCCGTGCGTCACCGGTTTTTCACGTTCACGTGAAGAACTGCTGCTGCCCACGGCAGATCTGCCGTGGGCAGCAGCAGACTCCCGTGGTCACCCGATCCCGGCCCGCCCCGATCCACCTCGTCGGGGTGGGCTCACGACCACCACCCCCCGCCTACGCTGGTGCGGATGTCTGCTGACGCCCCCGGGCCCCTCGTCGTCCAGTCCGACAAGACCCTGCTCCTCGAGGTCGACCACCCGGCCGCCGAGGCGTGCCGGATCGCGATCGCCCCCTTCGCCGAGCTCGAGCGCGCGCCCGAGCACATCCACACCTACCGGCTGACCCCGCTGGGCCTGTGGAACGCGCGCGCCGCCGGCCACGACGCGGAGCAGGTGGTCGACACCCTGCTCACGTACAGCCGCTACCCCGTCCCGAACGGGCTGCTGGTCGACGTCGCCGACACCATGGACCGCTACGGCCGGCTCCGCATCGAGAAGCACCCGACCCACGGGCTGGTCCTCGTCACCACCGACCGGCCGGTGCTCACCGAGGTGCTCAAGAGCGCCAAGGTCAAGGGCTTGGTGGGCTCGCGCGTCGACGACGACACCGTCGTGGTGCACGCCAGCGAGCGCGGCCACCTCAAGCAGGTGCTGCTCAAGCTGGGCTGGCCCGCGGAGGACCTCGCCGGCTACGTCAACGGCGAGGCCCACGCCATCGACCTGGTCCAGGACGGCTGGGAGCTGCGGCCGTACCAGGCGCAGGCGGCCGAGTCGTTCTTCCACGGTGGTTCCGGGGTCGTGGTGCTCCCCTGCGGCGCGGGCAAGACGATCGTCGGCGCGGCGGCCATGGCCACCGCGAAGACGACCACGCTCATCCTCGTGACGAACACCGTCTCCGCGCGCCAGTGGCGCGACGAGCTGGTGCGCCGGACGAGCCTGACCCCGGAGGAGATCGGCGAGTACTCGGGCTCCAAGAAGGAGATCAGGCCGGTCACCATCGCGACCTACCAGGTGATCACCACCAAGCGCGGCGGCGTGCACCCGCACCTCGAGCTCTTCGGCGCCCGTGACTGGGGCCTGGTCCTCTACGACGAGGTGCACCTGCTGCCGGCGCCCGTGTTCCGGATGACGGCCGACCTCCAGGCCCGGCGCCGCCTCGGGCTGACGGCGACGCTCGTGCGCGAGGACGGCCGCGAGGGCGACGTGTTCTCCCTGATCGGACCCAAGCGCTACGACGCGCCGTGGAAGGACATCGAGGCGCAGGGCTACATCGCGCCGGCCGACTGCGTCGAGGTCCGGGTCACCCTCAGCGAACCCGAGCGGATGACGTACGCGGTCGCGGAGCCTGACGTCCGCTACCGCCTCGCCTCGACGGCCGACTCCAAGACCGACGTGGTCGTCGACCTCGCACGCAAGCACGCCGGGCAGCCGACGCTCGTGATCGGGCAGTACGTCGACCAGCTCGAGGACCTGGCGCAGCGGCTCGACGCGGCGCTGATCACCGGAGACACCACGGTGCGGCAGCGCGAGCGGCTCTACGAGTCGTTCCGCTCGGGCGAGATCGACCTGCTCGTGGTGAGCAAGGTGGCGAACTTCTCCATCGACCTGCCCGGCGCCCAGGTCGCCATCCAGGTCTCGGGCGCCTTCGGCTCCCGCCAGGAGGAGGCGCAGCGCCTCGGCCGGCTGCTCCGGCCCAAGTCCGACGGCCTCACCGCCCGCTTCTACGCGGTCGTCAGCCGCGACACCGTGGACGCCGAGTTCGCCGCGCACCGGCAGCGCTTCCTGGCCGAGCAGGGCTACGCGTACACGATCATGGACGCCGAGGACGCGCTCGCGGCCGACTGAGGACGGCAGCGACGAGAGCGGGTGGATCTGCGCACCTCGGTGGTGCACGGACCCACCCGCTGACGCGTTCAGCCCACGTCGGGAACCGTCGACTCCTCCTGGAACCCCAGCTCCACGGGCCAGCGGTCGCTCTGGTCGACCAGCAGGAGGATCTCCTCGAGCTCGCGCGGCCAGACCCACTCGTCGGAGGCGCGGAGGTCCTCGGTGGACCACCAGCGCCAGCCCTTGAACGTGATCTTCTCCTCCGGCGTGTGCGCGGACACGTCCACGTCGAACGTGCCGACCCGTGCTGCGTAGAACGACTCGTCCTGCTCGATGACCTGGTCGGAGTAGCCGTGCACCACGTGCCGGCGGGCGACGGGCCCGAGCAGCGCGGACGGCTCGAGGTCGAAGCCGGTCTCCTCGCGCACCTCGCGCACGGCCGCCTCGGTCTCGGACTCCCCCGGGTCGATGCCGCCGCCGGGGGTGACCCACCAGCGCACGTCGACGAGGCCGGGGTCGCTGTCCTCGAACAGCAGCGTCCCCCCGTCCGGGTTGAGCAGCAGCACGCGGACCGTGCGACGGGTCGTCCGGGGCCGGTCCGCCGGGTTCTCCACCGGCGTGAACGAACGGGTCCGGGCGGGCGGTACGGCTTCAGTCACACAGCCACCCTAGGAAGGCGCCGCGCGCCGCTCACGGGTGGGTACGGCCCCCGCCCGCGGGCCCGCGCGCCGAACCCGCTGGACGGGTGGGGCCGCGAGCCCTAACGTGGCCCCTCGCCCTTGGGCGTTCCTCCCGGGTCCTGGCCGGCTGCGCGATGGCCACGAAACGACTGGCTGCGTCGACGTCGTCGACCGTAGGCACCGCTACGACCTCCTCCGTCGCCTTGCCAGTCCTTCCGTGGACCGCCGCTCGCTCTCGGCCAGGAACCCGGAGGCACGCCCTGAATCCACCGATCGAGGATCGGAGACGCTCGCATGCCCGACACCGCTCCCTCGGCCGCCGTCCTGGACGCCGAGCGCACCCACCTCGTCGAGTCGCGCGAGGCGCTCACCCGGATGCGGGCGACCACCGCCGGCCTCACCGCGCAGGGCGCCGACCGCCTCGCGACCGAGCACCTCAAGCAGGTGCTGCACCGCCGGATGGCCTCGCTGGCCGACGACCCGTCGGTCCCGCTCTTCTTCGGCCGCCTCGACTACGCCGCCGACCTCGGGGCCGAGCGCGACGAGACCCTGTACGTGGGACGCCGGCACGTCACGGGTGAGGCGGGCGGCGAGCCGCTCGTCATCGACTGGCGCGCGGGCATGGCGCTGCCCTTCTACCGCGCGCGCCCCGCCGATCCCATGCACGTCCGACGCCGGCGGCGCTTCGGCTTCGCCTCCGGGACGCTGACCGCGTACGAGGACGAGGACCTCGGTGCCGGCGAGGGCCGCGGCACCGGCTCGTCGATCGTGCAGTCGGAGATCGAGCGGCCGCGCACCGGCCCGATGCGCGACATCGTCGCCACCATCCAGCCCGAGCAGGACGTGGTCGTGCGCGCCGGGCTCGCGCAGTCGGTCTGCGTGCAAGGCGCGCCGGGCACGGGGAAGACCGCCGTCGGCCTGCACCGCGCGGCCTACCTCCTCTACGCCCACCGCGAGCAGCTCGCCCGCAGCGGCGTGCTGGTCGTCGGCCCGAACGCCAGCTTCCTGTCCTACATCGGCGACGTGCTGCCCGCGCTCGGCGAGATCGACGCGGCCCAGGCGACGGTGGAGTCGCTGCTCGGCGACGCCACCGGGCTCGAGGTCCACGCCGACGAACCCGCCGTCCGGGCGCGGCTCAAGGGCGACGCCCGGCTGGCCGAGGTGGTCCGGCGCGCCGTCTGGGCCCACGTCGCCCCCGCCGCGAGCACGCTGGTCCTGCCACGCGGGATCCACCAGTGGCGCGTCCCGGCGTACGTCGCCGACGAGGTCGTCGCCGAGCTGCGGGCCCGTGACGTCCGCTACGAGGCCGGCCGGATGATGCTCGCCCAGCGCCTGGCGCACCGGGTGCTGCTGCGGATGGAGGCGGCCGGTGACTCCCCCGACGACCGCGTGCAGGCGGCCGTCGCCCGCAGCCGCGAGGTCAAGGCGTACGCCGCGGGGCTCTGGCCGGCGCTCGACGCGCCCCGGCTGGTGCTGCGGCTGCTGAACGACGCAGCCTTCCTCGCCCAGGCCGCGGACGGGCTGCTCGACGCCGACGAGCAGGCCGAGCTGCAGGGCGGCCGGCCGGGTCGTACGCCGCGGAGCGCGCGCTGGACGCTCGCCGACCTCGCCCTCGTCGACGAGGCGGGCGACCTGCTGAACCGCACCCCGAGCCTCGGCCACGTCGTGCTCGACGAGGCGCAGGACCTGTCGCCGATGATGCTGCGGGCGGTCGGGCGCCGGGCGAGCACCGGGTCGATGACCGTGCTGGGCGACCTCGCGCAGGCCACGACGCCGTGGTCGGTGCGCACCTGGTCCGAGGCCCTGACCCACCTCGGCCAGCCGGAGGCGGTCGTCACCGAGCTGGTCGAGGGGTTCCGGGTGCCGGGCCTGGTCATCGAGTACGCGGCCCGGCTGCTGCCCGTGATCGCCCCCGCGCTGACGCCGCCACGCTCGGTGCGCCGTCAGGCCGGCGAGCTGGAGCTGCGCCGCTCGACGGCACCGCTGGACGACGTCGTCGCCGCTGTCGGGACGGCGCTGGAGCAGGAGGGCACGGTCGGCGTCGTCGTCCCCGACCGGCGCGTGCCGGAGGTCGCGGCCGCCCTGGGGACGGCCGGGACGGCGTACGCGCTGCTGGGCGAGGGCGAGCGCGACTTCACCGAGGCCGCGCGGGTGGACGTGGTGCCGGCCTCGCTGGTGAAGGGGCTCGAGTTCGACCACGTCGTCCTGCTCGAACCGGCCGAGCTGGTCGCCGCCGAGGCCGACGAGGTCACCGGTCTGCGCCGGCTCTACGTGTGCCTGACCCGCGCGGTCACGTCGCTGGTCGTGGTGCACGCCGCCGACCTGCCCCTGGCGCTGGCCGCCTGAGCGGAGGCGGCGGCCTCAGGAGGCGGCGCGGGCCTCGCGGGTCGAGTCGCGGAGGTGCCCGTCGAGCTCTTTGAGCTCCTCGACGAGGCCGGCCGAACCGTCGAGGCTCAGCCCCGACGCCCGGCAGACCTCGAGCGTGACCGACGCGGCGCGCTGCTGCAGCCGCGCGCCTGCGCGGGTCAGCCCGATGATCACGAGCCGTTCGTCGGCGACGTCGCGCGTCCGGCTGATCAGCCCCATCGCCTCGAGCCGCTTGAGCAGCGGGGAGAGGGTGCTCGACTCCAGCGCGAGGCGTTCGCCGATGCGGCCGACGGGGACCGCGGGCTCCTCCCACAGCAGCAGCATCACGAGGTACTGCGGGTAGGTCAGCCCGAACTCCTCGAGCGCCACCCGGTAGCGCGCCGTCATCGACCGCGAGGCCGTGTAGAGGGCCAGGCAGAGCCGGTCGTCCAGGGTGACGGAGGCCGCGTCGACGGCGCTCACCAGCGGCGTCGGCGCATCCGCACCGGCCCGCTCGCCACTTCTCGACGCGCCCACGCGCTCAGGCTAGTCGCGTGCACCCCTCGCAGCACTGCACCGTGCGTCACACCAGCCGTGTCTCGGACGAACTCTTCGTCACACCCGGGACCCGGGAACGCTCAGGCGAGAGCGCCGAGCCGCTCCGGCGTGACGAGCGGGAGCCGTACCTGGAAGCGCGTGTCACCGGGGACGGACCGGACGCGGAGGTCGCCGCCGTGGCGCTGCGCGACCACGCGGTAGGAGATGTCCAGGCCGAGCCCGGTCCCCTCGCCGACCGGCTTGGTGGTGAAGAACGGCTCGAAGATCCGCTCCTGCAGCTCCGGCGGGATCCCCGTGCCGGTGTCGCAGACCTCGACCAGCACGTCGTCGGCCTCGAGCTGCGTCCGGATCGTCAGCGTGCCGCCCTCGGGCATGGCCTGGACGGCGTTGTCGATGAGGTTCGTCCAGACCTGGTTGAGCTCGGCCGGGTAGGCGGGCACCTTCGGCAGGCCCTCCGCGAGCTCCTTGACCAGGGTGATGTTGCCGGGCGCCATGATCTTGTGCTTGAGCATCATGATCGTGCTCTTGAGGCCTTCGTGGACGTCGACGTCGGCGTGCGCGGCACGGTCGAGCTGGGAGTACTGCTTCGCCGCCCCGACGAGGGTGGAGATCCGGGTGGTCGCGTCCTCGATCTCGTTCATCAGCTGCTCGGTGTCGAGCGCGTACGCGACCCAGTGCACCGCGTCGCCGAGCACGTCGGCGGAGACCTGGTCGGCCATCTCGTCGAGCCAGGCGACGTCGGCCCCTGCGGCCACGAGGACGGGCGCCACGTCCCACCCGCCGCGGACGTCGTGGTCGTCGAGCCAGTCGGCGAGCTCGTCCTCCGCCTCGGAGGTCTCCATCGGGCTGAGCTCGCGGGTGGTCTTGGCCATCCGCTCGACGGCGGCCTCCTGGAGGTCGACCATCGCGGCCAGCTCGTGGCCGTCGATGTCGGCGCGCGCCAGGTGGCTGAGCTTGCCGCGCATCTTGCTGACGCGTTCACGCAGGCTCGCGGTCGCCCGGACGGCGGCCGAGGCGGGGTTGTTCAGCTCGTGGGTCAGACCGGCGGCGAGCCGGCCGAGCGACAGCAGCCGCTCGCGCTGACCGACGACGAGCTGGCTGTTGCGCATCCCGGTGGCGAGACCCTCGAGCATGTGCATCGCCATCGGGAACCAGGCGCGGATCTGCTCGCCGAACGTCGCCGCGTCGATCACCCAGAAGCGGCAGTCCGTGATGGCGACGAGGCTGTTGGCGTAGCGCTGACCGGCGTCGACCTTGACGAACGAGGCGGTCGCCCCGGCGTAGACCCCGCGCTGGTCGGTGCGGTTGACCTCGACGTTGGTGCCCTCGACCCAGCGACGCATCGCGATGCGGCCGTCGACGAGCACGAAGAAGCAGGTCGCCGGGTCACCCTCGGCGTAGACGACCTCGCCCTCGGAGCGCGTCTCGACGTAGCCCTGCGAGCTGAGCCACGCGAGCTGGTCGGCCTCGAGGTGCTCGAAGAGGAAGAGCCGGGTGAGCTCCTCCGGCGTCAGGTGCTCGTCGGTCCCCACGGTCGTGCCGGGGTCTGCCTGTGCTGCTGCGGTCTGCGTCACCGAATCTCCTCCACCGCGGTCAACGCGACCTCGGCGTGCTCTCTTCCATGGTGCTCCTCGGACGGCCCGCTGTCCGTCGGACGCGACCGGAGGTTCACTGCTCGGCCAGGTACCGGTGCACCAGCGTCACCGCGAGCGCGCCCTCGCCGACCGCCGAGGCGACGCGCTTGACCGAGTCCGAACGCACGTCGCCGGCCACGAACACCCCGGGCAGGCTCGACTCGAGCAGGTAGGGGTCGCGGTCCAGGTCCCAGCCGTCGGGGCGCCGCCCGTCCACGACCAGCTCGGGACCGGTGACGACGAACCCCGCGCGGTCCCGGACGACGCGGTCGTCGAGCCAGTCCGTCAGCGGGGCGGCGCCGATGAAGACGAAGAGGTGCCCGGTCTCGACGACCTCGCGCTGGCCCGTGCCGCGGTCGAGCAGCGTCACGCAGCGCAGGTGGCCCTCGCCCTCGCAGCTCTCGACCGTGGTGCAGGTGCGCACGGTGATGTTCTCCCGGGCGCGTACCTGGTCGACCAGGTAGGACGACATCGAGCGTTCGAGGGAGTCGCCACGGACGACCAGCGTGACCTGGGCGGCATGGGTGGAGAAGAAGACCGCGGCCTGGCCGGCGGAGTTCGCGCCGCCCACGATGACGACGTGGTCGCCCTCGCACGCGGCCGCCTCGGTCGCGGCCGAGCCGTAGTAGACCCCGCGCCCGAGCAGGCCCTCGACCCCCTCGGCGTCGAGCTGGCGGTAGGAGACGCCCGTCGCCAGCACCACGGTGTGGGTCAGCAGCGTCTCGCCGTCGGCGAAGGTGATCTCCCGTGCCGGGCCGCGCGCGGCCAGGCCCGTGACGCTGCGCGCCGTGAGGATCTCGGCGCCGAGCCGGACGGCCTGGCGGCGTGCCCGGTCGGTGAGCTGGGCGCCGGCGACGCCGTCGGGGAAGCCGAGGTAGTTCTCGATGCGCGAGCTCTGACCGGCCTGGCCGCCTGCGGCGGAACGTTCCACGACGACGGTCTTGAGGCCCTCGGACGCCGCGTACACCGCCGCCCCCAGCCCGGCCGGGCCGCCACCGATGATCACGACGTCGTAGAAGTCGCCGCGCGGGGTGGTGTCGAGCCCGACGGCGTTCGCGAGATCGGTGAGGCTCGGCCGTGACAGCGGGTCGCCGGTGGTGGTGACGACGACCGGCACGTCGGCCTGCGTCCTGCCGGCGGCGGCCAGCAGCCGCGAACCCTCGGGGTCGTCGACGTTGTACCACTTGTACGGCACGAGGTTGCGGGCCAAGAAGTCGCGGACCTCGTACGACCCCGGCGACCACGGGTGCCCGAGGATCTTGGTCTTGCGCTCCGGCGGGCGGCCGTCGCGCCGCCAGCTCGTGAGCATGTCGTCGACGACCGGGTAGAGCTTTTCCTCCGGCGGCTCCCACGGCTTGAGCAGGTAGTGGTCGACGTCGACGACGTTGATCGCCGCGATGGCGGCGTTCGTGTCGGCGTACGCGGTCAGCAGCGCGCGGCGGGCCTGCGGCACCAGGTCCATGGCCGCCTCGAGGAACTCGACCCCGTTCATCTGCGGCATCCGGTAGTCGGCGAGGAGCACGGCCACCTGCTCGCCGCGGAGCACGACCTCGCGGACGACGTCGAGCGCGGCGGCCCCCGACTCGGCCCGGACGATGCGCTGGTCGGCGCCGTAGCGGCGGCGCAGGTCGCGCGCCACCGCCCGGGACACGCTGGGGTCGTCGTCGACGGTGAGGATGACAGGCTTGGCCTCGCGGGGCGGCTCGGCCTCGCGCCGCGTCCGCCGCTCGGCGACCGCCTGCGCCGCCTCCCCGTCCCCGGTCCCCCGGGTCGGACCGCCCGTCAGGCTCGTCGGGCTGTCCGGCGTGGGCGCGCTCACGCGACCTCGGAGTCGACGAAGCACCAGCGCCAGCTCTCGCCGGGCTCCTCCGACGTCATGACCGGGTGCCCGGTCGCCTCGTGGTGCCGGGTGGCGTGCTGGTTGACGGAGTCGTCGCAGCAGGCGACGTGGTCGCAGGTCAGGCAGCGGCGCAGGTGCGTCCACTGGTCGCCGGTGAGCGCGCAGTCGGCGCAGTACGGCTCGAAGCCGGCTGGTCGTGGGGTGAGCGGCAGCGCCGCGAGGTGCGCGCAGGGCGCGACGTTCGGTGTCATCGCGCACCATCCTGCCCCGCCCCGGTGACGAGAAGGTGACGAGTTCGCGGGCGGCGGACCCGACGCCGTTCCCCCACCCCTGCCGCCGACGGCTCTCCCGGCCCGTTCCGACAAGGAAACGCTGACTCCGTCCCTCCGGAACGTGGCCGGAGGCGTCGGGAGACAGCGGTTCCTCCTCGACCCTCTGGTGTCCGCACCTACCAGTCCGGCGCCCCGGACCCGGCCTCCAGCCCCGTCACCGTTCCGGTCCAGCCCGAGTTTCAGCCCCAGCCCCCAGCCCCGGCCCCAGCCCCAGCCCCAGCCCCAGCCCCAGCCCCAGCCCCAGCCCCAGCCCCAAGAAAACGCTGACTCCGTCCATCGAGACCGCGCCGAAGGCGTCGGGAGTCAGCGTTTCCCGGGAGAGGGGGAAGAGTGGGGTACGGGCCGTACGGGCCGTGCGGGGGTACGGGGGGTGGGGGAGGTACGGGTGGATCAGCACGGGTCGGCGGGCGGGTCGGGCCGACGGAACCCTGGTCAGGGGGCGAGGCGGGAGCGCTTGCGGCGGCGGAGGCCGGCGGCGTGGAGGGCGGCGACGATCTCCCGCGAACCGACCGGGACGGCCCCGGCGGCCAGCGCCTCGGCGTAGCGGTCCTCCACCAGGTCGTAGTGGTCGCCGTCGAAGGCCCGCGGCGGCAGCCCGATCCGGGCGGCGAAGGCGTGCAGCTCGGCGTACGAGGTGTCGCTGGCCAGGTGCGACCACAGCCGGCCGCGCGCGGGCCAGGTCGGGGCGTCGACGAGGATCACGCGCTCACCCGCGTCCCGACGCCTCGCTGTCCAGCAGCGCGCGCCAGGTGCCGACGAGGTCGGCGTCCACGTACGCCTTCCACGACCCGAGCGGGCGCACCTGGGTCGACACCTGGAACATGCCCACCCCGGCCCGGACGAGCCACGGCACGTGCTCGGGCTCGAGCCCGCCGGACGCCATGATCAGCCGCCGGGCGGCGGGGTCGTCCTCGGCGCGGGCGACCAGGTCGTCGAGGCCCTCCGCGACCCCGCGCGCCGAACCCGCGGTGGCGACCGCGTCGAGACCCGGCAGGTACGGCAGCTCGCGCCACGCCCGGTCGGTCGAGATGCACGCGTCGACCGCCCGGGAGAAGGTCCACCGCGTCGGGCTGTCGACCGGCCCGGTCGGACCGCCGAGCAGCTCCCCCACCACCTCCAGGTCGATCTCGGTGAGCGCGTTGAGGAAGCCGAGCACGACGCCGTCGGCACCGGCGGAGGCGTACGACGCCAGCAGCCCGTGCAGGTGCGCGACCTCGCCGCCGTCGGTCCCGTAGCCGTCCCGGAGGCGCAGCAGCGGGCGTACGGGCAGGCTCGTGGCGGCACGGACGTGCTCGACGAGGTCCGGCGCCGGCGACAGCGCGCCGGTCTCGCGGTCGGTCCCGGACATCGCGTCCCCGACGAGGCTGACCCGGTCGGCCCCGCCGGCCTCGGCCCGTGCGGCGTCAGCGGCGTGGGTGACGACGACCTCGAGCAGCGCGCTCACGATGCCTCCTGGGGGTACGAGGACCCCGGCCCGTCGAGCGCCTCGATCGTCGCGACGGAGGGACCGCGGACCGCGCGCAGCCCGGCCCCCACCGAACCCGCCTCGCGCAGCACCCGCACCACGTTGCCCGAGGCGAGCGCGCCGAGGTCGCCCGCCGACCAGCCGCGGTCGCGCAGCGCGTCCAGCAGAGCCGGGTAGCAGGAGACGTCCTCCAGCCCGACCGGCGTCGACGACGTGCCGTCGAAGTCGCCGCCCAGCCCGACGTGCGCGATCCCGGCGACCTCGCGGACGTGCTCGACGTGCGCGACGACGTCGGCGAGCGTGGCGGGGGGGCAGGGCCGGGGGTACGCGTCCGAGAACGTGTCCAGCGCCCCGAGGTCGCGGGGGTCGACCCCCGCGGCGAGCGCGGCCTCGTGGACCTCGGCGGCCCAGCCCGCGGCGGCCGGGCTGACGAAGCGGGGCACGAACGTCACCATGCAGACGCCGCCGTTCGCGGGCAGGCGGACCAGGACGTCGTCGGGGACGTTGCGCGGGTGGTCGGCGACCGCTCGCGCTCCGGAGTGGCTGAACACCACCGGCGCGGCCGTCACGTCGAGGGCGTCGCGCATCGTCGTCGCCGCGACGTGGGAGAGGTCGACGAGCATGCCGAGCCGGTTCAGCTCGGCGACGACCTCGCGCCCGAACCGGGTCAGGCCGCCGTGGCGCGGGACGTCGGTGGCGGAGTCGGCCCAGTCGGTGTTCGCGTTGTGGGTCAGCGTCAGGTAGCGCACCCCGAGCCGGTGCAGGTCGCGGAGGACGCCGAGCGAGCCGTCGATGCTGTGGCCGCCCTCGGCCCCCAGCAGGCTCGCCACCCGCCCGGAGGCGAGGGCGGCCTCGAGGCCGTCGGCGTCGGTGACGAGGACGAGGTCGTCGGGGTACCGCTCGACGAGGCGGTGCACGACGTCGACCTGCTCGAGGGTGGCGGTGACCGCGTCGGCGCCGCGGAAGCTGCACGGCACGTACACCGACCAGAACTGGCCCCCGACCCCGCCGGCCCGCAGGCGCGGCAGGTCGGTGTGCAGCTGCGGCTGGGGCAGGGCGACGTCGACGGCGTCGAGGTCGGAGCCGGTCTGGCGCAGGGCCCAGGGCAGGTCGTTGTGCCCGTCCACGACGAGAGGCGCCACGTCCACCGTCACGGGCTCCTCCCTCGGGGCCGACCCGGTGAGGGCCTGCGCACGAGCACCCTAACGGGCGTACGGCCGCCGGGTCCGGCCCCGCGCCCGACGTGTGCTGCTGGGTGCGCTACTGGCTGAGGGCCAGCTCCAGCCGGTTCAGGAGGCTCTCCAGACCGACCTCGAACTCCTCCTCGCTGCGGTCCTGCGCCAGCAACGGCTGGAGCCGGACGACCGTCGGGTTGTCCATGACGTCCTTCGTGCCGTCACGAGCGGGCAGGTCGGCACCACCCTCGTCCAGGGGTACCTCGACCGGGCCGGTCTCCGCGCCCCGCACGACCGACTCCAGGAGCAGCTGCCCGAGCAGGAAGCTGCTGAACGCCCGGTAGGTGTCGACCGCCTGCTCGTCGCTGAAGCCGTGCTCGACCAGCGTCGCGAGGAGCTGCTCGACGAGCTCCAGGCTGCGCAGCGGCGGGCGGAGCCACGGGGCGGCCGGGTGCCGCGTCGCGACCAGCGGGAAGGCGCTCGGGTGCTCGACGGCGATCCGGCGCACGGCGTGGGCCAGCGCCTGGAGATAGCCCTGCCAGGTCTGGGTGAGGGACTCGTCGATGTCCCCGCGCAGGCCCTCGAGCAGCAGGCTCACGACGGCCTCGAGGAGGTCCTCGCGGCCGGACACGTAGCGGTACAGCGACATCGCCTCCACGCCGAGGTCCTGCCCGAGCCCGCGCATCGTGAGTCCGTGCGGCCCGTGGGCGTCGATCGAGCGGAGCGCCGCCTGCACGATCGTCGTGCGCTCCAGGCCCTTGGGCGCACGGGCAGGTGCGTTGCGAGGCGCCTGCTCCGTCACGAACGCCTCCCTCTGCCGCTGTCCCGCGAACCCTACGTCGAGCACCCCCCGCCAGGTCGGGAACGACCTAGCATCGGCGCGTGACGACGCGGCGGCGCACGACCCGCGCCGCGACGACCCGTACGGCGGTCGCGGCGCTCGCCGCGGTGCTCGTCCTGGGTCTCGACGCCTGCAGCTGGGGCGGGCAGGAGCCAGGGCTGTTCCGGACGCCGGCGCCCGGACCCACGAAGCCCACCTCGTCCGCCCCCGTCGAGCCGCCCTCGCCCACCGACCCGCGGCTGCCCGTCGCCGGCGAGGCGCTGTGGACCACCGCCGACGGGAGCGGGGTCACGATCCGCCTCGCCGTGCACGCCGTCCGTCGGACGGCGGGGGCGACGGTGCTCGACTGGTCGGTCACGCCGCTGGCCGGGCCGGGACGTCGGGCGGGCGACCTGGTCCCCTCGGGCACCGATCTCGGGATGACCCGGGCCCTCGCCGGCGAGCAGGACCTCACGCTCCTCGACCCGGCCTCGGACCGGGTCTACCGGCCCCTGGCCGACGTGTCGCGGCAGCGCTTCAGCCGCTGCCTCTGCACGCCGCTCTTCGCGGTGACGCCGACGCTGCGCTTCGGCGAGACCCGGGTCCTCCAGCTCGCCTTCGGCGAGCTCGGGGCCGGCACCGACCGGGTGGACGTCGTCCTGCCGAACGTCGCCGTCCTGCCCGGCGTACCCGTCACGCCGGTCGGCGAGACCCCGGTCGCGGACCGGCCGACCGACCTCGCCCGGCCTGCGGTCGTCGGCAACCCGCGGACGGGCGCGAAGACGTACACCGCGCCCGACCCCGCGCACCGTCAGCAGACGGTCGTCGTCAACGAGGTCGTGGCCACCCGCGCGCTCACCTCGGTCGTGTGGACGCTGCACTCCGTCGACGACCAGCCCGGGCTCGGCAGCAGCCCCGGCCCGCCCGTCTCGTCGCCGCTGCGGACCGACGTCCGCGTCGCGACCGCGAACCCCGCCAGCGGTCCGCGGCTGCGCGTGCCCGACGCGGGCGAGGCCCCCGTGGGGGTGCGCTGGACGACGGCGGCCTTCGCGGGGCGGCCGACGTACGAGTGCTTGTGCTCCGGGCTGGGCCTGTGGTCGCGCGGACTGCGCTACGGCGGCGGGACCGCCCACCTGGCCACCCACGTCGGACCGCTGCCGGAGGGGACGCGTCGCGTGGACGTGCTGCTGCCCGGGCTGCCGGCGTTCACCGACGTCCCGGTGACCTGGCGCGACGACGTCGCGGACACCCGGGCCGTGTCCGCGGGGAGCACCGCCACGGGCGGCACCACCACGTGGACCTACGCCGAGGCCGACCCGCCCCGCGGCTGGACGACGCAGGAGTGGCCGACGCCGCTGCCGGCCCCGGCCCAGCTCACCGGTTACGCCAGCCGTCCGGAGCGGGTCCTGGACGCGCTGCCCGACAGCTGACGTCGGAGGACGCACAAGAGGCGGCCCCCCGAAGGGGACCGCCTCTCGTCAGGTCGTGCAGGTGGAACGGGTCGAGCAGGGACTCAGAAGTCCATGCCGCCCATGCCGCCGTCGCCACCCGGGCCCGCCGGGGCGGCCTTCTCGGGCTTGTCGGCGATGACGGCCTCGGTGGTGAGGAACAGGCTGGCGATCGAGGCCGCGTTCTGCAGCGCCGAGCGGGTGACCTTCACCGGGTCGATGATGCCGCTCGCGACGAGGTCGACGTACTCACCCGTGGCCGCGTTCAGGCCGTGGCCCGCGGGGAGGTTGCGCACCTTCTCGGCGACGACCCCACCCTCGAGGCCGGCGTTGAAGGCGATCTGCTTCAGCGGGGCCGAGGCCGCGGTGAAGACGATCTGCGCGCCGATCTCCTGGTCGCCGGTCAGGTCGACCTTGGCGTCCTTGGCCGCCTGGAGCAGGCCCACGCCGCCGCCGGCGACGATGCCCTCCTCGACCGCGGCCTTCGCGTTGCGGACGGCGTCCTCGATGCGGTGCTTGCGCTCCTTGAGCTCGACCTCGGTGGCCGCGCCGACCTTGATCACCGCGACACCGCCGGCCAGCTTGGCCAGGCGCTCCTGCAGCTTCTCGCGGTCGTAGTCGGAGTCGGAGTTCTCGATCTCGGTGCGGATCTGGCTGACCCGGCCGGCGATCTGGTCGGACGAACCAGCGCCCTCGATGATCGTGGTCTCGTCCTTGGTCACGACGACCGAACGGGCCTGGCCGAGCAGCTCGAGCCCGACGCCGTCGAGCTTGAGGCCGACCTCCTCGGAGATGACCTGGCCACCGGTGAGGATGGCGATGTCGCCGAGCATGGCCTTGCGGCGGTCGCCGAAGCCCGGGGCCTTGACGGCGACGGACTTGAAGGTGCCACGGATCTTGTTGACGATCAGCGCGGCCAGGGCCTCGCCGTCGACGTCCTCGGCGATGACCACGAGCGGCTTGCCGGCGGAGATGACCTTCTCCAGCAGCGGCAGCAGGTCCTTGAGCGCCGACACCTTCGAGTTGACGATCAGGATGTACGGGTCGTCGAGCACGGTCTCCATGCGCTCGGTGTCCGTGACGAAGTAGGGCGAGATGTAGCCCTTGTCGAAGCGCATGCCCTCGGTGAGCTCGAGCTCGAGGCCGAAGGTGTTCGACTCGTCGACGGTGATGACGCCTTCCTTGCCGACCTTGTCCATCGCCTCGGCGATGATCTCGCCGACGGTGGTGTCCCCGGCGGAGATCGACGCGGTGGCGGCGATCTGCTCCTTGGTCTCCACGTCGACCGACGCGCTCTGCAGCTGCTCGACGATGGCCGCGACGGCCTTGTCGATGCCGCGCTTGAGGTCCATCGGGTTGGCGCCGGCGGTCACGTTGCGCAGGCCCTCGCGGACCATCGCCTGGGCCAGCACGGTGGCGGTGGTGGTGCCGTCGCCCGCGACGTCGTCGGTCTTCTTGGCGACCTCCTTGACGAGCTCGGCACCGATCTTCTCGTACGGGTCCTCGAGGTCGATCTCCTTGGCGATGGAGACGCCGTCGTTGGTGATCGTGGGGGCGCCCCACTTCTTCTCGAGCACGACGTTGCGGCCCTTGGGGCCGAGGGTGACCTTGACGGCGTCGGCGAGCGTGTTCATGCCACGCTCGAGGCCGCGCCGGGCCTCGGTGTTGAAAGAGATGAGTTTCGGCATGTGTGGCGAATCCTCTGCTGACGGGGTGGTTCTGCTCGACTCCTGCTCAGGGCCCGCGACGGACGGCCCATGGGGGACCTCACCCGATCAGGAGATGGCACTCTCACGTGCAGAGTGCCAGTCACATGTTTAGCACTCGACCCTGGCGAGTGCAAACACCCATGGCCTCTCGTGAGCAGGCCCCGCCGCTCCGGGCACACCACGACCGGACCGCCCGCCCGCCCGGCCCGGAGGCAGGGTGGACGGGCGGTCCGCCGTACGAGGTCCGGCTCAGCTCAGGACCGGGACTCCTGCACCGCGTCCTTGGACGCAGCGGCCTGGTCCTTGACGTCGCCGGCGGCGGACTGGCCCTCGGCCTTGACGCTCTGGGCGGCGTCGGTCGCGGTGTCCTTGACCGAGGCGACGGCGTCCTGCGCCGGCTGCTTCAGGCTGTCGGCCGCGTCCTTGGCGACGTCGGTCAGCTGCTGCTTCACCGGCTCCGCCTTCTCCTTGAGGTCGGCGACGACCTGCTGCTCCCGGTCCGAGGACGGGATCAGGGCCGAGATGAGCATCCCGGCGCCGAACGCGATCACCCCGGCCGCGAGCGGGTTGCCCCGGGTCTTGGACTTCACGGTCGCCGGTGCGCCACCGGCAGCGTCCTTGGCGGAACCGAGTGCGTCCTGCGCCGAACCCTTGGTGTCGTCGGCCGACCCCATGATGCGGTCCTTCAGACCGGTCGCCGAGTCGCGGACGCTGTCCTTGACGTCGTCGACCTTGCGACGGGCGATGTTCTTCGGGTTCGCCTCGTCGGCGAGGGTGTCCACGTCGGCGCTGAGCCGGGCTCGGGTCGCCTCGATGTCGGCGCGGATCTGGTCCGGGTCGTTGCTGGTCATCGGTTCTGCTCCTCCTGGCCCTTCAGGGCGTTCGGTATCTTGCCGAGGCTGTCGGCGGTCTGCTGCAGGCCCTTGATGCGGGCGAGCTCCTTCTTGCCGGCGAGCGCGAGCACGACGGCGACGATCGCCCACACGACCGCCACGACCAGCGCGGACCACTGGTTGCCGATGAACTGCCCGAGCCCCCACCACGCGGAGACGGACAGGAACACCAGGAGCAGCAGCCCGGCGACGGCGGCGCCGGCAAACATGCCGACGCCC
This sequence comes from uncultured Actinomycetota bacterium, assembly GCA_963762775.1. GTDB lineage: Bacteria > Actinomycetota > Actinomycetes > Propionibacteriales > Propionibacteriaceae > Microlunatus. The sequence continues at coordinate 242,629 of CAVXMD010000016.1, forward strand.
TTGCCCGCGCGGGTGGCGGACTGCGAGACCTCGGCCTTGGCGAGCGCGAGCTCCTGCTGGACCAGCGTGCTCAGGTCCTGGCTGACGTCGCCGAGCATCTGCCCGAGCGAGCGCCTGCTCTCCGCGGTGTCGTCGCCCGTGTAGGAGCTGCTCATCGGACCTGACCCGGGGTGTCGTACGTGCCGCCGTAGGTCGACCCGTACGTGACGGCCGGGTCCTGGAGCGGGTCGGCGAGCTCGGCGCCCGGCACCTGGGTCTCCCCCGGGTACCCGGCGGTCGGCTCGGCGTAGGCCGGGCCCGTCGCGTCGTACACGGGCGGCCGCCCGGTCGGGAAGCCCGCGTCCACCGCAGGCTGCGCCGTGGTCGAAGCCGTGCCGGAGGTGTCGTCGGAGCGGGCGTCGTCGACAGCACCGCGGGTGAGGCGGCCGACGACGACGCCGGCGGCGAGCGCACCCAGCAGGAACGTTCCGGGACGACGCCGGGCGAAGCGCCGGACCTCGTCCAGGAGATCGGCCGGCTCGTGGTTCTCGAGCCAGTGACCGGCCGACCCCACGCGCTCGGAGGCCTGGTGCACGAGGTCGGTCACCGGGCCCGACTCCTCCGACTTCGAAGCCATCGACCCGAGCTCCTTCGAGTACGAGTGCGCGAGGCCGGCCAGGCGCTGCTGCTGCGTCCCGACCTGCGAGCCGGCCTCGCCCTTCACCTGGTCGAGGAGGTTCGACGCCTGCGCCTTCGCCTCGCCGACGACGTTGCCCGCCTCCTGCTTGGCGGTGCCCGCGACCTGCGAGGCGGCGCCGGCCGCGGTGTCCTTGACCTGACCGGCCTCGTCCTTGGCGGTGTCGGCGGTCTCGTTCCCGGTCGAGGTGCCGCTCGTCGGGGCACCGGCGTCGAGCGCGCTCGCGCCGGTCGCCGTCGGGGTGGTGCTGCTCGGGAACGGGTCGCTGATGCCGTAGCCGGGCGCGACGGGAGCCTGGCCCCCGGGGCCGAAGGTCTCCGACCCGGTGTCTCGGTAGGGGTCTGTCGTCATGCTGGTTCCTCCTCGTTCGTGGGAGCACCACCGGCGGTGGTGCTCGTCTGCTCGTGGTGCACGGCAGGGTCCTGCTCGAGGTCCACCTGCTCGCGCAGGAGATCGGTCGACACCGTGACGTCGGTGGTCACCACCCGGGTCCCTACCCGGACGCGCTCGACCGGGACGACGGCCGTCGAGGTGACCAGCTGCTCGGCGTGCAGCACGATCTCGAGGCCGAGGTCGTGCGCGCTGCCCTCGATCATGTCGGTCCAGGAGAGCTCGCTGTCCGCGGGGTCGTCCGGGTCGGCCGGCGCCTCCTCGACACGCAGCACCTCGCGGCGCAGCGTGAAGGTGTGCGTGACCTCCTCGGTGACCACCTGCTTGACCAGCCGGACCCGGCTGCGCACCCGGGTCGGGAAGGCGACCCGCGCCCGCTCCTCGGAGCGGACGAGCCAGTCGGTGGCGTCGGCCCGTCGCCGCGGCGGGCGCCGACCGGCTGGTCGGCGCCCGCACCGTCTCCGGCCGCAGGACCGGTCAGCGGCGGTCGGCGTCGGAGGAGGAGGGGTCGACCATCTCGACCTGCTCCTTGCGGACGTCGGCGGAGACGGTGGTCTCGTCGGTGACCGTCTCCTTGCCGAGCTTGATGCGCTCGACCGCGACGGCCTCCTTCTCGACGACGGGGACCTCCTCGTGGAGGACGACCTCGTGCTCCTCCTCGCTGATGGCGGGGCCGTCGTAGGCGCCGCCGGCGTTCGCCTCGGTGATCGGCTCACGCTCGAGGGTGACCTCCTCGTGCTGCACGGGCACGGTCTGGGTGACCGTCTCGGTCGTCACGTACTTACGCAGCCGCGCCCGCCCGGACTCGCGCGTCTGGGTGCCGACGTTCAGCCGCTCCTCCGAGCGGGTCATGGCGTCGTCCGTCGTCGGGCCCGAGGTGTCGTGACCGGTGGTGCCGGCGACGTCAGCGGTACCCGTGCCGGCGGTGGCGTACGTGCCGTCGTCGCCCGCGTCCGTCGCCGTGCGGTCCGCACCCTGGTCGACGACGTCGTCGGTGCCCGTCGTGGTGGTCCCGGTGCCGCCGTCGAGCCCGTAGTAGCGGTAGAGCTCGTCCTCCTCGTCAGGGCTGATCTGCCCGTCGGCGTCGACCCGGGGCGCGCCCTTGATCGTGTCCTCGGTGAGGTCGACGACGACGTCATCACCGCGGAGGGTCGCGCCCTGCAGCGGGACGAAGGTCTCGGAGGAGCCGAAGAGGCCGGTCTTGGCCGTGACCCAGCTCGGCTCGCCGGTGCTGTCGTCGAGATAGACCTGGCCGATGGTGCCGATCTTGTCCTGGCCCGCGTAGACCGCACCGCGGCCGGAGAGCTGCTGCGCCTGCTCGGTGGTGATGCTCATGCTGCTCCTTCTCGTGCCCCTCGGCCGGCGGCGTCCCCCGATGGGACCGCTCGACCCGTGCGGCGCGAGGTGCCCGCGCGATCGGGCGTCAGAGCACTTACGCCGTAAGCACATCTCGAACTTACACCGTAAGCACCGCTCTCGGCCAGACCCTCCTGCGAAGCCCGGCCAGGCCAGGAACATCGACAGGGAATGCATCGGGTCGGCACCGGGTTGCGACGGTCCGTGGCCAGCCCTGCGCGAACGACGACCAGCACCGAGACCCCACCCGCCATCACGCGGGCGTCGGTCGGTCTCCGTTCCGAGCGCGGTCCGGTGCTGCTCGGCGTGATGCTCAGCATGGGCCTGATCGCCATCGACGCCACCATCCTCGCGACGGCGGTCCCCTCGGTCGTCGACGACCTCGGCGGCTTCTCGCAGTTCCCCTGGCTGTTCTCGGTCTTCCTGCTCGCGCAGGCGGTGACCGTGCCGATCTTCGCCAAGCTGAGCGACTCGTACGGGCGCAAGCCGGTGATCATCACCGGCATCGCGGTGTTCGGCGTCGCGTCGGTGCTCTGCGGCTTCGCCTGGAGCATGCCCGCGCTGATCGCGTTCCGCGCCCTCCAGGGGCTAGGCGCCGGCGCGGTCCAGCCGACCTGCATGACGATCATCGGCGACATCTACTCCCTCGCCGAGCGGGCCAAGGTGCAGGGCTACGTCGCCAGCGTCTGGGCCATCTCCTCGGTCGTCGGTCCCACCCTCGGCGGCGTGTTCGTGGACTTCCTCGACTGGCGCTGGATCTTCTTCGTCAACGTCCCGCTCGCCCTCGTGGCGGCCTGGATGATCTCGCGGCACTTCCAGGAGTCGGTCGAGCGGGTCAAGCACAAGGTCGACGTGGCCGGAGCCGTGCTGCTGACCCTCGGGTCGACGCTGCTCATCCTCGGCCTGCTCGAGGGCGGGGTGCTGTGGTCCTGGCTGTCGCTGCCGGGGGTCGGGGTGCCCGCCCTCGGGATCGCGCTGGTGGTCGTGTTCGGCTTCGTGGAGCGCCGTGCCGCCGAGCCCGTCCTGCCGACCTGGGTGCTGAAGAACCGGCTCCTCGTCACCACCAGCCTCGCGAGCCTCACCGTCGGCGCCGTCCTCATCGGGCTGACGTCGTACGTCCCCCTCTACGCGCAGAGCGTGCTCGGCCGGAGCGCGCTGGTCGCGGGCTTCGCCCTCGCCGCCCTGACGCTGGGCTGGCCGATCGCGGCCTCCTTCGCCGGCCGGGTCTACCTGCGGGCGGGGTTCCGGACGACCGCGCTGATCGGCACCGTGGTCGTCGTCGTCGGGGTCGGCGGCCTCACCCTGCTGCGCCCGACCAGCTCGATCGTCCAGGTCGGCGTCACCTGCTTCGTCATCGGGCTCGGCATGGGCTTCGTGGCCGCACCCACCCTCATCGCCGCCCAGTCGTCGGTCGGGTGGAACGTCCGCGGCGTCGTCACCGGCACCGCGATGTTCGCCCGCTCGATGGGCAGCGCGCTCGGCATCGCCGCGTTCGGCGCCATCGCGAACATCGGCCTCGGCACCCACGTCGGGGGCGGCGGGGCGACCACGGCGAGCGCCGTCGCACCGTCGGTGATGGCCGGCGCCCTGCAGCACGTCTTCCTCGCCTCGGCGATCGGGGCGCTCGGGATGCTGCTGGCCGTCCTCCTCATGCCGCGCCAGGTGCAGACGGTCGGGTGACCGACCTCGCCGTCCCTACGGCCTCCACCCGGCTGCGGACCGCCGTCCGCCTCGTGCTGCTGGGCGCCGGCCTGTTCGTCGTCGGCACCAACGCCTTCGTGATCGCCGGTGTCCTGCCCGCCATCGCCACCGACCTCGGCGCCACCCAGCCGGCGGTCGCGACGTCGATCACCTGGTACGCGGCCGTGGTCGCCGTCGCCTCCCCGCTCGTGTCCGTGCTGGCGGCGCGTGTCCCCCGGACCACGCTCCTGGCCGCCGGCCTGCTGCTGGTCGCGGGCGGGACCGTCGCCGCCGCTCTCGCGCACGGCCTGCCCGCCTTCGTCGTCGGTCGCGTCCTCGCCGCCCTGGGCGGTGCCGCACTCGTCCCGACCGCCACCGCGGCGGCCCCCGGCCTGCTGCCGCCCGAGAAGCGCGGGCTGGCGCTCGCCGCCACCGGCCTCGGCTTCACCCTCGCCTCGGCCGTCGGCGCCCCCGTCGGAACCGCGCTCGCGGCCCTCGTCGGCTGGCGCGCCACCATGCTCGGCCTCGCCGGCCTGGCCCTGCTGCTCACCCTCGCCGTGGTCCTGTGGCTCGGGACGCTGCCGCTCGGGGCGGCCACGGGGCTGGCCCAGCGCTTCGGGGTGCTCCGCGACGCCCGGGTGGTCCTCGTGCTCCTGGCGGCGGCGCTGGTCACCGCCGGCTTCAACGTCGTCTACATCTTCAGCGCCGAGCTCACCCGGCCGGCCACCGGCGGCGACGGCCGGCTGCTCGCGCTGCTCCTGCTGCTCTACGGCATCGGGGGCGTGGTGGGGACCGCGCTCGCCGGACCCCTCACCGACCGCTTCGGCAGCCGGGCCGCGGCCGCCGTGGCGACCGGGGCGCTGGTGGTCGTCTTCGTGCTGCTCGCCGTCGAGGAGGGTTCGTTCGTCGCGCTGGGCGTGCTGTTCGCGGTCTGGGGCGTCGTCGCCTTCGGCGCGGTCGTGCCGCTGCAGCACCGGCTCGTCGCCATCGACCCGGCCACCGCCGGGCTCACGCTGGCCTGGTACTCGACCGCGATGTACGTCGGCATCGCCGTGGCGCCCGTGATCGGCGGCGCGGTCCTGGCCGGCGGGCCGGTGCTGCTGCCCCTCGCGGGCGCGGCCGCCACGGCCCTCGCCCTCCTCGCCTTCCAGCTCGGCTTCCGCCGGCGCGGACGGACCGTCCTCGCCTGAGGCTCAGGCCGGGGGCTCAGTCCGGCGGCGCCAGCTCCGCGACGAGCGGCACCACGTCGGCGATCGAGTCCTCGACCCTCGTCGGGCGGTAGGGGAAGGTCTCGATCTGGCTCGCCTTCGTCGAGCCGGTCAGCACGAGGACCGTACGGAGCCCCGCCTCCATGCCGGCGACGATGTCGGTGTCCATGCGGTCGCCGACCATCACGGTCGTCTCGGAGTGCGCCTCGATGCGGTTCAGGGCCGAGCGCATCATCAGCGGGTTGGGCTTGCCGACGAAGTAGGGCTTGATGCCGGTCGCCTGGCGGATCATCGCCGCCACCGCACCGGTCGCCGGCAACGAACCCTCCGGCGACGGACCGGTCACGTCCGGGTTCGTCGCGATGAACCGCGCTCCCCGTTCGACGAGCCGGATCGCCCGCGTGATCGCCTCGAAGGAGTAGGTCCGCGTCTCGCCGAGCACCACGTAGTCGGGGTCGCGCTCGGTCAGGACGAAGCCGACCTCGTGCAGCGCGGAGGTCAGCCCGGTCTCCCCCACCACGTACGCCGAACCGCCCGGGATCTGCTCGGACAGGAACTGCGCCGTCGCCAGCGCCGACGTCCAGATCGCGGCCTCGGGGACGTCGATGCCGCTGCGGAGCAGGCGGGCCCGCAGGTCGCGCGCGGTGTAGATGGAGTTGTTCGTCAGGACCAGGAAGCGTCGGCCGTGCTCCTGCAGCGCCGCGATGAACTCGGCCGCGCCCGGCAGCGCCTGCTCCTCGTGGACGAGGACGCCGTCCATGTCGGTCAGCCAGCAGGAGACGTGGTGACGTTCGGTCATGGCTCCAGGCTGGCAGCACGGCCGTCGCCGGGCGGCGCGGGGCCTTGGCCGGCGTTCGTACCCTGGAGATCTCATGCGCCGTCCCACCGCCCCGGCCCTCCGCCGCCCGGCCCTCCTCGGCCTCCCGGCCGTCGCCGCGGTGGCGCTCGTCCTCGGCGCCTGCCACCACACGGCACCGACGCAGAGCCCGGCGCCGACCCCGACCTCCGCGACGTCGACTGGCGCCGGCAGCGACGGCCTCACCGTGCGCTACCTGGGCGACGACGGCACGATCAGGACCGTCGGCGTGGAGGACTTCCCCCGTTAGGGCGTGTCCTCGGCTTCGTCCTCGACGTAGAGGCAGAAAGGGTGCCCGGCGGGGTCGAGGCAGACCCGGACGTGCTCCTGCGGCTGGTGCTCCGCGACCCGGGCGCCGCACGAGCGGGCCCACGCCACCGCCGCCGCGAGGTCGTCGACCTGCACGTCGAGGTGCACCATCATCGCGACGTCGCCCGGGCCGGCCGGCCAGACGGGCGGGACGTAGCGCTCCTCGCGCTGGAAGCCGAGGCCCGCTCCCCCGCCCGGGTCGAGCAGCACCACCCACTCCGGGTCCTCCGACCGGTACGCCCACCCGAGCAGCCGCGCGTAGAAGGCCGCGAGCGTCACCGGGTCGGGGGTGTCGAGCACCACGCCGCGCAGCCGCAGGGCCGGTGGGGCGTCGGTCGCCGGGTCGCTCACGTCGTCTCCTCGTCACGGCCGGTCGACGGCCGGGGTCGTCGGCGGCGATGCTGCCAGACTCAGGCCCGTGGAGGAGGAGGCGCCCGTCTGGCCCGGACCCGCGCTGGTCGTCCTCGCGGGCGCAGCCGGGGCGGGCAAGTCGACCTGGGCCGCCGCTCGCTACCGGGCCTCCGAGGTGGTGTCCTCCGACGCGCTGCGAGCGGCCGTCGGCAGCGGGCCGTACGACCTCGACGCCACCGACGACGCCTTCGCCCTGCTCGACCAGGTCGTCGCCGCCCGGCTCGGCCGTGGGCTCACCGCGGTGGTGGACACCCTGGGCCTCGACCCGCGCCGTCGCCTCCACCACCTCGGGCTCGCCCGCGCGGCCGGGCTCCCGGCCGTGCTCGTCGTCCTCGACACCGCACCCGCGCTCTGCCGGACCCGCAACGGGGCCCGCGACCGACCCGTCCCGGCCCGCGGCCTCACCGAGCAGCTCCGGCGGGTCCGCGCCCTGGTGGAGCAGCACGACGCGTCGCGCTGGAGCCCGGACGCCGGTGACGACGCGGAGCGCTGGGACGCGGTCGTCGTGGTCGAGCAGGCCGACGAACCCCGACGGGCGGTGGCACCCGTCGGGCCCGAGCCCGCGGCCGGACCCACCCACGCCGGCCCGCGCGTGGTGCTCCAGCTGTCCCGGTTCGGGTGGGACCAGGCCGGCCAGGAGCCGGTGCGCTGGCTCACCGACGTCGCGCGGGCCGCCGACGCGATCGGCCTCGACGGCATCGCGCTGATGGACCACCTCGTGCAGATCCCCCAGGTCGACCGGGCCTGGGAGCCGATCCCCGAGCCGTACGTGACGCTCGGGCTGCTCGCCGGGCTCGACACCCGCCTGCGGCTCGGCACGCTGGTCTCGCCGGCGACGTTCCGCGCGCCGGGGGTCGTGGCCAAGGCGGTCGCGACCCTCGACGCGCTGAGCGGTGGCCGCGCGTTCTGCGGGCTCGGGGCCGGGTGGTGGCTGCGTGAGCACCAGGCGTACGGGCTCGACTTCCCGCCCGCCGCGGAGCGGATCGCCCGGCTGTCGACGACCATCGAGACGCTCCGGGCGCTGTGGGCGCCGGGCACCAAGGCGTACGCCGGTCGGTCCGTGCACCTGCCCGAGACCACCTGCTACCCGCGTCCGGTCGGGCCCGTCCCGATCGTCGTCGGGGGCAGCGGCGACCGGCTGCTCCGCCTCGTCGCCGCGCAGGCCGACGCCTGGAACCTCCCCGGCTCCGACGAGGCCCGGCTGGCCCGACGCCGCGCCGTCCTGCGCGGGCACTGCGCCGACCTCGGGCGCGACCCCGACGAGATCGAGGTGACCGTGCTCGACGTGCCCGTGCTCGGGACCGACCGCGAGGACGTCGCCCGCCGGGTCGAGCGCCTGCGGGGACGGGTGCCGGCGTCGGCGTTCGCCCGGCAGCGCCACGCCGGCACCGCGGCCGACCACGCCACCCGCTACCGCGGGCTCGCGGAGCAGGAGGTGGGCACGGTCTTCGTCGCGCTGCCGGACCTCGTCGACGCCGACGACCTGCGCCGGCTCGAACCGGTCCTCAGCCGTCTCGGCTGAGGAGCGTCAGCGTCTGCTCGTCGGGCTCGCCGCCGTAGAAGGTGTCGAGCACCCGGGTGCAGAGCGCCTCGTCGGGAGCCGCCCGGGCGAACAGCGTCACCGACGACCGGAGCTTCATCGCGTCGATGCCGCCGAGAACCTGCTCGGCGCTGCGGTCGGCGTGGGACAGCACGGCCTCGAGGCTCTCGCGCAGGCGCGGCCCGAGGACGGGGTGCGCGAGGTAGGACTTCGCCTCGTCGAGCGAGCCCAGGGCGTACGCCTGCGCGGTCGCGCTGCGCCCCAGCCCGGCCAGCTGCGGGAAGACGAACCACACCCAGTGCGAGGTCTTGCGTCCGGCCCGCAGCTCACGGAGAGCCTGCGCGTACGTCCCGCCCCCGTCCTGCGCCTCGACGAAGCGTTCGAGTCCTGAGTCCCGCATCCGCGCTCTCCTCCCGCCGGGTACAACCTCTTTGTGACCTCTGCGCCCACGCCCGACGAGAAGCGCTCCGGCGAGGAACCGGACGACCGCGCACGCTGGCGGGCCCTCGCCGTCGTCATGGCCGCCGGGGCGATGACGCTGCTCGACGTCAGCATCGTCAACGTCGCCCTGCCGACGCTACGCGCGGGCCTCGGCGCCGACGACAGCGACGTGCAGTGGATCGTGGCCGGCTACGCCCTGGCGTTCGGCGTCTTCCTCGTCCCGATGGGCCGGCTCGGCGACGCCCGCAGCCGCCGCGGCGTCTTCATGATCGGCGTCGGGCTGTTCACCCTCGCCAGCGCGGCCGCCGGCCTGTCCCCGACCCCGTGGCTGATCTCGGTGGCGCGAGTCGTCCAGGGCATCGGCGGCGGCATCATCACCCCCCAGGTCTCGGGGTTCATCCAGAACCTGTTCCAGGGCCGCGACCGGGCCAAGGCCTTCTCGATCTTCGGCGCCACCATCGGCCTGTCGACCGCGGCCGGCCCGCTGCTGGGCGGGCTGCTGGTCCAGGTGGGCGGCGAGTCGTACGGCTGGCGGCTCGTCTTCTTCGTGAACGTGCCGATCGGCATCGCCGTCATCCTGCTCGCGCGCAAGCTGCTCCCGGCGAGCGCACCCAAGGCGCAGGGCCAGAGCCTCGACCCCGTCGGCGTCGCGCTCTTCGCCGCCGCCGTCCTGCTCGTGCTCTACCCGCTGGTCGAGGGCGGGCAGGGCACGCCCCTGTCCGAACGGCCCTGGTGGCTGCTCGGCGTCGCCGTCGCGCTGGGCGTGGGCTTCGTGCTCTGGGAACGGTCCTGGCGACGGCGCGGCAAGGCCACGCTCATCAACCTCGACCTGCTGAAGGTGCCCGCGTACGTCTTCGGCCTCAGCCTGGGCACGTTCTACTTCGCCGGCTTCACCGCGATCTTCCTGGTCGTGACGCTCTACCTCCAGGTCGGGCTGCACTACAGCGCGCTGATGGCCGGGCTGACGACGACGCCCTTCGCCGTGGGTTCGGCGGCCGCCGCGCTGGTCAGCGGCAAGCTCGTCGAGCGGTTCGGGCGCTGGCTGGCCGTCGCTGGGCTGGTCGGCGTGATCGCCGGCCTGCTGCTCATCGACCTCCTCGTGCCGAACCTCTCGAGCTCGGTCGGGCTCAAGCTCGCGCCGGCCTTCCTGCTGGCCGGCCTCGGCGGTGGTCTCGTCGTCACGCCGAACGTCACCCTCACCCTCGCCGAGGTCGACCCGTCCGAGGCGGGCTCGGGCGGCGGCATGCTGCAGACCGCGCAGCGGGTGGGTTCCGCGATCGGGGTGGCGGTGATCCTGGCGCAGTTCTTCGCCGCTCTGGGCACCGAGCGCGGCGACTACGCCGAGGCGCTGTCGATGGCGCTGCGCACGGTCGTCGCCTTCGTCGGCGTGGCCCTGGTCTTCGCCGTCGCCGACCTGGCCCGCCGGTCCGGCCGGGACCGGCACCCGCAGCCCCAGCACGCCGCGCAGGAGCCGGCGCCGCGCCACGCTGCCTGACCGTCGCCGCGGACCTCGGCCCGGGTCCGGCCCGGTCGTCTCGGGACCGGGGCCCCGCTACCAGGGCCGGGGCGGTCGGGAGAGACTGAGGCGTGCCGACCACGCCTGACGCGCCGCAGCCCGAGCCCATCGACGACCCGACCGCGATCATCCTCTACGGCGGGACCGGTGACCTCGCCAAGCGGATGGTCCTGCCGGCCATCTACGAGCTCTTCACCCGCGGCCTGCTGCCGAAGCAGTTCCGCCTCGTCGGCAACGGTCGCGGGGACGTGTCGCACGAGGACTTCCGCGGGCACATCCACGACGTGCTCTGCGAGTTCGCGAAGGAGCCGGACGCGGACCAGTTCGCCGACTTCTCCAAGAGCGTGATGTTCGCCGGCGGCGGCTTCCGCGAGGACAACCCCGGCAGCCTGCTGGACGTCATCAAGCAGGCGGAGGACGAGCTCGGCGCCAAGGTCCACCTGATCCACTACATGGCGATCCCGCCGCAGGCCTTCGAGGCGACGACGAAGGCCGTCAAGGCCCACGACCTCGCCAAGAACGCCAAGGCCGTCTACGAGAAGCCGTACGGCGAGTCGCTGCAGAGCTTCCACGAGCTCGACGACCTGGTGCACTCCGTCTTCGACGAGGAGCAGGTCTACCGGATCGACCACTTCCTCGGGAAGGAGGCGACCCAGAACCTCTACCTGACCCGCTTCGCGAACCGGCTCTTCGGGGACGCGTGGTGCGCCGACAGCATCGCCCAGGTCCAGATCGACGTCCCCGAGACGCTCGACGTCGCCGACCGCGCCGACTTCTACGAGGCGACCGGTGCGATGCTCGACATGCTCGTGACGCACCTCTTCCAGGTGGCGGCCGAGGTGGCGATGGAGCCGCCGGCGAGCATGTCCGCCGAGGACGTGCAGAGCGCCCGCGAGTCCGTCATCGCAGCCTTCCGGCCGCTGTCGCCCGACGAGGTCGTGCTCGGTCAGTACCAGAGCTACACCGACACCGACGGGGTCGCGGACGACTCGACGACCGAGACCTTCGTCGCGGCCCGCCTGTGGGTCGACACCGACCGCTGGAAGGGCGTGCCCTTCCTGCTGCGGACGGGCAAGAAGCTGGCGACGAGCGCCCAGCGCGTCAGCCTCGTCCTGAAGCCGGCCGAAGGTCCTCTGGACTCCGTCCCGGCGAATGGCAACGCGATCGTCTACGACCTCAAGGGCAACGGCGCGATCGACATCCAGCTCACGGTCAAGAAGCCCGGCCCCGACGCCGTGCCGGCCGAGAGCGCGACCTCGCTCATGCTCCAGAACGTGGCCGAGGGCGCCATGGCCCCCTACACCTCGCTGATCCACGACGTCCTCTCCGGCAACCGCATGCTCTTCACGAGCTCGGCCGGCCTGCAGTCGGCGTTCGAGGCGTTCCAGCCGATGCTGACCGACGCCCGGCCCGACATCCAGGTCTACGAGGACGGCTCCTGGGGTCCCGACGCCGCGACCGCGCTCACCGGCGACGTCGGCTGGGTCCTGCAGCAGAAGGTCGCGAAGGCCGACGCCTGAGCGTGCGCGCCGCCGCTGAGCGGCCGGTCCCCGTGGAGCACGGGATGCAGCAGCGCCTCGGAGCTCCCTGATGGCTGAGATCCTGCAGTCGCCGTCGGCCGTGCTGGCCGTGATCGTCTTCGTGGTCGCCTACGTGCTCATCGCGACCGAGAAGGTGAACCGGGTCGCCGCCGCCCTCGGCGGTGCCTGCATGGTGCTGGCCCTGGGGATCGTGACGTCGGACGACGCGTTCTTCTCCGCCGAGGCCGGGATCGACTGGAACGTCGTCCTGCTGCTCTTCGGGATGATGGTCATCGTCGGCATCCTGAGGCACACCGGGGTGTTCGAGTTCATCGCGATCTGGGCCGTCAAACGGGCCGGGGGTCGACCGTTCCGCACGATGGCGCTGCTCTGCCTCATCACCGCCGTCGCGTCGATGGCGCTCGACAACGTCACGACCGTGCTGCTCGTGGCGCCCGTCACGCTCGTCGTCTGCGAGAGGCTGGGCGTCCAGGCAGTGCCCTACCTCATCGCCGAGGCGCTCGCCTCCAACATCGGTGGCGCGGCGACGCTCATCGGCGACCCCCCGAACCTCATCGTGGCCGGACGGGCCGACCTCAGCTTCAACGACTTCCTGGTCAACCTCGGGCCGATCGTGGTCGTCCTGCTGGCGCTCTTCCTGGCGCTGAGCCGGGTGATGTTCCGGCGGGACTTCGTCGCCGACCCCGAGCGGGTGGCCGAGGTGCTGAAGCTCGACGAGCGCGACGCCATCACCGACCGCCGGCTGCTGGTCAAGAGCCTGTCGGTCCTCGCCCTGGTCCTCGCGGGCTTCGTGCTGCGCCCGGTGCTGCACCTCGAACCCTCCGTCGTGGCGCTGCTGGGAGCGGCGCTGCTCGTCGCGCTGAGCAGGATGGCGGCCTCCGACTACCTCCGGGACGTGGAGTGGGGCGCACTGCTGTTCTTCGCCGGCCTGTTCGTGCTGGTCGGCGCCCTGATCAGCACCGGCGTCGTCGAGGGGCTGGCCCAGGGGCTGGCCGGCGCGAGCGACGGCAGCCCCGCGCGAGCCATGATGCTGCTGCTGTGGGGATCGGCGGTGCTGTCCGCGGTCGTCGACAACATCCCGTACGTCGCGACGATGGCGCCGGTGGTGGACGAGCTCGTGTCCAGCGGACCTCTGCAGGGTCGCGACGGGCTGTGGTGGGCCCTGCTGCTCGGGGCCGACCTGGGCGGGAACGCCACGTCCATCGGAGCCAGCGCCAACGTCGTGGTCACCGGGATCGCCGCGCGGCACGGGCGGCCGATCAGCTTCTGGCAGTTCGCCAAGTACGGGTCGGTGACGGCGGTGCTCACGGTCGGGTGCTGTGTGCCCTACCTGCTGCTGCGCTACTGATCCGCTCGCTCCGGCTCAGCCCGGGAGCTGGTGCAGGGCCAGCGGCAGGACCTGCGTCGCGCCCGCGTCGGCCAGGAGCGCCCCGGCGACGGTGAGCGTCCACCGGCTGCGGATGGTGTCGTCCACCAGCAGCACCGGCCCGTCGAAGGACACCTCCGGCCGCAGCCGCGTCCGTACGATCAGGTCCCGGACCCGGGCCGCCGAGCTCGCCTCGACCGTCGGCGGCGGGCCGCCCACCTCGAGGGCGTCGACCAGCGGCAGCCGCCCCACCCGGGCCAGGTGCGCCGCGACCGAGCCCACCAGCTGCGGGAACCGCCGCGACGGCATCGGCACGACCGCCACGGGTCGGCTCCAGGAACGCGACCAGCGCCGCAGCACCTCGACGCAGCCCGCGAGCACCGCCTCGGGCGCCGGTCCGTCGGAGCGCCACAGCCCGGCCAGCTCGCCGCTCCAGGCGGGGTCGTCGGCGAAGGCGAGCGCCCGACCGGCCTCGAGGAAGCCGATCCTGCCCCTGCGCTCTACCCCGCTCGGCCACAGCTTGCGCGGCTCGACCACGACGTCCTGGCCGCGGAAGAACGTCCGCGCCGCCGCCACCGTCTCCTCCGAGGGCCGCGCCCCCGGGGCCGGCAGCCGTCCGGTGCAGACCGAGCAGCGTCCGCAGCGGTGCGGGTCGGGGTCGTCGAGCGCCTGCTGCAGGAACTGCATCAGGCAGCCCTCGCCGTGCGCGTACGCCCGCATCAGGTCGGCCTCGGCCGCCCGCACCTGGCGCAGCGCCGTCCACTTGGCCGTGTCGTAGTACCAGCCGCGCCCGGTCGAGACCCAGCCTCCGGCACGGCGCTCGACCGCCTCGTCCACCGCGAGGATCTTCAGCAGGCTCTCGAGGCGCCCGCGGCGCATCCCGGTGGCCGACTCGATGGTCGGCAACGACTGCGGCTCGGCCCCGAGGACGTCGAGGACACGCTCCACCTGCTGCTCGTCAGGGATGCCGGCCGTGGCGAAGTAGTCCCAGATCCGCTCGTCGGACTCGGCCGGGACGAGCACCGCCACCGCGTCGTCGAGGGCGCGCCCGGCCCGGCCGACCTGCTGGTAGTAGGCCACGGGCGAGCTGGGCGAGCCGAGGTGGATGCAGAAGGCCAGGTCGGGCTTGTCGTAGCCCATGCCGAGGGCCGAGGTCGCGACGAGCGCCTTGACCTTGTTGTCGCGGAGCCGGTCCTCGAGCTCCTCGCGGTCCTGGCTCTGCCCCGAGTACGGCGCGACGTCCAGCCCCTGCTCCTGCAGGAACGACGCCACCCGCTGCGTCTCGGCGACCGTCAGCACGTAGACGATGCCCGATCCCGGCATGGCCCGGAGCGCGTCGGCGACCCAGGCGTAGCGCTCGAGGACCGACATCGACGGCACCACGGCGAGCGTCAGCGACGAGCGCGCCAGCGAGCCGCGCAGCGTCACCGTGTCGTCGCCCAGCTGAGCGGCGACGTCGGCGGTGACCCGTTCGTTGGCCGTCGCGGTGGTGGCCAGCACGGGGGTGCCGGGAGCGAGGCCCAGCATGCTGCGGGTCAGGCGCTGGTAGTCGGGCCGGAAGTCGAAGCCCCAGTCGGAGACGCAGTGCGCCTCGTCGATCACGAGCAGCCCGACGGAACCGAGCAGGTCGGGCAGCTGCGCGGCGAACGCCGGGTTGGCCAGCCGCTCGGGCGAGATGAGCAGGACGTCGATCGTCCCGGCCCGGACGTCGGCCAGCACCTGGGCCCACGCGTCGAGGTTCGTCGAGTTGATCGTCGCGGCCCGCAGGCCGGCGCGCTCGGCAGCGGCGATCTGGTCACGCATGAGCGCGAGCAGCGGGGACACGACGAGGGTGGGGCCCGCGCCCTGCTCGCGCAGCGCCGTGGTCGCCGCCCAGTAGACGGCCGACTTGCCCCAGCCCGTCGCCTGGACCACGAGCACGCGGCGGTGCCGGTCGACCAGCTCCTCCACCGCCCGGACCTGGTCGGGCCGGGGGCGGGCGTCCGGACCCGCCATCGCGGTGATCACCCGCTCGAGGACCGGGGCCGAGCTGCTCGTCGTCATCGTGCTCATGCTCCCATCCTGGTCGGCGAGGACCCCACCGTGCCGGTCGTACCGGACGCTGTGGATGACCGCAGGTCTGCAGAACTCGTCCTGTGGACGACCGGCCGCTCGAGCGACGGCCGAGGGCCGGCAACCTGTGAAGACCCAGAGAAGTCGGTGCCGACGGCGTCCATAACCATCGCGCTTGGACAACTGATGGTGTGACTTCCAACGACAGCCAGGGCGCGACCAAGGTCGCCGACCTCGCCTCCGACATCAAGTTCGCCATGCTCACCACGGTCGACACCGAGGGCGAGCTGGTCAGCCGCCCGATGGCCCACCAGGAGGTCGAGGGCGACGCCGACCTGTGGTTCTTCTCCTCCCGCGACTCCCGCAAGGTCGCCCATGTGCGCGCCAACCCGCACGTCGCCGTCACCCTGGCCTCGAGCAGCACCTGGGTGTCGATCAACGGCTCCGCCGAGGTCGTCGACGACGACCAGAAGGCGAAGGACCTCTGGTCGGCCGAGATGGAGGCGTGGTTCCCGCAGGGCCCGGACGACCCCTCGATCGTGCTGATCAAGGTCACCGGCGACACCGCCGAGTACTGGGACACCCCCGGCGGCCGGGTCTCCTCCGTCCTCAGCCTGGTCAAGGCGAAGGTCACGGGCGAGCGCTACTCCGGCGGCGAGAACGAGAAGGTCGACCTCGGGGCGGCGAGCTGAGCGTGACGGAGGAGTCGGTGCAGGCGTCCGCCTCCGACCACGGCTACTTCGGCCCCGACTCGGTGACCTGGCGCGTCAACGGCGACCAGTCGATGGCACTGGGCGGGATGCGTGCGCTGCTGATCCAGTCGCTGCACCCGCTGGTCATGGCGGGCTTCGACGACAACACGGTCGGGTTCGACGACATCTGGGGACGCATCCAGCGCACCGGGGACTGGGTCGGCAAGGTCACGTACGGCACCACCGCAGAGGCCGACCGTGCCGGTCGCATCCTGCGCCGGGTCCACGCCTCGCTGCCCGAGGGCGTCGAGCCGGAGTCCGGTCTGCGCTACCGCGTCGACGACCCGGCGCTGCTGCGCTGGGTGCACGTCGCCGAGGTCGAGTCCTTCCTGTCCACCTACCGCCGGTGCGGCGGGTTGCTCCACCCGGGCGACGGCGACCGCTACGTCGACGAGATGCGCGCCAGCGCTGCGCTCGTCGGGATCGACCCTGAGACGGTCCCCCGGACGGAGGCGGAGATCGCCGACTACTACGTCGACGTGCGTCCGCAGCTGCGGCTGTCGGAGGTCGCGCGTCGGAACACCACCCGGTTCTTCGTCCCGCCGATGCCGCGTTGGGTCAGCCGGGCCACGCCGGCCCGTCCCGCGTGGGCGGGGCTCGTGGCCGTCGGCATGAGCATGCTCCCGCCCTGGGCCCGCCGCCTGTACGGGCTGCCCGGGCTCCCGACCACCGACCTGCTGGCCACCGTGAACGGCTTCGCCGTCCGCCGGCTCCTCGGCACCCTCCCGCTCGTCGTCACGGGCAACCCGGCGTACGCCCAGGCGTTGCGGCGCACCCGGGACGTGGCTGCCGCCTGAGGTCGGCGCCCGGTCGGGCCGGCTCTAGCCGCCGGCGACGGCCGGGATGATCGAGACCTTGCCCCCGTCAGGGACCTCGGCCTCCAGCCCGCCGATGAAGCGGACGTCGTCGTCGCCGACGTAGACGTTCACGAAGCGGCGCAGGGCACCGCTGTCGTCGAGGATCCGGCCCTTGAGGCCCGGGTAGTCCGCGTCCAGGGACTCCAGGACGTGCGCCACCGTGTGACCGCTGGCCTGGACCTCGTTCTGACCCCCGGTGTAGCTGCGCAGGATGGTCGGGATGCGGACGCTGGCGCTCATGCGGTGTAGCTCCTCCAGAAGTCGGTGAACGCCTCGTAGCGCGGCGGGATCGTCGTCTTGGGCCCGACGTGGCCCGAGACGGCGTCGAGGGTCTTGAGGCCGTCGCCCGAGTTGATGAAGACGGTCTCCGCGTCCGGGTCGAGGTCGCCCTCGGCCAGCAGCCGCGCCGTGACGCCGAGCGTCACCCCGCCGGCGGTCTCGCCGAAGATGCCCTCGGTCCGCGCGAGCCGGATGATGTTGCGCACCACGGTCTCGTCGTCGACGTCGGCGATCCGGCCGCCGGTGCGGCGGACCACGTCGAGCACGTACGGGCCGTCGGCCGGGTTGCCGATCGCGAGCGACTTGGCGATGGTGTCGGGCCGCACCGGGGCGACCACGTCGTGACCGGCCTCGTACGCCTGGACGATCGGCGAGCAGCCCGTGGCTTGCGCGCCGAAGATCTTGACCGGCTTGTCCTCGACCAGCCCGAGCTTGATCAGCTCGGAGAAGCCCTTGTCGATCTTGGTCAGCTGCGAGCCCGAGGCCACCGGCACGACGACCTGGTCGGGCAGCCGCCAGCCCAGCTGCTCGGCGATCTCGAACGCCAGCGTCTTGGAGCCCTCGGCGTAGTAGGGCCGCACGTTGACGTTGACGAACGCCCAGCCCTCCTCCTCGCCGGCGATCTCGCTGGCGAGCTTGTTCACGTCGTCGTAGTTGCCGTCGATCGCGATCAGCGTCGTGTCGTAGACCGCCGAGGCGATGATCTTCTGCTGCTCGAGGTTGGCGGGGACCATCACCACCGAACGGATGCCGGCGCGGGCGGCGGCCGCGGCGACGGCGTTCGCGAGGTTGCCGGTGGAGGGGCAGGCGAGCACGTTCAGCCCGAGCTCGCGCGCCGCCGACAGCGCGACGGCGACGACCCGGTCCTTGAAGGAGTGGGTCGGGTTGCCCGAGTCGTCCTTCACCCACAGCTTGCGTACGCCGAGGTCCGCGGCGAGGTTGCCCGCGTCGACGAGCCGGGTGAAGCCGGGGTCGGTCGAGCGGAACGTGGCGATGTCCGCGGGCACGGGCAGCAGCGGCGCGTAGCGCCAGATGCTCTTGGGACCGGCCTCGATCTGCTCGCGCGTGACGCGCGGGAAGGCGTAGCCGACCTCGAGCGGGCCGAAGCACTCCATGCAGGCGTAGAACGGGCCGAGCGGGGACTTCTCCCCGCACGCGCGGCAGACGAGGTGGGTGGCGTTCCCGAACGCACCCGCGCGGACGCCGGCGGGCGGGGGAACCTGGGTGTCGAGCACCGCGGTCATGACGATCAGTCCTTCATCATCTGTCCCGGGCGACCTTCGCCCAGGGCCGGAAGTGGCACCGTGTCTGGCTGTCAGCCGGTTGCCGGGGAGTCGTCGGGCCGTTCCCTCGTCCCCTCTGGATGAACGGTTCAACTCTAGGCTCTGAGCCGCGTCCGGCCGAAGTCAGGTCCGCATGCTGGGTCGGCTGTCCACCGTGTGAGCGGGCGTCGGACCGTCCGCCCGCACGGGGCTGTGCCGCACCGCTCAACGACCGGGTGGCACGCTCCGCCGCTGGCGGCGACGGACGAGGGCGGCGACCGCTCCGGCCGCGCCGAGCAGGACGACCACACCAGCACCGACGAGCAGCGGCCCAGAAGTCGACGCGGCCGGCCCACCCGGAGGACTCGACGGGACTGTCGAGCTGCCCGGCGCCACCGGCGAGGACGTGGCCGACGACTCGGCGGTGCCGGTCGACACCGATGAGGCGAAGACGGGCTGCCCGGACGCGGCGCCTTCGACGGCGACGTTCAGCTGCAGGGGGAGGACGACCCCGCCGATGTCTCCGAGGACCGGTTGGAGCTCGACGACGACGAAGTAGTCGCCCGCGACCGAGGCGGTGCTCGCGTCGGGCTGGAAGTTCTGGAAGCCGGGCAACGGGAGCTCGTCGTTGCGCACCCGTACCTGGGGCGAGGTGAGACTGAGGTGCACGGCCGTCTCGCCGTTGTGAGGGGCGCTCTGCTCGACCAGCTGTGCGTGGGCCGGGCTCAGCAGCTTCAGGCGGACGATGAAGCCCTCCGAGAGCGTGAGCGGCAGCCGGCCCGTGTCCCCGGGCAGCGACGCGGTGACCTTGAGGGTCTGGCCGTAGGCGAGAGGCACCTTGTAGAGCGTCGTGTCGCCGAACGCGATCGAGTCCGACCACGAGCCGGCGGCGACCTCCGGTGCGTTGGAGAAGCCGGACCCGCCCACGACCGGGGTCGACGTCGCGCCGGCCTTGAGCCGGAAGCCTTCGCCGGTGTAGCCGTCGACCGGTCCGGGCAGCCCGCCGCGGTTGGACACCTCCGGCTGCTCGGCGACCCCCAGCTCGACCGGGACGGAGGCGTCGGAGCCGCCCGCCGTCGTCCTCCTCACCTGGAGCCGCAGCTGGGCGTCCGTGGTGCACGCCGGCGGCGACTTCCTCGGCGCCTCCGAGTGCTCGGACCGCACCGCGATCGAGTAGACCGTCGCGGACTTCACGGCCGACGGGGAGGAGGTCGTGCTCGAGCACGTCTCGCCCTGCTGCGTCTGGAGCTCCACGTCGAACTTGTCGGAGTTGACGTAGCCGTAGGGCCGGACGACGGTCGACACCCAGGCGGTCACGAGCGAGCCGGGGGTGCGGTTGACCGTGTAGTAGCGCGGGGTGCCGCTGGTGTCGTAGCTGTCGCGGTACTGCCCCGCCGTGACCACGGGTGCCGCTGCGGGGTCGGCGGTGGCGACGACGGGTGTGCCCGCGACCTCGAAGGGTCGCAGCGCGCGTTGGGTCAGCTTGCGCAGCGCCTGGTCGAGGGAGCTCGTGTCGTCAGCGTCGGTGTACGAGCCGTCGCCGGCCTTGGCGATGCACTGCAGCTGAGAGCGGGCCTTGCTGTCGACGGCGAGCCCGATGGCGTTGAACTGCAGGTCGACGCCGCGGTCGGCGAGCTTCTTCGCGATCGGGCAGGGGTCGCCCGCGCACGTCTCCTGACCGTCGGAGATCAAGATCAGGACCCGTTTTCCGGAGTCGCCGAGGTCGTCGACCGCCTTGCTCATCGAGTAGGCGATGGGGGTCGCGCCCTGGGCCTTGAACGAGTCGACCGCGACGTTCATCTTGTCCTGGTCGAGCGGGCCGATGGGCAGCACGAGCCGTGTGTCCTTGCAGGCCGCCGGGTTGACGTCCTGCTCCTCCTTCACGTCGGAGCCGTAGACGCGCAACCCCACCTGGGTGCCAGCCGGCAACGAGGCTGCGACCTGCTTGAGGGCCTTCTTCGCGGCTGCGAACTTCGTCCCCGAGCTGTCCAGCCGGGCGTTCATCGATCCCGAGACGTCGAGCAGGAGCAGCACCTTCGGCGCCTCCTCGGCCTGCGCGGGGACCTCTACGCCCACGACCCCGCCGGCCGTCAGCAGCAGGCTCACCAGTCCCAGCACCACTCGTCGAAGCATCGTCGGCATCATCGGTTCCCCTTGATCCTGCGGTGGGTACCGCGGACGGACAACGACCCTCAAAGTAGCGGAAGGTCGGCTCGCGAGGCCGACGAACGACAAGTCGCCCGATCGACCACCGCCCGCACGGTGCTGCCGCGCTCCTAGGCTGCAGCAGTGGCCCACCCGGTTGGCAGCGAGTCGGCAGACGGGACGGTGACCCTGGACCAGCAACGGCGGCGCCGAGCCAACCGGCTCAACCTCAGCACCGCCCTCGGCCTGCTCGTCGCCCGTGTCGGCGGGGCCTCGACCCGGCCCGGCCCGTACGGGCTCGTCCTGGCCGAGGGCTACCGCCTCGGCTTCCCGGTCGCGAGCGCGTTCACCGTCGGCGACGTCGTCGTCACGGCACGGACGTTCGACGCGCTGCTCCCCTCCTGCCCCGACCTGCTGCAGCACGAGGAACGGCACAGCCGGCAGTACGCCCGATGCCTCGGCCTGCCGTACGTCGGGCTGTACGTCCTCGCGATGGGCTGGTCGGTCCTGCGCACCGGTGACCGGGCCTCGGCCAACCCGTTCGAGCGCAGCGCCGGGCTCCTCGCGGGCGGCTACGTCGAGCGTCGCGTCCGTCCGGTCACGGCTCCGGTCCGGGCGGTGGTGGGTCGCCTGAGATCCAGTCGTGGTCCGGGCGGCTGACCTTCCCGCGGTCTAGGGTCGACGACCTGATCATCTGGTCCGCTGGGAACCCTCGTCCTCGTCACGCTCGGCCTCGGGCCAGGGAACAGCGCGCGCTTCACCGGATCGACGTCCTCGTCACGATCGGCTGCGCCATCAGCCTGATCGCCGCTGGCTGACCCCGGCCGTCCCGGGGTCAGCCACGCCGGTCAGCCGACCGTCACCGGGATGGTCACCGTCGTCTTCGTGTTCGTCGTGAGCACGAGCGTCGTCGCGCCCTTCGTCGCCCCCGCCGGCACGGCCAGGGCCACCGTCGCGGCACCCTCCGACGCGCTGAACGTCCCGACGTCGGTACTTCCGAGCGTCGCCGTGACGGTCGTGGTCGCCGGGTCCGTCCCCGTGAAGGCCGCGTCCGTCGTCGGCCTGCTGCTGAAGTCGAGGTCGGACAGCGTGAAGGTCGTCGTCTGCCCCGCGGTCAGCGTGCTGGGCAGCGGCGAGACGATCACGGCCTGCTTGGCAAACGACGGGCTGACGGGCGTCTCCGCCTTGATGTAGTCCGTCCACGAGTCGAGGTCCGACAGCCCGGTGTCATGGGCGTTCTTCCCCTCCGCGAAGACCCGGAAGTTGTCCCCGCCCGCGGCCAGGAAGCTGTTCGTCGCCACCCGGTAGGTCGCGGCCGGGTCGATCGGCTTCCCGTCGACGGTGATCGACGTGACGACACCGCCGTCCTTCAGAGGCTTGTCGGTCGTGTAGGTGACGTTCTTCGACAGCCCGAGCTGGAGGTACGGCCGGCTCGGCGCCGGCTGCCCGGGACCGGCGGTCTGGCGCTGCTGCTCGAGCAGCGTCTTGAACTGCGCCCCGGTCAGGTCGACGGTGAACAGCGAGTTCGCGAACGGCAGGATCGACGCCGCCTCGCTGAAGGTGATGTCGCCCTGGTCGAGGTCCGCGCGCACGCCGCCCGGGTTCTGCACGCCGATCTGCGCGCTCCCCCGCTCCGGCGAGGAGGTCGCCGACCGGTACATCTCGGCGACCAGGTCGCTCAGCGTCGACTCCTTGGCGCGCGACTCCGACGCCCCGTCGAAGGCTCGGGTGAGCTCGTGGGTCGCCTCGCCGATCTTCACCGAGCCCAGCTCGTCCGCCCGGTCCAGCGCCGCACCGACGATGTTGGCGATCCGTCGCACCCGCGGGTAGGCAGCGGCGAGGTCGTCGTCGGCCACGGTCGTCGGCTTGAGGTTCGTCTGCGTGTGCGCCAGCACCCGGTTCGTCTTGACGTCGACCGTCAGCGTCACCTTCGTGAGGTACATCGCGTACGACCCGCTCTGCGTGACCGGCCGGGTGACACCCGGCGAGCCCGGGAGGGGCGCGTCGTAGGCGTAGACGTGGTGCGTGTGCGCGGTGAAGATCGCCGAAACTCTCGGCGAGGTGTCGTTGACGATGTGGGCGAAGACCGGGCTGGCGGCCTCCTGGTCGGCGAGGCTGACCGTGTCGGCACCCGCCTGCGCACCCTCGTCCGACCCGGCGCCCTCGTGGTACTCGGCGACGACCACGTCGGCCTCGCCGTTGGACTTCTTGCCGTCCGTGAGCTGCTTCGCCACCCGGTTGACCGCGGTGACGGGGTCACCGAACTCGATCGTCGAGATGCCCGCCGGCGAGACGAGGGTCGAGGTCTCCTGCGTCACCGCACCGATCACGCCGACCTTCAGCCCTGCGCGGTCGATGATCTTGTAGCTCGGCAGCGCCGGGGTCGTCGTGCCCTTCTTGTAGACGTTGGCGCCGAGGTAGGTCCAGTCGGCCGCCTTGGTGATCCGGCCGGTCAGGTCGGAGAAGCCCCGGTCGAACTCGTGGTTGCCCACCGCCGACACGTCGAGGTCGGCCGCGTTGAGCACGTCGATCGTCGGCTGGTCCGCCTGCACGGACGAGGCGAAGAGCGAGGCGCCGACGTTGTCGCCCGCCGAGAGCAGCAGGGTGTCGTCCTCGCCGGCGGCGGCCCGCTGCTGCTCGACGGTCCCGAAGAACTGGACCGTGTCCGGGGAGGAGGCCGCGATCCGGCCGTGGAAGTCGTTGAAGTTCAGCATCGTCAGCGTGACCTCGCTGGCCTTCCCACGCTCCAGGCCGACCTTGACCGGGTCGTGGTCGCTGGCCCGGTAGACGTCGTCGCGGTAGAAGTCGACGGCCGTCGACTTGTAGCGGCTGTACTCGCGCAGCACCGGCTCGGGCGCGTTGATGTTCCACACCCCGCTGCCGGTCAGGCGCTTCTTCATCGCCGGGTTCAGCAGCACGTGGTCCAGCGAACCCGAGAGCCCGTCGAAGTTGTACGAGTAGTCGCTCTGCTTGGCCGCGTTGGTCCAGCCGGCCGCGTAGAGGGTCTCCAGCGGGTCCTCGTGCGTGTAGGAGTTGAAGTCGCCGACGAGGGCGACGGAGTCGGTCCGGGCGTCGGACTGCACGCCCGGGAGCCAGGCCAGCAGCGCCTTCGCCTGGGCGACGCGGGCGGCGTTCCAGGCGCCCTGGCCCAGGTCGGCGTTCGGGTCGGTCGGGTCGCCCGGGGCCGAGCCCTTCGACTTGAAGTGGTTGACGGCGACGAGCATCGGCGCTCCGCCCCCGACCGGGGTGAACTTCGCGGCGATCGGCGTCCGGGCGTTGCCGAACGGGCCGGCGTCGGTCGCGTCCGCGCCGTCGGCGTACGCCTTGCCCGCCCAGCTCACCTTCGCGGGCTGGAAGATCAGCGCGTTCGTGATCACGTCCTGGTCGGCGACCGGCTGCAGCTGGTCGGACGACGGCACGTAGTCCCACTTGGCCCGCCCGGCCGCCCGGTTGAGCGCGGCGACCAGCGTCTTCGTCGCCTCGTCCTTGGTCTCGCCGAGCTTGACGGAGTTCTCGATCTCCATCAGGCCGGTCACCGAGGAGTCGAGCGCGTTGATGGCCTTGACGATCTTGAGCTGCTGCCGGTTGAGGTCGGCGGAGTCCCACGCGCCCCGCGAGTCGCAGCCGGACGCCACGGTGTTCGGCGTGCCGTCGGTGCTGACCGGGTTGGGCTTGCAGGAGGAGCTGTCGGTGCCCAGCGTCGTGAAGTAGTTGAGCACGTTGAACGAGGCGACGGACACGTCGCCGTGCACGTTCGGGACCTTCTCCGGGGACCTGGCCTTGAGCGTCGCGACCTCGTCACCCGCCGCCGTCGGACGGGTCGGCTCGAGCGTCCAGGCGTCGTTGCGCCAGTCGACGACCACCGGCTCGGTGAGCTTGGCCGTGTCCCCGACCCGGACGTCGTCGGCGCGGGTGATGTACGGCGGGGTGCCGCGTGAGGTCGTCGAGTCGAACTTGGCGTTGGTGCCGTCGTCGAGCACCACCTGGCGCTCGGCGTTCCGGGTCGCCTGCTTGTCGGCGGCCTTGGACCCGAACCGCGCCTTGTCCGTCGGCTGCACCAGCCGGCCGCCGGTGGCCAGCCCCAGCTCGCCGTACGTGCCGAGGTTGTAGGTGTCGTTGACCGTCCACGTCTCCGTGCTCGAGAAGAGCATCGACTCGAGAGACTCGCGGCGGTCGTAGGTCGAGGCCCACGAGATCCCGCTGACCGGCTTGACCGCCTTGTACGACGCGTCCGACGTCGTCACCGACACCGTCCCGCCGATCTCGGTGAGGCTGTCGGCGTCGGGGTCGGTGCTGGTCGGGAACTCGGTCACCGTGCCGCTGACGGTGACCAGGTCACCGACCTCGACCGTGACGTCGGCCTTGCCCGTGTAGACGAACACCGCGTCCGACGCCTTCTTCAGGCTGCGGTCCTTGCCGCCCGTCCCCGGCGTCTGGATGACGAACCCGTTCAGCCCGCCCGTCGGGTAAGCCGCCGTCACCACCGACGGGGTGGTGGTGACGATCTTGCCCACGTACGGCGAGAACTTGGCCGTCCCCTGGATCGTCGCGATCGGCAGCGGGGTGGCCGCGGAGGCCGTGCTCGGAGCGACGCCCAGCAGGCCTGCGGTCAGGGCGCCGGCGGCGAGGGTCGCCGCTCCGGCTCGGGTCAGACGACGGGGTCGGGCGGGAACGGGCACGGGCGGTGGCTCCTCTGCTGCGCGGGTCCCGTCGACCCTCGTGAGGTCGGCGGCGAGAGCACTGTCTCCCGAGCCACTGACAAAACTCAACCCCCCGCAAGAAAAGGCCGCGGATCGTCACCTGTCGTTCACAAGGCCGGCCGACGACTGCGCGCTCCCGCACCCGACACGCCGTGCCCATGGTGCGGAAGTGCGCACTCGCGTCGCGGACGGGCGGCAGGGGCCGCCGCGCCGGCGGTCTACAACCCGTCCGGCGCGAGCCGCACGGAACCGCAGCACTGCTTGTACTTGCGCCCCGAGCCGCACCAGCAGCGGTCGTTCCGGGCCGGTGGCCAGGCGACGACGTCGGCGGCTGCGATCCGGACCCGGTCGGCCGCGTACGACGAACGGGTCGGGCCTGCTCCGGGTCCTCGCCCCGCTCGTCGCACCACGGGAGGTAGGTCGAGAGCACGATCGGCGCGACCTTGATCGACAGCCGTGCACCGTCGGGATCCTCCGCGTAGCGCAGCATCCGCTTCTGCATCTCGCGGCAGTACTCGCCGAAGTCCGAGACCCCCCAGCCGTCGACCAGGTCGGGCCACCGCTCGAGGGCGAGGGGGAGCTCCGCGGCCGGGAACCACGCGAAGCCCACGTTCGCCACCTTCCCGCCCCGCTCCGCCGGAAGCGGGGCCGGAGGCGAGGCCGGAGCAGGCGGCGTGATCGTCGACGACCACCGGGTCGGCCCCGACGGCTCGAACGCGGCCGCCCGGCGCTGCAACTGGTCGGTCGGCCGACCGAGAGCGTCCAGGCAGTCCTGCCGCAGGTCGCTCAGCTGACCGACCAGCCGCTCGGGGTCGTCGGTCCGCATGGCGAGCTCCAGACCCTCGTCGAGCCAGCCGAGCGCGCGCTCCTGGTCGCCGCTGTGGAGGTACTCCAGCCCGGCGTTGTTGTAGAGCCACACGTCCTCGGGCGTCTCGGTCTTCACCTGCGCGAAGATCGCGTGCGCCGGTTCGGGGTGACCGAAGCGGAGGTGCAGCTCCGCCAGCCGGCAGCGCGGGTCCGGCTCACCCCGGTAGCCGGCGGCGATCGCCCGCTCGAACGCTGCGAGCGCGTCCTCGTAGCGGCCGGCGTTCTCGTACGCCTCGGACAGCTCGTCGTAGAGGGTGGTCAGGTCGCAGACCTCCGCGATCTCCGGCTGATGCTCCGCCGCCTCGACGAGTCGCCGGTACGCGTCCGCGAAGCCACCCGGGTCGTACGGCTGCGTCGCCTCCGCCCGCTTCAGGTCGTCCTCGAGCCGATCCAGCTCGCGCCTCCACCCGCTCACGTCCTCACCCCTCCTGCAGCGCGAGCCGGGCGACGTCGCGTACGAGTGCTCGTGCGCCCGGCACCTGGTCGCGGAAGCGGTCGTCGACGAGCCCGAGCATGCCGAGCAGCCCCCACACCTCGGCGACCAACCCGAACACCGCCGATGCGGACGGCGGGCTCCACCGGTCCTCGCCGACGTAGCCGAGCAGGTGCAGCCCGACGGCCACGCGGCCGCACAGCGCGTCGCGCTGCGGGGCCGAGCCCGCGGCGAGGTCGGCCAGCAGGAGCACGGCGGCCTCCTGACCGACCCCTTTTCCGCCGAGCTTGAGCGGTCGCTCGGCCAGGTGCTGCAAGAGCACCGACGGGTCACGGCGTCCGGCCGCACCCGCCCGGGTCGGCAGGAGCTGACCGCGGTACTTGCGCACGAGCGCGGTCTTCGTCGCCCACTCCCGCAGGTGGGCGGCCGGTGGCACGTGGTCCTCGCGGTTCATGGTGCCGATCCAGCGTGCACCCCAGCCGAGCGCGTCGCTCGCCTCCCGGACGACCGCGGGAGGCAGCCGGCCCGCCGACGTCAGGGTCAGCCCCGCGGCGACCCGGTCGAGGAGCCACGCGAACGGGCGTACGCACGCGGCGGCCTGCTCGGCGTCGAGCCTGACCGCCTCGTCGAGGCGCGCTCGCCCGAGGTGGTCGCCGAACAACGTCTGCGCCCCGGGCGTCAGGCTCGCGAACAACGCCTGGAGGCCCGGCCCCCAGGCCGCGGTCACGGTCTCCGGCTCGAAGCGGAGGCGGAGCCGGCGGTTCACGGCGTCGAGGTCGAACGCCTCCGGATCGAACGGTCCGCCCTCGTCCCACGGCGACCGGCTGCTCGACGCCCATTCCGTCATGGCCTCGTGGTCCTCGGCGCTGGGGTCGGCCAGCGTGTCGAGCAGCTCCTCGTAGCCGGGCACGCCACCGCAGTCCTCCGGCGGTGCGCTGCGGGCACCGTCGCGGACGACGACCGCCGTCGCGTCACCGGCGACCGAGCCGACGACGTCGAGCCGATGGCTCCAGGAGTCGCCGAAGTCGTACTCGTAGCGCAGCCGGCCCGCGTCGATCGCTTCGGCCAGGGTGACCGATCGCTCGTCGTCCTCCTCGGTCTCGAGGTCGAACCTCTGGTCGGACCAACGGCGCCCGTCCGGGTGCTCGAAGAGGTGCAGATGGCTGTCGGTCCAGCCCAGCGCGATCTGGAGGGCGTCGTGCACCTCGGCCAGCGTGCGGGCGCCGTCGAGCTCGACGAGTCTCCAGATCTCGGGCTCGACGTCCTCGAGCGTGACGCGGACCTGCAGCTGTGGCATTGGTCGATCCTGCCTCAGCCCGAGCCGGCCACGCCCCCGCGGGTGACATTGGCGAACAGCCCACCTTCGCCGAACGCGTGCGCCGCGAACCGCTCCCCGATCAGCCGGTGCGCCTCGGGCCCAGGGTGCAGCGCGTCGGGCAGCGGCAGCTCGACCGCGTCGGCCGCGCCGTAGAGCTCGGTGCCGTCCAGGTAGTGCAGCTGCGGGTCGTCGGAGCGGCGCTCCACGAGCGAGGCGAGCTCGCGGCGGATGACCTCGAGCGTCAGCTTGCCCTGCGCGACCTCGGCCGGGTCGCCCGTCGCCGTGAACCGCACCTGGTCCGTCCCCAACGACGCCACGTCGAAGGAACCGGGTCCCGGCGTCGACTCGTGGATGCCGCAGAAGATCGGCGAGACCAGCAGCAGCGGGGAGTCGGGGTGCCCGTCGCGGATCGTGTCGAGGAAGCCGTGCACCGCCGGCACGAAGGCCCGCAGCCGCATGGCGTCGAGGTTCACGACGTTGATGCCGAGCTTGACGCTGATGACGTCGGCCTCGGCGTCGCGGATGACGCGGGCCATGAACGGGTCGACCACCGCGCTGCCGCCGAAGCCGAGGTTCACCAGCTCGACACCGGCCAGCCGGGCCGCGACCGCGGGCCAGGTCTCGCTCGGAGCGGTCGCGTTCGAGCCCTGGCTGATCGAGCTGCCGTGGTGGACCCAGCGCGGTCCGCGCTCGGAGTCCTCCTCGAGCGGTGCGTCGGTCCGGAGCTCGACCAGCTCGACGGCCTCGTTGTGCGGCAGCCAGATCTCGAGGCGCTTGTCACCGGCGGGCAGGTCGCGCAGGGCCGTCGTGTGCGCGGGGCCGGGCTCGTACGACGTCGCGCCGGTCTGCAGGTCGACGACGACAGCGTCGCCGCCGTCGAGGACGTCTCGGGTCAGGAGGGTTCCGTCGACGTAGACGTCGAGGCAGCCGCGGGGTCGGTCGGCGCCGCGGTACGCGACCCGGGTCGGGTGCGTCACGAGGTCGAGCGCGGTGCTCGTCGTACGGAAGACCAGGCGTACGCCTGCGGGCTGCGCCTCCATCGCGAGCAGCTGGCCGTCGGGGAACTGCCCGCGGGCCCACGCCGGGAGCCGGTGCAGCCGGATCCCGCGGTCGGTCGGTTCGAGCTCGGCGACGCCCCGGACGTACGCGGCCCCGATCGGCCGGGTGATCATGCCGATCGCCGGCTCAGTCGTTGGGGTCGAACCCCAGCCGCCGCGCCGAACGCGCCCGCTGCCGGCTCTCGCGCAGACGCCGCAGCCGCTTGACCAGCAGCGGGTCGACGGCGAGCGCCTCCGGCTTGTCGATCAGGGCGTTGAGGACCTGGTAGTAGCGCGTGGCCGACATCTGGAACTTCTCCCGGACGGCCTGCTCCTTGGCACCGGCGAACTTCCACCACTGGCGCTCGAAGGCCAGGATCTCCGCGTCGCGGTCGCTCAGCGGCGTCGCCTGAGGTGCTTGCGCGTGCCGTTGGTCGAGGATCGCCATGGCCCGCATCGTAGGCAACGAACAACACCGCTGTCATTCGCCTCGCCGGAATCCGGGCCGTGGACGGCGTCCCCGCGGACGTCACCCGCTCGTCACGGGTCCCTCCTAGGCTGCCGCCCGTGATCCTCCGCATGCAGGGCGTCGTCCAGCCGTACGCGTGGGGCTCGCGCACCTTCCTCCCCGCGCTGCTGGGGACCGAGCCGACCGACGAGCCCCAGGCCGAGCTCTGGCTGGGCGCGCACCCGAGCGCCCCCTCGATCGTCGACGGGCAGCCGCTGCCCGACGTCATCGCCGCCGACCCGTCCGGGGTCCTGGGCTCGGCGTCGGTCGAGGCGTTCGGGCCGCGCCTGTCCTACCTGCTCAAGGTGCTCGCCGCCGACCAGCCGCTCTCGCTCCAGGCGCACCCGTCGCGGGCGCAGGCCGAGGAGGGCTACGCGAAGGAGGAGGCCGACGGCGTCCCCGCCGACGCCAAGCACCGGCTCTTCAAGGACGACTGGCCCAAGCCCGAGCTGCTCTGCGCGCTGATCGAGTCCGAGGCGCTGTGCGGCTTCCGGGCGCCGGAGCGTACGTATCGCCTGCTCGAGCAGCTGAACGCCGAGCGCACCCTCGACCTGCTCAACGTTCTCGGGCACCGTCCCTGTCGGAGACCGAGCGGCTCGAGCGCGCGTTCACGACGATCATGCGGCTCGACGACCCGACGCCGTACGTGACCGAGGTGCTGCTGCAGGCGGAGATGTTCGAGGCCGAGGCGTCCGGCGGTGGCGACGGCGAGCTCTCCCGGCTCGCTGACACGGCGCGCGTGCTGTCCGACCACGCCCCCGGCGACCCGGGGATCCTCGCCGCCCTCCTGATGAACCGGGTCACCCTGCAGCCCGGGCAGGCGATGTTCCTCGACGCGGGCAACCTGCACGCCTACCTGCACGGCGCCGGCGTCGAGATCATGGCCAACTCCGACAACGTCCTGCGCGGCGGGCTGACCAGCAAGCACGTCGACGTCGACGCCCTCGTCTCGATCCTCGACTTCTCCCCCAT
The DNA here is from genome assembly GCA_963762775.1 of uncultured Actinomycetota bacterium. Classification (GTDB taxonomy): domain Bacteria; phylum Actinomycetota; class Actinomycetes; order Propionibacteriales; family Propionibacteriaceae; genus Microlunatus. The sequence continues at coordinate 273,101 of CAVXMD010000016.1, forward strand.
CGGCGACGACACCATCGATCCCGAGCCCGTCTCCCCGGCGTCGTCCGCTACCCCACCCCGGCGACCGAGTTCGCCCTGTGGCGGGTCGCCCCTCCGGCGAACCCGTCGACGTCCCGGCGACGGATGGGCCGGGCGTTCGTGGTCGTGGAGGGTTCGGTGGAGCTGGTCGTCCGGCGACTCGGTGGTGACCCTCGAGCGCGGGCAGTCGGCGTTCTTCGAGGCGGGGACGACGGTTCGGCGAACGGCGCGGGCGTCGGGTTCCTCGCGGGGCCTGGCGTCTGAGGCTTGGCCTGGTCAGGCGAGGGTTCGGTAGCCTGTCCCCTACCCCGCTGGCGTGGCGCAATTGGTAGCGCACCTGTCTTGTAAACAGGCGGTTGTCGGTTCGAGTCCGACCGTCAGCTCTCCCTTCCCGCCGCCGCCCGGGATCCAGCCCAGCAAGAGCAGCCATTCTTCACAGAGCAGCGCCTCGGCAGAGGTGCCCGGCTACGGCTGATGACGCTAGCCTGCTTCGCCATGACCGGCGAGCCGTCAGAGAGCCCGATCCAGCAACCGTGTCGGACACGCACGACCGTCGAGTTCGGTACCGAGGTCGTCACCCAGTCGGAGGTGGAGCGGCGAGTCGCTGACGTCGACGCTCACGAGGCGGAGGCCGCGCTGCGCGTTGTTCCGGTGCTACGGGTCCTGGGCGACTTCCCCCACCGCAAGGTGCTGGTGGGCAACGTCACGGTTGTGGTGCGCGGGCAGCACGACATCGCAACGCAGTGGGCCATTGCGAGCTTGTGGGTGGAGCAGCAAGCACTTGGCTCTCTGCAGTGGACGGACACCACGAGCCACACCGACGCGCAGGCATCGGTCACGTCGACGCTCGACAGCCTGGATTATGTGCAGCCCGAGCAGACGCGAGGTCTGGACAACCAGTATCGAGCGGCCCACCTGGCGAAGCAGCTCTGCGAGGAGACCCGGAACTCCGTTCATCGACTTCGACAGGTTCGGTACGAGTTGGAGCACGACCTCGCGGCGACCAGTGCCGTCGCCTACTCCTCCGTCGACCACACTTCGGTCGTCTCGTCGCTGCTGCAGCTGCATGTCATGTGCGGCCGAGCCAGTGACGAGGCTCGCGAGGCCATCCGCGAAGGGATGTGGGTCCATGCCACCGATGCAGAGGCCTACCACTCCTACCGTCGCCTGCAGGACCCCTCGATCATCAGTCCCTACCCCCCTGCGACGCGCGAGCTTCGCTCGTGGATGCAGCTGCACGACGCCGCGCTGCGGCACTGCCTCGAGGTGAGAAGGCAGCTGGACGCGGAGTCTGTCTCGATCCGCTCCCTCATCGCCTCCGCGGCGAGCATCAGCAGCTCCAAAGATGCCGACGCCCAATCTCGGTTCAACGTGCTGGCTGCGATCGCTTCCGTGGGCCTAGGTCTGCCTGCGCTTGTTCTCACGCTTTACGGCGCCACCATTCTCCTGCCTCTCAATTCGCCTCCGAGGCTCCTGGCCTTCGCTCCGGTTGCGGTCTCACTGGCGATCGCAGCGTCGATTGCCATGTGGCAAGGACACCGGCTGAAACGCGGGCGGATCTGGACACTCAGCGCCGTCGGGATCTTGATCGTCCTCCTCCTCCTGCTTCTGGCGGCCGGAATCCTGGCGCCCACCTGAGGAGAAACCGATCGCCGACGCTCGTCATCGGGGCTGGACCCTTAGCTCGATCCACCTCTTGATCTCACCGAGCTGCAGATGGTCCGCCTTCACGGCCAGGACGAACGTTTCCGCCTCGTCGACCAATGAGCCTCGTCGACCGACGAATAGACCAGGCCGAAGCCGTTGAGCCGCAAGAACGCCACTGTCGAGGTCCAGGCGAGTCTTTTGTTGCCGTCGACGAGCGTGTGGTTGCGGGCCGGCGACTCCATGAGGGCGGCAGCCTTGCGCTCCAGGCTCGGGTAGGCGTCGTCCCCGAACACCGACATCGCCGGTCGGGCGAGCGCAGACGCCAGCAGGCCGGGGGCGGCCACCTTCACGTCCGGTCCGACGGCAGCCCGCGCGATGATCACTGTCTGGCGCAGGGACAGATACCTTACTGAGCCAGTCGGTCGAGCAGCTCGCGGTCGCGCTCGACCATCGACGCCACCATTGTCCGGAACTCTGCGTCCTCGTCCGTGGTGTAGCGGTTGATCGCTGCCCTGGCGACGTCCTGCATGGACCGACCCTCCTCGGCCGCCTTGCGCCGGAGAGCCTCGGTCTCGTCGTCGGTCAACCGCAGAGTCATCGCCACATTGCTGACGGTATCGACCGATACCACCGGCTTACTGAACCTCGCGCTCCCGCAGAACCTTCGCCGCCTCCTCAGCCGCGGCGCGGATGCCGACGTAGCCCGTGCAGCGGCAGAGGTTCGAGGCCAGGACGCTGGTCAGGTGCTCGGGGTCGGAGTCGAGGTCCGGGTCGGCCTCGAGCTCACCGGCGAGGAGCATCAGGAAGCCGGGCGTGCAGAAGCCGCACTGCAGCGCGTGGTTCTCGTGGAACGCCTGCTGCAGCGGGTGCAGCGGACCGTCAGCTTCAGCCAGACCCTCGACGGTGCCGACCTCGTGCCCGTCGGCCTGGACGGCGAGCATCAGGCAGGAGCGCACGGCGGTGCCGTCGAGCAGGACGGTGCACGAGCCGCACACCCCGTGCCCGCACCCGACCGTCGTGCCGGTCAGGCCGAGGTCGTCGCGCAGCACGTCGACCAGGAGCCGGCGCGGCTCGACGTCGACGACGTGCTCCTGGCCGTTGACCGTCAGCGTCGTCCTCATCGTCCGCTCCCTTCTGCAGCCGGGACCGAAGCCCACGCCTGCTCGACCGCCCGCGCCGCGAGCTCGGCCGTCACGGCCTGCTGGTGGTCCGTGCCGGGGAGATCGGCGGCCGCCCGGACGCGACCAGCTGCGTCCGCGACCGACACCCCGACCAAGCCCGACTCGAGCGAACCCAGCCGCACCGGCCGGTCCGCCACCCCGACCACCGCGAACCGTGCGTCCACCACGGAACCCTCGACCGCGGTCACCGCCGCGACCACGGCCACGTCGGCAAAGCTCGCGTGCGTCCGCCGGTGCTCACCGAACCCCAGCCCGGTCGACGGGGCCAGCGCGGGCAGGCGTACGGCGGTCACGAGCTCGTCGGGAGCCCGTACGGTCTGCCGGTCCCCCGCGTACCAGTCCGCCGCGGCCACCACCCGAGGACCGCGTCCGGAGCGCACGTGCACCTCCGCGTCGAGGGCGAGGCAGACGGCGTTCCACTCCGCGGCCGGGTGCGCCCAGGCGACGGAACCGCAGAACGTGCCGCGAGCACGGATCGGCGGGTGCGCGACGTACGGTGCGATCGAGGCGAGCAACCGTCGGTGCGGGGTCGTGCCGGGCTGCTCGAGGGCCGCGTGCCGGACGAGTGCGCCGATCGTCAGACCGTCCTCGCCCTCGTCGAGGGCGTCCAGGCCCGGCACCGCGTTGAGGTCGACCAGCACCCGCGGGCGCTGCTCGCGGAAGTTCAGCTCCAGCAGCAGGCTCTGCCCGCCGGCGAGGACCACGGCCCCGGGCGCGGCCAGGGCCTCGAGCGCCTCGTCCAACGACGTCGGCGCCACGTAGTCCAGCGCCGGCGGCTTCACCGCCCCTCCCGCGGCCGGCACGGGTGGACCCCGGCGAGGACGGGTACAAGACTCACGAGCACTTCCTACCCGATCTCGAGGGGAGCACCACGTGAGCCAGATCGGACGCAGCGTCCCGCGGCGCGAGGACGAACGGCTGCTGCGCGGCACCCGGACGACGGTCGCCGACCTCGTGGTCCCGGGCACGGTCGAGGTGGCGTTCGTCCGCGCCGAGGTGGCGCACGCGGACGTGCTGGAGGTCGACGCGACCGCTGCGCGCACCGTGCCGAAGGTGCTCGGCGCCTGGGCTGCGGACGACCTGGACCTGCCGATCGTCCCGGGCGTGGGGGACGGGTCGGCCGCCCGCCCGTGGCCACCGCTGGCGACGGACCGTATCCGCTACCTCGGGCAGCAGGTAGCCGTGGTCGCCGCTGAGGACCGGTACGCGGCCGAGGACGGCTGCGACGCCGTGACGGTCCGGCTCGACGCACGGCCAGCGGTGGTCGACCCGCGCGAGGCGCTGCAGCCCGGCGCCCCGCAGCTGTGGGACGAGGGCAACCTCGTGGTGGACACGAGCAAGGGCGACCCCGTCGACGACGTCCTGGCCGCGTGCGACGTCGTCGTCGAGGCGACCTACCGCCAGGAGCTCGTCGTGCACACGTCGATGGAGGCGCGCGCGATCCTCGTCCGGCCCGACGACGACGGCGGGTTCACGGTGTGGTGCTCGCACCAGGGCCAGCACCTGCTGCGCGACGCGCTCGCCGCCGCGTTCGACCTGGAGCCACGGCTGGTGCGGGTGGTCGTCCCCGACACCGGCGGCGCGTTCGGCGGCAAGAGCGGGACCTGGTCGGAGTACCTGGTCGTCGTCGGCGTGGCCCGCGCGCTCGGCCGCCCGGCCCGCTGGGTCGAGGACCGGAAGGAGGCGCTCACCTGCGGGGTCCGCGGCCGGGGCCAGCACCAGACCGTACGGCTGGGGGCCGACGCCGACGGGCGGCTCCGCGCCCTCGACCTCGACGTCGTCGCCGACATCGGCGGCTACCCCGGGCAGGGCGCCATCGTGCCGATGATGAGCGCGCTCACGGCGTGCGGCTGCTACCGCCTGGAGCACGCGCACGTCCGGACCCGCACGGTGACCACCACGACGGCGCCGACCTCGGCCTACCGCGGGGCCGGTCGGCCCGAGGCGGCGTACCAGCTCGAACGGACCATGGACCTCCTCGCCCGCCGGCTCGACCTCGACCCGGCCGAGCTGCGGCGCCGCAACTTCCTGGCGCCCGGGGACTTCCCGCACACCACGCCGACGGAAGCCGTGTACGACAGCGGCGACTACCCACGGGCCTTCGACGTCCTGCTCGACCACCTCGGCTACGACGCCGTCCGCGCGGAGCAACGGGAGCGCCGCGCGGACACCACCGCCGGTGGAGGACGGCTGCTGGGGATCGGCGTGGCCTGCTACGTCGAGCGGTCGGGCGCGGCCGCGCACAGCCCCGAGTACGGGGCGGTCGAGGTCGGTCCCGACGGCGCCGTCACGGCCTGGAGCGGCTCGACCGCCACCGGGCAGGCGCACGACACGGTCTTCCCCCAGGTCGTCGCCGAGGTCCTGGGCGTGCCGGTCGACGACGTCCGGCTCGTGGCCCGCGACACCCGCGAGGTGCCCGAGGGGCACGGCAGCTTCGGCAGCCGGTCGATGCAGGTGGGCGGTGGCGCCCTCTGGCGCGCGGCCGAGGCGCTCGTCCGGCTGGCCCGCGAACGGGCCGCCTCGCTCTGGGACGTCGACGTCGAGGCGGTCGCGTACGCCGCGGGGACCGTCACCGGGCCCGACGCCACGCTGACGCTCGGCGAGCTGGTCACCCGGACCGGTCCGCTGCGGGCGCAGGACGTCTTCACCCCGCCGCAGGCCTTCCCCTTCGGCTGCTACGGCGCCGTGGTCGAGGTCGACCCCACGCTCGGCGAGGTCGAGGTGCGCCGCCTGGTCGCCGTCGACGACTACGGCGTGGTCGTCAACCCGCAGGTCGTGCAGGGCCAGACCTACGGCTCGATCACCCAAGGGCTGGGCCAGGCGCTCTACGAGACCGGCGCGTACGCCGCCGACGGGACTCCTCCGGCGCAGAGCCTGCTCGACTACCTGATCCCGACAGCCGCCGAGGTGCCGACCGAGCTGGTGCTGGAGGAGACGGAGACGCCGAACCCCAACCAGCCGTTCGGCGCCAAGGGCGCGGGCGAGGCCGGGTGCATCGGCGTGCCGCCGGCCGTGCTCAACGCCCTCACCGACGCGCTGGAGCTGGAGGACCCGTCCGAGCTGCAGCTGCCGGCGACGCCGGAGCGGGTCTGGCGGGCGGCGCGTGGACGGGTCCGGACAGGGTCGTGAGCGGTCTGCCGGTCCGGCCCTCCCGGGCCGCGACGACCTCCGCCATGATCGAGACCGCGACCTCCTCGGCGCTCCGCGCGCCCAGGTCGAGCCCGATCGGGGCGTGCAGCCGGGCCAGCTCGGACGCCGTCAGACCGGCCTCCCGCAGGCCGTCGAGCCGGAGCTCGCAGCTGCGGCGCGACCCCATCGCCCCGACGTAGGCGAGCGGCAGCCGCAGCGCGACCTCGAGCAGCGGGACCTCGACCCGCGCGTCGTGGGTCACGACGCAGACCACGCTGCGCCCGTCCAGCAGCCCGGCCTGGGCCTGCTCGCGCAGGTGGTCCTGCGGCCAGGCCACGACGACCTCGTCGGCGTCCGGGAGGCGGGCGCTCGTCGTGAACACCGGCCGGACGTCGCAGACGGTGACCCGGTAGCCGAGGAGGCGACCCGTCCGGGCCAGCGCGGCCGCGACATCGGTCGAACCGACCACGACCAGCTGGGGCCGCGGGAGCAGACCGGCGACGAAGACCTCCATCCCCACCCCGGGCCCCCCGTCCGGCGCGTACGCCAGCCGTCGGGTCCGGCCGTCGACGAGGGCCTCGCGCAGCGCGGTCGAGACCGCGGCGTCGCGCTGCACGCCGCCCAGGCTGCCGAGCGTCGACCCGTCGGACCGGACGACCAGGTGACGGCCGACGAGGGTTCGGTCCGGGTGCCGGAGCACCGTGGCCAGCGCGACCGCCCGATCGGCCTCGACGTCCGCGGCCACCAGGTCCAGCCCGGGCCACGACGCCGCGTCCACGCGCTCGACGAACACCTCCAGCGTGCCGCCGCACGTCAGGCCGACCGCCCACGCGGCCCCGGTCTCGCCCTCCTCGGGGCCGTAGCGCGCCAGCACCGGCTGCCCGTCCGCGAGCACCTGCTCACCGGTCGCGTAGACGTCGGCCTCGACGCACCCGCCGGACACCGACCCGACGGCGCTGCCGTCCGGCCCGACCAGCATCGTCGTCCCCGGCGGGCGGGGCGCGGGCGACGCGGTGCCGACGACGGTGGCGAGCGCGACCGGCTCCCCCGCGCGCCACCACCGCAGCAGGTCCGGCAGCACGTCACGCACGGCGCACCTCCGCGGGCCCGTCGACGTCGAGGCCGGTCGCCAGGTCGGCGCACTCGACCCGTTCTGCGCGGTGCTCGCTCAGGTAGGCGCCGGCGCCCGCACCGTCGACCAGACCGCGCAGGAGCGCCGGTCGGTGGTCGGCGCCGACCAGCACCGGGTGTCCCGGGCGCCCGCCGTACGTCGCCCGCGCGAGCGCCGTACGGCTCCCCCGGGCGACGAGCCGGTCCACGACGCGCGCGTCGACGTCCGGCAGGTCGACGAGGTGGACCAGCACGGCGTCGGGGGCACCGCCTCCGAAGGAGGTCAGCCCGGCCCGCAAGGAGGCGCCGATGCCACCGGCCCAGTCCGGGCAGCGGACCACCACGACTCGCGGCGAGGTCTGCGGGACCAGCGCGGCGACCTCGTCGGCCGCCGCGCCGACCACGACGTGGACCCGGCGGCAGCCCCCGTCCAGCAGCACCTCGACGCCGCGCCGTACCCACGGACGGTTGTGCGGGTCGGTCCGCAGCGCCTTGGGGCCACCGGCCCGGCGACCCGCACCCGCGGCGAGCAGCAGACCGTCGACCTCCACCCCTCGTGCTTACCCCCGAGGGACGGCGGCACGCGACAGGGCCTCGGTCACGACGGCGGGCGGGCCTCGCGCTCGGCCCCCGCCGGAGACACCGAGTCCGAGGAAACCCCGTCGGCCGGGCGCTCGTCCCGACCCGTCTTGTCGAGGAAGTACGCGCCGAGCGTCCCGGCCAGGGTGGCGAAGACGACGACCGAGAAGATCGCGAGCAGCACCTCGAGGATCTCGGCGAAGCCGTCGGGCCGGGCGAGGGGTTCGCCCGTGATGGTGGCCAGGGCGGCGGCGTGCAGGGCCTCGGCGTAGGTCGGGTAGTCGCTGAACTCGTACAACAGCTGGCTGCTGCCCAGGATGGTGATGCCCGAGGCGACGGCGAGCCAGCCCACGCGCCCGCCGAGCAGGTTCCGGGCCGACCGGGTCGTCCGGACCGCCGAGGAGAGCATCCGGCCCGAGCGCAGCACCCGGATGGCGCGGACGAGGCGGAGCACCCGCAGGAAGGGCAGGACCAGGAAGAGGATCTGCCACCAGTTGCGCTTCAGGAACTCCTTCGTGCTCGGCGCCACCACCATCCGCGCCACGAACTCCAGCGCGAACACCGCCCACAGGACCCAGCCGACGACGGTCAGCACGACGGCGAGGCCGCCCCCGGGTCGGGCCACCTGCTCGCCGAGCACCACCAGCAGGAACACGATGCTCAGCGCGCTCATCGCCGGCGTCAGCCGGTCCAGCAGCTCCTCGGCCCAGGCCTCCCGGTGCGACCGTGGGGCAGTCCAGCAGCCGGAGCGCCGGACGGCTGCCGTGGACGACCTCGCGCTGGCCACAGAGAAGCTCCGGTCGGTCGGTGACGGTCGGACGGACCCGGCGACGGGACCTCTGACCCGCCTCGCGAGCGCACCCTACGACAGTCGCGACGGCGAACCCGCGGAGCCGGACGGCGTACGAATTTGGCGCGGCGATCTAGCGTGGCCAGCGATCGGCGGTCGATTCCTCTTGCTGCCGCCGTCCTGCGGGGGTCCTGACCTCGACCCCGTGCGTCGCTGGCCCCCGCGGCCTGTCCGCCCAGCGATCCCGAGGCCGTCACGGCACGCCCGTCGCGTCGGTCTCGCCGTGCTCCGCAGCTCCACCGGGAGCCTTCTCGGGACTCGTCCCGGGTCGACCCGCAGACGCGGCGAACCATCGCACTGCCCAAGGAGCTCGCCAGATGATCCACTCCCCGTCCCAGCACCAGCGTTCCCGCCGGACCGCCGCCCTGGTCCTCGCCCTGAGCACGGTGACCTTGTCCGTCGCCGCGTGCAGCACGTCGGACCCCAGCCCCGCACCGAGCGCCCCGAGCGCCGCGTCGTCCTCCGCGGTCGCTCCCGCGTCCACGCCGCCCGTGGCCACACCCAGCACCGCCGCCTCCAGCCCGGCGGCGACGTCGTCGACCGCGCCCACGTCGCAGCCCTTCGGCCCGGCCTGCTCCGAGGTCCCCTCCACCGGGGCGGGCTCGTTCGACGGCATGTCCACCAGCGGGGTCGCCACGGCGGCGAGCAACAACCCCCTGCTGTCCACCCTCGTGACGGCCGTCAAGCGGGCGGGCCTCGTCGACACGCTGAACAACACGCCGGACATCACCGTCTTCGCTCCCGACAACGACGCCTTCGCCGCCGTCAGCAGGAGCGACCTGACCAAGCTGCTGGCCAACCGCTCGCAGCTGACCGACACCCTCACCACCCACGTGGTCAAGGGCCGCCTCGCACCCGACCAGCTGGCCGGCGAGCACCAGACGCTGAGCGGCTCCACGATCACCGTGACCGGCTCGGGCGAGGACTTCACCGTCGACGGGAACGCCCACGTCGTCTGCGGCAACATCCAGACCTCGAACGCGACGGTCTACGTCATCGACCACGTGCTGTCTCCCAGCTGATCGATCCGCTGCCGCGCGGGTCCGGACACCGGGTCCGCGCGGCGTCGCGCCGGGACCGTACGCGGTCCTGGGTGAACCGCTGCGGGATCGGGACCGCGGGGAGGCTGTTTGTCGGCGTGGACGAGCGGAGGCCAGGGCTTAGGGTCTGCTCGCATCACCGACCAACGGAGGTCAGAGATCGCACGCACCCGACGCGGGAGCCGGGCGACCGGACCGCAGTCCAAGAGACCCGAGCAGGCGTACGAGGACCTCGCCGCCGATCCGGGTTTCGCCGAGCTGCGACGGCGCTACCGGCGCTTCGCGGTCCCGGCGACGGTCGCCTTCATCGTCTGGTACGTCACCTACGTGCGTCTGCAACAACTGGGCGCGCGGCTTCATGGACACCCCGGTCGTCGGCCACGTCAACGTCGCGCTGGTCTTCGGGCTGCTGCAGTTCCTCTCGACCTTCGTCATCGCCTCCCTCTATGCCCGGCACGCCAGCCGGGCGCTCGACCCGCTGTCGACACAGCTGCGCGAGCGAATTCGAGTCGGAGACGGGCCGATGACCCCGCTGCTGGTCCCGCTGCGCCGCCGGGGACAACCGCGGCCTGACGATCGCGCTGTTCCTCGCCGTGGTCGCGGTGACCCTCGGCGATCACGTTCTGGGCGTCGCGACAGAACAAGACCGCCGCCGACTACTACGCCGGCGGCCGCTCGTTCTCCGGCTTCCAGAACGGGCTCGCCATCGGCGGCGACTACATGTCGGCCGCGTCGTTCCTCGGGATCTCCGGCTCGATCGCGCTCTACGGCTACGACGGCTTCCTCTACTCGATCGGGTTCCTGGTCGCCTGGCTCGTCGCGCTGCTGCTGGTGGCCGAGCTGCTGCGCAACTCCGGTCGCTACACGATGGCCGACCAGCTCGCCTACCGGATGCGGCAGGTCCCCGTCCGCAGCGCCGCGGCCACGTCGACCATCGTGGTGTCGATCTTCTACCTGCTCGCCCAGATGGTGGGCGCCGGCAGCCTGGTCGGGCTGCTGCTCGGGGTGAGCAGCCCCGGCGTCAAGAACCTGGTGATCGTCGGCGTCGGCATCCTGATGATCATCTACGTCACCCTCGGCGGCATGAAGGGCACCACCTGGGTGCAGATCGTCAAGGCCGTGCTGCTGATGCATCGGCACGCTGCTGATCACCATCCTGGTGCTGGCGCAGTTCCACTTCAACCTCTCCGAGCTGCTCGGCGCCGCGGCGGAGAAGTCGGGCAAGGGCGAGGCGTTCCTGCAGCCGGGCCAGCTCTACGGCAAGGATCTCGTCGGCAAGTTCGACTTCCTGTCCCTCGGCCTGGCGCTGGTGCTCGGCACGGCCGGGCCTGCCGCACATCCTGATCCGCTTCTACACCACGCCGACCGCGCAGGCCGCCCGCAAGTCGGTGCTCTGGGCCATCGGCCTGATCGGCGCGTTCTACCTGATGACGCTGGTGCTGGGCTTCGGCGCCGCGGCCCTCGTCGACACCACGAAGGGCAGCCAGATCGCCGAGCACGTCGGGCAACGCGGCGTCACCGCTGCTCGCCCAGGCGGTCGGCGGTGGCGAGGGCTCGCTCGGCGGCGCGGTCCTGCTCGCGTTCATCTCCGCCGTCGCCTTCGCGACGATCCTCGCCGTCGTCGCCGGGCTGACCCTGACGTCGGCCTCGTCGGTGGCCCACGACCTCTACGCCAACGTGATCAAGAAGGGCAAGGCCACGGAGCGCGAGCGAGATGATCGTCGTCCGGGTCGCGGCGTTCGGCATCGGTGCGGTGGCGATCGCGCTGGCGATCCCGGCCCAGCGGCTGAACATCGCCTTCCTCGTGGCGCTGGCCTTCGCCGTCGCCGCGTCGGCCAACCTGCCGGCGCTGCTGTTCAACCTCTTCTGGCGCCGGTTCAACACGGCCGGCGCGACCGCGAGCATCTACGGCGGCCTGGTCGCGGCCGTGGTGCTCGTGATCTTCTCGCCGGTCGGCTCGGGGACGGCGACGTCGCTGTTCCCGTCGGCGGACTTCGCCTGGTTCCCGCTGCGCAACCCGGGTCTCGTGTCGATCCCGATCGGCTTTTTCTGCGGGATCGTCGGGACGCTGCTCAGCCGGACACGACGAGCCAGCAGCGCTACGACGAGCTCGAGGTGCGCTCGCTCACCGGCGCCGGCGCGGAGAAGGCCACGTCGCACTGAGGACGCGTCCAGCCGGGGTAGACGTTCAGGTGAGGTTCGACAGGGCGGCGGCGACGGCGAAGCCGAGGACGGTGACCAGCCCGGCGCGGTTGCCCGCCTTCCGGTGGGCCTCGGGGACCATCGAGTCGATCAGCATCACGAGCAGGGCTCCCGCGGCGAAGGCGTCGATGCCGGCCTTGACCCGGTCCCCGGCGACGTCGGCCAGCGCGTAACCGCCCAGGGTCGCCAGCGCGCACACGACGGTCACCGCGGCCCAGAGCCCCAGGACGAGGCCCTTGCTCTTGCCGTTCGCCCTCATGTCGCTGGCCGATCCGATCGACTCGGGCAGGTTCGAGACGAAGATCGCGACCAGCAGCGCGACACTCACCCCCTGCCCGGCGGCGAGGCCGATGCCGAGGACCGCCTGTTCGGGAATGCCGTCGAGCAGCGCCCCGACGGCCAGCGGCAGCCCGGCCGCACCTCCGCCGCTCCGCCCGCCGATCTTGTCGACGGCGCGGTCGGCGAAGAAGAACGCGAGCGCGCCGACGGCGATCCCGACGGCCACCGGCCACGGGCCGCCGAGGCGCAGGCCCTCCTGGGCGAGCTCGAAGGCCACGCTCGAGATGAGGGCGCCGGCGCCGAAGGCGAGCACCCCGCCCACCAGGCCCGTGCGCCAGCTGCGCGCGAGCGCGAGCAGGGTGCCGACGAACAGCGACGCCGCCGCCACCGCACCCCAGCCGAGCGCGCTCAGCACGTCACGTCCAGGCTGGTGGCCGAGAACCACCCTCCACTGCGTCCCACGTCAACCTCCACAGATCGGTAGCCCCATGTTCTACGACAACCTGAGCGGGCTCGTCCGGGTGCTCGTCGTCGGACCCCTCGCCTACGTCTGGCTCATCGCCGTCCTCCGGGTGACGGGGAAGCGCACGCTCGCGCAGCTCAACGCCTTCGACTTCATCGTGACGGTCGCACTCGGGTCGACGCTCGCCACGGTCGCCCTCAGCGAGACCGTCTCCTGGTCGGAGGGCGCCCTCGCCCTGGCCCTCCTCGCGCTGCTCCAGCTGGTCGCCGCCTGGGTCTCGGTGCACGTCCCGGCCGTCCGTCGGACCATCACCAGCGAGCCCACCGTCCTCCTCCGGCACGGGCAGGTGGACCACGCGGCGCTGCGTCAGGAGCGGATCTCCGAGCAGAGCCTCCGGCAGGCGGTACGAGCTCCGGGCAGGGCGGGCTGGAGTCGGTGGCCTACGTGGTGCTGGAGACGAACGGCCAGCTCAGCGTCGTCCCGACCGGGAGCCTCGGGAGCGGCTCGGCGTTGGGCGACCTGACCCACGCCGAGCACTGACCGGTCAGGGCTCACGACTGTCGGCGAGATGCCCTGGTCACCGGGATCGGCGGGGACGCTCCGGCTGCCCTCCGGGGTGCTCGTCCGCGGCCGGGCGGCGACGGTCGACCTCGGGGCGGCCGACCTCACCCTGCTCCTGGGGCAGGGCCCGGTCCCGGCCTGGGCGTGCCGACGAGTGCGGTGGCCGGACCTCTGGGTCCCTCGAGACCGCGAGGACGCGCTCGCCGCGCTGCGGGAGGCCTACGACCGGGCGCAGGTCGGCGAACGGGTCGAGGTCACCTGCCGCGGCGGGGTCGGACGCACCGGCACGGCCCTCGCGGCGCTGACCGTCCTCGACGGACTGGACCCGGACGCGGCCGTGACCTGGGTACGTGCGCGCTACCACCGACGAGCCGTGGAGACGCCCTGGCAGCGACGCTGGCTGCGCCACGTGCACCACGCGTGACCCCTGGCTCGCGCCTGGCCGTCGAGGTCGAGGAGCGACGGGGTCCGGGCCTCCGTCGTGCGGCCGAGCGCTACTCCTGGCCGGGAGGGGGCGGCGGCGACTGGTTCGGGTGCACGTCCTCCTGGTCGTCGACCCGGTCGTCGGAACGTTCTTCGACCCGGGCCTCCAGCAGGTTGCGACGCCCGGAGTCCTCAGCGGCGTCGACCGCGGTCTCGCGCAGGGTCTCCTCCTCGCCGTACTCCGACAGTGCGACCTCGGGGTGGTGCAGGTCGAACGCCGGCGCCTCCGAACGGATCCGCGGGATCGACGGTGAAGTTGTGCCGCGGCGGCGGGCACGACGTCGCCCACTCAAGCGACCGGCCCCAACCCCACGGGTCGTCCACCCCCACCGGCGCGTTGTTCCGCGACTTCCACACGTTGTACACGAACGGCAACATCGACGCCCCCAACAAGAACGCCCCCGCCGAGGAGATCTGGTTCAACACCGTGAACCCCTCGTTCGGCAGATAATCCGCATACCGACGCGGCATCCCCTCCACACCCAACCAGTGCTGCACCAAAAACGTCGCCTGGAACCCGATGAACAACAACCAGAAATGCACCTTGCCCAACGTCTCGTCCAACATGTGCCCCGTGAACTTCGGCCACCAGAAGTAGAACCCCGCAAACATCGCGAACACCACCGTGCCGAACACCACGTAGTGGAAGTGCGCCACCACGAAGTACGAGTCAGACAACGCGAAGTCCAACGGCGGGCTCGCCAGCACCACACCCGTCAACCCACCGAACAAGAACGTCACCAAGAACCCGACCGTCCACAACATCGGCGTGCGCATCGCGATGTTGCCACCCCACATCGTCCCGATCCAGTTGAAGAACTTCACCCCCGTCGGCACCGCGATCAAAAACGTCATGAAGGAGAAGAACGGCAGGTTCACCGCACCCGTCACGTACATGTGGTGCGCCCACACCGCCACGCTCAACGCCGCGATGCTCAACGTCGCCCCCACCAGACCCACGTAGCCGAAGATCGGCTTGCGGGAGAACACCGGCAAGATCTCCGTGATGATCCCGAAGAACGGCAACGCGATGATGTACACCTCCGGATGGCCGAAGAACCAGAACAGGTGCTGCCACAAGATCGGCCCACCGTTGCCCGCGTCGAACACGTGCGCCCCGAACTTGCGGTCCGCCTCCAAGACCAGCAGAGCCGCCGCCAAGATCGGGAACGCGATCAGCACCAGGATCGACGTCACCAAGATGTTCCACGTGAAGATCGGCATCCGAAACATCGTCATCCCCGGCGCCCGCATCGTCAAGATCGTGGTGATGAAGTTCACCGCACCCAAGATCGTGCCCAGACCCGCCATGTAGAGACCCATGATCCACAAGTCCCCACCCACCCCCGGCGAGTTCACCGCATCAGACAACGGCGCATAAGCGAACCACCCGAAAGACGCCGGACCCGACGGCGACAAGAACCCCGACACCGTCACCAGACCACCGAACAGGTACAACCAGTACGACACCATGTTCAACCGCGGAAACGCCACGTCCGGGCTCCCGATCTGCAACGGCATGATCGCGTTCGCGAACCCCGCGAACAACGGCGTCGCAAACAACAACAACATGATCGTGCCGTGCATCGTGAAGAACTGGTTGTACGTCTCGTAGGACATGTACTGCATCCCCGGGAACGCCAGCTCCGCCCGGATCCCCAGCGCCAAGATCCCACCGAAGAAGAAGAACAACAACGTCGTGATGAAATACAGATTCCCGATCACCTTGTGATCAGTCGTCACCATCCACTTCCACGACACCGTCCCCAGCTGCCTCTTCGGCACCGCGAGATCGGTCGCGGTCCGCTGCATCGTGGTCATGGGTTGCCTTCCTGCTCCACTGTCCGGTCGTGGGCGGCGACCGGCCCTGCACCCGTCACAGCCTCGCTCACCCCTGCCCCTCCCGGCGAACCGGCCACGGCGCGCCGGGACGATCCGGCCGGGCTGTCTACC
Source organism: uncultured Actinomycetota bacterium (assembly GCA_963762775.1). GTDB lineage: Bacteria > Actinomycetota > Actinomycetes > Propionibacteriales > Propionibacteriaceae > Microlunatus. The sequence goes on from CAVXMD010000016.1 coordinate 288,596, forward strand.
GTGGCGTCGTGCCCGCGATCGAGCTGGTCCTCGGCGACCTCACCCGCCAGGAGGTGGACGCCGTCGTCAACGCGGCCAACCACTCGTTGCTCGGCGGGGGCGGCGTCGACGGGGCCCTGCACCGTGCGGCAGGCAAAGGGCTGCTCGAGGCGTGCCGCCAGGTCCGCGAGACGGCGTACCCCGACGGGCTGCCGACCGGCGACGCGGTCGCCACCCCCGGCTTCGACCTCCCCGCGCGCTGGGTGATCCACACCGTCGGTCCGACGTGGGCGAAGACCAAGGACAAGTCCGGCCTGCTCGCCTCGTGCCACACCCGGTCGCTGGCGGTCGCGGACGAGGTCGGCGCGCGGACCGTTGCCTTCCCAGCCGTCTCCACCGGCGTCTACCGCTGGCCGATGGACGACGCGGCCCGGATCGCGCTGTCGACCGTCCGCGAGGCGACGACGACGGTCGAACGGGTGCGGTTCGTCCTGCACGACCAGCGGGCGTACGACGTCTTCGCCGCCGAGCTGGAGCGCCGGCAGCCCTGACGGAGGCGTCTCGCGGGACGGGCGTCGTGACCGTCGGGTCGGGGGTCCGGAAGGATCGAGGCGTGAAGCGCAGCGTGACCAGCCACCTCGACCTCGGGCTCTCCGCGCCCGCCCGGCTCGTCTTCGCCGTCGCGGGGGCGCAGGGCTCACCGTTCGCGAGCCAGTCGCTGAGCCTCAGCGTCGACGGCGTCGCGGTGCTGGCCCGCGAGCTCGTCGACATCACCGGCAACCGGATGCACGTGCTCGACGCCATCGGCAGCAGGGTCGTCATGGACTACGAGGCCGTGGTCGAGGGGGAGGCCGCCCCGCCGCCCGTCGACGACTTCGACCTCATCACCTACCTGCGGCCGAGCCGCTACTGCGAGTCCGACAGCCTGGCGCCGACCGCGGCGGCGAGTTCTCCGGGACCCACGGCGCCGAGCTGCTCGACGCCGTCTCCACCTGGGTGTCGGGCATCCTCACCTACGTCCCGGGCTCGAGCCTGCCCACCGACGGCGCCGTCCGCACCTTCCTCGGGCGCCAGGGCGTGTGCCGCGACTACGCGCACCTGTGCATCGCGCTGCTGCGCGCCATGAACGTCCCCGCCCGCCTCGCGGCGGTCTTCGCTCCCGGCCTCAGCCCGATGGAGTACCACGCGGTCTGCGAGGCCTACCTCGAGCCGTCCGACGGCCACGCCGGCGGCTGGTACGTCGTCGACGCCACGAAGCTCGCCCCCCGGCAGAGCCTGCTGCGCGTCGCCACCGGCCGCGACGCGGCCGACACCGCCTTCTCACCAACTACGGCGGCATGGTCTCCCTCGACGGCCTCGAGGTCACCGCCGTCGTCGACGACTTCGGCACCGACGACGGCAGCCAGCTGATCCAGCTGCGCTAGCCGGTCCTGCACCAGCCCGCCGGCCGCTACCCCCGAGAGACCGACTGCTACCCCCGAGAAGCTTGCGCTACCCCTGGCAGATCTGCCGTGGGCAGCGAGGGTTTTTCACGTTCACGTGAAAAACCTGGGGCGAGAGGACGGGCGAGCGGGACGGACGACCCGGGCGCGCCGTACGGGTCGGACCCCGTGCGAGCGGGGGCTGCTCCGCTAGGATCACGCTCGCGCAGCGCTGCGTACAGCGCTACGCGTTTTTTCCACTACGGATCGTCGGGCACGTACCTGCCCGTGGAAAGGAAGTGTGGCGTGGCCACAGTCAACTTCAGGGACGCGACCCGCGTCTACCCCGGGGCGGACCACCCCAGCGTCGACAAGCTGAACCTCGAGATCGGCGACGGCGAGTTCATGGTCCTCGTCGGCCCCTCCGGGTGCGGCAAGTCCACCTCGCTGCGGATGCTCGCGGGCCTCGAGGAGATCAACGCCGGCAGCATCTACATCGGTGACCGCGACGTCACCGACCTGCCGCCGAAGGACCGGGACATCGCGATGGTGTTCCAGAACTACGCGCTCTACCCGCACATGACCGTCGGCGACAACATGGGCTTCGCGCTCAAGATGGCCGGCATCCCGAAGCCGGAGCGCCAGCAGCGCGTCCACGAGGCCGCGAACCTGCTCGGCCTCGAGGACTTCCTCAACCGCAAGCCGAAGGCCCTCTCCGGTGGTCAGCGCCAGCGCGTCGCCATGGGCCGCGCGATCGTGCGTTCGCCGCAGGTCTTCCTCATGGACGAGCCGCTGTCGAACCTCGACGCCAAGCTGCGCGTCTCCACCCGTACGCAGATCGCCGCGCTCCAGACCCGGCTCGGCGTCACCACCGTCTACGTGACCCACGACCAGGTCGAGGCCATGACGATGGGCGACCGGGTGGCGGTCATGAAGCTCGGCCTGCTGCAGCAGTGCGACAGCCCGCTGACGCTCTACGACAAGCCCAACAACCTGTTCGTCGCCGGCTTCATCGGTTCGCCGGCCATGAACCTGATCGAGGGCAACATCACCGAGGGTGGTGTCACGGTCGGTGACTACATCGTCCCGGTGCCGCGCGAGACCCTCGCCAAGGCGGGCAACGAGAAGTCGCTCTTCGTCGGCATCCGGCCGGAGGCCTTCGACCTGTCGCAGACCAACGAGGGCATCGGCGTGGACGTGGCCGTCGTCGAGGAGCTCGGCGCCGACTCGTTCATCTACGGCACCCTCGCGGGCGTCGCCGAGAACGACAGGCTGACCGCTTCGCAGATCGTCGGCCGCATCTCCGGTCGGACCGCGCCGCAGCGCGGCTCGACGGTCCGGCTGACGACCGACCCGAGCAAGGTGCACGTCTTCTCCAAGCAGACCGAGGAGCGCCTCTCCTGAGGTCCCCCGGCTGAGCAGCACGAGAGCCCCCCACGCCACCCGGCGTGGGGGGCTCTCGCCGTCCGACGGGTGGGAGGATGGCCTCCGTGCCCCGCTTCCTGTCGGTCAAGCCCGACACCCGCCTCATCACGCTGCCCTGGAGCACACCGCTGGCGGACTGGCCGACCGACATCCTCGTCGCGCTGCCCCGCGGCATCTCGCGCCACGTGGTGCGCTTCGTCAAGGTCGGCCGCGAGGTCTACGCGGTCAAGGAGGTCATCGAGCACCTCGCGCGCCACGAGTTCTCGCTGCTGCGCGACCTGCAGCGCCTGGGCACCCCGTCGGTCGAGTCGGTCGGGGTCGTCGTGGGCCGCGTGGACGCCGACGGCGAGCCGCTCGACCCGGTCCTCGTGACGCGGCACCTGCAGTTCTCGCTGCCGTACCGCTCGCTGTTCACCCGTGGCGTCCGCCAGGACACCGTGAACCGGCTCGTCGACGCCATGGTCGTGCTGCTGGCCCGGCTCCACCTCATCGGCTTCCTGTGGGGCGACGTCTCGCTGTCGAACACGCTGTTCCGCCGCGACGCGGGCGCCTTCGCCGCCTACCTCGTCGACGCCGAGACCGGCGAGCTGCACGACCGGCTGACCGACGGCCAGCGCGAGCACGACCTCCAGATCGCGCGGACGAACCTCTTCGGCGAGTTCTGCGACCTCGAGGCCGGCGGCCTGCTCGACGAGGCCCTCGACCCGCAGGTCCTGGTCGAGACGATCGAGAGCCGCTACCGCGAGCTGTGGGGCGAGCTGACCGAGGTCGAGGAGTTCTCCGGCACCGAGATGCACCGCATCGACAGCCGCGTACGCCGCCTGAACGCCCTCGGCTTCGACGTCGCCGAGCTCGACATCACCACCGACTTCGCCGGCTCGACCATCCGGATCCAGCCCAAGGTCGTCGACCCCGGTCACCACCAGCGCCGGCTGCTGCGGCTGACCGGCCTCGACACCGAGGAGAACCAGGCCCGCCGCCTGCTCAACGACCTCGACTACTTCCGCGCCGTCACCGACCAGCAGGGCGCCGACGAGTCGATCGTCGCCCACCAGTGGCTGACCGAGCGCTTCGAGCCGGTCGTCGGCTCGGTGCCCGCCGACCTGCGTGGCAAGCTCGAGCCGGCCGAGGTCTACCACGAGGTGCTGGAGCACCGCTGGTTCCTCAGCGAGCAGGCCGGGCACGAGGTGCCGATCTCCGAAGCCGCGCAGAGCTACATGCTCACCGTGCTCGGCAGCCTCCCCGACGAGAAGATCGCGCTCTCCGCGATGGCCTCGATGGGTCCGCTGGCCAACCCGTACGACCCGTCGCAGGGCTTCGACGACGACGAGGAGACCCCGCCGTACGACCCGTGGGAGGACGCCGAGGCGCTCACGGAGGCGGAACCGGCCGCACCCGCCGGCTTCCTCGACATCGCGTCCCTGCGGGCCCGGGCGGGCAAGGGCTGACACGTCCGTCGCCCACGCCGACCCCGCGTGGGACCCGTGCGGTGCCGTCTGCCGGTAATCTTGGGCGATGGACGACGAGCTGCTCGCGCTGGGGGAAGACCTGGTCACGACGGTGGCGCGCGTCGTGCGCTGGGTCCCGATCGACGGTGACTTCGGGCTGAGCCTGGCCGCGGTGCGGCTGCTCGCCCGCATCTCCGACCACGGCCCGACGCGGATCGGCGACCTGGCCGTCGCGGAGAACTGCTCGCAGCCGACGATCACCAACCACGTGAAAAAGCTCGAGGCCGAGCACCTCGTCGCCCGCGCGGGCGACCCCGGCGACGCCCGCGTCTGGATGATCGACCTGACCGCGACCGGTCGCGAGCGCCTCGCCGAGATGCGCCACAGCCTCGGCACGAGCGTCCTGCCGATGCTCTCCTCGCTCTCGCGCAAGGACCAGAAGGCCCTGCGCGAGGGCGTCGAGGCGATGCGGCGCCTGATGCTCGCGCCGACCCCGTCGAGCGACGAGGTCGCCCGGGGCCCGAAGCAGCTCGACACGGCGGGGGCGCAGGGGCGGTCACGCTAGGGCCGTAGACTTCCGCGGTGCTGACGGGCGAGGACGAGCGGGCGGGCGCGCCGGCTGCGGCGGGCGGGTTCCGGGTCTACGACACCCGGACGAGCACAGTCCGCGACCTCGAGACCGTGGTGCCGGGCCGGGTGTCGGTCTACCACTGCGGCCTCACCGTCCAGTCGGCGCCGCACGTCGGGCACATCCGCAAGGAGGTCGTCTTCGACGTCCTGCGCCGCTGGCTGACCCACCTCGGGCTCGAGGTGACGGTCGTCGCCAACGTCACCGACATCGACGACAAGATCCTCGCGAAGGCCGCCACGAACGGCGAGCCGTGGTGGGCGCTCGCCTACCGCTTCGAGCGCGAGCTGCACGCCGCGTACGACGCCCTCGGCTGCCTGCCGCCGACCTACGAGCCGCGCGCCACCGGGCACGTCCCGGAGATGATCGAGCTCATCAAGGTCCTGATCGAGCGCGGGCACGCGTACGCGGCGGAGGACTCCTCCGGCGACGTCTACTTCGACGTGCGCTCGTGGCCCTCGTACGGCGAGCTGTCGCACCAGTCGGTCGCCGACATGGAGCCGGCCGCCGACGCCGACCCGCGCGGCAAGCGCGACCCCCGCGACTTCGCGCTGTGGAAGGGCCACAAGGCCGACGAGCCCGAGAGCGCCTCGTGGTGGACGCCCTGGGGCCGCGGCCGGCCGGGCTGGCACCTCGAGTGCTCCGCGATGGCGGCCAAGTACCTCGGCGATGAGTTCGACATCCACGGCGGCGGGCTCGACCTGCGCTTCCCGCACCACGAGAACGAGCTCGCCCAGTCCAGTGCGGCGGGCCAGCAGTTCGCGCGCTACTGGATGCACAACGCCTGGGTCACCGCCGCCGGGGAGAAGATGAGCAAGTCCCTCGGCAACGGCGCGCTGGTCAGCCAGGTCGTGCGCGACCATCCCGCGCGGGCGGTCCGCTTCTACCTCACCGCGCCCCACTACCGCTCGGCGATCGAGTTCAGCGACACGTCGCTGGCCGAGGCGACCGCGGCGCTCGACCGGATCGACACCTTCGTGCAGCGGGCCACGGCGCTCGTCGGGGCGGGTTCGACCGGGCGCGTCGTGCCCGACGCCTTCGCGGCCGCCATGAACGACGACCTCGGCACCCCCGGGGCGGTCGCCGTGCTCTACGGCGCGGTGCGCGACGGCAACGCCGCCCTGACCCGCGCGGACACCGACGCGGTCGGGCGCAGCCTCGCCGAGGTCCGCGGGATGCTCGGGGTGCTCGGGCTCGACGCCGACGACCCGGTCTGGCAGGGCTCGGCCTCGGACGACCGGCTCGAGGGCGTCGTCGACGGCCTCGTCGGCACCGTCCTGGAGCAGCGGGCCCAGGCCCGGCGCGACCGGGACTTCGCCACGGCCGACCGGCTGCGCGACCTCCTCGCCGGACTTGGCGTCGAGGTCGCCGACACACCGCAGGGCGCCGAGTGGTCCCTGAAGCACCCCACGACTACCAGCTCGGAGAACGTCTGATGCCCGGGAACAGCCAGCGCAAGGGCGCCGTCGCGCGCAAGGGCAAGGGGAACACCGCGGGTTCAGGTGGCCGCGTCCGCCGCGGCCTGGAGGGCCGCGGACCGACGCCGAAGGCCGAGGACCGCCCGTACCACGTGGCCCACAAGGCCAAGGCGAACAACGACCGGCAGGCGCCGTCGCGCAGCACGGCGCCGAAGACCGGGCGACCCGGCTCCGGTCCCGAGTGGGTCGTCGGGCGCAACGCCGTGCTCGAGGCGATGGAGGCTCAGATCCCGGTCAAGACGGCGTACGTCGCCGAGGGGGCCGAGCGCGACGACCGGCTGCGCGAGGTGTTCAAGCTCGCCGCCGACCGCAGCACGCCGATGATGCAGGTGACCCGCGTCGAGCTGGACCGTCTCACCGGCGGCGCCGTCCACCAGGGCCTGGCGCTGCAGCTGCCCGAGTACACCTACGCCCACCCCGACGACCTGCTGGCGAGCGCGCTCGACTCCGACGCCGCGCTGGTCGTCGCCCTGGACTCGATCACCGACCCGCGGAACCTGGGCGCGGTCGTCCGCTCGGCCGCCGCGTTCGGCGCGCAGGGCGTGCTGATCCCCGAGCGCCGTTCGGCCGGCATGACCGCGGCCGCGTGGAAGACCTCGGCCGGGGCCGCCGCGCGCCTGCCGATCGCCCGCGCGACGAACCTCAACCGGGCGCTCCGCGCGTACGCCGACGCCGGCTTCACCCTCGTCGGGCTGGACGGCGAGGCCGAGACCGACGTCGCGGCCACGGCCGGCATCACCGGCCCGCTCGTGCTCGTGGTCGGCAGCGAGGGTTCCGGGCTCTCGCGGCTCGTCCGCGAGGCCTGCGACTCGCTCGCCTCGATCCCGATCGCCACCACCGTGGAGTCGCTGAACGCCGGCGTCGCGGCCGGCATCGCGCTCTACGAGATCGCCCGCCAGCGCCGCGTCCCCTGATCCGGACGGACGTTCCTCAGGTCGAGGAGGGTTCAGGGCTCGAAGACAGGTCGTACGCAGCCGTCACGCTTGTGCTTGAACAGGTCGTAGCCCTGCGGTCCCTGCTCCAGCGGCATCCGGTGCGTGGCGAGGTGCTCGGTCGTCAGCTCGCCCGCGGCCATCCGCTCGAGCAACATCGGGATGTAGCGGTGCCCGTGCTGCTGAGCCGCACGCAGCGTGAGCCCCTTGTTCATCAGGGCGCCGAGCGGGAACTTGTCGACCACGCCGCCGAACACCCCGAGCACGAACACCGACCCGCCCTTGCGGCACGCCGTCACCGCCTCGCGCACCGCGGTCGGCCGGCCGGTCTGCAGCCGTAGCTGCTGCTTCACCCAGTCGTACGCGGCCAGCGCACGCTGCCCGGCCGTCCCGGTGCCGCCGGCCTCCATGCCCACCGCCTCGATGCACACGTCCGGCCCGCGGCCGCCGCTGAGCTCTCGCAGCGCGTCCTGCACGTCCACGGTCGAGGCGTCGATCGTCTCGGCGCCGACGTGGTCGCGGACCTGGGCGAGACGCCCGGGGATGGTGTCGACCACGACGACCCGTTCGGCGCCGAGCAGCAGCGAGGCCCGCGCGGCCATCTGCCCGACGGCGCCCGCACCCCAGACCGCGACGACGTCACCCGGCCCGACCCCGCCGAGGTCGGCGCCCATCCAGCCCGTCGGGGCGGCGTCGGAGGCGAAGAGCGCTCGCAGCGTCGAGACCTCGTCGGGCACGGGGAAGAGCCCGTGGTCGGCGTACGGCACGCGCACGTACTCCGCGTGGCTGCCGGCGAAGCCGCCCATCAGGTGCGAGTAGCCGAAGCAGCCACCGGCCGACTCGCCCCACAGCGCGCTGGTCAGGCCCCAGTCGGGGTTGCCGTTGTCGCAGAGCGAGAACTCGCCGCGGCGGCAGTAGTGGCAGCGGCCGCACGCGATGAAGGAGCAGACGACGACCCGCTCGCCGACCCGTCGGTGCCGGACGTCGGGACCGACCTCGACGACCTCGGCGATGAACTCGTGGCCGATGACGTCGCCGGCCCGCATGCCCGGGATGTAGCCGTCCAGCAGGTGCAGGTCGGAGCCGCAGGCGGCGGACAGCAGGACCTTGACGATCGCGTCCTGGCGGTCGACGATCCGCGGCTCGTCCACGGACTCGACCGCGAGCGATCCGATCCCGTCCCAGCAGAGTGCCATCACGACCAGTACCTCCGCAGCCGCTCGAAGCGGTCCGAGTGCCGCTCGGCCCAGTCGACCAGGGCGCCCTGCGGTGTCCGGCGCCGGTGCCCGGCCGGGCGCGGGACGTTCTGCAGGACCTCGCCCGCCTCGGCGAGCTGGCGGACCTCCCGCACCGCGCGCTGCAGGGCGGCGCGTGCGTCGGCCGCAGAACCGTTCGCGCACCAACGGGCGTGGACCTCGGTCCCCCACGACCCCGGCCCCGCCCGAAGACAGAACTCCACCCGGTCACCCAGCCGGCGCAGCGGATCCAGCGCCGTCGAGCCGTCCAGCTCGTCGAGCCCCTGCTCGACGGTCACGGCCGCGCTGACACGCAGGGGCTTCTCGGGCACGACGTCACCGTAGCCAGCCGGACGGTTCGGCGGCGGGGACGGATGGAGGCCCGGGCGGCTCCCGCCCCGGGTTAGATTGGGCCCACTCCTGCACGTCCCTGGCACCGCCCACGGTGCACCGCCCGCGCCCAACGCCTGGAGCCCGTCGTGACCGACACCCTCGCCCCCACCTCCGTCGCCCCCACCGCGACCGCCGCCTCGGACCTCAGCGGGGCCGCGTCGCAGGCCTACCGGTCCGCGCTCGAGGTGATCGCCGCGGTCGAGCCGCGCATCGCCGAGGCCACCCGCGCCGAGCTCGCCGACCAGCGCGAGTCGCTCAAGCTCATCGCCTCGGAGAACTACGCCTCCCCCGCGACGCTGCTGACCATGGGCACCTGGCTCTCGGACAAGTACGCCGAGGGCACGGTCGGGCACCGCTTCTACGCGGGCTGCCAGAACATCGACACCGTCGAGGCCGTCGCGGCCGAGCACGCCCGCGAGCTCTTCGGCGCCGAGTACGCCTACGTCCAGCCGCACTCGGGCATCGACGCCAACCTCGTCGCCTTCTGGTCGATCCTGGCCCACCGCGTCGAGCTGCCCGAGCTGGCCGGGCTGGGCCTGAAGAACATCAACGAGATGACCGAGGAGCAGTGGGAGACGCTGCGCCACAAGTTCGGCAACCAGCGTGCGCTCGGCATGTCCCTCGACGCGGGCGGCCACCTCACCCACGGCTTCCGCCCCAACATCTCCGGCAAGATGTTCCACCAGCGCTCGTACGGGACCGACGCCGAGACCCAGCGCATCGACTACGACGCGGTCCGCGCCGCCGCGCGCGAGTTCAAGCCGCTGATCCTCATCGCCGGCTACTCCGCCTACCCGCGCCGGGTGAACTTCGCCCGCATGCGCGAGATCGCCGACGAGGTCGGCGCGACGTTCATGGTCGACATGGCCCACTTCGCGGGTCTCGTCGCCGGCAAGGTGTTCACCGGCGAGGAAGACCCGGTCCCGTACGCGCACGTCGTCACGACCACGACGCACAAGTCGCTCCGCGGCCCGCGCGGCGGCATGGTGCTCGCGACCGAGGAGTACGCACCGAGCGTCGACCGGGGCTGCCCGATGGTCCTCGGCGGCCCGCTCGGCAACGTCATGGCGGCCAAGGCCGTCGCGCTCGCCGAGGCGCGGACCGAGTCGTTCCGGACGTACGCGCAGGCCGTCGCCGACAACGCGAAGACCCTCGCCGAGGGGCTGCTCACGCGGGGCGCCCGGCTCGTCACCGGCGGCACGGACAACCACCTCGTCCTCATCGACGTGAGCCCGTTCGGCCTGACCGGTCGGCAGGCGGAGTCGGCCCTGCTCGACGCGGGCATCGTCACCAACCGCAACGCGGTCCCGGCCGACCCGAACGGCGCCTGGTACACCTCCGGGGTCCGGATCGGCACCCCGGCGCTGACGACGCGGGGCTTCGGCGCGGCGGAGTTCGACCGGGTGGCCGAGCTGATCGTCGACGTCCTGGAGAGCACCACGCCGGCCACGACCGCGGCCGGAAAGCCGGGCAAGGCCAAGTACCTCCTCGCCGACGGCGTCGCGGAGCGCACCAAGGCCGCGTCGGCCGAGCTCCTGGACACCCACCCGCTGTACCCCGGTCTGGAGCTCTGAGAGGAGACCGCCGATGGGCCCGACGACCTTCACCAGCGTCGTGCTGGTGGGCCTCGCGCTCGTCCTGCTGACGATGGTGTCCTATGCGTGGCTGGGCGACTGGGAGCCGCAGCCGCGCCGGACCCCGGAGGACCGGACGAGCCGGGAGGTCGAGGCGCTGCGCCGCGCGATCGAGACGTACGAGCGCGAGCAGCGCGACGGCTGACCCCCTTCTGCGCGCACCGGGGGCGCGAGGCAGGCTGGGACCATGACCGCTTCCACCAGTTCCACCAGCACGCTCGGCACCCGCGTCCTCGGCACGGGTGACGCCTCTCTCACCGTCTCCACGCTCGGCCTCGGCTGCATGGGCATGTCCGAGTTCTACGGCACCGCTGACGAGGGCGAGGCCGTCGCGACGATCCACCGCGCCCTCGACCTCGGCGTCTCCTTCCTCGACACCGCCGACATGTACGGGCCGTTCACCAACGAGCAGCTCGTCGGCCGCGCCATCGCCGACCGGCGCGACGAGGTCGTGCTGGCGACCAAGTTCGGCAACGTGCGCAACCCCGACGACCCGCGCGACCGGCGCATCGACGGCAGCCCCGCATACGTCCGCTCCGCCTGCGACGCCAGCCTGCAGCGACTCGGCGTCGACCACATCGACCTCTACTACCAGCACCGCGTCGACCAGTCGGTCCCGATCGAGGAGACCGTCGGGGCCATGGCCGAGCTGGTCACCGCGGGCAAGGTGCGTCACCTCGGGCTGAGCGAGGCGTCCGCGCAGAACATCCGTCGCGCGCAGGCCACCCACCCGATCACCGCGCTGCAGACCGAGTACTCGCTGTGGACCCGCGACCTCGAGGACGAGATCCTCCCCGTGATCCGGGAGCTGGGCATCGGCCTGGTGCCCTACTCCCCGCTCGGCCGCGGCTTCCTGACCGGGACGATCACGAGCACCGACGACCTCGAGCCCGACGACTTCCGGCGGCGCAACCCGCGCTTCGCCGGCGACGCGCTGCAGGCGAACCTCGCCATCGTCGACGCCGTCCGCCACCTCGCCGACGCGAAGGACGCCACCCCCGGCCAGGTCGCCCTCGCCTGGGTGCTCGCGCAGGGCGACGACGTCGTCCCGATCCCGGGCACCAAGCGCGTCCGCTACCTCGAGGAGAACGTCGCCTCCGCCGCCGTCGAGCTCACCCCCGACGACCTCGCCCGCCTCGACGACGCCGTCCCCGCCGCGGTCGGCGAGCGCTACCCGGACATGAGCAGCATCGACCGTTAGCCCGTACGGGGGCACCCGCCGACGCATCGGCCCCCCGCCTCGTCCCGCTCACCCCTCCAGGCCTGCACCGCTCGCACCGCACCGCCCCGCACCGCACCGCACCGCACCGCACCGCACCGCACCGCACCGCACCGCACCGCACCGCACGATTCACCCTCAACCCCATCCCCAGGAACCGCTGAGGTACGACAGCCCGAAGGGCAGCCCAGCCGTCGGGAGTCAGCGTTTCCCGGGACCTGGGGGGTGCGGGAGGTGTCGGCGAGACCAGCGCAACCCAACCCGACCCACCCCACCCCAAGAACCGCTGAGGTACGACAGCCCGAAGGGCAGTCCAGCTGTCGGGAGTCAGCGTTTCCCGGGACCTGGGGGGTGCGGGAGGTGTCGGCGAGACCAGCGCAACCCAACCCGACCCACCCCACCCCAAGAACCGCTGAGGTACGACAGCCCGAAGGGCAGTCCAGCCGTCGGGAGTCAGCGTTTCCTGGGATCGGGGGGTGCGGGAGGTGCCGGCGAGACCAGCGCAACCCAACCCGACCCACCCCACCCCAAGAACCGCTGAGGTACGACAGCCCGAAGGGCAGTCCAGCCGTCGGGAGTCAGCGTTTCCTGGGAATCGGGGAGTGCGGGAGGTGTCGGGGAGAGCGCGGGAGGGTCCAGGGCGAGAGCGAGCGCGGGAGGGCGCGAGCACGGAGCACGGAGCGAGCGCGAGCACGGAGCACGGAGCACGGAGCACGGACAGCACTACCGCACGTCGGGGTGCTCCTCGAGGAGCTGGTCGAGGTCTTTCAACCGGTCCAGGCCGCGGAGCATCTGGCCCATCCGGAAGTTGCCGGACAGGTGCTCGCGGTGCCGGTTGAGGAACCCCCAGTAGCCGGCCGTGAAGGGGCAGGCGGTCGGACCGACGCGCTTCTTCGGGTCGTAGACGCAGTCGCCGCAGAAGTCGCTCATCTTGTTGATGTAGCTGCCGCCGCCGACGTACGGCTTGGTCCCGAGCACGCCGTCGTCGGCGTACTGGCTCATGCCGACGATGTTCGGCACCATCACCCAGTCGTAGCCGTCGACGAAGCTGCGGTGGAACCAGTCCGTGAGCGCCTTCGGGTCCCAGCCGCGCTGCTGCGCGTAGTTCCCCAGCACCATCAGCCGCGGGATGTGGTGCGTCCAGCCGACGTCGCGGACCGAGCCCAACGCCCACGACAGGCAGCGCGCGTCGGTCCCGCTCGGGTCCAGCTCGACGAACCACTCCGGCAGCGGCGTCCGCGCCTGCAGCGCGTTCTCGTCGCGGTAGTCCTCACCGAGGTACCAGTAGAGGTTCCAGACGTAGTCGCGCCAGCCCATCACCTGCCGTACGAACCCCTCCACGGCCGCGATCGGGGCGTCGCCGGCGACGTACGCCTCCTCGGCGGCCCGTACGACCTCGAGGGGGTCGAGCAGGCCCAGGTTCAGGGGTGCGGAGACCAGCGAGTGCGCCATCCAGCGGTCGCCGGCGAGCATCGCGTCCTCGTAGCGCCCGAAGGTCGGCAGCCGGGCCTCCACGAAGTGGTCCAGCGCCTGCCGGGCCTCGTCGTGCGTGACGGCGAACCGGCGCGGCCCGTCCTCGCCGACGAAGGTGACGCCGTCGGCGGCCCAGGCGTCGAGGTCGGCGCGCACCTCGGCGTCGATCGCGTCCTCCTCGGGCCACCACGGCTCGTCGACGTCGAGGCGACCGCTCTTCGGCGGCGCCTCCCGGTTGTCGGCGTCGAAGTTCCAGCGGCCCTCGACCGGCTCGGCCCCGTGCATCAGGACGTCGTTGCGCGTCCGGGCGTCGCGGTAGAAGTCCTCCATCAGCAGCCGCTTCCGGCCGCGGCCCTGCGCCCAGCGCGCGAACTCCTCACGGCCCGTGACGTAGCCGCGGGCGGGCAGCCGCTCGACGTCGCGCTCGCCCGCGAGGGTGTCGACGAGGTGGAGCGCCGCCCACGTCGTCGGCTGGACGACGCTCAGCGGTCCGTCGAGCTGGGCCAGCGCCTCGCGGTAGGAACCGGTCCGCAGGTAGGTGCAGCGCTCCCCCAGCCCGGCCGCCCGGTGCCGCATCGCCGACAGGACCAGGTGCGCCTTCTGGCGGTGGAACGCGCGGCGCTCGAACACCCGTCGCGACTCGACGAGCAGCACGTGCTGCTCGTCGTCGTCGAGGAAGTGGTCGCCCAGCTGGTCGCCGAAGATCCAACGGGTCGAGCTCATCGCGGCATCTCCTGGTCCAGACGGGCCGCCGGTCCGGCTACCTCGTGAACAGGGTTCCCGAGACGGTGGTCGTGAAGTTGCGCAGGGAGTCCGGGAGGTCGCTCAGCTGCCAGTCGGCGGGCCCGTGGTACCAGGACAGGTCCTCGGAGTCCGGGTCGAGGTCGGTGTCCGTGGCGACGAGCGCGTCGATCCAGCGGTCGCTGCCGCCGAGGACGATCGCGTACGGCAGCACCTCCGACAGCTCGTCGACCTCGCGGCCGGTCGGCATCTGGTCGGTCGGGTGGTTGAGCAGGTCGGAGCGCAGGGCGCCGAGCCCCTGCAGGAGCGCCACCCCCTTCGGCGTCCGCGAGGGCATCTCCTGCGCGACGAAGACCAGCCCGAGGCCGAGCACGACGAGCGCGAGACCGATCAGCCCGAACGTCGTGAAGGCGGCCAGCAGCGCCGTCACGACGACGGCGACGACCAGCGCGCCGAGGGCGAGCTGGGTGAAGCGGTTGCGCGTCACGTCGGGACGCCGGGCGTACCAGCCGTTCGCGACGACCTCGTCGTAGAGGGCGTCCTGCACCCCGCCGATCACGTGGCCGACCCGGCTGCCGATCTCGGAGACCCGGACCGGCTCGCCCGCCGGGGCCAGCCCGTCCAGCAGCGCCTGCTCGAACGGCCGCAGCCCGGTGCCGTCTCCCGTCCGCGTGAGGGTCCAGTCGGTCCGCCCGAACTCGCTCGACCGCGGGAGCTCGGTGATCAGCAGGTGGCCGCGGACGGCCAGGTCGACCAGCGTGGCCGTGACGTCGATCGGGTCGACGCGCTCGTCGGCGACCGTGCCGACGTGGCCGGGGCGGACGTCGCCCACGACCCGGAACTCGGACTGTCCCGGGCCGACCGGCACGAACTCGCCGACCCGCGCGGGCTCGCCCTGGTAGACGGCGTCCGCGCCCCGGCGGCGGTGCGCCAGCAGGAGCGCGACGCCGCCCAGGACGAGGAGCCCGACGGCGATCCCGAGCGGGAGCGGGTCGGGCGAGAAGGCGCGGCCCACGGTCCAGCGGTAGTCGACCTGCTCGTTCGCGGCGACCTCCCCGGCCGGGAACCCGATCTCGATGGCGACGACCTCGCCCTCGCCGCGCGGACCGTCGGTGAACGTCGGCGTCGTCGCGTCCTCGGTCCCCGCCGCGGCGGTGTCGCACGGCGTCGTCGAGTTCGGCGCGCCGGCCGTGCAGCTGACGTAGGCGAAGGTGCCGGGGATGAGCACGGTCGCGCGGAACGACGTCACCGTCAGGTCCAGGCCCTGCAGGACCCGCCACTGGAGAGCGGTGCCGTCCGGGACGGTGAGGACCGCACCGACGACGGTGTAGCCGATCATCACCTGCGCGGCGCCGTTCGTCGGGACGGTGACCGTCGTGTAGCGGCCGTCGCTGCTCACCGAGGGCGTCGCCGCCGCGCCGCCGGCGGTGGCGGTGACGTCGCTCAGGGTGGTCTTGTACTGGCGCTCGCCGACGAGGTTCTGGACGGTCTCGAACTTCTGCGTCACCTCCGACGGCGCGCTGCCGTCGAAGACGATCGTCTCGGTGACCTTGAGCGTCCCGTCCTTGGCCAGGTTGCCCGCCACGACGACGGAGGACGCGGTCCCCTCGGCGTGGGCGAGCCGGGCCGTCGGCCCGCCCACGAGGGCCAGGGCGAGCAGCAGCAGCGCGAGCATGGCGACGACGCGTCGGGGCAGCGCGGGGGTCACGAGCGATCGGGGGTGCACGGGCGCGATCTTCCCATCTCCGAGGGGCCCTGTGGAGCATTAGGGTCTCTCGCGTGAGCAACCAGCAGTGGGGCGGCCAGCCGTACGGGCGCCAGAGCGGCGGTACCTGGCAGGGCTTCCCGGCCGGCGGCTTCGGCCAGCCGGGCCAGCAAGGAACCGGCCGGCCCGCGTACGGCAGGCCCGCCCCGGGGTACGCGCCGCAGGGTCCGACCCCTCCCTTCGGCGGTCCCCAGCCCCCGCGGCGGCGGCGCAGCGGCGGCAAGCTGCTGCTGCTCGCCCTGATGGTGGTCGCCGGTCTCGCCGTGCTCGGGTTCATCGGGACCGGGATCGGCGGCAGCGGGGCGGACTCCGACGTCGCGTACCAGAACGACGACTACCGGGTGCCGCCGCCCGACACGAGCCCGCCCCCGCTGCCGGTCCCGGACACCTACGAGCAGGCCGAGCAGATCATCCGGGCGAGCCCCTTCTACTCCCAGACCGCACCCGCGCCGGTCCGCTGCGACGCCGACCCGATCAACGTGAGCACGGCTTCGGACAGCCAGCTGCAGTCGCACCTCGACGCGTCGATGGAGTGCCTGGTGCGCGTGTGGGAGCCGCCGGTGACCGACGCCGGGCTGATCATCGTGCGGCCCAGCGTCACGATCTACGGGGCGAAGACGACGACGAGGTGCGGCACCAGCGGGGTCAACGCCTTCTACTGCGCGGCCGACCAGCAGGTCTACTACTCCGACCAGCTGGACGACGAGCTCCCGATCATCGGTCAGGACCGGTGGGCGGCCGACGTCGTCATCGCCCACGAGTTCGGGCACGCGCTGCAGGCCCGGACCGGCATCCTCATCTCGGCCAAGGCGCTGGGGCAGGACTCGGGCGACGAGCAGACCGACCTCGAGTACAGCCGCCGGCTCGAGACCCAGGCCGACTGCTTCTCCGGGATGTACCTCCGGTCGGTGTCGAGCTCGTTGGGCATCGAGCAGTCCGACCTCGAGGGCATCGAGAACACCTACCGGGCGGTCGGCGACGACGAGGTGACCGGCGACGGAGGCATCGTCGGCAACCACGGGCTCGCCCGCTCGCGCGTCTTCTGGGGCGACACCGGCCTCGGGACCGGCGACGTCGGCGCCTGCAACACGTTCACGGTCCCGGCCAGCCGGGTCCGGTAGCCGCCGCGCTCAGCGACGCACGAGCGCGGTGGCGAGGGCGGCGATGCCCTCGCCCCGCCCGGTCAGGCCCAGCCCGTCGGTCGTGGTGGCGGAGAGGGTGACCGGGGCACCGACGGCGGCGCTCAGGACCGCCTCGGCCTCGGCTCGGCGCGGCCCGAGCTTGGGGCGGTTCCCGACGAGCTGGACGGCGACGTTCCCGACCTCCCAGCCGGCGGCCCGTACACGGCGGGCGGTCTCCTCGAGGAACGCCACGCCACCCGCACCGCTCCACTCCGGCTCGCTGGTCCCGTAGTTCGACCCCAGGTCGCCGAGCCCGGCCGCTCCCAGCAGGGCGTCGCAGGCCGCGTGGGCGACGACGTCGCCGTCGGAGTGGCCCTCAGGGCCGTACGGGTCGTCGAACCGCAGCCCGGCGACCGTCATGGGACGTCCCGGAACAAGACGATGGACGTCCGTACCGATCCCGGTACGGACGTCCATCGATGTCATGCGGTGACCTGCCGAGCAGGTCTAGGAGGCGAGCACCTCGTCGAGCAGCACCTCGGCGCGGGTCTCCTCGACGCGCTCCGCGAGGGCCAGCTCGGACACGAGGATCTGACGGGCCTTGGCCAGCATGCGCTTCTCGCCGGCCGACAGGCCACGCTCGCGCTCGCGGCGCCACAGGTCACGGACGACCTCGGCGACCTTGAGCACGTTGCCCGAGTGCAGCTTCTCCAGGTTGGCCTTGTAGCGCCGCGACCAGTTGGTCGGCTCCTCGGTGTGCGGCGCGCGCAGCACGCTGAACACGCGCTCGAGGCCGTCCGCGTCCACGACGTCGCGGACACCCACCAGGTCGAGGTTGTCAGCCGGGACCCGCACGATCAGGTCGGTCTGACCCACGATGCGCAGCACCAGGTAGAGCCGGTCCTCGCCCTTGATCTGCCGAGTCTCGATGTCCTGGATCACGGCCGCCCCGTGATTCGGGTAGACCACCGTTTCGCCGACTGTGAAAGACATGTTCCTCCAGTACCCCGATTTACCGACACCCAAGATTAGCACGCTCACAGGGTCGCCTCTGTGGCGTTCGGGCTGGTCAGAGCCAGTTTAGGCGGTGCTCGGGGGTTGACAAACCTGTGCTTCCTGTGCCTGGACGGCCTGGGTGCTCCGACCCTGCGACGGGCCGGCCGGGTCGCACCTGCAGCGCGCCCGCCGGTGTCGCTAGGCTGCCCCCTGACCAGCGGGCAGCTGCCTGCCGGTCGGGACCACGAACGACGAGACACGACAGGACAGGGGTCATCGTGACTGTCACCGCGTACCGCGCCCGCCGACGTCGGCCTGCGCGCACGGGGCTAGTCCGGACCGCTCTCGCGGTCGCCGCCGTCGCCGCGGTCCTCCCGGCCGCCGCGTGCGGGACGAACGCGCAGACGCTGCGCCCCTACACCCCCGCCGAGGGCGTCAACTTCGACGTCGGCGACGCCACCGGTGCCGACCGGGACGCCGTCGTCCACGTGCGGAACCTGCTCGTCATCAGCCGTACGCCGGGCGAGGGCATCGTCTCCGGGACGATGGTGACGTCCGGTCGCGACACCCTCGTCGGCGTCAGCGGGGTGCCCTACCGGGCCGACAGCAGCAAGGGCGCCGCGTTCACCGCCGACCTGCCCGGACCGGTCCTGCTCACGAACAACGCCCAGGTGGTCCTGACCGACCAGCAGCCGTTCGTCACCATCAGCGGCGCCGACGGCCTCCAGGCGGGCCTGGACACCGACATCACGGTGCAGTTCGGCCAGGCGGGCAGCTACACCACCCGCACGACCGTCGTCGACGGCAACCTGCCCCCGTACACCGGCATCACCCCCTCGGCGAGCCCCTCGGCCTCCCCCTCGGTCACCGCCGCGCCCTCGCCCACGCCGTAGTTCTGTCACTCTGTCCTCGCTCCGCTCGGACGCGCCTCGCGCTCTGGTCCGACGCTTTCGTCGTCGATCGTGACGACGGTGAAGCGTTGTCGACACGCTCTCCTCCTCAACGCGTCGGCGCGCGAGTCGGCAGTGGCCAGCCCTCGAACGGCCGTGCTCGAGCCCGTCTGAACCACGACCGGACCGGGCGCCGGTGCTTGGACGACCGAGCAAGCAGACACGCTTTTCGTCTGCGAGCGAGGGAGGAAGGCAGCGGACCAGAGCCCGGGCCGCGTCTGAGCGGAGCGAGGACAGACGACTCGGACCGGAGCGCGAGGAGCGTCGGAGCGAAGCGGAGACAAAAGCCTCAACTCTCGAACTTGTAGCCCAGCCCTCGTACGGTCAGCAGGTGCTCCGGGTTGCCCGGGTCGGTCTCGAGCTTGGCGCGCAGCCGCTTGACGTGCACGTCGAGGGTCTTGGTGTCCCCGACGTAGTCGGCGCCCCAGATCCGGTCGATCAGCTGGCCGCGGGTCATCACGCGCCCGGCGTTGCGCAGGAGCATCTCGAGGAGCTCGAACTCCTTGAGCGCGAGCTTCACCGGCTGCCCGCCGACGGCGACCTCGTGCCGCTCGACGTCCATCCGGACCCCGCCGGCCTCGACCACGTCGGGCACCAGCTCGACGTCCTGGCCGCGCCGCAGCACGGCCCGGATCCGGGCGACCAGCTCGCGGTGGCTGAAGGGCTTGGTCACGTAGTCGTCGGCGCCCAGCTCCAGGCCCACGACCTTGTCGATCTCGGAGTCGCGCGCGGTGAGCATGATCACCGGGACCGGTCCGCGCTGGCGCAGCTGACGGCAGACCTCGGTGCCCGGCATGCCCGGCATCATCAGGTCGAGCAGGACGATGTCGGCGCCACCGCGGTCGTACGCGGCCAGGCCCTCGGTCCCGTCGGCGGCCTCGACGACGTCGAAGCCCTCCCGGCCGAGCATGTAGGCGAGCGTCTCGCGGTACGACGGCTCGTCCTCGACGACCAGCACCCGGGTCACGAGCGCACCTCCTCGGAGCGTTCGTGCGCGGGTGTCGTCGCTGTCGACGTGGGGGCTGTCTGCATGGCGTCCTCCTCGGGGCGCGGGTCCCGGCCGGCCTGCTCGGCCACCTGGGCGAGATGGGCCGGGACGGTGATCGTGAAGGTCGACCCGCGGCCGACCTGGCTCCACACCCCGACCCGGCCGCCGTGGCTGGCCGCGATGTGCTTGACGATGCTGAGGCCGAGACCGGTGCCGCCGTTGGCCCGGCTGCGGCCGTAGTCGACCCGGTAGAAGCGCTCGAAGATGCGCTCGGTCTCGGCGGCGGAGATGCCGATCCCGGTGTCGGACACGGTGATCTCGACGTCGTCGTCCTCCGCGTGCGCGCGGGTGTGCGCGGCCACCACCACGCGGGCGCCGGGGTCGGAGTAGACGACGGCGTTCTCGACGAGGTTGCCGACCGCCGTGCTGAGCTGGCGGGCGTTGCCGAGGACGCGCGCGCCGTGCGCCCCGGCCAGCGTGAGGGTGACCCCGCGCTGCTCGGCGTCCACGCGGCAGCGGTCGACCGCGTCGTGCAGGACCTCGTCGATGTCCACGACCCGTGGCTCGGAGAGCGGGTCGTCGGCCTGGAGCCTCGAGAGGTCGATGATCTGGCTGACGAGGTCGGCGAGCCGCGCCGACTCCACGCCCATCCGGCCGGCGAAGCGGCGGACGGCGGTCGGGTCGTCCGCGGCGTCCTCGACCGCCTCGGCCAGCAGCGAGATGGCGCCGATCGGGGTCTTGAGCTCGTGGCTCACGTTGGCGACGAAGTCCCGGCGGGTCGCCTCCACCCGGTGCGCCGCCGTGAGGTCGTCGGCCAGCACGACGACGAGGCCGTCGGGCAGGGCGGCGACGCGGGCGCTGAGGTGGAGGGTCGCCTCGGCGGGGGCGCGGTTCAGCTCGAGGTCGCGCACCTGGGTCCGGCCGTCGCGACGCACCTGGCGTACGAGGTCGAGCAGCTCGGGGACCGCGACGCGGGTGCCGCGGGCCAGCCCGAGCGAACGCGCGGCGCGGGTCGCCTCGAGGACCTCGTCGTGCGGCCCGACCACGACGCCCGAGGCGCTGAGGACGGTGAGGATCTCCGAGACACCTTCCGGCACGACGGGCGCGGGGTCCTCGAAGGTGACGGGCTCCTCGGCCGGGGGCCGACGCCGCAGCAGCCAGGTGACGAGCACGCCGACGACGATCCCCACGACGAGCACGAGCGCGGCCCCGAGTGGGTTCACGTGGCGATCCTAGGCTCACAGGACCCCGTGCTCGCCTCCACGAAGCGTCCACCGGGCGAAGGGTTGCCAGCCGTTCGGAGGCCGTTCACGTGCCGTTCACGCGGCGATGGGCCAGCGGTAGCCCGCCCTCCTAGGGTGGGTCCCGCAGCCGACACCTGAGATGGGACGACGAACCACCATGCGCGAGAACTACCGCGAGCAGCTCGACGACATCCTCGCCGACCTGGTCCAGATGTGCCAGACCGTGTCGGGCGCCGTCCGGACCGCCACGACCGCCCTGCTCGAGGCCGACCTCCAGCTCGCCGAGGTCGTCATCAGCGAGGACGAGGCGATCGACGCCAAGCAGCGCGAGGTCGAGGGCCGCGCGTTCTCCCTCCTCGCCCGCCAGGCCCCCGTGGCCGGCGAGCTCCGCACCGTGGTCACCACGCTGCGGATGGTCACCGAGCTCGAGCGGATGGGCGACCTCGCCGCGCACGTGGCCAAGATCGCCCGGCTCCGCTACCCCGAGGTGGCCGTACCGGACTCGTTGCGCTCCAACTTCGTCCGCATGGCCGACGTGGCCGAGAAGATGGTCGTCACCGCCGGCCAGACCCTCAACGACCGCAACATCCAGGTCGCCCAGGAGCTGCGCGCCCGCGACGAGGAGATGGACGAGCTGCGGCGCACGCAGTTCCGGATGCTGCTCAGCGACGAGTGGTCGGACGGCGTCGAGAAGGCCGTCGACGTCGCCCTGCTCGGCCGCTACTACGAGCGGATCGCCGACCACGCGGCGTCCATGGGCCGCCGCATCATCTACGTCGTGACCGGGCAGTTCCCCGAGGACGACTTCTGGCCCCAGCCCTGACGGCCCGCTGCGCGCCTCCGCCTGTCTGACGGCGGAGCGCAGCGACCTCCCCGCCCTTCAGAGGGCGGAGCCTGCGACGGATCCGAGGGACGAGGATCCGCCGACGAAGCGCCCGAGGCACGAGGGCCTGCTTCGCCGGAACCAACTGGTCGCGGGAGCGCAGCGACCTCCGGGCTCTTCGGCGAAGCCTGCTACTTCTTCCCCTGGTTCTTCACGGCCTCGATCGAGGCGGCCGCGGCTGCGGGGTCGAGGTAGCGGCCGGGTCCGGTCGGCTGCAGGTCGTCGTCGAGCTCGTAGACGAGCGGGATGCCGGTGGGGATGTTCAGGCTGACGATCTCGTCGTCACCGATCCGGTCGAGGTGCTTCACCAGCGCGCGCAACGAGTTGCCGTGGGCGGCGACGAGGGTGACCCGGCCGGCCTGCAGGTCGGGCACGACCGCGTCGTACCAGTACGGCAGCGCCCGCAGCAGCACGTCCTTGAGGCACTCGGTCGCCGGACGCGCGTCGGGCGGCAGGACGGCGTAGCGCGGGTCGTCGAAGTTCGCGTACGGGTCGCCCGGCTCGATCGGCGGCGGCGGGACGTCGTACGAGCGGCGCCAGGTCATGAACTGCTCCTCGCCGAACTCGGCGAGGGTCGCGGCCTTGTCCTTGCCCTGCAGGGCGCCGTAGTGGCGCTCGTTCAGCCGCCACGAGCGTCGGGTCGGGATCCAGTGCCGCTCGGCCTCCATCAGGGCGATCTGGCCGGTGCGGATGGCCCGCTTGAGCAGCGAGGTGTGGACGACGTCGGGCAGCAGACCGGCCTCGACGAGCAGCTCGCCACCCCGCTTCGCCTCGGCCGCGCCCTTCTCGTTCAGGTCGACGTCGACCCAGCCGGTGAAGAGGTTCTTGGCGTTCCACTCGCTCTCGCCGTGCCGGAGCAGGATCAGGGTCGACGTCATGACGACGACCCTAGTAGAGCGTTCCGGGGCGCGGCACGGGCTCCCCGGTAGTGTCCGCGCCGTGCCCCGCTCCGTCGCCACCACCACGTCCGTCCCGCTCGCCGAGCTGCTGGACTTCGTCCGGCCGCGGCACCGCTTCCTGCTCGCGACGACCCGCCGCGACGGCCGTCCGCAGCTCTCGCCCGTGAGCGGCGGCGTCGACGGCGAGGGACGGCTGGTCGTCTCGTCCTACCCGGCGCGGGCCAAGGTCACGAACGCCGAGCAGCGCCCGCAGGTCTCGGTCTGCGTCCTCTCCGACGAGTGGGACGGGCCGTGGGTGCAGGTCGACGGCGACGCCGAGGTGCTGCACATGCCGGAGGCCGAGGACGGGCTGGTCGACTACTTCCGCTCGATCGCGGGCGAGCACCCCGACTGGGACGAGTACCGCGCCGCCATGCGCGTGCAGGACAAGTCGCTCCTGCGCATCACGCCGACGCGCTGGGGCCCGGTCGCGACCGGCGGCTTCCCCGCCGACGTCGCCGCGCGCCTCGACGGCTGAGCCCACCGCGCACCCCTGCCGCTCCGGCGCTCACGTCCCTCCCTCGGGGCGGTTGTCGACACCGGACGCGTCGTCGTGGCGTGTCGGGTGACCGTTGTCGACAGTCGCGCGCTCGGAGGGGGCAGGTCCGGGGTCGAGGTGCGTGAACGCGGCCAGGTTGCGGGTGGGCTCGCCGCGGGAGCGCCGCCAGGCCCACTCGCGGCGGATGCTGTCCGCGAACCCCAGCGCCACGAGCGGGTCGAAGCTCGTGTCGGCCGTCTCCGCGACCACGCCGAGCAGCGCATCGACGCTCGCCGCGTCGAGCCCGGCGACCGGCAGCCGGCCGACGAGGTGGACGTCGCCGAGGTGGTCGACGCCGAAGGCGACCCCGCCGAGGCGCAGGTTCCGCTCGAGCAGCCAGCGGTGCACCCGGCCGGCGTCCTGCTCCGGCGCCCGGACGACGAACGCCCGCACCTGCACGCTGTGCGCCCCGACCTCGAGCGCGCACTCGGTCGTGAGCTTGTGCTCCCCCGGCAACGACACCGTGAACGTGTCCGCCCGCCGCGACCACGGCAGCCCGAGCTCCTCGAGCACTTCTTCGACGACCTCGACGGCATTCACGAGGCGAGCGTACGAAGCCACCGCACGGGTCAGGTCTGCTGGACGAACCAGCGCACCTCGTACGGACCCAGGCGCAGCGGGCCGTCGGTGAGCGGGGTCTCCTCGGTGAGCGCGTCCCAGGCCCAGTTGCCGACCGGCACGACCCAGCGCGGCAGGCTCTGCGGCTCGGCGGTGATGTTGTGCACCGCGACCATGGTCTGGGTCGGGGCATGGCGCAGCCAGACGAGGACGGCCGGGTTGACCGGGTCGAGGACCTCGGTCTCGACCGACGCCTCGAGCGCGGGCACGGCCGAACGGACAGCGAGGAGCCGCCGGAACCCGCCGAACACCCGGTGCTCGAGCGTGCCGGGCTCGTGGCGCCGCGCGGCCACGTCCCACGGCATCCGCGGCCGGTGCACCCAGCGGTTGTCGTCGGCGTGGTCGGGGTCGGCGTCGAAGTCGTGGTCGTTGCGCAGCGCGAGCTCGTCGCCCATGTAGAGCAGCGGCAGGCCGCCGTAGCCGAGCACGATGGCGTACGCCAGCAGCAGCTTGCGGACGGCGAGCTCGACGCGGGCCTCGTCGCCGTCGGCCAGGGCGGCCTCGAGCCCGATCAGCGAGGCGGCCGTGCCGCTGATCCGGCGGTCGCCGGTCTCGAGGTTCTCCTGGAAGACCAGGCCGCGGGCGTCGCTCATCGGGTAGACGCCGGCGTAGTAGTCGGCGAGGAAGCGCCGGTGCGCTGGTCCGTTCAGCCCGACCGAGGCCGCGTCGGCGTCGTCGATCGCCCAGCCGATGTCGTCGTGGCAGCGCAGGTACGTGTCCCAGACCGTCGTCACCGGCTTGGACGGGAAGCGGTTCATCGCCGCGCAGAAGAGCCGGGTGTCCTTGGCCGCCAGCGCCGACCAGACCTGCACCATCAGCGAGTTCTGGTAGGCCATGTCGCTGACCCTGCCGGCGTGCTTGCCGACGCCGAGGTACGGCGCGAGGTCGGCGGGCCCGACGATCGCCTCCGCCTTGAACACCAGCGCCGGGGCGCCGATCCGGGCGA
This sequence comes from uncultured Actinomycetota bacterium, assembly GCA_963762775.1. Taxonomy (GTDB): domain Bacteria; phylum Actinomycetota; class Actinomycetes; order Propionibacteriales; family Propionibacteriaceae; genus Microlunatus. The sequence goes on from CAVXMD010000016.1 coordinate 313,589, forward strand.
CCGTACGGAGCGCCTGGGTGATCGCGTGCACCTCGGGCTGGTTCTGGCACGAGGTGCCGACCCGCTTGAAGATGAAGGCGATCGCGTCGAGCCGCAGGCACTCGACACCCAGGTTCGCCAGCCACAGGACCAGGTCGGCGAACTCGTAGAAGACGTCCGGGTTGTGCCAGTTGAGGTCCCACTGCCAGGAGTTGAACGTCGTCCACACCCAGGAGGAGGACTCCTCGTCGAAGGTGAAGCTGCCCGGCGCGGTGTCGGGGAAGACCTCCGGGAGCGTCCGCTCGTAGGCGTCGGGGAGCTCGCGGTCGGCGTACATGTGGAAGTAGCTGCGGTAGTAGGCGTCCCCGGAGCGCGCCGCGACGGCCCAGGCGTGCTCGGCGGCGACGTGGTTGAGCACGAGGTCGAGCGTCAGCGAGATGCCGCGGGAGCGCAGGGTGGTCGCGAGGTCGCGCAGGTCGTCGACCGTCCCGAGGTCCTCGCGCACGGCGCGGTAGTCCATGACCGCGTAGCCGCCGTCGCTCTGGCCCGGACGCGGCTTGAGCAGCGGCATCAGGTGCAGGTAGGTGACGCCGAGCTCGGAGAGGTAGTCGACGCGCTCCCCCACGCCCTGCAGCGTCCCGCCGAACAGGTCGGTGTACGTCGCGTAGCCCAGCATCGACTGGTGCCCGAACCACTGCGGATCGGCATGCCGCCGCAGATCGAGCAGCCGGAGGTCGGCGGGCCGACGGCGGAAGTTGGCGGCGGCGATCTCGACGAGGTGGTTCGCCATCTCCACCGCGTGCGCCGGGTAGGCGCCCGTGAGACCGGTGACGAGGTCCGGCCAGTAGCGCCGCAGGCGGGTCTCGAACACGGCCTGGTCGTGGGGCGGCTCGCCGTCGAGCAGCCCGCTGACGTCGGGAATCGTCACGTCCGGAGCCTAGCCAGCGTGATCATCTCGGCGCCGGACGTCCACGCACGGGCGGAAGGATCGGCTCAGACCTGCGTCTTGTCGTCGCGCCGGACCTTCAGCCGCTTCTTGAACTCCGCGCTGAAGGCCTCGCGGACGGCGTCGGTGTCCAGGGCGGAGCCCACCCGGCCGAAGGAGCCGGTGGCGGCGCGCTGGCAGACGGCGAGCCAGGCCTGGCCCATCGCGTAGGTGTAGGTCGACGCGACACCGGCCCCGATCAGCCCGCCGGCGATCGTCCCGGCGCCCGGCACGAGCTTGAGCAGCCCCGTGAACGTCGCCCGCCCGGCCTGCGTGGCGGCCGTCGTCGAGGCGATGGCCAGCAGCGCCGCACGGTCCAGCTTGATCTTGTAGAGCTGCGCGATCTTGGCCATCATCCCGAGCTGGATCGGCACGAGCATCACCGCGTCGGAGAAGGGCACCGGGACGGCCGCGCTGGCCGCGGCGCTCGACGCCGCCGCGGCGATCACCTTCTGGGCCTCGGCCGCCTTGCGGGAATGATCGATCTCCTGCGCGGCGACGAGGGCTCCGTGGACGCCTTCCGGCGCAACGCGAAAGGTGGCATCGAGGACCTCTCGCAGCCCGTACGCCCGCTGGCCGGAGAAGTCGTCCGGCTTCGCGTAGGTGAAGAACGGGCTGCCGGGCACGACGGGCAGGTGGCGCTGACGCACCAGCTCGGCGAGGGCGACGGCGTCGGGATGGAAGCCCGCGTCGTTGCGCGGCACCTGCGTCATCACGATGATCACCGGCAGCCCGAGGTCGTCGAGCGCCCGGACGAAGTCGGCCTCGGTGTCCTCGAAGCGTCGGTCCATGCCCCGCACGCAGTACCAGGCGACGTGCACCTGCTCGCTCAGCGGCAGCTTGCGCGTCCGGTTGATCATCTTCTGCATCTCAGAGATGATCAGCTTGTCGTCGGTCCCGATCTCCAGGCCCTGGGTGTCGACGATGCCGAGGCTGCCGACCTTGTCGAGGTAGAGGTGGCTGCCCTGGGTCACCGGCTCACCGATCCCGACCTTGGCGACGTCCTCGCCGAAGATCGCGTTCACCAGGGTCGACTTGCCGACGCCGGTCTTGCCGAAGACGGCGAGGTTGAACCGCCCGATCGCCTCCGACTGGGACTCGTACTCCGAGCGGAACGAGTCCTTGAGCCAGTCGTTCGCCATCGCGCCTCCTGCGGTTCGGTGGGAGCAGCGCCCAGCGTACGAGGCGGACCCGCGTCAGCCCCGGACGACGGCCCCGACCGCGCCGGCCGCACCGCTCGGGCCGCTGACGGCGCCGACCTCGCCACCTGCTGCGCACCTGCGACGCCGTCGGTGCGTGCCTCGCCGTACCGAACCCGCCGTGGGGGCCGGAGGCGCTCGAGCGGGGCAGGCCGTCGCCGGGTCGCTCGCGCTCCACCGCCTCGCGGGCCTGCTGCGAGAGCGATCCGACCGCCGCGGCCCGGGTAGACTCCTCTGGTTGCCCGAACGACGCCGTCGCGGGCCTGCGGGACCGGTTTGCCCTGGTCCGCCACCCCGGACGATAAGGAACACCGCTCCATGCCCGTACGCAGCGATCTGCGCAACGTCGCCATCGTGGCCCACGTCGACCACGGCAAGACCACCCTGGTGGACGCCATGCTGTGGCAGTCCGGGGCCTTCCGCGCCAACCAGGACATCAACAACCGGGTCATGGACTCGATGGACCTCGAGCGCGAGAAGGGCATCACCATCCTCGCGAAGAACACGGCGGTGCTGCACCACGCGCCCGACGGTTCCGACGTCATCATCAACATCATCGACACCCCCGGCCACGCCGACTTCGGCGGCGAGGTCGAGCGCGGCCTCGAGATGGTCGACGGCGTCGTGCTGCTGGTCGACGCGTCCGAGGGCCCGCTCCCCCAGACCCGGTTCGTGCTGCGCAAGGCGCTGGCCAAGAACCTGCCGATCATCGTCGTCGTCAACAAGGTCGACCGCCCCGACGCGCGGATCGCCGAGGTCGTCGAGGAGACCTACGAGCTGTTCCTCGACCTGCTCGAGGACGGCGAGACCGACGTGCTCGACTTCCCGGTCGTCTACGCCTCGGCCAAGGCCGGTCGCGCGTCGCTGACCGCCCCCGAGAACGGCGAGATGCCGGACTCGGAGAACCTCGGCCCGCTGTTCGCGACCATCCTCGACGGCGTCCCGGCGCCGGAGTACGAGGAGGGCGCGGTCCTGCAGGCCCACGTCACCAACCTCGACGCCTCCCCCTACCTCGGCCGGCTCGCGCTGTGCCGGGTGTTCGCGGGCGAGATGAAGCGTGGCCAGGTCGTGGCCTGGTGCAAGCAGGACGGCACGATCCAGAACATCAAGCTCACCGAGATGCTCATCACCGAGGCGCTCGACCGGGTCCCGGCCGACATCGCCCGGCCCGGCGACATCATCGCCATCGCGGGCATCCCCGACATCACCATCGGCGAGACGCTGTCCGACCCCGAGGACCCCAGGCCGCTCCCGCTCATCACCGTCGACCAGCCGTCGATCTCGATGACCATCGGCATCAACACCTCCCCGCTCGCCGGCAAGTCGGGCAAGCTGCTGACCGCCCGCCTGGTCAAGAACCGGCTCGACGCCGAGCTCATCGGCAACGTGTCGATCAAGGTCGCGAACACCGAGCGCCCCGACACCTGGGAGGTGCAGGGCCGCGGCGAGCTGCAGCTGGCGATCCTCGTCGAGATGATGCGCCGCGAGGGCTTCGAGCTCACCGTCGGCAAGCCGCAGGTCGTCACCCGCGAGGTCGACGGCAAGGTCCACGAGCCCGTCGAGCGGCTGACCATCGACGCCCCCGAGGACTTCGTCGGCGTCGTCACCCAGCTGCTGGGCCTGCGCAAGGGCCGGCTGGAGCAGATGATCAACCACGGCACCGGCTGGGTCCGCATGGAGTACCTGGTCCCCGCCCGCGGCCTGATCGGCTTCCGGACCGAGTTCCTCACCGAGACCCGCGGCACCGGCATGATGCACCACGTCTTCGAGACGTACGAGCCCTGGCACGGCGAGCTGCGCACCCGCCCGAACGGCTCGCTGGTCGCGGACCGCAGCGGCGTCGTGACGGCGTACGCGTCCTTCAGCCTGCAGGAGCGCGGCACGCTCTTCGTCGGTCCGACCACCGAGGTCTACGAGGGCATGATCGTCGGCGAGAACGCCCGCTCCGACGACATGGACGTCAACATCACCCGCGAGAAGAAGCTCACCAACGTGCGCTCCTCCACCGGCGACGAGCTGGAGCGGCTGATCCCGCCGAAGAACATGGCGATGGAGCAGGCGCTCGAGTTCTGCCGCGGTGACGAGTGCATCGAGGTCACGCCGGCCGCCGTCCGGATCCGCAAGGTCGTGCTCAACGCCGGCGAGCGCTCCCGCACCCGGTCACGCGCCAAGACCAACGGCTGACGCTCGGACGCACGACGACGCCCCCTGAGCCTCGCGGCTCAGGGGGCGTCGTGGTCCTCGGGGCGGCTGTCGCTCGGGCTAGCTGCCCGTCCCCGGACCGGTCACCGCGTCCGTCGACGTGTCCTCGGCGACGGAACCGTCCGTCGCCGGCGCCGCGGGCGGGGCCGCGGGGGCGGCCTTCTTCGCGGGCGCCTTCTTGGCCGTCGTCTTCTTCGCGGCGGTCTTCTTGGCCGCGGTCTTCTTCGCCGCCGCCTCACGGTCCTGGGCGAGGGCCTGGGCGGCTCCGGTGCCGGTGTCCGCCGACGTCACCTTCGTCGCCGTCGTCTTCTTGACCGGCGTCTTCCGGGCCGGGGCCTTGGCCGCTGCGGCCCGCGCCGCCTGCGTGGCGCTCTCCGGCGTGACCTCGGTCGGCGCGTCGGCGGGGGCGGCCTGCTTGCGCGTCCGCGCCGCCCGGCCGGTGACGTTCCGACGGACCTCGGTCACGGCCTCGTCCGCCTGGTCGACCAGGGGCTGCACCGCCTCGGCCACGTCGTCGGCCGTCTCCTCGGCACTCCTGCGCACCTTCGACCCGGCGGCCCGGACGTCGCCGACGCGCTCGTCCACGACCCGCTTCCCGCGGCCGGCGAGCGCGGAGTAGGTGTCACCGGCCTGCGCGAGCAGCTCCTCGGTCTGGCGCTGGACCTCGGCGAGGCGGGTCCGGGTGGTCTCGGGCAGGGCCCGGAACTGCTCGGGCAGCGTCGAGAGGAACTCGCGCAGCTCGTCGGCGTTCACGCGGGCCTGCTCGACCCGCTCGAGGCGCCGGTCGCGGATCTCGGCGAGCCGCTCCTCGGCCTTGCGCTGGCGGGCTGCGAGGGTCTCGCGCAGCGTCTCGGCGATGACGTCGGCGAGGCCGGCGACGGCGTAGAAGGGCGCGAGGTCGTCCTCGGGCGTACGGGGGTCGGGCGTGGTGCCGGGCTTGCGGGGCATGGTGCTCCTCAGGAGGGTTCGGTGCCGGGGGTGGTCAGGGGGTCCGGTTCGGGCAGGACGGCCGCGGCCTCGGCGACGAAGCTGCGGTAGACGTCGAGCAGCACCTGCTTGTGCCGCTCGGTGATCGCGGTGTCGGCCAGCACGGCCGTCTCCACGGTGCCGGCCGGGTGGTCCTCGGGGTCGAGGATCCCGGCGCGGACGTAGAGGGACTCGGCCGAGACCCGCAGCGCCTTGGACAGCTGCTGCAGCACCTCGGCCGACGGACGACGCAGCCCGCGCTCGATCTGGCTGAGGTACGGGTTGGAGATGCCGGTGAGCTCGGCCAGCTGGCGCAGGGTCAGCTGACCCGCCCGGCGCCGGTCGGCGATGAGCTCGCCGACCGACCCGAGCTGCTCACCGAGCGTGCTCGTCCGTCGTGCCACACCTCCAGGATGCTTGCTCGTGCAAGCAGAGGCAAGCAGCCCGGCGCCGTACCACCTCTGGCGCAGGGGCGTACCACCGTCACACTGGTCGCTCGAAGTCCCCTGACGGAGGAGCACCGTGAGCGAGACCAGCACCGTCGGCCAGGCCGACCGGCAGTCCCAGCAACCGGAGCTCAAGCGGGTCATGGGGCCCAGGCTCCTGCTGCTCTTCATCGTCGGCGACATCCTCGGGACCGGGATCTACGCCGTCACCGGGCAGGTCGCCAAGGAGGTCGGCGGCGTCGTCTGGCTGCCCTTCCTGGTCGCCTTCACGGTCGCGCTCGTCACCGCCTTCTCCTACCTCGAGCTGGTGACGAAGTTCCCCCAGGCCGCCGGGGCCGCGCTCTACGCGCACAAGGCGTTCGGCGTCCACTTCGTCACGTTCCTGATGGCGTTCGCGGTCATGTGCTCCGGCATCACCTCCGCCGCGACGGCCTCGCGGGCCTTCGCCGCGAACCTGGAGGCGATGGTCAACGTCGTCCGCGCCGAGTGGCTGGGCGGCACCGAGGTCGACCTCTCGGCCGGACTGACCAGCATCCTCGCCATCTGCTTCATGCTCGTCATCGCGCTGATCAACCTCCGCGGGGTCGCGGAGAGCGTCTACGCGAACATCGTCCTCACCTGCGTCGAGCTGACCGGTCTGCTGATCGTGATCTTCGTGGGCTTCTACGCCTTCACCGAGGGCAAGGCGGACATGTCCCGGGTGGTCATGTTCGACACCCCCGGAGACAAGTCGATCTTCATCGCGGTGACGACGGCGACCTCGCTCGCCTTCTTCGCGATGGTCGGCTTCGAGGACTCCGTGAACATGGCCGAGGAGGTCAAGGACCCCTCGAAGGTCTTCCCGAAGATCCTGCTCACCGGCCTGTCGATCACGGGCGTGATCTACGTCCTCGTCTCGATCACCGCCATCGCCATCGTGCCGGCCGGCGAGCTGGGCTCGGGCGACGCGCCCCTGCTCAAGGTCGTGAACGCCGGCGCCCCCGACCTGCCGGTCGGCGACGTCTTCCCGCTGATCAGCATGTTCGCGGTCGCGAACACCGCGCTGATCAACATGCTCATGGCCAGCCGGCTGCTCTACGGCATGGCCCGCCAGCGGGTGCTCCCGCCCGTGCTCGGGCGGGTGCTGCCGGGCCGCCGTACGCCGTGGGTGGCGATCCTCTTCACCAGCGCGCTCGCCGTCGGTCTCATCACGGTCGTCGGCCAGATCAGCGCGCTCGGCGGGACGACCGCCCTGCTGCTGCTCGGGGTGTTCACGGTCGTGAACGTCTGCTGCCTGGTGCTGCGCCGCCAGCCCGTGGAGCACGCGCACTTCCGGGCGCCCACCTGGCTCCCCGTCGTCGGCGCGCTGGCGTGCGCATACCTCGTCGGGCCGTGGACCGGCCGGGCCGGCGAGCAGTACGGCATCGCGCTCGTGCTGCTCGGGATCGGCGTGGTGCTCTGGCTGGTGACGTTCGTCGTGAACCGCGCCCTCTACAGCCGCCACACCTACTTCGAGCACCCCGAGGAGCTCGAGAAGAGCGAGCCGTAGACCGCGCCCTCCGGCCCCCGTCGGCCCAGCCCCCGGTCCGCGCGACCGTCGACAGCCGTCACGCGACACGCCGCGCAGACGTGACGGGTGTCGACAGTCGCGCGGCAGCCCGGGGTCAGCCGACCAGCGTGGCCTGCGGCACGCTCGCGGTGATCAGCGTCCCGTCGGGACGGCGCTCGCCGCCGCGGGAGCCGATCGGGCCCACGAGCCGCGGGCCCTGGTCGGCCAGCGCGACCCACTGCTCCTCGGCCGCCGTGACGACGACCCGCTGCCCGCGGACCGTCACCTCCGCCTGACCGCCCGAGAGGACGGCGAAGCCGATCCGCTCCGGCTCGAGGTCGACCCGCAGGTGCGTGCCGCGCAGCGTCAGCCGGAAGGAGAGCCCGGTCCAGGCGTCCGGCAGCCGCGGGTCGAAGGTGATCACGCCGTTGTAGTCGCGCATCCCCGCGAAGCCGTAGACCAGCGCGTTCCAGACCCCGCCGGTCGAGGCCACGTGCACGCCGTCGCTGGTGTTGCCGTGCAGGTTGGCGAGGTCGACGTAGAGCGAGTTCTCGAAGTAGCGCAGGGCGAGGTCCGCGTAGCCGACCTCCGCGGCGACGATCGACTGCACGACCCCCGACAGCGTCGAGTCGCCGGTCGTGATCGGGTCGTAGTACTCGAAGTCGACGCGCTTCTGCTCGGCGGTGAAGTGGTCGCCCTGCAGGAAGAGCGCCAGGACGACGTCGGCCTGCTTGAGCACCTGGAAGCGGTAGATCACCAGCGGGTGGTAGTGCAGCAGCAGCGGCCGCTTGTCCATCGGCGTGTGCGCCAGGTCCCAGACCTCTCGGTCCAGGAACAGCGAGTCCTGCGGGTTGATGCCCGTGACCGGGTCGAAGAGGATCGTCATGGCGCGCGCGGCCTCGGTCCACTCCCCCGCCTCGCCGGCGCCGATCCGGAGCCGCTCGACGGCCTGCGCGTACGCCTCCGGGGCCTCGGTCCGCATCCAGCCGAGGGTCCACGCCGCCTGGTCGAGGTTGAAGCGGGCCATGACGTTGGTGAACAGGTTGTCGTTCACGACGGTCGTGTACTCGTCGGGACCGGTGACGCCGTGGATGTGGAAGCTGCGCCGGCCGTCGCCGTTCTCGCGCCAGAAGCCGAGGTCGGCCCACATCCGCGCGGTCTCGACGAGGATGTCGATGCCCTCGCGGTTCATGAAGTCGTGGTCGCCGCTGACCGCGACGTACTTGCACAGGGCGTAGGCCACGTCGGCGTCGATGTGGTACTGCGCCGTGCCCGCCGCGTAGTAGGCCGAGGCCTCCGAGCCGTTGATCGTCCGCCAGGGGTAGAGCGCGCCCGCCTGGGTGAGCTCGCGCGCCCGGATCCGGGCGGCGTCGAGCAGCTTGTAGCGGAACCGCATCGCGCTGCGCGCCATCGGCGGGGAGGTGTAGCTCAGGAAGGGCAGGACGTAGATCTCGGTGTCCCAGAAGTAGTGCCCGCTGTAGCCGGAGCCGGTCACGCCCTTCGCCGGCACGCCCGACTGCTCGGCGCGGGCGGCGGCCTGCGCGATCTGGAAGAGGTTCCAGCGGACAGCCTGCTGCAGGGCCGGCTGGTCGGCGATCACCACGTCGGAGCGGTCCCAGTAGGCGTCCAGCCACTCGCGCTGGGCGGCGAGCTCGCGCTCGACGCCGTGCCCGGCGACCCGGTCGAGCGTGCGTCGGCAGCGGTCGACCAGCTCGCGCACGGGCACGCCGCGCGACGTGTGGTAGGTGACGGTCTTGACCACGGTGATCGTCTGGCCGCGCGACGCCGCCACCCGGTAGACCATCTTGCCGGTGTCCTCGTCGGCGCTGATGTGCTCGGTGTACGCGTTCTCGGTGAGGACCTGGTGGTCGACCCCGACCGCGAGCGTCATGCCCGAGCGGGCGCAGCGGTAGCCCATCATCAGGCGCCGCCCGTCGGCGGAGTGCGTCTGCGGGACCAGCACGCGGTCCTCGAACCCCTCCGCCTTGCGCGGGTCGCTCATCTTGCCCTCGCCCATGGCGGCCGAGCTGACGTGGTACTCGTCGCGGCCGTCCTGACGGTTCAGCGTCTGGCTGGAGATCACGACCGGTGCGGAGTCGTCGAGCATCGTGACCTCGAAGGTCATCACGGCGAGGTGGCGCTGGGTGAAGCTCACCATCCGTCGCGAGGTCACCTGCACGCGCTTGCCCGCCGGGGTGCGCCAGACCAGGTCGCGGCGCAGCACGCCGCTGCGGAAGTCGAGGGTGCGCTCGTAGTGCTCGAGGTCGGCGACCGAGAGCAGCAGCGGCTCGTCGTCGACGTAGAGCTTGATCGTCTTGTTGTCGGGGACGTTGACGATCGTCTGGCCGACACGCGCGAAGCCGAAGGCCTCCTCAGCGTGGCGGATGGGCCACGTCTCGTGGAAGCCGTTGATGAACGTCCCGTGGGCGTAGGTCTCGCGGCCCTCCTCGACGTTGCCGCGCATCCCGAGGTAGCCGTTGCCGACGGCGAACAGCGTCTCGGTGACCCCGAGGTCGTCGGCGCCGTAGACGACCTCGTCCAGGCTCCACTCCCGCACCGGGAAGCGGACCCGGTCGAGCGGGTCCTCGTGCAGCGGCGGCGTGTCCTCGTGCGAGCCCCTCATCGGGCCACCAGCTCGGCGAGGTCGGAGACGACGCGGTCAGCGCCGCCGTCGGTGAGCTTGTCGGCCCCCACGCCGCGGTCGACGCCGACCACGAGACCGAACCCGCCCGCGTGCCCGGCCTGCACGCCCGAGACGGCGTCCTCGAGGACCACGGCGCGCGCCGGGTCGACGCCCAGGCGCCGGGCGCCCTCCAGGTACGTGTCGGGCGCCGGCTTGCCGGGCAGGCCCGCGTCGGTCGCGACCTGACCGTCGACGACGACCTCGAAGCGGTCGGCCAGCCCGGCGGCCTCGAGGACCGCGGGGGCGTTCTTCGAGGAGGAGACGACGCCGACCTTGGTCCCCCGGCCCGCGAGGTGGTCGAGCAGCGCGACCGAACCCTCGTACGGCTGCACGCCGTCCGCCGCGAGCGACGCGGCGAAGAACGCGTTCTTGCGGTTGCCCAGCCCGCAGACCGACTCGACGTCCGGGCCGTCGGACGGCTCGCCCTCGGGCAGGGTGAGCCCGCGCGAGGCGAGGAAGTCGCGGACGCCGTCGTAGCGCGGCTTGCCGTCGATGAAGTCGAAGTAGTCGCTCTCGACGTACGGGCGCTCGGTCAGCCCGCGCAGCGTGAGGAAGTCCGTGAACAGGTCGCGCCACGCGTGCATGTGCACCTCCGCCGTGGGCGTCAGGACCCCGTCGAGGTCGAACAGCGCGGCGTCGTACTCGTCCCAGTCCACGAGCGACAAGCGTAGGGCCGAAATGTCCGTACTTTTGGCCATCGCCCCGCTCTGGCGCTGCTGCCGCTCGAACCCGGCGGTGGTCCCGAGGCGGACCTCGAGCCGCACCGCCCTAGGGTCTGCATCATGCTCAGCCCGTTCGACGACCCGGTCCTCGTGGAGGTCGTCCGTGACGGCCTCGTGGAGAGCGTCCACCACGGCCGGGTCGCGGTCACCGCGCCGGACGGTTCGTTGCTGGCGGCACTCGGCGACCCCGGCGCCCTCGTCTACCCCCGCAGCTCCAGCAAGCCGCTGCAGGCCGTGGGGATGGTGCGGGCCGGGCTCGACCTCGACGGCCGGCTGCTCGCGCTCGTGTGCGCGTCGCACTCGGGCGAGGCGTTCCACCTCGACGGGGCGAGCAGGATCCTGTCCCTGGCCGGGCTGGCCGAGGACGCGCTGCAGGACCCGCCGGACTGGCCGCTCGACGAGGTGGCCAAGGAGGAGGTCCTCCGCGCGGGTGGGCACCGGTCGCGGCTGGCGATGAACTGCTCGGGCAAGCACGCCGGGATGCTGCTCACCGCGGTCCGCTCGGGTGTGCCCACCGCCACCTACCTGGACCCGGGGCACCCCGTCCAGCGCGCGATCACGGGCGCGCTCGGCGACCTCGCGGCCGAGGAGCCCGTCGGGCCCGCGGTCGACGGCTGCGGCGCGCCGCTCTGGGCGCTCTCGCTGACCGGCCTGGCCCGGGCCTTCGGTCGGCTGGCTGCAGGCGGGGACCCCGTCGAGAAGCAGGTGGCGGACGCCGTACGCGCGCACCCGGAGTACGTCTCGGGGACGCGACGCGACGAGCTCGCGCTGCACCGGGGCCTGCCGGGCGTGGTCGCCAAGGCTGGGGCGGAGTCGGTCTACGCCGTCGGCCTGCCGGACGGGCGCGGGGTGGCGGTCAAGATCGACGACGGTTCCACCCGGGGCCGGGCGGTCGCGATGGCCGGGGTCCTGCTGCGCCTCGGCCTCGACGCGGAGGTGCTGCAGGACCAGGCGCGGGTCGCCGTGCTGGGCGGCGGCCGGCCGGTCGGCGAGGTCCGCCCGTACGCCCCGACCCTGGAGCGGATCGGGGCGTAGGGCGGGCGCGGGCTACTTCTTCTTGCCCTTCTTGTCCGACTTCTTGCTGTCGGCCTTCTTGCTGTCGGACTTCTTGCTGTCGGACTTCTTGCTGTCGGACTTCTTGCTGTCGGACTTCTTGCTGTCCTTCTTGTCCGCGACGGCGTCCTTCTTGGCAGCCGCCTTCTTCGCGGGAGCCGCCTTCTTCGCGGGAGCCGCCTTCGTCGTGGTGCCGCCGAGCGAGGCCTCGAGCGCGGCCAGCCGCTTCCCGGCGTCCTCGACCGCGCGCTGCAGCACCTGGAGCCGGTCGGCCTGGGCGTCGACCTGGTTGTCGATCTCGGTGATGACGTCGCTGACCGGGGTGTCGATGGCGGGACGGCCGGCGGGGGTCGGGCTACCACCCTCGGGGCGGCGGCTCAGACGGCCAGCGGCCTCGGTGGGCAGCGCCTGCTTGTTGTTGGGCGCGTCGAGCGGGGAGTCCGGGGTCTCGGCGCCGGACTGCGGCGTCGGGGCGGGCGTCTTGCGCGGTGTGGTCTTGCGGGGCGTCGTCGTCCGAGCCGCCGGCCCGGTGCCCGCCGCACGCGACGTCGCCGTCTTGCGCGGCGTCGCGGTCTTGCGCGGGGTCGCGGTCTTGCGGGGTGTCGTCGTCCTGCGCGCGGTGGTCTTGCGCGCCGTCGTGGGGCCGGTCGGCGTGGTCTCGGCCGGCGGAGCCTCGGCGGGAGGGGTGTCCGCGTCCGCGTCGGGCTGGTCGGCCATCTCGACGGGCTGGTCGGCCGGCGAGAGCGCCGAGGTCACGGTCGGCCGCTCGGCCGCCGCCTCCGCGGGGGCGTCGACGCCGACGTCAGGGGTGGATTCGGTCATGGGCGGTCCTAGCGCTGGGAACGGGTGTGGAGCGGGGTCGAGCCAGGGCGACCTCGAAAGGCCCGGAGACGACTCAGCCGCCACCCCTGGGGTGGCGGCTGAGACGAGGACGCGGGTCCTACTTGAAGGCGTCCTTGGCGTCGTTGGCGGCGTCCTTGACGTGCTCGCCGGCCTGCTTGGTCTGCGCGGAGGCCTGGTCGGACTGACCCTCGGCCTGCAGGCGCTCGTTGTCGGTCGCGTCGCCGGCGGCTTGCTTGCCCTTGCCGCTGAGCTCCTCGACCTTGTTCTGGATCTTGTCACCGATGCCCATAGGGGATCCCTTCGTCGACACTGTTGCGACGAGATTACGCCCCGGCACCCGTGTCCCCGCCCGCGGGTACGGGGGTCGCGAGGCGTGGTCGGACGTGCAGGCCGACCTCCGGGTCGACGAGCACCTCCTGGGCCGCGCTGACGCCGTCGGCCAGCAGCACGGCGTCGAGGGCGACGTTCCGCTTGACCATCCCGAGCGCGACCGGGCCGAGCTCGTGGTGCCGCACGGCGGCGCCCACGAAGCCGACCGTCCGCCCGTCGAGCGTGAGCGCCGCACCGGTCTCCGGCAGCCGCTCCGCGGAACCGTCCAGGAGCAGCAGGACCAGACGACGCGGCGGCCGGCCGAGGGTGTGCACCCGCGCGACGGTCTCCTGCCCGCGGTAGCAGCCCTTGTCGAGGTGCACCGCGACGTCGAGCAGCCCGGCCTCGTTCGGGATCGTGCGGTGGTCGGTGTCCACCCCGACCCGGGGCACGCCCAGGGCGACGCGGCGGGCCTCGTACGCCCAGGTCCCGGCCCGGGCCTCGCCGAGCGTCTCCTCGAGCCGCTCGCGCGGCACCAGCAGCTCCGCGCCGCCGAGGGAGTCGGCTCCGCGTCGCACCACGAGGGCCGCGGGGTCGTCCGCGGCCGGGTCCGCGCTCCAGACGACCGCCACGTCGTCGGTCACGTCGGCGACCTCGACCCGCATCATGAAACGCATCGAGTCCAGCCAGGCCACCGCGGCGGCCGCGGCCCCCGGCTCCGTGTGGGCCCAGAAGGTCGTGCCGTCGTCGACGCCGTAGAGGGCGTGCTCGAGGTGGCCCTGCGGCGACAGCACGAGCGTCGTCGTGCCCTCCCCAGGTCGTAGCCCGAGCAGGTGCTGCGTGGTCAGCGAGTGCAACCAGGTGAGACGGTCCGGGCCGCTGACCCGCAGGACCCCCCGGTGCGACAGGTCGACCCGTCCGCTCCCGCGCTCCAGGGCCCGTTGCTCGCGCACCGGGTCCCCGTAGTGCCACGGCACCCCGGCGTCTCGGCCCTCCTCGGCCACCACCGCGACCGGCCTGCGCTCATCGCTCATGCCGACTCAGCGCGACAGGTCCGCAGAATCTTCCCGCCCGGCCGTGACGGCTGGGCTCACACGCGGCGGAGGCGCGCCCAGAGGTGGTTCTGCAGGGGGTGGCCGCCGGCCGCCTTGTCGAAGGTCCAGAGCAGGTCGCCCTCGACGAGACCGTAGAGGCGCTGCCCGGCGGTGTACTCCTCCGCCGTCGCGGTGCGCACGACGGCGTCGGTGGTCAGCTCGATCTTGGCCCCGGTGATGCGGCCGTACCAGACCTCGGCGTAGCCGCTCGGGTGGCACATGACGACCTCGAGCCCGTCGTCGGCCTGAGGGCGCCAGAAGCCCGTCTCCATGGAGAGAGGCCGGACGGCCTTCCCGTCGTCGTCGACCTCGAAGGTCTGCGACAGGTAGTGCAGGAAGCCGCCGCCGTTGTGGGCGAAGTCGACCTGCTGGCCGAAGTCGAACTCCTCGGTGCCCGGGTAGACGCCCTTGCCGGTGCCCTCCCAGCGGCCGACGAGCCAGGCGAGGCGGTTGACGGCGGGGTCCAGCCCATCGGGGATCTCGAACGGCACCGGACCAGCGTAGTGGGCCGGTGCGTAGCGTGGCCTGGTGCCGAAGCGCTACGTGATCATCGGGGCCGGGGCGATCGGGGGCTCGGTCGGGGGCCGCCTGCACCAGGCGGGCCGCGACGTCGTCCTCGTCGCCCGGGGCGAGCACCTGGACGCCCTGCGCCGCGGTGGGCTGCGGGTGCGGACGCCCGACGAGGACGTCACGCTCGACGTCGCGGCGGTGGGCGGGCCCGAGGAGCTCGAGCTGACGCCCGACGACGTCCTCGTCCTGGCCACCAAGACCCAGCAGGCCGAGGCGGCGCTGCGGACGTGGGCCGACGTGGAGGTGCACGCGGGCGGACGCGTCGTCGGTGCGTCGGGTGCGCTGCTCCCGGTGCTGACCGCGCTGAACGGGGTCGCGGCCGAGTCGATGGCGCAGCGCTGGTTCACCCGCGTGATCGGTGTCTGCGTCTGGATGCCGTCGGTGCACCTGACGGCCGGCGAGGTGATCATCCGGGGCGGGCCGCGCTCGGGCATGCTGCACCTCGGCTCGGTGCCACCGGGACGCGAGCGCGAGCTGGTGGCGACGGTCGCCGCCGACCTGGAGGCCGCGAACTTCGACGCGCCGCAGCCCGACGACGTCATGCCGTGGAAGTACCGCAAGCTCATCTCGAACCTCGCCAACGGCCTGCAGGCGCTGATCGGTCCGGGCGGCGGTTCCCAGGACCTCGCCACGGCCCTGGAGCACGAGGCGCGCGACGTGCTCGCCGCCGCCGCGATCGAGGTGACGCCGGACGCGGAGGAGGCCGCCGCGCGCGCCGCCGGGTTCTCGATGCACCACGTGCCCGGCGTCCCCGACGACGTCGGCGGCTCGACCTGGCAGTCGCTGCAGCGCGGCACCGGCAACGTCGAGACCGACTACCTCAACGGCGAGATCGCCCGCATCGCGCACGGGCTCGGTCGCGAGGCGCCCCTGAACGCCCGGCTCGCCTCCCTCGTCCGGCGAGCTGCCGCCCGGGGCCAGCGGCCCGGCGCGGTCACGGCCGACGAGGTGGCCGCCGCGCTCGGCCTCTGAACCGGCACCGGGCCCTTCCACCGCGCCCGGGAAGTGGTCACTCCGGGGCGGTCGTACGGCGTGTCCCGAGCCCGCACCGACCACTTTCCGGGGGTGGGGGTAGTCAGTAGACCAGGGCCTGGACGTCGGGCTGGAGGACCCGCTCGACGAACGTCGCGGCCCCGGCGATGCGGCAGCCGTCGAACAGGTCGGCCGCCGTGAGGTCCCGACGGGCGGCGCACTGGGTGCAGACGGTCACCGCACCCGCGTCGAGGAGCGGCGCCGCCAGCTCCGACACGGGGGTCGCGTGCTCGAGGCCGAGGTCGGGCTGCGCGTCCCGCGCCGCGAACCACACCGCCTCGCCCGTCAGCCACACCCCGACCTCGGCGCCGGCGGCGAGCGCGGTCACGGCGACCGTCCAGGCCTGGTTGGCCCGTTCGGGCGCCTCGGCCCCGCAGGTGATCTTGACCATCAGCGGACGCGGCGACCCGGGCATCCGGCCATTCTCCGGCCGGACGCCGTACGCCGCTCGCTAGGGTCGGCTGCGTGCGGGTGGTGGTGCAGCGGGCGCTGTCCGGCAGCGTGAGCGTCGACGGCGCCGTGGTGGGCTCGCTGCCGGGCCCCGGCCTGGTCGTCCTGGTCGGCGTGACGCACGACGACAGCGAGGCCGACGCCTCCCGGCTCGCCGACAAGGTGTGGACGCTTCGCATCCTGGCGGGCGAGCGCTCGGCCGAGCAGGAGCAGGCTCCCCTGCTGGTGGTCAGCCAGTTCACCCTCTACGCGGACACCCGCAAGGGCCGCCGACCGTCGTGGAACGCGGCCGCCCCGCGCCCCGTCAGCGAACCCCTCGTGGAGGCGTTCGTCGAGGCCCTTCGGTCCCGGGGCGCCCACGTCGAGACAGGCGTCTTCGGCGCGGACATGCAGGTGGCGCTCGTCAACGACGGGCCGGTCACCCTGCTGCTCGACTCCTCCTCATGACGAAAGTGGTCGCTCCGAGACACCCCTGAGTCGATCAGGAGGCCCGTAACGACCACTTTCACGAGAGACCCGAACCGTTCAGGCGGCGTTGAGCTCGACGTCGACCTCGGCCACGCTGCCGACGGCCGCGACGACCGTACGGTCGGCCTTGGCGCCCGGCGCGAGGGTGCGCAGGGTCCAGCGGCCGTCGTGTGCGAAGAACCGGAAGTGCCCGGTCGCCGAGGTCGGGACCTCGGCCGTGAACTCACCGGAGGGGTCGAGCAGCCGGACGTACGCGCCGCCGACGGGCTCGCCGCCGCGCAGCACGCGGCCCTGGATGACCGCCTCCTTGGAGGTGTCGATGCCGGCGACGCTGAGGCCGCCCTGGGTGGAACCGCACATGTCAGTGACCTCGTCGTTCGGAAGGGGTGGGGGGTGGAAGGTGCTCAGGCCTGGCCGGGCTCGTCGCCCACGGCGACCGGGACGCCCACGAGGGAGCCGTACTCGGTCCAGGAGCCGTCGTAGTTCTTGACGTTGGACTGGCCGAGGATCTCGTGGAGCACGAACCAGGTGTGCGCGCTGCGCTCGCCGATGCGGCAGTAGGCGATGATGTCGGCGTCGAAGTCGAGGCCGGCGCCGCCGTAGAGGGCCTTGAGGTCGTCCGCCGACTTGAAGGTGCCGTCGTCGTTGGCCGCCTTGCTCCACGGCACGTTCACCGCGGTCGGGATGTGGCCGCCGCGCTGCGCCTGCTCCTGCGGGAGGTGGGCCGGGGCCAGGAGGCGGCCGGCGAACTCGTCGGGGCTGCGGACGTCGACCAGCGCGTCGGTGCCGATGGCCTTCACGACCTCGTCGCGGAACGCGCGGATGCTCAGGTCGGGCTCGCCCGCCGTGTACTGCGTGGCCGGGCGGGTGACCGTCTCGCTCGAGAGCGGACGGGCGTCGAGCTCCCACTTCTTGCGGCCGCCGTCGAGCAGACGGACGTCGCCGTGGCCGTACAGCTTGAAGTACCAGTAGGCGTACGCGGCGAACCAGTTGTTGTTGCCGCCGTAGAGGACGACGGTGTCGTCGTTCGCGATGCCGCGCGAGGAGAGCAGCTCGCCGAACTGCTCACGGTTCACGAAGTCGCGACGGACCGGGTCCTGGAGGTCCTTCTTCCAGTCCAGCTTGACGGCGCCCGCGATGTGGCCGCCGTCGTAGGCGGTGGTGTCCTCGTCGACCTCGACCAGGACGACGTGGTCGTCGGAACCGTGCTCGGCGACCCAGTCGGCGTCGACGAGGACTTCGGACGTGCTCATGGGCGGATCTCCTGTGCTTGGCGGATGGGCGAGGCGGGCGCGAGAAGCGCCGACCTCAGGTCAGCGGGGGTGCGTACGGGTGCCGGCGCGACTCGAGGTCGCAGACCGTTCGACGCTCGTGACCTCGACGGTCAGACGAGCGGTGCGGCCACCCGGGTCAGGGCCGACAGAGCGACGAGCGCATTCGACCGTGGTCGACCGCGAGGCGGCGGACCAGCGGGAGCGCCCACGCGGTCGTCATGTCGACGAGGCTACGTCGGGCAGCCTGCGGGCGTCACACCGCTGTCTCGGATGACGAGAACCATGTCCACATGCCGAGACGGCCCCTCACCGTTACGGCCGTTGCGCGTGAGGTTGTTCACATTCCGTTTGGATTCCTGCCGTCTCAGCCGCCCGCGAACGGAGGCAGCACCTCGACCACGACGGCGCCGTCGAGGGGCAGCCGGAGCGTGCTCTCCGAGCAGGCCACACCGTCGACGAGCAGGCTGCTCGCCCTGATCACACGCGTGAAGCGGTCGTCGGCGTGCCGCGTGAGCACGAGGTCGAGAGCCTCCCCCACCGAGCCGGCCTCGACGGCCTCGGACGCGGTCCCGGCCGCGGCCCGGGCGCCAGCCCAGAAGTTGAGGGTCACGGTCGGCACTGGGATATTGTCCAGCCATGCACCAGGGCAGCTCAGTCCGCCTGCTGGTGCGTCCCGGTCGCTGACCAGGTGCAGACCACCGAGCCGAGGAGACCCGCGATGGCCACCCTGCTGCTGCTCACCAACGACATGCACGCCTCCGCGGAGATCCTGCCCGCGCTCGAGCTCCTCCCGCACACGGTCAAGGTCGCCCAGGCCGAGGCCACCGCGCTGCTCGACGCCCCCGCCGCCGACGTGATCCTGCTGGACGCCCGCCGGGACCTGGTCGGGGCCCGCTCGCTCTGCCGGCTCATCGAGACGACGGGCAAGGAGGCCCCGCTCCTGGTCGTCGCCAGCGAGGGCGGCCTGGCCGCGCTCAGCTCGGACTGGGGCTTCGACGACCTGCTCCTCGCCACCGCCGGACCGGCCGAGGTCGACGTCCGGCTGCGCCTGGCCATGACACCCGTCGCGCCCACCGGCGCCGACCCGCTGATCCAGAGCGGCAACATCGTCATCGACGAGGCCGGCTACAGCGCCAAGCTCAACGGCGTCCAGCTGGACCTCACCTACACCGAGTTCGAGCTGCTGAAGTACCTCGCGCAGCACCCGGGCCGGGTCTTCAGCCGCCAGCAGCTGCTGAGCGACGTCTGGGGCTACGACTACTACGGGGGCACCCGCACCGTCGACGTGCACGTGCGACGCCTCCGCGCCAAGCTCGGCCCCGAGTACGAGGCCGTCATCGGCACCGTGCGCAACGTCGGCTACCGCTTCGTCACCCAGGCCGACGAGCCGGGTCGCGAGGCCAGCCGCGTCTCCGCCGGCTGACCCTCCCCGGCCGGGGTTCCGCTCAGTCCTCGTGCCGTGACCGCTCCACCCGGGCTGCGAGCGCCCGGACGTGCGTCGGGACCGTGCCGGCCGGACCTCCCCGGCGGACGTGCTGCACCGCGCCGAGCGCCTGGGCCGCCACGAGCGGGACCAGGGCCAGCGTCGCCCACGTCGCCACCGCACCCGCCAGGCCCACGGCCTGGCTGGCCGCGACCCCGGCGAAGATGCCGACGACGACGACCACGTACGAGACCAGGTGCAGCGCCCACGAGACGCGCTCCAGGCCGACGGTCGGTGTCGGGACGAGCCAGCGGCGCCAGGCCAGGTTCCACAGGCGCAGCTGGACGACGCAGACCAGCCCCATCGCCGCCGCGCACGCCAGCAGCGTGATCACGTACGGGACCGCGCCGCTCGCCGCCGCACCCGTGTAGGCGGCGCTCAGCGCGAGCAGGCCGAGCACGAGGGCCGCGGTCGAGAGCAGCGTGCCGAGCGAGACGAACAACGAGCTCCGCTGCGCGTGCCGCACCGCCTCGTCGAGCGCGTCCGTCGCCGACCTGCCCACCTGTGCCACGTCGGTCAGGATAGGCGGGCCGGTGCCGGCGCGGGCTCCCGTAACGTCGCGGGCATGTCCCCCGCCGACGACCAGTGCCTGCAGGTCACGAGCGACCCGAGCCACGCGCTGCTCGCCCGGGTCGACGACCTGCTCGACGCGGCGCAGGACGCCGACCAGAGTCCCCCGCTCAACGAGGCCGCCCTGCTGGCCCTCAAGCACCCGCACCGCGGCGGCACCCGGCACCTGGTCGCCACCCGCGGCCCGGGCGGTCCGGACGGTTCCGACGCGGACGGCCCGCTCGGCTACGCCCAGCTGGCCGCGGACGGCACCGGTCAGCTCGTCGTCGCGCCGCAGCGACGTCGGGAGGGGGTGGGCAGCCGGCTCGTCGCCGAGC
Organism: uncultured Actinomycetota bacterium; assembly: GCA_963762775.1. Taxonomy (GTDB): domain Bacteria; phylum Actinomycetota; class Actinomycetes; order Propionibacteriales; family Propionibacteriaceae; genus Microlunatus. Next base: position 333,762 of record CAVXMD010000016.1, read on the forward strand.
TGCTGACGCTGGCGGCCCGGCAGGGCACCGCGCTGCGGGTCTGGGCGCTCGGCGACTCCCCCGCCGCCGCAGGCCTCGCCGACCGGACGGGGCTGAGCGCGGCGCGCACCCTGCTGATCATGAAGCGTCCGCTGGCCGGCCTGCCCGAACCCGTCGTGCCGGACGGCGTCTCGATCACGACGTTCCACGTCGGCGAGGACGAGGACGACTGGCTCCGCGTCAACGCCCGCGCCTTCGCCCACCACCCGGAGCAGGGCTCGATCGACGCCGCCGACCTGGCCGAACGGACGGGCGAGGAGTGGTTCGACCCGGCGGGGTTCTTCCTCGCCCGTTCCACCGAGGATCCTGTCGGGGCTTCCGGGAGCGCCAGCGAGCGGAACCCACCGGGGGGTGCGGGGGGTCGTCCCCCCTCAGGACAGGGCCGGCTCCTGGGCTTCCACTGGACCAAGCAGCAGGAGGGCACCCTCGGCGAGGTGTACGTGCTGGGCGTCGACCCCGACGCCCAGGGGCGTGGTCTCGCCAAGGCGCTCCTGCTGACGGGGCTCGCGCACCTGCGCGACAGCGGCGACGACGTCGTCGAGCTCTACGTCGAGGCCGACCAGCCCGGGCCCGTGGGGCTCTACACGGCGTACGGCTTCACCGTGGCCAGCCGGGACGTGATGTACGCCGGGCCGGCCGCCGGGGGCGCCGTCTCGGCACCCTGAGGTCGTTCACCCGGCCTGAGTAGCATCAACGATTCCCGAGCGCATGAGGAGAGTGATGGACGTGGTCGACACGGCTGTCCCCAGCCTGGAGACCGACGGAGGCACCACCGGCACCGACGGGGCGGACCTCGGTCTCCTGGCCCGGCTGCCCGAGCCGGAGCTGCCGGCCGACCGGTTCCTCGACCGCGAGCTGTCCTGGCTCGCCTTCAACAACCGGGTCCTCGACCTCGCCCGCGACACCGTACGGGTGCCCCTGCTCGAGCGGGCGAAGTTCCTGGCGATCTTCGCCTCGAACCTCGACGAGTTCTTCATGGTCCGCGTCGCGGGACTCAAGCGCCGCATCGCGGCCGGGGTGGCCGTCCCGGGCGTGAGCGGGCTGCTGCCGCGCGACCTGCACAGCGCGATCCTCGACCGGACCCGCGAGCTCGTCGAGGAGCAGGCCCGCCTCTTCACCGACGAGATCCGGCCGGCGCTGGCGAGCGAGGGCATCGAGATCCTGCGCTGGGACGAGCTGCGGCCCGACGAGCGCGAGCGCATGCACGTGCTCTTCGCCGAGCGGATCTTCCCCGTGCTGACCCCGCTCGCGGTCGACCCGTCGCACCCGTTCCCGTACATCTCCGGGCTGTCGATCAACCTCGCCGTGCTGGTCAAGAACCCCGAGACCGGCGTGCGCCAGTTCGCCCGGGTCAAGGTCCCGACCGTGCTGCCGCGCTTCATGCAGCTCGGCGAGGGGCGCTTCGTCCCGCTCGAGGACGTCATCGCCCGCCACCTCGACCAGCTGTTCAGCGGCATGCAGGTCGTCAGCCACCACGTCTTCCGCGTCACGCGCAACGAGGACGTCGAGGTGGAGGAGGACGACGCCGAGAACCTGCTCGTCGCCCTCGAGCGCGAGCTGCTGCGTCGCAAGGTCGGCCGTCCGCCGGTGCGCCTCGAGGTCGAGGACGACATGGACCCACGGATGCTCGAGATCCTCACCACCGAGCTCGACATCACCCCGCGCGAGGTCTTCTCGCTGCCCGGGCCGCTGGACCTGCGCGGCCTCTTCTCGCTGGCCGACCTGGACCGCGCCGACCTGAAGTACCCGGCGTTCCTGCCCACGACGCACCCGCACCTCGCCGAGGTCGAGACCGCGCAGCCGGCCGACATGTTCGCGGCGATCAAGCAGCGCGACGTCCTGCTGCACCACCCGTACGACTCGTTCGCGACGAGCGTGCAGCGCTTCATCGAGCAGGCCGCCGATGACCCGCAGGTCCTGGCGATCAAGCAGACGCTGTACCGCACCTCGGGCGACTCCCCGATCATCGACGCCCTCATCGAGGCGGCCGAGGCCGGCAAGCAGGTGCTCGCGCTGGTCGAGATCAAGGCCCGCTTCGACGAGCAGGCGAACATCGCCTGGGCGCGTCGGCTCGAGCGCCACGGCTGCCACGTCGTCTACGGCGTGGTCGGGCTCAAGACCCACTGCAAGCTGTCGCTGGTGGTGCGCGACGAGCCCGACGGCCTGCGCCGCTACGCCCACGTCGGCACCGGGAACTACAACCCGAAGACGGCCCGCCAGTACGAGGACATGGGCCTGCTGACGGCGAACCCGATCATCACCGACGACATCGGCCGGCTCTTCAACCACCTGTCGGGGATGAGCCAGGAGACGTCGTACAAGCGCCTGCTGGTCGCCCCGCACGGGGTCCGCACCGGTCTCATCGAGCGCATCGAGACCGAGATCGCGCACCACGAGGCCGGCCGGGCCGGCTACATCCGGATCAAGGTCAACTCGCTCGTCGACGAGGCGGTCGGCGACGCGCTCTACCGCGCCTCGCAGGCCGGGGTGCCCGTCGACCTGTGGGTCCGGGGCATCTGCACGATCCGGCCCGGGGCGCCCGGGCTGTCGGAGAACATCCGGGTCCGCAGCATCCTCGGCCGCTTCCTGGAGCACAGCCGGCTGTTCTGGTTCGCCAACGGCGGCCAGCCCAGCGTCGGGATCGGCTCGGCCGACCTCATGCACCGCAACCTCGACCGCCGCGTCGAGGTGCTGGCGTCGATCAACTCGCCCGCGCACGTCAGCGAGATCGGCGACCTCTTCGACATCGCCTTCGACAAGCGCACGGCGTCGTGGAAGCTGCAGCCCGACGGGACCTGGGTGCAGTTCACGGTCGACGACGAGGGCAAGCCGCTGGTCGACATGCAGGAGTGGCTGATCGGCACCAAGAGCCGTCGCCGCCTCGGCGCCAAGTAGCGCGGGCCACCCCGGTGACCGTCTCCGTGATGCGCGCGGGCGGCGTCCAGGTCATCCCGGCGCGGCCGGTGCTGGCCGGCGGCGCCGTCGTGACGCGGGAGCACCCGACCCGCGGCACCGAGGTCGTCGTGGTGCACCGCAAGCGCTACGACGACTGGTCGCTGCCCAAGGGCAAGGTCGAGAACGGCGAGTCCGTCCCGGCCGCGGCCGTGCGCGAGGTCTTCGAGGAGACCGGCGTGAGCGTCCGGCTCGGGGTGCCGCTCGACACCGTCTGCTACGACCTCACCAAGCCCGCCCGTCCCGACCTGTCGAAGCACGGCAAGCTGCTGACCGGGATCAAGAAGGTCAGCTACTGGGGCGCCACCGCGACGCACACCGTCCGCCGGGCGCCCGACCACGAGGTCGACGTCGTGTCCTGGCTCCCGGTCCGGGCGGCGCTGCGCCGGCTGTCGTACGCCGCCGACCACTTCCTGCTCGAGCAGTACCTCGAGCAGCCGGTGACGACCCCGTTCGTGATCGTCCGCCACGCCAAGGCGATGGACCGCAAGGACTGGTCGAAGAAGGACGTCGCCCGTCCCGTCAACGCGCTCGGCCGCCGGCAGGCCAAGCTGCTGGTGCCGATGCTGCGCGCGTACGGGATCGAGCGGCTCTACTCCTCCACGGGCGTGCGCTGCGTCAGCACGCTGCAGCCCTACGCCGACGCCACCAAGCACAAGATCAGCACCTATCCCGGCCTCACCGAGGAGGAGGGCTCCGACGACCCCAGGGGCGTGGCCAAGATCGTCCGTCGGGTCCGGGCGACCGCGCTGCGTTCCGGTCGCCCCGCGGCGCTCTGCGTCCACCGGCCCGTCCTGCCGCACGTCCTCGAGGCCCTCGACCTGGCGCCCGCGACGCTCGTGACCGGTGAGTTCCTCGTCGCCCACCTCACCGCCGACGGCAGCGTCCACGCCCTGGAGCGGCACCGCCCCCAGGCCTAGCTTCTGTCTCCGCTTCGCTCCGACGCGGTCCGCGCTCGAACCCGATGGCGGGCTGGCTTTCCCTCGGGTCAGGGTCGGACGGGTTCCTCGACGACGCGGCCGTCCGGGCCGCGGCGCACCAGGACGGCGCGGGCGTCGTCACGGGTGCTGAGGACGCTGACCAGGCGCTCGTCGGCGAAGTGCAGGCCGACGCCGTCGTCGACGGCCCACGTGTCACCGAACCCGTCCGCGACGAGCGCCCGCAGCTGGGGCCGCCGGGCCGGTTCGGAGGTGTGGTGCGGGCAGAAGCCGCCGGGGAGCCAGCCGAGCCCGTCGGTCAGCCCGTCCGCGTGGCCGACGAGCCAGGAGTCGGTCGTCGAACGCTCGAACCAGCAGTTCGCGCCGGCGCTCACCCCGGCCAGGACGACACCGGCGTCGTACGCCCGGCGCAGCGCACGGTCCAGGCCGTGCGCGCGCCAGACGGCGAGCAGGTTCACCGTGCTGCCGCCGCCGACGTACACGACGTCCTGCTCGGCGAGGAAGGCGTCGAGGTCGGGCACCTCGCGGTCGAAGAGGCGCAGCACGCTGCGCTGGGCACGGCCGGCGAACGCGTCGACGAACCGCTCCACGTAGGCCGCGGCGTCACCGCTGGCCGTCGGGACGAAGCAGACGCGGGGGACGTCGACGCCGGCCAGGGCCAGCACCGCGTCGTCGAGCGCCTCGTCGGTCCCGGTCGAGAAGCCTCCGCCGCCGAGGGCGACCACGTGCCGAACCACGCCGCCACCCTGCCACGGGCCGCGAGCCGCGAGCTACTCCGCTCTGCACCCGGCCGGCGGTCCTCAGTCGTCGACGACGAGCGCCTGGTCGCGCACCGGGCGTGCGACCAGGCGGATCGAGAGCCGCTTGAACGCGTCCTCGACGAAGGCCTCGACGCCGGCGTCGGCCACCGGGAACGCCGTCACCGGGATCTGGCCGGACTCCCAGCCCAGGCGCTCGATCTCGTCGACGCTCACGACCCCGCGGGACTGGCGGTCGAAGGCGTAGACCGTCACCTCGGTGGTCTCGTCCACGGCGATGTCGATGCCGAGGATGGTCCAGCGCTCGCGGTCCACGCCGGCCAGCTCGTAGAGGCTCGGCGACCCGAGGGTGGCGACCGCGTCCTCGGCGGCCGCCGTCCCGACGTAGTCGCTCCACCCGGCCGTCGCCGGGCCCAGCACCTGGTGCTCAGTCACGAGCGGATCGTCGCAGGACCCGGTGAACGCCAGGCGAACGGCAGGCAGCGCCTGCGCGAAGGGCTCAGGCGGCGCGGACGCGCTCCCGGACGGCGTGCCCGACGTCGGTGTTGTCGGTGAAGAAGTCGTCCATCCCGGCGTCGAGGAAGGTCGCGATCTCGCCGGCGAGGTCTCCCACCCCGTCCGTGTCCTCACCGCTGCGGTGCTGCAGGGGCAGGAAGCGGTTCTCGCGGCGGAAGGTCCAGCCGGTGACGCGCAGCCCGGCCTCGTGGGCGTCGGGCAGGACGGGGCCGGGCTCGAGCAGCCGCCCGTCGGCGTCGCGCGGGATCATCACGTCCTTGTGGAGCCCGAGCTGGTCGGCGTAGGTCTTGATCCGCGCCAGGCCCTCGGGGGTGACGAGGTCGGCGTACGTGCGGGGGTCGCCGGTGCTGCGCAGGTCGAAGGGTGCCCCGACCACGTGGGCGAGCTGGATCAGCGGCAGGTCGGTCAACGTCGCCAGCCGCTGCAGGTTGCCGACCTCGAAGCTCTGGATGACGACCGGGTCGTCGGCGTGCGTCCAGCCGACGGCGGCGAGCTCGTCGAGCAGCTTCTCCTCGAGCGGCAGGCCGAGCGAGCGGAAGTACGTCGGGTGCTTGGTCTCCGGCGCCACGCCGACCGGACGCCCGTCCAGCGTCGTCGAGGACCGGGCTATCGCGAGCACCTCGGCGAGGGTGAGCACCGGCTCGTCGAGGTAGGACGTGCTCTGCGGCCGCAGGTCGGGCAGCGGTTCGCGGGCCCGGAGGGTCCTGATCTCGGCGAGGGTGAGGTCCTCGGTGAACCAGCCGGTGATCTCGCGGCCGTCGATCGTCTTGGTCGTGCGCCGGTCGGCGAGCTCGGGGTGCTCGGCCACGTCGGTGGTGGCGGTGATGGCGCTCTCGTGGCGCACGACGAGGTGCCCGTCCCGGGTCGGCACGACGTCCGGCTCGATGACGTCGGCGCCCTGGGCGATGGCGAGCTCGTAGCTCGCGCGGGTGTGCTCGGGGCGGTAGCCGCTCGCTCCGCGGTGGCCGATGACGAGGTTCACAGCCCTCATCCCAGCACCGCGACCACCGCCCGGCGCGCACGCCGGGCGGTGGGTCGCAGAACCGGTGCGGACCAGGGCCGGTCTAGGTGCGCGCCTCCTGCCCGACGTCCGGGTCGTCGGTGAAGAAGTTGTCCATCCCGGCGTCGAGGAAGGCCGTGATCTCGCCGTCCAGGTCGCCGACCGCGGCCGGGTCGTGCTGCTGCGGAACTGCAGCGGCAGGAACTGGTTCTCCCGTCGGAAGGTCCACCCGTGACGCTCAGACCGGCGCGGTGCGCGTTGCGGATCACCGGGGTGGGCGCCAGCAGCCGGCCGCGGCGTCGCGGGGGATCATCACGTCCTTGCACAGCCCGACCTGTCGGCGTAGCGCTTGATCTCCGCCAGTCCCGCCGGGGTCACGAGGTCGGCATAGGTCGTGGCCGCGCCGGCGCGACCGGAGGTCGTACGGCGCCCCGGAGCAGTCGACGAGCTGGATCAGCGGCAGCCGGGTGCGCGTCGCCAGCGCCTCGAGGTTGTCGGTCTCGAAGCTCTGGATGACGACCGGGTCGCTCTTCCTCGTCCAGCCGTGGGCCTTCAACGCGGCGACGAGCTGGTCCTCGAGTCGGCAGCCCGATCGAGCGGAAGTAGGTCGGGTGCTTGGTCTCGGGAGCGACGCCGACCGGCCGGCCGCTGCAGGTCCGCGAGTGCTTGGCCAGGTCGAGCACCTCGTCGAGGGTCGGGATCGGGTAGAGCCCGTCGTACGCCGTGTTGTCGGGCCGCACCTGCGGCAGCCGCTCCTTGGCGCGCAGGGTGCGCAGCTCGGCGAGGGTGAAGTCCTCGGTGAACCAGCCGGTGATGCTCGATGCCGTCCACGACCTTGGTCGTCCTCCGGTCGGCGAACTCGGGGTGCTTGGCGGCGTCGGAGACGTCGGTGGTCGCCGGTGATGTCGTTCTCGTGGCGGGCGACCAGCTGCCCGTCCTTGGTCGGCACGACGTCGGGCTCGATGAAGTCGGCGCACTGCCGGATCGCCAGCTCGTAGCTGGCCAGCGTGTGCTCGGGGCGGTAGCCGCTGGCGCCGCGGTGGCCGATCAGCCGGTTCGTCGGGGCGTCGGTGCGGACCTTCGGCAGGCCGACGACGATCATCTCGGTGTCATCGGGCCGGCCCGGGTAGCGGGCGGCGTTGTTCGGGTAGTTGTTGTCGTTGGCGAAGAGGTAGCGCCCGCCGCTCAGCGGCACGACCGTCTCGGTCGACTGGAACGCGAAGGCGAAGGTCGAGCCCACGCCGTACGCGCCGGGCGACGTGCCCGTGCCGATCCGCTGCGGGTTGGCGATCTTGAGCAGGTCGAGGACCAGGCGCTTCCGCACGTAGCCGTCCTCGCGCCGGTCGAGGTCGACGGAGTAGACCCGCTTGACGACCGCCTTCGCGCCGTCGAAGTCGTCACGCTCGAGGACGACGAGCTTCCTCCGGCCGACGAGGTGGGCGTCGCCGACCACGTCGGCGTCGGTGTCGGTCTCGTAGGGCCAGGTCGTGCCGGTGTAGCGCAGCTTCTTGGTGTCGAACTCGTAGACCACGCGCCGCCGCTTGACCGGGTCGTCGTTCAGCGCCCCCTCGACGATCGGGTAGAGGTAGCGGCCGTCCTTCGAGCCGGCCATGGCCTCGAAGCCACGGCTGCGGGCGACGTTCGGCGTCTCGGAGGCGCCGAGGGTGGGGTTGTCGGGCGACTTGCCGCCGACGAAGGGCACGGGCGCGGACAGCAGCGTCCCGGTGCGGTCGACGTGCAGCAGGAAGGGGCCGAACTCCTCCCCGATCCAGAACGTGCCGTCGGGCTGCCGCACGATCGACTCGACGTCGAAGTCGGCCCCGGTGAGGAGCCGCTCGGGGGTGTCGCCGTGGACGATCGGGAACCCGATGCGGTGCTTCGGGTCCCGCAGCGAGACGAAGCGCTGGACACCGATCGTGCCCTCGCCGCGACCCTTCGCGGTCTCGAGGTCGGGCCGGACGAGGTAGAGGCGCAGCAGGAAGTCGGCCGAGTTCGCCTTGCTGCCGAAGCCGTTGTCGGGCAGGCCCCAGTAGGTGCCGTCACCGTTGGCGACGACGCCGGAGAAGCCGGGGACGACCTGGCCGGGGAAGGGTCCGGTCCGGCCGTTGACCGGGCCGTCCGGGGTCGCCAGGGCGCCCGACGCCGGTCCGGGGGCCTGGTAGTCAGCCGACAGCGAGGCCCGCGCCAGGAGCGTCGGGGTCGCCACCAGCCGGCTCGGGCTCGGCCGGCTGTCGGGCCGGGCCGGCCTGCCCGGTGCGGCCGGTGCGGCCGGTGCGGCCGGTGCCGCCGGTGCCGCCGAGGCGACCGGCGCCCCCGTCACCGCCAGCGCTGCCGTCACCAGCGTCGCCACCAGCCCCGTCAGGTGGCCCACCCCTCGTCGTACCCCGCGCATGCCGCTCCTCGTCGTGCGTCCCTGGCCGTCGCTGCGACGGGCCGAGCCCGATCCAACGGGTCGCGTCTGAACTCCGACCCGATGCTCGGGACAACACGAGGTGAACGCGGAGGGAGGTTCACGCGACGTTCACCTGCACCGAGCCGTCCGTCCACCCCGGCTTCCTAGCGTCGGCCCCATCGTGACCGTCTCCTCCTCCTCCCGTCCCCGACCCGTGGCCGCCACCGGGTGGCCCCATCGTCCGCCGCACGTCCTGGCCGTCGCCGACACCGACTCCTACCTCAAGTGGGGCGCGGCGACGCTGGACGCGATGCCGGCGCACTGGCGCACCACCCAGGTGGTCGTCGACAACCCCGTACGGCCCTCCGCCGCGCAGATCGTGGCCGCCACCCGGCGTCCGGTCGACGTGCTCGACCGCCGCCGGCTGCTGCGCCGGATCCGTGACGAGCGCCCCGACGTCGTGCTGCTGGCCTGCACCGGGCCGGTCGTCTCGACCCTCGCGACCGCCCGGGTGCTCTCGGGCGCGGACCGGCCGGTGCTGGTGACAGGGCTGCCCGGGATCAGCGTCCCGGCCACCCGTCGGGCCCTGCGCTCCCGCACCCGCTGCGACCTCATGCTGCTGCACAGCCACCGCGAGGTGGCGGAGTTCCGGGCCAAGGCGGAGCGGTGGTGGCCGCACCTGTCGTTCGGGCTGGCCCGGCTGCCGTTCCTGCCCCCGCTGGCCGACACGCTGCGGACGCCGGCCGAGGGCGACCTGGTCTTCGCCGCGCAGGCCAAGTTCCCCCGCGAGCGCGACGACCGCGAGCAGGTCCTGCGGGCCCTGGCCGAGGTCCCGGGCGCGGTGGTCAAGCTGCGGGCGCTCGCCGGCGAGGAGCAGACGCACCGCGAGGCGTGGTCCTTTGCCGGGCTGCACGCCGAGCTGGTCGCGGGCGGGGACGCCGACGTCGCCCGGGTCCGGCTCGCCGGCGGGTCGATGGCCGACGCGCTCACCCGGGCCCGTGGACTGGCGACCGTCTCGTCGACCGCCGTGCTCGAGGCGATGGCCCTCGGGCTACCCGTCCTGCTGCTGTCCGACTTCGGCGTGGAGCCGCGGCTGTGCAACGTGGTCTTCGAGGGTTCGGGGTGCTTCGGCACGCTCGACGACCTCCGGGCGGGCCGGCTGGTGCACCCGGACCCGGTCTGGCTGGAGGCGAACTACTTCCACCCCGCCGCGGAGAACGACTGGCTGCCCCAGGTCGAACGGCTGCTCGCCGCGCGGGCGGGCGGGGGTCTGCCCGTCAGGCCCCGACCGCGGCTGCGCGGCCGGCTGCGACGTCGGCTGCGCCTGGCCGTGCCACCACGGCTCCGGCCGGTCGTCCGCCTCCTGCTGCTGCGCCGGCCCGTGCCCTGAGCACGAGGTCGCAGAGCTCGCGGACCGCGCCGTGCCCGCCCGGGCGCTCGAGGAGCAGGCGGGCGGCGCGGCGGACCTCGGGCCGCGCGTCGGCGACGGCCACGGGCCAGCCGACGAGGCCCATGACGTCGAGGTCGTTGAGGTCGTTGCCCACGTAGGCGACGCGCTCGGGCGCGACGTCGTGGGCGGCGAGCCAGCGGCGGACGACCTCGGCCTTGCGCTCCACCCCGGCGAGCACCTCGACGCCGAGCTTGGCGGCCCGGGCGCCGACCACGGGGTTCGTCTCCTTGGAGACGATCAGCAGCGGCACGCCCGCGGCCTGCAGCCGCTCGACGCCGAACCCGTCGGCGCGGCTGACGCGCACCGACTCCACCCCGTGCTGGTCGACGGTGGCGGCGTCGTCGGTGTGCACGCCGTCGAAGTCGGTGATCACGACGTCCACGTCCGGCGCCGGCGCGGCACCACGGTCGAGCACCGGCGCGAGCGCCTGCGCCAGCTCGAGGTCGGCCTCGGTGTCGACGTCCACGCTCGCGCGCTCCGGGACCACGACCACGCCCACCGCGCCGAAGAAGCGGTGCCGCGCGGCCCGGAACCCGGCCACGTCCAGCACGTAGAAGCCGCCGGTCTCGCGGTAGTCGGCCGTCCGGTCCTGGCGGCGCGGGCGGTGCGCGGCGTCGTGGTTCGCCCCGACTAGCCCCTCCGGGCCGGCGCCGCCAGAGGAACTCGTACGTCGCGACGGCCGAGAAGACGCAGTCGGCCACGCCGTCGCGGACCAGCTCGACGCCGCGGTCGAGGTCGGCCGGGTCGAGGAACGGGCTCGTGCACTGCGGGAAGACGAGGGTGTCGGGCCGGACACCGCGGGCGGCCAGCGCGTCGAGCGCGTGCAGCAGCGCCGACTCCGAGCTGGCCGTGTCGCCCGCGAGCTCGGCGGGTCGCCGGACGACGCCGGCTCCGGCGAGCGTCGCCTCGGTCGCGATCGCGTCGTCGTCGGTGCTGACCCAGACGGCGTCGACGTAGCCCGGCGCGCACGCAGGCGTCGACGGCGCGGGCGACCAGGGAGCGGCCGCCGACGCGGCGCAGGTTCTTGCCGGGGACGCCCTTGCTGCCACCGCGGGCCGGGATGACGGCGACGACCTGGGGCGCCAGGCCCGAGGTGGTCAGCACGCGACCGCTCCGAGCCGGTGGCTGAGGAGCGCGGAGGAGGTCACGCGCCGCAGGAAGGCCTCGGCCGCCGGGTCCGTCCCCGGGGGCGAACCAGCTGTCCGGCACCGCGCACACCCGGGTCGCGACCCGGGTGTCGGCGAGCACGACCGGCAGCGTGTGGACGACGGTGGAGGGAAAGCTGATGAGGGTCGCGTTGACCGGTCCGCGACGCGCCTCGATCTCCAGCGGCAGGGTGGGCAGGGCCACCTCGACGCCGAGGGCGCGGATGCGGGCGAGCTTGGCGTCGGACTCGCGGCGGTGCGCCAGGTAGCGCGTCACGCCGTGGTCCTCGACGAGACGGCCCACCCCCGCCAGGTAGGCGTCGGCGTGCGACGACCCCGGACTCGACCAGCGAGGTGCCGATCAGGTCGACGCCGTCGAGGACGTCGGGGTGGCCGAAGCGGCCCTGGAGCCAGGCGTAGGTGTTCGACGAGACGCCGACGCCGGCCGACTCGAGCCCGGCGTCGGCCAGCGGCATGCAGGTGAACAGCCGCAGCCGGGTGCCCGCCTCCGGCCCGAGCCGGCGGCGCAGGTTCGCGGCGATCTGCTGACGGGCCGCGCCGGTGACGCCCGGCCTGACCTCCACGAAGGGCTGGTGCCAGCGGTGCAGGGCCTCGCCGGCCGCCCACTGGCGGACGAACTCCAGCGTCGCGGTGCCGTCGTCGACGACGACCACCTCGCTGGGGCGGACCAGACCGATGAGCACCTGGAGCACGCCCGAGAACGGGTCGCCGACGACGAGCCGGCGGGAACGGCCGAGCTCGGTGAGCAGCCCCCGGATGGTCCGGGCGACCGACGCCCCGCCGGAGCGCGGCTCGTGCCAGCTGACGCTCAGCCCCTCCTGCCGCGCCAGTGCCACGACCGCGCGCAGCTGCTCACGGCTGCGGCCCTGCGAGGGCGCGAGGACCGCGATCCGGAGCTCACCGAGGTCGATCGCGTCCTCGCCGGTGGTCCGCGCCGCGTGGTGCGCCAGCTCGATCACGTTCAGCAGCTGGGCCGGGCTCTCGACGAGCGCGAGGGTGGAGTCCGAGCTCACGCAGGCTCCAGCTCGCGCTCGTCCGTCACGCCCTGGACGCGGCGGAGCTTCTTCATGGCCGCGCGCTCGCCGTCGTAGACCTTCTTGACGCCGTCGCCCATGGCCTCGGAGATGACCCGGATGTCGCGGACGAGGCGGACGAGGCCGCCCGGCTCCACCGACGCGGCCTGGTCGGAGCCCCACATCGTCCGGTCGAGGGTGATGTGCCGCTCGACGAACACGGCGCCCATCGCGACCGCGGCGAGCGTGGTCTGCAGGCCGGTCTCGTGGCCGGAGTAGCCGATCGGGACGTTCGGGAACTCGGCCTGCAGGGTGTCGATCATGCGCAGGTTCAGCTCGCCGGCCTGCGCGGGGTAGGTGCTCGTCGCGTGGCAGAGGACGATGTTCGTCGAGCCGATCACCTCGACCGCGTGCCGGATCTGCGTCATGGTCGACATGCCGGTCGACAGCACCACCGAGCGACCGGTCGAGCGCAGCTTCCGGAGCAGCTCGTCGTCGGTGAGGCTCGCCGAGGCGACCTTGTAGCAGGGCGGGTCGAAGGCCTCGAGGAAGTCGACCGCCTCCAGGTCCCACGGCGAGGCGAACCAGGCGATGCCGCGCTCGCGGGCGTGGGCGTCGATGGCGGCGTACTCGGACTCGCCGAGCTCGACCCGGTCGCGGTAGTCGATGTAGGTCATGCGGCCCCAGGGGGTGTCGCGCTCGACGTCCCACTGGTCGCGCGGCGTGCAGACGCGCGGCGTCCGCTTCTGGAGCTTGACCGCGTCGCAGCCGGCCTCGGCGGCCCGGTCGACCAGGGCGAGCGCGTTGGCGAGCTCGCCGTTGTGGTTGATCCCGATCTCGCCGGTGACGTAGACGGGGTGCCCGGCACCGACGACGCGGTCACCGAGGCGGCGGGTGGGGACGACGGGCGTCCAGGTCGGGAAGGTCATGACGGCGACGCTAGGAAGCGCAGACGACGCGACGGGTCGCCCGAGGCGAACGTCGGACGAACGGCTCGGCAACGCTTCGCGGCCTGGTGCGGGGTGGCGTCGACTGTTCACGGAACGTTGGCCGCCCGCACCGCGGGCCGTCACCTCCCGACGGCTGGCACCCCTAGCCTCGCGGCGTGAACCCGCCTCCCGCAGGTCCTCCTTCGTCGTCCGACGAGCACCTCCGTACGCAGGTCGTCGTGGCCGCCAGCCCGGCCGAGCTGCTGCTCGTCACCGCCGCGACCACGGCGGGACTGCTGGAGCGACCGGCGCGCCGCGTCCTCGTGGTGGCCGCCGGACGTGACGGCGGCAGCCCGTCGACGCTGCGCCGGCTCGCCGCCCGGCTCGGCGGCTTCGACGCCGTGGTCGTGCCCGCGCACCCCGGGGACGCCCCGGCCGCGGTGACGGCGGCGGCCGGGTACGAGGACCTGGCGCTCGCGGTCCCGGACCTCGTCGTCGGCGCGGGTGCGTCGCGGACCGGCCGGTCCGTCGCCCGGCGCTGGGCCGACGCCCCCGTCACGCTGCTGGCCTCCGGGACCACGGTGTACGGGCCCACCCCGGAGGCGCTCGAGGGACGCCTCGCCGGCCGGGTGGGCATCGTCCTCCACCTCGACCTCGCTCCCGGCGTCCCCCCGCTGCTGCTCTCCGAGCGCGGGACCCCGTCCGCCTCCGTGCCCGCCGACGCCCACCGCGCGGCCGTCGCGCTGCTGCCCGCACCCGGGCCGCTCGTCCGTCCCACGACCGTGGTGCTCGGTCGCCGGGCCGCCTGGGCCGGCGCGCTCGACGCCCAGGAGGGCGACGACCTCCTCGTCGCGGTGGTCGAGCGCTGCGCGGAGGCCGGGCACTCCCGCCTCCTGCTGCTGCTCGACCCCGACGCCGCCCCCCGGACCCGGCGCCTGCTGACCAAGGCGGCGCGGGCGGCGCGGGCGGACCTGCGCGTGGTCGAGGACCCCGGGCCGACCGACCCGTGGTTCGCCCTCGAGGGCACCGGCCTGGTCGTCGGCACGGCCGCCGAGGACCTGCTCGTCGCGCGCGAGGTCTTCGGGTGCCGGGTGGCCCAGCTCGACACCGAGCGGGTGCTCAAGCACCTCGAGCCGTACGCCGACCCGCGTCGTCCCGGCGCCACCCTCGTCGGGGCCACCGTGCCCGACCTGCGCAGCTGGACCTCGAGCCCCGAGGGCGAGGCCCCCGAGCGGCTGGACCTGCCGAGCCTGATGACGACCGTCGGCTACGCCATGGACCCCGAGCTGCTGGCCGCCGGGCGCGGTGACGCGATCGCCTTCCTCGAGGCGCACCCGGACCAGCGCGGACGCTTCGTGCGCAAGCGGCGGCTGAGCGCCCTGCGCCTGCCCGGCGGGAAGCGCCCGGTCCGCGCCGTCCTCGGCTGATCTCCGGCGGCGTCCGTCCGACGTGGTTGACCTCGCAAGGACCGTTCATCCGCCGTTCACCTGGGCGGGCCCATCCGGACAACTGGCCTGCGTACGTTCCGGGTCAGCCGGCGCCGCGCCGGCCGGCGTCGGGGCGCAAGACCGCTCCCGTCAGCCCTCCACGTTCTGTGAAGGACTCGCATGATCACCACCCGCCGCGCGCGGAACACCACGTTCGCCGCCCTCGCCGCCCTGGCCTCCCTGAGCCTGGTCGCCTGTGGCTCCGACCCGGGTGGCACCGCCGCCCCGGCCGCCTCCGGCGGCTCGTCGGGCGGCGCCAACGCCGCCGGCCTCACCTGCCCCTCCGGCAAGCTGAACGCCGAGGGCTCGAGCGCCCAGGCCAACGCCATCACCGAGGCCATCGCCGACTACGGCTCCGCCTGCAACGACGCCTCCACGATCGAGTACAACCCGACCGGCTCCGGTGCCGGGATCAAGTCGTTCTACAACGGCCTGGTCGACTTCGCCGGCTCCGACTCCGCGCTGAAGACGGTCGCCGTCGACGGCGTCGTCGAGGCCGACAAGGCCAAGGACCGCTGCGGCGGCAACGCGGCCTGGAACATCCCGATGGTCGTCGGGCCGATCGCCTTCGCCTACAACGTCGACGGCGTCGACAAGCTCGTGCTGAACGCCGAGGTGCTGGCCAAGATCTTCAACGGCACCGTCAAGACCTGGAACGACCCCGCCATCGCGGCGCTGAACTCCGGCGTCACGCTGCCCGGCGACGCGATCACCGTCTTCTTCCGCTCCGACGAGTCGGGCACCACGGAGAACGCGACCAAGTTCCTGGCCGCCGCGGGCAACGGCGCGTGGACCAAGGAGCCGGCCAAGGCCTGGACCGGCACCGGCGAGGGCAAGAACAAGTCCTCCGGCGTGGCCGAGGCCGTCAGCGGCACGAAGAACTCCATCTCCTACATGGAGTGGAGCTACGCCAGCGACAACAACCTCAAGATCGCCCAGCTGGACAGCGGCAACGGTGCGGTCGAGCTCGGCGGGGAGTCCGTCGGCAAGGCCGTCTCCGAGGCGACCGTCGCCGGCACCGGCAACGACCTCGCCCTCAAGCTGAACTACCAGCCGAAGACGGCACGGTGCCTACCCGGCGCTCCTCGTCACGTACGAGATCGTCTGCAGCAAGGGCCTCGACGCGGACAAGACCGCCCTGGTCAAGGACTTCCTGACCTTCTTCTCCTCCACCGAGGAGCAGTCGAGCCTGGAGGACAAGGGCTACGCGCCGCTGCCGACCGACCTGCAGACCAAGGTCAAGACCGCGGTGTCCGCCATCTCCTGACCCACCGACCGGTGCCACCCGGTCCACGACGTGCAGGGCCACCCCCAGGGCCCCGCACGGATCGACCGGGTGGCACCGGTGTCCTGCGTCAGATCGCAAGCGTCAAGGAGAAGGGCGACACGTGACCGACACGACCCGACAGCCGGGCCCCGACGGACGGCCCGGCACCGTCGAGACGGTGGCCGACCCGCTCGCCCACGCGGCGACGGGATTCCAGGACCGGCCGGGCCGGGGCCCGGTCCCGGCCGCCGCGGACGACCCGCTGCTGAGCACCGCAGCCGGCGTCGACCCGGCGGTCTCGCCCGTCCACGACGGGGCGTCCGCGCACAGCCCGGTCCCCGTGGTCGGGCACCACGCGGCGGCGACGCCCGGGCCCGAGCGGTCCGGCGACCGGCGTGAAGCTCGCCACCATCAGCCGTACGGGCGACCTCGTCTTCGGCGGCATCACCAAGGCCACGGCGGCGCTGCTCGTCCTGCTCGTGGCGTTCGTCGGGATCTTCCTGCTGGCCCTCGCGCTGCCGAGCATCCTCGCCGACCAGGACAACTTCCTGCTGTCGCGCAACTGGCAGGTCTCGGGCGGTGACCTGCGCTTCGGCATCCTCGGCCTGCTGTGGACGACCGTCCTGTCGTCGGTCGTGGCCCTCGTCATCGCCGTGCCCGTCTCGGTCGGGGTCGCGCTGAGCCTGACCCAGTACCTGCCCAAGCGCGTCGCAGGACCGGTCGGCTTCCTGGTCGACCTGCTCGCAGCGGTCCCCTCGATCATCTTCGGCCTCTGGGGCCTGACCGTCTTCGGCCCGTTCCTGGGCCCGATCGGCGCGTGGATCGGCGACACGCTCGGCTTCATCCCGTTCTTCGCCCCGGTCTCGGACCCCAAGAGCACCGTCTTCGTCGCCGGCATCGTGCTCGCGATCATGGTCGTGCCGATCATCACGGCCATCTCGCGCAACGTGTTCGAGCAGACCCCGCGCGACCAGGTCGAGGCCGCCCTCGCCCTCGGCGCGACGCGCTGGGAGGTCATCCGCACCTCGGTGCTGCCCTACGGCCGCTCCGGCGTGATCAGCGCCTCGATGCTCGGCCTCGGCCGCGCGCTCGGCGAGACGATCGCGGTGCTGATCATCCTCAGCCAGCCCGCCCCGGGGAGCGAGTTCACCGTCTCGATCTTCGCCGGCGGCGAGACCTTCGCCAGCAAGATCGCCAACAACGCGTCCGAGTTCGACACGCCGTCCAAGACCGGCGCCTACATCGCCGCCGGCCTGGTGCTGTTCGTGGTCACCTTCCTGGTGAACGCGGCCGCCCGGGTCGTGGCCGACCGAGGGGTGAAGTGATGGCGAGCATCCCGACCACCGAGGAGCAGCTCTCCTTCCGCAAGCCCAGCGGCTCCCGCACCCTCAAGAACGGGCTCGCGACCGTCTACGTGATGCTCGCGACGCTGCTCGCGCTGATCCCGCTGGTCTGGGTCCTCTGGACGGTGGTCAGCAAGGGCATCGGGCTCGTGCTGACCTCGACCTGGTGGCTGCAGAGCCAGCGCGGCATCACCCCTCGTCGCGAGGGCGGCGGCGCGTACCACGCCATCGTCGGGACGCTCGAGATCGGCCTGATCTGCGCGGTCGTCGCCGTGCCGCTCGGCGTGCTCGGGCGCGGTCTTCCTGGTCGAGTACGCCCGCGGCACCAGGGCGGCCCGGGCGGTCAGCTTCACCGTCGACATCCTCAGCGGGATCCCCTCGATCGTGGCGGCGCTGTTCGTCTACGCGCTGGTGATCACGGTCCTCGGTTTCGGCCGCTCGGCGATCGCCGTCGCCCTGGCCCTGGTGCTGCTGATGCTGCCGGTCGTGCTGCGCTCGACCGAGGAGATGCTCAAGCTGGTGCCGGACTCGCTGCGGGAGGCCTCGTACGCGCTCGGCGTGCCGAAGTGGAAGACGATCCTCAAGGTCGTCATCCCGACCTCGTTCGGGGGCATCTCCACCGGTGTGATGCTCGGCCTCGCCCGCGTCATGGGCGAGACCGCGCCGCTGCTGATCCTGGTGTCGTACGCGGTCGGCATCAACTTCTCCCCCACCAGCGCCACCATGGGCTCGCTGCCCACCATGATCAACTCGAGCCGCGACGTCGCGCCCTCGCTGCCGGGCTACGACCGCACCTGGGCCGCCGCCCTCACCCTGATCCTCATCGTCATGCTGCTCAACCTCGTCGCCCGTGGGATCGCCCGGGCCACGAAGCTCAAGGAGAAGTAGGAACCCATGGCCAAGCGCATCGACGCCAAGAACGTCGACATCTACTACGGCTCCTTCCACGCCGTGCAGGACGTGTCCCTGACCGTGGAGCCCCGCACGGTGACCGCCTTCATCGGCCCGTCCGGCTGCGGCAAGTCCACCTTCCTGCGCACGCTCAACCGCATGCACGAGGTCATCCCGGGTGCGCACGTCAAGGGCAGCGTCCAGCTCGACGGCACCGACCTCTACGCCCCCGGCGTCGACCCGGTCGCGGTGCGGCGCGTGGTCGGCATGGTCTTCCAGCGGCCGAACCCGTTCCCCTCGATGTCGATCTTCGACAACGTCGCCTCGGGCCTGCGGCTCAACGGCGTCAAGAACAAGGGCGTGCTCTCCGACGCCGTCGAGCGCTCGCTGCAGGCGGCGAACCTGTGGAACGAGGTCAAGGACCGCCTCGGCCGGGCCGGGATGGGCCTCTCGGGCGGGCAGCAGCAGCGGCTGTGCATCGCCCGGGCCATCGCCGTCGAGCCGCAGGTGCTGCTGATGGACGAGCCCTGCTCGGCGCTCGACCCCATCTCCACGCTGGCGATCGAGGACCTGATCAACCAGCTCAAGGAGTCGTTCACGGTCGTGATCGTCACCCACAACATGCAGCAGGCCGCCCGGGTGAGCGACCAGACCGCGTTCTTCAACCTCGCCGCCCAGGGCAAGCCCGGCCGCCTGATCGAGGTCGGCACGACCGAGACGATCTTCTCCAACCCGACCGAGAAGGCGACCGAGGACTACATCACCGGCCGCTTCGGCTGAGCGCCGCTGCGCTCTCCGCGCCGCCGGTTTTTCACGTTCACGTGAAAGTCCCTCACCACCCACGGCAGATCTGCCGTGGGTGGTGCGGGTTTCGCGCGGGTAGCGCTCGCGCGGGGTCGCGGGGGCGGGCGTGACGACCAGGTCACGCTCTGCTGTGAAGCGGCGCGCGCCCCTGGTCCGTCCCGGGTCCGCTCCTAGACTCGGCCCGTGAGCGCGAACGCTGGCTGGTACCCCGACCCCGGTGGCGGCCAGGGTCTCTACCGCTACTGGGACGGGGCGGCGTGGTCCGCCGCGACCACCGGCGAACCCTCGTCGGCCCCACCGCCGCAGGGCATCGTCAACCCGGGCTCGGCCGCCGGCACGACCGGCGCGACGGCTCACGCGAACTACGGCACCGGCGCGTACGGGCAGGGTTCGTCCGGGCAGGGCGGCTACGGGCAGGGCGGCTACGGGCAGGGCGGCTACGGGCAGGGCGGCTACGGGCAGACCGGCGCGCAGGGCGCGTACGGGCAGGCGTCGTACGGCCAGGGCGGGCAGGGCGGGCAGCAGCCGCTCGGCGGTGGTGGACCCGGCCAGGCCCCGCTCCCCCGGCTGCGGCGCCAGCGTTCCGGGACGCTGTGGTGGGTCGGCGCGGCCGTGCTCGCCCTCGTGCTCGTGGTCGTCGCGGTCGTCGCGATCCGGCAGGCCACCGGGGGGTCGACCACCGCGGGCGGCGGGCCCAGCGGCCAGTCCAGCGAGAACGTCTGCCCGGCCGACCGGTCCGACTCCCCGTCGGCCGCCCCCTCGACGACGAACGACGGCCGGGTGCACGGCGGTCCGGTCTCCTACCCCGAGCTGGGCTCCCCGTGGGAGGCCCCGACGGGTGAGAACCGGGTCCCCTTCGGCCTGAACGTGCTGAGCCAGAACGTGCTGGTCGAGAGCAACTACGACGGCAGCGGCTCCAACTGGGTCGCCTCCATCACGGTGGGGGAGCTGCAGGCCGGCGACGGCTTCTTCACCCCCGAGCAGGGCTCGCAGATCGTCGTGCGTTGCATCCTCGGCAAGTTCTACGGCGACAACCCGGTCAACAGCGACGTCGTCGAGAACAAGGCGACGACGATCGACGGGCACGAGGCGTGGCTCGTCGAGTCCAGGCTCACCTTCGACATCCCGGGGCTGCAGACCAAGGGCGAGCGGCTCATCGTGGCGATCGTCCAGGCCGGCCCGGAGCGGTCCGGGCTCTACTACGCCTCGATCCCCGACACGACACCGCAGCTGCTGGACCCGGCCCGCGAGGCCCTGGCGAACCTCACGGTCGACGGCTGAGCGCGTACGACGTCGTCCGCCGCTCCCACTAGGGTGAAGCCATGTCTCTGGTCAGCGCCTCTCCCCGCACCCTCGGCGACGTCGTCCCCGGTCACGTCGTCCGCGACGTCGCCCTCGTCGTCGGCGGCACCCTCTTCGTCGCGCTGAGCGCGCTCGTGCAGATCCCGCTGCCCTTCACCCCCGTCCCGCTGTCGGGCCAGACGTTCGCGGTGCTGCTCGCCGGTGCCGCGCTCGGCAGCCGCCGGGGTGCGGCCTCGATGGCGCTCTACCTGCTCGCCGGCCTCGTCGGCGTGCCGTGGTTCGCGGCGCACCACAGCGGCTGGGCCTTCGCCTCGTTCGGCTACGTCGTCGGCTTCGTCGCCGCCGGCTGGCTCGCCGGTCGCCTCGCCGAGGCCGGCGCCGACCGTCAGGTGCTCAAGACCGGCGGCCTGATGGTCGCCGGCAACGTCGTGATCTACGCCTTCGGCGTGGTCGGCCTGATGGCGTTCACGGGGATGGGCGTGGGCACCGCGCTCGCCAAGGGCGTCGCGCCGTTCCTGATCGGCGACGTGGTCAAGATCGTCATCGCCGCGGCCCTGCTCCCCGCGGCCTGGAAGCTCGTCGGCTCCCGCCGCGGCTGACCCTGCGTCTGACCGCGCTGCTCCGGAGATGCCCGGCTTCGACGCGGAGGTCCGCGCCTCCGGGCGCGGCAGCCACGCGGTGGTCGTCCCCCGGGCCGTCGTCGCCGCGATCTCCACGCGACGGGTCCTGGCCCGGATCGGGGAGGAGTCGTTCGAGGCGACGCTCGGCGCGTACGGCGGGCGCACCTTCCTCGGGCTCCGCAAGTCCGTGCTGACCGCCCTCGGCATCACCGCCGGCGACCAGGTGCACGTCGAGCTCGAGGCCGGGACCCCGCCCGAGGAGGCCGTGGCCGAGCCCACGACGACGACCTGTGCCGAGCTCGACGACGCCGTGGGCGCCGACCTCGCCCTGGCCGCCGCCTGGCACGGCCTGCCCGACGGCCACCGCGCCGAGTACGGCCGCTGGATCGCCGCCGGGGCCGAGCCCGCCGACCGTACGGCCCGCGTCACGCGCCTCCGCCACCGCTTGCTGCCATGACGGCGACGAAGGCGCATGGCCCGGGCCGCACAGAGCGGAGACGAGTCTCGGGCGACGCCCGGGCCGGGCATGAAGGGCGGCCCTGGCAGCAGATCTGACCGGGAGGCGACCACGCAGGAGCTCAGACGTCCAGCGAACCCTCCGGCCCCGGGAGGGCCAGCAGCGCGTTCTCGACCACCTCGGCCATGGCGGGATGGATCCAGTACTGACCGCGCGCGACGTCGTGCGCCGGGATGCCGAAGCTCATGGCCTGGATCAGCGGCTGGATCAGCGACGAGGCCTGCGGCCCGACGAGGTGGGCGCCGACGAGCTGACCGGTGGAGCGGTCGCTGATGACCTTGACGAAGTGGTCTTCGTCGCCCATCGCCCAGCCGTACGCGGTCCCGCCGTAGTCCTGGACGCCGATCGCGTGGTCGATGCCCTGGTCGATCGCCTCCTCCTCGGTGAGGCCGACCGCCGCGACCTGCGGGTCGGAGAAGACCGCGTGCGGGACGAAGCGGTGGTCGGCGGGCACCATCGCGTCGGGGTGCAGCAGGTTGTGCCGCACGACGCGCGCCTCGTGGTTGGCGACGTGCTTGAGCTGGTGGTGCGAGGAGACGTCGCCCAGGGCGAAGATCCCGGGGGTCGCGGTCTGCTGGCGCTCGTCGACGACGACCCGGCCGGCGTCGTCGGTCCGCACACCGGTCGCGCCGACGTCGAGGGTGTCGGCGTTGGAGACCCGGCCGGTCGCGATCAGCAGCACGTCGGCCTCGACCTGGAACTCGGTGCCGGAGGCGTCGCGCGCCGTCACCACGACGCCGTCGCCGGTGGCCCCCGGGTCGACCCGGACGACGGTGCTGCGCGAGCGGATCTCGACCTTGTGCCCCAGGAGCTCGGTGAACCGCTCGGCCACCTGCACGTCGGAGCGCGGGAGCATCCGGGGCGTCCGGGACACGACGGTCACCCGGGTCCCGAACGACGCGAAGACGTGGGACAGCTCGGCCCCGATGTAGCCGCCGCCGACGACGACCATCGAGCGGGGCAGCGACGGCAGCCGCATCACGGTGTCCGACGTCTCGTACGCGACCGTGTCCAGGCCCGGGAACGGCGGGACCACCGCGCGGCTGCCGGCGGCGATGACGAACCGGTCGGCGGTGATCGTCTCGGCCGGTCGGTCGCCCCGGGCGGCGAGCTCGAGCGTGCGGAACCCGACGAAGCGCGCCTGCTGCTCGAAGAGGGTGACGTTGGGGCGGGAGGCCCGCCAGTCGCGCCCGCCGGCCGAGATGGCGTCGATGCGGCCGAAGATCCGGTCGCGGATGTCCGGCCAGCGCACGTCGACGAGGTCGAGGTCGACCCCCAGGGCCTTGGCCTGGGCCGGCGAGGACGCCAGGTCGGCCGGGTAGACGTACATCTTGGTCGGGATGCACCCGACGTTGAGGCAGGTCCCGCCGAACGTCCCGCCCTCGACGAGGGCGACGGACCAGTCGTCCATCTCCTCGTCGACGATGGAGTTGCCGGACCCGCTGCCGATGACGCAGAGGTCGAAGTGTCGCACGCGACCATCGTGCCAGGGCGGGTCGCAGAGCCGCCGGACCTCGGCACGCACCGGCAAACCCGATGTTCCCTATGGTGAGACAAGGGATTGGCGAACGGGCCCGCCCGGCCTACGGTGGTCGCACGGTCGTGACCAACGACCAGGAGCGAGGACACGAACCGGATGAGGACGCTGCACCAGCGCCGCCACGTCGACCTGCGCCGTACGGCGAGCTCGGCGTGTCGAATGATCACGCGCCCGTAGGCGCGCTTCGTGAGGGCACGGCCGGTGCCGCCCCTCGATCATCTCCGCTGCTCCGACAGGAACGTCCCACCATGCCCCACGCACCCCGCCGACCTCGCCGGCGACCGCGACCCGGCTCGCCGACCACCCCGACCTCTGGGAGGGGCTGGTCGAGTACGACCCGGTCTCCCGCTACTACGCCCGCCTCGCCCGCACCTCGGACCACGAGGCCTGGCTGCTGACCTGGGTGCCCGGGCAGGGCACCGACTGGCACGACCACGGGGGCAGCGCGGGCGCGTTCACCGTCGTGCGCGGCGCCCTCACCGAGGAGCACGCCCGACCCGAGCCGGACGGTTCGGCGAGCGTCGCCGCCACACGCAGCCTCGGCACGGGGTCGCTGCGCCCCTTCGGCGCCCGCCACGTGCACCGCGTCACCAACACCGGCCTCGAGCCGGCGGTGAGCATCCACGTGTACGCGCCCGCCCTCACCCGGATGAACGGCTACGTCCGCGAGGGCGACCGCCTGCGGCTGGTCGAGTCGCGCCTGGCGGGGGTGTCCTGGTGACCGCCCTCGCCGTCGCGCCGGTCGTCGACCTCGTCATCGGCCGGGCCGACGTCCCGCTCGCCCGGCGCCGGAGCATCGACGAGGTCCTCGCCGACGCGCGCTCGCGCCTGCACCGGCTGACCCCGGCCGAGGCGGTCGCGGCGCGCGACGCCGGTGCCGTCGTGGTCGACATCCGCCCGGCCGCGCAGCGCGCCGTGCAGGGTGGGCCCGAGGACGTGCTCGTGGTCGAGCGCAACGTCCTGGAGTGGCGCTTCGACCCGCTCAGCGACGCGGCCCTGCCGATCGCCTCGTACGACCTCGAGGTCGTCGTGCTGTGCCAGGAGGGCTTCACCTCGAGCCTGGCCGCCGCCGCCCTGCAGGACCTCGGCCTGCACCGGGCGACCGACGTCGCCGGCGGCTGGAAGGCCTGGTCGGAGGAGCTCGGCGCCTGACGCAGGCTGGGTCCTCGCTGCTGCGGCAGGACCCAGCTCCCCCGGCCTCCGCCCCTCCCCCGCCTCCCTTGTACGAGAAAACGCTGACTCCCGACAGCGCATCGACCGATGCGGCTGTCGGGAGTCAGCGTTTCCTGGTGCTGGGGTGCTGGGGTGCTGGGGTGCTGAGGTGCTTGGGGTGCTGGGGCCGGCGCTACCCGGGAGGGGTGGGGCGGGTCCTCAGACCCCGGCGTAGGAGTGCAGGCCGGAGACGAGCAGGTTCACGCCGATGAAGTTGAACCAGAAGGACGCCAGGCCGACGATCGCGATCACGGCCGCCTTGGTCCCCCGCCAGCCGGCGGTGGAGCGGGCGTGCAGGTAGCAGGCGTAGATGATCCAGGTGACGAGCGCCCAGGTCTCCTTGGGGTCCCAGCCCCAGTAGCGGCCCCAGGCGTACTCCGCCCAGACGGCGCCCGCGGCCACCGTGAACGTCCACAGCGGGAACGCGAACGCGTGGAAGCGGTACGTCGTGAGGTCGATCCGGCGCGAGCTGGGGATGCGCGCGAGGTAGCCGCGTACGGTCCCGCGGTCCTCGGCACGCTTCTTGACGATGTAGAGGATCGACAGCAGACCGCCGACGTTGAACGCCGCGGCGGAGATGCACGCCGCCGTGATGTGGATGAGGAACCACACCGAGTGCAGCGCCGGCACGAGGGGGGCGACGGCGACGTAGAAGACGGTGACGGCGAGGCCGTTGGCCACGGTGGCGAGCAGGGTCACGGGGAGCCCGAGCCAGCGCAGGCCCGCCCGCCAGACCATCAGCAGGTAGGCGGCCATGACGAAGACCATCGCGGTGGTCGTGAACTCGAACATGTTGCCCCAGGGGCCACGGCCGGCCGCGAGGCCGCGGCAGACCACCCCGATCAGGCTGAGCGAGAAGCCGAGCACCGTCAGCGCGACGCCGATCCGGCTGAACTGCTCGACGCGGAGGTCGGCCAGCCGCTCCTCGAAGGTGGCGGAGACCTCGTCGCGGACCGAGGACCCGGTCGTACCGGTGCTCGCCGCCCGGGAGCCGGAGGTGCCGACGGAGACCAGCTCGCGCTCGACGACCTCGTCGGTCGCCGGCACCCGTCGGGCGGCGGCCCACTCGGCGGCGTGCGCGCAGAACGCGAGCAGGTAGACCACCACCGAGGTGACCAGCGCGACGCTGGAGTAGTAGCCGTAGTTCACGTCGTCACTCTTTCCCGAGATCGTCTCGCCAAGGTGTCGGCCAGGTCGTCCACGTCGTCGGTCAGACCGCCCCGGGCGTCCGCCCGGTCCAGCCCGCCGACCTCGATCACTCTAGGTCCGCCGTCGTCGTCACCCCCGGGGGTTCCTCCGCCGACCCGCACCCAGACGCGGCGCGGCCGGACGAACAGCGAGAGGCAGAGCCCCGCGACCGCGAACGCGATGGCCCCGAGCGCCACCGGGGCGCCGGGCGAGTCGCCGACCTGCAGCTTGACCCAGCGGCTCCAGCCGTCGAGCTGGATCGTCCCGAGCCCGTCGGGCAGGGTCACGCCCTGCCGGGGCTGCAGGGCCACGCGCAGCGGGCCGCCGTCGTCGCCCTTGACCTGGGTCATGCCCGTCGTGTCGAGGGAGTAGACGTTCTCGGCCCGGCCCGTCTCCGGCACCGGCGGGCCGGCCCAGACGTTGACGAACAGCTGCGGGTTGTACGCGTCGGGGAAGGCCGAGACGGGCGCGTTGTTCGCGCCGACCACCGTGGTGGGCAGGAAGAAGCCCTGCAGCGCGATCCGCTGCGGTCGCGCGTCCGGTGCCTTGACCACGCCGGCGGAGGTGAAGTTGCCGTCCTGCGGGAGGAAGACCACGGGCCCGGAGAACGCGACGTTGCCCTGCCCGTCCCTGATGGTCACGACGGGCGCGTAGCCGTGCCCGATCAGGTGGACGGTGGAGCCGTCGACGTGCAGCGGGTGGTTGACCTCGAGCACCTTCGACTCCGTCGGCTCCCCGGGCGCGTCGGTGACGTCGACGTCGGCCTTGAAGAGCCGCGCGGCCCCGGTCTGGACCGGCCCGGTCTCGAAGCGGACCTGGAAGTCCTTCACGACCACGTTGAACGGCTTGAGGCTCGACGCCTTGAACTCACCGCCGGCGGTGAGGTCGTCGTACTGGGTGACGCTGTTGGAGAAGCCCTGCCCCACGATGACGACGCTGCTGCCGCGGTAGCCCCAGAGGGCGCCGACGGCCACGCCGAGGAGCAGGAAGAGCAGGCTCACGTGGAAGACGAGGTTGCCGGCCTCGCGCAGGTAGCCGCGCTCGGCCGCCACGGAACGCCCGCCGTCCGCCTCCTCGACGACGCGGACGCGGTAGCGCTGGCGGCGCAGCTCGGTCGCCGCCCGCTCGAGGAGTCGTCGCGTCGTCCGCGCCGTCCGCGCCGAGCTCGCCGCGGGCGTACGCCGGCAGCCGGCCGAGGTTCCGCGGCGTCCGCGGCGGCTCGGCCTTGAGTCCGCGGGCGTAGACGCCGATCCGCGGGACGATGCAGCCGACCAGCGAGACGAACAGCAGCAGGTAGACCGCCGAGAACCACGGCGAGCTGTAGACGCCGAAGAGCCCGACGCGGTCGTACAGCGCGCCGAGCGTCGGGTGCTGGCTGATGAAGTCGTCCACCCGGACCGGCGAGACGCGACGCTGCGGGATGAGCGAGCCCGGCACGGCGGCCACGGCGAGCGTGAAGAGCAGCACCAGGGCGGTCCGCATCGAGGTGAGCTGCGCCCACAGGAAGCGGAGCGTGCCGCGCCAGCCGAGCCGGGGCAGGTCGGGACCGGCCGGGTCGGGCTGCGGCTCGTCGGCGTGGTCCGCGGGGCGGGTCTGGGTCTGGGTCATGGCTTTCTGGGTGCTCGGTGATCAGATCGGTGGGGTGAAGGTGGCGAAGGTGGCCCGGAGGTCGGCGGTGATGAACGCCCACAGCCCGCTCACCAGCAGCAGCCCGACCACCACCATGAGGATGCCACCGGTCCGCATCAGGGCGGTCTGGTGACGACGCAGGAACCCGACGGCGCGGGCCATGCGGGTGTAGAGGAGCCCGGCGACGACGAACGGCACGCCCAGCCCGAGCGCGAAGACGAAGGCGAGCAGGGCGCCGCGCAGGGCGGTCCCCTCGTTCAGCGCGAGGCTGTAGACGACGCCCAGCGTCGGGCCGATGCACGGCGTCCAGCCGAGGGCGAAGACCACCCCGAGCAGCGGGGCGGCGGCCACCCCGACGGCGGGCAGCCGGTGGATGCGCAGCTCGCGCCGGCCGAGCGGGAGGACCCCGGCGAACATCAGCCCGAGCACGACGATGACGACGCCCAGCACCCGGGTGATGACGTCGGCGTGGGTCAGCAGCAGCACGCCGGCGCTGCCCACCACGGCACCAGTCACGACGAACACGGCCGCGATCCCGAGGACGAAGAGCGACGTCCCGGCGAGCATCCGACCGCGCCGGCGGGTGCCCTCGACGACCTCCGCGGCGCCGAGGCCCGTGGCGTAGGAGAGGTAGCCCGGCAGCAGGGGCACGACGCACGGCGAGAAGAACGACACCAGCCCGGCGAGCAGGGCCACCGGCAGGGCGAGCAGCATCGAGCCGCCGACCGCCTGCGTCGCCCACGACGACAGGTCGAGCGGGGCCAGCCCGTACGCCGCCCCGCCCAGCGCGCTCATCGGAGGGTCATCGGCCGGCCGCGGTCTCGCCGACCATGTCGGTCAGCGTCTGCTCGGAGACCGGGCCGAGCACCCGGATCGCGACCCTCCCCTGCCGGTCGAGGACGAGGGTCGAGGGGATCGCGCTCGGCGGGACCTGACCGGCCAGCTGCAGCAGGCTCTGGCCCGAGGGGTCGAAGATGCTGGGGTACGTGATGCCCTGCGTCCGCACGAAGGCCACGGGGGCGGCGGGTGAGTAGTCGCGGGTGTTGAGCCCGACGAACTGCGCGTCCGCCTTGGTGGCGACGCTCGCCGCCTGCAGGCCGGCGGCCTCCTGGCGGCACGGCGAGCACCACGAGCCCCAGACGTTGAGCACGAGCACCTTGCCGGCGTAGTCGGCGGTGGTCACCGTCTGGTCGGTGCTGCCGAGCTCGGGCCCGGTGAGGGTGGGTCCGGGCGTCCGGTCCTGCGGGGCGATGCGCGTGAGCGCGCCGGTCGAGCCGACGTAGCCCTGCTGGTCGGCGCCGCGGGTGGGTTCGTCGGCGCCCGTGGTCGAGCAACCGGCGAGCAGCACGGCGAGCGCGGCCGCACCGGCGGCCGCCGCGAGGGTGCGACTAGGCACCGGCGACGAACTTCTTCGGTGGCGGACCGGCGTAGAGCGCGGCGGCCGGTTCGGCGTAGTCCACGGCGGTGACGCGGCCGTCGACGAGCGTGAGCGAGGTGACGCTGGCCAGCCGGCACTCGCGCCGGCGCGGGTCGTGCGCGAGCCGGCGACCCTCGGCGTCGCAGCGGGCCATCCAGATCGGCAGCTGGTGGGACACGATGACGGCCTCGTGCCCGCGGGCCGCGTCCTCCGCGTCGCGGATCGCCAGCCGCATGCGGGCGACGATCTCGCGGTACGGCTCGCCCCAGGTCGGGCGCAGCGCGTTGCGGAAGAGCCACCAGCTCTGGGGCCGCCGGAGCGTGCCCACCAGGCTGACCTTGATGCCCTCGAGGTAGTTGTCGGCCTCGATCACGCGGCCGTCGGTCGTCACGGGCTCGGTGAAGTTCGCGGCGATCGGCTGCATCGTCTCCTGCGCCCGCTCCAGCGGCGAGCAGCGCAGGTGCACGACGTCGCGCCCGCGCAGGTGCTCGGCGACGAGGTCGGCCATCGCCCGGCCGGTCTCGGACAGGTGGTAGTCGGGCAGCCGGCCGTAGATGAGGCCGACGGGGTTGTAGACCTCGCCGTGGCGGACCAGGTGGACGACCGTACGGGTGCCGGCGCTGCTCGTGCCGGCGGGCGTGTCGGCGACGGTGCCGGTCTCGGGCTCGGGAGTCATGCCAGGCTCCTGTCAGGCCGCCGCGGCGGCGGCCGCCGCGGCCGGGAGGGCGTCGACGACCCGGTCCAGCGCCCGGTCGTCGTGGGCGCTCGAGAGGAACCAGCCCTCGTACGCGCTCGGCGGCAGGTAGACGCCGTGGTCGAGCATGGAGTGGAAGAAGGCGGAGTAGCGCGCCGTGACCTGGGTCGACGCGGTCGCGTAGTCCGGCACCGTCTCCACGTCCTCACCGACGAAGAAGACGCTGAACAGGTTCCCGGCGGCCTGGACGACGTGCGGCACGCTCGCGCTTCCCAGCGCGGCGGACACCTCGCGCTGCAGCAGGGCGGAGGCGCGGTCGACGTGCGCGTACACGTCGGGCGTGGCCAGCCGCAGCGTGGTCAGCCCGGCGGAGGTCGCGACCGGGTTCCCCGACAGGGTCCCGGCCTGGTAGACGCCGCCCACCGGGGCGAGGCTGTGCATGAGGTCGGCCCGGCCGCCGAAGGCCGCCGCCGGGAAGCCGCCGCCCATGACCTTGCCGAACGTCATCAGGTCGGGCACCACGCCGTCGATGCCGTACTGGCCCGACGCCGTGAGGCGGAAGCCCGTCATGACCTCGTCGCTGATGAAGAGCGCGCCGTGGGCGTGGCAGATCTCGGCGAGGAAGGTGTTGAAGCCGACGCCGTCCTCGACCCCGGGCGGGACGACGCCCATGTTCCCGCAGGCCGCCTCGGTCATCAGGCAGGCGATCTGGTCGCCGTACGTCGCGAACGCCTCGCGGACGGCGGCCCGGTCGTTGTACTCGACCACGATCGTGTCGGCCGTGGTCGTCTCGGTGACCCCCGGCGTGCCGGGGATGGCCAGCGTGGCGACCCCGGACCCGGCCGACGCGAGCAGGGCGTCGACGTGGCCGTGGTAGCAGCCGGCGAACTTGACGATCTTGTCGCGCCCGGTGATCCCGCGGGCCAGCCGCAGCACCGACATCGTGGCCTCGGTGCCGCTGTTCACGAGCCGGACCATGTCGACCGGGGTCCGGTCCACGATCGCGGCCGCGAGCTCGACCTCCGCCAGCGTCGGCGCCCCGTACGACGTGCCGTGCTGCGCCGCCCGCGCCACCGCGTCGAGCACCTCGGGGTGGGCATGGCCCAGCAGCATCGGGCCCCACGAGCAGATGAGGTCGACGAGCTCGTTGCCGTCGACGTCGTAGAGGTAGGCCCCCTGCGCCCGCGCGATGAAGCGCGGGGTCCCGCCGACCGACAGGAAGGCCCGGACCGGCGAGTTCACGCCGCCCGGGATGACCTCGCGGGCACGGGCGAACGCGGCCGCCGACGTGGCGTCGGACCGCGTGGTCCGGAACCTGCCCGACCGTCATCGGCCCGCCCCCCAGCGCTCGGACCATTCCAGGGCCCAGTAGGTGAGGACCACGTCCGCACCCGCTCGGCGGATCGAGGTCAGCGTCTCGCCGATCGGCGGCGTCGCGGTCGATCCAGCCGTTCGCGGCGGCGGCCTCGACCATGGCGTACTCGCCGGAGATGTTGTACGCGGCGACCGGCACGTCGACCGCCTCGCGGACGGCGCGGATGACGTCGAGGTAGGCCAGCGCGGGCTTGACCATGACGAGGTCGGCGCCCTCGACGAGGTCGAGGGCGACCTCGCGCAGCGCCTCGCGGAGGTTGGAGCCGTCCTGCTGGTAGGTCTTGCGGTCGCCGACGAGCGAGGAGGACACGGCCTCGCGGAACGGGCCGTAGAAGGCGGAGGCGTACTTCGCCGCGTACGCCAGGATCGCGGTGTCGACGTGGCCGGCGGCCTCCAGCGCGTCGCGGATCGCCCCGACCTGGCCGTCCATCATCCCGCTCGGCGCGACCACGTGGGCGCCGGCCTCGGCGTGCAGCACGGCCATCTCGGCGTAGAGCTCCACCGTGGCGTCGTTGTCCACGACGCCCGACGGCGTCAGCACGCCGCAGTGCCCGTGGTCGGTGAACTCGTCGAGGCAGACGTCGGTCATGACGAGGCAGTCGTCGCCGACCTCCTCGCGGACGGCCCGGACCGCCTCGGTGAGGATGCCGTGCGGGTCGACCGCGCCGCTGCCGCGGGCGTCCTTGGTCGCGGGGATCCCGAAGAGCATCACCCCGGCCAGCCCGGACCGGGCGGCCTCGACGGCGGTCTTGCGCAGCGTGTCGAGCGTGTGCTGGACGACGCCGGGCATCGAGCCGATCGGGCGGGGTTCGGCGAGGCCCTCCGCCACGAAGAGCGGCAGCACCAGCCGGCGCGGCTCCACGGTGGTCTCGGCCACCATCGACCGCATCGCCGGTGACGTCCGCAGCCGACGGGGCCGCTGGCGCAGCACGGTGGGGTTCGCTGGCACGGGCACCCGCCCAATCTAGTCGCCGCCACGCCACCGACCGGCGTCGTGACCTGTGGACGACCTCACCGGTCGGGGTCGCGCCCGGCGGTCCCGCCGAGAGGTGTGTGACGAAGGACGGTCGGTGTCGTCCGTCTCGACGACAGCTGTGCACAGCTGCCCGACAGGGCTCCTCCCGCCGGTGCCGACGGCCAGGCTGCGGGACATGGACGACGACTTCTCCGCCCCGCCTCCCCTGCTCCCGATCCACGAGGTGCCGCCGCTGCGGACGCAGGCCGACCTGCACCGCCAGTGGCGCGCCATGATGGGCCCTCTCGGCTTCAGCTTCCGCCGGCTGTGGCTGCTGTTCCTGGAGCCGGACGAGCGCCCGTCCCCGGTCCTGCTGGAGATCGACGACGTCCCGGAGGACCCGGTCGAGCGCGACGTGGCCTCGCTGCTCTGGATCTGCGCGGAGACCCGCCGGGACCGACGTCTCGGCCGGGTGGCGGCCCTGCTCAGCCGGCCGGGCGACGCCGCCGTACGCGCGAGCGACCGGCGCTGGGGCCGGGCGCTGCTGACCGCCGGGCGGTCGCAGGGCGTCCCGCTCGCACCGATCCACCTCGCGAACGACGACGTCGTCGTCCCGCTGACCGGCGACGACCTGCTGGTGGCGTGAACGTCGGAGCGCTCAGGTCGAGTGCGCGCAGACCGCGCGGCACGCCGGGGTGTCGTCGCGGTCTGCGCGCAGTCGGCGACCGGGGAGCGGCGTCAGAGCCGCCGGGCGGGCGCCTTGCGCTGCGAGGGCCGGAGCACCGGCTCGCCGGCGGCGACCATCGCGTCGCGCCGGTCCGCCGCGAAGGCGGCGAGGGCGTCGGCCAGGTCGACGACGGACGGCTTCGAGGCGACGACGTCGACGCGGAGCCCGTGCTCCTCGCACGTCTTCTGCGTCGCCGGGCCGATCGCGGCGATGATCGTGCCCGGGTGCGGCTTGCCGGCGATGCCGACGAGGTTGCGCACCGTCGAGGACGAGGTGAAGACGACGGCGTCGAAGCGGCCCGTCTTGATCGCCTCGCGGACGGCGGCGGGCGGCGGGGCGGCACGCACGGTCCGGTAGGCGGTGACGTCCTCGACCTCCCAGCCGAGCTCGACGAGCCCGGCGGCGAGCGTCTCGGTGGCGATGTCGGCCCGCGGCAGGAAGATCCGGTTGATCGGGTCGAGCACCTCGTCGTACGGCGGGAACTCGGCGGCCAGCCCGGCGGCCGACTGCTCCTCGCCCGGGACCAGGTCGGGCTCGATGCCCCAGGCCCGCAGGGCAGCGGCGGTGACGTCGCCGACGACCGCGACCTTCAGCCCGGAGAACGCACGGGCGTCGAGCCCGTACTCCTCGAACTTCTCCCGCACGGCCTTGACCGCGTTCACCGAGGTGAAGGCGATCCACTCGTAGCGACCCTCGACCAGGCCGCGGATCGCCTTGTCCATCTGCAGCGGGCTGCGCGGCGGCTCGACCGAGATCGTCGGGACCTCGTCGCTGTGGGCGCCGTACGTCCGCAGCCGCGCGACCATCGGGGCGGCCTGGTCCTTGGTGCGCGGCACCAGGACCTTCCAGCCGAAGAGCGGCTTGGTCTCGTACCAGCTCAGCTCGCCGCGCTGCTCGGCGGCGACACCGAGGATCACGTGCACCGGGTCGGGGCCGAGCGCCTCGGTCGCCGACACCGCGACGACCACCTCGTCGAGGAGGCAGGGCACGGTCACCTGGTCGGTGCTGCCGCCGTGCAGCGTGAGCACGACGTGGTCGTCGCCCGGGCGCCCGGCGGCGCGGGCCGCGTCGACCAGGGCCGGCAGGTGGGTCACGAGCGTGCTGACGACGACGGTCGAGGCGTTGCCCCACGGTGCGGTCGCGACCTTGGTGAAACGGCCGTCGGTCATGGACGCGAACTGGACGCCACCGGCGTGCACGAGGTCGATGCCGGCGTACTCGGGCACCGCTGTCAGGCTGGAGACGCCCGGCACGACCTCGAAGTCGATCCCGCCACGCACGCAGGCCGCGGCCTCGTCGGCCACCGCGTTGTCCCAGAAGGGGTCGCCGGTGACGAGCCGGACGACGCGTCCGCCGCCCGCCGCCTGCTTGATCACGATGCGGGCCCGCGCGGACGGCGTCAACGGCTTCTGGCCCTCGGTGAAGCCGAGCGCGGTCACCGCGGCGTCCTGACCGAGCGTGATCGCCGGGTGGCCCAGGATCTCGCGCTGGCGCTCGTCGTCCAAGATCACCGCGCTCGCGTCGGCGAGAGCCGCGATCGCACCCAGCGTCAGAAGATCAGGATCACCCGGACCGGCGCCCACGAAGATCACCCGGCCACGGGCGACGGGCGAGCTCGAGGCGGAGTCGGAAGAGGTGGGGACCGAGGTTGTGCTCACGTGGCTCTCTCGTGTCGGGCTGGCGCAGACCCGGCGCCGGTGCGCCGGACCTCGTCGGACAGGTGCTGGAGGACCGACCGCGCCAGGTCCGAACCGAACCGGGCCGGGTCGGTCGTCGACCCGGAGACGGAGGTGCGGACCGGAGGCGGGCTCTTGGTCGTTACTGACAACGTGTCCAGCAACGTTCTTTCAACAACGGCTCGCATAGTCAAATCGACGGCGTTACCACGACGGCCGGTGACCTGGGCACGCACCCCCACCGGAGCGGTGCAGCCGGCCTCGAGCGTCGCGAGGAACGCGCGCTCCGCCGCGACCTCGGCGTGCGCGTCGGGGTCGCCGAGCCCGGCGACCAGCGACCGTACGGGGGTCGGCGCATCCCGGCGGACCTCGAGGCCGAGCGCCCCCTGGCCGGGTGCGGGCAGCATGAGCGCCTCGTCGAGGACCTCGGCCG
The DNA here is from genome assembly GCA_963762775.1 of uncultured Actinomycetota bacterium. GTDB lineage: Bacteria > Actinomycetota > Actinomycetes > Propionibacteriales > Propionibacteriaceae > Microlunatus. The sequence goes on from CAVXMD010000016.1 coordinate 367,991, forward strand.
GGAGGCCTTTGACAACGGTGTCTCTTTTGTCAGAACCCGACAAGTCCCTCGGCAGGTAGCCGAGCCGGCGGAGTCCGGCGCCGGCGAGCACGACGGCGTCCAGACCGCCTCCGCGGGCGAGCTCGATCCGGGTGTCGACGTTCCCGCGGACGGGCACGACCTCGATCGAGCGGCCCTGCTCGCGGGCCCAGTCGAGCAGCTGCATGGCCCGCCGGGGTGCGCCCGTGCCGACCCGGGCGCCGTCGACGAGGTCGGCGAGCCGGGCGCCGACGAGCACGTCGCGGACGTCCTCGCGGGCGGGCACCGCGATCACCTCAAGATCAGCTTCGGGTGCGGTGGGCAGGTCCTTGAGCGAGTGCACCGCGCAGTCGATCTTGCCGACGCGCAGCGCCTCGCGGACCCCGAGCGCGAACACCCCGGTGCCGCCGATCTCGGTCAGCAGTCGCGGGTCGAGATCACCCGAGGTCGTGACGCCGACGAAGACCGATCCGGACCCGTGCGCGGCGAGCAGCGCGGTGACCTGCTCCACCTGGGCCCGGGCCAGCGGCGACGTGCGCGACCCCAGCCGGAGGACGGCGGTGCTCGGCACGCCGGACGACGGGTCGCTCATGAGGGGGCTCATCCTGCCCGCTCGGGCGAGGGTCTAGGTGTTCGTCTCGGGAGACATGACCGCCGCGACGGCCTGCGGGTCGAGCGCGAACAGCTCGCGCAGCGCCGCGGCGTAGTCGAGCGCGTCGGGGTCGGCCGCCAGCTCCTTGACCCGGACGGTGGGCTCGTGCAGCAGCTTGTCCGCGATGCGCCGCATCGTGCGCTGCACCTCGCTGCGCTCGTGGTCGTCGAGGCCGGGGACCCGGGCGTCGAGCCGCTTCATCTCGGCGGCGACGACCTGCTCGGCCATGCTGCGCAGGGCCACGACGGTGGGGGCGACCGCGGCCGCCCGGCGGACGCCGAGGAAGTCGCGGACCTCGGAGCGCACCAGCTCCCGTGCGGCCGCGACCTCGGGGGTCGCCGTCTCCGAGCGCGTGGCCACGAGGAGGTCGAGGTTGACCAGCAGGATGCCGAGGCCGGTGACGTCGGCCGAGACGTCGGCCGGCAGCGCGAGGTCGACGGCGGCGGTGACCGGGGTGCCGGCGAGCTCGTCGGCGCCGAGGTGCAGCGCACGCGCCCCGGTGCACGTCACGAGCACGTCGGTCTCGGCGAGCACGGCGGAGAGGCGCTCGAGCGGCTCGGCGCGCCCCCCGACGGCCTCGGCGAGGCGCTCGGCGCGCTCCAGGGTGCGGTTCACGCAGGTGACCCTGGCGCCGGCGGCGGCCGCGTTGCGTGCGGCGAGCCCGGCCATCGCACCCGCACCGACGACGAGGACCCGGCGGTCGAGCAGGTCGCCCTGGGCCTGGACGAGCAGGTCGTACGCCGCCGTCACCAGCGAGCGGCCGGCGCCGGAGATGCCCGTCTCGGTCTGGACGCGCTTGCCGACCCGGATGGACTGCTGGAACAGGGCGTTGAGGACGGTCCCGACGGTCCCCTGCTCCTGGGCCAGCGCGAGGGCGCCCCGGACCTGCCCGAGGACCTGGCTCTCGCCGGTCACCACCGAGTCCAGGCCCGAGGCGACGGCGAAGGCGTGGGCCACGGCCCCCTCGTCGAAGAAGACGCGCGCCATCGCGCGCAGCTCGTCGACCGGCTCGCCGGCGAGGTCGGACAGCGCGAGCACGGCGTCGTCGAGCCCGCCGTGGAACCGCGTCACGGACGCCCAGAGCTCGGTGCGGTTGCAGGTGGAGAGGACGACGGCCTCGTCGATGTTCTCGCTGCCGACGAGGGTCTGGGCGAGCTTGCCCGCCGTCGCCGGGTCGAGCGCCAGCGTGGCCAGCCGGGCCATCGACGTCGTCCGGTGCGACATGCTCACCGCGAGGATGCTCATGGTTGGTCTAGATCTCCTCGACCTTGCGCTGCTCGTGGAAGGCCAGGATCGCGAGCTCCTGACCCAGGTCCACCTTGCGCACGTTGACTCCTTCGGGCACGACCAGGGCGGTGGACGCGAAGTTCAGGATGCTGGTGACACCCTGGCGCACCAGCCGGTCGGTGACCGCCTGCGCCGCGTCGGCGGGGGTCGCGATGACGGCGACCACGGCGCCGGTGTTCCGCACGACCTCCTCGAGGTCGGCGACGTCGGACACCGCGAGGCCCTGGACGGTGGTGCCGACCCTGGCGGGAGCGGGGTCCAGCAGGGCGACCACCCGGAAGCCGCGGGGCGCGAACCCGACGTAGCTGGCCAGCGCCGTGCCGAGGTGGCCGACGCCGACGATGACGACCGGCCACTCCGAGGCCGCGCCGAGGTGCGTGGCGATCTGGCGCTGCAGACGGGCGACGTCGTAGCCGACGCCGCGGGTCCCGTACGAGCCGAGGCAGGACAGGTCCCGCCGCAGCTGCGCGGGGCTGACGCCGGCGGCCTCCGCGAGCGCGGTGCTGCTCACGACCTCCACGTGACCGTCGAAAAGCCGTCCGAGCGCCTCGTGGTAGATCGGCAGCCGCGCGACGGTGGCGTCCGGCACGCCGCGCGCCGGTCGGGTCCCGGCGCCGGGGCCCGGCAGCAGGTCCGAGATCACCGGCCGATCCTACGCACCGGGACGCGACAGGGCGGCCCGCAGCCGTGCGGGGTCGACCCGCCAGTAGTCGTGCTGCGCCCCGTCGACGAACGTCACGGGCACCTCGTCGGTGTAGCGGCGCCGCAGCGCCGGGTCGGCCTCGGGGGCGTCGACGTCGACCTCCTCGTACGTCTCCCCGGTCTCCGCGCAGACCGTCTCGACGACGGCGCGCGCCTCGTCGCAGAGGTGGCAGCCGGGCCGGGTCAGGAGCCGGACGCGGGCGGGGTGGGAGGCGTCGGTGCGGTCCACGGGTGGAGTGTCCCACGGACCCCTACGCTGGGGCCGTGCCAGCACCGGAGCCCGTCGCGCCGGTCGGGCACGAGTCCCTGCCGCACGGCGCGGGCGCGGTCCACCTGAGCGGCGTCGAGACCCGCTCCGGCGACCGGATCGCTCCCGACCCCCGGGCGGCGGCCTTCTTCGACCTCGACAACACCATCGTCCAGGGCGCGTCGATCTTCCACTTCGCCAAGGGCATGTACCGCCGCGGCTTCTTCAACGCCCGCACCATCGCCAAGGCGCTGTGGTTCCAGACCTACTTCCGGGCCGCGGGGAGCGAGCGGGCGGCGCACGTCGAGGACGCCCGCCAGACGATGCTCGCCTTCATCGCCGGCCGCACCGTCGCCGAGATCACCCAGGTCGGCGAGGAGGTCTACGAGGAGTCGGTCGCCAAGCGGATCTGGCCCGGCACCCGGGCCATCGCACAGCTGCACCTCGACGCCGGGCAGCAGGTCTGGCTCGTCACCGCCGCACCCGTCGAGCTGAGCGCGATCATCGCCGCGCGGCTCGGCCTCACCGGGGCGCTCGGGACGACGGCGGAGCACGAGGACGGCGTCTACACGGGTCGCCTGGTGGGCGAGCTGCTGCACGGGCCCGCCAAGGCCGACGCGATGCGCGACCTCGCCCTCCAGCACGGGCTCGACCTGTCCCGCAGCTTCGCCTACTCCGACTCGTACAACGACCTGCCGATGCTGTCGCTCGTCGGGCACCCCTGCGCGGTCAACCCGGACCGCAAGCTCGCCGCCCACGCCGACGAGCAGGACTGGCAGGTGCGCGAGTTCCGTACGGGCCGCCGGGCCGCCCGGCTGGGCCTGCTCGGCGCCGGCGCGGTGGGAGCGACCGCCGGGGCCGTCGCCGCCGGCATCGCGGCCACCCGCTACCTCCGGCGCTAGCCGGGCCTCGCACCCCCTCGGGAAGTGGTCCCCGGGGAGACCGACACGCCGAGGAACCGTCGCCGCAGGGACCACTTCCCGGCGAGGGGTCAGGCGGTGCGGTCAAGCGGTGGGGTCGGACGGCGCCGGTGCGGGGGGCGGCTGCTCCCAGGTCGCGGCCCGGCGCGCCGCGTGCCGGGTGGTGCGCCGGATGATCGCCCACGCGATGGCCAGGTAGACGAGGTACGCGAGCAGCCCGAGCACGCCCATGGCCTCGGCCGGTCCCGGGCGCCCGGCCAGCCCGAGCACGAGCACCGCGACCCCGAGGACGGCCAGCGCCCCCGAACCCACGAAGACGAAGCCCTGGACCTGCTCGAGGTCGACGTCTCCCGGGGCCGGTGCGCCGGAGGCTTGCCGCACCCGGCGCCAGACCACGCCGGCCGCGAACAGCGCGGTGGCCACGACGAGGAGGGAGAGCGGTCCGTACACGGGTGGCGCCTAGAAGAAGGTGCCGCGACGCTGCATCAGCAGCGTGTAGAGGGTCTGCTGGATCGTCTCGCGCACCTGGTCGGTCACGTCGAAGACGACCATCGGGTCGTCGGCCGCGCCCGGCGGGAGCTCGTCGGTCGCGATCGCCTCGCCGACCTCGATGATCCACTTGCTGGGCAGCGGCACGGCGCCCAGCGGCCCGAGCCACGGGAAGGTCGGGGTCAGCGGGAAGTAGGGCCAGCCGAGCGCCCGGGCGAGCGTCGGCAGCCGGCCGAGCACCGGGTAGATCTCCTCCGAGCCCACGATCGAGACCGGGATGATCGGCACCGACGTGCGGACGGCCGTCGACACGAACCCGCCCCGGCCGAAGCGCTGCAGCTTGTAGCGGTCGGCGAAGCGCTTGCCGAGACCCTTGAAGCCCTCGGGGAAGACCGAGACGAGCTCACCGGCCCGCAGCAGCCGTTCGGCGTCCTCCGGGCAGGCCAGGGTCGTGCCCGTCTTGCGCGCGAGGTCGGCGGAGAACGGCGTACGGAAGATCAGGTCCGCGCCGAGCATCCGCGGGTGCCGGCCGATCTCGTCGAAGACGACGGCGTGCAGCACCATCCCGTCGAGCGGGAAGGCGCCGGCGTGGTTCGAGACGAGCAGCGCGGGACCGGCGGTCGGCAGGTTCTCGGCGCCGCGCAGCTCCACGCGGAACCACGAACGCACCAGGGGACGGAGCAGCGGCAGGAACACCGCCTCGGTCAGCTGGGCGTCGAAGCCGAACGCGTCGACCGGGTAGTCGCCCTCGACGCGGGCCCGCAGGAAGGCGGCGACGTCGTCGCCGACGGCGTCCGGGTCGAGACCGAGCCCCTCGGCGAGCGAACGGGCCACCCGTACGGGGTCGTCGGCCAGCCCGTGCACGAACCGTCGCCCGGCGCTCCCCGCGTCGCGCAGCGCCGCACCCAGCAGGCCCGACAGCTCGCCCAGCAGGCCGCCGAGGTCGGCGCCCGGCGCAGCGCCCGTCCCCGCGGGGTCGGGGTCGTCGGCCGGCGTCTCCTCGCGGGACCGGCGGCGCCCGGCCCAGTCGTCGAGCAGGACGACCTCGGCGTCAGGCACGGGCGGTCCCCCGCCGGGCGACGCGGCCCGCGAACGACGTGACCACGTCGGCGACGCCCTCGACGCGCTCGGCGGAGAGCAGGCCGGGGCTCGAGGCCGCGACGAACTCGGCGAGCGCGTCCGCCGTCGACCGGGTCGGCACCCAGCCGGCCCGGCGGAAGCGCGAGGTGTCCATGACCCGACCGTAGGTCAGGGCGTCGATCTGGTCGGCGGAGAAGTCACCGCCGCGCCAGGCACGCGTCGAGGCCAGCACGGGAGCGAGGCCGCGCGGGACGCCCACCGTCGGCCGTCCCATCCGGCGCAGCGCCTGCCCGAGCGTCACGACGTCGGGCGCGGCCACGTTGAAGGTGCCCGGGAGGTCCTCGCGCACGACGAGCTCGAGCGCGGACACGGCGTCGTCGGGGTGCAGCAGCTGCAGGCGCGCGTCGAAGCCGAGGACGCGCGGCACGACCGGCAGCGCCAGGTACCGGGCGAGCCGGCTGTCGACGCCGGCGCCGAGCAGCGTGGCCATCCGCAGGGTCGTCACCGCGACGTCGGGCCGGCGCCGGGCGAAGCCGCGGACGTACGACTCGATCTCGATGGTGTCCTTGCCGAAGCCGGTGCGCGGGGAGACCCGGGCCGAGTCCTCCTCGGTGAACGCGGCGGGGTCGCGCGGCGAGGCGCCGTAGACCGACACCGAGCTCTGCACGACCAGCTTGCGGAACGTCGCCGCCCGCTGGCACGCCGCCAGCAGGTGGAGCGTGCCGATGACGTTGATCTCCTTGGCCAGCTCGCGCGCGGACGAGCGCGCGCCCGCGGCCGGCGAGGCGACGATCGCCATGTGCACCACGGTGTCGACGCCGCGACCCGCCACCACCTTGGCGATGGCGGGGCTGCGGATGTCCGCGCGGACGAAGGAGGAGCGACCGAGGTCGTCGCGCGGCGGGGTCATGTCGACCCCGATGACCTCGTGGTCCCCGCTCGCGGCGAGGGACCGGGCGAAGCGAGCGGCCAGGGCCCGGGAAGCTCCCGTGACCAGGACCGTGCTCACTTCCGTGGCGTGGTGCGCTACTTGCCGGCGCGACGACGCTGGATGCGCGTCTTCTTGAGGAGCTTGCGGTGCTTCTTCTTCGCCATCCGCTTGCGCCGCTTCTTGATGACCGAACCCACAGGTGACCCTCTCGTAACCGAGACAGCCTGGCCCCGGACTTCGTGTTCTGACAGCCACGGAAGACTACCCGGAACGAGGGATAAGTTCGAAGTCGTGGACGGAACCCGTGCGACCGACGACCTCGCCTACCTCGAGGACCCGGCCCCGGGGACCGGGCGCCGCACGCCGCCGCGGGCCTGGGTGGACACCGACGCGCCCTCGCTGGGCCTCGACGGGGACTGGCGGTTCCGGTGGTCTCCCTCCCCCGTCGGCCTCGGCACGGACCTCGCCGACCCGGCGTACGACGACACCGGCTGGGACACGCTGCCGGTCCCGTCGCACTGGGTCCTGCACGGCGACCCGTCTGGCGAGCGGCGCTACGGCGCACCGATCTACACGAACGTGCAGTACCCCTTCCCGCTCGACCCCCCGCACGTCCCCGACGAGAACCCGACGGGCGACCACCGGCGCAGCTTCGAGGCGCCGGCGTGGGTGGCCGACGCGGCCGCGCGCGGCACCCGGACCCTGCTGCGCCTCGACGGCGTCGAGTCGGCCTGGCGCCTCTGGCTGAACGGCACCGAGATCGCGACCGGGACGGGCAGCCGGCTCGTGGCCGAGCTCGACGTCACCGACGCGCTGCGGCCCGGCACCAACGTGCTCGCGGTCCGCGTCCACCAGTGGTCGGCCGCGAGCTACGTCGAGGACCAGGACCAGTGGTGGCTGCCCGGCATCTTCCGGTCGGTCACCCTGCTCGCCCGCCCGGCCGGCTGCCTCGACTCCGTCTGGCTGCACACCGCGTACGTGCCCGTCGACCGCCGGCACGGCCACGGCACGCTCGACCCGCGCCTGGTCGCGGACCCGGTCGCCTACCCGGTCACGGTGCGGCTGCCGGCGCTGGGGGTCGAGGCCACGTTCGCGTCCGCGGCGGAGCTCGCGCCCGTCGACGTCGGCGAGGTCGAGCCCTGGACCGCCGAGTCGCCGCACCTCTACGACGCGACCGTCACCTCGACCGGCGAGACGGTGAGCCTGCGGGTCGGCTTCCGCGACGTCCGGATCGAGGGCGACCGGCTGCTCGTGAACGACGACCGGCTCGTCTTCCGCGGCATGAACCGTCACGAGACGCACCCCGGGCGCGGCCGGGTCTTCGACGAGGACTTCGCCCGCGAGGACCTGGTCGCCATGAAGCGGGCCGGCGTCAACGCGGTCCGCACCAGCCACTACCCGCCGCACCCGCGCACGCTCGACCTCCTCGACGAGCTCGGCTTCTGGGTCGTGCTGGAGTGCGACCTCGAGACGCACGGCTTCGTCTACGCCGGCTGGGCCGGCAACCCGAGCGACGACCCCGCCTGGACCGACGCCTACCTCGACCGCATCGAGCGGACCGTCGAGCGCGACCTCAACCACGCGTGCGTCGTCGTCTGGTCGCTCGGGAACGAGGCCGGCACCGGACGGAACCTCGCCGCCGCGGCCGACTGGGTCCACCGCCGCGACCCGAGCCGCCCCGTGCACTACGAGGGCGACCACGCGGTCGCGTACACCGACCTCTACTCGCGGATGTACCCGAACTTCGTCGAGACGGCCGCGATCGGGTCAAAGACCGGGCGCATCTCGATGACCGACGGGCCGGCCGAGGCGGTGCGGATCCGGCAGCGGCCGACCGTGCTCTGCGAGTACGTGCACGCCATGGGCAACGGGCCGGGCGGCGTGCGCACGTACGACGACCTCTTCGAGGAGCACCCGCGGCTGCACGGCGGGTTCGTGTGGGAGTGGCGCGACCACGGGCTGCTCGCGCACACCGAGGACGGGACCTCGTTCTACGCGTACGGCGGCGACTTCGGCGAGGTCGTGCACGACGGCAGCTTCGTCATGGACGGGATGGTGCTGCCCGACAGCACCCCGACGCCCGGGCTGGCGGAGTGGACGGCCGTCAACGCGCCCGTCCGCCTGGAACGGGAGGGCTCGAGCCTGCGCGTCCGCAACCGGCAGCACTCGGCGACGACGGCCGCGTTCCGGCTGGTGGGCGTGCGCGAGGTCGACGGGCGTCCCGGTGCGGAGGTCCGGATCGACGCGATGGCCGTCGAGGCCGGCGAGACGGCGCACGTGGGGCTCCCCGGCGCGCTCCTCGAACCCGCGCCCACCGGGGAGACCTGGCTGGGCGTCCGCGTCGAGCTGGCCGCCGCGACGGCCTGGGCACCCGAGGGCCACGTCGTCGCCCGCGGGCAGTGGGACCTGACGCCGACCCGGACGCCCGTACGGCCGTGGCGCACGGGGACGCTGCGCTCCACCGACCGCTCCGGCGTCACCACCCTCGGACCGGCCGAGCTCGACCTCGCGACCGGGTTGCTGACCCGCCTCGGCGACCTCGCGGTCTCCGGGCCCCGGCTCGAGCTGTGGCGGGCGCCGACCGACAACGACCGCAGCGACGACCGCGGCTCGTACGAGCTCGCCGCCCCGGAGGACACCGCCGGCGAGGGTGTCGACGGCCCGTCGTCCGCGGCCCGCTGGCGCGAGCGCGGGCTGGACCGGCTCGTGCACCGCGTCCGCTCGGTCGAGGTCGGCGACGGCGAGGCGGTCGTCCGGGTGCGCGTCGGTGCCGCCCGCTCGCCCCTGGGCGTCGACGCGACCTACCGCTGGCAGGCGGTCGACGGTGCCGTGGCCCTGCGCGTCGAGGTGCTGCCCGACCCCGGCTGGGACTGCACCTGGCCCCGGGTCGGCGTCCGCCTCGACCTGCCGGTCGGCCTGGACCGGGCGGCGTGGTTCGGCACCGGGCCGGAGGAGAGCTACCCCGACACCCACGACGCGGCGCTCGTCGGTCGGTTCGCGGCCGGGTTCGGGCCCGGGCCGGGCGCGCTCGGCGTCCGTTACTCCCGGCCTCAGGAGACCGGGCACCGGGCGGCGCTGCGCGAGCTCGTGGTCAGCGACACCGACGCCGCCCGGCTCGTCGTCCGCACGCGCGCGGCCGCCGACGGGCACCGCCCCGGCTTCACGCTGAGCCCCTGGACCCCGCAGCAGCTCGACGGCGCGCGGCACCCGTACGAGCTGCCGGAGCCGACCCGGACGTACCTGTTCCTCGACGACGCCGTGCACGGCATCGGCACCCGCGCCTGCGGCATGGACGTGCTGCCCGAGCACGCCCTGTGGCCCTCCGCGCGCGCGTTCGAGGTCGAGCTCTCATTGCCCTGAGGTTCTGGCACCACTGACTCGACGTTGGTACCGCTACTCCGTGGCCACGAACCTCCGCCTGCGCCCTGACGTCGTCGACGCCCTGCGTGACGCCGCCGTGCGTGCGGGGCGCTCGCAGCAGGACCTCGTGCGGGAGGCGATCGAGCGCTACCTCGGGCTCGCCGAGGCTCAGAGCGACCTGGACCGGGCCGTCGCCGACGGGCGGGTTCGTCCACCCACCGCCTTCGTCGACGTGAGCCCAGCGTGACCGTCAGTCCGGTCACGTCGCTCGACCTCCTCGACCGCGACGAGCGGTGACGACCGTCTACGTCGACCCGAGCGCGCTGCTGAAGCGCGTCCTGGTCGGACCGGGGTCGGCGGACGTGACCGCGTCGCTCCGCGCCTGGGCCGCGGACCGGGACCTGGTGACCTCCTCCAGCCTCGCGTGGGTCGAGGTGCACCGTGCCCTCCGGAGAGCGGGTGAGATCGTCCCCGGTCTCGATCCCGGGACGCTGACGACGCACGCGTCGTCGGGCGTCGCCGAGCTGCCCCTCGACGACCAGGTCCTCCAGGTCGCGCAGAGCATCGGCGGACCTCTGCTCCGGACGCTCGACGCCATCCACCTGGCGTCGGCCGTGGTAGCGGCTGCCGACGTCCTCACGACCTACGACGACCGGCTCGCCGCCGCCGCGACAGCTCAGGGCATCGCGGTCAGCGCACCGGGCTGACCGCCGGCGCGGTCCGGAGCGCGGCGGCGTCCGCGCGTGGACGGGACCGGCGGTACCAGCGGGCGCAGACGAGGACGGCCAGCGCGAGGTCGACGGCGTCGCCGCCGTCGTACATGAGCACCGCCCCCCGCCGAGCGTCGTCGTCGACCGCGAGCGCGTAGAGCCGCTTGGCCAGGACGTCGTGAGCGGCGAGGGCGAGGACCAGGACGACGAGCAGGTGCGCCGTGCTCCGGCGGTGCGGGAGCGGGTCGCGACCGACCAGCACGGCGGTGAAGAGGTAGCCGGCGAGCAGCACGTGGGCGTGGACCGCGGCGTCGAGCACCGGGCGGGCGGCCGCGTACGTGAGCAGCGAGGTCCCGTAGAGCAGCCACAGCCCCCCGACGTCGAGGACGGCCGCGACGGCGGGTTCGGTGAGCAGCCGCAGCGGCCGGGAGCGCAGGAGGCGGCTGAGCCGGCGCGCGCGCTCGACCGGCAGGGCCCGCAGCGCCAGGGTCACGGGTGCGCCGAGGACGAGCAGGAGCGGGCCGAGCATCCCCAGCAGGAGGTGGCCCGCCATGTGGGCGGTCATGCGGGTCGCGGCCGCCGCGGGCAGCGGTCCGGCGACGGCCAGGGTCGCGAGGAGGCACCCGAGGACCCAGGCCGCCGTCCGGCGCGACGACCACGTCCGGCCCGCCCGGCGGACGCGGGCGACCAGGACGCCGTACGCGACCAGCGCCAGCAGCCCGGCCGGCGGTCCGAGCACCGCCAGGAGGGCGGGGCCCGCGACGTGGTGCGTGCTCACGACGACCTCGCGGTCCGGGACCGCCGGACGACCACCGCGCCGACCACGAGCAGCACGACGGCGACGAGGTCCCAGACGAGGTCGTACGCGAGCAGCGGCACCCCGTAGCGGACCTGGTGCAGGCCGAGGACCTTGTGCTGGACCAGTCCGTCGTAGAGCTGGAAGCCGCCCGCGCCGACGAGCAGGCCGCCCACCCAGCGACCGGTGACCAGTGCCCGGCGACGCCGCAGGTCGGCGAGCAGGAACAGCCCGGACACCACCGCGACGAAGCCGAGGGCGTGGAACAGCCCGTCGGAGACCAGCGCCGCGTCGGGCGTCGAACGGTCGTAGAAGTGGTGCCAGTGCAGCAGCTGGTGGAAGACGGTCTCGTCGACGAACGCGACGAGACCGACCCCGGCGAGGACGCCGGACAGGGTGCTGCGGGCAGGCAGGGCGGGCACGGCGGTACCTCCGGGTCGGGAGCTCTCGTGCTCCCTACCCGGGACGGACCGCGGCCAGCCGCCCGGTGCTAGCCGGTCTCGTAGTACGACTGCTTGAGGTAGGCGTCGACCGCGTCGTCGGTCACGCGGAAGCTGCGACCGAAGCGGACCGCCTCGAGCTCCCCGGAGTGGATGAGGCGGTAGACGCTCATCTTGGAGACCCGCATCAGCGCCGCGACCTCGGCGACGGTGAGGAAGTTGACGTTCGACAGCCCGATCGGCCTGACGCCGCTCGGGGTGGGCTGGTCCACCATGCTCGTGCGCTCGTTTCTGTGCCGTCGGCGCCGGGCTTCCCCTCCGGCGTCACGCGAGCACTGGTGTGAGAGTAGTGGTAAACGATGCTCCTGGTACAGCCTCTTCACAGGAAAATCTTCGACACGCCGCATTCGGTGCTTGACCTGGGCAGACGCTGTTTCCTAGGAGGCCGTCCACCGCTCACCACCCCACCGAAAGTGGTCAGCGCGGGTCCGGATCCGACCCACCGGACGGGTCGGAGCGACCACTTTCCTGGGCGGGTGACCGGGGGCGGCTGGGGCTCAGAAACCGGGGTCGAGGCCCAGCTCGGGAAACACCGCCGTACGGGTCGCCATGATCGCCTTGTCGAGGCGGCTGTCGGGCGAGAAGCCGTCGTCGAAGCGTCGGAACGCGACCTGCACGCCGTCGCCCATCGTCTCCGGGGCCCACTCGCCCACCCGGTCGCGCCAGTCCTGCGGCGTCGGCGTCTCGGGGTCCAGCGGCTCCCCGCCGACGACGGCCAGGAGGTGGGTCCAGGCGCGTGGGACCACGTGCAGGACGGCGTACCCGCCGCCTCCGGTCGAGACCCAGCGGCCCTCGCAGAGCTCGTCGGCCAGTGCTGCGAGCGCGACGTACGAGGCGCGCTGCCCGTCGAGGGAGAGGTCGAGGTCGGCGAGCGGGTCGTGGGTGTGCGAGTCGCAGCCGTGCTGGGTGACGAGCACCTGCGGCCGGTGCGCCCGCAGCACCTGCGGGACGACCGCGTCGAAGGCGCGCAGCCAGCCGGCGTCGCCGGTGCCGGGCGGGAGGGCGACGTTCACGGCGCTGCCCGGGGCGTTCGGGCCGCCGGTCTCGGTCGGGAAGCCCGTGCCCGGGAACAGGCAGACGGGGGTCTCGTGGAGGCTCACCGTGAGCACCCGCGGGTCGTCGTAGAAGACCGCCTGCACGCCGTCGCCGTGGTGGACGTCGACGTCGACGTAGGCGACCCGCTCCACCCCGTGGTCGAGCAGCCAACGGATCGCGACCGCGACGTCGTTGTAGACGCAGAAGCCGCTCGTCCTCGCGGGCATGGCGTGGTGCAGGCCGCCGGCGATGTTGCTCGCACGGCGCGTCCGGCCCTCCCAGACCAGCCGCGCGGCCTCGACCGTCGCGGTGACGACCTGGCTCGTCACCTCGTGCATCAGCGGGAAGACCGGGTTGTCGCTCGTACCGAGCCCGAACCGTTCGTCGGCGACGCCGCGGCGCACGGCGTCGACGTACTCGGCCGTGTGCACCGTCTCGAGCAGCGCGTCGTCGGCGGGCGGCGGGGCGACCACCTCGAGGCGGTCGAGCACGCCGAGCGAGCGGGACAGCGCGACCGCGTGCTCCACCCGCCCGGGCGACATCGGGTGGTCGGAACCGAAGTCGTAGCGCGTGAGCGCCTCGGAGTAGACCAGCACGGGCAGGCCCGGGCCGCCCTCGTCCGAGGCGGGGCTCATGCCCCGACCTGCTGCTCGCGGGCGGCGGCGGCCAGGGCGCGGCTGCGGTCGCGGGCCGCCTCCATAGCGCTGAGGAACGCGGCCCGCACCTTGTGGTCCTCGAGCTCGCGCAGCGCCGCGGCGGTGGTCCCGCCGGGCGAGGTGACGCGCTCGCGCAGCACCGTGGGGTGCTCCCCGCTCTCGCGCAGCAGCTTGGCCGAGCCGAGCATCGTCTGCACGACCAGCTCGGTGCTCACGTCACGCGGCAGGCCGAGGTGCACGCCGGCCTCGATCATGGCCTCGACGACGAAGAAGAGGTACGCCGGACCCGACCCCGAGATGGCCGTGACGGCGTCGAGGTAGTGCTCGGGGACGACGGCCACCCGACCGGTCGCGGAGAGGATGCCGCGGACCCGTTCGAGGTGGTCGGTGGTCGCGGCCGAGCCCGCCGTGATGGCGGCCATGCCCTCGTCGACCTGCGCCGGCGTGTTCGCCATGACGCGGACCACCGGCTGGCCGTCGGGGAGCCCGGCCTCGAGCGTCGTGGTGTCGACGCCCGCCGCGAGCGAGACCACCAGGGCACCGGGCTCCAGCACGGGTGCGATCTCGGCGAGCAGCCCGCGCATGTCCTGCGGCTTGACGACCAGCACGACGGTCGTGGCGCCGGAGACGGCGGCGACGTTCGTCGTCATGTCGATCCCGTACGCCGCCCGCAGCTCCTCGGCCCGCTCCGGACGCCGGTCGGTGGCGACGAGGTCGGCCGGGTCCCAGCCCGCGCGGACGAGGCCGGACAGGACGGTCTCCCCCATCACGCCGGCGCCCAGCAGGGCGAGCCGGCTGCGCTGCCGGCCTTCCGCGGTGCCGCTCACGTCAGGCCCGGCTCCCGGCCAGCTGACCCCCTTCACGACCAGGGGGACGACCCCCTGAGACCCCCGTACGAGCAAGGAGCTCGGCGATCTGCACGGCGTTGAGGGCCGCGCCCTTGCGCAGGTTGTCGTTGCTGATGAACAGCACCAGACCCTTGCCCTCCGGCGCCGAGCGGTCGGCGCGGATCCGGCCGACGTAGCTCGGGTCGCGTCCGGCCGCGTCGAGCGGGTTCGGGACGTCGGCGAGCTCGACGCCCGGCGCGTCGGCCAGCAGCGCGGTCGCCTGCTCGGGGCTGAGGTCCTCGGCGAACTCGGCGTGCACGGCCAGCGAGTGGCCGGTGAAGACGGGGACCCGGACGCACGTGCCCGCCACCAGCAGGTCGGGGACGTGCAGGATCTTGCGGGACTCGTTGCGGAGCTTCTGCTCCTCGTCGGTCTCGCCCCAGCCGTCGTCGACGATCGAGCCGGCCAGCGGCAGCACGTTGTAGGCGATCGGTCGCGCGTAGACCTGCGGCGCGGGGAGCGTCACGGAGCGGCCGTCGAAGGCGAGCGCCGCCGCCTGCTCGGCCACCGCCCGTACCTGGCCGTCGAGCTCGGCGACACCGGCCCCGCCGGAGCCGGACACGGCCTGGTAGGTGGCGACCTGCAGCCGGACGAGCCGGGCCGCGCGGTGCAGCGGCGCGAGCACCGGCATCGCGGCCATGGTCGTGCAGTTCGGGTTGGCGATGATGCCCTTGGGCGGGTTCAGGGCGTCGTCGGGGTTGACCTCCGCGACGACGAGCGGGACGTCGGGGTCCATCCGCCAGGCCGAGGAGTTGTCGATCACCACGGCGCCCGCGGCGGCGACCCGCGGCGCGGCCGCCTTGGACGCCGTCTTGCCGTTGGAGAAGAGCGCGAGGTCGAGCCCGCTCAGGTCGGCGGTGTCGGTGTCCTCGACGACGACCTCGCCGCCGGCCCACGGCAGCGTCGTGCCGGCCGAGCGGGCGGAGGCGAAGAACCGGATCTCGTCGACCGGGAACTTCCGCTCCTCCAGCAACGCCCGCATCACGCCGCCGACCTGGCCGGTGGCCCCGAAGACTCCCACACGCATGGGGCACACCCTAGGTGCTTCCCTACACCAGAGCCTCCGGTTCCCAACGTGCGGGGTCCTCGGTCCCGGCCCTCGAGCCCACCTCGAGGAAACGCTGACCTCGTACGTCGAGATCGCCTTCATCGCTGTCGGGAGTCAGCGTTTCCTTCGGAGGGGTCGGGCGGGGAGTGCGAGCCGAGAGGGCGGGGCCGGTCCTTCGGGCAGGGCAGGGTCGACCCGGCCGGCAGGGCAGGATGAACGGGTGGCGATCGGCGTACGCGAGCGGCTGGCCGGGCTGGCCTTCGACCCGCCGGCACCGCACGGGCGGGCGGCGTCCGGCTGGATCGGGCTGGAGATCGTCGTCGTGCTCGGGCTGTCGCTGGGTCGTTCCGCCGTCTACTCGATCCTGTCGATCATCGAGCGCTCGACCCGCGGCACGCCGCTGTCGTCGCAGACCTCGACGCTGAACGCGTCCGCCACGCCCGACCGGCCCTGGCTGGACCTGGGCTACCAGCTCGTCGGGATCGGCTTCGCCATGGTCCCCGTGCTGCTCGTGCTCTACCTGCTCAACCAGACCAACGCACCGGCCGGGCGCCTCGTCGGGCTGGTGCCACCCCGCCCGAAGGTCGACCTGCTCGGCGGCACCGCGATCGCGGCGGCGATCGGGATCCCCGGGCTCGGCCTCTACCTGCTGGCCCGGGCCCTGGGCCTGAACACCCAGGTGCAGGCCTCGGGGCTCGGCGACAGCTGGTGGACCATCCCGGTGCTCGTCCTCTCCGCCGCGCAGAACGCCGCGCTCGAGGAGGTCGTCATGGTCGGCTACCTCGTCGTCCGGCTGCGCCAGCTCGGGTGGCGGCTGCCGGCGGTGGTCGCGCTCAGCGCCGTGGTGCGCGGGTCGTACCACCTCTACCAGGGCTACGGCGGCTTCGTCGGCAACCTGATCATGGGCGTGATCTTCGTGCTGATCTTCCTGCGCTGGCGTCGGGTGACACCGCTCGTCGTCGCGCACACGCTGCTCGACGTCGCGGCGTTCGTCGGGTACGCCCTCGTCGCGCCGCACGTGAGCTGGCTGTGAGGATGCACCTCGTGAGGACCCGACCATGACCACCGACGTCCCCGTCGTCGTGCTGCGCCCCGCGACGTCCGAGGGTGGCAGCGCGGGCGCCTGGACGCAGGCCTGGTCGGCGTCCGGCCGGGCGGCCCTGGTCCCCGACCTCGCCGTCAGCCCGGGCCTCGTCCTGCTGGAGTCGCCCGGCCTCGAGGTGCTCGCCGCGCTGTCGGCGGCGGGCGCGGAGCGGGCCGTGCTCGTCGGCAGCGGCTACGGCGCGATGGTCGCCCTGCACCTCGCTGCCCACCACCCGGACCGGGTCGCCGCCCTGGTGCTCAGCACCGCGAGCCGCGTCGTGGACCGCCAGCGGCGCGGGATCGCCGACGCCGCGTACGGGCTGCTGCCGGTCTCCCGGGTGCAGCGGCTGCACGGGCCTCAGCGCCGGGTCCTCGAGCTGTTCGACCAGGTGCGGACCGTGGACTGGACGCCGTTCGCGGCGCGCGTGTCGACGCCCGCGCTGGTGGTGCTCGGCGAGCGCGACGTGATCAACCGCGGTCCCAGCCGACGACTCGCCGCCGTGCTGCCGTCCTCGGAGCTGGTCGTCGTCCCCGGCGCGAAGGAGGGCTGGGTCGCCCGCGACCCCGCGGTCCTCGCCGGGGCCGTCGCGCCGTTCCTGGACGGGGTCGGGGCCTAGCCACGCGCTCCCGAGCACCGTCCCCGCAAGGAACCGCTGACTCCGGACAGTAGAAGACGGCGTTCCGGTGGACGGAGTCAGCGGTTCCTTGCGGGGGCAGGTCCGGTGGTACGGGACGCGAACGGGCAGCGGCAGCAGGGACGCGGGGAGCGGAGGCTCCTAGTGCTCCTGCGCCGTGCCCGTGGCGTCGACGGCGAACGACCGCGAACCCGCCGCGAGGTGCTCGCGGGTGAACTCCAGGGCCTCGCGCAGGTCGTCCTCGCGCTTGCTCCGCGAACCGCTCTTGCGCGAGTTGACCTCGAGCACGACGTGCCCCGAGAACCCGTTCTCGGCCACCCAGGTCAGGGTCTCCCCCGCGCGCTGGTCGCCGTAGCCGGGCATCAGGTGCTCGTCCTTGCGCGACCCGGTGCCGTCGGTCAGGTGGATGTGCTGCAGCCGGTCGCCCCACGACTTCGCCAGGTCCAGCGACTGCTGCTGGGCCGTCGAGGCGTGCGAGAAGTCCAGGGTGAGGTGCGTGTACGGCAGCTCGGTCGGGTCCCAGCCGGGCACGTACGCCTTGACCTCGCTGCCCGGGGTGCGCCACGGGTACATGTTCTCGACGCAGAAGGTGACGCCGGACTGGGCGTTGAGGCGGGAGATGCCCTCGACGAAGCCGCGCGCGTACTCGCGCTGCCAGCGGAACGGCGGGTGCACCACGACGACGTCGGCGCCGAGGCGGATCGCGGCCTCCGCGGACCGCTCGAGCTTGGCCCAGGGGTCGGTGCCCCACACGCGCTGGCTGATCAGCAGGCAGGGCGCGTGCACGGCGAGCACGGGCACGCCGTGGTAGTCGCGCAGCTTCTCCACCGCGTCGATGTCGGCGGCGACCGCGTCGATGCCGACCATCAGCTCGACGCCGTCGTACCCGAGCCGTCGGGCGAGCTCGAAGCCGCTGGAGGTGCCCTCGGGGTAGACCGACGAGGTCGAGAGAGCCACCTGGGGCGTACGCCCCGGGGCGTCGGGATCTGTCACACCCCGAGGCTACGCTGACGCCGTGCCCGAGGTGCAGATCGGATTTCCCCGGGCGTGGGCGGAGCTGGTCGATCCCGACGACGCCGACCAGGTGTTCCGCTGCGACCTCACCTGGCTCACCTCGCGGTGGACCTGCATCTTCGGCCGGGGCTGCCCCGGCATCTACGCCGACCGGCCCGACGACGGCTGCTGCACCCTCGGCGCCCACTTCGCCGACGACGAGGACGAGGAGCGGGTCGGCGAGGCGGTCTCCTGGCTGACGCCCGAGCAGTGGCAGCTCCGGGACGTGGGACTGAGCGCCGGCTGGGTGGAGCTCGAGGACGTCGCGGACCCTGCCTCTGAGGGGGACGACCCCCACACCCCCGCAGGGGTTCCCGTCGCTGGCGCTCCGCCAACCCTCCCCGCGGGCACGCGGCCGGCGCGCAAGACGCGTGTCCACGACGGGGCCTGCGTCTTCCTGAACCGTCCGGGCTTCGCGGGCGGCAGCGGCTGCGCCCTCCACAAGCTCGCGCTCGACCGCGGTCTGCCGCTGGCCGAGACCAAGCCGGACGTCTGCTGGCAGCTGCCGCAGCGCCGCGAGTACCGCACGGTCACCCGCACCGACGACTCCACCTACCTCGAGGTGAGCATCGGCGAGTACGGCCGCGACGGCTGGGGACCGGGTGGGCACGACCTCGACTGGTACTGCTCGTCGAACACCGAGGCGCACGTCGGCACCGCACCCGTCTACGTCAGCAACGCCCCCGAGCTCCGTGCGCTGATGGGCGACCGGGCGTACGCGCTGCTGGTCGGGCTGTGCGAGGAGTTCGAGTCGCGACGCGGTCGCCGGCTCGGCCACCCCGCGGACCCCGGACCCGTCGAGGTCGCCGCGGCAGCGACACTGGGGTGATGCAGGGGACGATGCAGCTCGACCACCTGGCCTTCGCCGCCGGCCCCGAGGGTCTCGACGAGACCACCCGACGCCTCGGCGGCCAGCTCGGCGGCCGCTTCACCGACGGGGGCTTCCACCCCCGCTTCGGCACCCGGAACCGGATCCTGCCGCTGGCCGGCGGGCAGTACCTCGAGATCGTGGAGGTGCTCGACCACCCGGCGGCCGACAAGGCGCCGTTCGGCCAGGCCGTCCGGGCCCGTTCCGCCGACGGCGGCGGCTGGCTCGGCTGGGTCGTCTCGGTCGACGACCTCGCGCCGGTCGAGGAGCGTCTCGGCCGCACCGCCGTCGAGGGCAGCCGCTTCACCCCCGACGGGTCGCAGCTGCGCTGGCGCCAGCTCGGGGTCAAGGGCCTGCAGAGCGACCCCCAGCTCCCCTTCTTCGTGCAGTGGCTGAGCGACCCGGCGCAGCACCCGTCCGTCGGCGGCGGGGCGATCGCGCTGTCGCGGCTGGAGATCGCCGGCGACCACGAGCGGGTCGACGAGTGGCTCGGGGAGAAGACGAACCTCGTCCTCGAGGGCGTCGACGTCGAGTGGGTCGCGCCGCACGGCCAGCCCGGGGTGGTCGCGGTGGTGTTCGCGACCCCGAGCGGCCCCGTCCGCATCTGAGACGCGCCGTGACCGTCCCCCTCCGTCCCGCCGTCGCGGGGCTGCCGGCCTACGTCGCCGGCCGTTCGGCGCCCGCTGGTCCCGATCTCGTCACGTACAAGCTGTCGAGCAACGAGAACCCCTTCCCACCGTTGCCCGGCGTCCTCGAGGCGGTCGCGCGGGCGTCGGCCTCCATGAACCGCTACCCCGACATCGCGAACGGGCTCGCGTCCACGGCCCTCGCCGAGCACCTCGGGGTCGAGGTCGAGCGACTCGCTCTCGGCACGGGTTCGGTGGGCGTGCTCTACCACCTGCTGCAGGCCGTGTGCGGTCCCGGTGACGAGGTCGTCCACGCCTGGCGCAGCTTCGAGGCCTACCCGATCGCGGTCCAGCTCACGGGTGCCCGCTGGGTCGGTGTGCCGCTCGCCGCGGGCGCCGAGCACGACCTCGACGCGATGCTGACCGCCGTCGGGCCGGCGACCCGGGCGGTGCTGCTCTGCAGCCCCAACAACCCGACGGGACCGGCCCTGCGCCACGACGAGGTCGCCGCGTTCCTCGACGCCGTGCCCGACGACGTCCTCGTGGTCGTCGACGAGGCCTACGTCGAGTTCGTCACCGAACCCTCCGCCGTCCGCGGCCTCGAGGTCGCGCACGGGCGGGACAACGTCGTGGTGCTGCGGACCTTCTCCAAGGCGTACGGGCTCGCCGGCTTCCGGGTGGGCTACTGCGTGGCCGAGCCGCGGCTCGCGCAGGCCGTCCGCTCCGTCGCGCTGCCGTTCGGCGTGTCCCTGCCCGCGCAGGCCGCGGTCGTCGCGTCGCTGGAGCACGAGGCCGAGCTCCGCTCCCGGGTCGCCGAGCTCGTCGAGCGGCGCGACGCCCTCGCCGCGGGGCTGCGGGAGCGGGGTCTCGACGTGCCCGACGCGCAGGGGAACTTCGTCTGGCTCCCGTCCGGGCCCCGGACCACCGAGGTCGCGGCGACGTTCGCCGACGCGGGCCTCGTCGTCCGTCCGTACGCCTCCGGCCGGCCCGGCGACGGGGTGCGGATCACGGTCGGCGAGACCGAGGCGAACGCCCGCGTCCTCGACGTGGCGGCGCGGCTGGCCGGAACTGTCAGCGGGCCCGCCTAGCGTCTGCACCGTGGCGAAGACGGCGGTGCGACCAGGGTTCATCTGCTCCGAGTGCGGCTGGACGAGCGTCAAGTGGCAGGGCCGCTGCGGGGAGTGCCAGGCCTGGGGCAGCGTCAGCGAGGCCGGCGCACCCAAGCTGGCGACGATCCGCACCCAGGCGCCGACGGCCAAGGCGGTGCCCATCCGCCAGGTCGACCCCGACCTCGCCGCCCGGACGCTCACCGGCGTCGGCGAGCTCGACCGGGTCCTCGGCGACGGCCTGGTCCCCGGTGCGGTCGTGCTGCTCGCCGGCGAGCCGGGCGTCGGCAAGTCCACCCTGCTGCTCGAGGTCGCGGCCCGCTGGGCCAAGGCCGGGCGCCGCACGCTGTACGTCACCGGCGAGGAGTCGGCCGCCCAGGTGCGGCTCCGGGCGGGGCGCACCCACGCGCTGGCCGACGAGCTCTACCTGGCGGCGGAGACCGACCTCGGCACGATCCTCGGCCACGTCGAGGAGGTGGCCCCGTCGCTGATGGTGCTCGACTCCGTGCAGACGGTGGGCACGGCGGAGGCGGAGGGTTCGCCGGGCGGGCCGACCCAGGTCCGTGAGGTGACGGGCGCGCTCGTCCGGGTGGCCAAGCGCCGCGGGATGGCGGTCGTGATCATCGGTCACGTCACCAAGGACGGCGCCATCGCCGGGCCGCGCCTGCTCGAGCACCTGGTCGACGTCGTGCTGGCCTTCGAGGGCGACCGGCACTCGGGCTTCCGGATGGTCCGCGCGACCAAGAACCGCTTCGGCCCGGCCGACGAGGTCGGCTGCTTCGAGATGGCCGAGACCGGGATCGTGGAGGTCACCGACCCGAGCGGGCTCTTCACCTCCACGCACGCCGAGCCG
The DNA here is from genome assembly GCA_963762775.1 of uncultured Actinomycetota bacterium. Classification (GTDB taxonomy): domain Bacteria; phylum Actinomycetota; class Actinomycetes; order Propionibacteriales; family Propionibacteriaceae; genus Microlunatus. The sequence continues at coordinate 389,533 of CAVXMD010000016.1, forward strand.
GTGCCGGGCACCTGCGTCACCGTGACGATGGAGGGCCGGCGGCCGCTGCTCGCCGAGCTCCAGGCCCTCGTCGTCCCGAGCGTCCTGCCCGCTCCCCGCCGTACGGTCCACGGTCTCGACAGCAGCCGGGTGTCCATGGTGCTGGCCGTGCTCGAGCGCCGCTGCCGGGTGGCCGTGGGCGGCCGCGACGTCTACGCGTCCACGGTGGGCGGGGCCAAGGTGTCCGACCCGTCCGCCGACCTGGCCGTCGCCGTCGCCATCGCGTCCGCGGCGACGAACGCCACGCTCGGCGCCCGCACCGTCGCCCTGGGCGAGGTCGGCCTCGCCGGCGAGCTGCGCCGGGTCCCCGGCACCGAACGGCGACTGGCCGAGGCGGCGCGGCTGGGGTTCACGGACGCGATCATCCCCGCCGAACCGCCGCCCACCGGTCGGCCGCTGGTCGACGCCCGTCGGATCGCCACGACCGATCGCGGCGGTCTCCGGGTCCACACGGTCCCGACGCTGGCCCACGCGCTGGCGGCGGCGGGGATCGACTCCCGCCCTTAGGATGACGGCGGTCCGCTGCGGGGCGGACCGTCGTGCAGGTGTTCCCTGCACGGCAGAGGGATCAGGGACAGACACCATGGCGGTAGCGGAAGGCGACGGCGGCGCACGGTTCGCGCTGCTCGACGAGCTGCGCGCGCTCGCCCCGGGCACGCCGATGCGCGACGGCCTCGAACGGATCCTGCGCGGCCGGACCGGCGCGCTCGTCGTGCTCGGCGAGGACGCGGTCGTGGCCGAGATCTCGACGGGCGGCTTCGCCCTGGACGTGCCGTTCACCCCGACCGCGCTGCGCGAGCTGGCCAAGATGGACGGCGCCATCGTGCTCAGCGACGACCGGCAGCGGATCGTCCGCGCGGGGGTGCACCTCATGCCGGACCGTTCCGTGGAGACGTCCGAGACCGGGACCCGGCACCGTACGGCCGAGCGCGTCGCCCGGCAGACCGGGCTGCCGGTGGTCTGCGTCTCGGCCTCGATGGCCACGATCTCGCTGTTCCTGGACGACCAGCGCCACCAGGTCGAGCACTCCGCGCAGATCCTCTCGCGGGCCGACCAGGCGCTGCAGACGCTCGAGCGCTACCGCGGCCGGCTGACGGAGGTGATCGGGCGGCTGTCGTCGCTGGAGGTGCAGGACGCCGTCACCGTCCGCGACGTCGCGCTGGTCGCGCAGCGGCTGGAGATGGTGAGCCGGCTCGAGGAGGAGATCGAGAGCTACGTCCTCGAGCTCGGCACCGACGGCCGGCTGCTGACGCTGCAGATGTCCGAGCTGGCCGTCGACTTCGCCCGGCTGCCCGAGCTCCTCGAGCGCGACTACCGCCCGAACGACGACGCCGACTTCTCCCTCGACCACCTGCGTCGGCTGAGCACCGCCCAGCTGATGGAACCGGCCGTGGTGGCCCGCACGCTCGGCTTCGGCGGCGTCGTCTCGCTCGACGGTCGTCTCGTGAGCCGCGGCTTCCGTCAGATCGTGCAGATCAACCGCCTGCCGGCCGCCCTCGGCGTCCGGCTCATCGAGCACTTCGGCAGCCTGCAGGCGCTCTTCGGGGCGAGCATCGACGAGCTCCAGGCCGTCGAGGGCGTCGGCGACAGCCGGGCCCGGGTCATCCGCGACGGGCTGCTCCGCCTGGCCGACGCCGCGTACGGCGACCGCCTCGACTGAGCGGGCGGCGTCCGTGGCTCAGGTGACGACGATGCGCCAGCGCACCTCGCTGGCGTCGTCGAAGTTCGCGATCGCCCAGTAGTAGCCGGGCTTCGGGTTCTCCGCCGCGCTCTTGCAGCCCTCGGCCGAGCGACGTCCGTTCCAGGTGATCTTCAGGTCCACCGACTTCTGCGGGCTGAGCTTGCGGCTCTGGGTCGGCACCGTCTTCGCGCAGTCCTCGGTCGACCAGACCCGGTCCTTGCCCGAGACGACGGTGAGGGTGAGGTTCGCGCTCGTCGTCTTGAGGAAGCAGCTGTTCTTCGAGTCGTTGATCAGCGAGACCGCGAACGACGCCGACTTCTTCGCCTCGACCTTCTTCGGACCGATCAGCGTCGTCTTCACGTCGGAGGCCGGGCAGGTGGAGAGCACCGTGGCCGCGGCCTTCTTCTTCGCCGCCGCCTTCTTGGCCGCGGCGGTCGCCTCGGCCTTCCTCTTGTCGGCCTGGGTCGGCGCCGTCTTGCGCTCGGTCTTCGCCGTCTGCCCCGGGTCGGGCGTCACGACGTCTCCGGTCGGGGTCGGCGACGCGGTCGCGCCCGGCGTGGTCGCCGTGGTCGAGGTGCTGCCCGCCGAGGGCGTCACGCCGGGGGTCGGGCTGGCCGTGCCGGCCGGGGTCGGGCTGGCCGACGGCGTCGTCGCCACCACGGTCGGGAGCACGACGGACGGGGGCGCGGGCTCGGCCTGGACCGCCGAACCGGCGCTCATCGCGTTGCCGACCAGGGCGATGACGATCCCGATCGCCACCACGGCCGCGACCAGGACGGCGACCCGCCGCACCCAGTAGCGCTCCCGGGGCTCGGGCCCGACCGGGTGCAGGACGCTGCTCATGGCCCGAGGTTAGGCAGCCTCCCCGGCCGCCTCGGGCAGGCTCGCCGGGCCCTCAGGAGTTGTTCGGGTCGCTACAGTCCCCGGGTGCCAGCCGAGCCCGTGGGGCGTGTCATCGCGTGGTACGACGAGAACGCCCGCGACCTGCCGTGGCGCCGTCCGGGGACGAGCCCGTGGGCCGTCCTCGTCAGCGAGCTCATGCTCCAGCAGACACCCGTCGAGCGCGTCCGTGAACCCTGGGCCCGTTGGCTGGGACGCTGGCCGACCCCGGCCGCACTGGCCGCCGCACCGTCGGGCGAGGCCGTACGGGCGTGGGGCCGGCTGGGCTACCCCCGTCGCGCCCTGCGGCTGCACGGGGCGGCCGTCGCGATCGTCGAGCACTTCGGCGGGGAGGTGCCCGCCGACCTCGACGCGCTCCTGAGCCTGCCCGGGGTCGGCAGCTACACCGCGGCGGCCGTCGCCAGCTTCGCCTTCGGCCGGCGGGCCGTGGTCCTCGACACGAACGTCCGCCGCGTGCTCGTCCGCCTGGCCGCGGGCAAGGCCTACCCGGGGGCGACGCCGACCCGCGCCGAGCTGGCCGTGGCGCAGGCGTACCTCCCCGACGAGCCGGCCGTCGCCGCCCGCTGGGCCGTCGCGTCGATGGAGCTGGGCGCGCTGGTCTGCACCGCGCGCAGCCCGCGCTGCGAGGTCTGCCCGGTGCGTGACGCCTGCGCCTGGCGCGAGGCCGGCTACCCGGCCTGGGACGGCCCGCCCCGACGCGGCCAGTCCTACGACGGCACCGACCGGCAGTGCCGCGGAGCCCTGCTGGCGGTGCTGCGCAGCAGCGACGAGCCGGTCGCCGCCGAGGAGCTGGACGCGAGCTGGGCCGACGCGGTCCAGCGCGACCGCGCCCTGGCCTCGCTGGTCGCCGACGGCCTGGTCGTGGTGGTGCCGGCGGAACGCGCGGCGAGGTCGACGACGGGAGCCACGGACCGCTGGGCGCTGCCGGGCTGAGCGAGGGGCGACGGTCGCGCACCCGTAGGTTGGGGCCGTGTCCCTGACCCCCGACGACGTCGCCCGACCCGACGCGATGCCCACCATGCCGGCGCCGCACGCGCCGACCCGCAAGCTCGTCCACGGGGCCGAGATCCCCATGCTCGGTCTCGGGACGTCGCCGGTGCAGGGCGACGCCGTGGTGCGCCAGGTCGCGGACGCGATCGCGGCGGGCTACCGGCTGGTCGACACCGCGGAGGACTACGGGAACGAGGAGGGCGTCGGCGCCGGGATCCGCGCGTCCGGCGTCGACCGCTCGGAGATCTTCCTGACCAGCAAGCTGAACCGCCGCTGGCACAGCGTCGACGGCGTCCGGCAGGCCCTCGAGGCGAGCCTGGAGCGCCTCGGCACCGACCACCTCGACCTCTTCCTGATCCACTGGCCGAACCCCGACCAGGGGACGTACGTCGACGCGGTCCGTGGGCTGGAGGCGCTCCGCGAGGAGGGGCTGCTGCACGCGATCGGGGTGTCGAACTTCAAGCCGGCGCACCTGCGGCGGGTCATCGACGAGACCGGGATCATCCCGGACGTGAACCAGGTCCAGCTCAGCCCGTACACGACGCGGCCGGACGTGCGCGAGATCGACGACACGTACGGCATCGCCACCGAGTCGTGGAGCCCGATCGGGGCCTCCGACGACGCGCTGCGCACCGACCCGGCCGTCGTCGCGATCGCCGAGCGGCTCGACAGGACCCCGACGCAGGTCATCCTGCGCTGGCACGTGCAGCTGGGACTGGTCGTGATCCCGAAGTCGACGAACCCGGTGCACCAGGCCGAGAACATGGCCGTCTTCGACTTCGAGCTCGCCGAGCAGGACGTGGCCGCGCTGAGCGCCCTGGACCGGGGCGACGCCGGCATCACCGACTCCGACACGTTCGGTCACTGAGCGGGCGGGCCCCGTGGTGCAGGAGCGACGGCGGCGCAGCCAGGTCCACGTCGAACGGGTCGGTTCCGGCGCGGTCTACGCCCGGGTCAGCACCGTCGGCGCACCCGGGACGCGCGCGTTCGTGCTCGTGCCGGGCATCGGGGTCATGTCCAACTACTTCGAGCGGCTGGCCGGTCGGCTGAACGAGCTCGGGCCGGTCGTCGCGCTCGACCTGCCCGGTTTCGGCGGCGTGCCGCACCCGCCGCACCCGATGACGATGGGCGAGTACGCCGACCTGGTCGGCGACGTGATCGACCAGCTGGGTCTCGAGGACCCCGTGCTCGTCGGCCACTCGATGGGCGTGCAGGTCGTCGCGGCGCTGGCCGCGCACCGGGACCTGACCGACGTCGTCCTGATCTCGCCGATCGTCAACCCCCACGAGCGCCGGCTGCGCACCGTGCTGCTCCGCTTCGTCTCGTCGAGCCTCCACGAGCCGCCCCGGGTGGTGGCGCTGGCCCTCTACGCCTACGCCCTCTGCGGGGTGCGCTGGATCTTCCGCGTGCTGCCCGAGGTGCTGCGGTTCCGGCTGGAGGACGTGCTCCCGCACGTGCGCGCCAACACCCTGGTCGTGTTCGGCGAGGAGGACCGGCTGGTGCCGAGCAGCTGGGCGGGCGAGGTCGGCCGGCTGCTCCCCCACGGGCAGGTCTGGCAGGTCCCCGGCGCCGCGCACTCCGTGATGCACCGGAACGCCGAGGACGTGGCGCGCCTCTGCGTCGCCCACGTCCGGCGCGAGGACCCCGACGACGACCGCGTGCACCGGCTGAGGCACGACGACGGCGAAGAGCCTCGGCCGGACCTCCGGACGAGGCTGGCCGAGGCCCGGGGCGGGGTGACCGAGCTGGTCGGCATCCTCACCCACGACGACGACCTGATCGCGCGGGGCAAGACCGAGCACGCCGAGGCGGCCGACCGGGTCGCCGCGGAAGCGTCCGAGGACGGGTCCCGGCTCGACGAGCAGCAGCCCGAGCAGGAGCCGCCGACCTCGTGAGACGCAGCGGGGCCCGGCACCGTACGTACGGTGCCGGGCCTCGGCTGGTCTACGCGGTCAAGCCGGCGTCAGCTGGACGCCGCCGTCCCGCCGGGCTCCTCGAAGCCCTCGAGACCGTTCTCGATGATCCCGTCGAACTCCACCGGCGGGGCGTCCGGCGCGGTGTCGCGCTTGTGCCCCGTGAAGGTGAACGGGAGCTCCGAGCCGGGGTCGGCGACGTCCACGACGACGATCTCCCCGGGGAGGAGCTCGGAGAAGAGGATCTTCTCCGCGAGGTGGTCCTCGATGTCGCGCTGGATCGCGCGACGCAGCGGACGAGCACCGAGCACCGGGTCGTAGCCGCGGGCGCCGACGAGCTCCTTGGCCGCGGTCGTGAGCTCGATGCCCATGTCCCGGTCCTTGAGGCGGAGCTCGACCTGGGCGATCATCAGGTCGACGATCCGGACGATGTCGGTCTGCGTGAGCTGGCGGAACACCACGATCTCGTCGACGCGGTTCAAGAACTCGGGGCGGAAGTGCTGCTTGAGCTCGTCGGCCACCTTGGCCTTCATCTTCTCGTACGACCCCTCGGCGTTGGTCGAGGCGCTGAACCCCAGCGACACGCTCTTGGCGATGTCGCGGGTGCCCAGGTTGGTCGTCATGACGATGACGGTGTTCTTGAAGTCGACCACCCGACCCTGGGCGTCGGTCAGGCGACCTTCGTCCAGGATCTGCAGCAGCGAGTTGAAGATGTCCGGGTGGGCCTTCTCGACCTCGTCGAAGAGGACCACGCTGAACGGCTTGCGCCGCACCTTCTCGGTGAGCTGGCCGCCCTCCTCGTACCCGACGTAGCCGGGAGGCGAGCCGAACAGCCGCGAGGCGGTGTGCTTCTCGGAGTACTCGCTCATGTCGAGCTGGATGAGCGCGTCCTCGTCGCCGAAGAGGAACTCGGTCAGCGCCTTGGTCAGCTCGGTCTTGCCGACGCCCGAGGGCCCGGCGAAGATGAACGACCCGCTCGGCCGCTTGGGGTCCTTCAGACCCGCCCGCGTGCGCCGGATCGAGCGCGAGAGCGCCCGGACGGCGTCGTGCTGGCCGATGTAGCGCTTGCCGAGCTCGTCCTCCATGTGGATGAGACGGGCCGACTCCTCCTCGGTCAGCTTGAACACCGGGATGCCGGTCGCCGTGGAGAGCACCTCGGCGATGATCTCCTCGTCCACCTCCGCCACCACGTCGAGGTCGCCGGACTTCCACTGCGCCTCGCGCTCGGCGCGCGCGCCCAGCAGCTTCTTCTCGTCGTCGCGGAGACCCGCGGCGCGCTCGAAGTCCTGCGCGTCGATCGCCGCCTCCTTCTCGAGGCGGACGCTCGCGACCTTCTCGTCGAAGTCGCGGAGGTCCGGCGGCGCGGTCATCCGGCGGATCCGGAGCCGGGCGCCGGCCTCGTCGATCAGGTCGATCGCCTTGTCGGGCAGGAAGCGGTCGGAGATGTAGCGGTCCGCCATCTGGGCCGCGGCCACGAGGGCCTGGTCGGTGATGGTGATCCGGTGGTGCGCCTCGTAGCGGTCCCGCAGCCCGCGCAGGATGTCGATCGTGTGGGCGATCGACGGCTCCGCGACCTGGATCGGCTGGAAGCGGCGCTCCAGGGCGGCGTCCTTCTCGACGTACTTGCGGTACTCGTCGAGGGTCGTCGCGCCGATCGTCTGCAGCTCGCCGCGGGCCAGCATCGGCTTGAGGATGCTGGCAGCGTCGATGGCGCCCTCGGCGGCCCCCGCACCCACCAGGGTGTGGATCTCGTCGATGAACAGCACGACGTCGCCGCGGGTCTTGATCTCCTTGAGCACCTTCTTGAGGCGCTCCTCGAAGTCACCGCGGTAACGGCTGCCGGCCACCAGCGCGCCGAGGTCGAGGGTGTAGATCTGCTTGTCGCGCAGGGTCTCGGGCACGTCGCCGCGCACGATCGCCTGCGAGAGGCCCTCGACGACGGCGGTCTTGCCGACGCCGGGCTCCCCGATCAGCACCGGGTTGTTCTTGGTGCGTCGGCTGAGCACGGTCATCACGCGCTCGATCTCGGTCTCGCGCCCGATCACCGGGTCGAGCTTGTTCTCGCGCGCCGCCTGCGTCAGGTTGCGGCCGAACTGGTCGAGCACCATCGAGGACGACGGGGTCGAGCCCTGCTCGGGAGCACCGGAGGTCGCGGCCTCCTTGCCCTGGAAGCCCGAGAGCAGCTGGAGGACCTGGTTGCGGACCCGGTTGAGGTCGGCGCCCAGCTTGACGAGGACCTGCGCGGCCACGCCCTCGCCCTCACGGATGAGGCCGAGAAGAATGTGCTCGGTGCCGATGTAGCTGTGGTTGATCTGCAGCGCCTCGCGCAGGCTCAGCTCGAGGACCTTCTTGGCCCGCGGGGTGAACGGGATGTGTCCGCTCGGCGACTGCTGGCCGTGGCCGATGATCTCTTCGACCTTCTGGCGCACGGCCTCGAGGGAAATGCCGAGCGACTCCAGCGCCTTTGCGGCGACGCCCTCGCCCTCGTGGATGAGACCGAGCAGGATGTGCTCGGTCCCGATGTAGTTGTGGTTGAGCATGCGGGCTTCTTCTTGAGCCAGCACGACGACGCGACGCGCCCGGTCGGTGAACCTCTCGAACATGTGTGGGTGCTCCTCGCTACGTACGGTGCGGACGCCCGTCGGCGGCTGCACTCCCAGCCCGTCTCATGCTAGTCGGGAGGGTGGACAGCCTCAGGTGGTCGTGGAGTCCAGCGAACCACGCCAGACCGCCTGCTGGCGGCCCCAAGACGTTCCGTGCTGATGACAACGTCGTGACGAGCGAGGTCGATTCCCGCTGGCCGCAGCCGGGTCGGTCCGATCTCGACGGCGCGCCGGTCCGGCGGACCGACCGCGCGTGGTGGCGCCCCGGGCGGACGTCGCGTTCGCCCAGGGCGCAACCGCTGAGCCGCGGCTCAGGCGTGGGCCTTGTCGTAGGCCTCGCGGACCTCGGAGGAGACGCGGCCACGGCTGGAGACCTCGTAGCCGTTCTCGCCCGCCCAGGCGCGGATGTCGCTGGTGCTGCTGCCGGACGCGCCGTCGCTGCCGGCGGCCTTCGGAGCGGCACCGCCGGTCCGCTTGCGCCGCCCACCGGTGCGGCGGGCGACCGCGACCCAGGGCGCGAGGGTGTCGCGCAGCTTGTCGTAGTTCTCGGTCGACAGGTCGACCTCGTACTCGACACCGTCCAGACCGAATTGCACGGTCTCGTCGGCCTTGCCGCCGTCGAGATCGTCTTCGAGTATGTACTCGACCCTTTGTGCCACGTGTTCGCCTTTCTGCGATGCATTTCCTGACTCCGAAACAGTAGCGCACCCGGGCGAGAAATGATTCAGCCGAGGTCCAGCGCGATATCCATAATCGGAGCGGAATGTGTGATCGCGCCCACGGCGATGAAGTCGACCCCCGTGGCCGCCACCGAAGCGGCCGACGCCAAGGTCAATCCGCCGCTCGCCTCGAATTGCGCGCGGCCTTTCAGCTCGGCGACGACGGCGCTCATCTGGGCGAGGCTCATGTTGTCGAGCAGGACGTCGGTGGCGCCGGCCGCGACCACGTCGCGCGCCTGCTCGGGCGTCGTCACCTCGACCTGGATCCACAGGTCGCCGAACATCGCCCGGACCCGCTCGTACGCCGCCACCACCCCGCCCGCGGCCACGACGTGGTTGTCCTTGACGAGGGCCGCGTCGGCGAGCGACATCCGGTGGTTCACCCCGCCCCCGACCCGGACGGCGTACTTCTGCAGCATCCGCAGCCCCGGCACCGTCTTGCGGGTGTCGCGGACCCGGGTGGCGGTGCCCGCGAGGGCGTCGACCCAGGCCTTCGTCGCGGTCGCGACACCGGAGGTGAGGGTCAGCAGGTTCAGGGCGACGCGCTCGGCGGTGAGCAGCCCGCGGGTGCCGCCCTCGAGCCGGGCGAGGACGTCACCGGTCGCGACGTCGTCGCCGTCGGCCGCCAGCACCTCCACGCGGAACGGCCCCGCTCGGTCGCCGCCGGAGAGGACGACCGCGACCACGTACGCGGCGACCGGCAGCCCCGCGACGACCCCGGGGCGGCGCACGACGAGCTCGCCGTGCCCGACCGCGTCGGCCGGGACGGTGGCGACCGAGGTGACGTCCACCCCGCGCCCCGCACCGGGCGCCAGGACGCCGCGGCCGCCGAGGTCCTCCCCCAGCGCCTCCGCCACGACCACCGCGAGCGCCTCGACGTCCAGACCGACCGAGGCCACGTACGCCTCGGCCTGCGCCAGGCTGCTGATCTCCACGCTCATCGTCCCGCTCCCGTGCTCGTCCGTGCGCTCGTCGTGCCCTCGTCGGACCCGGCCGCGCCCACCGCCGTACGCCGGTGCACGAGACCGCCCCCGTCGCCGACCTCGACGACGAGGTGGCGCTCCCACGCCTCCTCGCGGTCGGCGAAGTCGTCGCGCCAGTGGGCGCCCCGGGACTCCTCGCGGAGCCGGGCCGAGCCCAGCACCGCGGCGGCGACGCAGAGGAGGTTCGACGCCTCCCACGCCGCGAGCCCGGTCTCGGTCGTGCGGCGCCCGGCGAGGCGGGTCAGCTTCTTCGTCGCCCGGTCCAGGCCGGCGAGGTTCCGCAGACCACCGCAGTCGCGGCTCATGGTGCGCTGCAGCGCCGGGACGACCGACGGGTCGACGAGCCACGGCCTCCCGCGGGTCGTCGACGGGCTCGCGGGCCGGCGGCAGGTCCTCCGCGAGCGCGCCGGCGATCCGGGCGGCGAAGACCAGGCCCTCGAGCAGCGAGTTCGAGGCGAGCCGGTTGGCCCCGTGCACGCCGGACGAGGCGACCTCGCCGCAGGCGTAGAGGCCGGCGAGCGTCGTGGCGCCGCGCAGGTCGGTCTCGACGCCGCCGCAGAAGTAGTGCGCCGCCGGGGCGACCGGGATGAGGTCGGCCACCGGGTCGATGCCCGCCTGCCGGCAGCTGTGCAGGATCGTCGGGAAGCGGACCCGCCAGGTCTCCTCGCCGAGCATCCGGCCGTCGACGTAGACGTGGTCGGTGCCCTCGCGGGCCATCTCCTTCATGATCCCCTTGGCGACGACGTCACGGGGCGCCAGCTCGGCGAGCTCGTGCTGGCCGACCATGAAGCGCTCGCCGGCCGAGTTGACCAGCAGCCCGCCCTCGCCGCGCACCGCCTCGCTGACCAGCGGCAGCTGCCCGCGCGCACCGGTGCCGAGGAAGAGGACCGTCGGGTGGAACTGGATGAACTCCACGTCGCGCAGCCGCGCCCCGGCCCGCAGGGCGGCAGCCACGCCGTCACCGGTGGAGACGGGCGGGTTCGTCGTGACGGCGTAGATCTGGCCGATGCCGCCGGTCGCGAGGACCACGGCGCGGGAGCGGACGGCGCCGACGCCCTGCCGGCTGCCCTCGCCGAGCACGTGCAGCGTCACCCCGGCCACGGCCGGGGAGCCGTCCTGCGTCACGGCGGGCAGCAGGTCCAGCACGAGCGCCTGCTCGACGATCTCGACGCCCTCGTCGGTCTGCACCGCGGCGACCAGGGCGCGCTCGATCTCGGCTCCGGTCGCGTCCCCGCCCGCGTGGGCGATGCGGTTGCGGTGGTGCCCGCCCTCGCGGGTGAGCGCGAAGCGACCGGCGGCGTCGAGGTCGAACTGCGTGCCCCGCTCGACGAGCGTCGCGACCTCGTCGGGCCCCTCACGGACGAGGAGGTCGACCGCGGCCGGCTCGCAGAGCCCGGCCCCGGCCACGAGGGTGTCCGAGACGTGCTCGGCCACGCTGTCGCCCTCGGCCTGGACCGAGGCGATGCCGCCCTGCGCCCAGCGGGTGGAGCCGGCGGCCACGACGTCCTTGGTCACCACCATGACCCGGCTCTGCGGACCCAGCCGCTCACGGCACTCCAGGGCGGCGGTGAGGCCGGCGACCCCGGAACCGACGACGACCACGTCGACCTCGCGCACCCAGCCGGGTGCCTCGGCGGCGAGCCGACCCGGGAAGGACGGGCCGCGCCGAGGGCGGCAGCGGCGCCCCGTCGGGGAGCGGCGGGCGGGGGCGTTCGGTGGGCACGTCGTCGTGCCCGACCGTCGTCGGCAGCATGGACCCATGCTCTCGCACCCCGGTCTCCCCGCACGGGCGCGCTCAGGCGTGGACCGGTGGCGCCCCTGGCGCTCGGCCTGGGTGGAGGCGGCGTACGGGTCCGGCGGCTTCTGGACCCGCGAGCAGCCGGGCGGGCACTTCGCGACCGGGGTCGGAGCGGGTCCCCTCGTCGCGCGCGCCGTGGCCGGTCTGCTGCCGGCGGACGCGGCGGTCGTCGTCGACGTCGGGGCCGGGGACGGCCGGCTCGCCGCGGCGCTGCTGGCGGTCTGCCCAGGGGTCGAGGTCGTCGCGGTCGACCGTCGGGCGCCGCCCCCCGGGCCTGGACGGCGGGGTGCGCTGGGTCGTGGACCACTGGGACGCGGACACGAGTGCCTGGACGGACGGCGGCGCCGGACGCGTGGCTCGGCGGGACCGGCGCGCCGCTGCTCGTGGCCCACGAGTGGCTCGACGACCTGCCCGTCCCCGTCGTCGAGCGAGGTCCGGACGGGCTGGCGCGAGGTCGAGGTGGACGCCGGCGGTCGCGAACGGGCCGGCGCGCCCGCTCCGCCGGAGGACGCGCGCCTGGCTCGACCCGCTGGTGGCCGTCCGGTGGGCCGCGGGCCGAGGTCGGGCGCGCCCGGGACACGGCCTGGGCGGCGCTGGTCGTCGCGGCGCCGCACGCGGCGGCCGGGCGCTGGCCGTCGACTACGGGCACGTCGCCGGGGAGCGGCCGAGCGGCGGGACCCTGGCCGCGTACGGGGTGGTCGGCGGCGGCCGCCGGTGCCCGGACGGTCGGCGAACCTCACCGCCCACGTCGCCGTCGACGCGCTGGCGCCGCGGGCGAGGCGACCGGGGCGACGACGCTGCTGCTGGAGCGGCAGGCGACGGTCCTCGGGCGCGGCGCCGACGGCGGCGGCCGCCGGACCCGCTCGCGGCGCTCGTCGCGCGCGAGCGAGCGGGCCGCGCTGACCGCGCCCGACCGCTGGGGCGACCTGTGGTGGCTGCTGCAGGGCGCCGCACCGTCGCGCCTCCTAGCCTGAGGCCGGTGCCCACCCCGCTGCGCGTGCTCGTCGGCGCCCTCGGGCCCGGCGTGCTGCCGACCGCGGCGACGGCTCCCCCGCCAGCCGGCACCGTGCTGCTCGACCTCGGGCCCGAGCACCCGAGCGGCGCCGGGCTGGTGGAGCTGCGGCTGTGGGTCGAGGACGGCGTCGTCACCGAGGCGCACGTCGTGGTCGGCGCGATGCACCGCGGGGTGGAGAAGCTCTTCGAGGTCCGCGACTACCGCCAGGTCCTCGATGCTGGCCGACCGGCACGACTGGGAGGCGCCGTTCGCCGCCGAGCTGACGGTCGCCCTGACCTGCGAGCGGATGCTCGGTCTCGAGGTGCCACCGCGGGCGGCCTGGCTGCGGACCCTGCTGGCGGAGCACACGCGGCTGCTCAGCCACCTGGGGTTCCTGGCCTGGGTGCCGTTCCGGCTGGGCGAGCCGTCGGTGACCGGGGCCCTGCGCGAGGCGCTGCGCGCTCCAGCTGCAGCGCCTGACCGGCAACCGCGTGCACCCCATGGTCAACCGGGTCGGCGGCCTGGCCGCCGACGCCGACGCGGCCTGGCTGGACGCCGAGCTGGCCGTGCTGGCCGACGTGCGTGCCGTGGCCGACCGGCTCGCGGCGTGGCTCGGGGCCGACCCGCTGCGCAGCTGCTCGCCGGGGCCGCGCCGCTCACCGCCGAGCTCGTCGCCGCGTACGGGGTGACCGGGCCGGCGGCCCGGGCCGGCGGCCTGCAGGTCGACCTGCGCGTGCAGCGGCCCTACCTCGCGTACGGCGCGCTCGCCGGGCTGCTGCGGCCGACGCCGGCCACCACGGGCGACGCCGCCGCCCGGCTGGCGACCCTGGTCCACGAGCTGCGGGTCGCGCCGACCTCGTCGAGGCCTGCGTCGACCGCCTGCGCTCGGTCGACGGCGAGGTCGCGGTCCGGCTCGGCAAGGTCGTCCGGCTGCCCGAGGGCGAGGCGTACGTCGCCACCGAGGCGCCGCTCGGGGTGTCGGGGGTGTTCCTGGTGTCGCGCGGGGAGAAGACGCCCTGGCGCCTCAAGCTGCGGACGCCGTCGTTCAACCACGTCTCCGCGCTCGAGCCGCTGCTGCGTGGCGTCCACGTCGACGCCCTCGAGGCGACGCTCGCCTCGGTCGGCTACGTCGTCGGCGACCTGGACAAGTAGCGGCCGGTGACCGGAGGGCCCTCAGACCGCGCGGCGGGTGACCTCGTAGTTCGGCAGGACCATGGCGAGCTCGAGCATCTGGGGATCGAGCGCCTCGTCGGCCCCCGCCGGGCGCGAGCGCCGCGGCAGGGTGTGGACCTCGGCCCCGGAGGTGCCGGCCGGCGGGTTGGTGCGCTCGGCCTCGCGGACCGCGAGCAGCGCGGCCTCCTGCTCGCGCAGGCTCTCCCGGAACAGCCCGAGCATCCCGTCGCGCTCGGCGACCTGGACCTGCAGCGCGTCGCGCTCGGTCGTCAGGACCCCGACCTCGCCCTGCAGCTGAGCGATGGTGCCGCGCTGACCGGCGACGACCATGCCGGTGCTGCGCAGACGCTCGCTCAGCGCGTCGACGACCTCGGCGTTGCGGGTGCGCTCGTCGCGCAGCACCTCGCCGTGCCGGCGGTCGGCGCCCAGCAGGCGCGCGGCGTGCCGACGACGGGCGGCGGTGAGCTCGCGCCAGGCGAGGGCAGCGTCACGACGCCGGTCGCCACGGCGACGACCAGGCCGGCTCGCACCAGCCAGAGGGGACCGAGGGCGGCGCCGAGCGCGAGGACGCTGCCGACGACGAGGACGACCTGGGTGGCCCGACGCTGGCGGGCCACCGGCTCGCGGCGCGAGGCCTGGCCCGGGCGCGGGGAGGCAGCCGGTGGGGGGTTCATGCGCGCGACCCTAGGACGCTCCGGGGCGCTGTCGGCGGAGGCACGCGCAGGCGGGTCCGGGAGGGTTCAGTCCTCCTCGGCGCGGCGGCGCTCGCGCTCCTCGTCCTCGTCGTCCGGGACCCGGCAGGCCCGCTCGAGGAGCAGCCCGGCGACGGCCAGCGCGACCCCGCCGACGATCGCGACGAACGAGCGGACGACCCGTTCCCGGGGGCCATCGGCGTCGAAGCGGGAGACGAAGGACAGCGCGTAGCCGAGGTAGCCGCCGGCCACGAGCGCCCCGCCGAGCGCCGAGGCCTTGCCGAGCACGAGGAAGGCGACCGCGCGCTGCGGCTCCATCCGCTCGCGCCGCACCTGGATCTGCTGGTGGGTGGAGCGGGCGATCGCCCCGACGAGAGCGGCGACCACCACGAGCCCGACGGGGGCCGTCCAGGGGATCGACGGGGGGACGACGTCCAGCGCCTGCGTCGTCACGGCGAGGAGCCAGCCGGCCAGCCCGCCGAACAGCGCGGCGACGACCAGCGCGCGGCGGGGCGTGCTGGTGACCTGGTTGCCGCTCGGGGCCTGGCTCATGCGGAGGTGCTCGGGCGGGCGTTCAGTCGATGACGAGGTCGTCGCGCCGGGTGATCCCGGAGCCGTCGACCTGCTCCGCGAGGGTGGCGACGGGGCCGTGGCCGGGGACCTCGCCGCGCGGGTCGACCGCGATCCACGGCAGGAGGACGAAACCGCGCTCGTGGGCCAACGGGTGCGGCAGCCGCAGGTCGTCGGCGTCGACGACCGTCGTGCCGACCATGATCAGGTCGACGTCGAGGGTGCGCGGCGCCCAGCGTCCGGAGCGCTCGCGGCCGTACGCGTCCTCGATGGCCAGGGCCCGTTCGAGCAGGGTCCGCGGCTCGAGGGTCGTCTCCGCGACGACGACCAGGTTCAGGAAGTCGGGGCTGTCCTCCGGCCCGCCGACGGGCGTGGTCTCGTACACCGGCGACACGTCGACGACGATCACGTCGGGGGTGTCGCGCAGCGCGTCGACGGCGCCCTGGAGGTTGCCCAGGCGGTCGCCGAGGTTCGAGCCGAGGGAGTAGACGACCTTGCGCAGCGGCTTCATGCCGCTGAGGGTGTCGGTGTCGATCGCGTGCGGGTTGGGGCTGGTCATGGGCGGCTCCTGGTGAGCGTGACGGCCACGTCGGTGAACGCGACCCCGATGGGCGCCTCGGGCTTGTGCACCGTGACCTCGACCTCCGTGACGGCGTCGTGGCGCAGGCAGGTCTGGGCGACGCGCTCGGCGAGGGCCTCGATGAGGTCCAGGGGCTCGCCCTGGACGTCCGCGACGATCGCCTCGGCGAGGACGCCGTAGTCGACGGTGCGGGTGAGGTCGTCCGACGTCGAGGCGGGGGCGAGGTCGAGGTGCAGGACCACGTCGACGACGAAGTGCTGGCCCTGGGCGCGCTCGTGGACGAGCACCCCGTGCCGGCCCCAGGCCCGCAGCCCGGTCAGCACGACGCGGTCGCGCACCGCGTCCCGGCGGGCGGCAGGAGCAGCGGACGGCGCCGCCGGTGCAGCGGCCGTGGGTGCAGCGGTGCTGGGTGCAGAGGTCGTGGGTGCAGCGGTCAGGTCGTGCGCAGCGTTCGTCATCTCACCTCCCTCGGGGTGAGGCGACCCTATCCGACGGCCCAACGGTGCCCGTCGCTCGTTCGGACAGCCGCCGGACCACCTCGACGGCGTCGCGGTTGGCCCGGACCGCGTGCACGCGGACCCCCCAGACACCCTGGGCCGCGAGCAGCGTGGTCAGCGCGACCGTCGCGGCGTCACGCTCCTGCGGGGGCCGCGGTGTCCCGTCCGGCGCCGCGAGCAGCGTGCCGAGGAACGACTTCCGCGAGACGCCGACGAGCTGCGGCAGGTGAGTCCCGGCCAGCTCGTCGAAGCGGTCGAGGAGCTCCCAGCCGTGCTCCCCCGTCTTCGCGAAGCCGAACCCCGCGTCGACCACCAGCCGGTCCGCCCCGATCCCGGCCGCGCGCGCCAGCGCGACCTGCTCCGACAGCTCGCGGACCACGTCGGCGACCACGTCGTCGTACGTCGCCCGCCCCTGCATCGCCCGGGCGTGGCCACGCCAGTGCATGCAGACGTACGCGACGCCGAGGCCGGCGACCGTCTCGAGCATCGCCGGGTCGGCGCGGCCGCCGGAGACGTCGTTCACCAGCCGGGCCCCGGCCCGCACCGCGGCGTCCGCGACCTCGGCGCGCATGGTGTCGACGCTCACGCACGCGCCCCCGGCGACGAGGCCCTCCACGACCGGCAGGACCCGCCGCAGCTCCTCGGCCGGCCCGGGTCGCTCGGCGCCCGGCCGGGTGGACTCCCCGCCGACGTCCACGACGTCGGCCCCCTCGGCGACCAGCTCCAGCCCGTGGGCCAGGGCCGCCTCGGGCGCGAACCACGCGCCGCCGTCGGAGAACGAGTCGGGCGTCACGTTCACGACGCCCATCACGAGGGTCCGCCCCGGGGCCGGCAGACCGGCCACGACCGGGACGTCCATCCCGACACCCTAGTGAGCGGCGGACCCGTCGCCCGGGCGCGCGGATCGTCGTCGCGGGGGCCCGTCGCTCTCTATGCTCGTGCGGTGCCGCCGCCCGCCGACCCGTGGTCGAGCCCCGACCCGGGCCCACCGCGGGACCCGACGCACGGGCGCAGCAGCTGGCCCTTCGCGGTCGCGCTGGTGACCGCCCTGGTGGTGACCGCGGTCGTCGGGGGCGTCGTCGTCCTCGGGATGCGTCGCGACGGGACCGGCGCCGCACCCGCCCCGGTCAGCACCGCCTCGACCACCACCGCCTCGGCCGTCCAGACGCCGGACGTCCGACGCGCCAGCTCACCGACCACCGCGTCGCCGACCCCGGCGGGCACGACCTCGCCCACCGCCGCGCCGCCGGAACCGCTGCCCCGCGCCACCACGACCCCCACGACGCCGGCCGGGCCCGACCAGAGCCTCGAGACGAACACGCTCTACGGCGTCGACCTCGGCAAGGCCTCGACCTCGTGCGACCTGCCCGTACGACGCCCCAAGCCCCCGCTGCCGGACAAGAAGCTGCAGGCCTACCTCACCGACGTCGTCGCGTGCCTGACGACGGTGTTCCGGCCGTCCCTCGCCGTCCGCGGCTTCACCCTCGAGCAGCCGAAGGTGAAGACCTACCACCGCAGCGTCGAGAGCCCCTGCGGCGAGTTCGACCAGGACGGCTCACCGGCGTACTACTGCTCCACCACCGCCACCATCTACTGGCCCGACACCGTCGACGACGGCCGCGAGGCGTACACGTTCGCGCGGCTGGGCTACGTCGGGCTCGTCGCCCACGAGTTCGGCCACCACCTGCAGGCGACGACCGGCATCGCCTACGCCTACGCGATCGCCGACCACGACGCGTCGAAGAAGGAGCACCTCGTCCTCAGCCGGCGCCTGGAGCTGCAGGCGCAGTGCCTCGAGGGGGTGTTCCTGCACGCGACCAGCAAGACCGTCGACGTCAGCAGCGAGGACCGCGCCGAGCTGAAGTCGTGGCACAGCTACACCGGCGACGAGGACCCGCCGAAGAGCCGGAAGCCGGACCATGGTTCGTCCAGAGCGCAGTGGGCGTGGCTCGAGCGCGGCCTCGACTCCGGCGACGTGGGCGACTGCAACACCTGGACGGCGTCGGTGAAGTCGGTGACCTGAGCGCTCGTGGTCCGGGCCGGCTCTGCTTCCGCGCGCCCCTCCAGCGACGGCGCCTCGCAACCATCCGCCCCCAGCCCAGCCCAGCCCGGCCCGGCCCAGCCGGGCCCGGCCCAGCCGGGCCCGCAAGGAAACGCTGAGGTGAGGCAGGTCGGGAAGGTGAGAACGGGTCGGGAGTCAGCGGTTCGTCAGCCGCGGATGAGGTTCATCGCCTCGGCGCGGGTGGTGGCGCTCGTACGGAGGTGGCCGCGGACCGCGCTGGTGATGGTGCGGGAGCCGGGCTTGCGGACGCCGCGCATGGTCATGCAGAGGTGCTCGCACTCGAGGACGACGATGACGCCGCGGGGGTCCAGGTACTTCTCCAGGGCGTCCGCGATCTGCGTCGTCATGCGCTCCTGCACCTGGGGCCGCTTGGCGTAGACGTCGACGAGGCGGGCCAGCTTGGACAACCCGGTGATGCGACCGTCCCGGCTCGGGATGTAGCCGATGTGCGCGACCCCGGTGAACGGCACCAGGTGGTGCTCGCAGCTGGACCAGACCTCGATGTCCTTCACGAGCACGAGCTCGTCGTGGCCGAGGTCGAACGTGGTGGCCAGGACGTCCTTCGCGTCCTGACGCAGCCCCGCGAACATCTCGGTGTACGCGCGGGCGACCCGCTCCGGGGTCTTGAGCAGCCCGTCGCGGTCCGGGTCCTCACCGATCGCGAGGAGGATCTCGCGGACGGCGGCGGCGACGCGCGGCTCGTCGACGGGGGGCCGCTCCGCCACGGGCTCCTCGTCGGTCTCGAGGTCCAGGCTCGGGGTGTCGGAAGGGCTCACGCCCCTCATCCTCGCCGAGCCCGGGAACGACGACGCCGCGGACCCTCGTCGAGGGTCCGCGGCGTCGGCCGAGGTCAGGCGGGGTGCGCCACCGGTCAGCGGAAGTCAGGGCCCCGCGGCGGCTGGGGCTGGCTGGGGCCGCCGGCCGGACCGCCCGGCAGGTGCGGCGGCACGGGTGACTGCCCGGGCGGGATCGGCGCGCCACCGGCCGGGACGCCCTCGCCCCCGGGCTCGAGCGGGCCGTGCCCGTTGCCGTTGCCGTTGCCGTTGCCGTGCGGGCCGTACCCGTTGGAGCCGTTCGACCCGTAGAGACCGCGCGGCCCGGTCGGGGCCTCGACACGCGGCGGCGGGGTGACCGGCGGGAGCTCGGACGGGATCCGGGTGTCCGAACCCGTCCAGGCCGGCCGCTTCGGCCAGAGCCGCAGCGACTGGAAGATGCCGGCGACGGCCGCGCGGTCGAGCGTCTCGTGCTCGAACAGCGCGCGGACGAGGTCGTCGAGGACGTCCCGGTTGGCGGTCAGGATGTCGAACGCCTCCTGGTGCGCCGTGCTGATGATGCGCGAGACCTCCTCGTCCACCACCGCCGCGATCTCCTCGGAGTAGTCGCGGCCCTGGCCGTAGTCACGGCCGAGGAACGGCTCCGAGTCGCCCGTGCCCAGCTTGATGGCGCCGAGCCGCTCGGTCATCCCGTACTGGGTGACCATCGCACGGGCCACGCTGGTGGCCTTCTCGATGTCGTTGCTGGCGCCGGTCGTCGGGTCGTGGAAGACGAGCTCCTCGGCGGCGCGGCCGCCCATCATGTACGCGATCTGGTCGAGCAGCTCGGCTCGGGTGTTGGAGTACTTGTCGTTCTCCGGCAGCACCATCGTGTAGCCGAGAGCCCGCCCGCGCGGCAGGATCGTGATCTTCTGCACGGGGTCGGTGCCCGGCAGCGCCGCGGCCACCAGGGCGTGGCCACCCTCGTGGTAGGCGGTGACCAGCTTCTCCTTCTCGTTCATCAGGCGGCTGCGCTTCTGCGGCCCGCCGATGACGCGGTCGATCGCCTCGTCCATGTACACGTTGTCGATGACCTTGCTGTTCGAGCGCGCGGTGAGCAGCGCGGCCTCGTTCAAGACGTTGGCCAGGTCGGCACCGGTGAAGCCCGGGGTGCGGCGGGCGATCGACTCGAGGTCGACGTCCGGCGCGACCGGCTTGCCCTGGGCGTGCACCTTGAGGATCTGCAGACGGCCCTTCATGTCCGGGTTGTCGACCGGGATCTGCCGGTCGAAGCGGCCCGGGCGCAGGAGCGCCGGGTCGAGGACGTCGGGCCGGTTCGTCGCGGCGATGAGGATGACGCCGCCGCGGACGTCGAAGCCGTCCATCTCCACCAGGAGCTGGTTGAGCGTCTGCTCGCGCTCGTCGTGCCCGCCGCCCATGCCGGCGCCGCGGTGCCGGCCGACGGCGTCGATCTCGTCGATGAAGACGATCGCCGGGGCATTTTCCTTGGCCTGCTCGAAGAGGTCGCGCACGCGGCTCGCGCCCACACCGACGAACATCTCGACGAAGTCGGAGCCGGAGATGGAGAAGAAGGGGACACCGGCCTCGCCGGCGACGGCGCGGGCCAGCAGCGTCTTGCCGGTGCCGGGCTGGCCGTAGAGCAGCACGCCCTTGGGGATCTTGGCGCCGACCGCCTGGAACTTCGCGGGCTCGGCCAGGAACTCCTTGATCTCCTGCAGCTCCTCGACGGCCTCGTCGGCTCCCGCCACGTCCGCGAACGTCGTCTTGGGCGTGTCCTTGTTGGCCACCTTCGCCTTGGACTTGCCGAACTGCATCACCCGGCTGCCGCCGCCCTGCACGGAGTTGAGCAGGAAGAAGAAGACGACCGCGATGAGGATGAACGGGATCAGGGTGGCGAGCAGGTTGGAGAGGAAGCTCGGCTGCGGGTTCTCGCCCTGCCAGCTGTCCAGGGTCTGGTTCGCGACGCGCTGGTTGAGCCGGTCGATCAGCTCGTCGCTCTGGTTGCCCACCCAGGTCGCCTTGAAGCGCTGCGGCGTGGCGTCCTTCGTGACGACCTGGATGGTCTGCTCACGGTCGCGGAGCGTGACCTCCGACAACGGCTGGTCGCCGTTGATGAGGGCGACGACCTGGGAGGTGGGCGCTTCCTTGTAGCCACCGCTCAGGCTGGTGCTGAACTGGATCAGCAGCGTCACCGCGACGAGGGCGAGCACGATCCAGACGAGCGGACCGCGGAAGATGCGCTTGAGGTTCATGACCTGCCTAGAGAGTCGGGAGCACGCCGGAGTGAGGCGTGACCTCAGGCAGCCAGGCTAGCGGTCCTGACCAACCGGCACGGGCCTGTGCACAGGCCCGGCGCAGCTCCGGTCACCGGGCCGCCGGCCGGCCCCGGTCAGCTGTAGACGTGCGGGGCGAGCGTGGCGACGCCGGTGAGGTTCCGGTAGCGCTGGTCGTAGTCGAGGCCGTAGCCCACGACGAACTCGCTCGGGATGTCGAAGCCGACGTAGCGCACCTCGACCGGCATCTTGACCGCCTCGGGCTTGCGGAAGGCGGTCAGCACCTCGAGGCTCGCCGGCCCGCGCGAGCGCAGGTTGCTGATCAGGTACGACAGCGTGAGGCCGGTGTCGACGATGTCCTCGACCACGAGGACGTGCATGCCGGCGATGTCGGTGCTGAGGTCCTTGAGGATCCGGACGACGCCGGAGGACTTGGTGCCCGAGCCGTACGACGAGATCGCCATCCAGTCCATCCGGCAGTGGATCGACAGCGCGCGGGACAGGTCGGCCATGATCATCACCGCCCCGTTCAGGACGCCGACCAGCAGCACGTCCTTGCCCTCGTAGTCGCGGTCGACCTCGGCCGCCAGCGCGGCGATCCGGTCCTGCACCTCCTGCGGGGTGAACAGCACGCGGGAGAGGTCGTTTCCGAGCGCGGTGGCGTCCACGGCGCTCAGCCTGCCACACGCCGCCCGGCCCTCCACCTCGGTGCCGGGTAGAAGGGTGGACGTCCTGGGTAGACTGGTGGACGTGAGCCTGAACATCAAGAACGAGCACGTGCACGACCTCGTACGGAAGGCCGCCGAGCGCACGGGGCTGAACCAGACGAGCGTCGTCGAGCGGGCGCTGAGCGAGCTGCTCGCCCGCCTCGACGTCGAGGCCGACGCACGGGAGGCCCGCGTCGACGCGATCCTCCTCGACATCCGGGCTGCCATGAGGGAGCCCGGTCCTCCGCTGCTCACCGACGACGACCTCTACGACGAGACGGGTCTGCCCCGGTGATCGTCGACACGTCGGCGATCGTGGCGATCGCGCTCGACGAACCGATGCGCGACGACGTCCTCGCGGCTCTTCGAGCAGCGCAGCTCACGGGTGCCGACAGGTCGATGTCAGCGGCGACGTCCGTCGAGCTCGGCGTCGTCGTCGACGGCAGGCGCAACCCCGTCCTGGCTCGACGGGTCGGCGACCTCCTGGACGAGCGCGGTGTCGAGGTCGTGCCGTTCGACGCCGAGCAGGCCCGGGTTGCTCGACAGGCGTACCGCGACTTCGGGAGGGCAAGCGGGCACCCGGCGCGGCTGAACCTCGGCGACTGCTTCGCCTACGCCTTGGCGTCGGTCCGCCGCGAGCCGCTGCTCTTCGTCGGGGACGACTTCTCCCGCACCGACCTCAGGTCGGTCCTCTGAGCCGGCCGGCCGCGCGCGCCACGCGTAGGCCGGGCAGATCCACCGGCCCCTGCCCGTGCCAGCCGGTGACGAGCGCCTCGACCGCTGAGACGTGCGCGACGGCGACGTCCCGGGCGCCCAGCCCGCGGAGCCAGGTGAGCAGGACGCGCCTGCGCAGGGCGACCGGCAGGGCGGCCAGCGCAGCGCAGTCCAGCCCGTCGGCGCGCTCGACGACGGCAGCCGCCTCGGACGCCAGCGCGTCGAGCAGGTCGGCGTCCGCCCTGAGCAGGTCGGCGCTCCGGGCCAGCGCCGCGGCGACGCCGGGACCGAGCTCGGCCTCGAGGACGGGCAGCACCCGCGTACGGACCCGGACCCGGGCGTACGCGGGGTCGGCGTTGTGCGGGTCGGTCCAGGGCTCGAGCCCGAGCTCGGCGCAGCAGGCGAGGGTCGCCGAGCGCGGCAGCGCCAGCAGCGGCCGGAGCCGGCCGTGGTCGCGGACCGCCATCCCGGCGAGCGAGCGCGCGCCCGACCCCCGGGCGAGGCCGAGCAGGACCGTCTCGGCCTGGTCGTCGCGGGTGTGCCCGAGCAGCAGCGTGGCCTCGCGGGCGTCGGCCGCACGGTGCAGGGCGGCGTAGCGCGCCTCCCGGGCCGCGGCCTCCGGCCCGGAACCCTGCGCGACGACGTCGACGCGGACCGTCGCCACGTCGGCGTACCCGAGGCCGACGAGCGCGTCGTACGCCCGCCCCGCGACGCCCGCCGAACCTTCCTGGAGCCCGTGGTCGACGACGACGGCCGCGTGCGGGAGGTCGGCCCGGGTCGCGACGTGCGCGACGCCCGCAGCCAGCGCGAGGGAGTCGGTCCCGCCGGAGCAGGCGACGAGCAGCGCGCGGTCCTGCGGGACCACCGCCGCCGTCACCGCGCGGACGACGGCGAGCGTCGCCGGGCCCAGCGCCCGTACCGCCACCGTGGGCCGGGGCTCAGCCTGCCGGCGGCGCGGCCGGCTCGGGATGGTTCCGGATGACCCACAGCTGCGGGTTCGCGATCTCGGCCCGGCTCGGCAGGGTGTCGGGCGAGGTCCAGACCCGGTTCAGCCCGGTCATGCCGACCTCGTCGAGCACATGGCGGCAGAAGGCGGCGCCATCGCGGTACTGGCGCATCTTGGCGTCCAGCCCGAGCAGCCGGCGCACGATCCGGTCCGGTCCCTGCCCCTGGCGCCGGACGTCGAACTTGGCGCGGATCTCCGCCACCGTCGGCACGACCTCCGGCCCGACGCTGTCCATGACGACGTCGGCGTGGCCCTCGAGCAGCGACATCACCGCGGTGATGTCGTCGACGATGGCGCGCTGCGCCGGCGTCTGGACGAGATCGAGCACCGACAGCTCCTCCCCACCCCGGACGCCCTCGACGATGCGCTGCACCGCCTGCCGCAGGACCTGGGCCAGGACGCCCTGCTCGAAGTCGGCCGTCTCCACGAGCCGGCCGATGAGCCCGAGCAGGTGGTCGCGCAGCCACGGCACGGCCGTGAACTGGACCCGGTGGGTCTCCTCGTGCAGGCAGACCCAGAGCCGGAAGTCGGAGGCCGGCACGCGGAGCAGCCGCTCGACCTCGACGACGTTCGGGGCGACCAGCAGCAGCCGGCCGCGGGCGCCGTCGGGACCGGTCCAGAAGGGGTCGAACTGCCCGAGCACCTTCGGGGCGAGATAGCTGAGGAGCACGCCCATCTCGGTGCCGGTGACGCGCGACCCCAGGCTCAGGGCGCGGGGCGTCGCGCTGACGCTGGCCGCGGCCTTGTCGGTGAGGGGGGTGAGCAGGAGCCGGAAGGCGTCCAGGTTGGCCTGGATCCAGCCCGGGCGGTCGACGACCAGCACGGGGGCGGTGCCGGAGGTCGCGTCCAGCCCGGTGACCTCGGTGACGTAGCGCTCGGCCCGGGCTGCGGCCTGACGGAGCTCGGCGACGACGGCGTGAGCGCCCTCCGCCGAGATCGACGGACCTGGCTTGGCGAGCCGGGCGGCCGTGCTGCGCGCCAGGCCCCAGTCGACCATGCTCGTCGGTGCGGAGGGGGCTGCGGACATGCGTCGAGCCTAGGCCGTGCCTCTCGACGCACGACAGGTGCAGGTGGCGTCCGGGCCTGTCCTCAGCGGCAGCCGCAGGTGCTGACCGCGGCCGTGACGCGCTGCAGCCAGACCGTCGCGTTGTAGTCGTTCTTCGGGTCGTTGACCAGGAACGCGTACGCCAGCAGCGCCCCGTCGCGGGTCGTGATCGTGCCCGCGAGGCCGTGGACCTTGGACAGGGTCCCGGTCTTGCCCCGGACGACCCCGCGCCCGGCGAGGCTCTCGTCGTCGCCGAACTTCGTGGCCAGGCTGCCCTCCACCCCGGCGACCGGCAGGCCGGTGATGAGCGGCCGCAGCCTCGGGTGGGCGTCCTCGCCGGCCACGCGCAGCAGCTTGGTCAGGGTCGAGGCGGGGATCCGCGTGCTGCGCGACAGCCCGCTGCCGTCCACGAGCCGGGTGCCGGCGGTCCAGGCCCCGAGGTCGCGCAGCTGCGCGGCCACGACCGCCGTCCCTTCCGTGAACGTCCCCCGCTTCCCGCCCGCGACGCCCGCCTGGCGCAGCAGCACCTCGGCCCCGTCGTTGTCGCTGGTCATCAGGACGTGCTCGACGATCCGCTCGAGCGTCGGCGAGGAGACCGAGGCGATCCGCGCAGCACCCTGCGGCGCCTTGGCCCCGCGCACGCCACCGACGTCGATCCCCTGCCGCTCGAGCTCGGTGGCGAAGGCCTTCGCGGCCTCCTTGGAGGGGTTCGACTGGCGCGGGCCGAGCACGCCCTCCCCCGCCTGCGCCCGACCCTCCTGCACCCAGAGCGCGGAGACGTGGGAGGCGACGTCGTCGTACGAGTCGGGCCAGGTCGGGTTGAAGGAGGGGCCGGAGAAGAGGGAGTCGTCGTAGCCGAGCGAGACCGACGTCACGCCGTCGGCCTTGAGGGCCCGGGCGGTCGACCGGGCGAGCGCGCTCAGCGAGGCGCGCGTCGGGTCGGCCTTCGACGCCTTCGCCTCGAGATAGGGGTCGCCGCCCCCGACCAGCACGAGGCGGCCCTTGGCCGGGGACACGACGCGGGTGGTGAAGCGGTGCTCGGGGCCGAGCAGGTTCAGCGCGGCGGCCGCGGTGACGAGCTTGGTCGTCGAGGCCGGGATGGCGCCCTGGTCGGCGCGGTGGCTGAAGACGACCGCCCCCGTACGCATGTCGCGAACCTGGCCGGAGTAGCCGCCGGAGTCCTCGACGTCGACGCCGTCGATCCGGTCGGCGAGGGCGGCGGCAGAGACGGTGCCCCTGCCGTCGGTCCCGGCGAGCACCGGAGCGGGCAGGGCCGCCGACGAGGAGGCCCCCGGTGCGGAGCCGCCCGGCGTCGTGGAGCCCTCCGGGGCCGAAGGGCCGGCGACGTCGGAGGCGCTCGGGTCGAGCGCCGCGGACGGGACGGTGCTCCGTGCGACGGGCGAGGCGAGGCCCGTCGCCTCCAACCCCTGGTGGGCCAGGGAGCCGAAGACGCCGCTGACCAGCCCGAGCACCAGCCCGACCGCCACGACGAGCGCGACGGCCGCGGCGAGGACGCGCTTCAGACCCATCCGGCACGCGCTCCTTCCCGGACGCTAGGCTCGGCGCTGGCCTCAGGGGACCCCCGACGCGTCGTGCCTCGGTGCGGAGCGCAGGCCGCACAGTCTAGGGAGGACACCATGACGGCGCCGAACGCTGAATCGGTCCGCGACCTCAGCGACCTGACCTTCGACGTCACCGTCGAGATCCCCAAGGGCAACAAGAACAAGTACGAGGTCGACCACGAGTCCGGCCGCATCCGGCTCGACCGGACCCTCTTCACCTCGACGGCCTACCCGGCCGACTACGGCTTCATCGAGGGCACCCTCGGGCAGGACGGCGACCCGCTGGACGCCCTCGTGATGGTCTCGGAGCCGACGTTCCCGGGCTGCCTCATCACGTGCCGTGCGATCGCGATGTTCCGGATGACCGACGAGGCGGGCGGCGACGACAAGGTCCTGTGCGTCCCGGCCAACGACGTGCGCCGCGACCACCTGCGCGACATCACCAACGTGCGCTCGTACCTGCTGCTCGAGATCGAGCACTTCTTCACCGTCTACAAGGACCTCGAGCCCGGCAAGTCCGTCGAGGGCGCCACCTGGGTCGGCGTCGACGACGCCGAGGCCGAGGTGCGCGCCAGCTTCGAGCGGGCGAAGGGCACGAGCTACGAGCTCGGCGCGACCTCGCACTGACCGCTCCACGGCGGTCCCCCGACGGTCGGGCCTGCCCTCGCTAGAGTTCCCGGCATGTCGACTAGGGAACCTCGGCCCGACGCGCTGATCATCGGTGCGCCGAAGGCCGGGACGAGCGCGCTGCACGCGGCGCTCGCCCGGCACCCGCAGGTGCACGCCTCGCCCGTCAAGGAACCCAAGTACTACCTGTGCACCGACGCGCCCCCACCGGCGTACGCGGGACCCGGCGACGCGCACAGCCAGCAGGAGTGGATCTGGCGCGCCGACGACTACGCCGCGCAGTTCGAGGCCGCGCCGGCGGGTTCGGTGCGGCTGGAGAGCACGCCGTTCTACCTCTACCTGCGCTCGGCCCGGCGCCGGATCGCCGAGGAGCTGCCGGACGCGAAGCTCGTCGTGATCGTGCGCGACCCGGTCGACCGCGCGTACTCGAACTGGATGCACCTCTACGTCGACGGCCTCGAGCCCGAGTCCGACTTCGTGGCCGCCTGCCGCGCCGAGGAGGACCGGATCCGCGCGGGATGGGCCCCGTTCTGGCACTACCGCCGGACGGGCCGCTACGGCGAGCAGCTCGCGGACCTCTTCGAGCACGTCGAGCGCGAGCGGGTGCTGGTGCTGCGCTACTTCCAGCTCGTCAGCCGGCCGGTCGAGACCCTCGACCTGGTCGCCCGGTTCCTCGGGATCGAGGAGGGCCTGGTCGCCACGGTGCCGCCGGACAACTCCCGCGGCTTCATCCGTCCCGGCCTGCGGACCGAGGCCCTCGGCCGGGTCATCCGCCTGGGCGCGGCCGCCGGTGCGTACGCCCCGCCGCAGGCCTGGCGCCGGGCGAGCCGACCGCTGACCCGGGCCCTCCAGCACGGCGGCCCGGACCGCCGACCGAAGCTCACGCCCGAGCAGCGGGGCGAGCTCCTCGCGCACTGCACCGACGACATCGCGGTGCTCGAGGACGTCCTCGGTCGGTCGTTCGACGACTGGCGCTCGGTCCAGGGGCGCGGTTCGTTCACCGAGCGGGTGGCCCGGGGCACCGCCTGACCCTCGTACGCTCGGACCCCCGGACAGCGGCCTCCCGGAGGCGGCGCAGAAACCGCTGACCCCCGACGCCGGATCGCCGTCCCGAGGCGGCGGGAGTCAGCGGTTCCTGGGCAGGGCGGGTCCGGGTCGCAGTCCCCGTCAGTCCGCGACGGAGGTCATCAGGTCGTGGGAGCCGTCGGCCCGGGCGGCCTCGAAGTAGAAGCGCCGACGGCCGTCGGGCAGGGCGACGACGCTGACGTAGCGCAGGGCTCCGTCGCCGTCGGGCGAGGACGCGACCGGGGCCGGCGAGCCGACCAGGCGCCCGTCGACCTCCTCGGCCACGCCGGTCTGCTCGAACCAGTTCGACGCCGCGTCGGCCCGGCCGTCGTAGAGCACCCGCAGCGGCTGGTGCGACAGGACTGCGGTGACCCGCGCACCGCGGGCGTCCCAGCGCCCGGGCACACCCTCGAGGACCGTCTGCTGCGGCCCCCACTCCAGACCGTCGACGCTCGTCGCGTACGCCGTGACCATCCGGTCCTCGGCACCCGCCGGCTCGAGCGGGTGGCAGCAGACCCACATCTCCCAGCGTCCGTCGGTCACGGTGACGACGGGGTCCTTGACCGCCCAGCGGCGGTCGCCCGGCAGGACGACGTGGCGCCGGCCGCGCGGGAGGTCCTCGGGCCGCGCGGCGTCGACGGCCTCGATCCACCAGTGCTTGGAGTCGGGGGTCGCGCAGCTGAGGTAGAGGCGCCAGCCCCCGCCCGGGAGCGGGAGCACGACCGGGCGCTCGAACGAGGCCGCGGCGAACGCGTCGCGGTCGAGGGTCGCCGCGGGGACGAAGTGCACGCCGTCCTCGGAGCGCGAGACGACGACGCTGACCCCACGACCGGCGTCGAGCGGTCGGCGGACGCGGTAGGCCATCCAGTAGACGCCGTCCGCCAGCACGACGCTGGCGGCGCCGGCCCAGTTGCCGGCGCCGGCGCCTGGGGCCGGCACGACGACCTCGCCGCCGTCGTAGCGGGGCAGATCGACGTCGATCATGGTGCTCACGGCCGCCACCCTAGGTCACCGCCCGGCCGCTCCGCCGACGTTCCCACCCGGAGCACTAGGGAACCGGGGTCCCGACCCGCTCGAGCACGAGCCGCGCGAGCTCCACGGGCCGCTCCTGCTGGACCCAGTGCCCCACACCCGCCAGCTCGACGAACCGGTAGTCCGCCTCGACGCACAGCCCGGTGTGCTCGGCGGCCCATCGACCGAGCGCCGGGTCCGCGTCGCCCCAGACGTACGTCGTGGGCACCCGGACCCGCGGGAACGGCGTGGCGGTGCGGCCGAGCAGCGGCCGCCAGGCCGCCCGGTACCAGTTCAGGAGGGCGCGCGCCGTCGACCGGTCGGCCAGGAGCGCCTGCACCTCCTCCGGTTCCGGGGTCTGCATCCGGGCGAGCAGCGGCCGCACCAGCCGCGGCGAGCCCAGCACCAGCTCGGGCAGCAGCGGCAGCTGGAAGGCGCCGATGTACCAGGAGCGGAGGGCCTGCCCGTGCAGCAGGGCCGCGACGAGCGCGCGCGGGTGCGGCGTGGACGCGACCGTCAGCGTGCGGACCCGGTCCGGGTGGGCGGCCGCGACGGCCCAGGCCACCGCGCCGCCCCAGTCGTGGCCGAGGAGGTCGAACCGTTCCACCCCGGCCGCGTCGGCCAGGGCCAGCACGTCGCCGACCAGCGCGGGCAGCGCGTACGCGGAGACGGCGGCCGGTCGGGCCCGTGGTGAGTAGCCGCGCTGGTCGGGCGCCAGCACCCGCAGCCCCGCGACGGTCAGGTGCGGGGTCACGGCCGCCCACGAGGCCGCCGTCTGCGGGAAGCCGTGCAGCGCGACCAGCACCGGGGCGTCGGGCGACCCGGCGTCGCGGACGTCGAAGGTCAGGCCGTCGTGCGCGTACGTCTGCACGGACGTCCCGGTCTACCGGTCGGTCTTCACGGCCAGCACCGGGACCGGGGACTCCAGGAGCAGCCGCTGCGAGACGCTGCCCAGCACGGCCTTGCCGATCGGCGAGCGCTTCCGGAGGCCGATCACGAGCCGGGTGACGTCGGGGCGCCGCTCGATCGCCTCGAGCACCACCTCGACCGGGTCGACATCGTCCCGGCCGTGGCGCTCGACCACCTCTCGGACGAGGTCGTCCGGCAGGGCGCTGGTGTCGACCGCGGTCAGGGCGAGGTTCACGACGACGAGGTCCGTGCCCTGCTGCTGCGCCTCCCGGGCGGCTGCGACCAGGGCCTGGCGGCCCTCCTTGCTGTCCGCCACGGCGACGAGGATGCTCACGGGTTCCTCTCGTTGGTCACGGGCACGTCAGCTGTACTGCTTGCGGAACTGGTCCTCGAGCTGCTCGAGCGACCGGCCGCGGGTCTCGGGCACCTGCGTGTAGATGAAGACCAGCGCCAGCACGCCGAGCCCGGCGAAGATGAAGAAGGTCGGCGCGATGCCGAGCGAGCTCACGACGGTCGGGAAGCCCAGCGCCACCACCGCGTTCGCGATCCACAGCATGAAGACGCACAGCCCGATCGCGAAGCTGCGGATCTTGAGCGGGAAGATCTCGGCCAGCATCAGCCAGACCAGCGGCCCGATCGTGCCCTGCATGGAGAAGACGAAGAGCACGACGAACACGAGGATGAAGTACGCCTTCGCCTGGCCGTCCGGCAGCAGCAGCGCCGACAGACCGACCAGCAGGTGGAAGAAGGTCGTGAGCACGAAGCCGCCGAGGAGCATCGTGCGGCGGTTCACCCGGTTCATGAGCAGCAGCCCGACCGTGATCCCCAGGACGCTGAACAGGCCGTTGAGCGTGTTGGCGATGATCGCCGCGGACGTGGAGAAGCCGGACTGGGTCAGCAGCTGGGTGCCGTAGTACATGACCGAGTTGATGCCGGTGAACTGCTGGAAGACCCCCAGGCCGACCCCGATGAAGATCAGCCGCCGGATCCAGCGCACCCCGAGGTCCGCGGTGCCGCCGGTCCGCGACGCACGCTCCTCGTCGGCGAGCGCGTGCACCTCGGCCATCTCGGCCTCGGCGCGCTCCGGCGAACGCACCTGCCGCAGCACGTCGAGCGCCTCGTCGTCGCGCTCCTTGAGCACCAGCCACCGCGGGCTCTCCGGCATCCGGAGCATCCCGACGAGCAGCGCGATCGCGGGCAGCACGGCGACGGCGAGCATGTAACGCCAGACGCCCTGGTGCTCGCCCCACACCTGGAAGATCACGGCGTTGATGATGAACGCGGCGAACTGGCCGCTGACGATCATGACCTCGTTGCGCGTGACCATGCTGCCGCGGCGCTCGTACGGGGCGATCTCCGACAGGTAGACCGGCACCGTCGCCGACGCGGCCCCGACGGCCAGGCCGAGGACCAGCCGGAACAGCGCCAGCACCGGCCAGACGGGCGCGAGCACGCACCCGAGCGTGCCGATCATGAACACGACCGCGATGATCAGGATGTTGTGGCGGCGGCCGTGCAGGTCGGACAGCTTCCCGCCGACGATGGCGCCGATCGCCGCGCCGAAGATCAGGATCGAGACGACGAGCCCCTCGGTGAACGAGGTGAGCCCGAGGTCGGCCTTCATGGGTTCCAGCGCGCCGTTGATCACGCCCGTGTCGTAGCCGAAGAGCAGACCGCCGAACGTGGCGACCACGGCCACCAGGCCGAGCCGCGAGGTGTGCGGACCCTTGGTGTCGGGCGGCAGGTCGGTCACCGGGGCTGCCGTGTCGTGGGCCATCAGGTGCCTTCCGTCGGCGTCGACGTGCGTTCCGTGCCGGACACGCAGGAGTAGGACCAGCCGCGCTGCTGGTCCTACGACCCTACGTGACGGTGGTGATCAGGCCAGACCCGCCCGACGCGCCGCGTCGAGCAGCACGCCGGAGGCGACCTCGAGGCCCTCGATCCGGCCGAGGCTGGTGTCCTCGTGCTCGATGTTGACGAGCATGTCGGGGTCGACCGCGTGCAGGGCGGCGAGCCAGGTCGACCAGTAGACGGCGTCGTGCCCGCGGCCGAGCGCCACGAAGTCCCACGCGGCCTCCTTCGGCCACTCGTTCGCCCACTCGTCACCACCGAGGTTGGTCCGTGGCTCGTCCGGGGACAGCTTGCGGAACCGGTTGTCGAGCACCCCGTACACCGCGGCGGCCGGGTTGATCTTGACGTCCTTCGCCGCCGCGTGGAACACCAGCGGGCCGAGGTCCTGGACCACGGCGACCGGGTCCATCCACTGCCAGAACAGGTGCGACGCGTCGAGCTCGACCCCGACGTGCGTGGCGTTCGTCCGCTCGACCAGCTCGCGGATCCCGGCCGGGTTGAAGACGATGTTCTGCGGGTGCAGCTCGAGGGCGACCTTGACGTCGAGGTCGGCGGCCTCCCGGTCGATCTCGCGCCAGAAGGTCTCCGCGACGGTCCACTGGTACTCGAGGACGTCGAGGGCGGCGGAGTTCCAGGCGTTGACGACCCAGGTGGGCTGCTGCACGCCGGGCTCGCTGCCGGGCAGGCCCGACATCGTGACGACCCGGTGCTGCCCGAGCCGGTTGGCCAGCCGGATGCTGCGCCGGATGTCCTCGGCGTGCGCGTCGCCGATGGTGCGGTTCGGGTGCAGCGGGTTGCCGTTGCAGTTCAGCCCCGCGATCTCCACCCCGGTGCCCTCGAGCTGGCCCAGGAAGTCGTCGCGGGCCGTGTCCGAGGTCAGGATGTCGTCGAACGTCGGGATGTGCACGGCGGGCAGGAAGCCGCCGGAGTTGAGCTCGATGCCGGTGAGCCCGAGCCCGCCGATCACCTCGAGCGCCTCGGGCAGGGAACGGTCGTGCAGGATCGCGTTGTAGACGCCGAACTTCACTGGGAGCTCTCCTCGTTCTGGGACGTGCGCTGGGCAGGGACGGTGACACCGGCGCCGCCCCGGGCGGCGGACTCGGTGACGGCGGCGAGGACCTCCAGGTTGTGGACCCCCTCGTCGAAGGTGGCGCAACGGGGCAGGGACTCGGCCTCGTCGAGCCCGGCGACCTCTTCGAGGAACGCGCGGGCCTGGTAGTCGAAGCCCTCGTTCTGACCCACCCCGACGCCCTGGGCGTCCATGGCCAGGCCGCCGGCGAAGTACGGCGCGTCGGGACCGATGACGACGCGGCGGAAACCCCGGTAGCCCGACGGGTCGCTGTTCAGGACGAGCCCGAACTCACCCGCACGCTCCAGGTCCCAGGTGGCCGCGCCCTGGTCGCCGTACACCTCGATGACCAGGCCGTTCGGGTGGCCGGCCGCCACGCGGGAGACCTCCACCACCCCGACGCCCGAGGCGAACCTCGCGCTGAAGCTGGCGTAGTCGTCGTTCTCGACGGCCTCGCGCTGGTCGCTGACGGCGACGGCGCCGCCGCGCTGGACGACCCCCAGCGGCACGGGGCGCTCCGTGATCGCCGTCGTGAACCGCCCCCCGCTCACCTCGGCGACGTCACCGGCCACGAACTCGGCCAGGTACGCCGCGTGGCTCCCGACGTCGGCGAGGGCGCCGGTGCCCGGACCGCCCTTGAAGCGCCAGCTGATCGGCCCGCTCGGGTCGCTCGCGTAGTCGCAGTAGTAGCGGACGTCGACGTGCTGGACGTTGCCGAGCGTGCCGTCGGTGACGAGCTTGCGCAGCATCGCGACCCCGGGGGCCCGACGGAAGGTGAAGCCGACCCGGACGACGGTCTCCGCGTCGCGCGCGAGGTCGGCCATGGCCCGGGCGTCGTCGAGGCTGTCGCTCAGCGGCTTCTCGCACAGCACGTGCTTGCCCGCGGCGACCAGGCCCTCGACCATCTCGCGGTGCAGGAAGTTCGCGACGACGACGCTGACGACGTCGATCGACGGGTCGTCGGCGATCGCGCGCCAGTCCGTGTCGCTGCGCTCGTACCCGAAGCGCCTGGCCGCCAGGGCGCCCAGCTCCGGGTCCAGGTCCCCGATCGAGACGTAGCGCAGGTCGGGCAGCGTCGAGGCGTAGAGCGTGGGCGCGACGCGGTAGGCAGCGGCGTGCGCCCGACCCGCCATGCCCGCACCGATGACGGCGACACCGAGGGTCATCGGACTCTCCTTCGAGTGGTGGGACCGAGGACTAGACCGGTCTAGTGCGACCGACGTTAGACCTGTCCGGCGCCCGGTGTCAAAGCCGGGCGGGGCCCGTACGCCGACAGCCGCACACCTCCCGGACATCCGCACGGGTCCGGACCTGCGCGGCTGTCCGCGGGGTGTGCGGCTGCGCCGCCGGGTCGCCTCAGCGCGGCGGGGCGGTGCTCCCGCGCACGGCGAGGCGGGGTTCGAAGACGCGCTCGACCGGCTCCGTACGGCCGCCGTCGAGCCGTTCCACCGCGGCGGCGACGGCCCCGACGGCCTGGGCCGGGGCGTCCTGGTCGACCGAGGTGAGGTCGATCGCCAGCAGCGCGGCGACGGCGGTGTCGTCGTAGCCGGTGACCGACACGTCGGCGGGGACCCGTACGCCCGCCCGGCCGAAGCGCTCGACCAGCCCGACCGCGACCTGGTCGTTGTACGCGCTGACCGCCGTGGGCAGGGCGTCGGTGTCGAGCAGCCGCTCGGCGGCGTGACCGCCGGCCGCCTCGTCGTCCCCGCCGGCCAGCACGGCGACCTCCGCAAGGCCGTGCCGGCTCAGCGCCCGGCGGAACCCCCGCCGGCGCTCGGTGCTCGGCAGCGTCGAACCGCCGTCGACGTGGGCGAGCCGGCGGTGGCCGAGCGCGACGAGGTGGTCGACCACGAGCCCCGAGCCGCGGTCGTCGGAGGACCGGACGACGTCCAGCGTCGGGCGCGTGCGGGCCCCGCCCACGAGCACGAGCGGGACGCGGCCGGCGAGGTCGGTCAGCGCCGCCTGGTCGAGGCCGGTGCCGAGCAGCAGCAGGGCCTCGCAGCGGAAGTCCAGGAGGGTGGCCACCGCCCGGCTCTCCGGCCGGCCCGGCGAGACGGCCGAGAGCACGACCTCGTAGCCGGCGGCGTCGGCCGCCGCCTGGATGCCCTCGACGAGCTCGGCGTGGAACGTGCTGCGGACGTTCATGGTCACGCCGAGGTGCCGGTTGCGGTGCAGCTTGAGCAGGCTCGCCGAACGGTTCGGGGTGAAGCCGAGGCCGGCGGCGACCTCGAGCACCCGGGCACGGGTCTGCTCGCTCGCACCCGGCGCCCCGCGGAAGACGATCGACACGAGCGCCCGGGAGACGCCCGCCGCCTCGGCGACGTCGCGCATGGTCGGGCGCGACGGCCGGCCCGATCCGGGCCCGGAGCCGCTCGGAGCGGTCATGGCCCTCCCCCGCGTCGTGTCAGTACCTCAGCCCGGCCCCTGCAGGGTAGAGCGGGTCGGCGGTGTCGTTGGCGACGTCGGACCGCGAGGCGCGGACGGCGTCGGCGGAGCGCGGCACCTCGAAGGGCAGCCGACCGAGGGGCGCGACGTCGCCCGCGAGCACGTCGGCGAACGCGGCGTCCGACGTGCCGACCTCGGTGAGGACCGCGGTGGCGACGTCGTCGAAGGCGCCCAGCAGCGCCGGACGCTCGAGGTTGGCGCCGACGACCAGCGGGGTGCCGGCCGCCATCGCCCGGAGCCGGGCGACCAGCCCCGGCCGGTACGCCAGCGAGCCCTGGTGGAACACGGCCTCCAGGAACAGGTCGTCGCGCGGGTCGAAGGGCGGCGCGAGCCGGACGACGGCGACGTCCGCGTCCGCCGGGTCGGCGACCACCTCGCCGAGCCGGGCCGCCTCGGCGGCCGACCAGCCCTCGACGTAGAGCCGCAGGGCTGCGCGCAGCGGCAGCAGGGGCGTCCCGTCGACGGGCTCGTTCTTCAGCAGCACCACCGACTCGGCCTGGGACCGGCGCCCGGCCGCGCGGAAGTCGGCGCGGCCCACGACGTCGGCGGCGGCGGCCTCGTCGACGAACGGGTCGTCGAACAGCCCGAGCCGGAACTTCACCAGCAGCAGCCGACGGGCCGACGCGTCGAGCCGCTCCATGCTGACCAGGCCCTGCGCGACCGCCTCGAGCAGCAGGTCGGTCCGCGCCTCCCCGCCGAGCTGGTCCGCGCCGGCGTCGACGATCGTGACGAGCCGGTCGAGCTCGCTCAGGTGCTCGACCCCCCAGGCCCGCGCCGGCAACGGCCGCCCGGCGACCACCGTGCCGGTGACGAGACCCCAGTCCGTGCAGATGACGCCGTCGTACCCGAGCTGCTCGCGCAGCAGGCCGGTGAGGACCTGACGGTTGAAGCCGAAGCCGACCTCCTCGACCGCCTCCCCGTCGAGCTCGAGGCCGACCGGCATCCCGTAGTAGGGCATCAGCGCCGACGTCCCCGCGGCGATCGCGCGCCGGAACGGCACCAGGTGGTCGGCGAACCGCCCGCCGGGGTAGACCTGCTCCCGTCCGTACGGGAAGTGCGCGTCCTCCCCGTCGAGCTGCGGACCGCCGCCCGGGAAGTGCTTGGCCATCGTGGCCACCGAGGTCGGGCCGAGGTCGGGGCTGAGCTGGAACCCCTCGACGTACGCCGCGGCCACCTCGGCGACGAACGCGCTGTCGTTGCCGAAGGTGTGGAGCTGCCGGCCCCAGCGGGGTTCGGTGCCCAGGTCGATCTGCGGGTGCAGGCAGGAGCGGATGCCGACGGCCAGGTACTCCTGGCGGGCGACGTCGGCGAACTCCCGGACCCGCTCGGGGTCCCGCAGGGCGGCGAGGCCGAGCGGTTCGGGCCAGGCCGACATCGCGCCGGCGGCGAAGGCGGCGCCGGAGTTCTCCGAGAACGAGTGCCGGGGGTCGGTGCTGACCGTGACCGGGATCGAGTGCGGCGTCGTGGCGGCGAGCGCCTGCAGCGCGTTCGACCAGCGCGCGGACTCGGCCGGGCCCGGGATGGCGTGCACGTTCACGTGGTTGATCAGCTCGTCGACGACCAGTGCGCGGGTCGAGGAGCGCGCCACCCGCCCGTCGCCCTCCATCAGCGCCCCGTGCGCGCCGACCTCGATGATGTCGTGGAAGAAGAGGCCGACCTTCTCCGCCACGGACAGCCGCGGCAGCAGGTCGTCGGCGCGTTCGGCGGGGGTCAGCCGCGGGTCCTCGAACGGGGCCATCAACCCGTCGTGGTCCAGGTCGCGGAACACCGTCCCGTCGGGGGCGGTCAGGGTCCTCAGCTCACGTCCGGGCACGTCACGGTCCTACCAGGGAGGGCACACCCGGCCGGATCGGGCGTCGTTCAGCCGGCCCCCACCAGGAAGCCCAGCGCGGCCAGGGCGGTGGCCACGACCACCTGGACGAGCCCATGGACGACGGTGGTGCCCCACCGGCGCTGCTCGACGAGCCGGACCGTCTCGTACGCGGCTGTGCTGAAGGTCGTGTAGCCGCCGAGGAAGCCGGTGCCGAGGACGAGCGCCGCCGGCCCGGGCAGGAGCCGCCCGGCGGCGAGACCGGTGAGCAGGCCGAGCAGGAACGACCCGGAGAGGTTGATGATCTCGATCGGGACCGGGCGCCGCCAGCGGTGGGCGCGCGTGAGGGCGCCGTCGAGGACGAACCGGGCGACCGCGCCGAGGCCGCCGGCGAGGGCGAGGAGCAGGACGGTCACCGTGCGTCCCGTCCCGCGCGTCGGGCCACGCCGATCCCGAGGGCGCACGCACCCAGCCCGAGGACGACGGTGCCCAGCACGTACGCGAGCGCGGACCCGACCGGGCCGTCCCGAAGCAGCCCGGCCGTGTCGACGGCCAGCGCGCTGTAGGTCGTGAAGCCACCGCAGAAGCCGGTCCCGAGCAGCAGCCGCAGGGCCCGGCGCCGGCCCGTGTCGGGCCCGCGGCCGGCCAGGTGCTCCACGATCGCGCCGAGGACGAAGGCGCCGAGGACATTGACGACCACCGTCCCCAGCGGGACGTGGGCCACGTGCGGCACCAGCAGCCCGGTCCCCCAGCGCGCCAGGGTGCCGAGCGCCCCGCCGAGGAAGACCAGGCCCATCAGGTGCGGCTGGAGGAAGGGTGGCCGGATTTCGCCCGGCCGCTCGGGCGCGACGTCGCTGTCGAGCGGGAGGTCCGGGCTCACGACGGGGCGGCGCCGGCCGCCGGGAAGCGGTCGCGCTGGTAGGTGATGTCGGTGTAGCCGTGCGGCGCCGGTCGGCCCTGCTCGTCGAGGCTGACGAAGACGATGCGCTCGATGGTGAGGATGGTGGCGCGCGTGACCATGTTGCGGACGTGGGCACGCATGGTCAGCGACGTCCGACCGAAGGCCGTGGCCTGCAGGCCCATCTCCACCAGGTCCCCCTGGCGGGCCGAGCTGACAAAGTTGATCTCCGAGATCAGCTTGGTCACGACCCGCGGGTTGCCGAGCTGCACGATCGTGTAGATCGTCGCCTCCTCGTCGATCCACTTCAGCAGGCTGCCGCCGAAGAGGGTGCCGTTCGCGTTGAGGTCCTCCGGCCGGATCCACTTCCGCGTGTAGAAGTTGATCTGCTCGTGGGGGCCCGGTCGGGGCGCGTCGACGGCGGGGCCGTCGGGACGTGCGTCGGTCATCGTGGTGCTCTCGTCGTGGCGTGGCTGGGACGTGGGTCCGCAGTCTGCCGGTACCCGCCCGCCGTCAGGAGGCGAGGACCGGGGTGAGCAGCAGGACGACGCCGACGGCGAGCACGACGACGTCGCGCCAGGAGAAGGTCGACGGCAGCGCGTGGGTCCGCCGCCGGACCGCCGCGAAGCCGCGCGCGTCCATGGACAGCGCCAGCTCCTGCGCCGAGCGCAGGGCGCCGACGAGCAGCGCGAGGGTGAGCGAGAGGGCCTGCCGCGTCCGGGCGAGGGGCGAGCGGCCCGGCGCCAGGCCGCGGACGTGGCGGACCTCGGTCATCCTGCGCCAGGCCCCGAGCAGGTCGTCGAGGCGGAGCAGCGCGGCGCAGGCGGCGACGACGGGCCGGTCGGGCAGCCGGAGCCGCTGGCTCAGCGCGTCGCCCAGGCTGCTGGGGCGCAGCAGCCCCACGAGCAGCGCACCCGGGACGACCAGGCAGAGGATGCGGGTCACCTCGCCGGCGGCCACGCGGCCGCTCCCGGGCGAGAACGGGCCGCCGGCGTTCAGCAGCAGGGTCGACCAGCCGACCGAGAGGGCGGCGAGGGCGACCGGCGCCAGCCGCACCAGGACCGGCCGGACGCGGCGGACGGCCAGCGGCGAGAGCACGACCGTGACGGCGAGGGTCAGCAGCCCGACGAGCGGGGAGCCCACCCAGAACGACCCGACGCCGGCGAGCGCCGCCGTCGCGAGCAGGGCGAGCGGGTTGCAGCGCCCGGCCGGCGGGGTCCCGGGCTCGACGACCGGACGGACCGCGTGGTCGGGGGGTTCGACGCGACCGGCGGCGGCCGGGCCGGGCAGCCGCAGCGAGCTGCCGAGCCGGGCCGCCAGGCGCGGGTCGTGGGTGGTCGCGACCACCGCCGCCCCGTCGAGGCGGGCGGCGTCGAGCAGGCCGGTGACCACGGCCCAGGTCCGGCGGTCCTGACCGACCGTCGGCTCGTCGAGCAGCAGCACGCCGGGGTCGTGGGCGAGGGCCGCGGCGAGCACCACGCGGCGCTGCTCACCGCCCGAGAGGGCGTACGGGTCCTCCCCGGCCAGGTGCGCGAGGCCGAGGGCGTCGAGGAGCCGGTCCGCCCGGGCCCGGCCCGTGGCCAGCGGCCCGGGGTCGTCGGCGTGCAGCACCTCACCGGTCGCGCGGACCTCGGCGAGCACGGTCCGGGCGGTGAACGTCTCCTCGCTGTGCTGGGCCGCCCAGCCGACCCGGCGGGCCAGGGCGGACGACGAGCGGGCGACCTCGGCGACGGGGGTCCACCCGTCCGCCGTACCCAGCTCGACCCCGCCCTCGGCGGGAGCGGCGAGGCCGGCCAGCACGCGCAGCAGGGTCGACTTGCCCGCCCCGCTCGGGCCGGCCACCGCGAGCCCCTCCCCGGGTCCGACGGCACCGTCGAGGTGGTCCGCGAGCGGGAGCCCGTCGGGCGCGGCCAGCCCGACCCCGGACCAGCGCAGACCCGACCCGTGGGAGGCGCCGCGAGGGGGACGCCCGGACCCCGGCACCGCCACCGGCTCCGGGTCGGGCGCGCCGGGCACCCACACCCCGGCTGCGAGCAGCGTCTCGGCCTGCGCCCGCAGCACCGCGTCGAGGGGCCCGTCGGCCAGCACCCGGCCCCGGTCGAGCACCACCAGCCGGTCGCAGACGCCCAGCCAGGGCCCGAGCTGGTGCTCGGCGACGACCAGGGTGAGCGCCGCGACGTCGGCCGCGGCGACGACGGCCTCGCGCACCACGGCGGCGGACGTGGCGTCGAGCATCGCGGTCGGCTCGTCGAGCAGCAGCACCCGCGGCTCGAGCGCGAGCGCGCCGGCGAGGGCGAGCCGCGCTCCCTCGCCTCCGGAGAGGGCCCCGGTCGGGCGGTCGGCCCCGTACGGGAAGCCGACCGCCGTCAGGGCGCTCGGCACGCGGGTGCGGATCTCGGAGCGGGGCAGGGCGCGGTTCTCGGGGCCGAAGGCGACGTCGCGACCGGCGTGCTCGGCCACGATCCCGGCGCGCGGGCTCTGCAGCAGGAGTCCGACCGCGCCGGGACGGCCCTGCGGATCCTCCCCGTCGAGGGTGACGGCGCCCGAGAGCTCCCCCAGCGTCTCGTCGAGGAGCCCGGCGAGCGCACGCAGCAGCGTCGACTTGCCCGACCCGCTCGCGCCCGCGAGCAGGACGCGCTCCCCCGGCGCGAGGGCGAGGTCGACGCCCTGCAGGGTCGGCGTCGACCGGCCGTCCGGGCACCAGGTCAGACCCGTGGCCCGGAGGAGGCCGTCGGGCACCGTGGCAGCCGTCGGCACCGGACCGCGCCCGCGCTCAGGCGCGCCGACCGCGGTCCCGTCCGGCCGCGAAGGGCGTGAGCGCCCCCGTCCGCGCCAGGGCCCGCACCAGGACGAACCCGAGCAGCCCGGCGAGCACGGCACCCGAGACCGCCATCACCCCGGCGTAGAGGGCGGCGAAGCCGGCCGACCACTCGCGGTAGTAGACGCGCCACTCGTAGGGGGTCTCGAGGATCCCGGCCAGCAGCCCGCCCAGGACCGCCGGCAGCAGCGTCCAGCGGCGGTAGGCCAGCAGCGCGAAGCCGAGCTCGACCCCGACGCCCTGCAGCGCCCCGGACGCGAGGGTGGAGATCCCCCACTGCCCGCCGAGCAGCGGCTCGACCGACGCGGCGACGAGCTCGGCCAGCAGGGCCGCCCCCGGCCGGCGTACGACCAGGGCCGCGACCACCGCGGGGAGCCAGAAGAAGCCGTACACCAGCCCTGCCAGCGGCGGCAGCCCCAGGAAGAGCGGCTGGAGGACGTTGGTCAGCGCGCCCCAGCCGACGAAGACGACGCCGAAGGCGACGCCGATCATCACCACCGTGATGAGGTCGACGGTGCGCCACCGGCCCCGGGCGCCGCGCGGCGCGGACGCCCGGCTGCGGTCGGGCGTGGTGCGGGTGGAGGAGGTCATGACGAGTCCTTCCGGTCCGGAAGGGGCCGTCCGCTGCCGCGGAAGGCGAGTCTCGACTCCCTACGCCGGTGCGAGCCGGATCAGGTTCGAGGGTCTGCGGATCTGCCGCACTCTCAGCGCCCTTGCGGCGCTCCCCTGTCGTCGGGACCGATCCTAGGGCACGCCCCCGCGTCGCCCCGGGCCGTAGCCACTCGCCGCCCCGGCCCCTCGGTCCGGCCCTCCCGTCGATCGATTCCCCACGTTCACGTGCAGAACTGGCGCTACCCACGGCAGATCTGCCGTGGGTAGCGACGGTTTTTCACGTGAACGTGAAAAACTTCAGGCGGCGACGCGCTCGGGGGATGCGTCGACTCACGACGCGTCGAGGAGCTGGTCCGCGCTGGCCTGCAGGGCCGCGACGAGCTCGACCCGACGGTCGCGGACGTCCGTGGCGAGACCGGCCAGCGAGAGGGTGCCGCGGAGGGCCCCGTCGTTGCTCAGGAGGGGGAGGCCGAGGGCGGCGATGCCGATCGTGACGTCCTCGTCCGACCAGCTGTGCCCTCTCCTGCGGGTGGCCGCGGCGTCGGCGCGGAGGCGCGCCGCCGTCGTGAGGGTGTGCGGCGTGAACGTCGGGAACGGGGCCAGCCGCCAGGTAGCCCTCGAGCGGCGCGGCGCGGAACGCGAGGGTCGCCCGCCCGGCCGCGCCCGGCGTAAAGGGGAAGCGTCCGGCCCGGTCTGAGGGCGAGGACGCTGATCCCCCGGCCCCGTGACCAGTCGATGCAGAGCGCCCGGTCCCCGTCCGGCACCGTCAGGAAGGTCGTCTGGCCGGTGCGGTCGGACAGCGAGTCGAGCACCTCCCGGGCGGCGGACCACTCCTCCAGGCCGGCCCGGGTGGCGTCGCTCAGCCGCAGGCACCGGAGGCTGGCGCGGACCTTGCCGTCGGCCCCGATCTCGACCAGCCGGGCCTTGGCCAACGCCTCGGTGAGCCGGTAGACGCTGGCCCGGGGCATCTCCACCTGCTCGGCGACCTCGGCGATGCTCAACGCGCCGCGCGCCGCGACCAGCTGGACGACCTGGGAGGACCGGCGCACGATGCTCATCGGCTGCTCGTCGGCCATCAGCCCTCCCAGCCGAGCGCGGCGCTCGACGCGGCCGTCGCCGAGCGCAGCAGCTCCACGTTCCGCTCGAGGACGTCCGGGCTGAGGACCTGGTGGGTGAGGCCGCTCACCGAGATCGCGCCCTCCACCTCGCCCCGGTGGTTGAACACGGGCATGCCGAGCGCCGCCACCCCTGGCGTCACGTCGCTCTCCGAGCGGGCGTACCCCTGGGCCAGGGTGGTCGCGACGTCGGACGCGATCGCCTCCGGCGCCGGCCTCGGCGGGTCCTCGCGGAACACGGCGGGCTCGGCGAGCGCGTCGTCCCGCTCGGCCCTGGACAGGTACGCGAGCAGCGCGCGGGGCGCGGCTCCGGCCCAGAGGGGCAGCGAGCTGCCGAGCCGCATCGCGAGCGACTGCACCGAGATGCCCTCGACGCGTTCGAGGCAGACGGCGCGCGAGCCCCGGCGCACGCAGAGAAAGCTCGTGGCCCCCGTCGACGCGACGAGTGAGCGCAGCGACGGCAGGCACGCCTCGCGGATGTCGAGGTGGTCCTCGAGGAGGCCGCCGACGGTCATCCAGGTCAGGCCCAGGCGGTAGGGCCCGCGCTTGGCGGGCCGGTCCACCCAGCCGGTCGCCGTCAGGCTCTGCATCAGGCGGTAGACCGAGCTGAGCGGCTCGCCGAGCGCGACCGCGAGGTCGGCCGCGCTGGTGGGGCCGGAGGTCTCGAGCACCTCGAGCACCGCGCCGGCCTTGCTGATCAGCTCGAGACCGCCGGGATCACGCTCTCGGTCCATGGTGCGCGCCAGTGTCGCACGCTCCGGACGCACCGGTACGACGTCGTCAGGCCGAGCTGCCGTCACGGGGCACCAACCCGTACGCGGTCAGCCGGCGCGCACCGCGGCGCGGCGGTCCGCCTCGTCGAGGCAGGCGAGGACGCCGTCCCGGGCGCGGGCGAGTGCCTCGGGGACCGGCAGCGACCGGAACTCCGTCGACATGTGCTCGACCCCCCACGGCCCGTCCCAGCCCAGGGCCCGGAGCTGCAGGACGAACTCGGGCACGTCGAACACGCCCTCGCCGCAGACGAGCCGGTTGTCGAACGTGTCCTCGAGGTCGGGGTTCGCACGCCCGGTCCCGACCACGACGTCACGCCCGTCGTCGAGCTCGACGCCGAAGACGTACGCGAGCGGCAGCCGTTCGGGGATCACCCGGTAGTCGCTGCCGCCGCGGTAGGCGTGCCAGATGTCGACGATCAGCCCGCCGTTGGGGTGGGCCACGTCGGTCACGAAGGTGATGGCCTGCTCGGTCGTGCGGACGTGGTGCGAGAAGGGGGTGTTCTCGAAGCCGATCCGCACCCCGACCTGGGCACCGGCCTCGGCGAGCGCGCCGAAGCCGTCGCACAGCTGGGCGTAGCTCACCGGCCGGCCGTCGTCGTCGGCCCCGACCTTGATGTTGTCGACCCCCAGCACCGGGCACGCCTCGAACAGGTCGGCGCGGGCCGCGTCGGACGCCCGCCGCAGGTCCCCGTCGGTCCACCAGTCCGTGATCCACTCCAGCTGCACGGTGGTGATGCCGTGCTCGCGCAGGCTGGCGGCCACCGCCGGCAGCCCGACGGAGTCGCGCGCCACGACGAGGTCCTCGCGGGTCAGCCCGAAGCCGGTGTAGCCGGCGGCGGCGACGGCGGCGATGCGGTCGCGCACGTCCACGGGGCTGGTGAGCAGCCCGCGGAAGGGCACGACGTTCCCGGCCGACGTCCAGCAGGCGGCGAGGAGCTCGCGCCCCGTGGCCGCGGTCGACGCGGTCACGCCGCACCTCCCGCCAGGTCGGCACCGCGCGGGAGCAGCCCGGCGCGCTCGTAGCAGGCGTCGATGAGCTCCATCGTCGTCACGCTGTCCGCGGTCGTCGTCGGGAAGGGCCGGCCCTCCCGTACGGCGGCGACGAAGGCCTCGAGCTGGTAGCTGTAGGTCGAACGGTGGTCCAGGGCCTCGACGCGCTCCACGCCGTCGACCGTCAGGGTGAGCCGGTCGTCGTCCTGGGGGTGGATGAAGTCCGCGAACACCGCCGTCCCCCGCGAACCCGTCACCGTGATCGACATGTCGTTGGCGGCCGCGTCCATGTCCACGTGCGCGTACGCCGGCGTCCCGTCGGCCAGCCGGGCC
The DNA here is from genome assembly GCA_963762775.1 of uncultured Actinomycetota bacterium. Taxonomy (GTDB): domain Bacteria; phylum Actinomycetota; class Actinomycetes; order Propionibacteriales; family Propionibacteriaceae; genus Microlunatus. The sequence continues at coordinate 434,133 of CAVXMD010000016.1, forward strand.
TCGACCTCGAACGTCTCGTCGAGCTGCGGACGCCCCGCCCGCTGCGTCGCGGTCGCCGACACGAGGGTCGGCTCTCCCCCGCGCAGCGCCGACAGGGCCCGGATCACGCTCAGGCAGTAGCAGCCGAGGTCCATCATCGCGCCGCCGGACAGCGGCCAGGACCAGCGCAGGTCGTCGTCCGGCGGGGCCGGCATCAGCATCGTGACGTCGAGCCGCTGGAGCTCCCCGACGTCTCGGCCCGACGCGAGCTCCGCGAGCCGGTCGAACTGGGGGTGGTAGCGCCAGTGGAAGCCCTCGAAGACGATCAGGCCGGTGCCCTGCGCGGCCTCGTGCACCGTGCGCGCCTCGGCCGCGTTGCTGGCGGCCGGCTTCTCGGTCAGCACGTGCTTCCCGGCCGCGATCGCGGCCAGGTTCCACGGGGCATGGGCGCTGTTGGGCAACGGGTTGTAGATCGCCTCGACCTCGGGGTCGGCGATCACGTCGGCGTAGGAGTCGTGGACCCGCTCGATCCCGTGCTGACGCGCGTACGCCTCGGTGCGGCCGCGGTCGCGCGTCGCGACGGCGACCAGCCGCACCCCGAGCTCAGCGGCGGGGCCGAGCAGCGAGACGTCGCTGATCCGCGCCGCCCCGAGCACGCCGATCCGCAGCGGTTCGGTCATGCCCGCACCTCCTCGGCGGCCGTGGCCGCGCGCCGGTCCGCCTCGGCGAACGTGTCCAGCACCGCTTCGCGCGCGCGCGTCAGCGCGTCAGCGATCGGCAACGAGCGCGACGTCACGGACATGTCCTCGACGCCCCACGGTCCGGTCCAGCCGATCTCGCGGACGGCCAGGACGAAGCCCACGACGCCGAACACGCCCTCGCCGCAGGGGCGCCGGTGGTCGAAGGTGTCCTCGAGCAGCGTCCCGACGGGCTCGGCGTCGCCGTCGTCGAGCTCCACGCCCACGAGGTGCTCCAGCGGGAGGGTCTCCGCGATCACCCGGTAGTCGGTGCCGCCGCGGTAGGCGTGCCAGATGTCGAGGACGACGCCCGCGTTCGGGTTGGCGACCTCGGTGACGAGCGCGATCGCCTCCTCGGTCGTCGTGATGCGGTAGGAGAACGGCGTGTTCTCGAAACCGATCTTCACCCCGAAGCGGGCCGCGTCGGTCGCGAGCGCGTCGAACGCCTCGCAGAACGGGCCGTACTCGATCGGGGCGCCCTCGTCGTCCGCGCCGACCTTGATGTTGTCGACGCCGAGCACCGCGCAGGCCTCGAACAGGTCGGCACGGGCCCGGTCGGCCTCGCGACGGCGTTCGCCGGTGGCCCACCAGTCCGTCAGCCGCTCGAGCTGGACGGTGGTGATCCCGTGCTCCCGCAGGGCCGCGGCGATCCCGCCCAGGCCGATGCTGTCGCGGGCCACGACGAGGTCCTCGCGGGTGAGCCCGAAGCCGGTGTAGCCGGCCTGCGCGACCGCGGCGATCCGTTCACGGACCCCGTGCGGGCTGAGCGGGCCGTCCCGGAAGGGGACGACGTCGCCGGCCGAGGTCCAGCAGGCGGCGATCAGGTCCGGCGCCGGCCCGGCGGGTGCGGCCGTCACGCGGCGCCCGGCCGGGAACGGAGCTCGTCCATCCGGACCGGGCGGTGCTGGCGCAGCGACAGGTCGGCCGCCTCGGCGATCCAGCCGACCTCGACCGCGTCGGCGACGGTGCACGGCGAGGGCCGGGTGCCGGCGACGACCTCGGTGAACGCATCCAGCTCGTTGCGGAAGGCGTCCGCGAACCGGTCCATGAAGAACGAGTGCGGGGTACCGCCGGGGAAGGTGACGCCCGGCTCGGTGGACCGGATCGGCCAGCGCTCCTCGAGGCCGGCGGCGACGCTGTCCTTCGACCCGTGCACCTCCAGGCGCACGTCGTAGCCCCGCGCGTTGTAGCGCGAGTTCGACACGACCGCGAGCGCACCGGACTCCAGCGTCAGCACGGTCGCCGCCGTGTCGACGTCGTCGACCTCGGCGAAGATCGCCGCGCCCTGGTTGCTCCCGGTCGCGTACACCTCCACGACCTCCTGACCCGTGACGTAGCGCACCGCGTCGAAGTCGTGCACGCTGCAGTCGCGGAAGATCCCGCCCGACGCCCGGACGTAGCCGTCCGGCGGCGGGGCCGGGTCGAGGGTGGTGGACCGCACGGTGTGGAGCCAGCCGAGGCTGCCGTCGGCGACGGCCGCACGAGCCCCGGCGAACGCCGCGTCGAAGCGACGCGGGTAGCCGATCTGCACCTCGACGCCCGAGGACGCCGTCCGGCGCAGGATGTCCTCGCTCGCCTTCGGGTCGCTCGACACCGGCTTCTCGCAGAAGGTCGGCAGCCCGGCCTCGAGCGCGGCCAGGACCAGCTCCGGGTGCGCGCTCGTGGCGGCCGCGATGACGACCCCGTCCACGCCGGCGCGCAGCAGCGCCTCCGGGCTGTCGGCGGCCTCGACCCCGAGCCGCTCGACGGTCTGGTCGACCAGGGCGCCCGCGGCGTCGTAGACGACGAGCGAGTCGACCTGGTCGAGCCCGGTGAGCGTGGTGGCGTGGAACGCTCCGATCCGGCCGAGACCGATCAGACCTAGACGCATGGGAACCTCTTCGATGAGTGCACGGGACGGACGGTCAAGCCAAGCAGAGCGACCTCAGGCGGGGACGCGCGCCCCGAGGACCTCGGTGACGCGGGCGGCGACCAGCTCGGCCGAGAGGCCGTGCTTGGTGAGCATGAAGTCGTTGCCGGCCGACTCGCCCCAGGTGTCGGCGACGCCGAGCCGCTCGATGCGGGGCGCGGGCCCGGCCGCGGTGAGGACCTCGGCCACCAGACCACCCAGGCCGCCGAGCACGGAGTGCTCCTCGGCCGTGACGACCAGGTCGTAGCCGGCGAGCTCGGCGCGCAGCGCGTCCTCGTCCAGCGGCTTGAGGCACCCGACGTGCACGACCCGGGCCTCGACGCCCTGCGCGGCCAGCTGGTCGGCCGCCGCGAGCACGCGGCCGGTCTGCGGCCCGGTGGAGACGAGCGCCACGTCGGCACCGTCGCGCACCCGGTCGACCTGACCCGGGGTGAAGGTGTGGTCCGGACCGAAGACGTCCGGCACGGCGTCGCGCACGATCCGCAGGTAGACCGGGCCCTCGTACGTCTGCGCCCAGTCCATCATCGCGAGCAGCTCGTGGCCGTCGGCCGGGGACAGCACGGTCATGTCGGGCATGGCCCGCATGATCGCCAGGTCCTGGACGTCGAGGTGGGTCTTGCCGACGGCGCCGATCAGCAGGCCCGAGTAGGAGCCGACGATCTTGACGTTCGCGTGGCTCTGCGCCACCAGCATCCGGATCGGGTCGATCGCCCGGTGGGTGAAGAACACCGTGAACGACGAGGTCCAGGGGACGTAGCCGACGCTGGCCAGCCCGGCCGCCGCGCCGATCAGGTTCTGCTCGGCGATGCCCATCTGGAAGAACCGGTCCGGGTAGGCCTTGGCGAACTTGTCGACCTTGGTCGAGTTCGCCAGGTCGCCGTCGAGCACGACGGTGCGCGGGTCGCTCTGCCCGAGCTCGACGAGCTTCTCGCCCCACACGTCTCGCATGGCCTTCACGACGTGACTCCTTGTCCGCTGAGCTGGTGGTTGTCGAGACCGTGCTGATCGAGAATGGCCAGCTCGTCGGCCTCGAGCTCCTGACGGGCCTTCTCGAAGTCGTCCTCGGTGGGCACGATGCTGTGCCAGGTGTAGACGCCCTCGGCGAGGGACAGGCCCTTGCCCTTGACGGTGTGGGCCAGGATGACCGTCGGACGGTCCTGCTGGTCCCCGGCCCGGGCCAGGTCGTAGGCGCTCTTGATCTGCGTGTGGTCGTGGCCGTCGATCTCCACGACCCGCCAGCCGAAGGCGTGGAACACCGCGGCCAGGTCGACGCCGAACCAGGGGTCGCGCCGGTCGCCGCGGTCGGTGCGCGTCGTCTCCTCCGACGACGGCAGGCCGAACTGCTGCAGGCCGTTGCGGTCGACGATCGCGGTGAGGTTCGAGAGCTTGTAGCGGGCGGCGGCCTGCACCGCCTCCCAGACCATCCCCTCCTGGATCTCGCCGTCGCCGAGCAGCACCCAGGTGTGGAAGTCCTTCTCCCCCAGCCGCGCCCCCAGCGCCATCCCGACGCCGACCGACAGGCCCTGGCCCAGCGAGCCGGTGGAGGAGTCGACACCCGGCAGGCGGGTGACGTCCGGGTGGCCCTGCAGCCGCGAGTCGCCCTTGTCGAAGGTCGCGAGCTCGTCGAGCGGCAGGTAGCCCTTCAGCGCGAGCACGGCGTACAGGCCGATGGCCGCGTGGCCCTTGGAGAGGATGAACCGGTCCCGGTCCGGGTCGTCCGGTCTGCTCGGGTCGACGTTCAGCTCGTCGAAGTACAGGCTCACGAGCAGGTCCATCATCGACAGCGGGCCGCCGATGTGCCCTGCCTTGGCGTTCGTCACCGCCTTGACGACCTGCCAACGGGCCTGCTGCGCGATGGTCGCGAGCTCGCTCGGGTCTCGGTCTTGCTGGACGACGTCGTCGCTGGTCACGCCGGTCACCTGTCCCTTTGGTCGAAGAAGTGGGGTAAGGCTATCGCTCGGCGGACGTCATGTCCATCCAGCGATAAGAAGCCTAGCGGGCGACGTCGACCCAGCGGCGCTCGGCGGCCGACTGCTCGACCGCGTCGAGGACCTCGCTGACCCGCCAGCCCTCCTCGAAGTCGCCGTCGGGACGGCGGTCCGCGGCGATCGCGTCCAGCCACTCGTGCACCTCGATCGTCTTCAGCTCGTGGACGCCGAGCGGCACGCCGGCGAAGGGCCAGAAGTGGCCGTAGTCGCCGTGGCTCGGGCCGAGCTCGACCTCGCGGTAACCCTTGCGGTCGACCGGGTCGCCGGTGAGGTAGAGCCGCAGCGTGTGGATGTCCTGCTGGACGAACTGCAGGGCCCCCTTGCTGCCGACGAGCTCGATGCTCTGGTGCCAGGTGCGGCCCGTGGACACCCGCGAGGCCTCGATGTGCCCGCTCGCCCCGTTCGCGAACTCGATCAGGAACGTCGTCGCGTCGTCGTTCTCGACGTCGCGGCGCGGGGCGTCGAGGTCGGCGCCGCTGCCGTAGCCGAAGACCCCGGTCGACACCGGCCGCGTCTTGATGAAGGTCCGGCTCATCCCGGACACCGCGCTGATCGGCCCGACGAGCACGTGGGCCAGCGAGATGATGTGCGCGCCGAGGTCGCCGAGCGCGCCCGTGCCCGCGAGCTTGCGCTCGAAGCGCCAGGTGAAGGGCACGTCGGGGTCGCTGTTGGCGTCGAGGATGAAGCTGCCCGAGAAGGTCCAGATGTCGCCGAGCACGCCCTCGCGGACCAGCCGGCGCGCCTCGGCGATGGCCGGGTTGCGCAGGTAGTTGAACCCCACCAGCGTCTTCACGCCCGCGGCCTCGGCCGCCTCGTACATCTCCTTCGCGTCGGCCGCGCTCAGGGCCAGCGGCTTCTCGCAGTACACGTGCTTGCCCGCCGCGATCGCCGCCATGGCGATCTCCTTGTGCAGGAAGTTCGGCGTCACGATGTCGACGACGTCGACCTCGGGGGCCGTCACGGCCTCGCGCCAGTCGGTCGTCCACTTCTCGTAGCCCAGCGACTCGGCCCCGCTCTTCGCGAGGTCCTCCTTGGCGTCCGCCAGCACCGCGAACCGGGGTCGGAACGGCGTCGTCCCGTAGACGGCCTCGACGTTGCGGTAGCCCATGGTGTGCGACTTGGCCATCAGACCGCTGCCGATCATGGCCACGCCGAGCTCGGGCACCGACGAGCTGACTTCCTGCAGGGTCATCTGGGACTCCCAATCCTTGGCTTGCGAGATTGACCCCACGGCGGGGGTGGCTGAGATCATTCTTACCGTAAGGTGGACATTGCGTCCGCCCGACGATACATTGAGCCCGCAGCAGGGAGCAAGCACCCTTTGTCCTGACAATGTAGGGTGATCACCAGTTCACCGTGGAACGGAGGGTCTGCGACCCCATGAGCACACCGAAGATCTTGGCCAAGGGCTGGGACCGGGTGGAACCCGCCGACGCCGGCTGGACCTACGTTTCGTTCGAGGTCCGGACGCTGGCGGCCGGTGAGACGATGGAGCTGCCGGCCGACGGCCAGGAGCGCGCCCTGCGTGCCGCTCTCCGGCGTCGCCGAGGCCGCCTGCCGGCGAGCCGTCCTGGACCTTCGGGGCCGGCGCAGAGCGTCTTCGACGGGCTGGGGCACTGCCTCTACCTGCCCCGCGACACCGCCGCGACCGTGACCGCCGACGACCGACCTCGAAGCTGGCGGTCGCCGAGGCGCCCGCCACCGACAAGCACGAGCCGGTCCTCGTCACGCCGGACGACGTCGACATCGAGCTGCGCGGCGGCGGCAACGCCTCCCGCCAGGTCGGCAGCCTGATGCTGCCCGAGCTTCCCGGCCGACCGGCTCCACGTCATCGAGGTCTGGACGCCCGGCGGCAACTGGTCGAGCTATCCCCCGCACAAGCACGAGCACGACCGTGGTGAGGGGCGAGGGCGAGTCCGAGCTCGAGGAGACCTACTACTACCGGCTGCGCGACCCCGAGAACGGCTGGGCGGTCCAGCGGGTCTACAGCCCGGAGCGCGACTTCGACCTCGCGAGCACGGTGACCGACGGCGAGCTGCTGCTGATTCCCTGGGGCTACCACACCACCGTGGCCGCCCACGGGCACGACCTCTACTACCTGAACATGCTCGGCCGGCCCGGCGCCGAAGCGGACCCTGCAGGCCTTCCAGGACCCGTGCCTCAAGGGCACGCAGGACGCCTGGCCGGCCGCCGGCATGGACGCGCGCCTGCCGATCATCCCCCGCCATCCTGGCGCCTGAGCCGCTCCCGCAGTCTGTCCCCTCTCCCGATCACGGAAGGAGACCCCATAGTGCCCAACCTCCAACCCCACCCAGCGGCTCGACCGAGGCCAGGCCGTCGTGAAGTTCCTCGCCGCCCAGCAGCGTCGAGCGCGACGGCGACGAGCTCGCCGTTCTTCGGCGGCGCCATCGGCATCTTCGGCCACGGCAACGTGGCCGGCGTCGGCCAGGCCCTGCTGCAGTACCGCAAGGACTTCCGGCTCTACCAGGCCCGCAACGAGCAGGGCATGGTCCACATGGCCACCGGCTACGCCAAGAGGCAAGAACCGGCTCGGCGCACTGGCCTGCAGCACCTCGATCGGCCCGGGCGCGACGAACATGATCACCGGTGCGGCGACGGCCACGGTGAACCACCTGCCCGTGCTCTGCCTGCCGAGCGACATCTTCGCCAGCCGGCGGACCGGTGCGGTGCTGCAGCAGCTGGAGTCCCCCTTCTCCTGGGACAGCTCGGCGAGCGACGCCTTCAAGGCCGTCTCGCGGTACTGGGACCGGATCAACCGTCCCGAGCAGCTGCCGACCGCGCTGCTGGAGGCGATGCGCACCCTGACCAGCCCGGCCGACACCGGCGCGGTGACGATCTCGCTGCCGCAGGACGTCCAGGCCGAGGCGTGGGACTACCCGACGGCGCTGTTCCGTGACCGCGTCTGGCACGTGGCCCGCGCCCGCGCCGACCGCGCCGCCCTCCGTCGCGCGGCGCAGATCATCGGCTCGGCGAAGCGGCCGGTGATCATCGCCGGTGGCGGCGTCGTCTACTCCGCGGCCAGCGAGGCGCTCGCCGCCTTCGCCGCGTCCACCGGCATCCCGGTCGGCGTGACCCAGGCCGGCAAGGCGAGCCTGCCGTACGACCACCCGCAGATGGTCGACGCGCTCGGCGCCAGCGGCTCGGTCTTCGCCAACGCGCTGGCCAACGCCGCCGACGTGGTCATCGGCATCGGCACCCGCTACACGGACTTCACCACCGCGTCGAACACGATGTTCACCGACCCGGACGTGCAGTTCGTCAACATCAACGTCACCGAGCTGCGACGCGCTCAAGGAGTCGGCGACTCGCGCTGGTCGGCGACGCCCGCGAGACGATCGTCGAGCTGGGCGAGCTGCTCGGCGGGTCAGCGTCGACGCCGCCTACCGGACCGAGGTCGAGCGCGCCGCCGACGGCTGGCGGACCGAGGTCGACCGGATCATCGAGGTCCAGGACGCGCCGACGCTCTCGCAGGCCGAGGCCATCGGGCTCGTCAACGCGGCCGCCGGCGACAAGCACGTCGTCGTCAACGCCGCCGGCTCGATGCCGGGCGACCTGCACCGGCTGTGGCGGCCGTGCGACCCGAAGGGTTACGACCTGGAGTACGGAAACTCCTGCATGGGCTACGAGATCGGCGGCGCGCTCGGCGGCAAGATGGCGGACCCGGACCGCGACGTCTTCTGCTTCATCGGCGACGGCACGTTCCTGATGTCCAGCCAGGAGATCATGACGGCGGTCCAGGAGGGGATGAAGATCACCGTCCTGCTCGTCGACAACTACGGGTACGGCTCCATCGCGGCCCTGTCGGAGACCCGCGGGTCGCAGGGCTTCGCCTGCCGCTTCAACTACCGCGGCGAGGACGGCCAGTTCTCCGAGGAGCGGATCGGCATCGACCTGGCGGCCAACGCGGCCAGCTACGGCGCCGACGTGCTTCAGGCCGAGACGGCCGACGAGCTCAAGAGCGCGCTCGCCGAGGCGGCCGGCATCGAGAACACGGTCGTCATCTACATCAAGGTCGACGCCAAGGGCCGCTTCGGCGGTTCGGGCGCCTGGTGGGACGTCCCGGTCTCGGAGGTCTCCGAGGTCGAGAGCACCCAGCAGGCCCGCAAGGAGTACGAGGAGCAGGTCGCCGAGCAGAGGCTCTACCTGTGAGCGCCGAGGTCGACACCCACGTCCGGACCGTCGCCGACGTCGTCGGCAAGGTCCCGACCGAGCTGATCATCGGCGGCGCGCACCGGGCCGCCTCGGACGGCGCCACCCTCGACGTCCTCGACCCCGCGACCGGGCGACGTCCTGGCCACGGTGGCCAGCGGCACCGTCGACGACGCGCTCGCGTGCGTCGACGCCGCGGCCGCCGCGGCGAAGGGCTGGGCGGCGACCGCGCCGCGCAAGCGGGCCGAGATCCTGCAGCGGACCTACCAGCTGATGGTCGACCGCGCCGACGAGCTGGCCCTGCTGATCACGGCGGAGAACGGCAAGGCACTGACCGACGCCCGCGGGGAGGTGCTCTACTCCGCCGAGTTCTTCCGCTGGTACGCCGAGGAGGGCGTCCGGATCCGGGGCGACATCCAGGTCGCACCGGGCGGCGCCAACAAGATCGTCGTGCTGCACCAGCCGGTCGGGGTCGCGCTGCTCGTCACGCCGTGGAACTTCCCGGCGGCGATGGCGGCCCGCAAGATCGCCCCGGCGCTGGCCGCCGGGTGCACGACCGTGCTCAAGCCGGCGGGCGAGACGCCCCTGACGGCGCTCGCGATCGCCGCGCTGATGGAGGAGGCCGGCCTGCCGGCCGGCGTCCTCAACGTCCTGCCGTCCAAGCGCTCCGGCGCCGTGGTCTCGGCGATGCTGAAGGACACCCGGGTGCGCAAGCTCTCGTTCACCGGGTCGACCGAGGTCGGCCGCGTCCTGCTGAACCAGGCAGGAGAGCACATCGTGAACTGCTCGATGGAGCTCGGCGGGAACGCACCGTTCGTCGTCTTCGACGACGCCGACCTCGACGCGGTCGTCGAGGGCGCCATGATCGCCAAGATGCGCAACGGCGGCGAGGCCTGCACGGCGGCCAACCGCTTCTACGTGCAGGCGGGCATCGCCGACGCGTTCAGCGAGCGGCTCACGCAGGCCATGGCCGGGCTGCGGGTCGGACCGGGCTCCGGCGACGGGATCCAGGTGGGTCCGCTGGTCAACGCCAAGACCCGCGACAAGGTCTCCGAGCTCGTCCGTGGCGCGGTGGCCGCCGGTGCCACCGTGCGCACCGGTGCCGAGCAGCCCGACGGACCGGGGTTCTACTACCCGCCGACGGTGCTGACCGACGTCCCGGCAGACGCGGAGATCCTCCGCACCGAGATCTTCGGGCCGGTGGCTCCGATCGCGACCTTCACCACGGAGGACGAGGCGATCGAGCTGGCCAACGGCACGGAGTACGGCCTCGTGTCGTACGTCTACACCGCCGACCTCGCTCGCGGTCTCCGCGTGAGCGAGCGGATCGAGGCCGGCATGGTCGGCCTCAACCGCGGCCTGGTCTCCGACCCGGCCGCACCGTTCGGCGGGGTCAAGGAGAGCGGTCTCGGCCGCGAAGGTGGTATCGAGGGGCTGCTCGCCTTCACGGAAAGCAAGTACATCGCCGTGAACTGGTGACAGCAGGCTCTCAGCCTGCAAGTATGTCCGAACAAAGTCGGCACAAGCCGCATGTCCGAAAGGCTCAATCAATGAAGATGGTCCGAATCAAGCGCACGGCGTTCGCCGTGGTCGCTACGGGTGCGGTGCTGGTCTCCGCCGCGTGCAGCGGTGGCGGCGCCCAGCCGACCCCCGCGGCCTCCGGTGGCGGGGGTGGCGGCGGCAACAGCGGCTACACCTTCGCCATGATCACGCACGAGACCCCGGGTGACACGTTCTGGGACCGCATCCGCGCGGGCGCCGAGCAGGCGGCCAAGGACACCGGTTCGACCCTGAAGTACTCGGCCGACCCGGACGCGACCAAGGAAGCCACGCTCATCCAGACCGCGACGAACGCGAAGGTGGACGGCATCGCCGCCACCCTCGTCACGCCGGACGCCCTCATCCCCGCGCTCAAGCAGGCGGAGGCCGCCGGCATCCCGGTCGACACCTTCAACTCGGGTCTGGACTTCTACCAGCAGGCCGGCGCGATCGCGCACTTCTCGTCCGACGAGAAGCTGGCCGGCCAGCAGGCCGGCGCCAAGGCCAAGGCGGCCGGCGCGACCAAGATCCTGTGCACCATCCAGCAGACCGGCTCGGTCGCCCTCGAGGACCGGTGCGCCGGCGTCAAGGACAGCTTCCCGAACACCGAGAACCTGCAGGTCAACGGGGCTGACGACTCGGCGGTGACCTCGGCCATCCAGGCCAAGCTCGCTCAGGACAAGGACATCAACTGGGTGATCACCCTCGGGGCTGCTCAGGCGATCGACACGCTGAAGTCGATCAGCGCCTCGGGTCGGGACGACGTCAAGCTCGGCACGTTCGACCTCAACGCCGAGGCCGCCAAGGCCGTCCAGGACGGCACGATCCAGTTCTGCATCGACCAGCAGCCGTACCTGCAGGGCTACCTGGCCGTCACGCAGCTGTACCTCTACAAGAAGAACGGCAACATCATGGGCGGCGGGAAGGCCACGCTGACCGGTCCGTCCTTCGTCGACACCACCAACGTCGCGTCGATCCTGCCCTTCATCGACCAGAACACCCGCTAGTCCCCTGCCGGTGGCCGGGCTCGTCGAGCCCGGCCACCGGTCCACTCACACCTCGGAGCTGAGCATGAGTCAAACAGTCAAGACCGCGCCGGCGGGTGCCCCGGCTGAAGCGTCGAACCGGGTCCAGCTCGGTCTGTCCAACCGTCTGCTCGCTCGCCCCGAGATCGGGGCGCTCGTCGCAGCCATCGTCATCTTCATCTTCTTCCTGGTCGTGGCCCCGTCGTTCCGGTCGCCGGCCTCGTTCTTCACCGTCCTGTACCAGTCCTCCACCATCGGGATCGTCGCCGTGGCGGTCGGCATGCTGATGATCGGCGGCGAGTTCGACCTGTCGGCCGGCGTCATCACGACGACCGCAGGCCTGTTCAACGCGATGTTCTGCTACCAGCTGGGTATCAACCTCTGGGTCGGTGCGATCCTCAGCCTGGTCTTCTGCCTCTGCATCGGGCTGTTCAACGGCTACATGGTGATGCGGACCGGCATCCCGAGCTTCCTGATCACGCTCGGCAGCTTCTTCGTCCTGCAGGGGGCGAACCTCGGTGTCACCAAGCTCATCACCGGCTCGGTGTCGAGCCCGAACACGAGTGCGATGGCGGGCTCCAAGTCGCTGCAGTTCGTCTTCGCCCACGTCTTCCAGATCGGCCCGGTTCAGCTGAACATCACCGTGATCTGGTGGCTGATCTTCGCGGCCCTGGCGGCCTACATCCTGCAGCGCACCCGGATCGGCAACTGGATCTACGCCGTCGGCGGCAACGCGGCGTCGGCTCGGGCCGTGGGTGTCCCGGTCACCCGGGTCAAGATCGGCCTGTTCATGACGGTGTCCTTCCTCGGCTGGTTCACCGGCATGCACTACCTGTACAACTTCAACGTGCTCCAAGCCGGCAACGGCGTGGGCAACGAGTTCCTCTACATCATCGCCGCGGTGGTGGGCGGGACCCTGATGACCGGCGGCTACGGCAACACCATCGGTGTCGCGCTCGGCTCCTTCATCTTCGGCATGACGAGCCTGGGCATCGTCTACGCCGGGTGGGACCCGAACTGGTTCCGCGCCTTCCTCGGCGTGATGCTGCTGCTCGCCGTCCTGGTCAACCTCTACGTCAAGAAGCTTTCGACCACCAGGAAGGTGGGTTAACGGTGACCGACACCCTGCAGGAGCACGCCGACCCGAGTCTGGCCAAGGGCGAGACCCTCGTCGAGATGAAGAACGTCGGCAAGACGTACGGGGCCATCCGCGCCCTCAAGGGCATCAACCTGGCCGTCAACGCCGGTGAGGTGTCCTGCGTCCTCGGCGACAACGGTGCGGGCAAGTCGACCCTGATCAAGATCATGGCCGGCCTGCACCCGCACAACGAGGGCGAGCTGCTCGTCGACGGCAAGGAGATGCACTTCGGCTCACCGCGCGAGGCGCTCTCCCACGGCATCGCCACGGTCTACCAGGACCTCGCGGTGGTCGGCCTCATGGAGGTGTGGCGCAACTTCTTCCTCGGCTCCGAGATGACGGGCAGCAAGTTCCCGCTGTCCGGGCTGAAGACGAAGGACATGAAGCGCATCGCCGACGAGGAGCTGCGCAAGATGGGCATCGTGGTCAAGGACATCGACCAGCCCATCGGCGAGCTCTCCGGCGGGCAGCGGCAGTGCGTCGCCATCGCCCGGGCGGTCTACTTCGGGGCGCGCGTGCTGATCCTCGACGAGCCCACCGCGGCCCTCGGGGTGAAGCAGTCCGGCGTGGTGCTGAAGTACACCGCGGCGGCCCGTGACGCCGGGCTGGGCGTGGTCTTCATCACGCACAACCCGCACCACGCCTACCTGGTCGGCAACCACTTCATCATCCTCAAGCTCGGCCAGGCGGTGCTCGACAAGCACCGCTCGGAGGTCGGGCTCGACGAGCTCACCCGCCAGATGGCGGGTGGCGACGAGCTCACCGAGCTCAGCCACGAGCTCCAGCGCTGACCCAGCGCTGACGCAGCACCCAGGGACGGCGCCGGGCCTTCGCCCGGCGCCGTCCGCACGTCCGGACCAGACCCGTCCACCCCGGAAGGGCACACCATGAGCCTGCTCACCGACCGCGTCGTCCTCGTGAGCGGCGGCACCCAGGGGGTCGGTGCCGGCATCGTCCGGGCGGCGGTCCGCGAGGGCGCGACCGTCGCCTTCACGGGCCGGCGGCCGGACGCCGGCGACCGGCTCGTCGCCGAGCTCGGGGAGGACGTCGCCACCTTCGTGCAGGCCGACCTCGCCGACGCGGAGCAGGCGCTCGGCTCGGTCCGTGAGGTCATCAGCCGGCTCGGCCGCGTCGACTGCCTCGTGAACTCGGCCGGCCTCACCACCCGGGGCACCCTGCTCGACACCACCCCGGACTTCTTCGACACCCAGATCGCCGTCAACCTGCGCGCACCGTTCTTCACGATGCAGGCCGCGGTCGCGGACATGGTCGGGCGCGGGGCGCCCGGGACGGTCGTCAACATCATCTCCATGGCGGCCCACGGCGGCCAGCCGTACCTCGCCCCCTACTCCGCGGCCAAGGCCGGGCTGGTCGGGCTCACCAAGAACGCCGCGTTCGCACACCGCTTCGACAAGATCCGCATCAACGGCCTCAACATCGGCTGGACCCAGACCGAGGGCGAGGACGCCATCCAGCGGCGCTTCCACGACGCCGACGACACCTGGCTCGACGACGCGGCGCAGAAGCTGCCGATGGGCAAGCTCGGCCAGGTCGACGAGATCGCCGACTTCGTGGTCTTCCTCCTGTCGGCACGCAGCGGGGTCGTCACCGGCTCGGTCATCGACTGGGACCAGGTCGTCATCGGCCCGTACGACTAGGTCCAGCCCCTCCCGCAGCTTCGCCGGTTTCCCAAGAGATCCTGGGACTCCGTCACTCCTCATGGCAGATCTGCCGTGGGGAGTGCCGCTTTCCCAAGAGATCATGGAAACCGACAGGGCAGCCCGTACGACGAACCGGGCCCAGCCGCACCCGCCCGGCCGGGTGTGACCAGCGCGACTGATCGCTGGTTCGACATCGTGTCCGCTCGGCGATAACGTCGAGACGGTGCGGCTCGTCCGTGCGAACCCCCCTCGTCTCGCAGAACCGCTCGAAGGAGAGCTCGTGGCCCAGAACGTCGTCATCGGAACCGCCCCCGACTCCTGGGGGGTCTGGTTCCCCGACGATGTCAGCCAGCCGCCCGCCGACCGCTTCCTCGACGAGGTGGCGGAAGCCGGCTACGAGTGGATCGAGATCGGGTCCTTCGGGTACCTGCCCACGGACCCCGCCGAGCTGCAGGACGCGCTCGGCCGACGCAACCTCAAGGTCTCGGGCGGCACGACCTTCGCCCGGCTGCAGCACCCCGGCTCGATCGACGAGGTGTGGGCGCAGGTCGCGCCGATCGCCGCGCTCACGGCGGCCATGGGCGCCAAGGACCTGGTCGTGATCCCCGACCTGTGGCGCGACGACCTCACCGGGAACGAGAAGGAGTCCCGCACGCTCACGGAGGAGCAGTGGGCGGCGCTCACGACGAACCACGACGAGCTCGGGCGCCGGCTGCTCGAGGAGTACGGCGTCCGCAACCAGTTCCACAGCCACGCCGACAGCCACATCGGCTACCAGCCCGACGTCGAGCGGTTCCTCGAGTCGACGAACCCCGACTACGTGAACCTCTGCCTCGACACCGGTCACATCGCCTACTACGGCGGCGACTCCGTCGGGCTCATCACGACGTACCCGGAGCGGATCGGCTACCTCCACCTCAAGCAGGTCGACGCCGAGATGGCGGCCCGGGGGCTGGCCGAGGACATCTCCTTCTCCCAGCTGGTGCGCGACGGGATCATGGTGGAACCGCCCTCCGGCTCCCCGGACCTCGCCGAGGTGCTCAGCGCGGCGGGCCGGCTGCCGCAGGACCTCTTCGCGATCGTCGAGCAGGACATGTTCCCGCTGCCCGACCTCGGGGCGCCGCTCCCGATCGCGCGCCGCACGTACACGTACCTGTCCAGCTGCCTCTGACGCGGAGCCGGCGGCCGCGATGAGCACCTTCCCCGACGTCCTCCCGACGTCCCGGGTCCCCGACCCGCGCACCGCCCCCACCCTGCGGTGGGGCGTCCTCGGCACCGGCTGGATCGCGGAACGCTTCGTCGCCTCGCTCCAGGCCCACTCGAGCCAGCAGGTCGTGGCCGTGGGTTCGCGCAGCGCCGGCACGGCGGAGCGGTTCGCGCAGCGGTTCGGCATCGACCGCTCGTACGGGAGCTACGCCGACCTCGTCGAGGACGACGCGGTCGACGTCGTCTACGTCGCCTCGCCGCACACCGCGCACCTCGAGCACGCCCTGCTCGCGATCGCGGCGGGCAGGCACACGCTGGTGGAGAAGCCGCTCGCGCTGAACGCCGCCGAGGCCCGGCAGGTCGCCGACGCGGCCGCCGCCGGCGGGCTGTTCTGCATGGAGGCGCACTGGACGTCGTTCCTGCCGAAGTACGACGTGCTGCGCCAGGTGCTCGCCTCCGGCGCCCTCGGCGAGGTCACCGCGGTCGTCGCCGACTTCGGCGAGTGGTTCGCGCCCGGGCACCGGATCTTCGCACCCGAGCTCGCGGGCGGACCGATGCTGGACCTCGGGACGTACCTCGTCAGCCTCGTCGTCGACGTCCTCGGAGGTCGGCCCGACGAGATCCTCGCCAGCGGGACGAAGCACGACGAGGGCGTGCAGGCCCAGACCGGCATGCTCCTGCGCTTCGGCGACCAGCAGGCCGTCCTGCACACGACGATCGTGGCCAACACCCCGACCGCCGCGACGATCGCCGGGACCGAGGCGACGCTGGTGGTCGACGGGCCGTTCTACCAGCCGGGCGGCTTCACGCTGACGTCGACCGACGGCACGCGCACGCTTCGCTACGAGGAGGAGCGCTACGCCCACGAGGGCGGCCTGCACTTCCAGGCCGCCGACGTCGCCCGGCGCATCACGGCCGGCGAGGCCGGGTCCCCGCTCCGCCCCCTCGCCCGCAGCATCGAGGTGCTGGCGATCATGGACGAGGTCCGACGCCAGACGGGCGACCCCGTCCCCGGCGAGCGGGCCTGAGAGCACCGAAGAGCCCGACGGGACCACTTCGACGTCGGTACTGACGTGTCGCCCGGTCGCAGGGGCAGCCGCACACCTCGCGGACGGGCGCACACGTCACGCACTGTGCGGGTGTCCGAAGGGTGTGCGGGTCACTCCGGACCATGAAGGCGCTGCTGCCCGGCGAAGGCGTCACGCAGCCGAGCGAACCGGCGCCGACCGTGCTTCGGCGGTCGACCAGGATCGACCTCACCGGCACGACGATCTGCTGCCGACGGCCGCTCGGGTGACGTTCCTCACCCCGTACGTAACTTTGTCCGACGAGATGTCACGATCACGTCACGGGACCTGCGGGCCCCGGATCAATTCGTTATCGTCAGGGCTCCTGACCAGTGCTTCGGCGCCGGGCAGGGCGAGCCACGGGGAGCTCAAGGATCGGCACGGCGTGAGAGCGTCGGTCTTCTTGCGTGTTCCCGTTTCGCCCGGCCCCCGCCGCTGGGCAGGGGAACGTCGGCGCCAAGGGGGGCGCCGAGACTTCTCGGGGAGAGTCGGGGATCGATCGTGTCGACAGATGTCGCACCTGCCGCGGAGGCGTTGGGGACGCCGCCGCAGGCCAGGGTGCCAGCCAGGAAAGACTCTGCGACCCTCCGGGTCGCCAGCGGCGCCACCGCGCCGAACAGCACCAGCGCAGGGCTGAACCTCTTGCGCACCACCGCGCCGGCCGCCGCCCTGCCGGTCACCGCTGCGTCGCCGATCACCAGCGCCGCCGTCGCGGTGCCGAGCCGTCCCGCCCGGCGCTTCCAGGAGTGGCGCCGCCGCTACTGCGGCGTCGTCGTGCTGGTCGACGCGCTCGTCGGGCTGCTGTCGGTGATCGCGGCCACCACCTTCTACGGGCCCACCACCCACTTCGCGCCGGACAAGGCCCTCGTGCTCGTCCTGGGGGCGGCGCTGGCCTGGCCGGTCGCGGTGGCCGTGTGCCACGGCTACGACCAGCGCAAGATCGGTCTCGGGGACGACGAGTTCCGGACCGTCCTGCACGCCATGGTCCTGGCCATCGCGGCCGCGGCCGTGCCGTCCGCGGTCGTCGACAAGTACGGCGTCGTCGCCCTGTCCGTCGTCGCCATCCCGGCCGCGGGCGCGGCGAGCCTCCTCGTCCGCGTGGTCGGCCGTCGGCACCTGCGCCGCCAGCAGCGCCTCGGGCGCAACGTCCGGCGGCTCGTCCTGGTCGGCAGCGCCGGCACGGTGGCCGAGCTGATCGACGTGCTCGGGCGCGAGCAGCACGGCATGAAGGTGCTCGGGGTCTGCGTGCCGCAGGCCGAGCGCGAGCGCGCCGAGAACAGCGGCCTGCGCGTGCTCGGGTCGCTCGACGACGCCGCGGCGGTCGTCCGGGCCAGCGGCGCCGACTCGGTCGCGGTGACCAGCGGCGAGGCCACGCGGCACCTCTACCTCAAGCGGCTGGCCTGGGCGCTCGAGGGTGCCGACGTCGAGCTGCTGGTGCACCCCGGCCTCGTCGAGGTCGCCGGGCCGCGGATGCACATCCGTCCGCACGTCGGGCCTGCCGCTGCTGCACGTCGAGCAGCCGCACTTCACCGGCTGGCGGCGGTTCGTCAAGCGGGCCTTCGACATCTGGGCTGACGGCGTGCCTCGCTGCTGGTCATCTCGCCGCTGCTGCTCGCGATCGCCGTGGCGATCAAGCTCGACGACGGCGGTCCGGTCTTCTTCCGCCAGGTGCGCGTCGGGCCTGGACGGGTCGACCTTCACGATGTGGAAGTTCCGTTCGATGCACGTCGACGCCGAGGAGCGGCTGGCCGAGCTGCGCCGGCAGAACCCGGGCATCGGGGTCATGTTCAAGATGGAGGACGACCCGCGCATCACGCCGGGTCGGCCAGCTTCCTGCGCAAGTTCTCGCTCGACGAGATCCCGCAGCTCTTCAACGTGCTGGGCGGCTCGATGTCGCTGGTCGGGCCGCGCCCGCCGCTGCCGTCGGAGGTCGACGGCTACGAGAACCACGCGCGCCGTCGCCTGCTGGTCACGCCGGGCCTCACGGGGCTGTGGCAGGTCAGCGGTCGTTCGCTGCTCAGCTGGGACGAGACCGTCCGGCTCGACCTGCGCTACGTCGAGAACTGGACCCTCACGCTCGACCTGCTCATCATCTGGAAGACGGTCTTCGCCGTGCTCGCACGGCGGGGTGCCTACTGAGGTTCCGTCGCCGCCGTTGACGACGGTTCGTAGACCTCGTACGTTGCCCGCGCTGGGAGTCTCTCGCTGAGAGGCGCTCAGCCAAGCGCGACCCGGCCAGCGCCGACCGGGTCGGAGTCCGACCCGGCCAGCGCCGACCGGGTCGGAGCCCGGACCGGCTGCGGCCGGTCCCCTGCCCTGGGCCTACCCCCCTGCCCGAACAGGAACACTGATGCGCACCAAGCTCCTCGTCCTGCCCGCCGTCCTCCTCGTCCTGGCCGGGCTCGCCCCGGCGCCGGCTGCCACCGCCGCGCCGGACGTCTACGTCCAGCCCGTGCCCTCCGGCCCCGCCGCCCGCCCGCTGGCGGCCGACGACGCCGACCACACCTTCGGCATCGCGGTCCTGCCGGACACCCAGCGCGAGACGCACACCTCGAAGGACACCCGGATGCGTCAGCGCTCCGAGTTCCTGGCGGCCCGCCAGAAGAGCTGGGACCTCCGCTTCGCCCTGCACGTGGGCGACGTCGGTGACTGGGACACCCCGGACCACGGCATGTACGCCAACGCCGCCCGCTCGCTGCTCCCGCTCGAGGCGTCCATGCCCCTCGCGGCGGCGCTGGGCAACCACGACACCGCCGCGGTCTGCACCGGGGGCTCGGGCTGCCCGGGAGCGAAGACGTGGGAGACGGTGCGCGACACGAAGACGTTCAACACCTACTTCCCGGCCAGCCGCTTCACCGCCCTCAAGGGCGAGTTCGAGCCCGGCAAGGTCGACAACGCGTACCACACGTTCCGCGCGGGCGGCGTGGACTGGCTGGTGCTCACCCTCGAGCTGTGGCCGCGCACGTCCGTGATCACCTGGGCGAACCAGGTCGTCAAGGCCAACCCGGACAAGAACGTCATGATCGTCACGCACTCCTACCTGACGGCCGGCGGCAAGATCTCGACCAGCGACGGCGGCTACGGCGCGACCTCGCCGAAGTACCTGTTCGACCACCTCGTGAAGCTCTACCCGAACATCAAGATGGTCTTCTCCGGCCACACCGGCCAGGCGCGGACGCGGACCGACGAGGGCGTGAACGGCAACAAGATCACCTCCTACCTCCAGTGCTTCCACAGCAACACCTCGAACCCGGTGCGGACGATCTCGATCCACACCGACACCGGCACGGTCTACAGCGACATCCACTGGCCGAGGACGGGCCAGAAGACCACGACCGCGGCGGTCAAGGGGATGTCGTTCGTGCAGCCCCGCGACTGAGCGGGGCCGGAACCTCAGCACCGTCACACCTTCCGGCCGCCCGACCCGCAGACCTGTGGACCGGACGGTGAGGGAGTTCTCAGGTTCGGCTGCGCGATCGGTCGGGCGTGGTTAGGGTCTGCTGCACCAGGCCAGTGACGGCCACCTCTCGGGGGAGAACCACGGGGCTCGCAAGAGCTCACGACAGAAGGACCTCCCCCCACATGCACCTCCGCGCCTTCGCCCTGCCTGCCGTCGCCCTGACGGTCCTCGCGAGCGGTCTCGTCAGCACGCCGGCCTCGGCGGCCGCCTCCTGCTCGTCGTTCGGGACCGACCTCCACCAGCTCGTCCAGCCCTCGACCGGGGGCAGCTTCGTCTCCGTCTACGCGAGCGAGGTGTCGAGCGCCGGGAGCCGGTACGGCTACACCGACACCGGCGTGGTGGCCGAGGTGTCCGGCGGCGCCGGGAGCGGGCTGGTGGCCGTGCAGCGCTTCCGCAAGGGCGCCGACTACGTCTACGCGACCTCGACGCAGGGCCGCTCGGCCGCCCTCGCGGCCGGCTACCGGGAGGAGTCGCAGTCGTTCTACGCCTCGGCCACGGGTGGCGGCTCGTGCTCGACCCCGGTCTGGCAGGTGACCATGAGGGGCGTGCACCGGCTCGCCGTCGGCGCGGGCGACCGCGACGCGATGGCGGCGAAGGGCTGGGCGGACGGCGGCGTGGTGTTCTACGCCGCGGCCGGCGACTCCGACCCGGACACCGAACCGTCGTCCGGCCCCACGTCGTCGGCCCCCGCGCCCTCGGCACCCCCCTCTCCCTCGGCACCGTCGTCGCCCTCGCGCCCCGTGCCGACCGGTCCGGCGGCCCTGGCGTCCGCAGGCTCCGACAGCGACACGACCTTCTCGATCGCCGTGGTGCCCGACATCCAGCGCGAGACGCACACGACGAGCGACCACCGGATCGCCGACCGGTCGGAGTGGCTCGCCGCCAACAAGGCCAAGCTCGACCTGCGCTTCGCCGCGATCGTCGGCGACATCTCCGACTGGGACACCCCCGACCACGCGCTCTACGCGAACGCGGCCCAGGGCCTGCTCCCGCTGCAGGCGGCGGTGCCCATGGCCGCGGTGCCGGGGAACCACGACACCGCCGCCGTCTGCCCCGGAGGGAGCGCCTGCCCGGGCGCGAAGACCTGGGTGACCGTCCGCGACACGACGACGTACAACGAGTACTTCCCGAAGAGCCGCTTCAGCGCGATGGCCGGCGAGTTCGAGGCCGGCAAGACCGACAACGCCTACCACCTGTTCCGCGCGGGCGGGAAGGACTGGATGGTGATCAACCTCGAGCTCTGGCCGCGCGCCGAGGTCGTCACCTGGGCGGCCAGGCTGGTGGCCGCCAACCCGAAGCGCAACGTCATCGTGGTCACGCACTCCTACCTCGAGAGCAACGGCAAGATCAGCACGAGCAACGGGGGCTACGGCGCGACCGCTCCGTCGGTCCTGTTCGAGAAGGTGGTCAAGCCGTACGCGAACGTCAAGCTCGTGCTCTCCGGGCACACGGGGTCCGGGGCGGTCCGCACCGACACGACGAGCAAGGGCACCAAGGTCGTCTCGATGCTCCAGTGCTTCCACAGCGACACGACCAACCCGGTCCGGTTGATCGAGATCGACACGAGAGCGGGGAGCATGAAGACATGGGTCTACGCTCCCCTGACCAAGCAGAGCATGAAGCAGTTCGACAGCACGACGACGGGCCTGAAGTTCGTCTGAGCCGTCGGGCCGCCCTGCGGTCGGCGCTGGCCGTGGGTGGCCTCGCGGCCACGGCGGGGCTGCTCGGCTGCAGCCCCGCCGCCCCGCCGCCGCCGACCGTCACCTCGCTGCTGGCCGGACGCCCCTTCTGGGTCGCGCACCGCGGCGGCGGCGGGGACTGGCCGGAGATGACGGCGTACGCCTACGACCAGGCCGCGCGCCTGGCCGGGCTCGAGGCGCTCGAGGTGTCGGTCTGCCTCAGCGCCGACGGGGTCCTCGTCTGCAGCCACGACCCCACCACGACCCGGGTCACCGGCGTCGACCTGACGATCGCCGACCAGCCGTGGTCGGTCCTCTCGCAGCTGCAGGTGCGGGCGACGGGGACGACCGACCCGACCCAGCCGAGCCGGCCGCTGGCCCGGTTCTCCGACGTCAGCGGCCACGCCGCCTCGTCCGTGCTGTTCGTCGAGCCCAAGGTCGCCGCCGCGACCCAGCCCCTGCTCGACGCGCTGACCGCTCTCGGGCAGCCCGAGCGGACCGTCTGGAAGTCCTACGTCACCTCCACCGCGTTCGCGCTCGCGAAGCAGCGGGGGTTCGCGACCTGGGCCTACGTGCTCGACGAACCGACCCACACGGGCTCCAACCTCGAGCGCCTCGCCGCCGACCCGTCGATCGACCTGCTCGGCGTCGCGGTCACCGAGTCGGACGCGCTGGTGGCGGCGGTCGTGGACGCGGCCCACCGGAACGGCAAGCAGACCATGGCCTATCCGCTGTCCACGGCCGCCGACGTCGAGCGGGCCACCGCGGCGGGGTGCGCGGGTCTCATGACGTCGAGGATCCGGGAGCTGCTCCCCCGCACGTGACCTGCCAAACCTGAGAATGGCGTGAGAGTCCTCACAGGCTCCACCGGAGAACAATGCACCTCGACCTCCCTCGATACGATCAGGAGCACCGCGGAGGCGTCGTCGCCACCAGCGGGAACAGGCTGTAGGGGTACGGCCTCAGGGGACTCGGGGAACACGATGACTGCTGGCACCATGCGTACGGCCGCACGCCGACGCGCGCCTGCGCTCGCACTCGTCCCGGCGGTGCTCGTCCTCCTGGCGTGCAGCCCGGCCGACCCGGAGCCGACGCCCGGACCGAACCTGCCGCCGACGCAGCAGCCGAGCACTTCGGGGTCGAGCGCGTCCCCCGGACCGACCACCGACCCGCAGGACGTGCCGTCGTCGACGGCCTCGGCGTCGCGCGCACCCGACCCGGCCGCGCCGAAGACCTTCACGCAGGCCGAGCGCCCGGGCCAGAGCGGGACCGGGCAGGTCGACGTCGACGCCACGACCCGCGACCGCGCGCGCTGGGACGACGACGTGACCCTGCGGGTGACCCGCGTGACGTCCTCCACGGCCTCGGGTCGCGGGCCGGGCAGCCTGAACGGCGCCCCGCTGAGCACGCTGGCGCTGACCGTCACCAACGGCTCGACCCGCACCCTCGACCTGTCGCGGGTCGTCCTCTCGATGCCCTACGGCAGCGGCTCGCGCCGTCTCGCGCAGCAGGTCTACACCGACCGGTCCCAGGACTTCTCCGGGACGGTCGCGAAGGACGCGACCGCCGAGGCGACGTACGCCTTCTCGATCCCGACGAAGCAGCGTTCGACCGCCGACCTCGTCGTCGACCTCGACGGGCGGCACGCGCTCGCCACCCTGGACGAGGTGGCCCGATGACCCCACCGCACACCCCCTCGAGGATCCGCGTGACCACCGCCCCGACCCGTCGTCTCCTGCGCAGCGCGCTCGGTCTCGTCGTCGCCACGTCCACGGCGCTGCTGACCCTCGGGCTGTCCGCACCGGCCGCGCAGGCCGACACCGCGCCGGCGGCCGCGCTTCCCGCCACGGTCTCGGCCGACCCCCTGCCCACGTGGCAGGTCAGCGGCGTCGTCTGGAGCCAGGTCACCGTCGGCACCACCGTCTACGCCACCGGCAGCTTCACGAAGGCCCGCCCGCCGGGCGCCAAGGCCGGCGCGAGCACCGAGATCACCGTCGGCAACCTCATCGCCTACGACATCACCACCGGCGACCGCATCGCCTCCTTCGACCACACCCTCAACGCCCAGGGCCTCGCCGTCGCGGCCTCGCCCGACGGCCGCCGCGTCTACGTCGGCGGCGACTTCACGACCGTCGACGGCCGGTCCCGCTCGCACCTCGCCGCGTTCGACACCCGCACCGGCGCGCTCGTCGGCTCGTTCGCGCCCTCGGTCAACGGTCAGGTCAAGGCGCTCGCCGCCACGGCCACCACCCTCTACGCCGGCGGTGCCTTCACCGGTGCGGGCGAGTCGGGGACGGCCAGGCGCAAGAACCTCGCCTCCTTCTCGACCGCGAACGGGGCGGTCAGCACCGGCTTCGCGCCGAGCGCCGACGACGGGGCCGTCTGGTCGATGGTCCTGACGCCGGACGGGTCGAAGCTGGTGGTGGGCGGGCAGTTCTCGACGCTCGGCGGGCTGACGGTGAACGGCATGGGCGCGGTCGACCCGGTCACCGGTGCCGGGAGGACCTGGGCGGCCAACGCCGTCATCATGGACTCCGGCAAGGGCGCGATCGACGCGCTGACGACCGACGGCACGTACGTCTACGGCGGCGGCTTCGCCTTCGGCACCGGTGGCCGCTTCGAGGGCAGCTTCGCCCTCGACCCCGCCGACGGCTCCATCCGCTGGATGGTCGACTGCCAGGGCGACACCTACGACGTCGAGCCCGTCGGCGGCGTCGTCTACACGGTCAGCCACAGCCACAACTGCACGATGATCGACCAGTTCCCCGACACCAGCCCGCGCTCGCGCTGGCAGCACGCCGGCGCCTACACGGCCGTCCCGACGTCGACGAACGACGGGCCGGACGCGTACGGCTGGAACTACAAGGGCCAGCCCGCCCCGACGATGCTGCACTGGTTCCCGAACCTGGGCATCGGCCAGGCCACCGGGCAGTACCAGGCCGCCTGGAGCGTCACCAGCGGTGCGGGCTACGTCGCGCTCGGCGGCGAGTTCCCCACCGTCGAGGGCAAGGCGCAGCAGGGCCTGACCCGTTACGCGCTCCGCGGCACGAAGGTGACCGACAAGGTCGGCCCGAAGTACGACGACACCGTGCCCGTCCGGACGGCCGCGCCGCCGACGACCGCGGTGTCCGTCGCGCCCGGCTCCGTCCGGGTCAGCTTCGGCGCCGCCTGGGACGAGGACAACACCCGGCTGACCTACGCGCTCTACCGCGACCGCGGCACCGCCGCGGAGAAGCTGGTCAAGACGCTCACCGCCGACAGCAGCTTCTACGACCTGCCGACGCAGGCCGTCACCGACACCGGCGTCCCGGGCGGTCAGCACACCTACCGGGTCGTCGTCACCGACCCGTACGGCAACGCGCTGCTCTCCCCCGTCTCCGAGCCCGTCACGGCCGACTCCAGCACCGGCGTGTACGCGAGCCAGGTCCTCCTCGACGGGGCCGACCACTTCTGGCGCCTCGGCGAGACCTCGACCACCACCGCCTACGACGTCAGCGGCGCCGCCGACGGCACGGCGGGCGCCGGCGTCACCCGCGGCGCGACCGGCGCCCTGAGCGGCGACCCGAGCACCGCGTCGACCTTCAACGGCACCGCCACCGGCTCCATCGGCGCGGGCAGCAGCGCGACCGCGGGGCCCGCCGGCTTCACCCTGGAGGGCTGGTTCTCCACGACGTCGACGGCGGGCGGCAAGATCCTCGGCCTCGGCAGCGCGAAGACCGGGAGCAGCACCTCCTCCGACCGCCAGGTCTACGTCGGCCCGACCGGGAAGGTGACGTTCGGCGTCCTCTCCGGCAGCGCCCGGACCGTCACGAGCCCGACCGCGTACAACGACGGCCGCTGGCACCAGTTCACGGCCTCGCTCGGCGCCGACGGCATGGCGCTCTACCTCGACGGCCGGCTCGTCGGTCGGGACCGGAACGTCACCAGCGCCTCGACGCTCGCCGGCTACTGGCGCATCGGCGGTGACGCCGTCTCCAGCAGCTGGCCGAACAGGCCCACGAGCGGCTACCTCGCGGGCACGGTGGACGAGGTCGCCACCTACCCGCTGGTGCTGACACCCACCCAGGTCGGCGACCACTTCGTCAAGAGCGGCCGCACCTCCGCAGCGCCCGCGGCCGCGCCGACCGACCGCTACGGCGCCGCCGTCTTCGCCGCGTCCCCGAGCCTGCAGTGGCGCCTGGGCGAGAGCGCCGGCAGGGTGGCCGTCGACTCCTCCGCCAGCGACAACCGCGGGGCGTACCTGGGTTCACCGGCGTACGGCCGGGCCGGTGCGTTGAGCACGAGCACGGACAAGAGCGTGACCTTCGGGTCCTCGAGCGCGGGCGTCGCGTCGGCGTCGAACTTCGTCTACGACACCTCCTACGCCGAAGAGCTGTGGTTCAAGACCAGCAGCACCAAGGGCGGGAAGCTCATCGGCTTCGGCCGCGCGCAGACCGGGCTGAGCACGACGGTCGACCGGAACCTCACCATGACCGACGCCGGCAAGGTGCGCTTCGCCGCCCTGAACGGCACGGCCCGGGTGGCCGTCACCTCGGCCAAGGCCTACAACGACAACAGGTGGCACTACGCCGTCGCCTCGCAGGACCCGCAGGGCATGGCGCTCTACGTCGACGGGCTCTCCGTGGGGGCGAACACCGTCAACGCGACGAGCGCGGCCGTCGGCTACTGGCGGGTCGGCTACGACAAGGTGTGGAGCGGCAGCACCTCCGCCGCCTTCGCGGGCCAGATCGACGAGGTCGCGGTCTACCCGCGCTCGCTCGGGCTCGCCGAGATCAAGAACCGCTACCGGCTCGGCGGCGGGAAGGTCGCCAACACGGCGCCCAGGTCCAGCTTCACCTTCGACGCGCGCTCGCTCGACGTCGCCTTCAGCGGCACGACCTCGACCGACGTCGACGGCACCGTGACCGGCTACGCCTGGAGCTGGGGCGACGGCACCACGAGCACCGGGGCGCAGGCCGACCACCGCTTCGCGAAGGCCGGCTCCTACCCCGTGACGCTCACCGTCACCGACGACCAGGGCGCCCGCACCGCGGCGTCGCAGACCATCGCCGTGACCAACGGCCTGCCGACGGCCGCCTTCACGGCGACGGCGCAGCAGCGCACCGTCTCGGTCGACGGCTCCTCCTCGCGCGACGACGACGGCACGGTCACCGGCTGGGCGTGGGACTTCGGCGACGGCGGCACGGCCACCGGCGCGAACGCGACCCACACCTACGCGGCCGACGGCACCTACCCGGTCACGCTCCGGGTCACCGACGACGCCGGCGGGGTCTCGACGGCGGGCACCCAGACGGTCACGGTCCAGAAGACCAAGGACCCGGTGGCGCGGATCGCCGCGGCCACCACCGGCGTCCGGGTCGCCTTCGACGGGTCCGGCTCGGACGACCCCGACGGCACCGTCACGGCGTACGCCTGGGACTTCGGCGACCGGACCGGCTCGGCGGCGCTCAGGCCGGAGCACGTCTACGGCCGGGCCGGGACCTACACCGTGACGCTCACCGTGACCGACGACAAGGGTGCGACCGGCACGACGACCTCGAGCGTCACGGTCGCGGACGCCCTCCCGAGGGCCGCGTTCACGAGCTCCGGCGACGCGCTGGACCAGTCGTTCGACGCCGGCACCTCGAGCGACGCCGACGGCACCGTCACCGGCTGGGCCTGGGACTTCGGCGACGGCGCCACCGCGACGACGGCCGAGGCGTCGCACACCTTCGCGGCACCGGGCACCTACCGGGTGCGGCTCACCGTCACCGACGACCTCGGCGGCAGCGGCTCGACCGGCGTCGACGTGGTGGTCCGGGCAGCGAACGTCCGTCCGACGGCGGCGTTCGGCTCGTCGAGCGCCGACCTCGTGGGGTCGTTCGACGCCTCGGCCTCGTCCGACAGCGACGGCGCCGTCGCCTCGTACGCCTGGGACTTCGGCGACGGCTCGACCGGCACGGGCGTCTCGGCGCAGCACACCTACGCGGCCGACGGCAGCTATCCCGTCACCCTCGTCGTCACCGACGACCGGGGTGGGACGGGGACGAAGACCGGCACGGTCGTGATCAGCGGCCTGCTGGCCAAGGACGGGTTCGGGCGCACCGCGACCGGGACGTGGGGTACGGCCGACCGCGGCGGCGCGTGGGTGCTCAGCGGCGGCGCGGCCTCGTTCGCGACGACCGGGAGCGCGGGCACCATGACCGCGGCCTCCGGCTCGCAGCCCACGGCGCGGCTCGGGGTCTCCTCGACCGACACGGACCTGCAGGTCGGCTTCGCGATCGACACCGCCTCGACCGGTGGCGGCCAGTTCGTCCGGGCGCTCGTCCGCGGCGACCAGACGGACGGCTACGGCGTACGCCTCTGGGTCAACAAGGACGGTGTCCTCACGTCCTACCTGACCAGGGTCGTCGGCGGGACCGAGACCGACGTGGCGGGCCCGAAGGTGCTGGGCGGCACGGTGACGCCCGGCACGACGTACCGGATCCGCGTCCAGGCCGTCGGCGCCGGCGACACGACGCTGCGGGCGAAGGTCTGGGCGAGCACGGCCACCGAGCCGTCGGGCTGGCAGCTGAGCACGACCGACTCGACCGCGAGCCTCCAGCGCCCGGGCGGGGTGGCGCTGCGCTCCTACCTCTCCGGCAGCGCGACGAACGGCCCGATGACGGTGTCCTTCTCCGACCTCACCGTCCGTCCGACCGGGAGCTGAGCCGCACGGGTTGGTCTTTCGGCCTGCGACCCCCATCATCGGTGGGGCATCGTGGGGCGTGGTCGCTCGGGTGCTCGCGCCCGGGGGGGCGACGCGTGAGTCCGGAGGACCAGCCATGGGAAGCAGTCGACGACAGCGCCGGTGGGCCGCGCTCCTGAGCGCAGCGGCACTGGTGCTCGGCGGCCTGGTCGCGACCGCCCCGGCCGCGCAGGCCGACACGGCGCCGGCGCAGGGCGTGCCGGAGACGGTCTCGGCCGACGCGCTGCCGACCTGGCAGGTCACGGGGGTCGTGTGGAGCCAGGTCGTCGTCGGGACGACCGTCTACGCGACCGGTTCCTTCACCCGGGCCCGGCCGCCGGGGATGTGGCAGGGCGGTCCGACCGAGATCGCCGTGGGGAACCTCATCGCCTACGACATCACCACGGGTGAGCGGATCGCCTCCTTCGACCACACGCTCGACGCGCAGGGACTGGCCGTGACGGCGTCCCCGGACGGCCGGCGCGTCTACGTCGGCGGGGACTTCACCACCGTCGACGGGCAGTCCCGGCCCCACCTCGCCGCCTTCGACACGGCCACGGGCACCCTCGTGCCCGGCTTCGCACCGACCGTGAACGGGCAGGTCCGAGCCCTCACCGCAACGGACGCCACGCTCTACGCCGGCGGGCGGTTCACCGGCAGCGGCACGACCGGGCGGCGCTTCCTCGCCTCGTTCTCGGCCGACGACGGCGCCCTCACGAGCTGGGCGCCGCAGGCCGACGACGGCTACGTCTGGTCCATGACCCTGACCCCGGACACGACCAAGGTGGTCGTCGGCGGGCAGTTCTCGACGCTCAACGGCCTGACCGTCTACGGCATCGGTGCCGTCGACGCGACGACGGGCGCGAGCCTGCCGTGGGCGGCGAGCGGGACCTTCCGCGACTACCGCCAGGCCGCCGTCGACAGCCTCACGACCGACGGCACGTACGTCTACGGCGGGTCCTTCAACTTCGGGACGGGCGGGAACTTCGAGGGCACGTTCTCGCTGGACGCGGGCGACGGGTCGGTCCGCTGGCTCGCCGACTGCCTCGGCGACACCTACGACGTCGCGCCCGTCGGGGGGGTCGTCTACTCGGTCAGCCACGCCCACAACTGCACCGACGTCGGCGGGTTCCCCGACACCAGCCCGCGCTCGCGCTGGCAGCACGCCATGGCGTTCACGTCGGCCGCGACGCAGCAGAACACGGGGCCCAGCGCGTACGGCTGGGACCACAGCGGGGTCCCCGCGCCCTCCATCCTGCAGTGGTTCCCGGCCCTGGGCATCGGCGTGACGACCGGGCAGTACCAGGCGGCCTGGGACGTCGCGGCCGGCGCCGGCTACGTCGCGCTCGGCGGCGAGTTCCCGACGGTCGAGGGCAAGCCGCAGCAGGGCCTGACCCGCTACGCGCTGCGGGCCGCCAGCACGAACAAGACCGGGCCCCGCTACGAGGGCACCGTCCCGATCCGCACCGGTGCCCCCCGGACGACGGCGGTCGCCACGGCGAAGGGCACCGTGCGGGTGGGGTTCGGCGCAGCGTGGGACCCGGACAACCAGCGGCTGACCTACCGGGTCTACCGCGACCGCGGCACCGCCGCCGAGGCGCTGGTGACGACCCTGACGGTCGGCAGCACGTTCTGGGACGTGCCCGCCCAGACGGTCGTCGACGCCGGGGTCCCCGCCGGCGGCCACACCTACCAGGTGCGCATCACCGACCCGGCCGGGAACGAGCTGGTCAGCCCGGTCTCCTCGACGGTGGACGCGGCGACGACGCTGCCGCCGTACGCCAGCCAGGTCCTGGTCGACGGCGCGGACCACTACTGGCGCCTCGGCGAGACCACCACCGCCGTCCTCGACGCCGTCGGCGAGTCCGACGGGGTCACCCGGACCGGTATCACGCGCGGCGCGGCGGGCGCGCTGTCGGGCGACCCGAACACCGCGACGGCCTTCAACGGCGGCGACGGTGCCTCGGTCGGGCTCGGGGCCGGACCGGTGCCGGCGCCCACGACGTTCTCGGTCGAGGGCTGGTTCAGGACGACCTCGGTGCGCGGCGGAAAGGTCGTCGGCTTCAGCTCCACCAAGAACGACACCAGCCCGACGTACGACCGGCAGGTCTACCTCGGTCCGAGCGGGAAGGTGAGCTTCGGCCTCTCCGCCTCCCAGGCGGTCACCAGCCCGACCCCGTACAACGACGGGGTGTGGCACCACGTCGCCGCCTCGCTGGGCTCCGAGGGCGCCACGCTGTGGCTCGACGGACGCCTGGTCGCCCGCGACCGGAGCGCCACGAGCGCGGCCGGCTACTCCGGCTACTGGCGCATCGGGGGCGACGCGCAGGCCTCGACCTGGCCGAACGCCCCGGTCACCGGCTACCTCGCGGGATCCGTGGACGACGTCGCGACCTACCCCGCCGTGCTGACCCAGGCCCAGGTCGTCGACCACTTCGTCCGCAGCGGCCGGACCTCAACGGCCCCCTCCGCCGCCCCCGCCGACGGCTACGGGGCCGCGGTCTTCGACGGCCGGCCGGACCTCTTCTGGAGGCTCGGCGACGGGGCCGGACCGGTCGCCGGCGGACTCCTCGACGAACGACAGCCGGGGCCTGTTCCTCGGCACGCCCGCGTACGGGCAGCCGGGGGCGCTCACGCACCGTCAACGGCAAGAGCATCGCGCTGTCGACCGCCGGGTCCGGGGTCGCCTCCGCCTCGAGCTTCGCCGCGCCCTCCAGCTACAGCGAGGAGCTGTGGTTCCGGACGACGACGACGAGCGGCGGCAAGCTGATCGGCTTCGGGAGCGCCCCGACGGGCGCGAGCAGCACGGTCGACCGCAACCTGACCATGACCGATGCCGGGAGGCTGCGGCTCGCGACCATGAACGGGGTCGCCCAGGTCGCGCTCGACACCCCGGCCGCCTACAACGACGGCGCGCTGGCACCACGTCGTCGCGGCGCAGGCGCCGGGCGGGGCATGAAGCTCACGGTCGACGGCGTGCAGGTCGCGAGCAACCAGGTCAACACCACCGAGCACATGGTCGGCTACTGGCGCGTCGGCTACGACACGTCTGGAGCGGCAGCACGTCCAGCACGTTCGCCGGGCAGCTCGACGAGGTGGCGGTCTACCCGCGCGTCGCTCGACCTCGCCGAGATCAAGGCGCACTACCGCGCGGGCGGCGGGACGGTCGGCGAACACGGCGCCGAGCCGCGAGCTTCACCGCGGCGCCCGGCGGGCTCGACGTGGCCTTCAGCGCGGCCACCTCGTCCGACGACGACGGATCGATCACGGCCTACTCCTGGACCTTCGGGGACGGGTCGACGGCAACGGGGTCTCGCCGAGCCACACCTACGCCCCGGGCCGGCACCTACCCGGTCGTGCTCACCGTGACCGACGACTCGGCGCCAAGATGGCCGTGCAGCAGTCGCTCACCGTGGCCAACGGGCTGCCCACGGCGGCGTTCCGGCTGACGCGCGTGCAGCGCGACGTCGGGGTGCGACGGCTCCGGCTCGTCCGACGACGACGGCCCATCGCGGCCTGGGACTGGGCCTTCGGCGACGGCACCACGGCACCGGGGCGACGCCGCCCACACCTACGCCGAGGACGGCACCTACCCGGTCACGCTGACCGTGACCGACAACGCCGGCGGACCGCGCTCGGCGACGCAGCAGGTCACGGTCGCCGCCACCAAGCCGCCCGTCGCGGTCGTCGCGGCGACCCCGACCGGGCCCGCGTCGAGCTTCGACGGCTCGGCTCGAACGACGCCGACGGGCGCGTCGTGGCCTACGCCTGGGGCTTCGGCGACGGCACGGGCGGCGCGGACCGCAGCCCGACGCACACCTACGCCCGGCCGGGACGTACAACGTGACGCTGACGGTGACCGACGACCAGAGGGCCACCGGCATCCACGACGCAGACCCTCACCTGACCAACGCCGCGCCGGCGCCGTCGCTTCTCAGCACCGCCGACGGGCTGACCGCCAGCCTCGACAGCAGCGGCTCGAGCGACCCGGACGGCTCGGTCGTGGCCTACGCCTGGACCTTCGGCGACGGCTGCACCTCCACGCAGGCGAAGCCCGCCCGCACCTACGCCGGGCCGGCACCTACCCGGTGACGCTGACGGTGAGAGACGACCTGGGCGCGAAGGCGTCGACACGCGCTCGGTGGTCGTCCGTGCGGCAACGTCGCCGCCCACCGCCGCCGTCACGGTCACGACGGCCGACCTGGTCGCGCGCTTCGACGGCTCCGGCTCGGCGACGCCGACGGCCGGGTCGCGGCGTACGCGTGGGACTTCGGGGACGGTTCGAGCGGGACCGGGGGTCGCTCCGCAGCACACGTACGCCGCGGACGGGAGCTACACCGTGAGGCTGACCGTCACCGACGACCGCGGTGCGACGACCACGGCTGCCAAGACCGTCGTCGTCCGCGGTCCCGCTGGCCCGGGACACCTTCGCGCGGACGGCGGCGAGCGGCTGGGGCACCGCCGACCGCGGCGGTGCGTGGACCTCCACCGGCTCGACGAGCGCCTTCGCGGTGGCCTCCGGCAAGGGGACCATCACGGTGGCCTCGAAGTCGCGGCCGACCGCCCGGCTGCCGTGCGCTCGACCGACACCGACCTGCAGGTCGGGTTCGCCCTCGACCGCGCCTCGACCGGTGGCGGGCAGTTCGTCCGCACGATCGTCCGGGGCGACGAGACGAACGGGTACGGGACCCGTGTCTGGATCACCAAGGACGGCGCGATGTAGCTCGCGCTGACCCGCGTCGTCGGCGGCACCGAGACCGACCTGGGCGGCCCGAAGGTGCTCGCGGGCGCGGTCAGCCCGGGCACCACCTACCGGGTCCGCGTCCAGGCCTGGGGCACGGGGACCACGAACCTGCGTACCCGCGTGTGGGCCGCCTCTGCCACCGAGCCCTCGACCTGGCAGCTCAGCACCACCGACTCCACCGCCGCGCTGCAGGTCGCGGGCGGGATCGCGCTGCGGGCGTACCTGTCCGGCAGCGCCACGAACGGGCCGATGACGGTCTCGTTCTCCGACCTCACGGCGCGGCCGACGGGGAGCTGACCGAGGCGGTAGGCAAGGAATTCACGTCGTCGGCTGGCTCGGGGTCAACAACCCACATTAATTTCGAGTTCGTCCCGTTCGTCGACATAATGACAGCGCCAGCCGGCCGTTGGCGCCCGGCCGGATCCGCTGCGACGTCCTCGAGCTCCTGCACGACGACCGCAGCTCCAGCCGTAGGTCGGGAGGGGCACCGATGGGGACGACACGACAGCGACGCGGGTGGGCAGCCGCGCTGATCACGACCCTGCTGGTCCTGGCGGCCGGCGCCGGGGTGTCGTCCCCGGCCGCGGCGGACACGGTCCCGCCCGCGAACGTGCCCGCGACGGTCTCCGCCGACGCGCTGCCCACCTGGCAGGTGGACGGCATCGTCTGGAGCCAGGTCACGGTGGGCACGACGGTCTACGCGACCGGCAGCTTCACCACCGCCCGTCCCCCGGGCGTCGCGGTCGGCGGGGCCGGTCAGGTCGTCGTCGGGAACCTCATCGCCTACGACATCACGACCGGCAACCTCGTCACGTCCTTCAAGCCCGACCTGAACGGGCAGGGGCGCTCCGTCAGCGCCTCGCCCGACGGCGCCGCGTCTACGTCGGCGGCGACTTCACGACGGTCACGGTCAACGGAGTACCGCGACCCGGAGCAACCTGGCCGCGTTCTCGACCGCGACGGCAGCCTGGTCAGCGGCTTCGCGCTGGACCTCAACGGTGCCGTGATGGCCATGACCTCGACCCCGTCGACGCTGTACGTCGGCGGCGCCTTCACCCGGATCGGGACCACGCCCCGCCGCTACGTGGCCGCGGTCGACGCCATGACCGGAGCGGTCCGGACCGGCTGGGCCCCCAGTGCCGACAACGGCTACGTCAAGGCCCTCACGATGACGCCCGACAAGACCAAGGTGATCGCCGGCGGGCAGTTCTCCACCCTGAGCGGCGTCGCGGCCAAGGGCATGGGCGCGCTCGACGCCACGACCGGCGCGGTCCTGCCGTGGGCGGCCAACAAGGTGATCGTCGACTACCTGAGCAGCGCGATCGACACCCTCAGCACGCGACGGCACGTCGGTCTACGGCGGCGGGTTCGCCTACACCAGCGGGGGCGTTCTTCGAGGGGACGTTCGCCCTGAACCCGGCGGACGGTTCCGTCCGCTGGGCGGACGACTGCCAGGGCGACACCTACGACGTCGAGCCCGTCGGGAACGTCGTCTACAGCGTCGGGCACAGCCACGACTGCTCGATGCTCGGCCTGTGGCCCGACACGACCCCGCGCACGCGCTACCAGCCGGCCACGGCGATGACCACCACCAGCTCGGGGATCAAGAACAAGGGCCCGAGCCAGTACGGCTGGGACTACCGCAGCCTGGACACCTCGACGATGCTGCAGTGGTACCCGACCCTGGGCGTCGGCACCGTGAGCGGTCAGTCGCAGGCGGCCTGGAGCGTCACCAGCGGAGCCGGCTACGTCGCGCTCGGCGGGGAGTTCCCGACCGTGGACGGGCGGCCGCAGCAGGGCCTGACCCGCTACGCCCTCCGCAGCGCCAAGGCCACCGACAAGGTCGGTCCCCGCTACGACGGCACCGCCCCCGTGCGCACCGCGGCTCCGCAGACGCTGACGTCCGAAGACCGCCACGCGCAGCGTCGCGGTGACGTGGGGCGTCGGCCTGGGACCCGGACAACGCCCGCCTGACCTACCGGGTCTACCGCGACCGCGGGACGGCCGGCCGAGACGCTGGTCACGACGACCACCGCGGACAGCGGCTTCTGGAAGGTGCCGACGCAGAGGCTTCACCGACACCAACGTGCCCGACGGGATCCACACCTACCAGGTGCAGATCAGCGACCCGTTCGGCAACGTGCTGCTCTCCCCCGTCTCGAACCCCGTCGGTATCCAGACGAACCTGCCGCCGACCGCCGAGCTTCCTCGCGAACTCGACCAGGCTCGACGCGACGCGTCTACGGGACGTCCTCGACCGACGACGGGAGCCTGACCGCCTGGTCATGGGACTTCGGCGACGGCAGCGCCCGCGGCTCGGGCTCCACGGCCACGCACCGCTACGCCGCGACCGGCACCTACCGGGTCACGCTCACCGTGACCGACAACCAGGGGGCGACCGGCGCGACCACGTCGACCGTCACGATCACGAATGCCGCGGGCTCCTACTACAAGGTCGACGAGTTCGGCCGGTACGTCTCCACCGGGTGGGGCACCGCCGACATCGGGGGCGCCTGGAACGTCGGCACCTCGGCCGCCTTCGGCGGTGACCGGGGGCAGCGGCACCATCGCGGTGGCCGTGGGGTCGGGCCCGACCGCGAAGCTGTCGGCGAGCTCGACCGACACCGACCTCTCGTTCAGCTTCGCGGCGGACCGGACGGCGAGCCGGCGGCGGGAGCGCCTTCCTCAGCGCCTTCGCCCGCGGCGACGGGGCCAGCGGCTACTCGGCCAAGGTCTACGCCCCGGGGACGTCCGGGATGACGCTCTCCTGGTCCGTCGGGAGACCGGGAAGGCCGAGGTCGACCCTGCGCGCCGTCACGCTGCCCGCGGCCTGGTCGCCGGGCAGCGGTACAACCTGCGCGTGCAGGCGGTCGGCTCGGGCCCGACGGCACTGCGGGCGCGGGTGTGGACGGACGGCTCGGCCGAGCCCACGACCTGGAGCTCGAGCGACCGACGCGACCGCCTCGCTCCAGGCCGCCGCCGGGGTCGCGGTCCAGGGCTACACCTCGACGCACGTCGACGAACGCGCCGCTGACCTTCAGCGTCGACGACCTGGTCCGCCCGGGGGACGAACCCGCTGAGGGTCTCGCCCAGGTGCTGGGCCTTCCTCCACCCGTCCGGACGCCGACCTCTCCCGTCCGACGGATGAGAGGATGACCGCGGCCCGGGGACCGCTGACGTTCCGCCGCCCGGGCCTCTCCCCCGAGCAGACGAGGTACGTGCGCCGATGAAGATCCTGGTCCTGTGGGCCGACGACCGATCGCCCAACCTGGGCGTCCGCGTCCTGGGCGCGGGGACCGCCGCCCTCGCCCGGCAGGTCTGGCCCGACGCCGAGGTGGTCTTCTCCAACTACGGCTCGCGCACGGCACCGGTCCGGCTGGGCTCGACGCGTCGACCTCCTCAAGGAGGCCGTCACCCGCCGCGCCGGCCTGGCCCGGTGGTTCCGCGGCTTCGACCTGGTGATGGACACGCGGGCCGGTGACTCCTTCGCCGACATCTACGGGCTGCCCCGGCTCTCGGCGATGTCGACGGCCACCGAGCTCGCGCACCGGGCCGGGGTGCCGGTCGTGCTCACCCCGCAGACCATCGGACCCTTCGGGTCGCGCGCCGCCCGCCTCCTGGCCCGGCGCTCCCTGCGCACGGCGTCGCTCGTGATGGCCCGTGACTCGGCGAGCGCCGACGCGGCCGCGTCGCTGGGCCGACCCGTCGACCTCACGACGAGCGACGTGGTGTTCGGCCTCGAGGTGCCCGACGCCCCCCGCGAGCGCGACGTCGTGCTCAACGTCTCCGGGCTGCTGTGGCACCCGAACCCGCACGTCGACTCCGCCGCCTACCGGCGGACGGTCACCGAGACCTACGACGCCCTGCTCGAGGCCGGCCGGCAGGTCACCCTGCTCCCGCACGTCCTGCCCGCCGACAACTCCGACGACGACGTCCCGGCGGTCGAGGAGTTCGTGGCCACCCACGCCACCGGCGCCGAGGTCTACCGTCCCGAGTCGCTCGACGACGTCCGGCGCACGCTCGCCGGAGCGTCGCTGGTCGTCGGCTCGCGCATGCACGCCTGCCTCAACGCGCTCTCGGTCGGCACCCCCGCCCTGCCGCTCGCCTACTCGCGCAAGTTCGCGCCGCTGCTGGGCGACCTCGGCTGGTCGCACGTGATCGACCTGCGTGAGCGGCAGGAGGGCGTGGCGGCCGACGTCGTCGCCATCGCCGCCCGCGCCGACGACCTGCGCCCCGAGGCGGCCGACCTCGCCGCCCGCGCCCGCGGCCGGCTGGCCGAGGCCGCGCAGGCCCTCGCCTCGACGTTCGGCCACGCGGTCGGCGCCGCGTGAGCGCCGAGACTCGGCTCGACGCCGCGGTCGCCCGGGTGGTCGACGCCCAGAACTGCTCGGGGTGCGGCGCCTGCAGCCTCCTCGACCCCGGGCTGGCCGTGGGGCTCGACGCCAGCGGGTACGTGCGCCCCCGGCGTACGTCGTCGGGCCGGACGCCGGACGGCGCGGCCGACACCTTCCGGTCGGTGTGCCCGGGCGCACGGCTCCGTGCCGCCCGCCCCGAGGGCTCGGTCCGGCACCCGCTGCTCGGCCCCGTGGTCAGCTGCTGGCGCGCCTGGGCGGGCGACGAGGAGATCAGGTTCCGGGGCAGCAGCGGCGGCACCCTGACCGCGCTGAGCGCGTGGCTGCTCGAGACCGGCCAGGTCGAACGGGTCCGCACCGCCCAGGTCGACCGCGACGAACCCCGCCGTACGGTCCCGGTGTCGATCACGTCACGGGCCGAGGCGCTCGCGAGCGCGGGGTCGCGGTACGCCCCGGTCGCCGTCCTGGGCCCGGGCGCGCTGGATCCCGGCGGCGCCCTGGTGGCGAAACCCTGCGAGATCAGCGCCGCGCGCGCCGTCCTGGACGACGACGACGAGAACGGCGAGGACCCGGCCGCCGGTCCGTTGCTGATGTCCTTCTTCTGCGCCGGGACACCGAGCCAGCCCGCGACCGACCGGCTCGTCACCGAGCTCGGGGTCGCGCCGGGCGCACCGCTCGAGGACCTCTGGTATCGCGGGCGCGGCTGGCCCGGGTCGTTCACCGCGGTCACCCGCGCCGGGGACCGGGTGGCGACGAGCTACGACGACTCGTGGGGCCGGCACCTCGGTCGTGCGACCCAGTGGCGCTGCAAGATCTGCCCCGACGGGGTCGGCGAGAGCAGCGACATCAGCGCCGCCGACTTCTGGGACACCGACGAGCGCGGCTACCCGGTCTTCACCGAGGGTGCCGGCTGCAGCGCGCTGATCGCCCGGACGCAGCGGGGCCACGAGACCCTGCTGCGCGCCTTCGCCGAGGGCGTCCTGGTGGGGTCCCCGCTGGAACCGGACCGGGTGGCCGGCGTGCAGCCGCTCCAGGTGTCGCGGCGCCGGTTCCTCGCGGGCCGACTCGTGGGAGCCCGGGCAGCGGGTCGTCCCGTCCCGCGCTACTCCGGGTTCGGGCTGGCGAGGCTGGCCGCCCCGCGCTGGCGCGAGACGGTGCGGACGGCCCGCGCCAGCTTCGGCCGGGTCCGCTCCGCCCGCCGTGCGAGCGAGTCGTGACCGGCGCCGAGCCGACGGCGGCGCTCGTCGTGAACTACGGCTCCTCGGCCCTGCTCGAGTCCAACCTCGGCGCGGTCGCGGACGAGAACCCCGACCTCGTCGTCGTGGTGGTGGACAACTTCACCACCACCGCAGAACGCGCAGCCGTCGAGCAGCTGTGCTCCCGGCGGGCCTGGAGGCTCGTGGCCTCGCCGACCAACCTGGGCTTCGGGGCCGCGATGAATCTCGGGGCCGACGTCGCCCTCGAAGCCGGGGCCGGGCAGCTGCTGCTGCTCAACCCGGACGCCCGGATCGACCGTGCGGGCCTCGACCGGCTGGTCGACGTGGTCACGGCCGAGCCCCTGACGATGGCCGGCCCGCGGATCGAGACCGCCGCCGGTGGGCTGTGGTCCGACGGGCACGACCTCTACCTCGACCGGGGTCGGATGCGGGCGACCCGGAAGCGGGTCGGGTCTCCGCGCGTGGTGCCCTGGCTGAGCGGTGCCTGCCTCGTCCTCAGCCGGACCCTCTGGGAGCGCGTGGGCGGGTTCGACGACCGGTACTTCCTGTACTGGGAGGACGTCGACCTCAGCTGGCGCGTCCTCGAGGCAGGCGGTGCGCTCCGCGTGGTCCGCGAGGCGCTCGCCGTGCACGACGAGGGCGGCACGCAGGAGCGGAGCTCGGAACGGGCGCTGTCGTCGGTCTACTACTACTACAACATCCGCAACCGACTGGTCTTCGCCGCTCAGCACCTCTCGCCCGCCGACCGCCGTCGCTGGGCCCTCCGCGCGGTCCCGGAGGCGTGGGACGTGCTGCTCCGCGGCGGGCGACGTCAGCTCCTGCACTCCACCGCCCCGTGGTCGGCAGCCCTCAGGGGTACGGCCGCCGGGCTGGTGCTGCTCGCACGGTCCGGACGCGCCGCTGCCCGTGACCGCCGAAGCGGTCACGGGCAGCAGCCTTAGGGATTCCCCCGTGGTCCCCCGGCTCTCAGCGCCGGGCTCTCAGCGCCAGGCTCCCAGCGCCGTGGTCCCGGTGGTCTGACCCACCTTGCTCGCGACCGAGGCCGGGAGCGGCTGGGCGATGTCGGCGAGCTTGGCCTTGATGCCGGACACGGGCCGGTAGGAGGAGTCGACCGGGCTGGCTCCGATGTGGTTGTAGCTGTTCTTGTCCTGGCCGCTGGACGTCACGTAGTTGAACATCGTGGTGTAGTTCGCCGCGTTGTTCGACTTCCGGCCCCAGATGGTCACGTACTTCGGGGCGCCGACCGCGGTCTGGCTGAAGACGTTGCCGTTCGAGGAGGTGACCATGTCGTTGCCGTCGAACACCTTCTCCCAGGACTGGACCCGGAGGATGGGGTCGGCCCCGTCGGACGAGCCGCCGGTCATGATGTTGTTGCCGATCGAGGTGTCCCGGGTGATCCAGGGCATCGACATGTCGGGCTGGGCCCGCCGGGTGTCGTGGCCGGAGAGCGAGAGGTCCTCGACGCGTCGGTAGTCCTGGGTGAGCGCGACCGCGGCCCGCTTGTTGCCGACGAAGGTGTTGTTCCAGATGCTCACCCGGTCGGAGTTCTGGACCGCGAGCCCGTCGTAGGCGTTGTTCGCGATGATGTTGCCGGCCACGGTGGCCTTGGACGAGATCTCCAGCACCATGCCCCAGCGGCTGCCGTCGTGGATGTAGCTGTTGAGGACGTCGATGTCGTAGGTCGACTGGTCGGTCCAGAGCTGGTTGCCCGTGGTCCGGGCGATCTCGCTGTTCTTGACGGTGACCCCGCGGCTGGTGGTGATCTTGAACCCGCCGGCGCTCGGGGCCGGGTTGAAGTTCTGGTCGTTGCTGTCGGCGATGAGCACGTTGTCCGCCACCAGGCCGTCGGCGAGGCTGGCCTGGATCCCGATCTGTCCGGCGCCGGTGACCGTGACGTTGCGCAGCGTCGTCCCGGGCTTGTAGATCCCGATCCCCGCGGTCGCGGCGTCCGCGACGACCACGTTCTCGAGCGTCATGTCCGGGTAGTAGGAGGTGATGACGCCCTGCATCCAGACCGAGTCCGCGTACCGGCGGAACCCGATCCCCCGAAGGGTCGTGCCCGGGGCCCGCAGCGAGACCGCCTGCGACAGGGTGCTGGCGGCGACCGTCTTGCCCGACGGGTTCGAGCCGAGGTAGAGCTTCTTGGCCGCGTAGTCGACGTAGAAGGTGCCGGCCTGGAGAGCGCTCACGCTACCGACCTGGGTCTGCTCGACGTCGTCGACCCAGACCGCGTCCGGGTTGGCGGCCAGCGGATAGGACGGGTTGAGGAACTGCCAGCCCACCGCGGTCCCGTCCTTCTGGCCCTTCGTGTAGGTCGGGCTGGAGTCGAACTGGGTGGTCCAGTCGCTGACCACGTAGGCGCCGTTCGAGGACTTGAACCCGGTGACCGGGCTGGAGCCGTCGAACCAGACCGCCTCGCTCGGGTAGTTCTGGATCTTGACGTCCTTGCCGGGCGGCACGATGAAGGACTCGTGGTAGGTCCCGCCCCGCACGACGACCGCGCCCCCGGACTTGGCCTTGCTGAGGGCCTTGGTGACCGTCGCCAGCGGCGAGGACTCGGTGCCGGTACCCGCGTCGCTCCCGGAGGTCGACACGAAGACCGCACCTGACGGCACCGCGTAGGAGGCCGTGCCCACCGGGACGGAACCGTGGGTCGGAAGCGGGAGCGGTGCCTCCTCGGGCTCGCTCGGCGTCACCGGCGACGTGGGCGAGCTGGACGGGTCGGTAGGTGAGGCAGTGGGTGTGGGCGTCGGTGCCGGGGTCGTGTCGACCGGCGTCGCGGAGAACTCGGTGGCGCTGACGGAGATCGGCGAGTTGCCGGCGGCGCTGTAGGCCCAGAGCCCGACGCTCCCGGCGTCGGCGATCCTGCCCGCCGCGCTGTCGGTGTAGCTCACCATCCAGGCCGGCACCGTCCCACCCGTGAGATAGGTCCGGCTCTTCACCGTCACGGGCGCCGTCCCCGTGACCTCGAGGTCGATCGAGACGTTCTGGCCCGGGGAGACCGTCATCCCGGTCGTGTCCATCGCGAGGAACTGGTCGCCCGAAGGGGTCGAGCGGACGATGTCGGTCTTGAGCTCGCCCTGGGCGTCGACCCGGGCCCGACCGCGGTACGCGGAGCCGTCGCTCTGGCGACGACCCTCGACGCTGAAGTAGAACTCCTTCGCCGGTGGGACCACGAAGGCGCTGCTGACGTCGACGTCGCTCGCGCTGACCGCGGCGAGGTTGGCACGCAGGGAGCGACCGGCCTGGACGTTGCTGACCGTGGCGGCGCTGTCCCCGGTCGAGCTGGCGGAGCCGCCGATGACCGACCAGGCTCCGCCGGTGGGCGACTGGCCCCAACCGGAGCTCGTGGTGCGGTCGAAGCCGTCCTTGGCGACGGGGGCGACCTCGGCGGCCTCGGCGGCGAGCGGGGCACCGACGGCCAGGATCGCGGCAGCGACGGCGGCGGCGACGGTGCGGCGGGCGACCTGCGAGTGGGCGTGCGAGACAGAGCTGTTCATGGCGGGGACTCCTGAGTGGGGACGAGCTCAGAGTGGGGAATGCTCTGAAGGTTTGTTCAGCCCCGCCTGCGAACCTTCTTGCTTCTGAGTAATCGCCTTAAGGTCCCTGAACGCGACATCCGCTTTGTCACGATTAGGTCACTGAGAAACGCGTAGATACTCTCAGGCAAATTTAGGGAGTTGCCTGAGGGTTGGCCGAGGTTTCTCAGCGAGGCGAGCGGCGAAGCCTGAGAGCGAACGCCACCAGCTCAGGAACAACGTCCGGCGAGCCGCGATGACAACCTTTTCCTCGTCGAACTACTCACAGGTCGGGTTTTCCTACGATCTCTAGGTTCTGATCCAGCCCTGAGAGGGAGCTGCAGTCCTACAGCTACCGCCAGGCTCCGAGGTGCTTGGTGCCGCTCGACTGGCCGACCTTGGTCGCGACGCCTGATGGAAGGCCCTGCGCCGTGGCGGACGTGAGAGCCGAGACGGCTGCGGAAGGGCCGTAGGTGCTTGTCACCGGGCTGGTGCCGACAAGGCTCGCGCTCGACCGGTCGTAGCCCGTGGCCGCCTTGTAGTCGGCCAGCGTCGCGTAGTTCGCCGCCCAGTTGTCCTTCCGACCCCAGACGGTGACGTACTTCGGCGACCCGACCGCGGTCTGGCTGAAGACGTTGCCGTTCGAGGAGGAGATCATGTCGGCTCCCGAGAACACGCGTCCCAGGCCTGCGCCCGGAGGATCGGGTCGGTGCCGTCCGCGAGCCGCCGGTCAGGATGTTGTTGCCGATCGTCGTCTGCCGTGATCACCCAGGGCATCGACAGGTCGGGCTGGGGCGGCGCGGGTCGTGGCCGGAGACCGACAGCTGCTCGATCCGACGCGTGTCCTGCGTGAGCGCGACGGCCGGCCCGCTTGTTGCCGACGATGGTGTTGTTCCAGATGTTCACGTTGTCGGTGTCGGAGACATCAGGCCGTCGTGCGCGTTGTCGGCGATGACGTTGTCGGCGACGGTGGCCGATCGAGGAGATCTCGAGGACGATGCCCCAGCGGGCTGCCGCTCGTGGATCGTGTTGTTGAGCAGGTTGATGTCGTAGGTCGACTGGTCGGTCCAGAACTGGTTGCCGTTGGTGCCCGATGATCTCGCTGTTCTTCATCGTGATCCCGCGGGTCATGGTCACCTTGAAGCCCGC
The DNA here is from genome assembly GCA_963762775.1 of uncultured Actinomycetota bacterium. GTDB lineage: Bacteria > Actinomycetota > Actinomycetes > Propionibacteriales > Propionibacteriaceae > Microlunatus. The sequence goes on from CAVXMD010000016.1 coordinate 477,377, forward strand.
CGGCGCTCGGGCGTCGGGTTGAAGTTCTCGTCGTTGCTGTTCACGATCAGACGTTGTCGACGACGAGCCCGTCGGCGAGGCTGGCCTGCATGCCGATCTGGCCGCTGCCGGTGACCGTGACGTTACGCAGCGTGGAGCCGGGCTTGAAGATCCCGATCCCGGCGGTGGCGCTGTCGGCGACGACGACGTTCTCGAGCGTCATGCTCGGGTAGTAGGCCGTGATGACGCCCTGCTGCCAGACCGAGTCGGCGTAGCGGCGGAAGCCGATGCCCCGCAGCGTCGTGCCCGGGGCCCGCAGCGAGACGGCCTGCGACAGCGTGCTGGCCTCGACCGTCTTGCCCGACGGGTTCGGAGCCGAGGTAGAGCTGGTTGGCCGCGTAGTCGACGTAGAAGGTGCCGGCCTGGACGAGCGCTCGACGCTGCCGACCTGGGTCTGCTCGACGCCGTCGATCCAGACCGCGTCGGGGTGCGCGGCCATCGGGTAGGCCGGGTTGACGAACTGCCAGCCGACGGCGGTGCCGTCCGGACGCGCCCTTGGTGTAGGTCGGGCTCGAGTCGAACTGCGTGGTCCAGCCACCGACCACCCAGGCGCTGCCGGAGGCGGCGAAGCCGCTGACGACGCTGGAGCCGTCGAACCAGACGGCCTCGTTCGGGTAGTTCTGGATCGGTGACGTTCTTGCCGGGCGGCACGATGAAGTACTCGTGGTACGTCCCGCCGCGGATCACGACCGCGCCACCCCCTGGACCTTGGTCAGCGCCTTGGTCACGGTCCGGACCGGGGAGGTCGACGTGCCCGCGTTCGCGTCGTTGCCCGAGGTGGCGACGAAGACCGCGCCGGACGGCACCGCGTAGGCGGTGGTGCCGACGGCCGCCGAGCCGTGCGACCCGCTCGCCGCTCGTCGCTGCGTTGGGGTGGACGGCGTGGCCGGCGGGACGGTGCCGACGTCCCGCTCACCGCCCAGGCCGAGAAGGCCGTCGTGAGACGCGTCGTCGGTCGCGCCGCCGCGCGTTGTAGGCGTGCACGCCGACCTTGCCGGCGGACCGATCCGCGCCGAGGCGGAGTCGGACGAGGTCGACCTGCCAGTCGGGCGCGTTGCCGCCGGTGAGCGTAGGACTTGCTCTTGACGACCACCGGGCTGGTGCCGGTGACCAGGAGCTCGACGGTCACCTGCTGGCCGGCCGAGACCGTCTGTCGCCAGCGACACTCCGAGCATGCGCTCAGAGCCGCCCGAGACGCGGACGACCTGCGCCGTGCAGCCTGCGGTTGGCGTCGATCCGGGCCCGGCCCCGGTAGGCCGAGCCGTCGGACTGCAGCCGGCGCCTCGGTCGAGTAGTAGAACGTGCGTGCGCCGACGGCACGATGAAGGCGGCACGCACGGTGACGTCGGCCGCGGATACCGGGGAGCGGGGCGCGAAGGGAGCGTCCGGCTGCGACACCGTTCACGATCGCGGCGCTGCTCCCCGTGGAGGCGGAGGATCCACCGACGACCGACCAGCCGCCGCCCGAGGGCGCGGAACCCCAGCCGGACGCCGTCGAGCGGTCGAAGCCGTCGGTGCAGCGCCGAATCCGCCTGAGCCGGCACGGGCAGGCCGGCGAGCAGCACGGTGGCGAGCAGGGCGAAGCAGGAGACCGGTGACGAGCGGGTGGAGGGGACATCGGCGCGAGCGGAGAGGGTCACGGGGGCGTCGTCCTTTGGGTGGGGGTCAAAGCGTTACGCAATCGTTGGCGCGAGCAAGGTACCCACTGGGAGATGCCGATGTAAAAGTTAAGATCTTTCCCGCAAGAATCCGCAGCTGGTTGGCCGCCGACTCGCCTTCACCCCTGGTCAGAGGCTAGATGAAGTCCATTCGTCGACGCGACCAAGCCACCAAAGATGCTCAGAGACGTTCTGGAATCATTACGTGAAAAGAATCACATTGACCGTCGAGATCTACCTGTGATGTAGCGCGGAATGCACGGGACGTGGTTATCGGACACCCTCCTGCTGCGGATCCGGAACAGGGGGCCCGCACGCCGCGCAAGGACCTCAGCGAGGCGCCTCGCCCTGGAAGGCCACCACGGCGAGGTCGGCGTCGACGGTGACGTCGATCCGGACCGGGTCGCGCTGGTCCTTCGCCACGGTGAAGACGTAGGTGCCCGACGCTGCCCGACCAGCCGCGACGGAGGCCGGGAAGGGCGACGTCGGTGAGGCGGACATGACCTGCCCGGGGCTGCCGTCGGACGCCGTGAGGCTCACGAGGGCGTCGGTGAGGTCGAGGCGTGAGTCGCCGCCGTTGCGGATCTCCACCCGCACGGCGAGTGCCGGGCCAGCGACCTCTCCAGGCCCCTGTGCCTCGGCCTGGATCGCGGCCAGACGGGTGACCCGGACCGTCACGTCCTGCGTGGGCGAGGCGGTCGCGTCCACCTTGACCGGAGACCGGGTCGCGGCGGGACGAGCTGGGACCGTTTCTGCCGTGCTCCCTGGCGTGGGCGCCGGGACCGGGGTCGTCGGTGCCGGGGGAAGCGTCGAGGCCTCGGAGGGTCCGCTGGGAGCAGGGACGACCACCGGCGAGGAGGTGGTGGGGGCGTCCGGTGCCGAGGGCGAGCCGCAGGCGACGAGGAGGAGCCCCGAGACGAGCGCGGGAGCCAGGGACCGGAGCATGCGTACCTTCACCGCTCCATCGTCCCTGACTCCCGTGCCTGCTGCTGCAGATCAGCTCTTCGTGACCTTGTAGTTGTCGACCGTCATCGTCGGGAGGACCGTCGAGCTGCTGCTGAGGTAGCTCGTGAGGTCCACGGCGCCCGCGGACTGCAGACCGGACTGGGTGCTCGTGCTGGTGACCTGCGCCGTCGCCGGCTCGGTGCCGCCCGACTTCCAGACCTTGCCCGACAGCGTCGTCGTCCCGGTGCCGCTGACGTCGAAGCGGACGTTCAGGACGTCCCCGGCCTTGTAGGTCAGCCCGCTCACGGTCGCCGTCTTGAGGACGGTCTCCGCGCCGTTGACCACGACCGCGTTCGACACCTGCACCGAGCCGTCGACCAGCACGCGGACCTTCAGCCGGTAGAGCGACGTCCCCTGCTTGCGGGACCCGAGGTAGAGGTAGGACCCCCCGGTGCTGGTGCCGGTCGGCAGCTTGTCGAGCGAGAACTGGGTCGTCGTGGTGCTGTCCAGGACCGACACCGAGCTCAGCGTGGCGACGGGGCCGGACGCAGCCTTGTTCGCGATGCTGCCCTGCGTGCCGTTGGTGCTGAAGTAGCTCGCACCGGAGTCGGTCCAGCTGCCCCCGACGTCGGCTGTGCCCCATCGCGAGCCGGAGCGGGAGAAGGCGTCGGCCGCGACCACGTTGCTGACCGGGCTGGCTGCCACGGTGACCTGGGCGGTCGCGGAGTCGGTCGCACCCTTGTCGTCGGTCACGGTCAGCTTGACCGTGTAGGTCCCCGCCGTCGCGTAGGTGTGGGCGTCGGTCTTGCCCGAACCGCTCTTGCCGTCTCCGTAGTCCCAGCCGTACGAGGCGACGGTGCCGTCGCTGTCGGTCGAGGCGCTCGCGTCGACCGCGACCGCGAGGTTGTTCACCGTGGAGGTGAACTTCGCCGTCGGCTTCACGTTCGCCGCTGCTGCCACGGTGACCTGGGCAGTCGCCGAGTCGGTCGCGCCCTTGTCGTCGGTCACGGTCAGCTTCACCGCGTAGGTCCCCGCCGTCGCGTAGGTGTGGGCGTCGGTCTTGCCCGAACCGCTCTTGCCGTCTCCGTAGTCCCAGCCGTACGAGGCGACGGTGCCGTCGCTGTCAGTCGAGGCGCTCGCGTCGACCGTGACACCGAGGCCGGTCACCGACGAGGTGAACTTCGCCGTCGGCTTCGCGTTCGCCGCTGCCACCGTGACCTGGGCGGTCGCCGAGTCGGTCGCGCCCTTGTCGTCGGTCACGGTCAGCTTGACCGTGTAGGTCCCGGCCGCCGCGTAGGTGTGGGCGTCCGTCCGGCCCGAGGTGGGCGTCGTGCCGTCCCCGTAGTCCCAGGCGTAGGAGGCGACGGTGCCGTCGCTGTCGGTCGAGGCGCTCGCGTCCACCGCGACCGCGAGGTCGGTCACCGACGAGGTGAACTTCGCCGTCGGCCTGGCGTTCGGCGCCGTGACGACCTCCTGGGCCGTGGCGACGCCGGTGGCGCCCTTGTCGTCGGTCACGGTCAACTTCACCGTGTAGGTCCCCGCCGTCGCGTAGGTGTGGGCGTCCGTCCGGCCCGAGGTGGGTGTCGTGCCGTCCCCGTAGTCCCAGGCGTAGGAGGCGATCGTGCCGTCGACGTCGGTCGAGCCGGAGCCGTCCACCGCGATCTTGAGGTCGGTCACGGTCGAGGAGATGACCGCGGTCGGCTTCATGTTGGCCGCCGCCACGGTGACGTCGTGAGAGACCGTCCCGGTGGCGCCGAGGTCGTCGCTCACCTGCAGCGTGACGGTGAAGGTCCCGTTCTTGGCGTAGCCGTGCTGCGGGTTCGCGTCGGTGGACACGGTGCCGTCACCGAAGTTCCAGTTCCACCCCGCGACCTGGCCGTCGGCGTCCCTGCTCGCGGACGAGTCGAAGGTGCAGGCCCGCTCCACGCAGGTGCTCGTGAAGGCTGCGACCGGCGCCTGGTTGGGCGGCGGCGCCGTCACGGTCACCTGCTGGGTGGTCGTGCTCGACTTCCCGACGTTGTCGGTGACGGTCAGGCCGACCGTGTAGGTGCCGGCCGCCAGGTAGCTGTGCGGGGCGATCGAGCCGGTGGCCTTGGTGCCGTCCCCGAAGTCCCACGCCCAGCTCTTCAACGTCCCGTCCGGGTCGCTGCTGGCCGTCCCGTCGAAGGTGCAGGCGAGCTTGTCGCAGGCGTTGGTGAAGGAGGCCGTCGGCGCGGCGTTGACCGACGCGTCGGAGGAGTAGTAGTGGTTCTGGACCTGCTCCTGGGTCAGCACGACGGGGTAGACCGCAGCCTCGTCGATGGCGCCGTTGAAGAAGGCGCTGTCGCCGCCCCAGTCCGAGTCGCCGCCGACCCGCCAGTAGCCGCTGTAGGACTGCGCGTCGGTCTGGCCGTTGGTACCGACCAGGGCGCCGTCGAGGTAGAGCTTCATCCCGTCGGTCGTGCTCTGGCTGGCCACCATGTGGTGCCACTTGCCGTCGTTGTAGGACCGCGGCGAGGTGATCAGGTTCGTCTGCCCGGTCCAGACGCCGAAGGTGAGCTGACCGGAGTTCTCCATGTAGACGTGCCGGTCGTAGTTGCCCGAGTAGCCGGACTGCTGGTTGCCGAAGCCGATCAGCTTGCCGCCACGGCTGGTCGTGGTGTTGAACCAGACCTCTTCGGTGTAGTTGCGCGGGTTGTTGAAGACCTTGTTCGAGGACAGGGTGTCGTCGCTGCCGTCGAACGCGGCGGCCGTGCCCGGAGCCACGGTCGAGGCGGCACCGAAGGTCACGCCGTTGAAGGCGGTGCCCGGCGTGCGACTCTGCGAGGCGTCGGCGAGCGCGGTGGACCCGGCCGCCTCGTCGAGCCGCCAGTAGAGCGTCGGGTTGTCGGCGTAGACCTGGCGGCCGTACGCGTCGGCCGGGGCGGACGGCAGGTTCACCGTGCGTCCCGTCGAGGTGTAGTGGTTGCGCACCTGGGCGTCGCTCAGCGCGGTCGGGTAGATCGACACGTCGTCGATCGTCCCGGCGAAGTTCTGGCTGGAGCCGGTCGACGGCCAGCCGCCGAGGTTGTCACCGCCGACGCGCCAGTAGCCGCTGAAGCCCTGGCCGCCCGTCGTGGACTCGTCGGTGCCCTCGAGCAGACCGTCGACGTAGAGCTTCATGCCGGCCGACGAGAGCGAGGCCGTGACCTGGTGCCAGGCACCGTCGTTGTAGGTGCCGCCCGTGGTGACGACGCGGACGCCGCCCGGGTAGACGCCGAAGGTCAGGTGCCCGGCGCCGTCCATGTACACGTGCCGGTCGTAGCCCCCGCTGTTCCCGAGCTGGCTGTCGCCGAAGCCGAGGATCTTGCCACCCGACGTGGTGCTGGTCTTGATCCACGCCTCGGCGGTGAAGACCTGCGGAGCCACCTCGGTCGCGGTCTGCCCGGCGGTCCCGTTGGCGGTGCCGTCGAAGGCGGCGGCGGTGTCCGGGGAGCCGTTGACCGCACCCGCGGTGCCGTTGGTCACGCCGGTGCCGAGCACGAGGTCGTTGCCGCCGGCCCAGTCGGTGCTGGCGGTCTCCCCCGCCTTCTCGTCGAGGCGCCAGTAGTGGGAGGCACCGTCGGCCGCGACGGCCTGGGCGTACGGGCTGTTGTCGACGACGTCGGCACCGGCCGTGACGGTCGTGGTGCTGCTCTTGAGCGTGTTGCCGTTCGGGTCGGTCGCGGTGACCCAGTAGCCGTAGGTCGTCCCCGAGGTCAGACCGGTGTCGGTGAAGGTCTGGGTCGGCAGGCTCCAGAAGGTCGACTGCTTCGTCTGGGTGAAGACGGGCGTCGTGGGCTTGTCGGAGCGGAAGACCTTGTAGGTCAGCGACATGTCGTCGCGGTCCCAGTTCGACGGCCAGGAGACCCGGACGCTCGAACCGGACAGGCCGCGCAGCCTGGGCGCGGAGTCGGCGGCCGAGACCCGGGGACCCTGCTTGTTCGTCGCGAGCGACGGGACGGCGAAGCGGACCAGGCCCTGCTGGCCGACGTTGTTGACGATGCGGGAACTCGCCGCCCTCGACGACGTAGTCCGAGGTGGCCTCCGTGGTCCAGCCGCCCTGGGACTGACCGGTGTAGGTGCCCGCGGCGACGTCGGGGAACCAGTTCGATCACCGACGGTGCCGGCTGGCCGAAGAAGTCGTAGTAGCCGCCCGCCGTGTTGTGCCCGACGGTCGTCGTCGCGTTCAGGGTGAAGGCGTTGGCGCGCTTCCAGCGGTTCCGCGGGTTGGTGTCGGGGAAGGCGTTGATGTTGCTGCAGTCGTGGTGGTGGCTGACGGTGTAGATGACGCTGCCGACGGTGGCCGAGTCGTAGGTGTCGCCGTGGCAGTCGGCCATCGACTTCAGTGCGCCCGTGCTGGCGTCGGCGACGAACATGCCCTCGAAGTTGCCGGTGCCGCCGAACCAGTAGGCGGTGCCGTACACGTTGGTGGCGTCGGACTTCAGGGAGTAGATGCCGGCCGAGCTGCCGTAGTTCTGGATGACCTGGTTGACCGGGTTGGAGGTGAACGCACCGGTACGCCGCGTCGAGCCAGCCCAGGCCGAGGGCGGTCGCGCCGTTGAGCTTGGCGAAGATACCGCCCACCACGACCTTGCTGCCGTCGCCGGTCACGCGTCATGGTGTTGACGGTCGAGTCCGCGGTCGGCGCCCAGCCGAGCAGGGCGCCGTTGGTCGGGTTGACCGCTGCGAGCCGCGTGCGGGCGACGCCGTTGACCGAGGTGAACCAGCCGCCGAGGTAGACCGCCGAGTTCGTCGCCTGGACGGTGAAGACGTCCCCGCCCGCGTTGGGCGCGAAGGTGGAGATCAGCGAGCCGTCGGAGGTGTTGAAGGCCGCCACGCGGTTGCGCGTGACGCCGTTGACCTGCGTGAAGGCGCCGACCACGTAGAGCCGCGACTTGTCCGGGGAGAGCGTCAGCGCACGGATGCGACCGTTGACGGTCGGCGCGAAGCCGGTGTTGAGCACGCCGGTGCGGAGGTTGAAGGAGAGCAGGTTGGAGCGCGGGGTGAGGTTCGTCCCGGCGGCCGCACCGGCGGGCCGGGCGTTGGCGAACTGGCCGCCGGCGTAGACCGTGTCACCGGCGATGGCGGTGTCCCAGACGACGCCGTCGATCTGGACCGTCGGGAGTGCGTCGGCGGTGACGCCCTGCGCGGAGCGGTCGACCACGTTGTAGGTGGGATCGGCCACCGCGGCGGAGGCGGGTGCAGACGCACCGACCGCGGCGAGCCCGGCACCGAGCAGAGCGGAGGTGAGCAGGCCTGCGAGCAGGCGCGCAGGACGTGACGACACGACGGTCATTGGTTCCCCGAGTTTCCGGCCCCACCCCTGGGGCCTTGAGTCTCATCCCCTGAGACTCTGGTGAGAAATATACGGGCCCTCGGCGATCGTCTGCCAGTCGTCGGCTGATCCTGCGCCGATCCTGCGCTGTGCTGGAGGTAACGCGCCGACCGACGTCCTGAGCGTCCGTGTCAACTACTGTTTGGGCTTCGGACGGCACCCGTGGGATCGTGACGACGCCGTGCGGTGAATCCTCCCGGCTCCCGCCGTCAGCGCTGTCAGGCCGGGTCGTGGCGTCCGAGTCGTGGAGCGACAGGAAGGCAGTGCCGACAGTGGCAGGAGTGAGCGTGGACGGCCTGCTCGGTCTCGTCGTCGCGGGCGCGCTCCTGCTGATCCTGTTCGCGATCCTGCGCCGGTCGCCGCAAGGTGGCGCTCGTCGCCTGGCTCGTGGTCGTCTTCTTCGTCCCGATCTGGATCGGTCAGCAGCTGGGGGCGTACTTCCCCGGCTTTCGCCATCGCCGGGCTGCTGGTCACGCTGAGCCTCCTCCCGACCCCGCTGGCGATCCGCCCGACGCTCCTCGACGGCCTCTTCTTCGCCGTCCTGCGTGACCGTTGTGGCGCATGTACGTGCTCGGGCTGATCTCCCGCAGCGCGACCTTCGACCTGCTCGCAGTCTGGGCGGTCGCCTTCGTGCTGGGCCGACTCATCTCCCAGGTCGTGGAACCCGAGTGGATCTACGGCGCCTTCGGCGTCTTCGGCGCGGTCGCCGGCGCCGGCGCGCTGCTCGAGTTCGTGACGGGGCGGAACGTCTTCGTGCGGTACCTCGGCAACAACACCGGCCTCTACACCCTCTGGGGCGTCCTCCAGGCCCGCGGCTCGGTGATCCGCGCCGAGGGCGCCTTCGGTCACTCGATCGCCCTCGGCATCACGCTGGGCGTGTCGGTCTGCCTCGTCCTCGGCAGTCGCTTCCGCCCCTCCGTCAAGACCGCGCTCGCCCTCCTGGCCGCGGCCGGCTCGGTGGTCAGCTTCAGCCGGAGCGGGATCCTCACGGCCCTGCTCGCGGTCGTCCTCATGTGCCTGTTCCTGCGAGGGACGCTCAGCCGCACCTTCCGCGTCGTGGTGCTTCTCGGCGTCGCGGTCGCCGCGGCCGTCGCCGTGCGTCCGATCCTCGCCGTCTTCGCCTCCTCCGACGAGGCGGGCGGGAGCGCCCTCTACCGGGGCGAGCTGCTGGGGCTGGTCCGGTCCATGCGTCCGCTCGGCCTCACGGGCGACTTCTCCGTCACGACGACCAACCAGGCCTCCATCGGGTCCTTCGGCTCGGTCGACAACGCCCTGCTCCTGTTCGGCCTCCTCTACGGCTGGGTCCCGCTGCTCGCCGTCCTGGCCGCGGCCGTGGGCGGCGTCGTCCTCGTCCTCCGCCGCCGGGCGACCCCGGCCACCATCGCCGTCGTGGCCCAGCTGCCGGCGCTCTTCACCGTCGCCCTCATCACCCAGTACGCCGCGGTGGCGTGGTTCACCGCCGGCCTCGCCGTCGGCACCCAGGCCCTGGTGCGTGCAGCTCCCTCGCCGCGCACTTCCCGTCGATCCTGCACCCGTCGTCGTCCGACCAGAAAGCGCTCATGCCTAGCTCTGCACCCGCCCCCCGAGGTCAGCTCACCCTCCGCCAGATCGGCGCCCTGCTGGTCCGCGGCTGGGCGTTCATCGTCATCGTCACGCTGCTCGTCGGGGCCGCGGCCTTCGCGGTCTCGTCCAGCCTCACTCCCTCCTACACGGCGACCTCGACGGAGTACTTCGCCATCACGACGGGACGATCGGCCTCCGAGCTCTCCCTCGGCTCGAACTACCTGCAGGCGCAGATGGCGTCGTACGGGGAGCTGGCCACGTCGCCCGCGGTCCTCAACCCCGTCATCGACAGCCAGGGGCTCGACACCACCGCGCGCCAGCTGGCGCGCGACGTCACCGTGACCACGCCCCGGAGCACGGTCGTCATGACCGATCGACGTCAGCGACACCGACCCCGCCCGCGCGGCCAGCACGGCCAACGCCATCGCCAAGCAGCTCGCGGTCTCGGTCGTGAACGTCGCCCCCAAGCTGGCCGACGGCTCCGCCCTCGTCTCGGTCCAGTCGATCGAGTCGGCCATCGTCCCGACGGTGCAGTCGTCGCCCGACAAGCGCCGGGACACGGGCCTCGGGCTGCTGGCCGGTCTGCTGGTCGCCTGCGGCCTCGTCCTCGCGATGGACCGCCTCGACAAGCAGGTGCGGACGCCGACCGCGCTCGCCGAGGTCACCGGTCAGCCGCTGCTGGGGGCTCTGCGGACGAGCCGCCAGGTGGCCAGCACGGGCATGGTCGTCCCCGAGCCGTCCCCGGCCGCCCACGTGAGCGCCGACGAGGTCCGTCGCCTCCGTGCCGCCGTCGAGCAGCAGCTCCCGCTGGTCGGCGGCACCGGGCAGGTCGTCGCGGTGACGTCGGCCATCCGGCGCGAGGGTCGCTCGACGGTCGCGGCCAACCTCGCCGCCGCGCTCAGCGAGGTCGGTCACCGGTGCGTGCTGGTGGACGCCGACCTCCGCAACCCCGCCGTGGCGGCGCCTCGACCGGGACCGACCCCGAGCAGGGGCTGCTGCCTGCGCTCGACCAGCCGGAGCAGCTGCCCGCCCTCCAGACCGCGGGGCGCCCTCGCCGTCCTGCCGTCGAGCCCCGTCACCAGCCCGACAGCCGTGCTCGCCTCGGAGCAGTTCGCGAGCCTGCTGCAGACGCTTCCGCGGCGCGTACGACTACGTCGTGCTGGATACGCCCGCGCTGCTGCTCTCGTCGAACCCGACCGACCTGGCGGACAAGGTCGACGGCTACCTCGTCGTCGCCGGTGCCCGCCGGGTCTCGCGCGAGCAGTTCGACTCGGCCCTCAGCGATGGCCGACGTCGCCGGGCTCGCAACGCTCGGGGTGCTGCTCAACGACGTGAACCGCCGCGACCTGCCCCCGACCGGCTCCGACCGGTCGACAGGATCGTCCAAGCGGGCGAAGGGGGCGGCCCCGGTGGCGTGGGAGCCCGGGACCGCGACGGCTCCCGGACGCGCAGCCGTCTCCCGCAGCGCCTCCTGAAGGTCGACCTCAGCGCTTGCGCACGGCGCGGACGACGATCTCGGCGACCCCCGTCACGCTCCGTCGGACGGGGGGCACGAGGGCGAGCGCGAGGAGGTAGACCAGCACCGCTCCCCCGACCCCGGCCAGGAGCTGCAGCCAGTCACCCCAGCCGCGCCCCAGCCAGGACGCGAACCAGGAGCCGGCTGCGAGGGCAGTGGTAAGCCCGATGATCCGGCCCGCGCCGGCGAGGAGCGGGCGGACGTCGACGAAGGAGTGGCGTCGGAGCCACCAGAACGAGATCGGCCAGGCGATGGCGGGGTGGATCGCGTAGCCCCAGGCGACGCCGATGACGCCCCAGTGGCTGCCGACGAGGATGCAGCACGACCTTCACGGAGACCGAGATCAGCGTGTACTGCAGCAGCTGCCTTCGTGAGCCCGTGGGACAGGTAGATCCACAGCCCCACGTACGCCAGCGACTGGAAGATCCCGGCTGCGGCCAGCAGCCGCAGGATGGGGATCACCGTGATCCACTGGTCCCCGAGGAAGACCTTGGTGATCGGCTCCGCTGCCCCCAGCACGAGGCCGACACCGGCGACCAGGGTGAAGCCGAGCGCGTTCTGACCCCGCTGCAGATAGCGCTCGGGACGCCTCCTGGTCGCTCCTGAGCCGGGACAGGACCGGCAGGGCGACGTTCGTCGTCGGGGCCCGGAGCTGTCCGAGCGGCGTCATGAGCAGCTGGAACGCCCGGTTGTACAGACCGAGCGCCGTCGCGTTGAAGCGGATGCCGATCGTCAGGGAGTCGATGTTGTTGCCCAGGTAGCCGACGAACAGCGAGCCCGCGAGCTGCCACCCGAAGGTGAACAGCGACCGCATGGGCGCCCGGCGCGGGAGCCGGGGGATCCACCGGCGCCGAGATGGCGTTGCCCAGGACGAGCACGACGGCGGTGGTCAGCTGCTGCACGGCCAGCGCCCAGTAGCCGGCGCCGTTCAGAGCGGACACGATGGCCGCCGTCAGCGCGAGCGTCGGAGCGGCGATCTCGGCGATCGCGAGGTTGCCGAACTTCAGCCGCCGGGTGAGGTCGGCCCGGTACTGCGTCCCGAGCCCGTTGAGCACGAAGACGAAGGCGAGCACGTGCGACAGCCCGACCAGCTCGGGTCGGTCGTAGAGCAGCGCGATCAGCGGGTGCGGTGAAGAAGGTGAGGACGGTGAAGGCCGCCCCGGCCGCCGTGTTGATCCAGAAGAGGTTGTCCCGCTGCGCCCGCGAGAGCGTCTTGGCCTGGATGGCGGCCGAGGAGAGCCCGAAGTCGCGGAAGATCTCGGCCACGCCGATGATGGCGGTGACCATCGCGACCAGCCCGTAGTCACCCGGGCGTGAGCAGGCGGGCCAGCACGACCACGCCAGCGACCTGCAGGACGATCTTGATGCCCTGGGCGCCGATGGTGACGACCACGCCCCGGGCGGCCGTCGGCCCAGCTGCTGACGTTCGGTGGGCTCCTCCTCGCTCGTCCGTCCGTCACCTCGGACGGGCTCGGCGGGACGCTGGGGGGCACTGCCGATCGTCTCACTCCATGGCGCGCCTGCCCCATGCCGGTCCGAGCGGCGGCCGCGTCAGACGACCGACGGCTCAGCAGGCAGGACCGAGGACGCGCGGGAGAGCAGGCACTGCCGAGCGCCGTCGTCCACGGCGGTCGAGACCGGGCCGTGACGACCGACAGCCGCCAGCGCCGAGCGCCTGCGTGGTCGGCTTCTCCGGCAGCGTCGATCAGATCGCTCGTCCGGCCCGACCTGCATGCCCCGGCGTCTCTTGGAGTCGCACGTGCCGGAACGTCACGAGGTCCAGGAGCGGTTCCGGGTTACGCGCATCGGTCGGCCAGCGCGCGAACGGGGTGCCGCCGGACCAGCCCGGCCGCTGGTACACGTTGTGGTCGAACGTGATCGACGTCCGCGCCGGGTCCACGAGCCCGGTCTGGTCGTCGAGGCAGATCGACGCAGGTGGGTCCGCTCTGGCGCACGACGTTGTCGTAGACCGCAATGTCTCGAAGCATCCAGGGCATCGTCCCGTCGGCGTGCGTCCATCGGTCGTCCATCGAGAGCGAGAAGCTGCGGCGGTTGTCGACGAACGCGTTGCCGGCGACCTCGACCCGGTCGCTGTCGATCAGCCAGAGCCCGTCCATGCCGTTGCCCTGGAACACGTTTCCGGCGACCGTGGCCCCGCTGGAGATCTCGAAGCACGAGCCCGGACCCTGTGTTCTGCTCGAACCGCGACCGGCTCACCGTCAGGTCGGCGCAGCTCTCGTCGCACCAGAGCCCGTGACCGAGGTTCTGCGGTGAACCTGCTGGCGCGACCTCGACGTCGGCCGAGTGGGTGACCTTCATGCCGCCGGCCGCGGGCGCACGGTTGAAGCTGCTCGCGTTGTTGCCCGAGGACGAGAGACTGCTCACCCGGAGCCGTCGGCGTGTGTTGGCGTGGACGCCCATCAGCCCGTTGTCGCGGGCGGTGATCCGTCTCGAGCGCTCGCGTCGGGGCGATCACGGAGAGCCCGGTGGTCGCGTTGTCCTCGAGCACCAGGTCGGTGAGCCGCACCCGCGGACACGTTGACGGTCACTGCGCCGAGCTGCCAGACCGAGGTGGCGTAGCGACGGACCCCGATCCCACGCACGACGTCGCCCTCGCCGACGATCGTCAGTGCCGTCGACAGCGTGCTGGCCCGGACCGTCGCGGCCTGCGGGGTCGGAACCGAGGACGAGCGCGCGGGCCGCCTCGTCGACGAAGAACGAGCCCGGGTCCGACCGCCGCGCGGCGAGCGCGACCTGCTGCTGCGCGCCCCGTCGACCCACACCTGGTCGGGGTGGGCGGCCATGGGGTGTGCCGCGTCCACGAACTGCCAGCCGGGCCGGGGGTCCTCGGGTGCGCCCTGCGGTGTAGGTCGGGCTCGCGTCGAAGAGGTGGTCCCACCGGTCGACGACCCAGACTCGCCCGGACCGGCGCCAGCCCGAGACCTCGGCTGCTGCCCGTCGAACCAGACCGCCTCGTGCGGGTAGCGCCTGGACGAATCCAGCCTCCGTCGGGCGGCAGCACGACCGACTCGTGGTAGACGCCCGCGCGCAGCACGATGGTCGCCCCGTCGGGCGCGGCGGCTACGGCTGCCGCCAAGGTGGTGAACGGGAGCGGGCTCCCGTCGCTGCCTGCCGCAGGCTCGTCGGCGACACGAAGACGCGCTCTCGGGGCGGCCGGTACTCGGCCTCTCCGACCTCGTCGACCCCACGCGCTCCGAAGGCGATCGGTCGGATCGCCGCGGGTCGGGCTCCCTGGCACCCGGCGCCGCTCGTGGCTCGAGGCGGAGGGCGAGGCTGAAGGCGAGCGCCGGCGCACTGGACCGGGCGGCGCTCCGACGTCCTGCCGCGCCAGCGCCAAGCACCTGGAAGTCGTCGAACCGGATCTGCTGCGGCCGGGCGGCGCTGCCGGAGACGTAGGTCCACAGGCCGTCTGCCCTCCGCCGACGATCCGGGAGGCGGTGTCGTCGACGGCCTGCACCTGCCACTCGCGCGGCTGTCGCCTCGGATCGGCCGGGCGAAAAGCTGGACCGGTCTGCGCCCGGATGCCTCGCAGACGACGTGGAACACCTGCCCGGCCTGCACGCCCATCGCGACCCGGTGCTCGCGCACGAGGGGCCTGGGCTGCGCCGCGACGCCGTCCTGGCGGACGACGCGAGAGGAACGCCTCGCCCCGGGTGAGCCGGAGGTTGCACCGGTAGAAGGACCCGCCGCTCGAGCGCAGCGCGACCCCGGTGTAGACGCCGCCGCCGGCGGTCGAGAGGTCGGGCGTCACGACGTCGACGGAGACCCGGACGTCGGCCGGCTGGACCGACGCCGAGCTCCACGGTGGTGCCGAGGCCCGCGCCGAAGCGTGATCTCACCGGCCCCGGCGCCGACAAAGAGCGCGTCCGAGGAGCGCGCGCTGCCACGCGCCGCCCACGTCGGCGTCGCCCCAGCCGTTCCGGACGACCCTCGCTCGAAGGAGTCGGAGGCGACGACCGCGGACACGGCGCGCCCGGACGCGGGCGGCCCACCGCGCACCGACGGGCTGTCGTTGGCCCGCCCGTACGCCGACGACCACCAGCACGAGCAGCAGCACCAGAGCGGCCGCGACGGCGACCACGACGCTTCTTCGCGCCCCGAGCCTGGCTCTCAACGTTCTTCTCCTGCGCGCTTCGCGGCCGGGGCCCCAAGGACCGGGACGGCTCACCGACGGACGGGCTAGCGCTCGGAGATGAGCGACCTCAGCAACGTGCTCGAGGTGTGCGCGGTGTAGGGGAAGTAGCTCACCTCGACGCCCACGCTCGCCATGTCGCGCTCGAGCTTGTCGCCCTTGGGCGTGCCGCGCCAGTCGTCGCCCTTGAACAGGACGTCGAACCCCACGCGCTCCCACACCTCGAGCTTGTCGCTCGAGAAGTCGGCGACCACCTCGTCGACGATCGCCATGCTGGCCACCACCTCGCAGCGCTCCTCGAACGGGATCACGGGGTGCTTGGACTTGGCGGCGTAGAGGGCCTCGTCGGTGACGACCCCGACGACGAGGTGGTCGCACCGCTCACGGGCCCGGCGCAGGATGTTGAGGTGGCCGACGTGGAACATGTCCCACGCGCCCGGCACGTAGCCGCGGACCGGTCGTCCGATGCCCTCGGACGTCGCCGAGGCGCTCACCGGACCGCCTCGCGGTCGACGGCCTTCATGTCGCCGAACCACTTCACGAGGCTGGCCGCCAGCAGGCCGGCCGTCGCGAGCGCCTGCAGCGCGTAGAGGGCCAGGAAGACGGTGGGCAGGCCCAGGAAGAGGAACGTCACGCAGAGCAGGCCGTAGTCGGTGGGCAGCTTGGCCAGGCTCCGGAGGGGGCTCGACCCCGCCTTGGGCGGCGTCGGCAGCCCGTTCTTGAGCCGGTGCACCCGCATCAGCTGCTCGTTCAGCAGCTGGCCGAAGAAGAGGACGACGTTGGCGACCACGAAGACGACGGGGACCAGCATCCACAGCGGCGGAACGCTCGGGTGCGAAGCGGTAGAACGAGATCAGCACCGCCAGGTGCAGGGTGACGACCTTGCCCGCGTCGAACATGTGGTCCAGCCACTCGCCCGCCAGGCTGCCGCCGCCCCGCAGGCGGGCGAGCTGGCCGTCGGCGCGTGTCGAGCGCGTAGCCGAGCGACGAGCAGGACGCAGACGAGCAGGCCGACCCACCAGGCCGGTGCCACGAGGGCGACGGCGAGGATGCCGGCGTACGTCAGCGCGGAGCCGAGCGCGGTGACCTGGTTGGGCGTCGCGCCGGTCTGGAACGCGGCCGCCGCGAAGACCCGGCCGAGCGGTCGGTTGACGACGAGGGAGTAGGCGGGCGCGCCGAACGACGTCTTCTGCGCCTCGCGGAGGCGACGGTAGGAGGCGGAGAAGCCCTGCTCCTCCGGCAGCCACGGAGGTCGCACTCACGCGACGGCCTCGCCGGTCACGGCGCGGAGGGCGCGCAGCAGGACGGGGCTGGTGCTCGTCCGGGTGACGGGCAGCACCGTGACGGGACCCGAGCCCGGGCCGGACCAGTCGGCGAGGTCCGCCTCGCTCACGAGGACGGACAGGCCCGAGAGGTCGGCGCCTGACGAGTGCACGACGACCTCGTCCACCCCGCGCACGCACCCGACGATGTCGAGCCGCTCGGCGAGCGGGACGACGGGCGGCCGACCGGTGCGGGCCAGGACCTCGTCGTCGTCGTAGACGCCGACCACGAGCCGGTCGCACAGCCCGGAGGCGGCCGCGACGAGGCCGAGGTGCTCGACGTTGAAGAGGTCGAAGCCGTGCGGCAGATAACCAACGCTCACGAAGATGCTCCCGATGTCCTGATTCCCCGCAGGAACATTCGACGCCCACGTCGAACGAGGTCGAAATCTACCGGATCGCGCGGTCCCCGTCTCGCAAGCGGCGGAAATGCGGCCGACCTCACAAGAATGCGTCCCTGCGCGAGGTGCGCGCCAGGTCACCTTCGGATCCGACTCGCGAGAAACGCCCTCGGTGTAGAACAATGACCGGTGTCCCGCCCCCCACGGGAGTTTTTTCTCGGTCGCGAGGGTGCGGGCAAGCGTCGGCAGCAACCAGCGGAGGGAACGGTCGTGCGGATCGCCATGGTCGGGACCCGAGGCGTCCCGGCGCGCTACGGAGGCTTCGAGACCGCGATCGAAGAGGTCGGACGGCGCCTGGTCGAGCGTGGCCACGAGGTCGTCGTCTACTGCCGGGGCACGGACCGGTCGCCCGAGCACCTGGGCATGGAGCGGGTCACGCTGCCCGCGGTCCGCCGCAGCTCGATGGAGACCCTGAGCCACACCGCCCTCTCGGTCGCCCACCTCGTGGCGCACCGGACCGACGTCGCCCTGGTCTTCAACGCCGCCAACTCCCCGCTCCTGCCGGCCATCCGCGCCGCCCGGATCCCCGTCGCCGTGAACGTCGACGGGCTCGAGTGGAAGCGCACCAAGTGGGGCCCGACGGGTCGTCGCTACTACCTGGCGAACGAGCGCCTGGCCGTGCGCTGGGCCGACGACCTCATCACCGACGCGGTCGCCCTCGGCGACTACTACCGGCGCCGCTACGGCGCGCACTCGACGTTCATCCCGTACGGCGCCCCGATCCTGGACGACCCGGACACCTCACGGCTCGGCGAGCTCGACCTGGTGCACGGCAAGTACCACCTGGTCGTGGCCCGGATGGAGCCCGAGAACCACGTCGACGTCATCGTCGAGGGCTACGCCCGCAGCACCGCGACGCTGCCGCTCGTCGTGGTCGGCTCGGTCCCCTACCCCAGCGAGCACGAGCGCGCGGTGCACGCGCGCGCGGCCCAGGACTCCCGCGTGCACATGCTGGGCGGGGTCTGGGACCAGGACCTGCTCGACAGCCTCTACGCCGGTGCCGCGTCCTACCTCCACGGTCACTCGGTCGGCGGTACGAACCCGTCCCTGCTGCGGGCGATGGGCGCCGGCGCGCCCACCATCGCCTGGGACGTCGACTTCACCCGCGAGGTCCTCGACGGGCAGGCCCGCTTCTTCTCCTCGCCCGACGACGTCGCCCGCGAGGTCGTGGCGCTGGAGACCGACCCCGGCGAGGCCCGGGCCCTGGGCGAGGCAGCCCAGCGCCGGGCGGCCGCGGCCTACCGGTGGGACGACGTCACGAGCGACTACGAGGCGCTGTGCGCACGGCTCGTGACCGAGGGACCCACCCGGTGGTCCCGGCGCCGCGAGCGCCGCCCGGACCGCGCCGTGCCGGCGTCGTGACGGAGCCCGACGCGCTGCTCGGCTGCACAGTCACCTTCGCCAACCCGGCCCCGGACGTCTACGGGTCCGACCTGCAGCTGCTCGAGAGCGTCTCCGCCGTCGTCGGTGCCGGAGGCCGCGCGGTGGTCGCTCTGCCGCACGACGGCCCCCTGGTCCCCCTGGTGCGCGAGCGCGGCGGGGAGGTCGAGCTGCTCGACTTCCCGGTGGTGCGACGCGCGACGCAGTCGGTGGGCGCGTTCGCGGGCCTGGCGTGGTCCGCGGTGGCGGCGGTGCCGCGGCTGACGGCCTACCTGCGCCGCACCCGTCCGACCGTGCTCTACGTCAACACCGTCACCCTGCCGTGGTGGCTGCTGGCCGCCCGGCTGACGCGGACCCCGTCGGTGTGCCACGTCCACGAGGCGGAGAACGCGGACTCGATGGTCGTCCGCCGGCTGCTCGTCACCCCGCTGCGCCTGGCCGACGCCCTGCTGGTGATCAGCAAGGCCGCGCTGAGCGCGCTCACCGAGGTCGACGAGGGGCTGCGGGCCAAGGCGAACCTCGTCTACAACGGTGTCCCCGAACCGCCCGACGACCCCGGGCCGGCCCCGCGCGGGCGCTCGCTGGGGCTCATCACGGTCGGTCGGCTGTCTCCGCGGAAGGCTCCGCACCTGGCGCTCGAGGCGGTCGCCGCGCTGCGGCGCGAGGGCCACGACCTCACCCTCGAGGTCGCCGGCTCGGTCTACCCGGGCTACGAGTGGTACGAGACCCAGCTGCGCGAGCGCGCGGCGGAGCCGGACCTGGCCGGGGCGGTGACCTTCCCGGGCTACTGCAAGCCGATCTGGCCGCACCTCGCCGCGGCCGACGTCGTGGTCCAGCCGTCGCTGCGCGAACCCTTCGGCAACGCCGTCGTGGAGGCCCAGCTGTCGTTGCGGCCGGTCGTGGCCACCTCGGCCCTCGGGCACCTGGAGAGCATCGAGGACGGCCGGACGGGGCTGCTCTTCCCGCCCGACGACGTCCCGGCGATGACGGACGCGATCCGTCGGCTGGTCGAGGACCCGGAGCTCGCCGCGTCCCTGGCCGCGGCGTCCCGCGCCCACGCGCTCGCGCACTTCTCCCCCGCCCGCTACGGCCGGGAGGTCGTCGCCGTGGTGGCCGGGCTCGCGGCGCGCCGTCGCCGCGCCGTCCCGAGCCCGTGAGCGCCAGGCTCGACGTCACGCTGGCGGTGCTGACCTTCCGCCGCCCGCGCGACCTCGCCGAGGTCCTGCCCGCGCTCGTCGCGCAGGCGGTCGCGCAGGACGCGTACGGCGTCGGGGTCCTCGTGGTCGACAACGACCCGGACGCCGGCGCCCGCGCCACCGTCGAGGCGTTCGCGGCCCAGGCCCGCGCGGCAGGGGTGGAGGTGCGCTACGCCCACGAGCCGCGCCCCGGCATCTCGGCGGCCCGCAACCGCGCGCTCACCGCGGCGGGGACCCGGCTGCTGGTGTTCATCGACGACGACGAGCGCCCCTCGGAGCGCTGGCTCGCGCTGCTGCTCGCGCAGTTCGAGCGCGACCGGCCGGCTGCGGTCGTGTGGGTCCGTGGTCAGCACCTACGACGTCGAGCCCGACCGGTGGGTGCAGGCCGGCGAGTTCTTCACCCGCCGGCGCCTGGCGTCCGGCACGCGGGTCGACGTGGCCGCCACGAACAACCTGCTGCTCGACCTCGACGTGGTCCGACGCCTCGGGCTGTCGTTCGACGAGGCGTACGGGCTGGGGGGTGGCGAGGACATGCTCTTCACCCGGCAGCTGCGGGGGCACGGCGGCGAGATCGTGTGGTGCGACGAGGCCGTCGTCACCGACGTCGTCCCTGCCGACCGGGTCACCCGGCGCTTCGTCCTGGTCCGGGCGATGGCCTACGGCAACACCTGGGGCCTCACGACGGTGTCCGTCGCCGGACCCGGGCCGGGCCGTCTGGCCGTCCGCGCCCGGCTGCTCGCCCAGGGCGGCGGCCGGGTCCTCGCGGGTGCCGGCCGGGGTCTGGTCGGCTACGCCCGTCGACGCCCCCGCGACCAGGCCCGCGGGCTCAAGACCGCCCTGCGCGGTGTCGGGATGGTCGGCGGCGCGCTCGGCCTGCGCCACCAGGCCTACCGGCGACCGCGGACGGCCACCGCCTCGCGGTAGGCCGCCACGTGCGCGGCCGCCGCAGCAGGCCAGTCGCGCCGGGACAGGTCCGGGCTCGCGGAGCGACCCTCCGCCTCCGCGGCGGCGAGCGCGGCGACGAGGTCCGCGGACGTGAGCTCCCCCTCGTACTGCAGGACCCATCCCGCCCCGACCTCGGCCGCGAGGTCGGCGTTCGTCGCGTTCGCCGGGACGAGCACCGGGGTGTCGAGGGAGAGGCCGGCCAGCACGCTGCCGGAGTTGTGCATGTGGGAGTAAGGCAGCACGAGCAGCGCGGACGACGAGACGACGTCGACCAGCTCGGCGTCGCTCAGGAACTCCAGCGACAGGTCCACGCGCGGGTCCGCGGCCGCCAGCGTGCGCAGGCTTCCGGCGAGGTCGTCGCTGGACGGCTTGCCCGCGACGCGCAGCGACGAGCTCGCCCGGCACCTGCGCGAAAGCAGCCAGCAGGCCCTCGACGTTCTTGTAGCGCCGGATCAGGCCGACGTAGCCGTAGGAGCCCGGCGCCGGCGTGGCGCGCGCGGGTAGGCGGCGTACCAGTCGCGGTAGTGCCCGTGCGGGACGACGACGACCGCGGTCCCGGGCGGGACGGCGGTGTCGGCGTTGAGCGCGATCCGCAGCGTCGTCCAGCGGTCGGCCCAGCGCAGCAGGAGGCGCTGGCGGCGCGACAGGCCGGACGGCAGCTCGAGGTTGTGCTGGGTGCGGACCCAGGGGATGCGCGCGAAGCGCAGCCGGAGCACGAGGACTGCGAACAGTGCCTGCCGGACGAAGGCCTTGGCCGGCGACGCGCCGTCGACGAGGATCTCGGGCCAGTGCACGTGGAAGACGTCGTAGTCGGCCCGCAGCGCCCGGCGCCAGGTGAAGGTGCGGACCTCGACACCGGGCGTCGCGGCGAGGGCGTCGCGCAGCATGACGATGTAGGGGTTCGTGGTCGGGCGCGGGTCGGGGAACGACTGCTGGACCTTGATCGACACGTCTCAGACCTTCCGTCGTCCGACGCGCACGATCATGCGCTCATCCTGCCCGACGAGACAGCAGCAGCGCGACTTCCCGGCCCTTGGGCAAGGGCTGCGACTGCGGCCGTCGGCCGAGGTCTCGCAACGTCGCGGGAGGTCTTGCGGAGGTGGGTGCCCGCACCGCTCCGAGGTCCGCAGGTGCCACGGCCTTTTGAACGACGACAGCTCTTCTGCCACCATGCTCACGGTTCTGTAACGACGACGCCGTTCGTCGCGATCGCCCTTGCGAGCCTCGACCCCACCGTAGGAGTGCCATGTCCAGGTCTGCCGCACGCCGGCGTGCCACCACCCGGACGGGCGCTCTCCTCGCCCTGGCGGTAGCGGTGGCGGTCGCGCTCGTCAACCCGTCCGCCGCGGAGGCGGCCACGTCGAAGAACGTCACCGTGTCCCCGGGCTCGTCCTCCTGGCTGGCCGACGGGCCGGCCTTCCAGGACGGGTCGGCCGTCGCGACCTTCACGATGCCGAGCAGGACGGCGAGGCCGCTCCAGCTCGCCCTGCAGTTCCGCGGCACGTCCGGTCACGACGGTTACCGGACGACGCTCGCGGCTGACCCGGACGGGTCGGCCCGGTTGTCGATCAGCCGGATCAACCAGGACAAAGAGACGACGCTGGCGTCCGCGAAGCTGCCCACGACCTATGCCGCCGGGACGAAGGTCAGCCTGGAGGGGGCGTTGAGCGGGACCTCTCCGGTGAGCCTCGAAGCCCGTTCCTGGCCCTCCGCAGCCCGCGCCCGGTTGGCAGACGACCTTCGCCGACTCTGACGCCCGACGGCTGGTCGGGGTCTCCTCACCCGCGAAGGTGGGGCTGACGGTCGGCTGGACGGCGACGTCCGCGGCGAGCACCGCGCTCTCCCTGGTGGGTAGCCCGGCGGACCAGGCGAGTCGACGAAGGTCCGGCGCCCGGGGCGGCGGGCTCGGCGTGTCGGCAGGAGACCTCTCCAGGTCTACGGCGACCTGACGATCACGCAGCCCGGAACGGTCCTCTCGGGCGTCGACCTGCACGGCTTCCTCATCATCAAGGCAGCCAACGTCACGGTCCGGAGCTCGATCATCCGCGGCGGACCTGGCAAGGCCTACCACCTCGGACTGATCACCTCGGTGGACCAACCGAACCTGGTCGTGGAAGACACCGATCTCAGGCGGGACACCCCCTCGGTGATGGTCGACGGGATCCTCGGCAACAACTACACGATCCGACGTGTCCACGTCACGGGCGGCGTCGACAACGTGAAGGTCGAGGGCGACAACGTCCGCGTGGAGGCCTCGCTGCTCGACGGCCTGGACCACTTCGACCACGACCCGAGCCAGAACGGCGGGGCGACGCACAACGACAGCGTCCAGATCCTCGAGGGCCGCAACGTCGTCGTGACTGGGACGACCGCGCTGGCGACCGACAACTTCGCGCTCCTCGGAGGAGCGGAGTGGGGTGACATCACGCTGACGGCGACGGGCAACTACCTGGACGGGGGCCACTGCAACGCCAGGAGCAGGTCCGGAACGGCCACTCCAGTGCGCGACGATCACCGGGAACGTCTTCGGACCGCATCGCACCGAGCAGTCGTGCCCTCGTGGCCGAGAAGGCCGTCAACCTGACGCAGTCGGAGAACGTGCTTGCCGCGAACGGCCTCGCGGTGACGGCGATCAGGATATAAAAGCGGTCAGGACGTCGGAGGCAGTAGGGGAGGGGCCCCTGCGGGAGAGTAGGAACCGTGGGGCTGGTGATCTGGGCAGGCCTCTGCCTGGGGACCGCGCTGGCCCTCAGACACCGGCCCTTCGTCGCCTCGGTGCTGGGCCTCGTGCTGTGGTGCGTCGTGCCGGTGTCGCGGGCCACCACCTGACGGGGTCGTCCACGGGTCTCTCCCAGACCCACCCTGCCGCGGTCTACGTGCTGGTCGTCGCGGCCGTGCAGCTCGCCTCAGGGTCCGCCGAGCTCAGGCTGGCCCTGAACCACCGTCGCGCCTGGACGTGGACGGCCCTCTTCGTGGTCGTGGTCGCCGCTGCGACGGGGCTGGCCTTCGTCGCCGGGTCGGGCCGGTGGGCGGCGGTGGCGAACCGGTTGCACGGTCCGCTCACGCTGTTCTTCCTCGTCGGCGGGTGTCTCCTCGCCCGACCCGACCGGGTCGGCCGGCTGATCCGCGTGGTGGTCGTCCTCGCGGCGGTCGAGGCGGCGCTCAGCATCGTCCAGCTCGTCGCGCAGCGCCCGCTCGTCTTCAGCTCCGACTACGCGCGGCAGTACTGGTTCGACGAGAACTTCGACCGGTGGATGGGGACCTTCGACCACCCCCTGATCCTGTCGCTGTTCCTTGCCTGCTCGATCTTCCTGCTGGCCGAGCTCGACCGCTGGTGGGTCGTCCTCCCGCTGCTCGCCCTCGACCTGGGCGGTCTGCTGAGCACCCAGTCACGCACGGGTTTCGCCATCGGGGTCATCGGTACGTCTACCTGCTCTGCACCTCGCGGTCGGGTACGGGCGGACGGGCGGCCCTGGCGACGCTCGGGGCTGCCGCCGCCTTCGTCGCCTTCCGCGCCGGGGCGGCAGACGGTCTGCTGAGCCGTTTCAACGACGACACCGGCTCGTCGGTCGCGCGGGAAGAGGCCCTCGCGTACGTCGGTAACCACTGGCAGGAGTACATCGTCTCGGGCCGGGGTCTCGACTCCAGCTTCGCGGTGGCGCGCAGCGTCGGCCTCGACACGAGCTTCGAGTCGGCCCTGCTCATGTACGTCATCGACCTGGGGCTGATCACCGCCGTCGTCTACTTCGCCCTCATGATCGGCGTCGTCGCCGCCGGACGCCGCAAGGGCAGTTGGGTGGCCGCCGCGGTCGCCACCGGCGCGCTCTTCATCGTCCAGACCTTCAGCGGGTTGTCCGGGGTGACGGCGACCCCGGCGATCCTCTGGACCGCGCTGGCACTGGCGGGCTTCAGCCGGGTCAGCGACGCGGCTCGGGTCCGTGACACCCGGGTGCTGGTGACGACGTTCGTGGCTTGTCGGTGACGAGCAGGAACGAGGTCGTCGAGCCGGTCACCCGGTCCGGTGACGAGCCCGGCCTCGGACGGTCCGCAGCCCGTGGCATGAGCGTCTCGCTGTCCTCGCAGCTGTTCAGGTTCGTGCTCCAGATCTGCTCGATCGCCGTCCTCTCCCGCCTGCTCTCACCGGCCGAGGTCGGCCTCGTCGCCATGGTGACGTCGATCCTCAACGTCGCCGAGGTCATCCGGGACTTCGGCCTCTCCTCGGCCGCGGTGCAGGCGCCAAGCCTGAGCGCGGCCCAGCGCAGCAACCTCTTCTGGCTCAACCTCGGCATCGGTACCGCGTGCAGCCTGCGCACTCGCCTCCGCCCCGTTGATCGCGCACGCCTACCACCGGCCCGAGCGCCTGCCGATCGTCCTCGTCCTGGCCGGGGTGTTCGCGGTCTCGGGAGCGAACACGCAGTACCGCGCCGACCTCAGCCGGAACCTGCGCTTCGGCGCACTCGCGCTCACCGACGTCGTGTCGCTCCTCGTCGGGTCGGCGCTGGCCGTGGGCAGCGCCCTCCTCGGCGCGGGTTACTGGGCGATCGTGGTGCAGCAGGCGTCGATCGCGGTGACGAGCCTGATCATCAACCTCGCGCAGTGCCGCTGGCTCCCGCGCAGGTACCAGCGCGACGCCGACATGAAGCCGTTCGTCCGCTTCGGTGCCACCTGCTCGGCACCAACCTTCTCGGCTTCGCCGTGAACAACGTCGACAACCTCGCGGTCGGAGCGGTCTGGGGGCCGAGCAGCTGGGCCTCTACAGCCGTGCCTACCAGCTGATGCAGCAGCCGCTGCAGCAGATCAACGCCCCGCTCAGCCGGGTCGCGCTGCCCGTGCTGTCCCGGCTCCGTGACGACGGCGAGTACCTCGCCTTCTTTCGCCGGCTGCAGCTGGCGGTGTGCTTCACCCTCGGTCTCGGCTTCGCCACGATGGCGGGCCTCTCCGTACCGACGACGAACCTCCTCCTGGGTCCTCAGTGGCGAGCGTCGCGCCGATCATGGCGGTCCTCGCCGTGAGCGGGATCTTCCGCGGCCTCGACGCCATGAGCTACCAGATCTGGGTGTCCCGTGGACTGACCGGTCCCCTCTTCAAGTTCTACCTCTACTCCCGACCGGTGATGATCGCGCTGATCCTCGCGGGCCTCCCGTGGGGTCCGGTCGGGGTCGCCCTGGGCCACCTCATCGCTGCCGTTGCGGACTGGCTGGTGGGGACCCGTCTCGCGTGCCGCAGCGCGCGGCTCCCGGCCGGGGCGATCTTCTCGTCGTCCCTGCTCGTCGTCCTGCTCGTCCTCGCGCCGGCCGGGAGCCTCGCCCACCTCGCGACCTACCTCGACGTACCCGGCGTCGTCCAGATCGTGGTCGGCGCCGCGGCGGCCGGCGTTTGGGCCGTCGCCGTCGTCACCGTCGTGCCGCGGTTTCGCCGGGAGCTGGTCGCGCTCCTGTCGTCGGTCCGAGGGCGCCGCGGGGAGCTGAGCACCTGTCGCAGGCTGAGCCGAGACGCCGGAGAGGCAGCTCCGCCCGCGCAGCACCTGCTCGCAGACGTACGACCCGGGACCGGGCACGGCGATGGTGCCCCTGGTCCCGGGTCGATCAGCCCGACGGCTACCTCGAGTACTCGAACCTCGTGCCTCCGAAGGCCCCGAGCAGGAGCCCCCGGCCGCTGGCGACGTCGACCGACCCGAGGGCCTGGTCGACGACGTCGTCCACGATCTGCCCCCTGCAGACGCGGGCGGTACCGCGGAGCAACCGGTAGCCGCCGCGAGCGCTGAGCTCGACGCGGGTCCTCAGACGCTCTGCCGGTCGCGTCGTCAGTGCGAGCCGCATCCGGCTCCAGGTGTTGCTCGTCCGCACCGTCCTGTTGATCACCCAGGAGCGGCGCAGCCGTTGCTGGGGGACGACCTCACGCATCAGGGCCTCCTGGCACCAGCGGACCTCACCAGCGCGCTCCCGGATCGAGTGCGCGAGCATCGTGTCGCTTCCGCCGCTCAGTCCGAACCGCTCGTCGAACCTCAGCCCCATCCGCCCGAGCTGCTCCAGGTCGAGCAGCAGGTTGCCGGAATCGGCTCCAGGGACGAGACACCCCGTCTTCCGCCGTGCCGTGACGAACATCCCCGACGACTGCACCCACTCGTCGGCGGCCCCGTCGAAGATGGTCTCGACCGGCCCGGTCACCGCCGCGCACCGCCAGGTCGTCCACGCTGACACGATCGACCGCAGCCACCCGTCCGCCGGGACCTCGTCGTCGTCGCAGCAGATGAGGACGTCCGAGCCGGCCGCGGCGTCCAGCGCACGGTTCCGCGCAGCCGCGATGCCCGGGGTCGGCTCGTGCTCGTAGCGCAGCCCGTCGCCGAGCCAGGGGCGAAGCACCGCGAACGCCCCGCCCTCCGCGCTGTTGTCGACCACGACGATCGTGACGTCGGCCTCGGTCAGCTCGGACGCCTGCCGGACCAGCACCGGGATGATCCGGCGCAGGCCCTCCGGCCTCAGGTACGTCGGCATGCCGATCGTGACCTTGGTCCGCTTCGACACCAGGTCCCCACCGTTGTTCATCAGAATCTCCCCCGAGTCCTGTTCGTCGTCAATTCGTCGTAGATCAGCTCGAGCGCTTCGGCCCGACGGTGCAGGTCGAATTCCGCCCGCACCCTTTCCGTCCCGGCTCGGCCGAGCCGCTCAGCCCTTTGCGGGTCGCTCAGCAACGACGACAGATGTCGCGCGAGCGCGGGGACGTCGCCTTCTGGGGCGAGAAGCCCCGTCCTTTTGTCGACGACCGCTTCCGGGACGCCCCCGTGGTCGTAGGCGACCACCGGAAGTCCCGCGAGCGCAGCCTCGAGAAAGACCAGTCCGAAAGCTTCGACGTCGCCCGGATCCATCTCTCGGGAAGGCCCGCAGAACACGCTGTGCTCACCAAGAAGCCGTGTCACGACGTCGCTCGGCTGCCGCCCCAAGAAGTCGGCCCCGACACCGAGCCGAGCGGCCTCCGCCTCGAGCCGGGCGCGTTCCGGGCCGTCCCCGACGATCGTCAGACGCGTTCCGCGCAACGGCGGCGGCAGGAGGCTGAAGGCCTCGAGCAGGTCTGCCACGCCCTTGCGGCGGATGAGCCGGCCGACGAAGACGACGCCCGGAGGATGCGGGCGCGAAGGCTGCGCGTCCGGCACGGGGATCCCGAGGTGGTGGACCCTGATCTTGTCGGCCGGTGCTCCGAGCCCGAGGAGCCGGCGCTCCATCTCGCGGGACACCGGGAGCAGCGCAGCCGCGTAGTCGAAGACGTCCTGGAGCCGTTCTCGGTACCTGGCGTGCCCAGGGCCTTCGAGCGCCGACGAGAGGTCGTAGCCGTGGAACGTGACGACGAGCGGAAGGCCGTACCTGCGGGCCACCGGGAGCGCCTCGAGGGCGTCGGTCCCGAAGTGCGCGTGGACGAGGCTCGGCCGTGACCGCGAGACCACCCCGCGATAGACCACCGGGTAGCCGGCCCGCCGCGCGAGACGGCCGTACCAGCGACGCCAACCCGTCTTGCCGAAAGGAGCACGATCGGGTCGGACGTCGAGACCGTCGACGGTCCTGGTGAGCCCGAGGGTCACCGCGCGCCAGCGCTCGAGAGAGGCGACGTGGTCGCGGACGAAGGTCTCGGAGGCCGGCAGCCAGAGGTTCCGCCAGACGGCCACGACCTTGGCCGCTCCGGCTCCGCCCGGCTCGTCCCGAGCTCGCCTCACGACGCGTCCTGAGACGTCGGTGAAGCGTGAAGTCGTGGCTCTGCGCGCGTCATGTCGAGGCCCTCCAAGGCCCTTCGAGCGCACCCCCGTGAAGCTCGAACAATCATGACGCTAAGCGGGTCAAAAATTTACGGAGCGTGTTTGATGAAAACCTGACGTCGTGCGATCTGCATCCTGAGGAATGCGCTCGCGAAGGGCCCGGATATTAATTCTGGTGGCGGCAGGAACCATCACGAAGAGGGACCGAGCGGCGAATAGAGCCAGCTGCGACGCTGGGTTCGTCGGCACACCTGAGCGCCTTGTGGAGAATGCGGATCGGAGAAAGGCCTGGGCTGGCGTCCCTGAACGAGAACGAGCCCGGACGAAACTTCTGGCGTCTCCGAGCTAGATCTTTTCCGAAGGGTCGGGCCTCGGTATTCATACAGCTGACGGTGCCGGTGAAGGCGTCGGGACAAAGACCGATCTCGACCCGGACGGGCCGATGGCAACGAGCGTCTCTTCGACCAAGCCCGTCTACGTCGCGGACGGTTCGACGATCAGGTCGTCCAGCTCGGTGCTTGCGCCGTGGTGCGGCGGGCGGACGCGCCGACGACACGCTCCTTGCGGGCTGCACCGCGGAGGTGGCGACGTGACGCCGGTCCACCCTGCGCGTTCAGGACGACCCCGAGGACCCCCAGGCCACGGTTGTTCAGGCGGGTCAGCACCTCGGCCAGCTGCCCGTGCCGGACCCGCCCCGAGCCGGCGACGACGATCGCGGCCGTGTCGGTCTGCAGAGCACCGACCAGGAGTGCCCCCTCGCTCTCGAGGAGCGCCCGGGTGTCGAGGACCAGGTAGTCGTACTCCTGCGCGAGGAGGTCCAGCTCCGAGCTCAGGTCCGGCAGCCTGAGGCGCGCAGCCGTGTCGGGCGACGACCGGCGAGCCAGGAGGGTGCTTGCCCGGGTGGTCGCGAAACCTGACGGCGCCGACACCAGGACAGCAGCGTCCGCACCATCGTCTTCCGGTCGCGCCATCGCCGGGTCCGGTCGCAGGGAGTCCACCTCGACCACGACCGTCCCGTGCCCGCGCTCGACCAGGGCTGCGGCCAGCCCCGTGGCGACGGTGGTCCGCCCCTCGCCCTGCAGGGCGGAGACGACGAGCAGGACGCGGCTGGTCGTGGGCGGGAGCTGCGACTCGACGATCGTGGCCATCTCCCGGAGCTCGCCGAAGGCGTTCCCCGAGGGCTGACCGGAGGCGAGACCGCTCGTGAGACCGAGGTCCTTCTCGAGGACGCCGATCACCGGCGCGTCGGTGGTGCGCGCGACGGCCTGGGCGCCGGTCACGGACCACCGAAGCCGGTCGGCGAGCAGGACGAGTGCGCACCCGAGGACGAAGCCGGCTGCCAGGCCCAGCGCCGTGTTCTGCTTGGTGTTCGGCAGGATCGGTGCGACCGCCGGAACGGCCGTCTGGATGGAGCTGGCCGTGACGAGCGTCCGGCCGTTCCCGAGCCGCGGCCCGACCGCGGCGGCCGAGTCCGCGAGCTCTTCCACGATCCCGTTGGCGATGTCGGCGGCCTCCGCCGCGACCGGGGCCCGCACCACGACCTGCATCACGACCGTGTCGCGCGGCGTCGTGGCCGACACCTGCCGGGCGAGCTCCTTGGAGGTCAGGTCGAGTCCGAGGGAGTGGATCACCGGGTCCAGCACGGCGGGAGACGTCGCCAGCCGTGTGTAGGAAGGCATCTGGTCCGCCAGGAGCGTCGACGCCTGGGCAACTCCGGCCGTGGTGTCCCCGCCGTCGATGCTGAAGAAGGCCAGGGCGGTCGAGGCGTACGTGCGCCGCTCGAAGCTTCGAGTAGGTGGCGACGGACACGCCGACGACCAGCGTGATGACCAGGACGACCAGCCACTGCCGTCGAAGGAGCGCGAACACGGAAGCAGAGGACACGAGCTTTGCCTCTTCCTTCTGCTCGGGAACGCGCTTCGGCTCCGAAGGACGCTCGGTCTGGTGGACGTCGGGCACGACGTCCCCCGACGTCGCGCTCCAGCGCTTGGTCATCGTAGGCAAGGAAGACTCGACGCGAGTGAAAAAGTGACAAGAGGTCTGGCCCGTGCGGCCGTGCAGGCCTGCGCCGGTGCGGCCTCCAGCCCGTTGCCGGGTCACCGGGGCACCCCTCCCAGACGGGTACCGTGTCCCGCGTGACCGCCGCCCCCACGACGAGCCGGCCGACGGCCCTCGACGAGCCGGAGCGCGTCGTGCTCCTGGACGCGGAGCGCCGCCCCGCGGGGACGGCGCTGAAGTCGGAGGTCCACTCGGCCTCGACGCCGCTGCACCTGGCCTTCTCCTGCTACGTCCTCGACGCCGACGGCCGCGTCCTGCTGACCCGCCGCGCGCTGGCCAAGCGGACGTGGCCGGGCGTCTGGACGAACACCTGCTGCGGGCACCCGGCCCCGGGCGAGGACCCGTACGAGGCGGTGGAGCGCCGGCTGGCCGACGAGCTCGGGCTCGTCGTCGGGCCGCTGACCTGCGTGCTGCCGGACTTCTCCTACACCGCGGTCGACGCCGCCGGGGTCGTGGAGAACGAGTTCTGCCCGGTCTGGACGGTGACGCTGCCGCATCCGGTCCCGAGCCCCCGCCCGAACGCCTCCGAGGTCATGGACTGGAGGTGGGTGGCGTGGGACGACCTGGTGCGGGCCGCATCGGCGACCCCGTTCGCGTTCAGCCCGTGGGCCGTGCGCCAGGTGCCGCTGCTCGAGGACCGGCGCGCCACGTGGGTATGAGACCTGCGTGACGTCTGCCTCAGCACCCCGCCCCGTCGCCCCGGCCGCCGACGACCGTACGGTCGTGCCGCTGCCGGCGGCGTCCACGACCGCGCTGACCCGTGGCTACCTCGACGAGGTCGACACCGCCCTGCGCGAGGCGATCGCCCACCTCGTCCACACCTGGCGCGTCGAGCTCGCCCAGCCCCTCGGGGCCGGCAGCCCGGCCGCGCCGCCGGCCGACATCCTGCTCGAGCACGACCTGCCCGAGATGCTGCAGTCCCTGAACGGCAAGGGCGGCAAGCGGATCCGCCCGAGCATGGCCTTCTGGGGCTGGGTCGCCGCCGGCGGACGCGACGACGCCCCCGTCGAGGGCTGCGCTCCCGACGGCGGGGCGGCGGACGTCGTCCGCGCGGGTGCCGCGCTCGAGCTGCTGCACATCTTCGCCCTGATCCACGACGACGTCATGGACGAGTCGGACTCGCGGCGCGGCCAGCCCTCGGTCCACACCCTCGCCGCCCAGCTCCACCTGCACGCCGGCGCCCGCGGCGACGCACGGCACTTCGGCGAGTCGATCGCGGTGCTGGTCGGCGACCTCGCGCACGCCGAGGCGGACCACCTCGTCACCGAGCTGCCCCGCAGCATGCGCCAGATCTGGCGGCTGCTGGTCGTGGAGCTGGTGCACGGGCAGAGCCGCGACCTCACCGGGAGCGCCGCGGGCCGTCGCGACCTCGACCACGCCCGCCGCGTCGCGCGGATGAAGTCCGGCCGCTACACCGTGCAGCGCCCGCTCGAGCTGGGCGCGGCTGCCGCCGGGGCCCCGGACGAGGTCCGTACGGCGCTGCTCGACTACGGCGAGGAGGTCGGCGAGGCGTTCGCGCTCCGCGACGACCTGCTCGGCGTCTGGGGCGACCCGCGCCGGACCGGCAAGCCCGCCGGCGACGACCTCATCAGCGGCAAGCCGACCGTCATCCTCGCGCTCGCCGACTCGCGGCTGACCGGCGGCGTCCGCCGGGTGCTGCGCCGGGTCGGCACGCCCGAGCTCAGCCCGGCCGACGTGGGCGTCCTCCAGTCCGCGCTCGCCGAGCAGGGCGTGGTCGAGGCCGTCGAGGGGCGGATCAGCGAGCACGTCCGCGCCGCCGGCGCCGCGCTCGACCGCGTCGCGCTCGACCCGGCCGGGGTCACCGGCCTGACCGGCATGGCCAACCTGATCGCCTGGCGCGACCGGTGAGCTCCCGCACCACCTCCTGCACGACCTCCTGCACGACCCGCTGGACCGACCGAAGGACATCTCGATGAGCGCCGTCGTCGTCGTGGGGGCCGGCCTCGCCGGACTCGCCGCGGCCTGCCACCTGGTGGGCGCCGGCCACGACGTCACCGTCGTCGAGCGGGAGCCGGGTCCCGGCGGCCGCAACGGCCTGCTGCGCCGCGACGGCTTCGCCTTCGACACCGGCCCGACGGTGCTGACCATGCCGGACCTCATCGCCGACGCCCTGCGCGCGGCGGGGAGCGACCTGTCCGCGCTGGGCCCGCTGAAGAAGCTCGACCCCGCCTACCGCGCGTGCTACGCCGACGGCAGCACGATCATGGTCCGCCACACCCGCGAGGCGATGCGCCAGGAGATCGCCGACACCTGCGGCAGCGTCGACGCCGCGGCGTTCGAGGGCTTCGTCGAGTGGCTGCGCAAGCTCTACCTCGCCGAGATGCCGCACTTCATCGACGCGAACTTCGACTCCCCGCTCGACCTGCTCCGCTCGCCCGTGGCGGCGGCGCAGCTGCTGCGGCTGGGCGGGTTCCGCAAGCTCGGGAACGCGGTCCGCTCCTTCTTCTCCGACCCGCGGCTGGTCAAGCTCTTCAGCTTCCAGGCCATGTACGCGGGCCTCGCCCCGGAGAAGGCGCTCGCGCTCTACGCCGTCATCACGTATATGGACAGCATCGAGGGCGTCTACTTCCCCGAGGCCGGCATGCACGCGGTGCCGCTCGCCCTCGCCGGCGCGGCCGAGAAGGCCGGCGCCACGATGCGCTACGACGCGCCGGTCGAGTCGGTGCTCCGCTCCCCCACGGGCCGGGTCGCCGGGGTCCGGCTGCTCGGCGGCGAGACCATCCGCGCCGACGCCGTCGTGTGCACGCTGGACACGCCGACCGCGTACGAGCACCTGCTCCCCGACCTGACGCCGCCGCGGGCCGCCCGCCCGGGCAAGGGCGACTACTCCCCCTCCGCGGTCGTCTGGCACGTCGGCGTCCGCGGGCTGCCGCCCGAGCAGGCCGCGCACCACAACATCCACTTCGGCGAGCAGTGGGACGAGAGCTTCGAGGCGCTGCTGGAGGGCGGCACCTTGATGCCCGACCCGTCCCGGCTGGTGACGATCCACTCCCTCGACGGGCCCGACCTGGCCCCGGACGGCTGCTCCACGCTCTACGTCCTCGAGCCGGTGCCCAACCTCGCCTCCGGCCGCGTCGACTGGAAGCAGGAGTCGCCCCGGATGCGCGACCGCCTGCACGCCTTCCTCGGCGAGCAGGGCTACCCGACCGACGTCGTCGTCGAGGAGCTGGTGACGCCGCTGGAGTGGCAGCAGCAGGGCATGGCCGCGGGCACGCCGTTCGCGCTGGCCCACACCTTCGCGCAGACGGGCCCGTTCCGGCCGCCGAACGTCGAGAAGCGCCTGCCCGGCATGTTCTTCGCCGGCTCGGGCACGGTTCCGGGCGTCGGGGTGCCGATGGTCCTCATCTCGGGCAAGCTCGCGGCCCGTCGGGTGTCGGACTACCTCCCGGGGTCCGGTCGGTGACGCAGGCCCGGGGAGCGGAAGCGGGATCGGGAGCGCTCGGGACCGCGCTGGTCGTGCCGGTGGACGGCACGGCCGAGGCGGAGAAGCTCGCGCGCGGCTACGCCGAGTGCGCCCGGCTGACCTGGCGCCACGGCACGACCTACTACTGGGGCGCGCTGCTGCTGCCGAAGGAACGGCGCCGCCACGTCTACGCGGTGTACGCGCTGTGCCGCCTCGCCGACGACATCGTCGACCTGCCGGGCGCGAGCGGGCCGGAGCCCGTCGACGGGCACCCGGAGACCGCGGCCCGGCTGGAGGCCTTCGCGCAGGGCTTCCGCGACGCGCTCGCCGCCGGGGCCAGCGACGACGCCGTCCTGGCGGCGATCGTGCACAGCGTCCGGGTGTGCGGCGTCGACCCCGAGTGCTTCGACCGCTTCTTCGCGGCCATGGCGATGGACCTGACCACCACCACGTACGAGACGTGGGAGGACCTGCTCGGCTACATGGAGGGCTCGGCCGCCGTCATCGGGGAGATGATGCTGCCGGTCCTCCAGCCGACCTCGCCCGCGGCGAAGGAGCCGGCCCGCTCGCTGGGCTTCGCCTTCCAGCTCACGAACTTCCTCCGCGACGTCGACGAGGACCTCGACCGCGGCCGGGTGTACGTGCCGCAGGAGGACCTGCGGCGGTTCGGGGTGGACCTCTTCGCTCCCGGAGGACGGACCGCGTCCCCGCAGTGGCGAGCCTGCCTGGCGTTCGAGATCGCGCGCAACCGCGAGCTCTACGCGCACGCCGACACCGGCATCGCGCTGCTGCCGCCGCGGTCCGCGCGCTGCGTCGGCACCGCCCGGGTGCTCTACGCCCGGATCCTCGAGCGCATCGAGCGGGCCGGGTACGACGTGTTCGCCGAGCGCGTCCGGGTCCCGACCTGGCGCAAGGCCCTGACGACCGCACGCATCCTGGTGCTGGGGCCCGGGCGTCCGGGCCGCACCGGAAGCCGTACCGCACACCGCACGCGCGCGAAGGAGCTCCGATGACCCTCGAGGCGGAACGTCCCGTCGTGACGCCGGCGCGTTCGCGGCGCAGTCCGAAGACCCCGCCGAGCCCGCCGGCCGTGCCGGTCGCCGGCCGGTCGCGCCCGCGGATCCCGCTGGAGCGGGTGCCGCAGCCGCGCGAGGACAAGATGAGCGAGACCTGGCGCCTCGCGCGCCCCTCGCGGATCGGCACCTCCCTCGACCTGTCGCAGACGCAGAACGGCGGCGGCTGGTTCGTCGCCGGGGTGAGCGGCGACGTGGGGCGGACCGAGTCGGTGACGCGCACCATCGCCGGGCGCGAGGTGGTCTTCTGGCGCGACGAGCGCGGTGACCTCGTGGCCGGGCCGGGATCGTGCCCGCACCTCGGTGCGCTGATGGACCGGTGCCCCGTGATCGACGGCACCATGTACTGCCGCTGGCACGGCCTCGCCCTCACCCGTGAGGGCGACCGGACGTGGAGCCCGTACCGGACCCACGACGACGGCGTGCTGATCTGGGTCGGGCTGCCGACGGCGGGCGAGCCGCCCACGTCGGCCCCGGCGCTGCCCGTCCGGCCGCCGGCGCAGGGTTCGGTGGCTGCCGTGATCTCCGAACCCGCCGTCTGCGAGCCGCAGGACGTCATCGCCAACCGCCTCGACCCCTGGCACGGCGCGTGGTTCCACCCCTACGCCTTCAGCCACCTCGTCGTCGACGACGCGGCCAGCACGCCCGACCGCCTGGTCGTCGACGTGACGTTCCGCGTGAACAAGACGTGGGGCGTACCCGTCCGGGCGGAGTTCGCCTGCCCCGACCCGCGCACGATCGTCATGACGATCACCGAGGGGGAGGGCGCCGGCAGCGTCGTCGAGACGCACGCGACGCCGCTCGGCCTCGACGCCGAGGGCCGGCCGCTGACCATGATCACGGAGGCCACGATCGCGTACAGCGACCGCCAGGGCTTCAAGATCGCCAACGCCCTCTCCCCCCTGCTCATCCCCATGATCAAGAGGACGGCGCGCCAGCTCTGGGTCGACGACCGGGACTACGCCGAGCGCCGTTACGAGCTCCGCCGGCGGGGCGAGTTCCCGGGCTGACCTTGCTCGTCCGGGCCCGGACGACCGCGGCCCGCAGGCCGGAGCCGTCGTTCCATCGACGATCGAACCTCTCGATCATGGCCCGACGGGATGATCACCTGTCCCCAGGGTGTGGACAGAGCTGTTGATCGTGCCGGGCCGGCCCACAGGCGGGTCACAGTGTTGCCCTCCCCGACCCCTGGCGTTCGACCGCCGTTCACGTCTTGTTGGCGACCGGTGGGTCAGATGCTCACGTCTCCTGCACGGGGCAGGAGCACTCTCGCGAAGGACGTCGTCCATGCCCCAGATCCCCCTCCGCCGCCCCAGGGCCCGGACCGTCGTCGTCGGCCTCGCCGCGACCAGCATCGCGTTCAGCGCCGGCCTCGCCGTGGCCGGCACGACGGTGAAGACCCCGGAGCAGCTCGCCGTGCACGGGGGCGCGACCCGCCTCACCAGCGACCAGAGCTCGAAGGTCCGCAAGGCCGTCGACGGCGGCCGGGCCAAGAACGTCATCCTCCTGATCGGCGACGGCATGGGCGACTCCGAGATCACCTCGGCGCGCAACTACGCCTACGGCGCCGACGGCCGCTTCCCCGGCATCGACGCGCTGCCCCTGACCGGGCAGTACACGACGTTCGCGCTGGACAAGGAGACCGGCAAGCCGAACTACGTGACCGACTCCGCCGCCAGCGGCAGCGGCTGGGCGACCGGCACCAAGACCTACAGCGGCGCGATCTCGGTCGACGTCAAGGGTCGAAAGCAGGTCACCCTGCTCGAGCTGGCCAAGAAGCGCGGCCTCAAGACGGGCAACATCACCACCTCCGAGATCCAGGACGCCACGCCGGCCGTCGAAGCCTCGCACGTGACCTCGCGCTCCTGCTACGGGCCGACCGCGACGACGAAGACCTGCCCCACCAACGCCCTCGAGAACGGCGGCGACGGCTCGATCACCGAGCAGATCCTCAAGACCCGCGCCGACATCACCATGGGCGGCGGCGAGACGACGTTCGCGGAGAAGGCCACGGCCGGACGGTTCAAGGACCTCACGCTGGCCCAGCAGGCGCAGGTCCGCCGTTACCAGGTCGTCAAGACCGACGACCAGCTCGCCGCGGTCACGAAGGCCGACCAGGACCACCCGGTCCTCGGCCTCTTCGCCCCGGGGAACCTCCCGGTGCAGTGGACCGGGCCTGCCGCCGCGAGCGACGGCGCCACGAAGGACGCCGTGCGCTGCACGCCGAACCCCGACCTGCCGAGCACCCAGCCGCAGCTCGCCGCGATGACCTCGAAGTCGATCGACCTGCTGAAGAACCGCAAGGGCTTCTTCCTCCAGGTCGAGGGCGCCAGCATCGACAAGCGCGACCACGCCGCCGACGCCTGCGGCCAGATCGGTGAGACCGTCGCCTTCGACCAGGCCGTGAAGGTGGCGCTGGACTTCGCCAAGCGCGACGGCAACACCAGCGTCTTCGTGACCGCCGACCACGGCCACACCAGCCAGATCGTCTACGACGGCGAGACCACGCCCGGGCTCACGGTGCGGCTGGAGACGGCGGACGACGCCCCGATGACCATCAGCTACGGCACCGCGGCCGCGGGCGGCAGCCAGGAGCACACCGGGACGCAGGTGCGGATCGCCGGCTACGGCCCGCAGGCCGCGAACGTCGTCGGCCTGACCGACCAGACGGACCTGCACTTCACCATCGCCCGGGCCCTCCGCCTGGCCACCCCGGCCAAGGGCTGAGCCCGGAGCGGCTGCTGATCGACCCAGGAAGGTGGTCGTTCCGGGCCCCTCGCCACGTGGGCGAGGGGCTCGGGGCGACCACTTCCCGCGTACGCAGGTGGGCTGGGGTCAGGTGACCCGGGTCAGCAGCCGGTGCAGGGGCGCGCTGACCCGGTTGCGGGCCTGCATCGGGACGCTCCACAGGTCGTGGCCGCGGACGCCCTCGGCGGCCAGCAGGTGGTTGGCGGCGAGGAAGCCGGTCGTCGCCGCGCGCTCCATGAGCGCCACCGGCAGGTCGCAGCGCACGCCGTCGCCCGCGAGCACGAGGCGCGGGTCGGGCGTGGCCACCGTCAGCCGGTCGAGCCACCGCGTCGGCGCGGCCAACGGGCAGTCCTGGCGGACGAGCCACTCCTCGTGCACGGTCCCGGCGCCGGTCAGCTCGGGGAACACCCGCAGGACCTCGGCCCACATGCACGCGCGCAGGGCGGGTTCGTCGAGGGCGTCGAGGCCGTCGCCGAGCGCGTACGCGTGCACCTCGACGACCGAACCGCCGTGGGCCTGCGTCCAGGCCCGCGCACCCTCCTCGAAGCGTTCCAGCAGCGACACGTTGTCGACCGGGCCGAAGCCGCTCGTGCCGAGGAACGGCGGCCGCTCCGGCGCGGCCTCGCGGTCGAGCCAGAGCCGCCAGACGGCGAACGGCGGGGCGAGCCGCTGGTCGGCCACCCGCTCCTGCCAGGCCGGGTCGTCGACCCCGGAGCCGAGCAGCAGCTCGCGGGCCGCGGTCGGGCTGGCGGCGAGGACGACGGCGGCGGCGGCGAGCTCCGCGCCCGAGGCCAGGCCGACCCGCGCCGGCCCGTCGCCGGACAGGTCGAGGCGGGTCACGGACTCCCCCGTCCGCACGTCCACGCCGAGGCCCTCGAGGTGGCGGCGCAGCGGACCCCACAGCGACGTCTCGTAGTCGTCGTCGGGGACGTCGAACAGCAGCCCCTCGCTGGAGCCGAGGAAGTAGGCGTGGAACATCGCCACCAGCTCCCCGGCCGCGAAGTCGTGCGGGTCGGCGAAGAAGCTCCGCGCGAACACCTCGAGCGCGAGGTGGCGGGCCTGCTCGGGGAAGCGGAGCCGGTCGAGGAAGTGCGCGGCGCTCTCGCCGTCGTAGGCCGAGAACGTCTGCGGGAAGGCGACGTCGAGCAGCTCCATCGCCGCGCCCGCGTCGACGCGGGTCAGGTCACGCAGCGTGAACGACGGGCTCTTGGCCACGAAGGCGGCGAGGTTCAGCGGCGGGGTGCGCGGGATGTTCGTGAAGGAGTCCTGCGGTCCGTCGGCGAGCAGGAGCGGGTAGTCGCGGATCGGCACCAGCCGGTCGAGGCCGGGGTCGGCCCGGCGCAGCAGGGAGCGCAGGTTGTAGTACTGCCGGAAGAAGGCGTGGAAGCCGCGGCTCATGGTGCGCCCGTCGGGCAGGTCCCAGGCACGGACCCGGCCGCCGAGCTCGGCCTCCGGCTCGACGAGGACGACGCGGACGCCGCGCTCGGCCAGCCCGGTGGCCGCCGCGATCCCGGCGATGCCACCGCCGACCACGACGACGGGGTGCTGGACCGGCTCCGACCGCGCACGACCGGGCTGCGCCGCGTGCCGGACGGCACGGCGGTCCTGCCCGGGACGCCAGGGCCGGCTCATGCGCGCTCCCCGGTCGGGAGCGGTCCGGGTGGGGTGGAGGAAGAGGTCACGCCGGAGTTCGGGCGCGGAAGGTGTGGAGGATGCCGTGCTGCCAGCCCGGGACCGTACGGACCTCGACGTCGACGAACCCGGCCGCCTGCAGCCGGGCGGTGAAGGTCGGCACGGCGTCGAAGGCGCGCACGCTGCGCCAGAGGTAGCGGTAGAGGCGCGTACGGCGCGAGGTGATCCAGCTCAGCGGGATGACGACGACCCATGACACCAGCGTCCACACGGCCGAAGCGCGGGGCGACCCGGCGACCGAGTACTCCTGCACCACCAGGGTGCCGCCGGGCGAGAGGAGCGCACGGACGTCGGCGAGGACCTCGTCGCGCTCGTCGACGTTGCGGAAGAGGTACGCGGCCAGGACGCCGTCGGCGGGTTCCGTCAGCCCCCACGCCTCCCGGTGCGTCCCCACGTCCTGGGCCCGCCCCTCGTGGAAGTCCACCCCGGCCGGCCAGCGCTTCGCCCGGGCCTGCGCGAGCATCCCGGCGGAGGCGTCGACCCCGGTCACGGCGACCTCCGCACCGGCGTCGCGGGCCGCGGCGAGCAGCGCCCGGGTGGACGCCCCGGAACCGCAGCCGAGGTCGACGAGCCGCAACGGGCGGTGCGGGTCGAGCGTCTCGAGCAGCGCCTCCGCGGCCGTCCGGAGGTGGCGGTGGTAGCCCGGGTTCAGCGAGACCATCCGGTCGTAGCGCGTCGCGGCCTCGCTGAAGGCGTCGGACAGGTCGGCGGCGGCGAGGCGGGCGGGGGCGGTCACGTGGCGGGATCTCCTGGGACGGGGCCGGTCCGGCGCCGGTGCAGGAGCACCCTAGCCAAGCCGGGCTCCCGGGGCGGTCCGCACCGCGGACCAGCACCGCCGGGCGCGGCACGGACCGCTTTCTGAGACGATTTTTCAGGTGCCCTCCGACGCCGGTCCGCCAGCCTCAAGTCGCGCCTCCAACCGCCGCTGACCAGGGCGATCGGTCGTGCGCGCCCGATCCCGCGATCTTTATCGTCCGCTGGAGGAAAATCGCCCGGACGTTGTCGTTCCGTCAAGATTTCCGCAGGGTTTCCCAACCGGCGTCGATTTTTCTTTCAACGGTTAGGGTTCAATCTCATGGCAGGGATACGTATGGTCGAGCCGATCGGCCTCAGAGACGGCAACGTCTCGCGCGGCGGTGGTTCGGGCGAGCTGCGGCAGAGCAACCTCACGGCGATCCTGCGCTACCTGCGCGACCACGGCCCCAGCAGCCGGCACGACACCGCGCGCGGCTGCGGGCTGGGGGTCTCGACGATGACGGACCTCGTGGGTGACCTGCGCTCGCGGCGCCTCGTGGTCGAGCTCGACCCGATCCGCCGTCCGGGCGCCGGGCGCCCGACCCGTCCGATCGCCCTCGACGGCGAGCCCTGGTGCGTCCTCGGCGTCCACGTCGAGGTCGACCGCGTGCACGTCCAGGCCGCGACCGTCGGCGGCACGGACCTGTGGCAGGAGACCGTGCCCGCCGTGTTCGCCGACGACCACGACGGCGCCGCCGTGCTGGCCGACGCGATCGGCACCCAGCTCGCTCGGGTCCCGGAGGGCCGGCGCCTCGTCGCGGTCGAGATCGCGGTGCCCGGCTTCGTGGCTCCGGACGGCATGACCGTCAGCTCTCGGGCGCTCGGCTGGGACGGCGCCGGTGTCGGCAAGGCCGTCCGGGCCGTGCTCGCCGAGGCCGGGGTGGTCGGCGTCTACGTCGGCATCTCCTCCGACTTCCACCTCGCCGGCCTGCACTCCGCCCGGGCCCTCCTGAGCGACCCGTCCTCGACGGTCGCGGCCTACTTCGGCGGGGTGTCCGAGGTCGGCAGCGCCCTGGTCGTCAACGGCGAGATCTTCCGCGGCGCGGGTGGCGGCGCCGGCGACCTCGCCCACCTGCACGTGCAGGCCGACGGCCCGGAGTGCTGGTGCGGCCGGCACGGCTGCCTGAACTCCGTCGTCCGCGTCCAGGAGCTCCTCGTCACCAGCGGCCTGCGCGACGCCGAGGAGGCCGCCGAGCTCGTCGTCACCGACCCCGCGCGTGCCCTCCGGCTGCTGGTCGACGGCGCCACCTCCGGCGACCCGGCGGTGCAGCACGCGCTCGAGCGGGCGGGCTCCTCGCTCGGCCGGGCCGTCGACGACGTCCTCGGTTCGGTGAACCCGCACGCGGTGATCCTCGGCGGCTACCTCGGCCAGCTGGCCCCGTTCCTGATGCCGTCGCTGGACCGTCAGCTGCGGGCTCGCGTGCACGAGGGCCCGTACGCCGACACCCAGATCATCGTCGCCGACGAGGGGGCGCCGCCCGTCACCGCGGGCGCGGTCCTCGCCGCCCGCGACGCCTGCCTCTACGACCCGCTCGGGCTCACCTCGCCGCTGCGCTGACCCTGCGCCGCGACACCGGCCGAGCCCTCGAGCTCGGTCGCCGTGAGGACCACGGCCGCAGCCGTCCAGGCCAGCGGGGCCACCGCGGCGGGCCGGCCGTCGGCGAGCACCTTCTCGGGCAGCGAACCCTCGGCGGTGCGGTGCGCGGCGAGCCACCGCAGCCAGCCGACCGCGCTCTCGCGGTCACCGCACCCGGCCGCCACGAGGGCCCAGGTCGCGGTGGTGGGTGTCCAGCTGACGCCGTCGCGACGCCACGAACCGCCCGGCGCCAGACCACCCGCCGGCCGGGCCAGCACCGGGCCGGCCGACGCGTAGCGCGCGTACGCCGCCGGGTCGACCTCGTCGGCGAAGGGCGGCAGCAGCAGGGCCACGCCCAGGTCGACGCTGCCGGCGCGGCCGCCGAGCCGGCGCGGGAAGCCGGCGGGCCCGAAGGCCAGGGCGACCGCACGGTCGAGCCGCTGCGCACCGGCCGTGGCCCGCGCTGCCGCAGGCCCGTCGCCGACCGTCGTCTGCAGCCGTGCCGCCGCCTGCAGCCCGGCCTTCAGCACGGCGGCGGTGGCGAGCGTCGGTCGCCGTTCGGCGACCTCCCAGTAGTCCGGCGACGCCGGCGGGAGGCCGGTCGGCCCGGCCGTCGCCGCGAGGGCCGCGGCCTGAGAGCGCTCGACGAGCGCACGGTGCCGCTCGACGAAGGCCGGACGCTTCGCGGGCGGCACCGTGTCCGCCACGCCCGCCGTCGCCCAGAGGGCCCAGCCGACGCCGTCGAGCTGCGTGCCCCGGTCGTCGGGGACACCGCTGCCGTCGGGCAGGTAGCGGGCCTGGAACACCCCGTCGCCCGGCTGCACGCGGCCGAGGAAGTCGAGGACCCGGTCGGCGTCGTCGGCGTGCCCGGTCCGCGCGAAGGCCACGGCCGCGAAGGCCGCGTCGCGCGGCCAGACGTAGCGCCAGGGCCCGGTCCAGCCCGCGACCGGGACGCCGTACGTCTGCGTCAGGACGTGGAGGTCGAGCAGGGCGCCCCGGGTCAGGTCGGTCCCGAGACCCGGCACCGCCGGGACGCTCCCCGCGGCGAGCCAGGCCTGCTCCTCGGCGACGGCGCGGGCGCTGCCCGCGCCCTCGAGCACCCGGGTGCCGGGCACGAGGTGGATGGTCCCGGACGAGACCTCGACGACCCGGCCGTCGGGCGCGCGGGCGACGGTCCCGCTGGCGAGCGGGACGTCGGCGACCTGCGGCGCCACCCGGCCCAGCACGACGCCGCCCGCGGTGAGCAGCAGCGCCAGGCAGAGCCCGATCGTCAGCGGCACGGGGAGGCGGCGGAGCGCCGGGACGCGGTGCCCGGACCGCTCCGCGGGTCCTCCGAGGACCGCGGCCACCGCCATGGACGCACCCTAGTCCGCACACTGGGTCGGTGCCCGAGGGAGACAGCGTCTACAAGCTCGCCCGGCGCCTCGAGCCCGCCCTGGTCGGCCGGCGCGTGGTGCGCGGGGAGCTGCGCGTGCCGGCGTACGCGACGGTCGACCTCCGCGGCGCGACGATCACCGGCATCGGCACGCACGGCAAGCACCAGCTGACCCGCCTCGTGACCGCCGACGGCCAGGCGCTGACCCTGCACACCCACCTCAAGATGTCGGGCAGCTGGACGGTCGTGCGCGCGGGCAGGCGCCTGCCCGCGCGGCTGATGGACTCGGTGCGGGTCCTGCTCGAGCTCGACGACGGCGCGACTGCCTACGGCCTCGACCTGCCGGTGGTCGAGGTCCTGCCGACGGACGCCGAGGACGACGCGGTCGGCCACCTCGGACCCGACCCGCTCCGCGCCGACTG
Organism: uncultured Actinomycetota bacterium; assembly: GCA_963762775.1. Taxonomy (GTDB): domain Bacteria; phylum Actinomycetota; class Actinomycetes; order Propionibacteriales; family Propionibacteriaceae; genus Microlunatus. The sequence continues at coordinate 520,737 of CAVXMD010000016.1, forward strand.
GGACGCCGCCGAGGCGGTGCGGCGGCTCCGGGCGCGGCCCGACCGTCCCGTCGCCGCCGCGCTGCTCGACCAGCGCAACCTCGCCGGCCTGGGCAACCTCTGGGTCAACGAGCTCTGCTTCCTGCGTGGCACCAGCCCCTGGACGCCGGTCGGCGAGCTGGACGTGCCGGCGCTGGTCGCCCTGGCCCGGCGCTGCCTGCGCCACTCGGCCCTCGTCGCGAACGCCTACCAGGTGACGACCGGCGACAGCCGCGACGGCCGGCAGCACTGGGTCGCGGGCCGCTCCGGGCAGGCCTGCCGCCGCTGCGGCACCCCGGTCCGGGTGGTCGAGGAGGTCGCCGGCGACGCCGAGCGGCGGCGGACGTGGTGGTGCCCGCACTGCCAGCCGGGGCCCGGCCCGGAGGCCACGCGTACGGGACCTGCGGCCGCGGCCGTCGCCTGGGACCGCCCGCTCGACGCCCGCCGAGCCGCCGGCCCTAGTTCTCGATGACCGACAGCACGTTGCCCGCCGGATCCGTGAACCAGGCGATGGTCGGGCCGTAGCCGCGCTGGATGCCCTTCGGGTCCTCCACCCAGTCGTAGTGCTGGAAGACGACCCCGCGATCGGCGAGGGCGTCGACCGTCGCCTCCACGTCGGCGACCGGGAAGTTGAGGACCGTGTACGCCGCGGGCACGTGGTCGCGCTTGGGGTAGACGAGCGTGCGCGTGCCCTGCGCGAGGTGGAGGAAGAGCATGCCGTTCTCCTCGGTCACCTCGAGGCCGAGGCGGTCGGCGTAGAACTCCCGCGCCGCCTCGACGTCGTCGACCGAGAAGCCGTGGAACGCCGCTGAGCTGCCGAGCATGGTGGTCCTTCCGTGGTGGGGTCCGGGACAGGCTGCCCCTGCTCCGACCACCGTCCTCCCGTGGACTCATCGGTCCGGCAGGCGCCCTCCGTGTCCGACCGTCGGCGGGGATCGTCAGAGGGTTGACCGTCAGGGTTCTCACGACGAGGGTGCTCACCATGGACGACGAAGGACCCCTCCTCACCGGCGGGCTCGACCTCGTCCGCTGGATCGGCTGGGCGCAGCGCAAGGCCGGCGAGGACTGGATCCGCGAGCGCGGGCTGAGCCACGAGCAGGCGTTCACGCTCGGCTACCTCGAGGCGAACCCCGGCACCATCCAGCGCGACATCGCGTCGGTCAGCCGCACGAGCGCCGCCAGCGTCTCGAGCCTCCTGCAGGGGCTCGAGCGGCGCGGGCTGGTCGAACGGCGTACGGAGAGCGGGGACGAGCGGCGCAAGCGTGTGTCGCGACTCCTGCCGGCGCCGCGCTCGTCGCCGGCTTCGAGGCGGCGACGAAGGCCGCGGACGAGACGATCCTGGCTCCGCTCGACGAGGCCGAGCGCGCCACCCTGCAGCACCTGCTCACCAAGATCACCGCGGAGCTCCCCGACCCACCCATGAGGACCCGCAGCCGCGCCCTGCTCCGTACGTCCCGACCGGCGAAGGACGTCCCGGTCGGGCGACGTCGCGGGGCCTATGCTCGGCAGCACTGACACGGGGTGCCCCTCCTCTGGGGCTGAGACCACACCCGCTGAACCTGATCTAGCTCGTACTAGCGAAGGGATGTCGCGTTGTCGCGTACGTCTGCCGACCTGCTGTCCTTCACCTCCGACGCGCTGGAACGGGTGCGGTCCCGAGCACCGCTCGTCCAGTGCCTGACCAACCACGTCGTGGTCAACTTCACCGCCAACGCCCTCCTCGCGGTCGGGGCCGCGCCGGCGATGGTCGACATCCCCGAGGAGGCCGGCCTGTTCGCCGGGGTGGCGAGCGGGTTGCTGATCAACCTGGGGACGCCGGCTGCCGAGCAGCGCGAGGCGATGCTCGAGGCGGCGAGCGCGGCCGGGGACGCCGGTACGCCGTGGGTGCTGGACCCGGTCGCGGTCGGCTCGCTGCCCGTCCGGACCGCGCTCGCGCACCGGCTGCGCGAGCTGGGACCGACGGTCGTCCGCGGCAACGCCTCGGAGATCATCGCGGTCGCCGGCGGCGGCAGCGGCGGACGGGGCGTGGACGCGACCGACGACGTCGAGGGTGCTCTCGACGTGGCGCGGGCGCTGGCCTCGAGCACCGGCGCGGTGGTCGCGGTGTCCGGTCCGGTCGACCTGGTCACCGACGGAGAGCGGGTGGCGCGGGTCGCCAACGGCGACCCGCTGCTCACCCGGATCACCGGTGGCGGGTGCGCGCTCGGTGCGGTGCTGGCGGCGTTCGCGGCGGTCGACGAGGACCGGTTCGCGACGACGGTCGCGGCCGTCACCGTCTACACGGTCGCGGCCGAGATCGCCGCGGCGCGCAGCAGCGGTCCGGGCAGCTTCGGGGTCTGCTTCCTCGACGCCCTGGCGGGCGTCGACCGCGCCCAGCTCGACGCCCGGGCACACCTGTCGTGAGGGTGGACCTCTCGGTCTACCTGGTCACCGACAGCGCCCAGGCCGCGTCCTGCGGCCACGACCTCGTCGGCCTCGTCGCCGCGGCGGTCGCTGCAGGGGTGACGGCGGTGCAGGTCCGTGAGAAGCAGGCACCGTCCGGGTCGTTCCTGTCGACGGTGCTGGCGGTGGCCGAGGTGCTGCCCGAGGGCGTGGCCCTGGTCGTGAACGACCGGGTCGACGTCTTCCTGGCCGCGCGGGCCGCCGGTGCGCGGGTCACCGGGGTGCACGTGGGCCAGTCCGACCTGCCGGCCCACCTCGTCCGCGAGCTGGTCGGGCCCGACGCGCTGGTCGGGCTCAGCGCCGCCAGCCTCGACGAGGTCCGGCTGGCCCGCACGACTCCGGGTGAGGTCGACTACGTCGGGATCGGGGTCGTGCGGGCGACGGCGACGAAGGTGGACGCGCCCGCACCGCTCGGGGTGGCCGGGTTCGCCCGGCTGGCTGCCGCGTCGGGCCTGCCCGCCGTGGCCATCGGCGGGATCGTGCCGGCCGACCTGGGTCCGCTCCGGGCCGCCGGTGCGGCAGGCGCCGCGATCGTGTCCGGCATCTGCGCCGCGAGCGCACCGGGGCCGGCCGCGCGGACGTACGCGCAGGCGTGGGCCGGGACCGCGTGAGCACCGTCGGCCGGGTCCCCCGGGTCCTCTCGATCGCCGGGACCGACCCGAGCGGCGGAGCGGGCATCCAGGCGGACCTCAAGAGCATCGCCGCGAACGGGGGCTACGGCATGGCCGTCGTGACCGCCCTCGTCGCGCAGAACACCACGGGGGTCCGCTCCATCCACGTGCCGCCCGTGACCTTCCTCGCCGAGCAGCTCGACGCGGTCAGCGACGACGTCGAGATCGACGCGGTCAAGATCGGCATGCTCGGGAGCCGCGAGGTCGCCGCGGTCGTGGCCGCCTGGCTGGACGAGGTCCACCCACGCACCGTCGTCCTCGACCCGGTCATGGTGGCCACGAGCGGGGACCTGCTGCTCGACCGGGACGCGACGCAGGCGCTGCGCGACCTGGTGGCCAAGGCTGACCTGGTCACCCCGAACGTGCCCGAGCTCGCGCTCCTCGCCGAGGGTCCCACGGCGACGACGTGGGAGGAGGTGCTCGAGCAGGCCCGCCTCGTCTCGGAGTCCTACGGCGTGCTGGTGCTGGCCAAGGGCGGTCACCTCGAGGGCGCCGAGGTCCTCGACGCGCTCGTCGACGCGGGCAACACCCTCGGCGAGGGCACGAGGGTCGTCGAGCTCAGCAGCCCCAGGATCGAGACGACGAACACCCACGGGACGGGCTGCTCGCTGTCGTCGGCCGTCGCCACGGTCCACGCGCGCACGGGTTCGTGGTCGCAGGCCGTGCGCGAGTCGAAGCGGTGGCTCACGGAGAGCATCGCCCACGGCCCCGCCCTGCGGGTGGGGAAGGGCCACGGTCCGGTCAGCCACTTCGCCGGTCTCTGGGCGCGCGGCGGGACGACCACCGGGGCCGAGCCCGCAGAGCTCGCCGCCGACTGGTGGGCGTCGGTGGGCGACGTCCGGTCCGCGATCGACGAGCTCGCCTTCGTACGCGCGCTCGAGGACGGGACGCTGAGCCCGGAAGCCTTCCGGTGGTACCTGGAGCAGGACGCCCTCTACCTGCGCGACTTCGCGCGCGTGCTGGCCGACCTGAGCCGGACGGCCCCCACGGCGGACGAGCAGACGTTCTGGGCCGGCGGAGCGCACGCGGCCCTCACGACCGAGCTGCAGCTGCACACCGCCTGGCTGGCGGGTGGTCGCACCGAGGACGCGGCTCCGGTGCGCCCCAGCCGGACCACGACCGCCTACCTCGACCACCTGCTCGCCACCGCTGCGCGGGCAGACCACGGCACCCTCGTCGCCGCCGTGCTCCCGTGCTACTGGCTCTACGCCGACCTCGGGAACCGCCTCCAGCACCTGGCGACCGAGGACCACCCCTACCGGGACTGGCTGCTGACGTACGGCGACCCGGTCTTCGCCCAGGCAGCCGGTCGCGCGGTCGAGATCGCCACGCGCCACGCGGTCGGCGCCCACCCGGACGCACGGGCGGCGATGTGGCGGGCCTACCGCACCTCGGCGGAGCACGAGCTGGCCTTCTTCGCCGCGCCCCTGCGTCGGGTCGAGCACGGGTGACGGGTCCGGCCTGACGTCGGTTCGGGTCCGCACGCACGGCGAGCCGACCGGCTCAGCGACCGCTCCTGCTGCCGTAGACTCCGATTCGTGCCGCAGATCAGGATCCGAGACGCTGCGCAGCTCCTCGGCGTCAGCGACGACACGGTCCGCCGCTGGATCGAGGCCGGCACCCTCCCGGTGCAGACCGACGCGCGCAACCGCAAGGTCGTCGACGGCCGTGCCCTGGCCCTCTTCGCCCGCGACCACGCCAACCCGGTGGCCGACCCGTCCTCCGTCGAGCGCTCGGCCCGCAACCGGTTCGTCGGCCTGGTCACCGAGGTCACCAGCGACACCGTCATGTCCCAGGTCGAGCTGCAGTGCGGACCGTTCCGGGTGGTGTCGCTGATGAGCACCGAGGCCGTGCGCGAGCTCGGCCTCGAACCCGGTTCCGTCGCCGTCGCCGTGGTCAAGGCCACCACCGTGATCATCGAGACCCCCCAGGACCGGCACCAGGAGACCCCGTGACCCGTACGCCCCTCGCCCTGGCCACCGCCGCGGTCTGCGTGACGCTGCTGGCCGGCTGCGGCGGCTCGACCGCGCCGACCGCTCCGGCCGGGCGGGCCTCCGGTGCCTCGGCGTCGACCGGTGGCCAGACGCTGACGGTGTTCGCGGCCGCGTCGCTCAAGCAGACGTTCACCACCCTCGGGCAGACGTTCGAGTCGCAGCACCCGGGTACGAAGGTCGCCTTCAGCTTCGCGGGCTCGTCCGACCTCGTCACCCAGCTCCAGAACGGCGCCCCGGCGGACGTCTTCGCCTCCGCGGACACCAACAACATGACCAAGGCGACGAGCGCGGCCCTGGTGGCGGGCAGCCCGGTCGACTTCGCGACCAACACCCTCGAGATCGCCGTGCCGCCCGACAACCCGGCCAGGATCACCTCGTTCGCCGACCTCACGAGGTCCGGGGTCAAGGTCGTCGTGTGCGCCGCCCAGGTGCCGTGCGGCGCCGCGGCGCAGAAGATCGAGACGGCGACGAACCGGGTCATCACGCCCGTGAGCGAGGAGAACGCCGTCACCGACGTCCTCGGCAAGGTCGAGTCGGGCGAGGCCGACGCCGGCCTGGTCTACGTCACCGACGTGCGGGGCGCCGGCGACAAGGTCAAGGGCATCCCCTTCCAGGAGTCGAGGAACGCGGTCAACACCTACCCGATCGCCACGCTGTCGAGCAGCAAGGACGCCGCGCTCGCGGGCGAGTTCGTGCAGCTGGTGACCGGCACGGAGGGCCAGCAGGTGCTCGCGGCCGCAGGGTTCGCGAAGCCGTGACCGACCGCGGGTGAGCAGGGCCAGGACGCACTCCGGCGTGCCGGGCTGGATCTACCTGCCCGCCGGTCTGGGCGCGGTGTTCGTCCTGCTGCCCCTGGTGGCGATGGCGACCCGGGTCGACTGGCCCCGCTTCGGTGCCCTGATCACGACGCCGGAGTCGCTCGACGCCCTGCTGCTGAGCCTGCGGACCTCCGCGGCGTCGACCCTGCTGTGCCTCGTGCTCGGCGTCCCGATGGCCCTGGTCCTGGCCCGGACGTCCTTCCCCGGCCAGCGGGTGGTGCGGTCGCTGATGCTGCTGCCCCTGGTCCTGCCGCCCGTCGTCGGTGGCATCGCGCTGCTCTACACGTTCGGCCGGCGCGGTCTGCTCGGCAGCACGCTCGAGGTCCTCGGCCTGCAGGTCGCCTTCTCGACGACGGCGGTCGTGCTGGCGCAGGCGTTCGTGTCGCTGCCGTTCCTCGTCGTGAGCCTCGAGGGCACGCTCCGCGCGGTCGGCCAGCGCTACGAGACCGTCGCCGCCACGCTCGGCGGCGGCCCGACGTTGGTGCTGCGGCGGGTGACGCTGCCGCTGGTGCTGCCCGGCCTGCTGTCGGGGACGGTGCTGGCCCTCGCGCGTTCGCTGGGCGAGTTCGGGGCGACGCTCACCTTCGCCGGGAGCCTGCAGGGCGTGACGCGGACCCTGCCGCTGGAGATCTACCTGCAGCGCGAGACCGACGCGAACACCGCCGTCGCCCTGTCCCTGCTCCTGGTCGCCGTCGCGGTCGCCGTCGTCGGGCTCGCCGCCGGCCGTCCCGAGCGCCGGTGGCGCTGACGTGGGCCTCCGCCTCTCGGCCCGGCTGGCGTCGCGCGGCCTGGACGTCGAGCTCGAGGTCGGCGACCACGAGCGGCTCGCCGTGCTCGGCCCCAACGGCGCGGGCAAGTCCACGCTGCTCGCGATCCTGGCCGGGACCGTACGACCGGACGCCGGCTGGGCGGAGCTCGACGGGGAGCCGCTGTTCGACCTCCGCTCCGGGCGCTGGCCCGCCCCGCACCGGCGCCGGGTCGGGCTGCTCGCGCAGGACCCGCTGCTCTTCCCGCACCTCGACGTCCTCGCGAACGTCGCCTTCGGACCCCGCGCGACCGGGACCGACCGGCGGACGGCGGAGCGCGCCGCCCGGGCACGGCTGGCCGAGGTCGAGGCCGAGGAGCTGGCCGACCGACGTCCGGTCCAGCTCTCGGGTGGCCAGGCCCAGCGCGTCGCCGTGGCGCGTGCTGTGGCCACCGACCCGCGGCTGCTGCTGCTCGACGAGCCGCTCGCCGCCCTCGACGTCACGGCGGCCCCGCTGGTCCGTCGCGTGCTCCGTTCCGTGCTCGTCGGACGCACCACGGTGCTCGTGACCCACGACCTGCTCGACGCGCTCCTGCTCAGCGACCGGGTCGCGGTGCTCGCCGACGGTCACGTCGTCGAGACCGGTCCGACCGCCGAGGTGCTGCGGCACCCGCGCACGCCCTTCACCGCGCAGCTCGCCGGGCTGAACCTGCTGCTCGGCACCGCCGACGCCACCGGCGTCACCACGCCGTCCGGTCTCCGGGTGGGCGCGGGCACCAGCACGGTCGGGGCCGGCGCGGCCGTCGCGGCCGTCTTCCCGCCGAACGCCGTGTCGGTGTTCGTCGAGGCCCCGCACGGCAGCCCCCGTACGGTCCTGGCCGCCCGGGTCGGCGAGCTCGAGCCGGCCGGCGACGAGGTGCGCGTCACGACGACCACGGCGACGGGCGAGGCGCTCACCGCCTCGGTCACGGCGGCCGCCGTGGGCGAGCTCGACCTCTACCCCGGGCGCGACGTCTTCCTGGCGGTCAAGGCGACGGCGGTCTCGGTCTACCCCCTCTGAGCCCGGGACCCTGCTGCGGCCTCCCGGGCACGGAGCACCGTACGACCGCGGTCTCGACCGTCTCCCACCCCCGTCCCCGGTGCTGCCTTGGACCTTCCTGCACCGGCTCCGGGCGGACGAGGCTACGGACGTGGACCTGCAGCCGAGCCCCTTCTCCGAGCGCCGCCCATCCGTCCGGGCGAGCGCACCCGAACCCTCGCAACGGGTCGGCGACCTCGAGCGGGCGAGCGCCTGCGACGCCCTCGCCGACCACTACGCCGCCGGCCGCCTCGACCCGGCCGAGCTCGACGACCGGCTCGCCCGTGCGCTGGCGGCGCGGAGCCAGGACGACCTGCGGGTGCTGTTCGCCGACCTCGCGCCCCGGCGTACGCCTCCTCGCGCGACCCTGGAGCCCGCAGCGGTCCCCCGTCCTCCCGGCGACGCCGTCGTCCCGCTGCTCACCTCGGTGGTGATCCTCTGCCTGCTGCTCGCGGGCGGGATGCTCCTGGTCCTCGGGGCGTACCACCCCGGGCTGTTCGTGGCCGCCCTCGTCGGGGGCACCGCGACCGCCGTCGTCGGCGGCTGCGCCACGACGATGTGGCGGGCGGTGACGCAGCGCCGCTGAGCGCACGGCTGCCCGTAGCGTGACCGCATGAGCATCTCCTCGGCCACGCCCGACCCCGACCTCACCGTCTCGGGTGCGACCCTCACGGGTCCGCCGATCAAGACGCTGGTGCTCCTCGGCGCGAGCGGCGACCTGGCCAACCGGCTGCTGATGCCGGCACTGGGCAAGCTGCTCGACACCGAGCCGCAGCGCCGCGGGATCACGCTGCTCGGCGCCGGCGCGGAGGACTGGGACGACGCCACCTGGAAAGAGCGCGTGCGCTCGTCGCTGGCCGCGGCGCAGGTGTCGACCGAGACGGTCGACGCCCTGCTCGCGACGACGTCGTACCAGCGGGCCGACGTGACCCGCGCCGAGGACCTGACCCGGCTCGTCATGGCCGCGCCCCCGGCCCCCGCCCTCTACTTCGCGCTCCCGCCGGCCGTGACGGCCAGGGCCTGCGACGCCCTCGTCGACGTCGACCTGCCCGAGGGCACCGTGCTGGTCCTCGAGAAGCCCTTCGGCACCGACGAGGCGAGCGCGCGGGCCCTGAACGCGCGGCTCGCCGGGCTCGTGCCGGAGGAGCGGACGTTCCGCGTCGACCACTTCCTGGGCCGCTCGACCGTGCTGAACCTGCTCGGCGTCCGCTTCGCGAACCGCATCTTCGAGCCCGTGTGGACCAACGAGCACGTCGCCAGCGTGGACATCGTCTTCGACGAGGCGCTGACGCTCGAGGGCCGCGCCGGCTACTACGACAAGGCGGGCGCCCTGGTCGACATGATCCAGAGCCACCTGCTGCAGGTCATGGCCCTGGTCGCCATGGACCCGGTCGGCGAGGTGTCGGCCTTCGACCTGCGCGAGTCCAAGGCGGCCGTGCTGCGCGCCTCCCGCGTCTGGGGCGACGACCCGGCCGCGTCGACCCGACGGGCCCGCTACACGGCGGGCACCATCGGCGGCCGCGAGGTCCCCGACTACGTGCACGAGCCCGGCGTGGACCCGGCGCGGAACACCGACACGCTCGCCGAGGTCGTCCTCGAGGTCGACAGCTGGCGCTGGGCCGGCGTGCCGTTCCGGCTGCGCTCCGGCAAGTCGGTCGGCGCGACGCGCAAGGAGGTCATCGTGACGTTCAAGCCGGTCCCCCACCTGCCGACCGGTCTGACCGGCGCCTGCGCGCCCGACCGCCTGCGGCTCGCCATGGGCCCCGACTCGATGGCGCTCGACCTCAACATCAACGGCGAGGACGACCCGATGGGCATCGACCGGGTCACCCTCGACACCGATCTCACGCCCGGCCGGCTCCCGGCCTACGGCGAGGTCCTGGCCGGCGTGCTCGACGGCGACCCGCTCCTCGCGGTCCGCGGCGACACGGCCGTCGAGTGCTGGCGGATCGTCGACGCGGTCCTCGCGGCCTGGGCCAAGGACGAGGCCCCCCTGGAGACGTACGCCGCCGGCTCCCAGGGCCCGGAGGGCTGGCCCGTCTGAGCCGCCCGCGGGCCCGACCCACGTGCCGGACCCGCTGCACGCCCCCTCCCGCCCGACGAGGCGCCGTACGAGCAGGGTCGCGCACGCTCTTGAGATCCGATGGGAATAGGTCGTAGACTATCGGCGATATATCGGTGAGGCCGTCACAGGGACGGCACCCGGATCTCTCGAAGGAGACACCATGCGTAGCCACTTCAACGCACCCCAGCAAGGTTTCATCCGCCCGTTGGTCCTCCGCCGCATGGCGGAGATGGCCGGCGGCGACGGCGGCCCGGGCTTCGGCCCCGGTCGTGGTCGCGGCGGCTTCGGCTCCGGTCCCGACTTCGGCCCCGGCGCCGGCTTCGGCCCGGGTCGCGGCGACCACGACCTCGGTCCCGGTCGCGGCGGCTTCGGCGGGCGGCACGGCTTCGGCCCCGGCGGGCCCCGCGCCCGGCGCGGCGACGTCCGCAGCGCGATCCTCGGCCTGCTGACCGAGGGCCCGTCCAACGGCTACGGCCTCATCAAGGCCATCGCCGAGAAGACGGACGGCGCCTGGAAGCCGAGCCCCGGCTCGGTCTACCCGACGCTCGCCCAGCTCGTCGACGAGGGCCTCGTGGCCAAGGAGGACGGCCCGCGCGGCGCGTACTCCCTGACCGAGGAGGGCACCGCGCACGTCGCGGAGCACCGCGAGTCGATCGACGCCGCCCTCGACAACGCCCGCGAGGGCGGGTCGGGCTCGGAGCTCCGCGACTCGGTCCGCAAGCTCATGGGAAGCCTGCAGCAGTTCCGCGGGGCCGGGGCGGACCAGCAGGCCCGTGCCAAGGAGAAGGTCGACCAGCTCCGCCGCGAGCTGTACGGCATCCTCGCCGAGTGAACCGGCGCCCGGCCGGCGGTCCCCAAGGACCGCCGGGCCGGGCACGGTCCTCGGCGGACGGTCACTAGCCTGGCCTTCCCACCCGCGGCCGCGCCTCCGGTGCCCGCGGACGTCCCGAGCAGAGAGGCTCGACGTGTCCGTCGACCAGCCCGACATCCCCACCACGATGCAGGCCGTGGTGTGCCACGGCCCCGAGGACTACCGCCTCGAACAGGTCCCCGTCCCCACCCGCGGACCCGGACAGCTGCTCGTCAAGGTCGAGGCCGTCGGGATCTGCGCCAGCGACCTGAAGTGCTACCACGGCGCCCCCAAGTTCTGGGGCGACGCCAACCGCCCCGCCTGGGCCGAGACCCAGGTCATCCCCGGCCACGAGTTCGTCGGCCGCATCGTCGCCCTCGACGACGAAGCCGCCACCCACTGGCAGGTCGCCCTCGGCGACCGCGTCGTCGCCGAGCAGATCGTGCCCGACTGGACCTGTCGCTACTGCCTCGACGGCGCCTACCACATGTGCGCCCGCCACGACATGTACGGCTTCAAACGCGCCACCCCCGGCGCCATGGCCTCCTACATGATCTTCACCACCGACAGCCTCGTCCACAAGGTCAGCCCCGACCTGCCCCCCGCCCACGCCGCCTTCGCCGAACCCCTCTCCTGCGCCCTGCACGGCGTCGAACGCGCCCGCCTCACCTTCGACGACGTCGTCGTCGTCGCCGGCTGCGGCCCCATCGGCCTCGGCATGATCGCCGGCTCCAAAGCCAAGAACGCCCGCCTCGTCATCGCCCTCGACATCGACGACACCAAGCTCGCCATCGCCACCGCCACCGGCGCCGACATCACCATCAACATCGCCCACGAAGACCCCGTCGCCCGCGTCAAAGCACTCACCGACGGCTACGGCGCCGACGTCTACATCGAGTCCGCCGGCCACCCCTCCGCCGTCGGCCAAGGCCTCAACCTGCTCCGCAAGCTCGGCCGCTACGTCGAGTACAGCGTCTTCGGCTCCGACGTCACCGTCGACTGGTCGATCATCAGCGACGACAAAGAGCTCGACGTCCTCGGCGCCCACCTCGGCCCCCACTGCTGGCCCGCCGCCATCAAGATGATCGAGTCCGGCCTGCTACCCATGGACCAGATCTGCACCCACCAGCTCCCCCTCGCCGACTACCAACAAGGCCTCGACCTCGTCGCCAGCGGCAAGGAATCGATCAAGGTCTCGCTGATCCCGTAGCGGGTCCGCGCAGACGTGCGGTCAGCGGCCGGCGCGGGTCAGCGTGAGGGCGGCGTTCGGCAGGACGACGACCGCCGTGCCGGCCGCCTCGTCGCAGGTGACCTGGGCGGTCGCGCCCTGGCCGACCAGCTGGGCGGCCAGGTCGCCGGCCGAGAAGGTGCGGCTGACGCCGAACCCCTTGACGCTCACCTGGCCGTCCGCCTGCGTCGTCGTGAGGCGCAGGGCGCCCGGGTCCCCCGCGTACGTCCCCACGATCTGCCCGGTGAAGCGCAGGTCCGCGTTCGTCGGGCCGAGGTCGACCTTCACCGGGCTCGCCCCGTCGGAGGCGAGGGTGAAGGTGCCTGCGGTGAAGTCGGCGGTGATGTCCCCCCCGCTCCCCTTGCCGACGGCCGAGGCCGAGCCACGGCCCTCGAGGGCGGTGACGAGGTAGGAGCCGTCCGGGCAGGCGGCCGGAGCGGCGCTCGTGACCGAGGGGCTCGGGGCGGGCTCCGTGCTGGCGGCGGGCGAGGACGTCGGCGACGACGGGGTCGACGAGCAGCCCGCGGCCAGCACCAGCACCACCGCCGCGGCACCCAGCAGACGTCCCTGCGTCATCGCATCAACCCTCCTTCGACGAGACGTCAGCGTATGCGGGCCGGAAAGCCGCGACCCCGGGGGCGACGCGCCCGGGGTCGTGGTGCCCGATCACGACATGATCAGGTGGTCGTCAGTCGATGATCACGCGAGCGTCTGGCGCAGCCACCCGTAGCTCTGGGCGATCCCGGCGAAGGTGTCGCCCTCGTAGTGGTCGAACTCGATGACGGCGTACTTGACGTCCTTCGCCGACGCGAGCACCTCGGCGAGCGGGACGTCGCCCTGGCCGGCCGGCTGCTGGGTCTTCGGCAGGTTGCGGGAGGTGGTGCCGGGGACGATGGGCCCGTCCTTGGCGTGCACGGCGACGACGCGGTCGCCGAGGCGCTCGAGCAGCTGCACCGGGTCGACGCCACCGGCGGTCGCCCAGTAGAGGTCGACCTCGAGCAGCACCGACGGATCCAGCAGGCCGGCGAAGACCTCGAGCACCGGGGTGCCGTCGATCGTCATCGAGAGCTCGTGGTCGTGGTTGTGGTACCCGACCTTGAGGCCCTGCTCGGCCGCGAGGGCCGCGGCCGCGTTCAGGCGGTCGGCGTTGCGCTGCACGTCCTCGCGCGTCTCCCAGTGCTCGGCGGGGACGTACGGGTCGATGACGACCTCGACGCCCAGGGTGCGGGCCGCGGCGAAGACCTCCTCGACCGGCGGCACCGTGAGCAGGCCGTCCGGGGTCGTCACGTCCTCCTCGATCAGGACGGCGTGCGCGGTCGGGGACTTCAGGCCGTACCGGTCGAAGGACGCCTTCAGCGCGTCGGCGCGGCGCACGAAGTCGAACGCCTCGACGGTGGTCAGGCCGGTCTCGGCCAGCCTGGCCAACGAACCGTCCAGGTCGGCGTCCAGCTCGGCGTGGATCGAGTAGAGCTGGACCGAGATCTCGGGCGTGGGCATGGGTGGTGCTCCTTCTGCTCGCGTGCTGGCGGGGTGGGTGGGTCGGGCGGTCGGCTCAGAGCGTGCGCTCGAAGGGGTCGAAGGTCTCGGCGACCAGCGGGACCCGCTCGACGCGGCTCTCGACCTCGACGACGCGGCCCTCGTGCACGGCCTCGTCGATGGCGACCAGCGTGTCGAGCACGTGGTAGCCGAGGTCGCCGGAGGCGAGCGGCCGGGCTCCCGTACGGGCGGCGCGGGCCAGGTCGAGCACGCCGATGCCGCGCTCGGCGTAGACGCCGGTGACCTCGACGTCTGAGAACTCGGGCTCGGCCATCACGGCGGCCGCGGCCGCGTCGGAGGAGATGCCGGCGGCGAGCGACGGCGTCCGGAGGAGCCTGACCTCACCGGTGAACCGGTTGGGGTCGGGGATGACGAGCGTGCCCTCGGTCCCGGTGATCTCGACGACGCCCTGGCGCGACAGCGGGGAGTCGAAGCTGAACACGCTCTGGCTCACGCCCCCGTCGACGAAGCTCGCGACCGCGGCCACGTGGGTCGGGACGCCGACGTCGAAGCTCTCGCCCCGACGCGCACCGACCTGGATGGTGCGCTGCCTGCGCCCCGTCGAGCCGACCGCGGCGACGCTCTGCACCGACCCGAAGACGTGGACGAGGGTCGTCACGTAGTAGGGGCCCATGTCGAAGACCGGGCCTGCCCCCGGCGCGAACAGGAACTCCGGGCCGGGGTGGAAGGTGTCCGGTCCGATGTACTGCATGACGGTCGACGCGGACAGCGGTTCGCCGATGTCGCCGCGGGCGATGGCCCGGCGGGCGCTCTGGACGCCCGGGCCGAGCACCGTGTCCGGGGCCACGCCGACCAGCAGGCCGGCGGCCGCCGCCTGCGCGAGCAGCGCGCGCCCGCTCTCGCGGTCGGTGCTGATGGGCTTCTCCGACCAGACGTGCTTGCCCGCGGCGACCGCCCGGCCCGACACCTCGGTGTGGACCGCGGGGACCGTGAGGTTGACGACGAGCTCGACCTCGGGGTGCGCGAGCACGTCCTCGGGGCTGCCCCACCGCGCGACGCCGAAGCGCTCCGCCTGGGCTCGTGCGACGTCGGCGTCCAGGTCGCCGAGGATCACCACGCGCACGTCCGGGAACCGCGTGAGGTTCTCCAGGTACGTGCTGCTGATCATCCCGGTGCCGATGAACCCGACACCGACGGGTCCGCTCCCAGCCATCGATCCTCCTCGTCCTCGTCCGGCTGCGCCGACCGACGCCGGCGGCCTCTTCCCTTGAATAGTAACCACCTGCTAAGTTTTGGCACAAGCCCGGCAGGAGGTGGAGAGCGTGGACGAGGCGGACCGGTCGGAGCAGCGGAGACCCGGACGGGGGCCGTACCGCAAGGGCGTCGAACGGCGGCAGGCGATCGTGCAGGCCGCGACGCAGGTGTTCGCCGAGCGCGGCTACCACGGCGGCTCGCTGCGCAGCATCGCCGAGCGGGTGGGCGTCTCGTCGGCCTCGCTCGTGCAGTACTTCCAGACCAAGGAGGGCCTGCTCGCCGCCGTGCTCGTCGAGTGGGCGCGGCAGAGCCGGCCCGCGGGCGTCGAGGGGCTGCACGGGCTCGCCTGGGTGCGCAGCATGCGCGAGGCGATGGTCTACAACGCCGCCCACCCCGGGCTGGTCGAGCTCTTCTTGACGCTCACCGCCGAGGCCACGGCCGCCGGGCACCCCGCCCGGGCCTTCGTGCAGCAGCGCTACGCCACCGTCGTCGCCGAGCACGTCCGGCACCTGCGCGAGGCCGTCGACGCCGGGGAGGCCCGCCCGGTGACGGACGCCCGCCTCGAGCAGGAGGCCCGCCTGTTCGTCGCCGCGATGGACGGCATCGAGCTGCAGTGGCTGCTCGACCCCACGGTCGACCTGCTGGCCCTCTTCGACCGCCTGCTGGAGGACTCGCTCGCCCGCTGGTCCCCCTGAGCGACGCGCTCGGCGAGGCAGAGTAGGACGCGTGAGCGCTGACCGGCTGGTCCTCGTGGTGGATCCCGAGCTGTGGCTCTTCCTGCCCGCCACCCGGCGACGGGCCCGCGTCGAGGTGGCGTGGGACGGGGTGTCGTCCTTCGGGCACGTGGTCGAGGCGGCCGGGATCCCGTTGACCGAGGTCGGCCGAGCTCGCCGGCCCCGGAGACGGTGCGGGCCCGGGCGGCCGGCGCGCGAACGGTGACGGAGAGACCGAGGTGCCCGTCCTTCCGCGCACCCGACCGCAGGCGGTGGACGGTTGGACCGGAGGCTTCGTGCTCGACGTCCACCTCGGCGCGCTGGCCCGTCGGCTGCGCCTGCTCGGCCTCGACGCCGCCTGGCCGGAGGAGGCCGGGGACCCGGCGCTCGTCGAGCGTGCGAACGCCGAGCACCGCCTGCTGCTCACCCGCGACCGCGGGCTCCTCAAGCGGCGCGCGCTCTGGGCCGGGGCGTACGTCCGCGGCTCGGACCCCGACGACCAGCTCGTCGACGTGCTCGACCGCTTCCGGCCCGCGCTCGCGCCCTGGTCGCGCTGCACCTCCTGCAACGGTGCCCTCGCACCGGTGGCCAAGGACGAGGTGCGGCACCTGCTCGAACCGGGCACCCTGCGCTCGCAGGACACGTTCGTCCGGTGCCTCGGCTGCGGCCGGGTCTACTGGCCCGGCGCCCACGTCGAACGGCTCCGGCGAGTCGTCGCCGCGGCCGGTGCGGGAGGCGGCCGATGAGCCGGGCACGGGACCTCGCAGGGCTCCCGCTGACGTACGCCGAGGTGGGCGCGACCAGCGGTCCCCTGCCGCCCGGCTACCACCACCTCGACGTCGTACGGGTCGTCGGGCGGGGCCGCGACTGGTTCGACGTCGCCGCGGCCCGGGTGCTGACCTGGGAGGTGCAGCGGCGCGCCGGCGTCGGCGTCGCCGCCGACCGGGCCGTCGGGCTGGGCGTCCGGGCGCTGCTCGAGGTCGGGCTGGGCCCGCTGCGGTTCCGCGCCCCGGTCGAGGTCGTCGTGGTCACCATCCAGCCGGACCGGGTCGGCTTCGCGTACGGGACCCTGGCCGGCCACCCGGAACGCGGCGAGGAGCGCTTCGAGGTCGTGCTCCGCAGCGACGGCGCCGTCGAGGCGCGGATCCGCGCGTTCTCCCGGGCGGGCCGGTGGTTCACCCGGTTCGGCGGACCGGTCGGGCGCCTGCTCCAGCGCCGGATCACCGACCGCTACCTCGATGCGCTGACCCAGCCCGCCTGAGGCTCAGCCGTGCGCGGCGAGGTGCTCGAGCAGGAGGTCGGCGACCACGTCGGGCGCCTCGCGGGGCGGGAAGTGCCCGGTGCCGTCGAGCACCACGCGGGTGTAGTCGTCGAAGTGGTCGTCGAGCCCCTCGGACTCCGACGGCGGGTCGCAGTCGTCGGCGGCGCCCTGGATCATCAGCGTCGGCACGACGAGGTGGTCGACGGCCGCGACGCGCTCGCGGAGGCCGTCGTAGCGGTGGTCGACGGGCTCGTCCGCCACCCAGCGCGTCCGGTACCCGTTGAGCGTGGTGGCCGGCCAGTCCGGGTGCCGGAACGCGACCTCCGCCGTCGCCTCGAGCTCGGCCTCGTCCCACCAGCCCGGCGGGCTCCAGGTCTCCCACTGCCGCCGGGCGAACCCGACCGGGTCGGCCCGGACCGCCTCGGCTCCAGCGTCGACGCACATCGTCAGCTGGTACCACCAGCGCTGCGCCTGCGGGAACGACGGGAAGGGAAACGCCCCGCGCGGTGCGTAGGCCAGGGCCAGCCCGGCGATGCTCGTCAGCCGCTCCGGCACGAGCGCGGCCAGGTGGTAGGCCACCCGGGCGCCCCAGTCGTGGCCGACGAACGCGAACCGCTCGATCCCGAGCGCGTCGACGAGGTCGAGGGTGTCCTGCGCCAGCGCGTACGCCGTGGCGTCGCGGACCGTGTCCTCGAAGCGGAAGCGCGTGGCGCCGGTCCCGCGCCAGTCCGGCACGAGGACGCGACGACCGGCGTGCGCCAGCCGCTCCGCCACCGGTCCCCACGCCCGCGCCGCGTCGGGCCAGCCGTGCCCGAGCACCACCACCGGACCGTCCGGGGGGCCGCTCTCGGCGTACGCGAGGTCCAGGACGTCCGTGGTCACGCTCGGCATCCGCGGATCGTACCGAGGCGGGCCGGTGGTGGGATGGGCCCGTGAACCCGCCCGCCGCGCCCGACGTGCCCGCGCTCTTCGACCTCGCCGGCGTCGTCGCGCTGGTCACCGGGTCGAGCCGCGGGATCGGGCGCGCGCTCGCCGAGGGGCTGGCCGGTGCCGGGGCCACCGTCGTCCTCAACGGACGCGACCCCGACCGGCTCGAGCGGACGCGCGCCGAGCTGGCGGAGCGCTGGGGGTCGGAGCGCGTGCACGCCTCCGCGTTCGACGTGACGGACGAGGCCGCCGTCGACACGGCGCTGACCATGATCGAGTCCGAGGTCGGGCCCGTCGCGGTCCTGATCAACAACGCCGGCGTCCAGCACCGCGTCCCGCTCGTCGACCTCGACGTCGCCGACTGGCGACGCGTCCTCGAGACCGACCTGACGAGCGCCTTCGTGGTCGGGCGGGCCGTCGCCCGGAGCATGATCACCCGCGGTCGGGGCAAGATCGTCAACATCGCGTCCGTCCAGTCCGACCTCGCCCGGCCGGGCATCGGCCCGTACACCGCGGCCAAGGGCGGCCTCCGCACGCTCACCCGGGCGATGGCCGCGGAGTGGGCGGGTTCCGGGATCCAGGTGAACGCGCTGGCGCCCGGCTACCTCGCCACCGAGATGACGCAGGCCCTCGTCGACGACGAGGACTTCACCGCCTGGGTCGTCGGTCGTACGCCTGCGGCCCGGTGGGGCACGACCGCCGACCTCGTCGGGCCGGCGGTCTGGCTCGCGTCCGGCGCCTCGGACTTCGTCAACGGCCAGACGATCTTCGTCGACGGCGGGATGACCGTGGTGGTCTGAGCGCCCGTCCCGTCAGGCCTGGGCGCCCTCGAAGTAGAAGCCCTCGTCGAGGTCCTCGATCAGGCCCGGGTGGGTCGGCTCCCAGCCGAGCAGCTCGGTCGTGGCGGCGTGGGACACCCGGACGTCCATCCCGAACATCGGCGCCATCCAGCCGAAGTGCTCCTGCGCGGCCGGGCCCGGCTCCACCGACGTGACGGGCACGCCGAGCCCGCGACCGATGGCCTCGGCGATGGTGCGGGTCGGGACGGCGTCGTCGCCGGCCCCGTGCAGGACCGCCCCCGCGGGCGCCGACTCCAGCGCCAGCCGGAACAACCGGGCCGCGTCGAGCTGGTGCACAGCGGGCCAGTAGCTCGACCCGTCGCCGATGAAGGCCGAGGACCCCTTCGTCCGGGCGATCCCGACCAGGGTGGGGACGAAGCCGTGCCGGTCCGCGGCGGAGTGCACGCTCGGGGCCAGCCGGACCGAGGACGCCCGGACGCCGCGCTCCGCGAACGGCAGGGTGCTCGCCTCGCTCAGCCGCAGCCCGACCGGGGCCACGTCCTGCTCGGTGACGACCCGTCCGGACGGCAGGCCCAGCAGCCCCGACGTGGTGACGAGCGGCTTGTCCGTGCCCTCGAGCGCCTCGCCGAGCGCCGTGATCGCCGTGGCGTCGGCCTGGGCCGAGGCGGCGAAGTCCGAGAAGTCGTGGACGAAGGCCAGGTGCACGACCCCGTCCGCCTCGCCCGCGCCCCGGCGCAGCGCGTCGAGGTCGCTCAGCTCGCCGCGCAGCACGTCCGCGCCCGCGGCCCGCAGCCGCTCGGCGGAGGCGTCGGAACGGGCGAGACCGACGACCTCGTGGCCCGCGCCGAGCAGCTCGGGGACGACGGCCGAGCCGATGAGACCGGTCGCACCGGTGACGAAGACGCGCATGGTTCCTCCTGATGTCAGTGACTGCCATGAGCGTACACCGCGATGTCAGCGGCTGCCGTCGCCTACGATCGCCGCATGGGTCGCTGGCAGCCGGACGCGCGGTCGCGCCTCGAGCGGTCGGCGCTGGAGCTGTTCGAGGAGCGCGGCTACGAGCAGACGACCGTGGCCGACATCGCCGCGCGCACCGGACTGACCGAACGGACCTTCTTCCGCCACTTCAGCGACAAGCGCGAGGTGCTCTTCGGCGGCTCACCGGTGCTGGTCGCCCGGCTGGTCGAGGCCGTCGCGGCCGCCCCGGCGACGGCGACGGCGACGCAGGCCGTCCGTACGGCGCTGCGGTCGACCGAGGCGTTCTTCGACGGCCGGCGGGAGCACGCACGGCGCCGGCAGGACGTCGTCGCGGCCAACCCGGTGCTCCTCGAGCGAGAGCTGATGAAGATGGCCACCCTCACCGACGCGCTGGGGACCGCGCTGCGCGCCCGCGGGGTCGACCCGCAGGTCGCTGCCCTCAGCGCCGAGGTCGGCGTGCTCGTCTTCCGCCTGGGCTTCGCGCGCTGGCTCGAGGAGGACCGCCCGCTGGTGGAGCTGTTCGACGACACCTACGCCGCGGTCGGCGCCCTCGCCCCCGGCGGCTGAGGCCGGTCAGGGCCCCTCGGTCCGTCAGGCCCGGTCGACGCGGTGCAGCGTGAACGGCGGTGCCGTCTGCTCGCTCAGCGTGTAGTAGGCGGAGCCGTCGGGCGCGTAGTCGATCGCCTCGCCCTGCCCCTCGCCCTGCGGCGCGGTCAGGGCCACCGGTGCGGCCTGCAGCGCAGAGGTGAAGGAACCGCCCGGCGTGCCGCGGTACTCCCACACCGCGTACGGCGTGCGCAGCAGGAAGCGGTTGGCGTCCGGGTGGATCGACCCCGCGGTGACCTGCGCGTACCAGGTGGCCTTGTGGAGCTGGGCCGCGCTCGTGTCGGTCGCGGTCCAGGTGGGGACCTGCAGCGTCGCGACCTTCGTCAGCGTCGTCACGACGGTGGCGGACGCCGCGGGCAGACCACCCCCGCCGGGGAAGGTGTAGACCCCGCTGCGACCGCTCTGCTCCTTGGTCACGACGTAGACCTGACCGGTCGTCGGGTGGACCAGCAGGGCCTCGGCGTTGTGGGCGCCGTCGGGGTAGGCGAACCGGAACCGTTCGGTGGTCAGGGAGGCGGTGCCGCCCTCGACCACGGTGGGCTCGGCCATGCGGTAGACGCTGTAGTCGTTGGTGCGCCGCTGACCCCCGTCACGCACCCCGCCGATGTCACCGGCGTAGACGCAGCTCCCGGTCGGGCAGGGCCCGGTGGCGATGTCCTCCCAGTCCCACTGGCCGGGGTTGCTGAGCGTGAACCGCTCGAGCACCGACGCGTCGGTGCTGCTGATCGCCACCATCGTCTTGTCGTCGGACTCGCTGTGGACGTAGAGCACGCCCCGGTTCGTCCGGCTGGCCGCCAGGCCGGAGGGCTCGTGGAGGGTGCTGTCGGGGACGCTGAAGCCACCGACCCGGACGGTGGCCGTCGAGTAGCGGTCGGCGACCTCGACCGTGGCCGCGGCCCGCAGCAGCACGACCTGGGCGATGTTGGTGGCGCTGGTCCGAGAGCTGCCGGTCCAGGCGGGGGCCGCCGTCCCCAGCACGGCGGCGGGCTGGTCGCCGGCCGCGCCCAGCTGGAGCCGGGCGGCGACGGCCGCGAGCCCGGAGCCGTCGGCCGGGCACGGGTCGGACGAGGCGTCGAAGCCGCTCGGCGCGTCGATGGCGGCGTCCGCGCAGGACGTCCCGGTCGTCAGCTGGGTGCCGAACCAGACGGCGAGGTCGTTGCCGGCCGTGCTCGCGACGGCGGGGGTCGCGAACGTGGTGCTGTTGCCGTTCACCCGGCCCGCGAACTCGTCCACCGGGTCGGCGGTGTCCACCCCGCCGAAGGCGGAGATGCTGCCGGCCATGCCCGTCGTCGCGTCCTGGGTGAAGGCGTACGCGGTGGGCTCGTCCGCGCCGACCACGCGGTAGAGCACCCACGCCTTGAGCATCGCGGCGCTGTGCGTGCTGCCGGCCGTCGTCCACCCGGCCGCGGTGAGCGCGGCGGTGACGTCACCGCGGTTGGCGACCCGCGCGACGAGGACGTCGCCGGCCACCGTGCCGGCCGGACGGTCGAGCTCGAGCGTCGAGGTCTCCGCCGCGGACCCGGTCGTGTCGGCGCGGTGGACGACGCCGGACGGGGTCGGCGCGGCGAGCGCCGGGAGGGCGGGGGCCCACAACGCGGACGCGGCGAGCGCGAGCGCGGCCGTCAGCCCGCCCGTCAGCCCTGTCTTCAGCCCTGCCCTCAGCGCGGTCGGACGTCGTGGCACCTGATACCTCCGGGGGATGAAGGGCGTCCAGGTCCCCCTCGACCGTGACACCAGCCCCGGGACGGGACGTGCCCGGAGGGACTGGGTGGCCGCATCATAAGCACGGAAGATGTGCAGAGGGGGTACCGGAGGCCGCAACCGGGGATGATCTGGCACCGCTCCGGTGCCAGATCATCCCCGTTGTGACGTTGGCGAACCAGGCCCGGAACCTGCTGGAGCCACCTGTCGGATTCGAACCGACGACCTACGCTTTACGAGAGCGTCGCTCTACCAGCTGAGCTAAGGCGGCCTGCCCCGGCGGCTGGTGCCACCTGGAGCGAGCGCCAACTGTACCCGCCGCACGCCCGCCCGTCGAAGCGGAAGCGCGGCGCGGGACGGGGTCCGCCACGTCCGATCATCAGCCGCCCGACAGGTCGGGCCGAGCACCGCCACAGACCCCGCCCGCATCGTCGAACCATGCCTGTTCCGAGGGCATCGAGACCGACGACGCGAAGGAGTCCTGCCGTGGACGCCATGAACCTCACCACCCCGGCCGGCGGGCCCGGCCCCCTGGCCGGCCCTCGCACCCGAGCTGACGCGGCGTCCGCCCCGGCCCGGAGCGGCTTCACCCTGCGGGGCCGGACGTGGGTCTACGGCGCGACCCTGGTCGCCGCCGGGGTGCTCGGCGGGAGCGGCGTCACCTACGCCGTGGTCGCCGACTCCCCCGTACCGGTCCGGTCGGTGCAGCAGGACGGCTCGGTCGGGACCCGCTGAGGAACGCCCGCCACGCGCCCGGCCGTCCGTGGTCTCATCGGGGGATGGACCCCTGGCTGCGCCAGCACGCGCTGGCCCGCGTCACCGTCGGCTGGTGCGTCGTGAGCACGGTCGTCGGCCTCCCGCTCGCCGTCCGCGGCGACGCGTGGTGGCGGGCGTTCGGTCGGCAGCAGGTCGGCTGGGCGGCCGTCGACGCGGGTGTCGTGGTCGCCGCCGGTGCTCTGCAGCGGCGGCGGATGCGGCGGGCCGGCAACCCGTACGCCCCCGCGGCCCTCCGTCGTGAGCGTCGCGTCCTGCGCCGGGTGCTCGCGGCGAACGCCGCCGCCGACGCCCTCTACGTCGCGGGTGGCGCCTGGCTCTGGCGAGCGAACCCGGACCGCCCGGAGCGCGCCGGTGCCGGGGCGGGGATCGTCGTCCAGGGCGCGTTCCTCTGCCTGCACGACACCTTCCACGCCGTCCGCGCCTGACCGACGCTCAGCCCGAGGGGCAGCGGGTGCCGGCGGCGGGGACGCGTCCGTCGTTCAGGTAGGCCTGCACGAGCCCGCGCACGCAGGCGCTCGTGCCGTACGCCGTGTGGCCCTCGCCCTCGTGGGTGACCAGCACGGCGGAGTCGAGCTCGCGGGCCATGTCGACCGCGTACTCGTACGGCGTGGCCGGGTCGCCGGTCGTCCCCACGACGACGACCGGGCGGTCGCCCACGCGGTGCAGGCGCTCCGTCGCCGGCGCCGGGGCCACGGGCCAGAGCGGGCAGGCGACGTCGGGCCCGCTGAACCGTCCGAGCACCGGCGCCTTCCTCGCGGACGCGGCGGCCTTGCGGTCGGCCTCGGCCACGCTCTCGGCCTGGCTGTCGCGGCAGCGGATCGCCGGGAACGCCGTCGCGAGCGAGCCGTAGCGGCCGTCGCGGGAGCGCTCGTTCCCCGCGTCGGCGAGGGCGAGCAGCCCCGCGCCCTGCCCGTGCACGGCGTCCACGAGCGCCTCGGCCAGCCGCGGCCAGCCCGTGGTGCCGTCGTAGAGCGGGGTCAGCACGCCCGAGAGCCCGAGCTGCTGGGTGAGCTCACGGCCGCCCGCGCCGGGGAGCGGGTGCGCGTCGAGGTCGGTGAGCAGCCCCTGCACCCGGCCGAGGACGGCGGCGCGGTCGTCGCCCAGCCCGCAGCGCTGCTGCCCGCACCACGAGGCGAAGTGCCCCAGCGCCCGCTCGAAGCCCTGGATCTGGTCGACCCGTGAGTCGGAGCCGAGGTCGACGGCCCCGTCGAGCACCATCGCGCCGGTGTGCTCGGGGAACGTGTCGGCGAACTGGGCGCCGATCTGCGTGCCGTAGGAGAAGCCGAGGTAGGTCAGCCGCGCGTCGCCGACCAGGCCGCGCAGCAGGTCGAGGTCGCGGACGGTGTCGGCGGTGGAGATGTGCTCGAGCAGTGCGCCGGAGCGCGCGAGGCAGGCACGCCCGAACGCCTCGGAGGCGGTGTTCAGGGTGGACGCCTCCGCGTCGTCGTCCGGTGACACGTCGAGGGAGAGGAGCCGGTCGAGGTCGGCGTCGGAGGAGCAGCGCACGGGCGTGGAGCGGCTGACGCCGCGCGGGTCCCAGGAGACGAGGTCGTAGTGCTCGAGCCCCTGCGTCGGGAAGCCCGCCAGCAGGTCGAGCCCCGAGCCGCCCGGGCCGCCCGGGTTGAGGAAGAGGCTGCCGAGCCGCGGCGACGCGGTCGCCCGCACCCGCCCCACCGCGAGGGTCAGGGCGCGACCGTCGGGCGCCGACCAGTCGAGCGGGGCCAGGACCGACGCGCACTGGACCCGCTTGCTGCAGGACGTCCAGTCGAGCGTCTGGGCCGGGTAGCGGGCCTCGCCGGACCCGGCCGGTGGGTCGACGACCCCCGGCGGGACGACGGCGGGGACGGCCTCCAGCGGCCGACCGTCGGGCGGCGTGGGCGCGACCTGCGGCTGGGACGAGCCGGACGCGGCGGTGGGGACGGGGATCTCGGCGGTGCTGCTGGCCGTCGGCGGGGGCGGATCGAGCACGCCGCAGCCCGCGAGGACCGCCGCGACCAGGAGCGCCAGGGCGGCGAGGGCCGCGCGCCGCGGTGCGGTCGCACCGCGTCGTCCGGGCGAGCTCACGCGGACGGGCCGTCCCGACGGCCGCGGTCGTTCTCGCCACGTCCCGGCGCCGGGCCGCGACCCTCGTACGCCTGCCGCGAGCCGCACACGCTGGCCCGGCTGCACCGGCTCACGGCCCCGCTGTCCTTCATCCGGACGAGCACCGCGTCGGCGGGCACCTGGTGGGCGACGACCGTCCCCTCCTCGCCGTCGACCTCGACGGCCGCGCCGACGGCGGGCACCTCCCGGGCGAACTCGGCGTAGAGCGGGTGCTCGTACTT
The DNA here is from genome assembly GCA_963762775.1 of uncultured Actinomycetota bacterium. Taxonomy (GTDB): domain Bacteria; phylum Actinomycetota; class Actinomycetes; order Propionibacteriales; family Propionibacteriaceae; genus Microlunatus. Next base: position 545,484 of record CAVXMD010000016.1, read on the forward strand.
GAGGCAGCACAGCAGGCGCCCGCACGCGCCGGAGATCTTGAGCGGGTTCGGCGGCAGGTCCTGGACCTTGGCCATCCGCAGGCTGACCGGCTCGAAGTCCTTGAGGAACGTCGCGCAGCAGAGGTCGCGCCCGCAGCTGCCGATCCCGTTGGTGATCCGGGCGCCGTCGCGCGAGCCGACCTGACGCAGGTCCACCCGCGACCCGAGGCTGCGGGCGAGCTCACCGACCAGGTTCCGGAAGTCGACCCGCTGCGGCGCGGTGAAGTAGAAGACGACGAGCTCCTCGTCCGCCGTCGCCGGGTCGAGGTAGTCGACGCCGACGACCTTCATCGCCAGCCCGTGCTTCTTGATCAACCGGCGTACGACCAGCCGGGCCTCGGCGCGCCGGCGCCGGTGGACCGCGTCCCGCTCGAGGTCGGCGTCCGCCGCCGGACCGGCGCAGACGGGGAGGTCGACGAACCCGGCACCCGAGTCGGGGTCGACCCACTCGGGTGCCCACACGCACTCCGCGACCTCGGGCCCCGACTCGGTCGGCACGAGGACCCGGTCGCCGACGCGGTAGGTCGCCTCGCCGGGGTCGAGGTAGTAGAGCCGTCCGTAGCGCTCGAACGACACCGCCATCACCCGGGTCATGGGCGCCAGCGTACGAGGGCCCGGGCCGGGGACGTCCCGCGCGCGCGGGAAGCGGGTCGGCACCGAGCCGGAGGGCCGGGATGTGAAGGAGCCCGGCAGCTGCGGGACTGCCGGGCTCCCCTCGGGTGGGCGAACTGGGGGGCAGGACCCCACCCTCGCCGGAAACGTCTCTGCTGATCATGCCGCAACCGCTTGCATACGCGCTGGAAAACGCGGAGGCACGACGGGAAAACCTGTCCAGACCTGTCGATCGTCCTGCTGCAGGTACGGGCCCCGGCCCTCGGACGGATGCGGGCGAGGCTCAACGGTGCTCGTCGAAGAGGTCCAGCAGGTCGCGGACGAACCCGGCCTCGGCGCGGGTCGGGTCCCCGCCGTCGAGGACGCCGCTGAACCCGTCGACCTCGCCCGAGGCGTCGTCGAGGTCGCCGAAGCCCATGCTCCGGTCGGGGAGCTGCCGCTCGGGCTGATCGCCCTCGACCACCGTCGTGACCTCGTGGTGGCGCGGGTCGCGGCAGCTGCCGCGGACAGCTCCTGCACCCGCTCCTGCTCGAGCACCTGGAGGAACGTCCGGTCGCGGTAGCGCAGCAGCCCGGTGCGGCCGGCGCGCGCGTCGTGCGTCCGTGAGTGGTGCAGGAGCTCCAGGAGGGCGTCCCGGCTCATCGGCTGGGTGGCCCGGCTGACGTGCACGAGCGAGAAGAGCACGGCGAGGATCGTCGGGGTGTCCCCAGCGCAGGCGAAGAACGGCTCAGGTCTCGACCAGGGCGATCATCGTCGCCTCCAGGGCGAGGAGCGGGGCGACGTTCCCCTCGAGCGCCGTGCGGCAGCCGAGCAGCGCGTCGATGCGGCGCAGCGTCGACTCCGGCGACGACCTCCGGGCCAGGGCCTCGAGCCGCGGGGCCAGGGCGCGGTTCACGAGGGGCGCGCCCGAACGGGTCTGGAGGCTGAGCAGGTCGCGGTAGAAACCGGTCAGTTCTGTCAGCGCGCGGTCGATGGCGTCGCGCTGGAACCGCTTGGCGCGGGCGCGCTGCTGCTCCTCCAGCTCCTTGACCGCGGCCGCGGCCTGCCGCGGGCGGGCGCCCCGGGTGCCGAAGCCGAGCGCCTCCTCCAGGGCGGAGCGTTCGCGGGCGTCGACCAGCTCGTTCGCCGCCGTGGCCTCGGCCGAGCACATCTCGACCAGCCGGGCGGCCGCGACCAGGCACGCCGACAGGCTGGTGAGCCCGAACGGCATCAGCAGGATCTCGCGGCGCCGGTCGCGCGCGCGGGGGTCGCGGGCCAGGACCCGCGCCCGGCCGACGTGACCCTGGGCCGCCCACGCCGCCTCGGCCGCCAGCGCCGGCTCGACGCCGTCGCGGGCCACGAGCAGACCGGCGACCGCCTCCGCGGTCGGGGTGGCGAGCGACAGCAGCCGGCAGCGCGACCGGATCGTCACGACGACGTCGTCCGACGTCGGGGCGCAGAGGATCCAGACGGTGGCGGGCGCCGGCTCCTCCACGCTCTTGAGCAGCGCGTCCGCGCCCCGCTCGGTCACCCGGTCCGCGTCCTCGACGACGATGACCTGGCGGTGGCGCATGGTCGGGCTCATCGCCGCCCGCCGGACCAGGTCGCGCACCTCCTCGACGCCGATCGACAGCTGCTCGGTCCGGACCAGCGTCACGTCGGGGTGCGCCCCGCTGAGCGCCGTGCGGCAGCCGTTGCAGTGCCCGCAGCCCGCCTCGACCCCGCCCGGCCGCTCGCACTGCAGCGCGGCGGCGAACGCCCGCGCGGCGTTCGAGCGTCCCGAGCCGGGCGGACCGACCACGAGCCAGGCGTGCGTCATGGCGTGGTCGTCGCCACGGGCCGCGCGGCGCAGCGTCTGCACCGCCCGGTCCTGGCCGACCAGCTCGCCCCACACCCCGTACGCGGTGCCCGCCCCGGTCCGCTCCCCCACGTCGCTGGTCACGAACCCAGCCTGGCACCCGGCTCCGACAGGAGCCGCTCCACGCGCTCGGCCACGGCGTCGGCCAGCGCCTCGCGGGACCGGCGGGCGGGCAGCACCAGGGAGCGTTCCGGGTCGCGCGCGGCGAGGGCCAGGAAGAAGGAACGGGCCCGGACGTGGAAGTCCAGCCCGGCCGACTCCAGCCGGTCCGGCTCGACGAGCGTGCCGAGGCCCTCCTCCGGCTCGAGGTCGAGCAGCACGGTCAGGTCGGGACGCAGGTCGTCGGTGGCCCAGCGGGCGACGCGCTCCACCTCGTCGGGGTCGAGGACGCGGCCGGCCCCCTGGTAGGCGACCATCGAGGCGACGTAGCGGTCGCAGACCACGACCGCCCCGCGCGCGAGCGCCGGGCGGACCACCTCGTGCAGGTGCTGGGCCTTGTCGGCGGCGTAGAGCAGCGCCTCGGCCCGCGCGCCGACGTCGCCGCCCTCGCCGTGCAGCAGCAGGCCGCGCAGCACCGCACCGAGGCGGGTGTCCCCCGGCTCGAAGGTCGTCACGACCTCGTGCCCCGCGGCGGCGAGGCGCTCGGCGAGCAGGCGGACCTGGGTCGACTTGCCGACGCCGTCCCCGCCCTCGAAGACGACGAACGCCCCCGGGGTCGTCACGCGCCCCGCTTGCGCACGCTCTTGGCCCAGCGGTCGACGAACGCCTGCCGGGCACCCCGGTCGCGCTGCCGCTCGCGCTCGTGCTCGCGGCCCGCCTCGAACGCCTCGGCCGGGGTCATCGCCGCCACCTCGGGAACACCCGGCGGCGTCCCGGGCCGGACGGCGGCGAGCAGCGGGGCGGGCCTGCGCAGCAGGGCCGAGCGCGGCGGCGGCCGCCTCGGGGGCCGCGGACGCCGCCACCGTCGCGAGCCCGCGCACCGTCGCGAGCGCCTCGCGCACCGCGTCCCAGGCGGCGTCGGAGGAGTCGGCGCGCAGCGGGTCGGCGCACGCCCGGAGCCGGTGTCCGGCGTCGGCGAGCAGCCGGGACAGGGCCTCGGCGGCCGGTTCGGACCCCTCCACCGCGAGGTGCGGCGACCGGGCCGCCGACACCAGCCGCTCGAGGACGGACAGGTAGCGCTCGGTGCGCGGCCAGGTGGGACCACCGGCCGGGCCGCGGACGGGCGTGACCGCGACCGCGGCGACGAGCCAGTCGAGGTCGTCGCGGAGGTCCTCGGCCCACCCGGTCTCCAGCGCGGGCTCGAGGCCGGCGAGCTCCGCGCGCAGGGCGGCCGCCTCGGTCCCGAGCCGCGCGACCGCGGAGACGTCGCCGCCGCGCAGCGTCAGGTCGGCCCGCACGATCTCGCGGAGGCGGTTGCCGACCAGCGCGCCGATCCACCCACGCAGCGGCAGCGCGCCGTCCAGGACCTGCTCGGCCGGGATGTCGGAGGGTCCGGTCGCCGGTGCGCCGAGCCGCGTGACGAGGCGCGGGAAGCGCGCCACCCGGTTGGCCCCCACCCCGCGGAACGCGCGGTCGACGGACGCACGCTGCTCCGAGGTCAGCCCGGGCCCGACGGGGGTGAGCATGACCTCGCGGTAGCGGGCCGTCGTCAGCCCGCCGCGGCGCACCGTCACCTTGTCGTCGCGGAGCAGGGCGAGCGTGGTGCCGGTGTCGTCGCGGAGCGCGAACTCACGGCGGTCGCACTTGAGCGCAGCCACCGGCCCGAGCGTCGCGCGGCGCCGCAGCGGCCGGATCAGCGAGGCCAGGTCGTCGGGCAGGTCGGCGTGGCCCATCAGCTCGATGCGGTCCTTGGGCAGCAGCGGCTGCCACTCGGGAGCGGTGAGGAACCACTCGCCGCGCCCGTCGAGCACCCGGTGCGCCAGCAGCACGCCGGAGCGGATCAGCCGGTGGTCGGGCGCGTCGAGCAGGGTGACGTCGATCCCGTACGCGGCGTTGTGCCCTGCCCGGGCCACCAGGTTGTGCAGGCCGAGCCCGGGGTTCACGAGCCGGGGCTCCGGTGAGCTGAACGGCATGTCGTACAGCCGCTGCCCCGGTGGTCGACCGGGCAGCGGGGCGGGTTCGGGCGCCTCGACGTCGGCCCGTCTCGCGGAGGAGGCCCTGTCCTTCGACCGGGCCCTGTCCTTCGACCTCGCCTTGTCCTTGGACCGGGCCTTGTCCCCCGCCGCGGACCGACGGCCCCCGCCGGCCCCGGGCACACCGGCCTTGCCCGACCGGCCGCCCGCCATCGTCCGGGCCCTGCCCATCAGCCCGGCGAGGAGGTGGCCGTGGCGCGCGGCTTGGCCGCCGTCTTCTTGGCCGTCCCCGTCTTGGCCGCCGTCGTCTTCGTCGCGGTCTTGGCGGCGGCCTTCTTCGCCGGCGCCTTCTTGGCCGGCGCACGCCGCGCCGTCTTCTTGGGCGCCGGTCCCTTGGCCCGCTTGTCGGCCAGCAGCTCGGCGGCCCGCTCGGCCGTCAGCGTGGCCACGTCGTCGTCGCGGCGCAGCGTCGCGTTGAGCTCGCCGTCCGTGACGTAGGCGCCGAACCGCCCGTCCTTGACCACCATCGGCCGGCCCGACACCGGGTCGGGGCCGAGCTCGGCCAGCGGCGGCTTGGCCGCGGCGCGCCCGCGCTGCTTGGGCTGGGCGTAGATCGCCTCGGCCTGCTCGAGGCTGATGTCGAAGATCTGGTCCTCGCTCTCCAGCGAGCGCGAGTCCGTGCCCTTCTTGAGGTACGGGCCGTAGCGCCCGTTCTGCGCGGTGACCTCCTCGCCCTCGAGCGTGCCGACCACGCGCGGCAGGCTCATCAGCCGCAGGGCCTGCTCGAGGGTCACGCTGTCCACGCTCATCGAGGCGAAGAGCGAGCCGGTGCGCGCCTTGGCGTTCTTGGGCGCGTCCTCCTCCAGCACCTCGGTGACGTAGGGCCCGAACCGTCCCTGCTTGGCCACGACGGTCCGGTGCGTGTCCGGGTCCTGGCCCAGCTCGCGCTCCTCGCCCATCGGCTTGCTCAGCAGCTCGGTCGCGAGCTCGAGGGTCAGCTCGTCCGGCGGCAGCTCGTCGTCGACGTTGGCGCGGCGGCCCTCGCCGTCCTCGACGTAGGTGCCGTAGCGGCCCACGCGGACCACGACGTCGGAGCCGAGGTCGCCGACGCCGAAGGTCGACAGCCGGCGGGCGTCGATGTCGCCGAGCTCGGAGACCAGGCGCTGCAGACCCTCGCGGCCGTCGGCCGGGTCGACCGGGGCCTGGGCCGCACCCTCGGCCGGCTTGCCGCCGCTGCCGAAGTAGAAGTCGGTGAGCACCGCGAGCCGCGCGGCGTTGCCCTTGGCGATCTCGTCGAGGGTGTCCTCCATCTGCGCGGTGAAGGCGTAGTCCACCAGCGCCGGGAAGTGCTCCTCGAGCAGCCGCGTGACCGCGAAGGCCAGCCAGGTCGGCACCAGGGCCGAGCCCTTCTTGAACACGTAGTCACGGCTCGTGATCGTCCGGATGATCGAGGCGTACGTCGACGGCCGGCCGATCTCCAGCTCCTCGAGCTTGGCGACCAGCGAGGGTTCGGTGTAGCGCGACGGCGGCCGGGTCTCGTGCCCGGCCGGGGTCAGCGACTCCGGGCGCAGGGTCTGGTCGGTCTGCAGCTGCGGCAGCCGCGTCTGCGCGTCGTCGCCGCTCGAGTCGGGCTCGTCGCTCGACTCGACGTAGGCCTTGAGGAAGCCGTGGAAGGTGATGGTGCGGCCCGAGGCGACGAACGGGCACCAGGGGCTCCGCCCCCCAACAACCCCCCGAGCCCTGCCCCTCGGCCTCGGGCACCTGGGCCTCGATGCGGACCGTGGTGGAGAAGCCCTCCGCGTCCTTCATCTGCGAGGCGACGGTCCGCATCCAGATCAGCTCGTAGAGCCGGAACTGGTCGCCCCGCAGGCCGGTCTGGGCGGGGGTGCGGAACGTGTCGCCGGCCGGGCGGACGGCCTCGTGGGCCTCCTGGGCGTTCTTGCCCTTGTTGGCGTAGATGCGAGGCGACGCCGGCAGGTAGCTCGCCCCGAAGAGCTGGGTGACCTGCGCCCGCGCCGCGTTGATCGCGGTGTCGGACAGCACCGACGAGTCCGTACGCATGTAGGTGATGTAGCCGCCCTCGTAGAGGTCCTGCGCGACCGACATCGTGCGCTGAGCGGTGAAGCCGAGCTTGCGGCCCGCCTCCTGCTGCATCGTCGTGGTGCGGAACGGCGCGTACGGCTTGCGCGTGTAGGGCTTGGAGTCGACGCCGGCGACGCGGAACGCGGCCGTCTCGAGCGAGGCGGCGAGCGCCCGGGTCTCGGTCTCGTCGAGGTGGACCAGCGTCTCGCTGGGGCGGTTCACGAGCTGGCCGCGGCTGTCGAAGTCGCGGCCCTGCGCCACCCGGCGCTCGCCGACCCGGGTCAGCCGGGCTGGGAACAGCGGCGGCTCCGCACCCTCCCCTGCGTCCAGGACGGCGTCGAGGTCCCAGTAGCCGGCGGTGCGGAACGCGATCCGCTCCCGCTCGCGCTCGACGACGAGCCGGGTCGCCACGGACTGCACGCGCCCGGCCGACAGCCGGGGCATGACCTTCTTCCACAGCACCGGGGAGACCTCGTAGCCGTACAGCCGGTCGAGGATGCGGCGGGTCTCCTGCGCGTCGACCAGGTCGGTGTCGAGGTCGCGCGGGTTGGCCACGGCGTCGGCGATGGCCTTGGGCGTGATCTCGCGGAACACCATCCGCCGGGCCGGGACCTTGGGCTTGAGCTCCTGGAGCAGGTGCCAGGCGATGGCCTCGCCCTCGCGGTCGTCGTCGGTGGCGAGCAGGAGCTCGTCGGCCTGCGCCAGCGCGTCCTTGAGCGACCGCATGGTCGCCTTCTTGTCGGGGTTGACGACGTAGAGCGGCTCGAAGTCGTGCTCGACGTCGACACCGGTCCGGGCCCACTTCTCGCCCTTGTACTTCGCGGGGACCTCGGCGGCACCGGTCGGGAGGTCGCGGACGTGGCCGCGGCTCGACTCCACGATGTAGCCGTCGCCGAGGTAGCTCGCGATGCTCGCGACCTTGGTCGGGGACTCGACGATGACGAGGCGCAGGCCGCTCCCGCCGGCCTTTCCTCGACCTGATGCAGCCTTCGCCACGTGTTCCTCCATCTGGTGCCCGCCCGCTCGGGGCGCGAGCCGGGCACACTCTACGACCCGCCCTACCCTTCGAGCGCCCAACGATGCAGCCGTGCGGACCATTCCTCGCCCCGGGATGCCGCGAGGGTCAGGCGGGAGCGACGAGCAGCCCGTCCTCGGCCAGACCGCGGGCCCGTTCGACGAGCTCGACGGCGAGCGGCGCCGGATCCAGGTCCAGCAGCCCCGCGACCGTGTCGACGAGGGTGCGCAGCGACAGCTCGCCGTCGCACGCCCCGAGGACGCCGGCCGTCGCGGTGTCGACGGCGACGGCGCGGCGCAGGCCCCGCTGCTGGCGCAGGACGATCGAGGACGGGTCGCCGGCCCCCGGCTGCCCGGCGGTCTCCTCGACGACGTCGGGCGCGAGCCGCCAGGCCGTGGCCAGCACCTCGTCGGCACTACGGCCGCGCCAGCGCTCGACGACGTCCAGCTCGGCGCTGAACGCCGGCGCGACGGGCTGCTCGACCGCGTACGGCCAGGTCTCCAGCGTGCGCCGGGCCGGGCCGGGCGTGGACGGGCGGCGCGCGAGCAGCCAGCCCATCCCCACGCCCTCGATGCCGAGGGAGTCGAAGTAGGCGCACCAGGCCGCGTACCGCTCCCGGTAGTCGGGCGCTCCGGCCAGACCCGCGTCGGCGAGCCAGAGCTCGACGTAGGCGTACGGGTCCATGACCTCCCGCTCGACGACGTGCAGGTCGAGGCCCTCGGGCACCCAGCCGGCGACCCGCTCGCGCCAGTCCTGACCGCGGACGTGGGCCCAGTTCCCGAGGACCTGCAGCACGCCGCTCTCGGCGAGGTGCTCGACGCCCTGGCGCACGACGGCCTCGACCAACCCGTCGGAGGTGCGCGTGCCCTCGCGGTAGGTGAGGCGTTCGCCGGTCGGGGGCGAGAGGACGTACGGCGGGTTCGTCACGACGAGGTCGAAGCGCTCGCCGGCCACGGGGGCGTAGAGGTCGCCGTGGCGCAGGTCGACCGCGACGCCGTTGAGGTCGGCGGTCAGCCGGGCGAGCGTCAGGGCCCGAGGGTTGAGGTCGGTGGCGACGACCTCGCGGGCGTGCCGGGCGAGGTGCAGGCTCTGCACACCGCAGCCGGTGCCGAGGTCGAGGGCCCGGCCGACCGGACGCCGGACCGTCAGCTGCGCGAGCGTGCTCGAGGCGGACGAGACCCCGAGGACGAAGTCCGGACGCATCGGCGTCGTCCGGGTGTCCAGGCCCGGGGTGAGGTCCGCCACGACCCAGCCCGAGGCACCGTCGTCGGAGGCGTAGGGACGGACGTCGACCAGCGCGAGCGCGGTGTCGGACTCCGCACCGGCCGAGAGGATCCCGGCCTCGACGAGGGCCGGGACCAGGCCGGGCAGCGCGGCGTCGAGGTCGGCCCGCGGCACGCGGTCCTGGAGCAGCCAGAGCCGGGTCAGGGTGGCGAGCGGGTCGGTGCGGCCCTCGAGGGCGAGCCGGGCGGGGACGGTGGCGTTCCGGGCGAGCGCGGCGTGGGCGGTCTCCCCGATCGCGTCGACCACGGCGTCCACCTCGTAGCGGTGCGCGGCGAGGGCCTCGGCCAGCGCGGCACTGTCCTCCGCGGCGAGCAGCCGTTCGCCGGCGGCCCGGTCTGGCACCACACCGCCCCCCTCGGGAGACATCAGCGCAGCTCGACGGTCGCCCCGACGAGCAGCGGCCCGAGCAGGGCGCCGTACGGGGGCACGTCGGTGGGGTCGTCGGCTGGGTGGATGTACGTGCCCGGGGCCCAGCCCGCAGCGGGGGCGGCGCCCAGGAGGTCGAAGGCCCAGGCGTGGTCGTGGGTCGTGGTCACCTCGGCGCCGGCTCCGAGCCGGACGAGGAAGGGGCTGGTCGGCGGCAGCTCGGCGCAGACGGCCGGCTGGAAGGCGCCCGGGCGCATGACCACGGCGAGGTCGATGTCACCCACGGCCGGGTCGAGCGTCCCGGCCTCCGGGCGGAGCACCACCTGGTAGTCCGGGGTGCGACCGCCGGTGGCGAGGACGGCGTCGACGGCCGCCTTGCGCGGGCCGTCGGTCAGCAGGACGGGCGGGCGTCCGACGGCCGGGTCGTGACCGAGCCGACGGACCGCGTCGGGCGCGTCGTCGACCAGCGGCACCGCGACGGCGCCGACCCGGGCGCAGGCGAGCAGGCCGATGACGAGCTCGGGCACGAGCGGCAGGGCGAGCACGACGGGCTGGCCGGGGCGGACGCCCAGCTCGCGCAGCCCGCCGCCGAGCTGGGCGACCCGCTCGAGCAGCTCGGCGTAGGAGTAGAAGGAGCGCACCCCCGGGGCGGCGAAGGGGTGCAGCAGCGCGGGCTCCTCGGCGAGACCGCGGACGACGTGGCGGTCGAGGGCGTTGTACGCGAGGTTGAAGGTGCCCACCGACGTCCCGCTCGGCCGCAGGAACCAGTCCAGGGTCCCCGCCCGGTCGGCTGCCACGGTGCTCCTCGGGTCGTCTCGTCGTGCGCGTTCCTACGGGCCCCGCTCGTCCGGCGCGTCGTCCCTGGGGCGACGCCCGGCGGCGCCGTCGGGACGGCGCCGCGCGGGCAGGGTTCGGTCAGGCCTGGCGGTCGAGCGGCGAGGTGACCTCGCCCTGGGACTGGCCCCGTTGGTCGGTGTGCGTTCCGGTCCCGACGGACGGGGTGCCGGACGAGCCGTCGTCGTGCATGACCGAGCCGCGCCGGGCACTGATCACGAGCATCACCACGATCACCGCCACGGCGGCGAGGGCGATGAGGAAGCGGGCGCCGCTCGGCGAGCTGCTGAGCGGCGACATGGCCACCACGGCGGGGGCGATCAGCAGGGCGACCAGGTTCATGACCTTGATCAGCGGGTTGATGGCCGGACCGGCGGTGTCCTTGAACGGGTCGCCGACCGTGTCGCCGATGATCGTGGCCTCGTGGGCGGCTGAGCCCTTGCCGCCGTGGTTGCCGTCCTCGACGAGCTTCTTCGCGTTGTCCCAGGCCCCGCCGGAGTTCGCCAGGAACACCGCCATGAGCGTGCCGCAGGCGATCGCGCCGGCCAGGTAGCCCGCGAGCGCCGGAGCACCGAGGCCGAAGCCGACCGCGATCGGGGCGCAGATGGCCAGCAGGCCGGGCGTGGCCAGCTCGCGCTGCGAGTCGCGGGTGACGATGTCGACGACCTTGCCGTACTCCGGCTTGCCCGTCCCGTCCATGATCCCGGGGATCTCGCGGAACTGGCGGCGCACCTCGTAGACGACCGCGCCCGCTGCGCGGCTGACGGCGTTGATCGCGAGCCCGGAGAAGAGGAAGACGACGGCAGCGCCGATGATGAGCCCGACGAGGGTCTGCGGGGAGAAGACGACCGACTCGTCGACGAAGCTCTGGTACCGCTCGACCAGGACGGCACGGACCGAGTCGGTGTAGGAGCCGAACAGCGCGGTGGCGGCGAGGACGGCGGTCGCGATCGCGATGCCCTTGGTGATCGCCTTGGTGGTGTTGCCCACCGCGTCGAGCTCGGTGAGGACCTGGACACCGTCGCCGTGCACGTCGCCGGACATCTCCGCGATGCCCTGCGCGTTGTCCGACACCGGGCCGAAGGTGTCCATGGCGACGATGACGCCGACCGTGGTCAGCAGGCCGCAGCCGGCGAGCGCGATGGCGAAGAGCCCGACCACCCCGGACCCGCCGAGCAGGAAGGCGCCGTAGACCGCGGCCGCGATGACGAGCGCGGTGTAGACCGCGGACTCCAGGCCGAGCGAGATGCCGGACAGGACGACGGTCGCGGCGCCGGTGAGCGAGGTCTGGCCGACGGTACGGACCGGCTTGTCCTCGGTGCCGGTGTAGTAGCCGGTGAGCTTGAGGATCGCGGCGGCCAGGACGATGCCGATGACCACGGCCCCGATCGCGACGAGACGGGGATCGTCGATCGGTCCGGTCGTCCCCGCGCCGAGCTCGGCGAAGGTCCCCGGCAGGTAGACGAAGCTGGCGATGGCACAGAGCACGGCCGAGATGACGGCCGAGATGTAGAAGGACCGGTTGATCGTCGTCAGGCCGTTCTCCCCCTGGCGCGGCCGGGTCAGGAAGATGCCGATCAGGGCGGTCACGACGCCGATGGCGGGCACGATGAGGGGGAAGACCAGCCCGGCCTCGCCGAAGGCGGCCTTGCCGAGGATCAGCGAGGCGACCAGCGTCACCGCGTACGACTCGAAGAGGTCGGCCGCCATGCCGGCGCAGTCACCGACGTTGTCGCCCACGTTGTCGGCGATGGTCGCGGCGTTACGGGGGTCGTCCTCGGGGATGTTCTGCTCGACCTTGCCGACGAGGTCGGCGCCGACGTCGGCGGCCTTGGTGAAGATGCCGCCGCCCACCCGCATGAACATGGCGAGCATGGCGGCACCGAAGCCGAAGCCCTCGAGGATCGTCGGGGCGTCACCGCGGAAGAAGAAGACGACGACGGAGGCGCCCAGGAGGCCGAGGCCGACGGTCGCCATGCCGACGTGCGCACCGGTGCGGAACGCGATCTTCATCGCCGGGGTGCGCCCCTCGGCACCGACGCGCGCAGCGGCGGCCACCCGGAGGTTCGCACGGGTCGCCAGCCACATCCCGAGGTAGCCGATCAGGCCGGAGAACACCGCGCCCGCGAGGAAGGCGATCGAGCGGAAGATCCGCAGACCCCAGTGCGCACCCTCGGAGTCGGTGTGGGCCGGCAGCGCGAGCAGGAGGACGAAGGCGACGGCTGCGAAGACCCCGAGCGTCCGGAACTGCCGGCTGAGGAAGGCGCTCGCGCCCTCCTGCACCGCGCGGGCGATCTCCTGCATGTTCGCGGTGCCCTCGCCGGCGAGGAGCACCTCGCGCCGGAAGACGTAGGCCATGACCAGCGCCACCAGCGCGATCACGAACACGATCGCGACGAGGGTGAGGTTGCCGGGCGACAACGTCGTGACAGGCATCGGGGGTCCTCCTGGAACCTGCGGTCGGCGGGACTCGGGCGCACCTCGGACGGCGGATCTCAGCCAGCCCGGCACACAGGTCCCCGGTTCAGACCGGCGCAGTCTAACCACAGGTGCCACTGGTTCGGTCCCGCGCTCGGTCCCGTGGCGGCCCCCGTCCGCGTCTACACCTGTCACCACAGAGCCCGAGCGGGCCCGGGAGAGCTCCCGGGGACGTGTCACCGGACCGGACCCGCGTGGGCACGGCCCTCGAGGCTGCGCGGCAGGCCGGGGACCCGCAGCCCGACGTCCACGGCGACCGTCACGCTCACCACGTAGTCGACCTCGTCGCCGACCTGGTCGCAGGCGGTGACCCGGCCACGGTCGGCCCGGGCGATCCGACGGGCGGCCGGGCAGGGCGGACGGCCCTCGGCGAACGCGGCCGCCCCGCTCAGCGACGCCAGGTCGGCGGCCGCCCGGGCCTGGTGGCCGGCGACGAGGTACGCCGCCGCCACCAGCGCCGCGGCGGCGACGGCCCCGACCACCGCCATCACGCCGACCACCAGCAGCGTCCCGCTGCCGCGCTCGTCGGGAGCCCGTCGGGCCGGCGCCCGGCCCGTCACCAGTCACCGCCCGGCTCCCGGGCCACCCGCGCCTGCGCGCCGAGCGGCACGGCGGGCAGTCCCACGGCGAGCGGACGTGCCCGGACCCGGACCGTCACGGTGACCACCCCGGACGAGCTGGTCGTGGTCACGCTCGCTCCCGCCGGCGCCGCGGCGCGGGCCAGGCGCACACCCTGGGCGTCACCCCGGGCCTCCTGACGGGCGACGGCGCCGGCGGTGTCGACGCAGCGCAGCTCCACCACCACGAGGAAGATCCCCCACAGCATCATCCCGAGCAGCGCCAGGGCCGCGAGGACGGCGACGGCCAGCTCGGCCGTCACCATCCCCCGCTCCCCCGGTCGCCGCCGCGCCCTTCTCAGACGTCCGGCGCCCGACCACGGTGTCCCGCCTCCGCTCAGTGCGCGAACTTCAGGAACGTGCTCAGCACCTTCAGCACGATCGCGAGCAGCGCCGCCTTGACCGCGCCCGACGTCACCACCGCGAGGAGCACGCCCGCGATCGCGACTGCGGCGACGATCCCGACCGCCCACTCCGCGCTGACCATGCCGCGCTCGCCCCGGGCCCGCCGGGCCGGGACGCCGGCCGCCCAGCGCACCTCGACGCAGGGCGCGTCCGCGCACCGCGTCCCGTCCACCACCGGCACGGCCGGCCCGTCCACGACCGCCACGTCCTGCACCTGCTCCATCTCGGACCTCCTCAGGTCTCCCACCCCACCCGGGGCGCGTCCCCACGGACGCACCGGGAGTGTCATGACGAACGGCCGGACGAGCCGGTCCGGAGCCGGGCTGTGCATGACGCCGCGTCCTCCGCGGACGCGCTGTGGACAACCGGCACGGCTGCGGTCCCGTCGTCCGGCCCAGGGGGATGGAGGCGCGCGGCAACCTTCCAGGGCGGCCCGCCCGAGGGGCGGGTCGTCGGCTGGCCGGCGTCTGTGAGCCCGAGGACGCGCGTCAGCCCTCCGGACCGCGGGACGGCCTCGGAGGGCTGGGGAGCGCTGGGGCAGGGCTTCGCTCAGAGCGAGAGCGCGCGGGCGAGCGCCGAGGCCACGGTCGGCACGACGCCGAGCAGCAGGAACGCCGGGATGAAGCACGTCATCAGCGGGAGCACGCTGCGGACGCCGACGCTGCGGGCCACGACCTGCAGCGCGGCCTCGCGTCGCTCCCGGGCCCGGACCGCGTGGTGACGCAGCGTGGCCACGAGCAGCGTCCCGGACTCCACCGAGCGGGCGAGGTCGGCGGCCGCCGGGCCGAGCTGCGGGTGCCCGGCGAGCCGCTGCCACGCCTCGGCATCGGCCACCCCCAGGTCGGTCAGAGCGCGCACCCGGCCCAGGTCCTCGGCGACCGGGCCGTCGAAGGCATCGACCACGACGGCGCACGCGCTCCGCACCGGGAGGCCCGCCGCCAGGCAGGAGGCCATCAGCTCCAGCGCCTGCGGCGTCTGCAGCACGAGCACCTGCCGCCGCCGCCGGGCACGCGCTGGCTCGACCCGTCCGAGCAGGACGACGCCGAGGACGGTCACAAGCGGGACCGCCGGCCAGGCCAGCCACGCCGGCACCCCGAGACGCACCGCGAGCACGGCCGCCGCGGTGCCGAGGGCCGCGGACGGGAGCACCCGGCCCCGGAGCGGGACCGCGTCGTCCCGCCCGACGACGAACCGCGTCCACGGTGGTCCCGGCCCCTCGCGGGGCGGCAGCAGCGCGCCGAGGTCCCGCGGGGCGGGCAGCAGCGCCAGGACCGCGAGACCGGCGAACGCCGCGGACACGTACGCCCAGGTCGACAGCCCCGCCATCCCCAGCGACCCGCCCACGTCAGGTCCCCTCCGCCGCGGCCCGGGCGAGCCGCTCGATCCAGAGGACGCCGGCCGCCGCGAGCAGCAGCCCGAGCAGGAGGCAGGCCCAGCCGACCGGTCCGGCCACCAGCCAGGCCAACGGCCGCCCACCGAGCAGGTAGCCCAGACCGATGCCGACGAGCGGCAGCACGGCCATCATCTTGCCGGTCGAGCGCGGCGCGGCCAGCTCCGCCGACACCACCGAGCGCAACGACTCGTCCGACGCCAGGCCGGAGGCGACCTCCTCGAGCGCCGGTGCCATCGGCGCCCCGGTCGAGGACGACACCCGCCAGGCCCGCGCCAGGTCGCCCAGCCCGCCGTGACCGGGCCGTACCGCTCCGCGCCGCAGCACGTCGGCCACGTCACCCCCGATCTGCTGGACGGCCGCCGCCTCGGCGAGGACCGGGCAGTCCCGGGCGACGAGCGCCAGCGCGTCGGCCGGCACCTGGCCCACCCGGACGTAGGAGGCCAGGACCCCGCAGGCCCGTGCGACCTCGGACTGCGCCCGCCGGGCGCGCCGGTCCTGCGCGTGCAGCACCACCACCCGCGCAGCCGTGCCGGCGGCTACGGCGAAGGCTGCGCCCACGACCGCCCCGCGGGCTCCGCCGACGACGCCGCCGACCGTCGGGAGTGCCACCGCCCCCGCGCACCAGAGCGCGGCGGCCACGCGACGCCGGGGAGGCGGCTCGTCCACGGGCGGCGCGGCCAGCAACCGGCCGCGCGACCGCGACGTCGCCGACGGCGGGACCGCCAGCCAGGTGGCGAGCGCCACGAGGACGAGGGTCGCCAGGCCGGCGGGCCCGACGCTCACCGGGACAGCATCCGCTCGAGGCGGGGCCCGCCGGGCCCGACGCGGGTCGTGCCGTCCGGCCCGAAGGCCACCGCCTGCTCGGTGCGGGTGAGCCCCGTCGTCGTGTCGCGCGTGAACACCGAGATCTCGCTGACCCGGCGCCGGCCGTGCTCGTCACGGGTGATGTGGACCGACGCGTGCAGCGCGGAGGCGATCTGCGCGTGGACGGCCTGCCGGGGCAGCCCGCCCAAGGCGGCCAGCGCCTCGAGCCGGGCCGGGACGTCTGCCGACGAGTTCGCGTGCACGGTCCCGCAGCCACCCTCGTGGCCGGTGTTCATGGCGGTCAGCAGGTCGGCGATCTCGGGGCCCCGCACCTCGCCGACGACCAGCCGGTCGGGCCGCATCCGCAGGGACTGCCGGACCAGGTCGGTGAGGGTCACGGCCCCGGCCAGCTCGGAGTTCGCCGGACGTCCCTCGAGGCGCACGACGTGCGGGTGGGCGGGCGCGAGCTCGCGCGAGTCCTCGACGACCACGATCCGTTCGTGGGCCGGGACCAGGGCCAGCAGCGCCGCGAGCAGGGTGGTCTTGCCGCTGCCCGTGCCCCCGCTGACCAGGAAGGCGAGCCGGGCCTCGACCATCCGGGCGAGCAGCTCGGCGGCGCCGGGCGTCAGCGAGCCCGAGGCCACGCAGTCGGCGAGGGAGAAGGTGCGGCTGGCCGGCACCCGCAGGCTGATGCAGGTGCCCGGGTCGGCGAGCGTGCCGAGGACGGCGTGGACCCGGCTGCCGTCGGCGAGGCGGGCGTCGACGAACGGCACCGCGTCGTCGAGCCGCCGGCCGACCGAGGCGGCCAGCCGCTGCGCGAGCCGGCGGACCTCGGACTCGGAGGAGAAGCGGACCGTGGTCCTCTCCAGACCGCGTCCGCGGTCGACGAAGACCTGCTCGGGCCCGTTGACGACGACGTCGGTCACACCGGGCTCCGCGAGGAGCGCCTCGAGCGGTCCGGCGCCCACGCTGTGGCGGTGCAGGAGGTCGAGGGTGTCGATGAGGGCGGCGTCGCTGACGACCCGACCCTCGGCCCGCATGGCGTCGGCGACGTCGGCCGGGGTGTGGGTGCGACCCAGCCGCGCCAGCCGCGTCCGGATCGGCTCGAGCTCCTCGACGCCGGTCATGCCGCCTCCCGACCCTCGTGCAGGAGCTGCCCGCACAGCCGGGCGAGCGCCGACCGGGGTGCGTGGCCGGGCGGGTCGCCCCGCTCGGCCGCGGCCAGCACCGTGTGGTCCTCCTCGAGGACGCCGGCCAGCGGCAGGTCGAGGGCGTCGGCGATCAGCGCGGGGTCCACCCCGTGCCCGCGACCCGCGCGCACCACGACCTCGAGCGACCGGCACCGCGGGACCAGCGAGCGGGCGGTCCCGTCGGCGGCCGCCACGCCGCGGACGTCGGCCCGGACGACGAGCAGGACCGTCCCGGCCCGGACCAGCACCTCCTCGTGGCCCGGACCGAGGTGCCGGGGCAGGTCGACCACCGTCAGGGCGTGGCTCCGCTGCGCCGAGTCGAGGACGGCGCCGACCTGCTCGGGTCGCAGCACCGTGTCGGCGGGGGCCCGTCGGTCCGTGGCGAGGACGTCGACCCCGTCGGAGTGCGGGAGCTGACCGGCCAGGTCGCCGAGGTGGCCACGGGCGGCCTCGAGCCGGTCCCAGCGCCAGCCGGAGAGGTGCTCGGCCCCGAGCAGGACGTCGATGCCTCCCCCGGCGGTGTCGGTGTCGAGCAGGAGCGTCGGGCGACCGGCGCGCGCCGCCTCGAGGGCGAGGGCGGCCGCCAGCGTCGAGGTGCCGACCCCGCCGGACCCGCCGATCAGCGCCACGACGTCACCGCGCCCCGCGGTCGCCAGGGCGGACAGCGCCGTCGCGAGGTCCTGCGCCCCGCCGGGCAGCGTGGCGACGGCTGCCCGCAACCGGGTGGACCAGGCGTGCGCGGGCGTCCGGTCGTCGTCGCGGCCGACGACGTACACCTCGGAGCGGGTCGGGAGCCGGAGCGCGCTCACCCGCTCGGCCTGGTCGAGACCGACCAGCACCGCCCCGGCGGAGCGCCAGGACCGTCGCAGCTCGTCGTCGGTCGAAGCCTGCTCGAGCGGCAGACCCACCGCGGCCACGACCGAGAGGACGTGCCGGGTGAGGACGGGGTCGACGCTGAGCACCAGCACGCCGGCGCCGGGGCGTCCCGGGATGAACGGCGAGGGCGGGTTCGTAGGTCGGGGCACGCTTTCAACGTGCTCTCGCGACCGCCGGCCGTGCCGGGTGCGGGAGCGCCTGTGGACGACGGACACGACTTTCGTCGATCCCTGTGGACGGACCGGCCGATCGGCGACCTCGTCAGCAGACTCCGGTCGGGCCTCGGCCTCGAGTTGACGAAGAAACCGTGTGAGCCACTTCACAAGGAGGCGAAAGGAGAGTAGACACGGTGACAGGAGAACGCGGGTCCGAGATCCGCAGCACCTGTGGTCCGACGCCGGGTACCCACGCGGCGATCACCCATTGGAGACGGGAGTTGCGTCCCCGGCTTGACCGGGGCCAACGAAAGACACGCACGCTTTGGTCGCCCGGCGCCGGACCACTCTCCTCGCCCTGCGGCCGTCGCCGCCAGGCGTGCCGGACCGGTGCGGAGGCACGCCCCGACTACCGTGAGCGCCATGTCGTCCGCCCCCGTTCCCGGCAGCCGCCCGGGCCCCCGACGACCCGCCTCGCTCCCCACCCAGGCGACGGACTGGCTCGTCGGCGAGCAGCCGGCCCGGGTGCTCGACCTGGGCTCGGGGCGCGGCTCCTTCGCGGCAGCGCTGGTCGACGCGGGTCACGAGGTCTTCTGCCTCGACCACGACCCGGAGCGGGTCGCGGGCCTGCCGGGCCGGCTCGGGACCCGGCTGCACGTCGCCGGCCAGGTCGAGTCGATGCCGTACCTGTCCTGCCACTTCGACGTCGTGACCGCGTCGCAGACGCTCCACCGCTTCGCCCCGGGCCTGGCCGTCACGGAGATCGCGCGGGTGCTGCGTCCCGGCGGCCACCTGGCGGTGCTCTACCAGACCCGCGACGACACGGTGCCCTGGGTGCGCCGTCTGATGGGCATCCTCCAGCGGGTCGACCCCTCGGCCATGCAGGGCGCGTACGGCGACCTGTCGGTGACGGAGGTCGGCGAGAGCCGCTACTTCCGCGACCTCGAACGACGCGACTTCCGCACCTGGGTGCCGATCACCCGGGCCGGTCTCGCGACGATGGCTGAACAGCGTCCGGCGGTGGCCGCGCTGCCGGCGGACCGGCGTACGGAGGTGCTGGCAGAGGTCGGCGCGCTCTACGACTCGTCGGCCCGGGCACCCGAACCGCTCCTGCTGCCGTTCCGGACGAGCTGCTGGCGGGCGGTCGTCGACCACACCGAGCTCACCATCGACGAGGACCCCGGGCTCACCATCGCGGTCTGAGCCGGGTGCAGGCGCGGGCAGAGGGCGATGCGCCCTAGGCCAGGTCGGCACCCCGGCACTGGGCGTCATCGCCCTCCGCACCGGGCCACGGGACCCGGTATGCCTCCGTGATACCCCCTCGGCGCCGTTCCACACAAGCCTCCTCGGACCAGAGTGGGCCGGTCGCCTCGCCCGGGCGGTCCCGCGTTCCCACCCGGTACGCACCGCGTCCCGGCCACGAGCTCGGGTAAGAAGAGCGAGCGCCTGACCCACTCCCGGAGGACCGAGCCCATGACGCTGAACCTCGACCTGCCCGACGCCCCCACCCGCGAGGAGGAGCACCCGGACCACGTCTCGACGATCAGCATCGTCGACCCGCAGGACGGCAGCCCGGTGGGCACGCTGCGCAGCGCGGACGACGCCGATGTCGCGGCCGCGGTGGGGGCCGCCGTGACGGCCTCCGCGAGCTGGGCCGCCACCGCGCCCGCGGACCGGGGTGCGCTCCTGCACGCGATGGCCGACGGGCTGGCCGCCCGGGCCGACGAGGTCGCCGCGCTGAACACGCGCGAGACCGGCAAGCCGGCGGGCGACGCCCGTGGCGGGGTCGACGCCGCGGTCGGGACGCTGCGGCAGTACGCCGAGCTCGGTCCGCTGCACCGCACCCACAGCCTGCGCGGGGCCGACGCCGCGATCGACTACACCCGACCCGAGCCCCGCGGCGTCGTCGCCGCGGTCACGCCCTGGAACGACCCGGTCGCCGTGGCGGCCGGTCTGGTCGGTGCGGCCCTCGTCACCGGCAACACGGTGCTCCACAAGCCGAGCGAGCGCTGCCCCCACGTGGGCGAGCTGCTGGGCGAGATCTGGTCCGCACCCCTGCCCGAGGGCGTCCTCACCACCGTGACCGGCGACGGCGCGACGGGCGCGGCGCTGGTCGCCTCGGCCGGGGTCGACGTCGTCGCGCACGTCGGCTCGACCGCGACCGGTCGGGCCATCGCGAGGGCGGCCCTGCGCACCGGCGCGCACCTGGTCCTCGAGAACGGCGGGAACGACGCCCTGCTCGTCGACGGCGACGTCGACCCGGCCTGGGCGGCGGCGCAGGCAGCGCTCGGCGCGTACGCGAACAGCGGCCAGATCTGCACCTCGGTCGAGCGGATCTACGTCCACGCCGACGTCGCCGACGCCTTCGTCGAGGCCCTCGTGGCCGAGGCCGAGCAGCGCAACACCGACGGCATGGCCCCGCTCGTGGACACCCGGATGCGTGCGGAGGTGCACCGCCAGGTCGCGGCCGCGCAGGCCGCCGGCGCCCGGGTCCTCGTCGGGGGCGAGATCCCCGAGGGACCGGGGGCGCACTACCCGGCCACCGTCGTCGTCGGCGTCGACCCCGACACCGACCTGGTGCGGGAGGAGACGTTCGGGCCGGTGGCGCCCGTGCAGGTGGTCGCGAGCTTCGCCGAGGGTCTGGACCGTGCCGTCGCGTCGCCCTACGGACTGGCGGCGACCGTGCTGACCGGGTCGCTCGAGCACACGACCGAGGCCGTCCGCCGCCTGCCCGTGGGCACGGTCAAGGTGAACGCCGTGTTCGGCGGCGCGCCCGGCGGCGCCGCGCAGCCCCGCGGCGCGAGCGGTCAGGGCTTCGGCTACGGACCGGAGCTGCTCGACGAGATGACGACCCGGAAGGTCGTCCACATCGGTCGCCCGGTGCTCAGGACCACGACCTGACGCGCACCCGGCGGGGCTGCGCTCAGCGGGCCTCGACCAGGTGGTGCTCGACCAGGGTGGGCACCGAGAGGGTCTTGTAGCCCACCTCGTCGAACAGGATCGTGACCTCGTCGCCGTCGACGCTCATGACGACGCCGTCCCCGAAGCTCTCGTGGTGCACGTCCTGCTCCGCCGCGAACGGAGCCGACGTCGCCGACGCGTCGTCGGCCTCCTCCGCGGCGGCGTCGCCCGAGCGGCAGTTGTCGCAGCGCCCGCAGCGCGACGAGCCCGGCTCGCCGAGGTAGGCGAGCAGGAACTGCCGCCGGCAGCGACGGGTCTCGGCGTAGCCGCGCACCATGTCGACGCGCGAGCGCTGCAGCGAGCGGTACTCCTCGGCGCGGCCGCGGACGTCCTCCACCCCGACGGTCTCGCCCTCGGCGGCCGCCTCGGTGAGGAGGTTGACGATGCGCGTGAGCTTGCGGGCGCTGACGCCGGCCGCCTCGGCCTGCTCGGCCGGCCCGCCGTCCGGGTGCGCCGCGAGGGCGCCGAGGACCCGGGTCACCTCGCCGCGGCCGGGCACCGCGACGGTCTGGAACCGGCGCAGCGCGAGGTCCTCGGGCCGGTAGCAGAGGACGCCGGTCGCCGGCTCGCCGTCGCGACCCGCCCGGCCGACCTGCTGGTAGTACTCGTCCGGGGACTCCGGGATGTGCGCGTGCACGACCCAGCGGACGTCGGGCTTGTCGATGCCCATGCCGAAGGCCGACGTGGCCACCACGACATCGACACGGGAGGACATGAAGTCGTCCTGCGCCTGCGCGCGGACCCGTTTGGCCAGGCCCGCGTGGTACGCCGTCGCGGACCGGCCGGCGTCCGCGAGCAGCTCCGCGTAGTGCTCGGCGGCCTTGCGCGTCGCCACGTAGACGATGCCGCCGCCCGCGGCGTCGGCGACCTCGGCCACGACCTTCTCCTCCTGGTCGTGCTCGTCGAGGCAGCGCCGGACGGACAGGTCGATGTTCTCCCGCGCCGCCCCGCCCACGACGACGACCGGGTCGTGCAGGTGCAGCCGGTCGAGGACGTCCGCCCGGACGGGGGGTGGGGCGGTCGCGGTCATGGCGACGACGCGGGCGTCCAGGCCGCCCAGCAGCTCGCCGAGCCGGAGGTAGTCGGGGCGGAAGTCGTGGCCCCACGAGGACACGCAGTGCGCCTCGTCGACCGCGACCAGGCTCGGTCGCAGGGCCTCGACGGCCGCCCGCACCCCGTCGTTCGCGAGCTGCTCGGGCGCGAGGAACAAGAACTCCACCTCGCCGTCGCGCGCCAGCTGCAGGGCCTCCTCGCGCTGCTTCGGCGTCTCGGCCGACGACACCCGCCGGGCGCGGGTGCGGACGCCGTACGCGGCCAGGTGGTCGGTCTGGTCCTGCTGCAGGGCGAGCAGCGGGGAGACGACGAGCGTCGGGCCGTCCAGCAGGACGGCGGCGAGCTGGTAGGCCAGCGACTTGCCCCCGCCGGTCGGCTGCACGAGCAGCACGTCGTGACCGCCGAGCACGGCCTCGACCGCCTCCCGCTGCCCCGGCCGGAGCCGGTCGTGCCGGAACACCGTCCGCGCCGCCTCGTCGATCCTGTCCGACACCCGACCTCCTCCGTCGACCTCATGACGCCAGACCGGCCCTTACCCCGTCCCGGGTCGATGACGGTCGTGCGCGACGAGAAAGTTCTCGGGTCCGGCCGGGGCCGGCCACCGCGGCCCGGGAGCACCCAGCAGCCCGTCAGGACCGGCCGGTAGCGTCGAAGCCATGAAGCTTCCCGCTCTGTCCCAGGTGCTCGCGAACGATCCCGGCCCCTTCGCCACCGCGTACGCCGACGTCAGCCGTGTGGCCGCGGCCGGCGACGACGCGGTCGCGCTGACCGCCCGTGCGGCGCACGACGAGCTCACCGCCGCCGGCGCCCCGGCCTCCGTCGCCGAGTCCGTCCGCGACGCCCTCGGCGCCAGCACGCACGAGGGCGGCGAGGTCGCCCGCGTCGTGGTGGCCAGCGAGCGCGGCGTGCAGTTCCAGGCGCTGGTCCGCGGTCGGCGTCCGCAGCCCGCGACCGCGTGGGGCGCGCTGCCCGACCTCGGTCCGTGGCTCGCCGACGCCACGCTGGTCGTGCCGTTCGTGCTGGCCCGCGTGGACCACGCGGGTGGCACCGTCTCGACCTACGCCGACGGCGCGGCCGGAGCGCTGCGCGAGGAGCAGGAGGCCGGCGGCGACGGCAACTACCTCCACAAGGACGGCGACGACAACCGCGAGCACTCGGTCGAGGAGGAGTGGAAGCGCAGCGCCGACGACGTCGCGGCGGAGGTCGAGCGTCAGGTGACCGCCGGCCCGTCGCTCGTCCTGCTCGCGGGCGAGCCGGACGCGGTGAGCGAGGTGCACGCCAAGCTGTCGCACCTCGAGGCCGAGGTCGTCGAGCTCCAGGGCGGGCGGCGTACGCAGGACGGCGGCGACGAGGCGTTCGCCGAGGAGATGACCACCGTCCTGCGCGGGCAGTCGGTCACCGCGAACCACGGCGTGGTCGAGCAGCTCCGCCAGCGCCTCGGCGAGCGGGCCCAGGGCAAGAGCAGCCGGGGGGCCAGCGGTGTCGACGACGTCCTGGACGCCCTCGTCCGCGGCCAGGTCGACACCCTCCTGCTCGACCCGCCCGCCCTGGACGGGCAGACCGTGACCCCGTCGGACCGCTCCGGGCTGAGCCTCGGCGCCGTCGACGCCCTCGAGGCCCTGCCGGCCGACCAGGTCCTGGTGGCCCTGGCCGCCCTCACCGACGCCGACGTCCGGGTCGAGCGTCAGGGGGCGCTCGGCGGTGAGCCGGTCGCCGCGCTGCTGCGCTGGGACAACACCGTCGAGGCCGACGCGACCTCCAGCGAGGACCTGCACTGACCTGACGCGACACCGAGCTGACGAGACGCCGCCCGCCCCCGAGACGCCCGGGGGCGGGCGGGCCCGTCCACGGCACCGCAGCCGGCCTCAGGCCTCCGGCGCGAGACTCCGGATCTTGCGCACGACGTCGGTCGTCGACCGGTCCTTGACGAAGTCGAGGATCCGGACCTCCCCGCCGTACGCGCGCACGACCGCGGTCTCGGCCAGCATCTCCGGGGTGTAGTCGCCGCCCTTGGCGTAGACGTCGGGCTGCAGCAGCTCGAGCAGCGGGATCGGGGTGTCGGTCTCGAAGACGGTCACGTAGTCCACACAGCTGAGCGCGGCGAGCACCCCGGCCCGGTCGGCCGCGGTGTTGATGGGCCGCTGCGGCCCCTTGAGCCGACGGACCGAGTCGTCGCTGTTCACGGCGACGACCAGCAGGTCGCCGAGCCGGGCCGCCTGCGCCAGGGAGGTCGTGTGCCCGCGGTGCAGGACGTCGAAGCAGCCGTTCGTGAGCACGACGCGGCGGCCGGAGACCCGCTCCGCCTGCACGCGCAGGGCGAGCTCGGCGGCCGGCAGCACCCGCTCCGACGTCCGGCCGAGGTGGTCGGCCAGGTCGTCGGCCGTGCAGACCGAGGTGCCCGAGCGGTGGACGACGACGTCGGCGGCGGCCTGGGCGAGCTCGAGGGCCACGGGCAGCTCGGTGCCGGCCGCGCGGGCCAGGGTCAGGGCCGCGACGAACGTGTCGCCGGCCCCCGTCGCCTGCTTGTCGAGCACCGGGCGCGCCGTGGTGCGGTGCAGGACGCCGGTGCGGTCGAGCAGCACGGCACCCTCGGCGTCGAGCGTGACGACCACCTGCTCGGCCCCGGTGCGGGCCACCAGCTCGGCGGCGGCCGCGTGGACCGCCTCGACCCGGGCGGTGGTGGGCGGCGTACGGCCCAGCAGCCGGAACGTCTCCGCCGCGTTCGGGGTGACGAGGTCCGGCGCGACCGGCGCCCAGGGCGCGGGGTCGTGCGCGTCGACGACGAGCAGCGGCGGCCGCTCGCGCCGGAGCGTCTCCACCAGCGCGGGCGAGGGGCCCGAGCCGTAGTCGCAGACGACGACCGCGTCGCAGCGGCGCAGCACCGCCGCCGAGGCCAGCACGGCCCGGTCGCGGACCTCGACCGGTGCGACGGCGTCGGTGCCCTCGTCGAGCCGGAGCAGGATCTGCTCGCCGCCGACGATGCGGACCTTGGTCGTCGTGCGCACCTCGGGCGCGAGCAGCAGACCGGACACGTCGACGCCCGCCGCCTCGAGCAGACCGCGCAGCATCCGGCCGGGCTCGTCGTCGCCGGCGACCCCGACGAGGCTGACCTGGGCACCGAGGGCGGCCAGGTTCACGGCGGTGTTGGCGGCCCCGCCGGGGACGTGCTTCCGCTCGATGACCTCCACGACCGGAGCCGGCGCCTCGCGCGTCATGCGTTCGCTCCGCCCGCGCCACCAGCCGTCCAGGATCGGGTCGCCGACCACGACGACGCGCGGCGCGCGGTCGCGCAGCACGAGGGGCAGCTCGGGTCCGAGCAGCCGCTCCGGACCGCCGTCCTGCCAGCCGGCCGTGGGCATGCGGGCTCCTTCCGGTCGAGACCCTCGCGGGCTGCCATCGTGACCGAGGACCGCGGACGGTTCCGGGGCGCGCAGCCGGCGGAACGTCCGGACCAGTCCGTCAGAAGACCCGGTGCGGCGGGCCTCAGCGCGCGGGCACGACCCCGGCGATCAGCAGCACGGCGACGACCACGGCCAGGATCAGCCGGTAGGCCACGAACACCGTGATCGGGAACCGCGCCACGATCCGCAGCAGCCATGCGATCGCCGCCAGCGCGACGACCAGGCTGACGACGGTCGCGACGACCGTGGGACCCCAGCCGACGGAGGACGCGATGTCGTCCGCGCTGCCCACGGCCTCGAAGACGCCGGCCGCCGTGAGCGCGGGGATGGCCAGGAAGAAGGCGAGGCGGGTGGCCGAGACCCGGTCGAGCCCGCGGAGCAGCCCGGCGCTGATCGTCGCGCCCGACCGGGACACGCCGGGGACGAGCGCGAGGCACTGGACGACGCCGACGAAGAGGCTGTCCCTCAGCGTCAGGTCGCCCTCCCCGCGGTCCTGCCGGCCGATCCGCTCGGCCAGGATCATGACGAAGCTCCAGACGACGAGACCGCCGACGACGAACCACAGGCTGCGGAGCGGGCCGGTGATCAGGTGGCGGGCCAGCAGCCCGACCACGCCGATCGGGATCGAGCCGGCGATGACGAGCCACGCCATCTTGTAGTCCCGCTCGGCCCGCGCGCCGGCGTCGGCCAGCCCCCGGAACCAGGCGACCGCCAGCCGGACGATGTCGGCGCGGAAGTAGACGATCGAGCCGAGGATCGCGCCGACCTGGATGACCGCGGTGAAGGCGGTGACGCCGGGGTCGTCGACGCTGAGCCCGAGGAGCCGCTCGGCGATCGTGAGGTGCCCGGTGCTCGACACCGGCAGGAACTCGGTGATCCCCTCGACGACGCCGAGGAGCAGGGCCTGCCAGAAGTCCATGGGCCGGAAGCCTAGGGGCGACCGGCCCTCCGGACCGACTCGTAGGGTGTGCGACGCACCACGCCGCCTCCCGTCGGTCCCTACGGACCGGGTCACACCTCCGCGCCGCGCCGGCGCAGGACGCGGCGGACGACGAGCCCGGCGACGACGACCACGACGACGACCGCGAGCACGATCTCGCTCGCGTGGTCGAGCCGCTGGAGCACCGACGCGTACGCCGCCCCGGCCCCGTAGCCGAGGCTCGCGACGACCGCGGCCCAGGTCACGCCGCCGACGACGTTGGACACCGTGAAGGCGCGCTGCCCCATCCCGCTCGCCCCGGCGACCCCGGGGACGAGGGCCCGGAGCAGGGCGGTCCAGCGCCCCAGCACCACGGCCCACCGACCGCGCCGCCCGACGAAGCCGGTGACGAGCTCGACGCGGGCCTGCAGCCGCGCCGGCAGCCGCGTGACGAGGCCGGGACCCCAGCGGCGGCCGAGCCGGTAGCCGATCTGGTCGCCCACCACGGCCCCGACGGCGGCGGCCGCGATCACGCCGGCGAGCGGGAGCCGACCCCCGTGCGCGACGACGCCGGCCACGAACACGGCCGTCTCGCCCGGCACCACCAGCCCGACCAGGGCCGAGGCCTCCACGGCGGGCAGGACGAGCGCCGCCGCGAGGACGAGCAGGGGCGGCAGGGCCAGCAGCACCTCGACGAGCTGTGTCACCCGACCTCCTCGACCCCGTCGTCGCGGCCGACGAACCCGACCCGTCCCGATGCTCGCGCGAGCGGAGCGAGCCCCGGCCCTGCGGCGAGCAGTGTCCCTATCCTGACGCCTGTGCAGCCCGCGTCGTTCCCGTCCGGTGTTCTCGTCGGAGAGCTCGCGCCCCGGTTCGACGACGTCCGCCGCATCGCCGTGCTGCGCGGCGGTGGGATCGGCGACCTGATGTTCGTCCTGCCCGCCGTCGAGTCGCTGCTCGCCGCCTACCCGGAGGCCGAGGTCACGCTGCTCGGGATGCCGTCGCACGCCGCTCTGCTGGCCGACCGGCCGGCGCCCTTCGTAGCGGTCGAGGTGCTGCCCGTCCACCCCGGCGTCCGCGAGGGCACGGCGGTCGACCCGGTGGCGACGGAGGCGTTCGTGGAGCGGGTCCGGGGGCTGGGCCTCGACCTCGCCGTCCAGGCGCACGGCGGGGGCGGCAACTCGAACCCGTTCCTGCTGCGCCTCGGCGCCCGGCACACGGTCGGCACCGCTGCGCCCGGGGCGCCGCGGCTCGAGCGGAACCTGCCCTACCGCTACTTCCAGCACGAGACCCAGCGCTGGCTCGAGGTGGCCGCGCTGACCGGCGCCGCCCCCGTCCAGCTCGAGGCCCGGCTGCGTGGTCGGGCGAACCGGCGCCCCCGGCCCGGCGTCCGCCCGCGCCTCGTCGTGCACCCGGGGGCGACCGACCCGCGGCGGCGCTGGCCGGCGGGACGCTTCGCGGAGGTCGCCGCTGCCGTGGCGCGGCAGGGCGTCGAGGTCGTCGTCGTCGGCGACGCGAGCGACGTCGCCGCGGCGACCGCGATCGTCGAGCACGCGACGGACCCGCTCGTGACCTCCGTGGCCGACGCGGTCGCCCTGCCGGCGCTGGTCGACCTGCTCGAGGACAGCGACGTGGTCCTGGCCAACGACTCCGGCCCGCGGCACGTGGCGATGGCGGTCGGCACGGCGACGGTCGGGGTGTTCTGGGGCCCGAACCTGGTCAACGCCGCCCCGGTCGGCCGGCGGCGGCACCGCGTGCACGCTTCCTGGACGACGGCCTGCCCCCGCTGCGGAGCCCCGCTCACCCGCGGGGACGAGCTCCGTTGCGACCACCCGGGGTCGTGGGTCGGCGACGTCGCCATCGATGCCGTCCTGGCCGACGTGCTCGACCTGCTCGAGACGCCGCCGCTGCCGTGACAGACCCCACGACAGACCCCACGACCGACGACCGGCCCACGGCCCTGGTGCTGCGCGCCCTCGGGCTGGGCGACCTGCTGGTCGCGGTGCCCGCCCTGCGGGCGCTGCGCCGGGCCCGTCCGGAGCACCGCCTGGTCCTCGCGGCACCCGAGTGGCTGCGCCCGGTCGTCGGGCTGACCGGCGCCGTGGACGCGCTCCTGCCGGTCGGCGGGCTCGACGCCCCGCTGCCGCCCCCCGGGTCGACCGCGCGCCCCCTCGACCTCGCCGTGAACCTGCACGGCCGCGGTCCGCAGAGCCACGCCCGGCTCGACGCCCTCGACCCGGTGCACCGCGTCGGGCACGCCGCCCCCGGCTGGGACGGCCCGCCGTGGGTCGAGGACACCCTCGAACGGGCCCGCTGGGTCCGGCTGCTCGAGCACGCGGGCATGCCGGGCGACCCCGACGACGTCACCCTCGCCCGGCCGGCGACCCCCGGTGCGGCGCCGGGGGCGGTGGTCGTGCACGTCGGAGCGGCGTACGGCTCGCGCTCCTGGCCCGTCGAGCGGTTCGCGACGGTGGTGCGTGGGCTGTCTGACGCCGGCCACGCCGTCGTGCTGACCGGCTCGCCGGCCGAGCGGGAGCGGGCGGGCGAGGTGGCGGAACGTGCCGGGCTGGACCCGACCGCGAACCTCGCCGGCCGCACCGGGCTGGCCGCGCTCGCGGCGCTGGTCGCCGACGCCGCGCTCCTGGTCAGCGTCGACACCGGTGCGGCGCACCTCGCGACGGCGTACGCGACGCCCTCGGTCGTGCTCTTCGGCCCCGCTCCCCCCTCGCGCTGGGGTCCGCCGCCCGGTGGGCCGCACGTGGTGCTGACCGATGTCTCCGTCCGACGGGGCGACGTCTTCGCCGACGAGCCCGACCCGGCCCTGCTCGCGGTGACGCCCGGCGCCGTGCTGGACGCCGCCGCACGCCTGGGGTGCCTGTGAGCCGCGACCCGCTCGACGAGGAGCTGGGCCGGCGCCGGGCCGGGGAGGGCGAGAACCGCCTGGTCCCCACCGTCGCGATCCTGGTCGCCGTCGTCGCGTACGCGCTGCTCCCCGAGGACCTGCTCTTCGCGCCGCGCTACGTCATCGCCGGCGTCGAGCTCCTCCTGCTCGTCACGCTCGTCGCGACGAACCCGCGCCGCCTCGTCCGCCGCACCCGGTGGTCGCGCACGGCGTCGGTCCTGCTCGCCGCCACCCTGATCGTGACGAACCTCGTCGCGCTGGGCATGCTCGTCCGCTCGCTCATGCAGCCGAGCGCCTCCGGCGGCTCGCTGCTGCTCGGGGCGATGCAGGTCTGGCTGACGAACGTCATCGGCTTCGGCCTGCTCTTCTGGGAGCTCGACCGCGGCGGTCCGGTGGCCCGTCGGCGGCTGCGGCGCGACGAGCTGCCGCCGGCGGACTGGCGCTTCTCGCAGGACGAGGTGGGCGACAACGTCACCGAGGTCGCCGCCACGGCGAGCGAGCGCTCGGGCTGGATCCCGACCTTCGTCGACTACCTGTACGTCTCTCTGACGAACTCGAGCGCCTTCAGCCCGACCGACACGATGCCGCTGAGCACCCGGGCCAAGGCGCTGATGGGTCTCGAGGCGACCTCGGCGCTGCTGACCACCCTGCTGGTGATCGCGCGGGCCGTCGGCTCGTTCACCAGCTGACGACCGGCGCTCGAGGCACGGCTGAGCTCAGGAGATCGGCGCCGTGCGGACGCGCCTGGACGTCGCCGGTCACGGGGGCCCCGGCGACGTCCAGGTGGTCGGTGGCAGGGGTCAGTGCTGCACGACGTTCTTGACCGCCGCCTTGGCCTTGTCGATGACGTTCGGCTCCGGCGTGGTGCCGAAGAACCGCGGGTCCGGGCTGGTGGGCGGCGGCATCGGGGCCGAGGTGTTCGCCCCCTCCTGGTAGCTGAGCTCGCCGTGCCCGTCCGGGGTCGGCCCCTGGGCCCAGCGGCCCTCGGAGGCGTGCTTGCCGTCGGAGAAGTTCATGTGGTGCTCCACCTCGTCCAGCTCGTCCTCGAGCGGGAAGCTCGGCACCGGGTAGTCCTCGTAGCCCTCGTCACGCAGCTCCTGCGCGGCGGCGATCCACTGCTGCTGGTGCACGGTGTCGCGGGCGAGCAGGAAGGAGAGCATGTCGCGCACGCCCTTGTCCTCGGTCATCTCGTCGATGCGGGCGACCTGCAGCCGGCCCTGCATCTCCGCGTTCGCGTTGGCGGTGAAGTCGGCCAGCAGGTTGCCGCTGGCGATGATGTAGCTGCCCTGCCACGGGTTGCCGTTGCTGTCGACCGGCCGGGAGCCCGCACCGGCGACGATCGCCTGCTGGGTGTCGGTGCCGCCGATGACCGCGGCGATCACCGGGTCGGAGTCGACGGCGGCCTCGACGGTGCCCGACGGCGCTGCTCGAGCAGCTGGGCGATCATGATCGCGATCATCTCGACGTGGCCGAACTCCTCGGCCCCGATGCCGTAGCGCAGGTCGCGGTGCCCGGCAGCTTGGTGTTCCAGGCCTGGAAGCCGTACTGCATGGCGACCGTGATCTCGCCGTACTGGCCGCCCAGGATCTCCTGCATCGTGCGGGCGTCGTAGGCGTCCGGCGCCGCCGGCTCCGCCTTGTACTGCAGCTCCTGCTTGTGGAAGAACATGCCACTCCTCCTGTGCCGCGGCTCGGTGCCGCCGCTCTCTGCTGGCCTTCCCGGGTCGTGCACGACTCAAACCCCTCGCACACGCGGGGAGTCGACGAGCAGCGCGAGGACCTGGTTGGCTCGACCGGTGCGGGGTCTGGCCGAGCGGTGGTGGGTCGTCGACGGCCGCCCCGTCCGGGGCTTCGTCGCCGGTCCCACGGGGCCGCTCGTCGTCCTGCTGCCCGGGCTCGGCGCCCCGGCCTACCTCCGGCGCTGGGCCGTCCGGACGAGCGCCTGGGCCCGGGTCGTCCTGCTCGACCTGCCCGGCTGGTCGGCGCGAGGGCCGGGCCGGGCGGCCACCGTCGCCGGGGTCGCGTCGCTGGCACGGCGCTGGCTCGACGCGGTGGACGCCTCCGACGTCGTGCTGGTGGGCCACTCCACCGGCGCGCTCGCCGCCCTGCTCCTGGCCGCCGACGACCCCGTACGCCTGCGGTCGCTGTTCCTCGCCGGCGTCGTCTTCGACCCGCCGGCGCGACGGCTCCCCACCCTGGCCCTGCGCTGCCTGCTCTCGCTCACCCCGCGGCTGCTGCCGGAGGTCCCGGCGATGACGCCCGCGCTGGTACGGGCCGGCCTGCCCGACCTGACGCGTCTCGTCAGGTCGGCCCTGGCGTTCCGCGCGGAGGACGTGCTGCCGCGCGTCCGGGTCCCGACCACGCTCGCGGTCGGTCGGCGGGACCGGCTCGGACGCGCCTCCTGGGTCCTCGGGCTCGCGGACCGGGACGACCGTCCGGTCCACGTGCTCCCCGGGCGGCACAACGTCGTGTTCACCGACCCGGGCGCGGTGGACGACGCGCTGCGGTCGTCGCTCCCCGGCCCGGACGGGGGAGTCCCGGTAGGACGGTGACGTGAGCGACGACCAGGCGAGGACGCGCGAGGAGTTCGACGACGCGGTCGACATGACCGCCCACGAGCTGGAGCGGTGGCTCGGCTCCGACGAGTCGAAGGAGGTGGGCCAGAAGAGCGGCGGCGGAGGTGAGTCCACCGGCCACGAGATGGGCCGGCACGTCGTGCACGTCCTGAAGAGCAAGCAGGCGGACCTCACCGACGCCGACCACGAGCACCTGCGCAAGGTCGTCGGCTACGTGCACCGGCACCTGGCCCAGCGTCCGGACGGCGACGTGACGGACACCCGGTGGCGCCACTCCCTCATGAACTGGGGTCACGACCCGGAGAAGTAGCTCTCCGACGCCGCCTGGGCAGCACGTCACGACACCGTAACGGCGCGGGCGTTTGAGTTCCTCCTGCGGTGGTACTAGGTAGCCCGGAGAGCCCGACCCGAGGGGAGATGGTGTGCAGGTCGCTCTGGTGTCCGAGCACGCGAGCCCTCTCGCGGCCATCGGCGCGGTCGACGCGGGCGGGCAGAACGTCCACGTCGCCGAGCTGGCCAGCGGCCTGACGCGCCTCGGCCACGAGGTCGTCGTCTACACGCGCCGCGACGACGAGGCGCTGCCGACCACCGTCCGGACCGACGACGGCTACGACGTGGTGCACCTCGACGCCGGGCCGGCGCACCCCGTGGGAAAAGACGACCTCTGGCCCCTCATGCCCGCCTTCGCCGAGGCACTGCGGACCCGGCTCGTGCAGCGCCCCGCGGACGTGGTGCACGCGCACTTCTGGATGTCCGGCTGGGCCGCGACCCGGGCGACGCGCGAGCTCGGCGTCCCCACCTTCGTCACGTTCCACGCGCTCGGCTCGGTCAAGCGTCGCCACCAGGGCGGCGCCGACACCAGCCCACCGGAACGGGTGGAGGTCGAGCTCGCCGTGGCCCGGCGGTCCACCGGGGTCGTGGCGACCTGCAGCGACGAGGTGGCCGAGCTCGCCGCCCTGGGCGTCGACCTCGACCGGGTGGACGTCGTCCCCTGCGGCGTGGACGTCCGGCACTTCACCCCCGCCGCCGCGCCGCTGGACGACCCGCCGCGGCGCGAGCCGTACCGGGTCGTCAGCGTCGGCCGGCTGGTCCCCCGCAAGGGCTACGCCACCACCGTGGAGGCCCTGGTCGACCTCCCCGGCGTCGAGCTCGTGGTCGCCGGCGGGCGCGTCGACACCGGGACGGTCGAGGTCGAGCAGCTCCGGCTCGAGGCGCTGGCCGAGGGCCTCGGCGTGGCTGACCGGGTGCACTTCGTCGGCCAGGTCGGCCACTTCCTGATGCCCGCCCTGCTCTGCACGGCCGACGTCGTCGTGTGCGCCCCCTGGTACGAGCCGTTCGGCCTGGTGCCGCTCGAGGCGATGGCCTGCGGGGTCCCGGTGGTCGCCTCGGCGGTCGGCGGGATGCTCGACAGCGTCGCCGAGGGCCGGACCGGGCTGCTGGTGCCACCGCAGGACCCTGCCGCCCTCGCCGCCGCCGTCCGCGGCCTGCTCGCGGACCCGGCGCTCCGGGCCGCGTACGGGCGGGCCGGGGTCCGCCGGGCCCGGTCGCGATACTCCTGGGACGCGGTGGCGGCGGCGACCGCCGACGTCTACAGCGGCGCGGTCGCCGCGGCGGCGCTCGGGGTCCGGACCCCGGCACGGGCCGGCCGGCTGCCGGCCCTGGGCCCGGCGTGAGACGGGACGGCGACAAGCTGCGGACGGTGCGCGCGGTCCTCTTCGACCGTGACGGCACCCTCGTGCACGACGTCCCCTACAACACCGACCCCGCGCTGGTGGCTCCCGTGGACGGCGCCCGCGAGGTCCTCGACGACCTGCGCGGCCGCGGCGTCCGGGTCGGAGTGGTCAGCAACCAGTCCGGGCTGGCGCGTGGCCTGATCACCCCCGGGCAGCTCGTCGTGGTGAACGCCCGCGTCGACGAGCTCCTCGGCCCCTTCGAGACCTGGCAGGTCTGCCCGCACGGTCCCGACGACGGCTGCGCGTGCCGCAAGCCGGCGCCCGGGATGGTCCTCGCCGCGGCCGCCGCGCTCGGGGTCGACCCGGGCGACTGCGTCGTCGTCGGCGACATCGGTGCCGACGTCGGCGCCGCCCTGGCCGCCGGGGCGCGTGCAGTGCTGGTCCCCACCCCGCTGACCCGCGCCGAGGAGGTCGCGCACGCGCGCGAGCACGCCCTCGTCGCCGCCGACCTCCGCGAAGCGGTGGACCTCGCCCTGGGCCAGGAGGTCGGCGCATGACCACCGCTCCCACGGGTGGGCACGTGCTCGTCGCCCGCCTCGACAGCGTCGGCGACATCCTGCTCGCCGGTCCGGCGGTGCGGGCGGTCGCGGCGTCGGCGCGCAAGGTGACGATGCTGGTGGGCCGCGGGCGCGGGGCCGTCGCGCGGCTGCTGCCGGGCGTCGACGACGTGCTCGAGCACGACGCCCCGTGGGTCGTCCCGGACCCGGGGCCGCTCGACCCCGTCGCGGTCGACGCGCTGGTCGCGGCCGTGCGCGCAGCGCAGATCGACGCCGCCCTGGTCCTGACCTCGTTCCACCAGTCGCCGCTGCCGCTCGCGCTGCTGCTCCGCCTCGCGGGCGTCGGCTGGGTCGGGGCGATCAGCGACGACTACCCGGGCAGTCTGCTCGACCTGCGCCACCGGATGCCCGAGCCCGGGTTCCGCGAGCGCCAGCGAGGGGAACCCACCGGGGGGCGTGGGGGGTCGTCCCCCCTCACGACAGAGCCCGAGCCCGGGTTCCGCGAGCGCCAGCGAGGGGAACCCACCGGGGGGCGTGGGGGGTCGTCCCCCCTCATGACAGAGCCCGATCCGCCGGAGAGCGAGCGCGCGCTGTCGCTGGCCCGGGCCGCCGGGTTCGAGCTCGCCGGACCCGCCCATCTCGCCGTACGCCGCCCGCTGCCGGACGTGAGCGCACTCGTCGGCCAAGGGCCGTACGTCGTCTACCACCCCGGCGCGGACGCCCCCGCCCGCCGGCCCGGGGCGGAGCACAGCCGCGCGCTGGTCGCCGCCCTCGTCGGGGCCGGGCACCGGGTCGTCGTCACCGGCTCGAGCGGCGAGTCGACGCTGACGGGCTTCGTCGCGGGCGGCCAGGCCCTCGACCTCACCGGCGCCGTCGACCTCGCCGGGCTGGCCGCCGTGCTCGAGGGGGCCGAGGTCGTCGTGGCCCCCAACACCGGTCCGGCCCACCTCGCGGCCGCGGTCGGCACCCCGGTCGTCTCCCTCTTCGCCCCCGTCGTGCCCGCCGGGCGCTGGGCCCCGTACGGCGTCCCGGTCGTCCTGCTGGGCGACCCGGCCGCCCCGTGCCGCCTGACCCGCGCCCGGCACTGCCCGGTGCCCGGGCACCCCTGCCTGGACGGTGTCGCACCCGCAGCCGTCGTCGCTGCCGTGGCGCAGCTCCTCGCGCACCCGTCCGCCGACGCCGCCCGCCCCGTGGCGTCGGCCCGTCCCCAGGAGGCCGACCGTGTCCGCTCCTAGCCCCACCCTCGACCGTCTCGACCCCGGGCCCGGCGGCAGCGTCGGTCTGGTCGCCGAGCACCTCGCCGCCCTCGCGCAGGCCGCCGCCCGCGCCGCGGCGTACGCCGCGACCGTCAGCGCCTGGGGCGCCGAGCTCGCCGCGCGCTACGAGGCGGGCGCCCACCTGATCGCCTGCGGCAACGGCGGCAGCGCGGCCGAGGCGCAGCACCTGACCGGCGAGCTGGTCGGACGGTTCCGTCACGACCGGCGCCCGCTGCCCGCCGTCGCGCTCTGCGCCGACTCGGCCGCGCACACCGCGATCGCCAACGACTACGGCTTCGACGAGGTGTACGCCCGGCAGGTCACCGCGTGGGGCCGGCCCGGCGACGTGCTCGTGGCCTTCTCGACCAGCGGCACCAGCCCGAACGTCCTCGCCGCCGCCAAGGCCGCCCTCGAGGCGGGCGTGACGGTCTGGGCCCTCACCGGCCCGGCACCGAACCCGCTCGCCTCCCTGGCCGACGACGCCGTCGCCGTCGAGGCCCCGACCACCGCGACGGTCCAGGAGATCCACCTGAGCCTGGTGCACGCGCTCTGCATCTCCCTCGACCACGCTCTCGGCGTGCAGCCGCCGGTGGCGCCGTGAACGTCCCCCGCGCGGCCGGCCCGCTCGTGGTGGTCGGGGACTCCCTGCTCGACGTCGACCTCGAGGGCAGCTCCGACCGGCTGGCCCCCGACGCCCCCGTGCCCGTCGTCGACGTGACGCGGGAGTGGCAGCGCCCGGGCGGCGCCGGTCTGGCCGCGCTGCTCGCCGCCCGCTCGGGCCACGAGGTCGTCCTCGTCACCGCGATCGGGGCCGACGAGTCGGCCGACCGCGTCCGGTCCCTGCTCGGCGGGCTGGTCGAGGTCGTCGCCCTGCCGATGTCCGGCGGCACCAGCCGCAAGACGCGGGTGCTCGCCAACGGCGTCCCCGTCACCCGGCTCGACGTCGGCCGCGGCCGGGCGCTGGACGCCCCGGTCCCCCAGCCCGTCCTCGACGCCCTCGACCGGGCCGGCGCCGTGCTGGTCGCCGACTACGGCCGCGGCGTGACCGGGCTCGAAGAGCTCCGCGAACGGCTCACGTCCCGGGCCCGCGAGGTCCCCGTGGTGTGGGACCCGCACCCGCGCGGTTCCGCGCCGGTGCCCGGCTGCGCGCTCGTCACGCCCAACGCCGGCGAGGCCCGCACCCTCGGCAGCGTCGAGGGCGCCGCCGACCAGGGCCGGGTCCTCGGCCACCGCTGGCAGGCCGACGCGGTCGCCGTGACCCTCGGCTCCCGCGGCGCGCTGCTCGTGCAGGGCGACCTCGACACCCACGTCGGGCTCGAGGGCGCCGACGAGCCGGACGCCTCCGGCCGGACGCCGCACGCCGGCCGCCTCGACACCTGCGGGGCCGGTGACGCCTTCGCGGTGGCCGCCGCCGTCGCGCTGCTCGAGGGCGCCGACGTCCGGGCCGCCGTCCGGGCCGCGGTCACCAGCGCCACGGCGTTCGTCCGGGCCGGCGCCGCGACCGCGGTCTCGACCGAGGTCCCGTACGCCACCTCCTCCGACCGCCCGGAGCCGGCCGACCCGTACGCGCTCGTCGAGCAGGTCCGGGCCGCGGGCGGCACCGTGGTCGCGACCGGCGGCTGCTTCGACCTGCTGCACCGCGGGCACGTCAGCCTGCTCACCACCGCCCGCTCGCTCGGCGACGCGCTCGTCGTCTGCCTGAACTCCGACGC
This sequence comes from uncultured Actinomycetota bacterium, assembly GCA_963762775.1. GTDB lineage: Bacteria > Actinomycetota > Actinomycetes > Propionibacteriales > Propionibacteriaceae > Microlunatus. The sequence continues at coordinate 582,552 of CAVXMD010000016.1, forward strand.
CTCCGTGCGCCGGGCCAAGGGGGCCGACCGGCCCCTGGTCAGCCAGGACGACCGGGCCCGCGTCCTGTCCGCGCTGTCCAGCGTCGACGGGGTCGTCGTCTTCGACGAGCCGACGCCCGCCGAGGTGCTCGCCCGCCTGCGTCCCGACGTCTGGGTCAAGGGCAGCGACTACACCGACCAGGCCATCCCCGAGGCCGCCGTGGTCGCGGCGGCAGGCGGACGCGTCGTCCTGCTGCCCGTCGTCGACGGCTACTCCACCACCCGTCTGGTCGACCGGTCGCGTGCGACCGTCTCGACCGGCCCGTCCCAGCGAACCCCACCCGAGGAGATCTCATGACGTCGACCCTGACGCCCCCCGCCACCACGACCGACGGCTCCGGCCGGGACCGTACGACGCTCGGCACCGTGCTCGTCACGGGCGGTTCGTCCGGCCTCGGCGCGGCAACCGTCGCCGCCGTCGTGGCCGCCGGCGGCACCCCGCTCGTGCTCGACCTCTCGGCCCCCGCGGCCGACGTGGCGTACGCGCAGGTGGACCTGTCCGACCCGCGTGCGGCCGAGGCGGCGGTGCGCGACATCGTCGAGGCCAACGGGGGCCGTCTCGACGGCGTCCTGACCGCCGCGGGCATCGACACCCCCGCGCCCCTGGACGGGATCTCGGGCGAGGCCTGGGAGCGGATCGTCATGGTGAACCTGTTCGGCACCGCGGCCGTCGCCCGCGCCGCGCTGCCCTACCTGAAGGAGAGCCGCGGCCGGATCGTGACCGTGGCCTCGACCCTCGGCATCAAGGCCGTGGGCGACGCGACGGCCTACTGCGCCTCGAAGTTCGGCGTGGTGGGGTTCACGCGCTCGCTGGCCGCCGAGACGGCCGGCCAGGTCGGCGTCACGCTGCTGATCCCCGGTGGGATGCACACGCACTTCTTCGACGAGCGGGACGCGCAGTACAAGCCGGGCGCCGACGCCGTGCTCAACCGTCCGGAGGACACCGCCGCGGCCGTCGTCTTCGCCCTCTCCCAGCCCGCCGGCTGCGAGGTCCGCGAGCTCGTCGTGGCCAGCTCGGTCGAGACCTCCTGGCCCTGACGGTCCGTACGCCCCGACTTCCCAGGCGCGCGCCTCAGCCGGAGGTTTTTCACGTTCACGTGAAAAACCCCTGCTGCCCACGGCAGATCTGCCGCGGGCAGCGCCGGTCTTTCACGTGAACGTGAAAAACCGACCGACCCCCGCCGCGGCAGACGGAGGCAGCGACCCCGGCGGGTCGGAGATCGTGGGGAGGGTTCAGGCGACGCCGGCAGCGCGGGCGAGGTCGACGGCGCTCCGGGTGCCCCGGGTCCAGGGCTCGCCGTGGCCGGGCAGGACGGTCGTGACGTCGAGCGCGGCGATCGCCTCGAGGGACCCGAGGGCGGCGCGGGCGTCGTTCGTCGCGGCGCGGGCGACGACGCGTGGACCGCGCCGACCGGTGTACGGGTCGAGGGTCACCAGGGCGTCGCCGGTCAGCACGGCGTCGTGGTCGGGCAGGTGCACGACGAGCTCGCCGTCGGTGTGCCCCGGCGCGGGCACGAGCTCGGGCCGCCCGGGCAGGTCGAGGACCACGCGCCCCTCGACCAGGTGGTCGGGCACCAGGCCCGGGACGCGCAGCGCGCCGGCCCGCGTCATCGAACCGAGCACCGGGAGCGCCCGCGGATGGGTCAGCGGGTAGGCGAACCGGGGCCGCTGCGGACGGTAGCGGTAGGGGTGGCGCAGGATGTGCGCGTCGGCGGCCGGTGCCCAGACCTCGACCCCGTACGAGCGCTGCAGCTGGCTCGCGAACCCCACGTGGTCGAAGTGGCCGTGGGTGATCACCAGGCCCTTGACCTCGCAGGCGCTGTGCCCGGTCTCGGCGAGGCAGCGCCGGACGAACGCCCAGGTGCCCGGGTAGCCGGCGTCGACGAGCGTCACGCCGCCCTCGCCCTCGACGACGTAGCAGTTGGTGTGACCGTGGGTGACCAGGTGCACCCCGGGCACGACGTCGCGGACGGTGCGGGTGGCGACGTGCGCCGTGTCCTCGGTCAGGGTCACGTCCCTCTTCTACCCGGCCGCGACCTCGCCGAACACGCGGTCCCAGTCCACCAGGAAGCGGTCCAGCCCGTGCCGGGCGAGCGCGGCCTCCCGCGCCACCAGGCCGCAGGCGCGCGCCTCGTCCGGGTCGGCCAGCAGCGCCCGGGCGCGGGCCACGAGGACGTCCGGGTCGGGCGAGATCGCCCCGGCGCCCCGGGGCACGGTCCGCGCGGCCACGGTGGTGTCGAGGACGACGACCGGCAGGCCGAGCAGCATCGACTCGACCAGCGACAGCCCGAGCGAGGTCCAGCGGTTGAGGTGCAGGTACGCCCGCCGCCGCACCAGGGCGTCGCGCAGCTGCGGTGGCTTCAGGTTCCCGGCGAAGGCGACGCCGGGCTGGTCGTCGAGGGCCGCCGGGAGGAGCTCGCCGGAGATCCCGAACGCGTCCACCGGCAGCGGGGCGAAGCGCGGCAGCAGGTCGGTGCCGGTCACCCGCCACCGTCGGACGGGCTCGTTCACGACGAACGCGAGCGCGGGCAGCCCGCCGTCGTAGCGCAGCCCCGGGTCGGCGAGCCCGTGCTCGACCACGGTCGTCGGCGCCGTGCCGCAGTCCCACAGCAGCGCGTTCAGGTGGGTGACGTGGACGACGAGCAGGTCGCCGTCGGCGCAGGGGTGCCGGGTGTTCGGCACCGACTCCTTGGGCGTGTTGTGCTCGAGGAACAGCGCCGGCACGTCGACCCCGGCCCGCAGCCCGGTCCGGGCGGCCACGGCGGCGGCCTCGTCCGGACGCTGCAGCAGGACCACGTCCGGCGGGTCGTCCCGCAGCTCGGCGACCGCCACCTCTCGGGCGAGCGCGGGAGCGGCACCACCGAGGCGCGACAGCCCGCCGTGGCCGTCCACCGCCGGGAGGAAGAGGTAGTCGTGCCCGCCCGCGACCAGGGCGTCGGTGTAGCCGCCGTGGACGTCGGACAGCAGGATCCTCACGGACGGGGAGCGTACGGGTCCGCGGTCGCAGCGTTCAGGGGCCGGCCGTGCTCAGGGCGTGCGCCAGTCGTCGCTGGTGAGGTGCGACCCGGCCATGGCGCCCATCTGCAGCATCCCGCCGTCGACCGGCCAGGACGCCCCCGTCACGTACGAGGACGCGGGCGAGGCGAGGAACGCGACGACCGCCGCGATCTCGCGCGCGTCGCCGGGCCGGTTCAGCGGGACGCCGGGCCTCGCGGTCCGGTGCGGGTCCTCGTCGGTCTGGCCCGTCATCGGGGTGGCGATCTCACCGGGGGCGACGCAGTTGGCGGTGATGCCGTAGCGCCCGAGCTCGATGGCGAAGGTCTTCATCAGCCCGCCGAGCCCGTGCTTGGCGGCGTCGTACGCGCCCGAGCCGACCCGTGGCTGGTGCTCGTGCACGCTCGTCACGGCGATCAGGCGCCCACCGCGACCGCCCGCGAGCAGGTGCCGCGCCGCACGCTGGAGGCACAGGAAGGGCCCGTCGAGGTCGGTGGCCACGACGTGGCGCCACTCGTCGAAGCCCATGTCCACCAGCAGGCTGGAGCTGCCCGTCCCGGCGTTGTTCACGAACACGTCGAGGCCGCCGAGCCGGTCGGCGAGCGTGTCCACGACGTCGGCGCAGCCCGGCACGTCGGCGACGTCGAGGTGCTCGACGAACGCCTGCCGCCCGTGGCTGCGGACCTCCTCGGCCGTCTCCTGCGCGCCGGTCTCGTCGGTGTGCCAGGTGACGCCGACGTCGTGGCCCTGCTGGGCCAGCGCCACCGCCGTCGCCCTGCCGATGCCGGAGTCGGAGGCCGTGACGACCGCCCGCCGCGTGGTACGCACGTCGTTGTCCATGTCCTGGTCGTTCCCGGACGCCACGAGCCCGAAACCGTCAGGTCTAACCTGGGCCGATGGATGCTGGCGACGAGCAGGACGAGACGATCGCCGAGCGCATGGAGCGTGCCCACGACCGGGGCCGCCGGGCCGGCGAGCGCGCCGCCGAGCTCCACGAGCGTGGGGAGCAGCTGCGCGGGGACGACCCGGGACCGGCCCCGGACCGCGCGCGGGCGGCCCTGGAGCAGGCGGACGCCGACGCGACCCGCTCGCGGGAGTCCGCGGCCCAGGCGCACGCGGCGAGCGCGCAGCTGCACCGCGAGGCCGCCGGGGTGCTCGACGAGGCCGGGCACGCCGACCGGGCCGCGCACCACCGCGAGGCCGCGGAGGACGCCGACGAGGCGGCCGCCGCGGACTCGCGCCCGTCCGGCCAGCCGCCCGCCTAGGCGGCGCGGGTCGAGGCCGGGGTGTCCTCGAGCGAGCCGATCCGGTTCCGCATCTTGGTCATCAGGCGGCTGAGCAGCCGCGAGACCTGCATCTGGTTCGTGCCCAGGACCAGGGCGATGTCGCTCTGGGACCGTTCCTCGAAGAACCGCATGCGGATCAGGTCCTGCTCGTCCGGCGTGAGCTCCGGCAGCACCGCCTCGACCAGGACCCGCGCCTCGCAGCGCTCGCCGTCGGGGTCCTCGTCGGCACGGTCGACCGCCAGCGCGTCCAGCGAGCTGCAGCTGTAGCCCTGGCTGGCGCGCCGGGCCCGCCGCACCTCCTCCACCGACGACCCGAGGACGTCGGCGATCTGGCGCTCCGAGGGCTCCGCCCCGACCGCCTGGGCGACCTCGGGCCAGCGGCGCCACATCTCCGCCGACAGCTCCTGGGTCTGGCGCGGCGGACGGATCGACCAGCCGTGGTCCCGGAAGTGGCGCTTGACCAGCCCGGTCACGGTGGGGAAGGCGAAGGCGACGAAGGGACCCTGGTCGGGGTCGTAGCGGATGCACGCCTCGACCAGGCCGGCCCGGGCGATCTGGCGGAGGTCGTCGGCGTCCTCGCCGCGGTCGCGGAACTTGCGCGCCACCGAGTCGGCCAGCCAGAGGTGGGTGGTGACGACCTCGTCGAGCAGGGTCCGCCGGGTCCCGGGCGACGCGTCGCGGGCCGCGACGAGGCGGTCCCGGGTCTGCTCGGCGAGCGCCTGGCGCTGGTCGGGCGCAGGGGCACGCGGGGTGGTGGCAGGAGCAGGGGCGCCGACGAGGGGCGTGGAGACGTCGAGGACGTCGAGGGCGAGGAGCACAGCGCTTCCGTTCGTGAGGGGACGAACGTGGCGCGCTGTTGGCCACTGGGGACGAGTGAAACACATCAGTCCCCCGTCGGCACCACCCCAAAGGAGGTTCGTGTGGCGAAGCACCGGAACGGGTAGGGAGAACCCGTGAGCAAGGAGGAAGGCGTCCGCACCGCCCTCGTGGTGGGGGGGTCGGCGGGTTCGCTGGGTGCCCTGCTCGAGCTGGTGGGCCGGCTCCCGGCCGACCTGCCGGCGCCCGTGCTCGTCACCGTGCACGTCGGCGAGAACGGCCGCAGCCGGCTCGCGGCCATCCTTGACCGCGGAGGCCGGCTCCCCGCGGAGGTCGCCCGCGATGGCGAGCCCGCCCGCGACGGGCACGTCTACGTCGCCCCGCCCGGCCGGCACCTGCTGCTCGGACCGGACGGGCTGTCCCTCAGCGCGGGGCCCCGGGTCAACCGGCACCGCCCCGCGATCGACGTGATGTTCGCCAGCGTGGCGGCCACCGTCGGCCGGGGGACGGTCGCGGTGGTGCTCTCCGGCGTCCTCGACGACGGGGCCGTCGGCGCGGCGCTGGTGGCGCGCGCCGGTGGCCGGGTGCTGGTGCAGGCCGACGCCGAGTTCTCGAGCATGCCGAACGCCGCCCTGCACGCCGCTCCCGGCGCCCAGCACGTCCCTGCCCCCGAGCTCGCGTCCGCGGCGCTCGACCGGGTGCTCGCGAGCGCCTGGGACCGTAGCCCTCAGGAAGTGAGCACGATGGACGACACCTCCACCGGCACGGCCCCGCCGCGCACGGACCACCACGGCGGCACCCCGAACCAGACCATGGCCGGCAGCGACGACGTCGGCTACCTCGCGCCCGGGGAGTCGAGGCTGACCCGGCTGTCCTGCCCGGAGTGCAGCGGCGCCATGGCGCAGGTGGACCTGCCCCGGATCAGCTACTTCGTCTGCCATGTGGGCCACCGCTACTCTCCGCAGACCCTGGCCGCGGCCCAGGCCGAGTCGGTGGAGTCCAAGCTCTGGGCGGCGGTGGCGGCGCTGGAGGAGCAGGCGGCCGTGCTGGCCCACCTGCAGCGCTCGGGGCCGCAGCGCGCCGGGGCCGACACCGTCGGCACCCCGCCGCCCGACGTGGCCACCCGGGCGCGGGACCTCCGCCGGCAGGTCCAGACGTGGTCGACCGCCCCGCTGGAGCTCCGGCCCGAGGCCTGAGCCCGGACCGTCAGCCTCCGCGCACGTCCTCGAGGACGAGCAGCACGCCGGCCGGCCCGGGGGCCGGCGAGAGCGAGGGCAGCGGCGTCACCGAGACCCGGAGCTCGACCTGGCGACCGCGGCGGTTCACGGCGCGGATCCCCTCGCCGACCACGGTGGGCTCCTCGCCCGAGAGCACCGCGTGGAGCCAGTCGTGCAGCTCCTCCACCGGCAGGCCGCTGTCCAGCTCGAGCAGGTGGCGACCGACCGTCTCGTCGGCCCGCAGGCCCCACAGCTCGTACGCCTGCGGGGTCCAGACGGTGACGACGAGCTGGCGGTCGAGCACGATGACGGCGGCGTCGAAGCTGCCCAGCACGGACTCCATGAACGAGTTGAGGTCGGTGACCTCACCGGTCCGGTCGCGCAGCTGCTCGTTGCTGCCCTGGAGCTCGTCGTTCGCGCTCTGCAGCTCCTCGTTCATCGTCTCGAGCTCTTCGTTCGTCGACTGGAGCTCCTCGTTGGTCGTCTCCAGCTCCTCGACGGTGCTCTGCAGCTCCTCGTTGGTGGTCTCGAGCTCCTCGTTCGCCGACTGGAGCTCCTCGTACGCCGCCGCCAGCTGCCGGTTCGCGGTCTCGACCTCCAGCCGGAGCTGGTGGAAGCGGGTGACATCGGTGAAGCTGATCGACACCCCGAGCACCACACCTCCGGCGTCGGTCAGCGGGACGAGCTGCACGTCGAGGAAGGTCGCCTCCGGCCCGCCGCGGTGCCACTCCAGCTCACGGAGCCAGACGGAGGCGCGGCTCTCGGTCACCGCGCGCAGGTGGGACCGCAGCTCGACGGGGCGGTAGGAGATCTCGAGGTCCTGGAACGGGCGGCCCAGGTCGCGCTCGGAGAGCCCGAGCATCCCGTTCGCGCGGTGGTTGACCATGGCCAGCCGACCGTCGGCGCCCACGGCGATCTGGGGCACGGGGCTGTTCAGCAGGATCTCGTTGCGGAGCCGGACGGCGCTGTCGGCCACGACGCCCGGGTTCTTCCGCGAGCCCCCGAGGGCGAAGCCCGCCCTCGGACACGTCGAGGCGGATCTTGCGGAAGAAGCGCCGCTTGAGGTCGACCGCCTGGAAGACGTCGGAGTGGTTGAGCAGCATCTCGGCCCGGCCGAGGAAGAGCACGCCGTCCGGGCGCAGGGCGAAGCCGAGCCGGTTGAGGACGCGCGACTGCGTCTCGGCGTTGAAGTACATGAGCGTGTTGCGGCACAGCAGGACGTCGATCCGCGAGATGGGCGCGTCGACCGTCAGGTCGTTGCGGCCGAAGATCACGTTGCGCCGCAGCTCGTTGGTGATCACGCGGCGCCCGTTCACGCTCTCGAAGTAGCGCTCGCGGAAGGGTTCGGGGACGTCCGCCGTCGCCCGCTCGGGGTACGACGCCTGCCGGGCCTGCTCGAGGGCCTGGTCGTCGACGTCGGTCGCGTAGATCTTCACGCGCTCCCGGAAGTCGGCACCGAGCCGGTCGTGCAGCACCATCGCCATCGAGTACGCCTCCTGGCCCGAGGCGCAGCCCGCGCTCCAGATCCGGACCGGGGCCCCATCGCTGGCGTCCACGAGTGACGGCACCACGACGTCGCGCATCGCGGTCCACGCCTCGGGGTCGCGGAAGAAGCCGGTGACGTTGATGAGGATCGTGTTGAACAGCGTCGTGAACTCGTCCGGCCGCAGCGAGAGGACGTCCTGGTACTCCTCGAACGTCGCGATCCCCAGCTCGCCCATGCGGTGCCGGACCCGGCGCACCAGGCTCGGCCGCTTGTAGCCGGTGAAGTCGAACCCCCGCGCCTCACGCAGGAAGACGAGCAGCCGCTCGAAGGCCTCCAGGTCCTCGGGGCCGGCGCCGTCCGGCTGGGGCGCCGGGCTCCCGGTCGTCCGCTCGCTCATGCGTGCCCCTCTCGACCGCGCTGGCCCCGCACCTTACGGCGTACGCCGGCGTCCGACCCGGACCTAGCCCGCGGTGTCCGCGGCGACCGCGGACTCCACCAGCCGACGGGCGACCTCGCGCAAGCGGAGGTTCGCGTGCTGGGAGGCCGTCACCAGCCGGTCGAAGGCGGCCTCGGGCGTCACCTGCTCACGCTCGACCAGGATCCCGACCGCCTGGCCGATCCCCTGCCGGCTCTCGACCGCGGCCCGCAGGTTGGCCTCGTTGACCGCCCGAGCCAGCGCGACCGACGCGTGCGCCGCGACGAGCAGGGCCACCCGCTGGGCGTCGGCGTCGAGCCCACCCGCATCCCCGTAGCAGGAGAGGACCGCCGTCCGGCTGACGCCCGGCAGCGCGACGCACACGCTGACGACGCCGCGCAGCCCGACCTCGAGGCTGGCCGGGGCGACCGCAGGCCAGCGCGGGTCGCGCCCGAGGTCCGGCGACGTCACGGTGCTGCCGGAGCCCATGGCCAGGGCGTCGCACGCGGGCCCCTGCCCCACCGCGAGCTCCCAGGCCTGCAGCTGCGCCGCGGACTCGCTCGTGGCCTCCGACAGCTCCGCCTCCCCGCGCCGCAGCAGCGTCAGGACGGTCTCGACCGCTCCGGGCACCAGGCCGACCGCGGCGTCGGCGACCCCGGCGAGGACGGCCGACACGGTGTCGCGCTCGGCCAGGTCGAGCGCGAGGCCGGTGAGGTCGTCGGCCAGGAGGTCGTCGACGGCAGGGGTCGTACCGTCCGGCACGAGGTGCAGGTGCCCGCGCTCCCGCGGCTGCGGCCCGAACGTCCAGCGGACCAGCGGCTCGGGACCACCTCCCACCGGCTCGGCCGTCACGTCGACCTCCACCCGGGTCCCGTCGCGCCGGCGGAGCACCAGCGCGGCCCGCACCTCGCGCAGGCTGCCCAGCGTCAGCGCGGTGATCATCGAGCGGAGCACCGGCCGGTCGTCGACGACGAACCAGGTGGCGAGCGGGCGGCGCAGCTGTCGGGGCGCGACCTGGTCGGCGAGCCGGAGGGACGCCACGTTGGCGCTCACGAGCACGCCGGTCCGGGTGGTCAGCACCCCGGCCACGGACGAACGCATCAGCTCGCGCTCGAGGGCGGTCTCGTCGAGGCGTCGGCGGACGTCGTCGAGCTCCTCGGCCTGGACCCGGAGCTCCTCGTCGGCGACCACCAGCTGCTCGCCCAGCTCCGCGAGCTCGCGGGCCAGCGCATCGCCGCCGGGCGCGGCGGCCAGGCTTTCCAGCCGTTCCCGCCGCGAGGACAGGTCGGCCAGGAAGCGGTCCAGGGCGGGGGGCGACACGGTCATCGCGGTCTCCTCGGGTCCGTTCGTCGAAGCACGCCGACGAGGAGAGCGGGGCACCGGGAGGACGGGCATCCGTGGTCGTCTGCGTTCGGAACCAAACTACCCTCGATGTCACGCGTCCCAACACCTCCACCGGGGTGCAGTGGTCCACCCCTCCTCGCGGGACAGCGGCCGGCTGGCGGCGACCGGAGGGCAGAGTTCTCGTCGTGCCGTCTGCCACCCCCAGCGCCCGGACCGACCGCGGGACCGCGACCGAGGCCGGGAAGCGCGCGACGTACGCCGCCTTCATCGCGACCGGCTTCTCCTTCGCCAGCTGGGCGTCGGAGATCCCGCAGGTGCGCGACCGCCTCGAGCTCTCGTCGGCCCAGCTCGGGCTGGTGCTGCTCGCGATCGCGGCCGGCTCGGTCATCGCCCTGCCGCTGTCGGGACCCGTCGTCGCCCGGATCGGCTCCCGGCGCACTGTGCAGCTGATGGCCGTGCTCAACGGCGTGGCGCTCGTCGTCATCGGGCTCGGGTACCGGGTGGGCGTGGTCCCGGTGGTCGCCGGGCTCTTCCTCTTCGGCTTCGCCCAGGGCGCCTGGGACGTCGCCATGAACGTCCAGGGCGCCATCGTCGAACGTCGCCTCGGCCGGGCGATCATGCCGCGCTTCCACGCCGGCTTCAGCGTCGGCACGGTCGCCGGCGCCCTCCTCGGCGCCGGGGTGGTCGCGCTCGGGGTGTCGGTGCCGGTCCACCTGGTCGTCGTCGGGGTGCTCGTGCCGGCCGTGGTGCCGTTGGCCGTCCGTGGCTTCGTGCCGGACGCCGAAGCGGCGCACCCCGACGAGCCGGAGCCCGTCCGGCGCAGCGCGCTGGCCGCCTGGCGCGAGCCCAGGACGCTGCTGGTCGGGCTGTTCGTGCTCGCCTTCGCCTTCGCGGAGGGCACCGGCAACGACTGGACGAGCGTCGCCCTGATCGACGGCTACGGCGCCTCCCGGGTGGTCGGCATCCTCGGCTTCGCGACGTTCCTGGCGGCGATGACGCTCGGGCGGTGGTTCGGCCCGGGGCTGCTGGACCGGCACGGCCGGGTCGCCGTCTGCCGCCTCATGGCCGCCGCCAGCGTGGTCGGGCTGCTGCTCTTCGTCTTCGGCGGACACCCCGTGCTGGCCTTCCTCGGGGCGGTCCTGTGGGGAGCCGGGCTGTCGCTCGGCTTCCCCGTCGGCATGAGCGCGGGGGCCGACCAACCCGCGTACGCGGCGTCCCGGGTGAGCGTGATCGCCTCCATCGGCTACGTCGCCTTCCTCGGCGGGCCCCCGCTCATCGGCTTCCTCGGCGAGCACGTGGGCGTGCTGCACGCGCTCACGGCGGTCGCCGTGCTGCTGGCCCTGGCCGTCGTCGTCGCCGGGAACGTGGCCCCGCTCGACGACGAGCGTTGACGCCGCGCCCGGACCCGGTCCGCCGCCGGGCGTGGGTCCCCGCCGTCGAGGGGTAAGACCCTCCTGCCCGGCAGGTTGAACAGCCAGCCTGCCGGGTCCTCCACGACCGGCGGCGAGACGGCCCCCGACCTGTCGCGCCCCCCTGCCGCAGACTCCTCGCCGTGCGGATCCTCTACAACGCCTTCAACGGGCGCTACACCGACAGCCCCGCGGCGATCCACCGGGCCCTGCTCGCCAGCGGGGCCGAGGTCGAGCACGTCTGGCTGCAGGACGCGCGGTTCGCGGACTCGTTCCCGTCCGGGGTCGACACCGTCGGGATCGGCACGCCGGCCGCCGTCGCCGCGCTCGAGTCCGTCGACGTGCTGGTCAGCAACACCCACGTCCAGCTCGACCGCTGGGAGAAGGCGCCGCACACGCGCTACCTGCAGACCTGGCACGGCACGCCGCTCAAGCGCATCCACCGGTCGGCCGCGACGGTCCCGCCGGAGGAGGCGATGGCCGAGCTGGACCTCGACGTCAGCCGCTGGGACGCCCTGCTCAGCCAGAGCCCGGCGGCGACCCGGCTGCTGCGGGAGGCGTTCGCGTACGAGGGGACCGTGCTGGAGACCGGCTACCCGCGCAACGACGCGCTGAGCACCCCCGACGCGGACGCCCGCCGCGACGCGCTGCGGGCGCGGTTCGGCATCGCACCGGGCGCGACGGCCGTGCTGTACGCGCCGACCTACCGCGACGACACGGTCGACGACCCGACGGCGCAGGACGGCCCCGACGTGGCCGCGCTCGCGCGCCGGCTCGGTCCCGACGCCGTCGTCCTGCTCCGCCAGCACTACTACCTGTTCCGCCGCGCGGACCGCAGCGGGCCCGGGGTCGTCGACGTGAGCCTCCACCCCGACGTCAACGACCTCTACCTGGCCGCCGACGTGCTCGTCACGGACTACTCCTCGTCGATGTTCGACTTCCCGGTGACCGGGCGTCCCGTCGTCCTCTGGTGCCACGACCTGGCGCACTACCGCGACGACCTGCGCGGCTTCACCCTCGACCTGGAGCGCGACGCCCCCGGGCCGGTGCTCGTCGAGGAGGACGACGTGGTCGCCGCGCTGCGCGACCTGCCCGCCACGGCCGCGGCGTCGGACGACCGGCTGGCCACCTTCCGGGAGCGGTGGTGCCCGCTCGACGACGGGCAGGCGACGCAGCGGGTGCTGGAGGGGTTCTTCGCTCCCCTGCTGAGGGGTGGCCACGGTGCCGCCGAGCCCTCGTTGACACGGCGGTAACACCTCACGCGGCGTGTCGCTGTCCACTTTTGGACAAGTCCGCTGGAGGACACGTTCTGGGTCGCGGGGGTCGCTCCCGCGCCCGTAGTGTTCTTCTTGCCGGCGGGGGTGATGAACCCCCGAGCATCTCTCCCGCCGGTGCCACGAGAGTCCGCAGCCTCCTGAACCCCCGAGCAGGAGGCCGCGGACTCTTCTGGTTCCCGGCCCGGGTTCAGCCCGCGGGACGGTTGCGGTAGCGGCCGACCAGCTCGGGCGCCGCCTGCTGGAGCCGGACCGGCGCCAGGCCGGCCGCGAGCAGCTCGAGGTCGTCGAGCACCATCTCCCCGATCTCGAGGAAGGCCGCCGGGATCCCGCCCGCGCGGTGCGCCGACAGCACGACGCCGTCGAGCGAGCGGAAGGGCGAGTCCGCCGGCACCGGTTCGGTCGGCCAGACGTCGACGCCGGCCAGGAAGCGGCCCGCCGAGACCCGCTCGGCCAGCGCGTCGTAGTCGGTCACCGCCGCCCGGCTGACCAGCACGAGCCGGGCGCCCGCGGGCAGCAGGTCGAGCTCGCGCGGGCCGAGCAGGTGCTCGCTGTCCCCCGTCACCGTGGCCAGCACGAAGACGAACCGGCTCCGGCTCAGCACCTCGTCGAGGCTCGCCGGGACCACGTCCGCCTCGCGCAGCACGGCGTCCGGCAGCCACGGGTCGTACGCCCGGACCGTCGGCGCGAACGGGGTCAGCAGCGGGCGCAGCGCCCGGCCGAGGTTGCCGTAGCCGACCAGCCCGACGTCGGCGTGGCGCAGCAGGACGGCGTCGCCGTTGCCCTCGCCGAGGTAGCGCTCGCGGCCCTCGCGGAACGCGCGGTCCTCCCGGCTGATGCCCCGGGCCAGGTCGAGCGCGAGCCCGAGCGCGTGCTCGGCGACGGCCTGCGCGTACGCCGGTCCGCACCCCAGCACGCGGATGCTGCGGGTGAAGCAGGTCGGGTAGTCGACGTTCGGGTAGAAGTTGCCCTCGACGTTGATCACGGCCCGCAGGTGCGGGGCCCGGTCCAGCCGCTCGGCCGGCAGGTCCGGCTGCCCGATCACCGCCCAGGCGTCGGGCAGGGCCGCGTCGAGCTCCTCGTCGTCGGCGGGTTCGACGACCTCGAAGCGGTCCCGGAGCCGCGCCAGCGTCGCCGGCGCGAAGATCCGCTCGACCGGCTGCGGCTGCGGGCGGAGGACGACGACGGGCTTCACGCGGTCCAGCCTGTCAGGCAGGGACCGCCGCGCCGTCCACGGCGCCGAGCCCGACCCCGCTACCCACGAGAACCTGCTGCTGCCCACGGCAGATCTGCCGTGGGCAGCAGCAGTTTTTCACGTGAACGTGAAAAACCCGAGGCCGACGAGGCGTACAGCGTCAGGCGTCGGTCGCGTCCCGGGCGCCGGCCCAGAGGTCGACGCCGGAGTCGACGGCGAGCGCGTCGATCTGCGCGAGCTCGTCGTCGGTGAAGGAGAGGTTCTGCGTCGCGGCGACGTTGTCCTCCAGCTGCTTCACGCTGCTCGCCCCGACGAGCGTGCTCGTGACCCGGCGGTCGCGCAGCACCCAGGCCAGCGCGAGCTGGGCGAGCGTCTGCCCGCGGCCCCGGGCGATCTCGTTGAGCCCGCGGACCCGCTCGAGCACCTCGGGCGTGATCGTCTCCTGCTCGAGCGACTTGCCCTGCGCCGCCCGGGAGTCCTCCGGGATGCCGTTCAGGTAGCGGTTCGTCAGCAGCCCCTGCGCCAGGGCCGTGAACGCGATGCAGCCGGCGCCGACCTCGTCGAGGACGTCGAGCAGACCGCCTTCGACCCAGCGGTTGAACATCGAGTACGACGGCTGGTGGATGAGCATCGGCGTCCCGAGCCCGCGGAGGATCTCCGCCGCGCGCCGGGTGTGCTCCGGGGAGTAGGAGGACACCCCGACGTAGAGCGCCTTGCCCGCGCGGACGGCCGCGTCGAGCGCGCCCATCGTCTCCTCCAGCGGCGTGTCGGGGTCGGGCCGGTGGTGGTAGAAGATGTCGACGTAGTCGAGCCCGAGCCGCTGGAGCGACTGGTCCAGGCTCGCCGTCAGGTACTTGCGGGAGCCGAGGTCGCCGTACGGGCCCTCCCACATGTCCCAGCCGGCCTTGGACGAGATGACCAGCTCGTCGCGGTAGGGCTTGAAGTCCTCGCGCAGGATCCGCCCGGCGTTCGTCTCGGCCGTCCCGTACGGCGGGCCGTAGTTGTTCGCGAGGTCGAAGTGCGTGACCCCGAGGTCGAAGGCGCGGCGCATGATCGCGCGCTGGGTCGTGACCGGCTTGTCGTCGCCGAAGTTGTGCCAGAAGCCGAGCGAGACCGCCGGGAGCTTCAGTCCGCTGACCCCGCAGCGCCGGTAGGGCTGGACGGTGTAGCGGTCGGGGTCGGGGGCGTAGGGACGTTCGTAGGGGTAGTCGGGCATGGCGTCACGGTAGGCGCTGGGGCTCGCCGACCGCGGTCTAGGGTGACGACAGACCCGACGACGTACCCGCGAAGGAGCAGTCCGTGGCCGAGCAGGAAGCCGCCCCTCAGACCGAGGTCGAGAGCCTGGCCCACGAGGAGCGGCACTTCCCGCCGCCGCCGGAGCTGGCCCGCGACGCCAACGTCACCGAGGACACGTTCGCCCGTGCGGCCGGGGACGACGTCGCCTTCTGGGCCGAGCAGACCGGCCGGCTGTCGTGGGAGACCGCGCCCACCGAGACGCTGGACTGGAGCAACGCGCCCTTCGCGACCTGGTTCGCCGACGGCCGGCTGAACGCCGCCTACAACTGCCTCGACCGCCACGTCGAGGAGGGCCACGGCGACCGGGTCGCGTTCCACTTCGAGGGCGAGCCGGGCGACACCCGCACCATCACCTACGCCGAGCTGACCGCCCAGGTCTGCCAGGCCGCGAACGCCCTGACCGAGCTCGGCGTGAAGGCGGGCGACCGCGTCGCCATCTACCTGCCGATGATCCCCGAGGCGGCCGTGGCGATGCTGGCCTGCGCCCGGCTCGGGGCACCGCACACGGTGGTCTTCGGGGGCTTCTCCTCCGACGCGCTCGCGACCCGGATCCTCGACTGCGGCGTCGAGCACGTCATCACCGCGGACGGCGGCTGGCGCAAGGGCAAGGCGTCGGCGCTCAAGCCGGCCGTCGACGAGGCGCTGGAGCGCTGCCCGGACGTCGCGAACGTCCTCGTCGTGCGCCGGACCGGCCAGGAGACGGCGATGACCGAGGGCCGCGACGTGTGGTGGCACGACGTCGTCGAGTCCCAGCCCACCGAGCACGCGTACGAGGCGTTCGAGGCCGAGCACCCGCTCTACATCATGTACACCTCGGGCAGCACCGGGAAGCCGAAGGGCATCCTGCACACCACCGGCGGCTACCTCGTCGGCGTCGCCTACACGCACTGGGCGAGCTTCGACCTGAAGGCCGGGACCGACGTGTTCTGGACCGCGGCCGACATCGGCTGGGTGACCGGGCACTCCTACCTCGTCTACGGCCCGCTCGCGAACGGCGCGACCAGCGTCATGTACGAGGGCACCCCCGACAGCCCGCACCAGGGCCGGTGGTGGGAGATCGTCGACAAGTACGGCGTGACGATCCTCTACTGCGCGCCGACGGCCATCCGCACCTTCATGAAGTGGGGTGCGGAGGTCCCCGCGAAGTACGACCTGTCGAGCCTGCGCCTGCTCGGCTCGGTCGGCGAGCCGATCAACCCCGAGGCGTACGTCTGGTACCGCGAGCACATCGGCCACGACCGGACGCCGGTGGTCGACACCTGGTGGCAGACCGAGACCGGGATGCACATGATCGCGCCGATGCCGGGCGTGGCCGACGGCAAGCCGGGCGCCGCGATGCGCGCCGTCCCGGGGGTCAGCGTCAAGGTCGTCAACGACGAGGGCCAGCCCGTCTCGGACGACGCGGCGGGCTACCTCGTGATCGACAAGCCGTGGCCCGCGATGCTGCGCGGCATCTGGGGCGACGACCAGCGCTACGTCGACACCTACTGGTCCCGCTTCCCGGACGTCTACTTCGCCGGCGACGGCGCCAAGCTCGACGCGGACGGCGACATCTGGCTCCTGGGCCGCGTCGACGACGTCATGAACGTGTCCGGCCACCGCATGTCCACCGCCGAGATCGAGTCGGCGCTCGTCTCGCACCCCAAGGTCGCCGAGGCCGCGGTGGTCGGGGCGACCGACGACACGACCGGGCAGGCGATCGTGGCATTCGTCATCCTGCGGAGCGAGGCCGGGGACGGCGGCCCCGACGTCGTCGCCGAGCTGCGCCAGCACGTGGCCAAGGAGATCGGTGCCATCGCGCGGCCCCGGCAGATCATGGTCGTCGAGGAGCTCCCGAAGACACGCTCGGGCAAGATCATGCGGCGTCTGCTGCGCGACGTGGCCGAGAACCGCGAGCTCGGCGACGTCACCACGCTGACCGACTCGACGGTCATGGACCTGATCAAGGGCAACCTGGCCGGCACCTCGGCGGAGGACTGACCTCCCCCACACCGGGCCGTACGCTGACGGGCGTGGCCGGTGCGGACGCACGACCGGGAGCGGACCACCCGGACCTGACGGACCGGCGGGTCCTCGTGGTGGAGGACGACGCGACCGTCCGCGAGGTCGTCACGACCTACCTCCGGGCGGCCGGGCTCTGCGTGGACGAGGCCGGGGACGGGCTGCTCGCGCTCCGCATGGTCGCCGGGAGCGTCCCGGACCTCGTCGTCCTCGACCGCATGCTGCCCGGGATCGACGGGCTCGAGGTCGCCCGCCGGATGCGCCGCGTCGCCGAGGTGCCGATCATCATGCTCACGGCGCTGGGGTCGACCGAGGACCGGATCGCGGGTCTCGAGGCCGGTGTCGACGACTACGTCGCCAAACCGTTCTCGGCCCGCGAGCTCGTCCTGCGGGTCCAGAGCGTCCTGCGCCGGAGCCTGGCCGAGCTCGCCCCGGAGGTCGCCTTCGACCTCGGCGAGTTCCGGCTCGACCCGAACCAGCGGTCGGTGTGGCAGCGCGGCACGCTGCTGCGGCTCTCCGGACGGGAGTACGAGCTGCTGGCCTTCCTGCTCAGGCACCCCGACCAGGTGTTCACCCGCGAGCAGCTGCTGCGGTCGGTCTGGCGCTGGGAGTTCGGCGACCTGTCGACGGTCACCGTGCACGTCCGGCGGGTGCGGGAGAAGATCGAGCGCGACGTCGCCCGGCCCGCCGTCCTGACGACCGTGTGGGGCGTCGGCTACCGGCTGAGCGCCTGAGCGCCGTGGTCCTCCCCGCCGCCGACGTCGCCCTGATCGTCGCCCTGACGGCTGCGGTCGCGCTCGCCGCGACCGGGCTCGGGCTGCTCGTCCTCCGGCTCGGGCGCGGCTGGAGCCTGAGCGGCCAGCTCCGCGTCGTCGTGCTCGCCCTCGTCGCCTCGGTCGTCGGCGGCACCGTCGTGGTGGCTCGCGCCATGTTCCTGTCGGCGCACGACCTGGCGGTCACGCTGTGGGTCGCCGGGGTGTCGGGACTGGTCGCGCTCCTCGCCGCCGGCCTGCTGGGCCGCAGCTTCATGCGCACCACCCGCCGCCTGCTCGCGTCGGCCCGCGCGGTCGGCACCGGGGCGACCGTCGCCGCCGAGACCTCCCGCACCACCGAGCTGGACGCGCTCGCCCGGGAGCTCGCGGCGACCAGCGAACGGCTCGCGCAGGCGCGCGCCGAGGTGGAGCGCGTGGAGGCGTCGCGGCGCGAGCTGGTCGCCTGGGTGTCGCACGACCTGCGCACCCCGCTCGCCAGCGTCCGGGCCATGGCCGAGGCGCTCGGGGACGGCCTCGTCGACGACCCCGACCGCTACCACCGGGGCATCCGGACCCAGGTCGACCGGCTCAGCACGCTGGTCGACGACCTCTTCGAGCTGTCGCGGCTCCAAGCCGGTCAGCTCCCCCTGCAGACCGCACCCGTCTCGGTGTACGACCTGACCAGCGACGTCGTCGCCGACGTCACGGCGCGGGCGGCGGAGCGCGAGGTCTCGGTCGTCGTGCGGGGGGACCTCGACCGGACGCTCGTGGTCGACCACCGCCAGCTCACCCGCGCTCTCGAGAACCTGCTGTCCAACGCCCTGCGCTTCTCCCCCCGGGGGTCGGAGGTCGAGCTCCGCGTCCGGGACCGGCCGGATGCGCTCGAGATCGCCGTCACCGACCAGGGCGGCGGGATCGCGCCCGAGGACCGGGCCCGGGTGTTCGAGGCCGGCTGGCGCGGCGACCCCGCCCGGTCGGTCGCCGCGGGCTCCGCCGAACCCGGTGGGGCCGGGCTGGGCCTCGCGATCGTGCGGAGCATCGTGGAGGCGCACGCCGGGACCGTCGCCGTGGAGGACGTCGAGGGTGGCAGCTCCTTCGTCCTCGTCCTGCCGCACCCGGGCTCGCAGCCGGCCCCGTAAGCGGACCGTAAGCATTTCCGGCCCCACGGAGGGCGTCCACGCGGTCTGATGGACCCATGTCGCTCCTGAACGACCTCGTCGGCGCCGTCGGCGCCCGTCAGGCCTCCGCGCTGCAGGACCGGCTCGCGACCCCCGCGCGCACGGTCCGGGTCACCGTGGTCCTCGGACGGCTCCTCGCCGTCGGGTTCTCCGTCTGCTTCCTCACCGGTCTCTACAGCCACTTCCTGCAGAACCCCCGGCCCTGGATGACGTTCCCGACGTGGCCGACGAACCTGTACCGCATCACGCAGGGCGTGCACGTCGCGACCGGGACCGCGTGCATCCCGCTGCTGCTGGCGAAGCTGTGGACGGTCTACCCGCGGCTGTTCTCGTTCCCGCCGTTCCGGACCGTGCTGGAGCTCCTCGAGCGGCTCTCGATCGCCGTGCTCGTGTCCAGCTCCGTGCTGCAGCTGGGCATGGGCCTGCTCAACACCTACCAGTGGTACCCGTGGCGGCACTTCGCCTTCCGCGACGTGCACTACGCCCTGGCCTGGGTGGTGATCGGCTCGATCGCGGTGCACGTGGCCGTCCAGCTGCCCAAGATCATCCGCTGGTGGGGCCGCGGCAGCGACCAGGCGGCCGACCCGGAGGCGGACCGATGAGTGACCGCGAGACCGTCCGCAGCCGCCGTACGTTCCTGGCCACCGTCGCCGCAGCGACCGGGACGCTCGGGGTGCTCACGGTCGGCCAGAGCCTCGGCTGGCTGCGGGGCACCAACCTCTTCGCGCCGCGCGTGCCCGCCGAGGGGCCGCAGGGGCTGGCCGTCAACCGGACGGCTGCCGCGGCCGGCGTCGAGACGCTCGCGAACGACGCGTCCTGGCAGCTCACCGTCGTCGGTCCGGCGGCCACGCTCTCCTACGGCCGCGACCAGCTGCTCGCGCTGCCCCAGACCGACTCGGTCCTCCCGCTCACCTGCGTCGAGGGCTGGAGCGTCAGCGCCGACTGGCGCGGGGTCCGGATCCGCGACCTGCTCGCTGCCGTCGGTGCGCCGACGACCGCAGCCGTCCGCGTGACCAGCCTCGAGCCCCAAGGGGTCTACCGCGTCACGGAGCTGCCGAGCGAGTTCGTGCAGCACCCGACGACGCTGGTCGCGCTCGGGCTCAACGGGGAGACCCTCGACCTCGACCACGGCTACCCGGCCCGGTTGATCGCCCCGAACCGGCCCGGGGTCCTCCAGACCAAGTGGCTCAGCCGGCTGGAGGTGCTGGCGTGAGGCTCCTGCGCACCCTCGGCACCCTGCTCGGCCTCGCCGTCGTCCTCGGCGTCGTCGCCGGTCGCGCCGCGCTGACCCCGGTGGCCCGTCGGGCGGTCGTCCACGCCCAGCAGGACCTCCCGGCCCTCGAGCCGACGATCCCGACCTCCCCGAGCAGGCGGGTCCGGCAGGTACGCCTGGCGCTGGCGGCCGCCGGGCTGGTCGTGCTCCTGGTCGGCGCCTGGAAGGTGCTGCACGCCGTGCAGGCGCCGAGCTACGTCTGGCTCGCGGTCTGGCTGCTCGGGGCCATCCTGCTCAACGACGCCGTGATCGCCCCCGTCGTGGTCGTGCTGCGGGCGGTGACGCACCGGGCTCTCGGTCGGCTGCCGGCCGCGGCGCTCGCCTGGCTGAAGGGCGGGTTCGTCGTCGGGGGCGTGCTGGTGCTGGTGGTCGTACCCGAGATCTGGGCCCAGCACCTCGGCACCGCGAACCCGACCATCCTGCCCGGCGACTACACCGGCCGCCTGCTGCTCGTCCTCGCGGTCGTCGCGGTCCTGACCCTCGTCGCCGTCGTGGGGGCCACCGCCCGAGGCCGGAGGGTTCGGCGAGGATAGGCACGTGGCGTCCGTGGTCGTCGTCCCCGGCCTGGCGGTCCGGTCGGCTGACGTGACGGTTTTCTGACGCTCGTGGCCCGAGATGCGCCCGTACGGGCGCAGGAACGGTGACGAGCGTCAGAAAACCGTCAGACGAGCTCAGCCCCGCATCTGCGCCACCCGGACGTGGTTGCCGAACGGGTCGCGGAAGCCGAAGTCGGTGCCGTAGTCGCGGTCGACGGGCTCCTCGGGCAGGTCGACGCCCTTCGCCTTCAGGTCCGCCCAGGTCGCCCGCACGTCGGCGGTGCTGAAGAACAGGGTCCCCGCGCTCGCGCCCTTGGTCACGAGGTCGCGCACCTGCTCGGCGGTGCTGTCGTCCATCGAGGGGGGGCCGGGGCGCTCGAGCAGGATCTCGCGGTCCTCGCCGGGCACGCGCACGGTGAGGAACCGCATGAACCCCAGGTCGGCGTCGGTCCCGACCTCCAGGCCGAGCTTGCCGACGTAGAAGTCGAGCGCCTGGTCCTGGTCGAGGACGTAGAGGGAGGTGATGGTCAACGAGGTCAGCATGGGCGAGACGCTAGCCAGTCCGCGCGACGACCGCTTCTCCGAAACTGCTCGCTTCGACGAAGCTGCTTGCTCCGACGAAGCTGCTCGGGCGCAGCCAGCGCATGGCGAAGCAGGACGGGACGGGGGGCAGCGGCCCGCGGGCCCGGTAGGCGGTCGGCGTCTCGCCGACGATCCTGGTGAACGTCCGCACGAACGTCCCCAGGCTGGCGAACCCCACCGACCAGCACACGTCGGTCACGCTGAGCGAGGTCGAGCGCAGCAGGTGCATGGCCCGCTCGACGCGGCGCCGCTGGAGGTAGCGGTGCGGCGTCTCGCCGAACGTCGCCGCGAACGTCCGGATGAGGTGGCTGGGCGAGCAGCACGCGACCCGGGCCAGGGCGGCGACGTCGAGCGGACGGTCGAAGCGGGCGTCCATGGCGTCCCGGGCACGGAGCATCGCGCGGTTGCGCTCCTCGCTCGCCCGGCTCACCGCCGCATTCTCGCTCGCGCCGGCCGTCGGTGCAGGGCAGGCTGCTGCCCGTGAGCTCCCCGGCACAGGTGGTCCGGCACCTGGCGGTCGCCCAGGCCTGCTACGTCGCCGGCTCCAGCGTCGACCTCACCCTCACCGGCGTCGTGGGCGCGCAGATCGCTCCGACACCCGCGCTGGCGACGCTGCCGTTCAGCCTGCTGTTCGTGGCCGCGGGGTTGACGACGTTCGTCGCCTCGCGCTCCATCGGACGCTTCGGCCACCGGGCGACCTTCGTGGCGGCCGGGGTCGTCGCCGCCGCGGGCGGGAGCGTCTCGGCGCTGGCGATCGCACGCGGGTCGTTCGGGCTCTTCTGCCTCGGGACGGCGATCGTCGGCGCCTCGAACGCGAGCGCCGGCTACTACCGCTACCTCGCCGCCGACTCGAACCCCACCGCCCGGGCGCGCGCCGTCAGCACCGTGCTCGCCGGCGGCCTCGTGGCCGCGATCGCCGGACCGTTCGTCGCCACCGGCGTCCGTGACGTCAGGGCGACCCCGTACGTCGCCTCCTACCTGCTCGTCGCCGTCCTCGGGCTCGGCGCGGCCCTCTGGAACACCCGGCTGCGCCTGCCGCGGACCCCGGATCTGCCAGCGACCGCACCGGTGCGCGACCTCACCCCGGCGCGCCCGTACGGCGTGCTCTGGCGCCAGCCGGTCCTGCTGCTCGGCACGACGGCGGCGGTCGCCGCCGCCCTGACCATGCTGGCGCTCATGACGGCCGGGCCGATCCTCGGTCTCTCCGCGGGCCGGACGCCGGGCCAGGCGGCCCTGGCGATCCAGCTGCACCTGGTCGGCATGTTCGCGCCGGGCTTCGTGGTGCCGCGGATCATCGGCCGCCTGGGCGAGCGGCGGGTCGCCGCGCTCGGCTGCGCGCTGATCCTCGTCGTCGCGGCGCAGGTGGGCGGGTCCTTCGCCGCGGCCGGCTTCACCACCGAGGCCAGCTGGCGGGCGCTCGGGTGGGCGACCGCCGTCGTCGCGGTGGTCGTCGGCGCGCTCCTGCTGGTCCGCCGGTCCCCCGTCCCCGCGACCACCGGTCCCGCCGCGTAGGCCCAGGGGAGGCCGCAACCGCACACCCTTGCTCACGGTTTCGCATCGATCCGTGAGGTCGACCGTCGAAGGCTTGGCCGGACCGGGTCGAAGACCCCATGCTGAGCCGTCGGCTCGGGGGCCGGAACGACGTCGTACGTCAGATCGGTCATCCCATGACGACCACCGCTGCCGCCCCCGGACGTGTCGAAGCCGAGGCGCTCGCCGACCTCGTCGCACAGGTGCAGGACGGCGACCAGCGCGCCTTCCGCGAGCTGTACGACCTGACCCACCGCCGCGTGCTGCAGGTGGTGGCCCGGACGACGCGGGCCCCCGACCACGCCGTCGAGGTGGTGCAGGACGTCTACCTCTACGCCTGGCAGCACGCCCGGACGTTCGACGCCGGGCGTGGTTCCGTGCTCGCGTGGCTCCTCATGCTGGCCCACCGGCGGGCGGTGGACCGGGTGCGCCAGGTCACGCGTGCGGCCGCCCGGGACCAGCGGTGGGCGGTCGAGTCCGACGAGACCGTCGACGACGTCGCCGTGCTGGGGCTGGCCCTCCACGAGGCGTCCCAGGTCCACGCCGCGCTCGGCCGGCTCACGGCACGGCAGCGGGAAGCCGTCGCCCTCACGTTCCTGCACGGCTACTCGCACCGCGACGCCGCCCTCCACCTCGAGGTGCCGCTCGGGACCCTCAAGACGCGGGTGCGGGACGGGGTGACGAACCTGCGCGCGCAGCTGTGCCCGCGGGCCGCCTGAGAGCGGCCGCGGCCGCCGCCGGCCGGTAGGGTCGGGGACGGTGTGCCGGGAAGTCTGGTCGGCGACGACCCCGACGACCCCGAAGGATCTCCTGATGCCTGCCCGCCCGCGCCTCGTCCTCTTCGGGCAGGAGTCGGACGCCGACACCATCTCGGTCGGGGACGTGCTGCGCCGCGAGACCGTCGGTGGGGTGCTGATGCTCGTGGCCGCCGCGATCGCCCTCGTCTGGGCGAACGTCGCTCCCGAGGCGTACGCCGCCGTCGGCCACGTCCGGCTCGGGCCGCTCGACGTCCAGCACTGGACGGCCGACGGGCTGCTCGCGATCTTCTTCTTCGTCGCCGGCCTCGAGCTCAAGCGCGAGCTGACGGTCGGGACCCTCGCACGACCGGCGCAGGCCCTCGTGCCGGTGGTGGCGGCGCTCTGCGGCATGGCCGTGCCGGCTCTGGTCTGCCTGCTGATCAACCTCGCGCCGGACGGGCACCCGGAGGCCTGGGCCATACCGATGGCGACCGACATCGCGTTCGCCCTCGCCATCCTCGCGGTGGTCGCGCCCGGGCTGCCCCGGGAGCTGCGGGCCTTCCTGCTCACCCTGGCGATCGTCGACGACCTCGGCTCGATCCTCGTCATCGCCACGGTCTTCACCGCGCAGGTCGCGCTGACCTGGCTCGCGGCCGCCGCCGGGCTGGCCGCGCTGTGGTGGCTGCTGCAGCGACGCCGGGTCCGGGGCTGGTACCTCTACGTCCCGCTCGGCCTCGCCTGCTGGTGGTGCGTCCACGAGAGCGGGGTGCACGCGACGGTCGCCGGCGTCGTGCTGGGCCTGCTGACCCGGGGGTCCGAGACCGACCCGCACGCTCCGCTGAACGACTGGGAGCACCGTTGGCGGCCCTTCTCCGCCGCGTTCGCCGTACCCCTGTTCGCCCTCTTCGCCGCCGGTGTCACCCTCACGCCCGCGACCCTCGAGTCCCTCGTGACGACGCCGCTGGGTCTGGGCATCGTGCTCGGGCTCGTGGTCGGCAAGGCGGCGGGGATCTTCGGCGGCGCCTACCTCACCGCCCGCTTCACCCGCGCCGAGCTCAGCCCCGGGCTGCGCTGGGCGGAGGTGTTCTCGGCCGCGGTCCTGGCCGGGGTCGGGTTCACCGTGGCGCTGCTGATCGCCGAGCTCGCGTTCCCCGACGCCCCGGAGCTCGCCGAGGAGGCGAAGGCCGCGGTCCTGGCGGGCTCGCTGCTCGCGGCGCTGCTGGCCGCCGTCTCGCTGCGCCGCCGGACCGTCGCCCGGCAGAAGGTGTCCTGACCGATAGAGTCCGGGGCGAGCGAGGGAGGCAGACATGGCGGAGCAACCCGTCGGCGAGATCATCAAGGCCATCACCGGTGACGTCAAGGAGCTGGTGCGCGACGAGGTCCAGCTGGCCAAGGCCGAGCTCGTCCCCGTCGCCAAGGCCGGCGGCATCGGGGCGGGCCTGCTCGCGGGGGCCGCGTTCTTCGGCGTCTCCGCCGTCTTCATCCTGTACTTCTGCGTCGTCTACGTGCTGGTCCGGCTCGGCCTGCCCGAGTGGGCCTCGTTCCTGATCGTGGGCGCGGCGCTCCTCGTCCTCGCCGCGGTCCTCGGCGCGATCGGCTACTCGTTGATCAAGAAGGTCAAGGCCCCGCAGCGCACGATCACGCAGGCGAAGGAGACCGTCGACGCGGTCCGGATCTCGGCCCAGCAGACGCTGGCCGCGATCAAGGGCAGCAGCGACGAGAAGAAGTCGATCTCCCGCTAGCGAGGAGCGGCGCGCCGGCCGAGACCCGGCCGGCGCCGACTGGGGTCGGAGGTCAGGCCAGCAGCAGGACCCGGGACTCCCAGGGCTCGAGGTCGGCGCCGTCGGAGCCGCCGTGCGTACCGAGCAGGAGCCTGGCGCCGCTGACGTCGGGGAGCCCGTCGACCGGCAGCGTGGCCGCCTGCGACGAGCAGTTCGCGACCACCAGCAGCGTCTGGTCGTCGAGCGTCCGCCGGACCACCCAGAGCTGCGGGTCGTCGGCGAGCAGCAGCTCGAACCTGCCCTCGGCCAGCACCGGCAGCTCGTGGCGCAGGGCGATCAGTCGCTGCACGTGGTGGAACACCGAGTCCGGGTCCGCGCGCTCCGACCGGGCGTTGACCGTGACGTAGTTCGGGTTGACCGACAGCCACGGCACGCCCTGGGTGAAGCCGGCCTGGTGGGTGTCGTCCCACTGCATCGGCGTGCGGGCGTTGTCGCGGCTCCGGGCGGCGAGGCCCGTCATGACGGTCTCGGCCGCGAGGCCGAGCGACATCGCCTGGGTGTGGTAGTTCAGCGACTCGACGTCGCGGTAGGCGGAGACGTCGACGAACTGGGTGTTCGTCATCCCCAGCTCCTCGCCCTGGTAGACGTACGGCGTCCCGCGGTGCGCGTGCTGGACGCTCGCCAGGGTCTTCGCCGAGGCGGCCCGGAGCTCGGGTGAGTCGTCGCCGAACCGGGAGACCGCGCGGGGCTGGTCGTGGTTGTCCCAGTAGAGGGAGTTCCAGCCGACCTCGGCCAGGCCCAGCTGCCACGACTCGAGGTTGCGCTTGAGCGCGACGAGGTCCAGCGGCGCCAGCTCGAACTTCGAGCCGCCCGGGGCGCGGTCGAGGTCGACGTGCTCGAAGGTGAAGACCATGTTCAGCATCCCGTTCGCGGGGTCCGTGATCGTCCGCGCGTCCTCGATCGTCGAGCCCGGCATCTCCCCCACCGTGAGCAGCCGGTGCCGGTCGAGCCCGACCGCCTCGTTCATCTCGCGGAGGAACTCCTGCAGCCGCGGCCCGTGCGCCACGAGGTGGGCGGCGTCCCCGTACGGCTGCCCCGGTGCGGTCTCGACGTCGACCAGCTCGCGCGGCTTGGAGATGAGGTTGATGACGTCCATGCGGAAGCCGTCGACGCCGCGGTCGACCCACCAGCGCATCATCGCGTAGACGGCCTCACGGACCTCCGGGTTCTCCCAGTTGAGGTCGGGCTGCTTGCGCGTGAACAGGTGCAGGTAGTACTCGCCGCTGGTCTCGTCGTACTCCCACGCCGAGGGCGCGAAGAAGCTGGACCAGTTCGTCGGCTCGGCGCCCGGGGTGCCGGCCTCGTGGCCCTCCCTGGCCGGACGCCACCAGTACCAGTCGCGCTTGGCCGAGCCCGGCTGCCGTGAATCCTCGAACCACGCGTGCTCGTCGGAGGTGTGGTTGACCACGAGGTCCATGACGATCTTGATGCCGCGGCGGTGGGCCTGGGCGATCAGCTCGTCCATGTCCTCCAGGCTCCCGAAGAGCGGGTCGATCGCCTGGTAGTCGGAGATGTCGTAGCCGTTGTCGTCCATCGGCGAGGCGTAGACCGGCGACAGCCAGACGACGTCGACGCCGAGCTCGGCGAGGTGGTCGAGGTGGTCGATGATGCCGGGGATGTCGCCGGTGCCGTCGCCGTTGCTGTCGGCGAAGCTGCGCGGGTAGATCTGGTAGACGACGGCGTTGCGCCACCAGCCCTCGGGACGGTCCGAGGGGACCTGCGCGCCGCCGGGCGCGGCGTCGGTCGCGGTGGCCTCGGGGGTGGGTACGGAGCTGGTCGTCGTCGGAGCCGTCACGGTGACCAGCCTGCCATGCGGCCCCGGTCGGCCCGGGTGGTGACGGGTCCGGGCGCGGGGTCAGGCGTCGGCGGGCACCGGGGACTCGACGCCGAGGTGCTCGGCGATCTCGGCGACCTCCGCCCGCACGTTGGCGCGGGCCTGCGTCGTGAGCGACTTGCCCTTGCCGGTGCGGAAGATCTCGCCCTCGACCCACGGGGTGAGGACGGCGAGCCGGGCGGTCAGGAAGTCGTCGTCCGGGACCGACGCGTACTCCTCGCGGACGCCGCCGACGTAGGCCGCGTACGCCTCGGCCGAGCCGGCCAGCACCGCCAGGTCGGCGTCGCAGAGCAGCTCGCCCTCGGGGTCGCGGCTCTCGGGCACGTGCTCGGCGGTCAGGCGGACCAGGCGCGCGACCTGGGTGAGGTCCTCCTGCTCCAGGCCGGCGCGGCTGAGCTCGCGCAGCGCGAGGCGGGCCGAGGCCTCCTCGTTCGTCAGCTCGCGGAACGGGATGTCGTAGACCGCGTCGTGGAACCACGCCGCCAGCCGGACCAGGAAGAGGTCCTGGTCGCCGGCGAGCGCGTCGACCTGGCGCAGCACGGCCAGCAGGTGCCCGACGTCGTGGTAGCGCCGGTGCGGCTCGCGGTAGCGCGCGACGAGCGACTCGCCCAGCGCCTCCTGGTGCGGCAGGACGGCGTGCCAGCGCTCGGCCAGCTCGGCTGCGTCGGCGTCGTCGAGCGGTCTCGGGGTGCGGTCAGTGGGCATCGGGTCCTCCGTCGTCTCGGGCCAGCGTGCTCGGCCTGCGGTCGCTCAGGTAACGGGCCGGGATCTCGACCTCGCGGCCGACGTCCCACGGCCGGGACCAGCCGGCCAGGTCCAGCACGGCGTCGAGCAGGTGCGCGGTCAGCCCCCACACCAGGTGCCCCGCGACCGTGAACGCCGGTCCGCGGAACCCGGACGGGTGCCGCGCGGTGGCGCGGTTCGCGGGGTCGACGAGGTCGGCGACCGGGACCCGCAGCACGGCGGCCACCTCGCCCGGGTCGCCCGGCACGGCGGCCAGCGGCGTGCGCCACCAGCCCACCACGGTGGTCACGTCGAAGCCGCTCACGGTCACGTGCGCCGGGGGCAGGGTGCCGAGCACCTCGACACCCTCGCGCAGGACGCCGCACTCCTCGTACGCCTCCCGGAGTGCCGTGTCGGCCACGTCGACGTCGCCCGGGTCGGCGGCGCCACCGGGGAAGGCGATCTGGCCGGGGTGGGAGCGCAGCGTGAGCGCGCGCTCGACGAGCAGGACCTCGGGACCCGCCCCACCCGGCGCCTCGCCGAGCTGCCCCTCCCCGAAGAGGGCCAGCACGGCCGAGCGTCGACCACCGCGGGCGGGCCGGAGGCTGTCGACCGCAGGCCGTCGGTCCTCGGCGAGCCCGGCGGCGAGCGCGCCGACCCACGCGGGACGGACGGCTCCGGGCGGGGCGCTCACGGCGCGACCCCGAGGTACTGCCGGCTGGTGTCGTCGAGCTGCTGTCGCGAGGTGAAGGGGCCGGCGTGCCGGCCGGCGAGGGTTCCGTCGGCACGGACGAAGAAGGTCATCGGCAGGCCCGTGACCTGCAGCCGGGAACGCAGGACGAGGTCGGCGTCGTAGAGCTGCGGGTAGGTCCAGCCGGCGGCGGCGGCGAAGGGGACGGCCACCGCGGGGTCGTCGGCGTGGTCGACCCCGATGACGGTGACCGCCCTACCCGCGCGGCCCACCTCGGCGAGCACCGGGGCCTCCTCCCGGCACGGTCCGCACCACGAGGCCCAGACGTTCACGATCGCCGGCCCGCGCAGCGCGGCGAGGTCCACGGCCCGGCCGCCGCCGAGGCACGCGAGCCGTACGTCGGGCAGCCCGCCCTTCGCCGGCGCCGCGTCGGTCGTCGGGCAGGCGGCGATCCCCGCCGCGGTCTTGGCGGCGGTCTGGTCCGGGTTGGGCGCGGCGCTCGGGCCGGCCGGCACGGCCACCGGTCCGGAAGCGTCCGGCAGCCGGGTCACGCTCGGCGTCTCCGTGCACCCCGCGAGGGCGAGCACCAGCGCCGCGCCGGCGACGACCGCCCGGGCCCTCATCCGCGCGGCTCGCGGACCAGCTTCGCCGCCTTCGTCGGGTCGGTCTCCCCCTCGCCGTACGCGGGGCAGAGCCGCGCGACGGGACAGGCGCCGCAGGCCGGGTTCCGGGCGTGGCAGCGCCGCCGACCGTGCCAGATCACGTGGTGGCACAGCATGACCCAGTCCTTCTTCCCGAAGAGGGCACCGACCTCGGCCTCGACCTTGTCGGGATCGGTCTCGGTGGTCCAGCCGAACCGTCGTGAGAGCCGGCCGAAGTGCGTGTCGACGGTGATCCCCGGGACGCCGAAGGCGTTGCCCAGGACGACGTTCGCGGTCTTGCGTCCGACGCCCGGCAGCGTCACGAGCTCGGCCAGCGTGGCCGGGACCTCGCCGTCGAAGCGTTCGACGAGCTGCGCCCCGAGCTTGAGCAGGGTGTCGGACTTGGCCCGGAAGAAGCCGGTCGGCGTGATCAGCACCTCGAGCTCGGCGCGGTCGGCACCGGCGTACGCGGCGGCGTCGGGACAGCGGGCGAAGAGCACCGGGGTGATCGTGTTGACCCGCTTGTCGGTGCTCTGCGCGGACAGGATCGTGGCGACCAGCAGCTCGAGCGGCGTGGTGAAGTCCAGCTCGACGTGCGCGTCGGGATAGGTGTCGGCCAGCGTCCGGTCGACCAGGCGGGCCCGGCGGACCAGAGCGGTCCGCGTGTCGCTCGGGCTCACCGCGCCACCCTACGTCCGGACCCGTCCGACCCACCCGGCCCGGCGCCCCGTACGGACCTCGCTACGGTGAGGCGCTGCTGCCCCGGGCAGTCCGTCCCGCCCAGCGCTGCGTGACGACGGTAGGTTGGTCCCGTTGTGACGAGCGATACAGGAGAGTGCCGGTGGACCCCGAGGTGTTGACCAAGGCTCCCCTCTTCGCGGAGCTCGACGGCGCCAGCGCGGAGGCCCTCGAGCAGGCGATGGGGACGCTCCGGCTGACGAAGGGCGAGATCCTCTTCCGCGAGGGCGAGAGCGAGGACCGTCTGTACGTCGTCGTCGCCGGCAAGATCAAGCTCGGCCGGAGCGGGTCGGCGGGCCGCGAGAACCTGCTCGCCGTGCTCGGACCCGGGCAGATGTTCGGCGAGCTGTCGGTCTTCGACCCCGGTCCCCGGTCGACGACTGCGACCGCCGTGACGGCGGCCGAGGTGCGCACGCTCGAGCACGACGAGCTGATGGGCTGGATCGCCGGTCACCCCGAGGTCGCCCGGAGCCTGCTCGGCCAGCTCGCCGCCCGGCTGCGCCGCGCCAACGACGTGGTCGCCGACCTCGTCTTCTCCGACGTCCCCGGCCGGGTCGCCAAGCAGCTCCTGGAGCTCGCCCGCCGGTTCGGCGACCGCAAGGACGACGGCGTGCACGTCCACCACGACCTCACCCAGGAGGAGCTGGCCCAGCTGGTCGGCGCCTCGCGCGAGACGGTCAACAAGGCCCTCGCCGACTTCGCCGCCCGGGGCTGGATCCGCCTGGAGCCGCGCTCGGTCACCCTCCTCGACGTCGAGCGCGTGGAGCGCCGCGCGCGCTGAGCCGCGCCGGTCACGACCGATCGGGCCGTCGCCAGGCCGACGGGTGGTGCAGGCCGTGGCGCCGCAGCAGCGGCCGCGTGCGCTCGGCCAGGTCGGAAGCGTACGAGCGCAGGACGTACGACCCGCCCCGGTAGAGCTCGGTGTAGGCGCCGACCAGGTCGGGACGGTGCTCTCCCAGCCAGCGCAGGTACCACTCGCGCGACCCCGGCCGCAGGTGCAGCGCCATGACCGACGCCGAGGTGGCGCCGGCCTCCGCCACCGCGGTGATCACACGGTCCAGGTCCTCGTCGCCGTCGGTGAGCATCGGCAGGACCGGCGCGATCAGCACCTGGCACGGCAGGCCGGCCGCACGGATGGCGCGGACCAGCTCGAGGCGCGCCCGCGGCGACGGCGTGCCCGGTTCGAGCGTCTCCTGCACCGTCTCGTCGAGCAGGGCGAGCGAGACGCCCAGCATGACCGGCGTCCGGTCGGCGGCCTCGGCGAGCAGCGGCAGGTCGCGGCGCAGGGTCGTCCCCTTCGTCAGCACCGAGAACGGAGTCCCCGAGGCCGCCAGGGCCTCGATGATCCCGGGCATCAGCCGGTAACGGCCCTCGGCCCGCTGGTAGGGGTCGGTGTTCGTCCCCAGCGCCACGGGCTCGTGCGCCCAGGAGGCCCGGGAGACCTCGCGGGCGAGGACCTCGGCGACGTTGACCTTGACGACGATCTCGGCGTCGAAGTCCGCTCCCGTGTCGAGATCGAGGTAGGAGTGCGTCTGGCGCGCGAAGCAGTAGACGCACCCGTGGGTGCAGCCGCGGTAGGGGTTGACCGTCCAGCTGAACGGCACGTCCGACGTGGCCGGGACGTGGTTCAGGGCCGAGCGGGCCAGCACCTCGTGGAACGTGACCCCGGCGAACTCCGGCGTCCGGACCGTACGGACGAGTCCCGGCATCTGCTCGAGCCCCGGGAGCGCGTCGGCGTCCGACACGACCGCTCCGACCGACTGCCCCGCCCACCGCATAGAACTATCAGAACACACGTTCTAATCGAGGCCAACCCCCGTTCGCCCCTACGGATCGCGCGCCGGTGCCTGGACGACCGGACGAGCAGGACAACGCTCTTCGTCCTGCGTGGGACGGAGGAAGGCATCGGGTCCGAGCGCGATCCGCGTCCGAGCGGAGCGAGACAGACGTCAGGCGCTGCCGAGGGTGACGTCGACGGTCTGCGGGGAGCCGCCGTCACGGACGTACGTGACGGTCACCTTCGTGCCCGGCGCGTAGTAGCGCGTCGCCGCGATGAGACCGTCGGCGGTCGTCGTGTGGAAGTCGTTCACCTGGGTCACCACGTCCCCGGCCTGGAGGCCCGCCGCCGCGGCCGCGCCGTCGTTGGTGACGGTCTGGAGGGTGACGCCGGTGGCGGTCGAGAGCGCGGAGTCTGCGGCCCCGCCGACGGTGACGCCGAAGGCGGCGTTGACCGACTTGCCGTTCGCGATCAGCTCGCCCGCGACGCGGACCGCGACGTCGGACGGGATGGCGAAGCCGATGCCGATGTTGCCGGACTGACTGCTGCTGTCCGAGCCCGAGCCCGTGCTGGCGATCGAGGAGTTGATGCCGACGACCGAGCCGTTGAGGTCGACGAGCGGGCCCCCGGAGTTGCCCGGGTTGATGGCGGCGTCGGTCTGCACGGCGAGGTAGACCGCGTCGTTGTCGTTGCCCGAGCGGACCGGGCGGGCGGTGTTCGAGACGATCCCGCTCGTGACCGACTCCGACAGGCCGAGCGGGGCGCCGGCCGCGACGACGGCCTGACCGACGGTCAGCGCGTCCGACTTCGCGAACGTCGCCGGCTTCAGGTCGGAGACGCCGTCGACCTTGATCACGGCGAGGTCGTTCGACGCCGAGGCGCCGACGATGGTGGCCGGCGCGGTCTTGCCGTCCGGGAAGGTCACGGTGACCGTGGCCCGCCCCGAGGCCGAGGCCGCGGCGGAGATGACGTGGTCGTTGGTGAGGATGTGGCCGTCGGTGTCGAGGACGACGCCGCTGCCGATGTCGCCGCTCTGGCCGGCCTGCACGGTGATCGTCACGACCGAGGGGTCGATCTTGGCGGCCGCGGCGCTGACGGTGCCGTTCAGCACCGGGCTCTGCGCGGCGGGGACCGTGGTGACGCTGATCGGCGAGGTCGCGGAGGTGGTTCCGCCGCCGAGGTAGGCGTACGAACCGATGCCCGCACCGGCCCCGACGACGGCGGCCAGCGCGGCGGCCGCCAGGACGCCCCCGCGGCGGCGGCGCGGGCGCTCGAGCACCGTGGTGCCGGCGGACGGGGCCGGGGTGCCGTACGGCTGGCCGGCGTAGGTCTGCGTCCCGTAGGTCGACCCCGCGTACGAGCCGTAGCCCTGCGCGCCGTACGCCCCGCTGCCGTAGGGCGAACCGCTCGGGGGCGGGTAGCTGCCCGCGTCGGCGGTGGAGCCCTGGTCGGGCGAGGTGAACCGCGGGTAGCCGTGCTCCCCCTGCTGCCCGCCCGAACCGTACGACTGCTGGTAGCCGGTGGGAGGGGTGCCGGTGCCGTCCTGCTCGTCCGAGGTCATGCCACCACGGTGCCGGTCGAGACTGTGCGCCTGCTGTGGATCCGCTCAGGGCGAACGATGAACCGCGAGGTGGTCGAGCTGGGCCCGGACCGACTGCGCGGCCGCGCGCTCCAGCGGCGTCCCGAGGGTGTCGGGGTAGACGAGCGCAAGCACCTCCTCCGGCGTCGACGCGCCACGCGCCTGGGCCGCGCGCACCTGCTCGAGGCGCTCGAGCCGGTGCTGCCGGTAACCCGCGAGCACCGCGATGGGGTCCTGCACGACGGGGCCGTGGCCCGGGAGCGCCCGCGCGATCCCGCGTTCGGTCACGAGCGCGAGCAGCCGGTCGAGCGAGGCGAGGTAGGCGCCGAGGTCGCCGTCGGGGTGGGTGATGACCGTGCTCCCGAACCCCAGCACGGTGTCGCCCGTGAGCAGGTCGGCGACCGGCCCGTCGGGCCCGTCGTGGGTCAGCAGGAGGCTGACCGAGTCCCGGGTGTGACCGGGGGTCGAGACCACCTCCAGCCGGGCGCCAGGGACCTCGACCACGTCCCCGTCCGCCAGGCCCTCGGTGCCGGTCCGCCAGACGGGGTCGACGGCGCGGACGGCCGAGCCGGAGCGTTCCGCGAACGCCGCGGCGCCCTCGCTGTGGTCGAGGTGACCGTGCGTCAGGAGGACGACGGCGGCGCGGCCGCCCGCCACCGCGAGCACCCGCTCCCGGTGGCCCGCGTCGTCGGGGCCGGGGTCGACGACGACCGGCGGACCGACGGACGGGTCCCCGAGCACCCAGGTGCTGGTACCGCTGAGCGTCATCGGTCCCGGGTTCGGCGCGAGCACGGTGGCGAGCGCCGGTCCGAGGCGGAGCACCGGGTCCGCCGGGTAGGGCACTCTCATGCGAGCGTCTCGTAGGCGTAGGCCCAGCCGCGGTCCTGCCGGACGAGGCGCGGGAGGACCGTCTCGACCACCCGGCCCTGACCGGCTCGCAGCGCCGAGGCGACGTCGTCGTACGCGACCAGCTCGAGCAGCACCGACCACGTGGGCGGCATCAGCACCAGGGTCCCCGCCTCCCGGGCCGCGAGCGCTTCGGCCACGAGCGTCCACCCGGCACGCTCCGTCTCTCCCGAGACGTCCCTCGCCGCGGCGTCCGCCGGCAGCGCGGCGAGGAAGAACGTGGTGTCGTGACGGCGGGGCTCGTGCTCGGGGGTGACCCAGCGCGCCCACGCGACGAGGGCGTCGGCGGCGAGCTGCACGGTCGTCTCCTCAGCGGTCTCCCGGAGCGCGCAGGCGAGGACGGGGTCGTCCGTGCTCAGGTCGACGGGGTCGACGCCGCCACCGGGGAACGCCGCCACCGACGGCGCGAAGGCCATCCGGGCGTGGCGGTGGAGCAGGTGGACCTCGAGCCCGCGGTCGTCAATGCCGTCGCGGAGGAGCACGACGCTGGCCGAGCGGCGCGGGACGACGACCGGACCGCCCCGCTCGAGCGCGACCGCACGCTCGACCGCGGCCGGCGGCACGGAGGGCGCAAACCCGGCCGGCACCGCGGTCGACCGCACGGCGGTGGGCCGACCGGGCGCCACCTCAGACCGGGACGACGCTGGGGCCGCGGTTCGCGACCTCGGCGACCACCTCGACCTCGACCGGCGAGTCGAGCGGCAGCACGGTCACGCCGACGGCGCTCCGGGC
This sequence comes from uncultured Actinomycetota bacterium, assembly GCA_963762775.1. Classification (GTDB taxonomy): domain Bacteria; phylum Actinomycetota; class Actinomycetes; order Propionibacteriales; family Propionibacteriaceae; genus Microlunatus. The sequence goes on from CAVXMD010000016.1 coordinate 617,314, forward strand.
GTGCCCGCCGCCACCGAAGATCTCGCCGAACAGCTCGCTGGCGCCGTTGGCGACGAGCGGCTGCCCGGTGAAGTCGGGCGCGCTCGCGACGAACACGACGACCTTGACGACGCGGACCACGTTGTCGATCCCGCCGGCCTGCTCGGCGACGGCGGCGAGCGCGTTCAGCGCCGCGAGCCGGGCGTAGCCCTGCGCCGCGTCGGCGTCCACCTCGGTCCGCAGTCCGTCGCCGACCTTGCCGGTCGCCGGGAGCCGGCCGTCGACGAACGGCAGCTGGCCGCTCGTCCAGACCGTGTCGCCGAGGCGCACGGCCGGGACGTACGCCGCCACCGGCGCGGCCACCCCCGGCAGCTCGATCCCCAGCTCGGCCAGCCGCGCCGAGGGCGACGACCGGTCGGCGCTGTCCGGAGCCACGTCAGGCCGCGGCGATCGGGCGCTTGAGGTAGGCGACCAGGTTCTCCGGGTTGAGGCCCGGTACGACCTGGACCAGCTCCCACCCGTCCGCACCCCAGTTGTCGAGGATCTGCTTGGTCGCGTGCACCAGCAGCGGCACGGTCACGTACTCCCACTTCGTCATGGGACGGAGCCTATCGAGACGGCCCCCGTCGAGACCGTCCTCACCCGTCGCCCCGTACGGCGCCGGCGTCGAGGCAGAGGCAGAAGGGGTGTCCGGTCGGGTCGAGGTAGACCCAGAAGGACTCCTCGTCGACCGGCCCGTGCACGCGGCGCGCGCCCACCGACTCGGCATAGCGACCCCCGGTCTCGAGGTCGTCGACCCGGAGGTCGAGGTGCACCTGCTGCGGCACCCCCGGCTCGGGCCAGGTCGGCGCGACGAAGTCCGGCGCCAGCTGGAAGGCGAGCCGGGCGGCCGGACCCGGACCCGAACCGGGGCCGGGCCGGATGGTCACCCAGTCGTCCTCGGTGCTCTCCACCCGCCACCCGAGGAGGTCGCAGTAGAAGCGGGCGAGGCCGACCGGGTCGGGCGTGTCGAGGGCGACGACGTCGAAGCGCACAGGGCTGCTGCTCATGACGACAGCCAACACCTCGGTCCTGACACTTCTGCCGCAGGCCCGCCCGGGTCCGCCGTCCGCGCGGCCCGGGGTCGCCACCGGCGCCCTGGCTACCATCGGAGTCATGAGCCCCACGCCCGCCGAGCACGTCCGCAGCGCCGCGTGAGGGTCGGGATCCTCGGCGGGACCGGGCCCCAGGGCCGTGGTCTCGGACGCCGGTTCGCGATGGCCGGCCACCAGGTGCTGCTCGGCAGCCGCGACGCCGGACGTGCCGCGCAGGCCGCTGCCGCGCTGGCCGGGGCGGGCGACGTGTCCGGCGTGACCAACGCCGACGCCGCCGGGGCCGAGATCGTCGTGGTCGCGGTCCCGTACGAGGGGCACGCCGAGCTGCTGGCCTCGCTGGCCGACGCGCTCGCCGGGACCGTCGTCGTCGACTGCGTGAACCCGCTCGGCTTCGACTCCCACGGGCCCTACCCGCTCGACGTCCCCGACGGCTCCGCGGCGCAGGAGGCCCAGCGGATCCTGCCGCGCTCGACCGTCGTCGCCGCCTTCCACCACGTCAGCGCCGCGCTGCTCGACGACCCGGCGGTGACGGACATCCCCGGCGACGTGCTGGTCCTCGGCGAGGACCGCGAGGTCGTCGGCCGGGTGATCGAGCTGGCGGGCTCCGTCCCCGGCGCCCGCGGCGTGTACGCCGGCCGGCTGCGCCTGGCGCGGACGCTCGAGGGCCTCACGGCCAACCTGATCGCCGTGAACCGCCGTTACAAGACCCACGCCGGTGTCGCCGTCACCGGCCTGCCGCCGACGGACCCCTCGTGAGCGGGCCGCGCCACACGCTGCACATCGTCAGCGGCAAGGGCGGCACGGGCAAGACGACCGTCGCGGCCGGGCTGGCCTGCGCCCTCGCGACGCGTGGGCGCCGCGTGCTGCTCTGCGAGGTCGAGAAGCGCCAGGGGCTGAGCGAGCTCTTCGGCGTCCCGGCGCTGGAGGGCGACGAAGAGCGTCGGCTGACCCGGACGCCGACCGGTGGCAGCGTCTTCGGGCTGTCGATCGACGCCGAGGACGCGCTGCGCGAGTACCTCGAGACCTTCTACCACCTCGGCCTCGCGGGCCGGGCGCTCGACCGTTTCGGCGTGATCGACTTCGTGACCTCGATCGCGCCCGGGCTGCGCGACGTCCTGCTCACCGGCAAGGTCTACGAGGCGGTCCGCCGGGGCCAGAAGAACCTGCCCACCGCGTACGACACCGTGGTCCTCGACGCTCCCCCGACCGGGCGCATCGGGCAGTTCCTGAACATCCACGACGAGGTCTCCGGCATCGCGCGCGTAGGGCCGATCCGTTCGCAGGCCGACTCCGTCAACGCGCTGCTCCGCTCGCGCTCGACGATCGTGCACCTGGTCACGTTGCTCGAGGACATGCCGGTCAGCGAGACCGAGGAGGCCGTGGCCGCCCTGCGCGCCGGCGGCGCCCGCGTCGGGACCGTCATCGAGAACATGGTCAACCCCTCGCCGTTCGAGCCCGCCGTCCTGGCCGACGTCGCCGCCGGCGCGGTGAGCCTCGCCGTCCCCGGCTGGGACGCCGCGCACAACGAGGCGCTGGAGGCGGAGTTCGCCGTCGAGGCCGCCCGCACCCTGGAGCAGCAGGTGCGCCACGACCGGCTCCTGCAGCTCGGGCTGCCGCTCGTCCAGGTCGACTTCGACCCGCTCGGCATCGACGCCGAGTCGCTGTTCGCGATCGCCGAGCAGCTCACCGACCAGCTCGCCCTGGAGGCCGCATGAGGACCGCGGCGGGTTCCCGGGCCCACGCGGCGGCACCGTCCGCGCCCTTCCTGGACGTCGACACCCTCATCGGTGACCGCCAGATCGAGATCCTCATCTGCTGCGGCTCGGGCGGCGTCGGCAAGACGACGACGTCCGCCGCGGTCGCGGTCCGGGCCGCCGAGGCCGGTCGCCGGGTGGTCGTGCTGACGATCGACCCGGCCCGCCGCCTGGCGCAGTCGCTCGGGCTCGGCGAGCTCGACAACACCCCGCGACCGGTGGTCGGCATCGACACCCACCGGGGCGGGAGCCTCGACGCGATGATGCTCGACATGAAGCGGACCTTCGACGAGGTCGTGGTCACGCACTCCACGCCCGAGAAGGCCGAGCAGATCCTCGCGAACCCCTTCTACCAGGCACTCTCGTCCTCGTTCTCCGGGACGCAGGAGTACATGGCCATGGAGCGGCTCGGCCAGCTGCACGCCCAGGCCACGGCCGACGCGGCCGCCGGTCGGCAGGCGTGGGACCTCATCGTCGTCGACACCCCGCCGGCCCGCTCGGCGCTGGACTTCCTCGACGCGCCCGAGCACCTCAGCTCGCTGCTCGACGGCCGCTTCATCCGCCTGCTGCTCGCCCCGGCGAAGGGGCCGCTCCGGCTGATGGGCGTCGGCTTCACGCTCGTCTCGAACGCGATGAACAAGGTGCTCGGCAGCCAGATCATCACCGACGTGCAGACCTTCGTCAGGGCGTGCGAGGCGATCTTCGGCGGGTTCCGGCAGCGCGCGGAAGAGACGTTCGCGCGGCTGTCCTCACGCCACACGGTCTTCCTCGTGGTCGCGACGGCGCAGCGCGACGCCCTGCGCGAGGCGTCCTACTTCGTCGACCGGCTCACCGACGAGCAGATGCCGCTCGCCGGCCTCGTCGTCAACCGGGTGCACGGCAGCAGCCTCGACGTCTCCGCCGAGCGTGCGGCAGCGCTCGCCGAGGACCTCGACGCCACCGCGGAGACCGGGCTGGAGGCCGAGGCCCTGCGTCGCCACGCCGACCTGATGCGGGTCGCCGACGCCGAGACGGCCCTGCTCGACCGCTTCGCGACCGCCCGGCCCGACGTCCCCCAGACGCGCGTGCCCGCGCTCCCCAGCGACGTCACCGCCCTCGACGACCTCCGCCGCGTCGGCACCCTCCTCGCCGAGAAGGACTGAGCGACCTACAGCCGAGCCCGGGCGTGGACCGACCGCACCGGAGCGCCGTACGCGACGACGCCCGGGCGGGTGGTTGCGAGGCGCGTGCTCCTCAGACCGTCCGGCGCCCGACCCGAGCCAGCAGCGACCCGGGCGACGCAGACCTCAGGCCGCGCGCTGCGCCTGACGCTGCTCGCCCAGGAGCAGGTCGGCCCAGGACGTGACGTCGGGACGCTGGCGCAGGAGCTGACGTCGCTCGCGCTCGGTCATGCCGCCCCACACCCCCCACTCGATGCGGTCGTCGAGCGCCTCCGAGAGGCACTGCATGCGCACGGGGCACCCCATGCACAGCTGGCGGACCCGCTTCTGCTCGGATGCCTCCGGGAACAGGGCGTCTTCCATGCCCCGGCACTTTGCGTGCATCGTCCAGTCGGCGTGCGTGATGGCAGACATGTTGCTGCTCCCCTTGTAGTGAATGGACTACACCGATCCGGGCTATCCCCGGCCCTGATGGATCGATGGCGTGAATCGTACGGGTCTCGTGTCTGGAGCGCTACCCCAGACTGAGAAGTTGATGAGATCGTGACGCTATCTTGATTTCGGTGTCATCAGACGTCCGGATTGCTGCTCCGGACGAACTATTCGTCTGGGACCGTGACCGGCCGCGATGGCCGCTGTGCAACGATTCCGTCCCCCACGCGCGCGGGATTGCGTCGGCCTCGACCTCCTCGCGTACCGTGATGCGGTGCCAAGTCCGAAACGTGTAGGGAGCGTCGCGTACTCGCTGACGATGTTCGGCATCGTCAGCGTCCTCGCGGGCGTGCTGGTGGCCGGCCTGTTCATCCCGTTCGCGGGGCTGGCCGGCATGGGCAGCAAGGCGGCAGCCGACGAGCTGAGCAGCCTGCCGACCGAGCTCGCCACCCCGACGCCGCCCACCCGGTCGACGGTCTACATGGCGAACGGCAAGGTGCTCGCCTACTTCTACGACGAGAACCGGATACCGGTCAGCCTCGACAAGATCGCGCCGGTCATGCGCCAGGCGCAGCTGGCGATCGAGGACCACCGCTACTACGAGCACGGCGCTCTCGACGTCAAGGGCACCGTGCGCGCCCTGGTGCGCAACTCGACGAGCGACGCGGGCACCCAGGGCGGCTCCTCGATCACGCAGCAGTACGTGAAGATGGTGCAGATCGAGGCCTGCACGACCAAGAGCTCGACCGACGCCGCCCAGAAGAAGTGCGTCGAGGCCGCCCGGGCACCCACGATGGAGCGCAAGGTCCGCGAGCTGCGCTACGCGATCGCGCTGGAGAAGCGGCTCACCAAGGACCAGATCCTCTCCAACTACCTGAACATCGCCTACTACGGCTCCGGCACCTACGGGGTCGAGGCCGCGGCGAAGCACTACTACAACACCTCCGCCTCCAAGCTCACGCTGGCGCAGGCGGCGATGCTCGCCGGCCTGGTGCAGAACCCGGACGCCAACAACCCGATGAACAACAAGGCGGCCGCGATCGACCGCCGCGACGTCGTGCTCAACCGGATGGCAGAGCTCGGGCTCGTGACCGCTGCGCAGGTGAAGGACGCCAAGAAGCAGGGCTTCGACACGAAGGCCGTCAAGCAGGTCACCGAGGGCTGCGTCGGCACGCGCTACCCGTTCCTCTGCGACTACGTGCGGCGCACGCTCAAGCAGTCGCCGAGCCTCGGCGACAACGTCCGCGAGCGGGTAAACATGCTGGACCGCGGCGGTCTGCAGATCTACACGGCCATCGACCCGAAGACCCAGGACTTGGCGCAGAAGAAGGTGAGCGCCGTCGTGGGGGCCACGGATCCCCTCATCTCCACCATGAACATGATCCAGCCCGGCACCGGGCTGATCGTGGCCTCGGCCCAGAGCCGCCCGGTGATGGGGTCCGACAGCAAGAAGGGCGAGACCTACTTCAACCTCTCGGCCCCGACCGAGATGGGCGGCATCCAGGGCTACCAGGCCGGCTCGACGTTCAAGGCCTTCACGATGGCGGCTGCCTTCGAGAAGGGCATCCCGATCAGCAAGAAGTACAACGCGAAGTCGCCGTACAACTTCACCGGGAAGCGCTTCGACACCTGCCGCGGCGACAACACGGGCAAGGTCGGACCCGACAAGTACGCCCCGAAGAACTCGGTCGGCCACAGCAAGCGCATCGCCATGACCGAGGCGGCCGAGTACTCGGTGAACACCTACTTCATCCAGCTCGAGCTCGACGCGGGCATGTGCGGCGTCACCAAGATGGCCGAGAAGCTCGGCGTCAAGGTGGGCCACCCGCTCAACACGCCGTCGGTCGACATCGTGAAGACCTACCAGGACAGCATCTCGTTCACCCTCGGGGTGGCCGAGGTGGCGCCGATGTCGATGGCCGAGGCGTACGCGACCTTCGCCTCCGGCGGCATCCACTGCAGCCCGATCATCGTGTCCAAGATCGTGGACCGGCAGGGCAAGCAGCTGGACGTCCCGAGCGCGGGCTGCAAGCGCGTGATCGACGAGGACGTCGCCAACGGCGTCAGCAAGGTCCTCAAGTCGGTCATCGACAAGGGCACCGGCAAGCCGGCCCGGGTCCCGGGGGACTTCGACCAGGCGGGCAAGACGGGGACGATCAACAGCAACAACGCGGTCTGGTTCGCGGGCTACACGCCGCAGATCGCCGGCGTCTCGATGATCAGCATCGACAACACGCGCAAGCCGTGGCTCAAGGGCAAGAGCGGCTTCCGCTCCAAGGGCGTCGAGTTCTACACGGTGCCCTCGACCAAGGTCTTCCTGCAGGGTTCGGGTGGCGGCGACGCGGGTGCCAAGATCTGGGAACCCGTGATGTCGGAGTACCTCAAGGGCGTGAAGCACAGCGACTTCAAGGACCCGCCGAGCAAGATCAAGGTCGGCAAGAAGGTCACGGTCCCCTACGTCGGCAACCTGAGCATCGCGGCCGCCACGAAGAAGCTGAAGAAGGAGGGCTTCGACGTCTCGACGAAGTACGTCTACAGCAGCAGCCGTCCGAAGTACAGCTTCATGGGCTGGACCCCCGGCGCGGGCTCGCGGGTGTCCGAGTTCAGCACGGTGTACAAGCTCGTGAGCAAGGGCAAGGACCCGGCGATCGCGCGGGCCGCCGCCAAGAAGAAGGCGGACGAGAAGAAGAAGGCCGACGCCGCGGCGAAGAAGAAGGCCGAGGAGAAGAAGAAGGCCGACGCCGGCAAGAAGAAGCCGGGCGGCTAGGCGCTGCTCCCGAGACGTACGAAGGCCGGTCCCCTCCTGGGGGACCGGCCTTCGTACGTCTGCGGCGGTGCGCAGGAGCCAGGTTCAGCCGGCGAGCTGGCGACGGACCTCGGCGGCGACGGCGCCACCGTCGGCACGACCCTTGGTCTGCGGCGTCACGACGCCCATGACCTTGCCCATGCCCTTCATCCCGAGCCCGGCGGCACCGGTCTGCTCGACCGCGGCGCGCACGACCGCGGAGAGCTCCTCGGGCGTCAGGGACTGCGGCAGGTAGTCGGCGAGGACGTCGGCCTCGGCCTGCTCCTTGTCGGCTAGCTCCGTGCGGCCGGCGGCGGTGAACGCCTCGCGCGCCTCACGACGCTTCTTGGCCTCGCGGACGACGACGTCGAGCACCTGCTCGTCGGTCAGCTCACGGGCCTCCTTGCCGGAGACCTCGGCCTCGCTGATCGCGGCGATGACCATCCGGATGGTGCCGGAACGCACCTTGTCCCGGCTGCGCATCGCGCTGGTGAGGTCGGTGCGGAGACGCTCCTTGAGCGGGGTCGACGTGTCGGACATGCCGCCCAGTCTGGCAGCCGCGGGCGAGCGGCCGTACGGGTTTGCGGCGGGGCCGGGACGCCGCGCCTGTAGCCTGTCGCCGTGCCGACCGGTCCCCTGCTGGCGCGTCGTGGGCTGCAGGGCCTCGGCGCCGCCGCGCTCGTCGGGACCGCGACGCTCGCGTACGCCGGCCTGGTCGAGGTCGACGCCTACCGCCTCCGCCGCGTGACGGTCCCCGTGCTGCCGGTCGGCGCCCGCGACATCCGGGTGCTGCACCTCTCCGACATCCACCTGACGCCCGGTCGGACCCGCCGCCAGCGCTGGCTGACCGAGCTGTCCGGGCTGGAGCCCGACCTGGTCGTCGACACCGGCGACAACCTCGCCCACCCCGACGCCGTGCCCTTCGTCCTGCGAAGCCTCGGCCGGCTCCTGGACCGCCCCGGCGTCTACGTCTGGGGCTCCAACGACTACTACGCCCCCTCGTTCAAGAACCCGCTGCGCTACCTCACCGAGCGCGGCCGGACCCCCGAGCCGCGCGCGAAGCACGAGCTGCCCTGGGTCGACCTGGGCGAGGGCTTCTCGCGGCGCGGCTGGACCGACCTCACGCACACCACGACGACGATCGAGATCGAGGGCGTCCGCCTCGGCTTCCGGGGCACCGACGACGCGCACCTGCGCCGCGACCACTACGCCGAGGTCGCCGGTCCGGTCGACCGGTCGGCGGTCGACGTGGCCATCGGCGTGACCCACGCGCCGTACCTCCGGGTCCTCGACGCCATGGCCGCCGACGGGCTCGACCTCGTCCTCGCGGGGCACACCCACGGCGGCCAGGTCGCCGTCCCCGGCCACGGCGCGCTCGTGACGAACTGCGACCTGGACCCGGCCCGGGTCAAGGGCCTGTCGACGCACACAGCGTCCGACCGCACCGCCTGGCTGCACGTCTCGGCCGGGATGGGGACCTCGCCGTACGCGCCGGTGCGCTTCGCCTGCCCGCCCGAGGCGAGCCTGCTGACCCTCACGGCCAAGGCCTGAGCGGCGCGGCCGGCCGGCACCGGTGATGGGCTAGACTCTGCGAGGCCCGCAGGGGCCCACGGGGTGTGGCGCAGCTTGGTAGCGCGCTTCGTTCGGGACGAAGAGGTCGCAGGTTCAAATCCTGTCACCCCGACCACCAGTGGTACGTGCGAAGGAGAGTCCGCCCGCGAAGGCAGGCTCTCCTTCGTCGTTCCCGGGCTCTGCCCTCCCCGGTCCCGGCCGACCTAGACGATGCCGAGCGGGACCGGGCTCGGCGTGAAGCCCGGGAACACCTGGGACAGGTTCGCACCGTTCGCCAGCCGGCGCGTCACGATCTCCGACAGCGCCTGGCGGTAGTCCGTCGTCACCGGCACGTCGCCCTGGACGAGGTTCGACGCCTTCAGCGACGGCAGCCGCCCGTACACCCGCCCGCCGTTCACGGAACCGCCGGCGACGAGCATCAGGTTCCCGGTGCCGTGGTCGAGACCCTGGTCGCCGTTCTCGTGGACGCGGCGGCCGAACTCGCTCATCGTCACGACGGTCGTCGTCGCCCACCGCTCGCCCAGGTCGAGCCGGAACGCGGCGAGCCCGGCGGCGAGGTCCCGGGCCTTGCCGGAGTACCAGTCCGTCGCGACCGCGGCCCGACCGAGCTGCTGGTGCATGTCCCAGTCGCCGACGTCGAGGCAGGCGACCTCCAGGCCCTTGCCACCCTTGGCGACCTGCGCCACCTGCGCCAGGCCCTTCCCGAACGGGGAGTCGGGGTAGACCGCGCCGCCGGCCGGGGTGTAGGTGACGCCGCGCAGCGAGGCGAGCCCGCTGACGGCGGCGAGGGTCTGGCGTGCGGCGGCGGTGGCGGCCCCGCCGACGTCGGCGTACAGCGAGTCCATCAGGGTGAGGACCTGCGGCCGGATCCCCTCCCACACGGACAGGTCGAAGTCGCCGATGCTGTTCATGGCGACGGTGTCGAAGTTCGCCGCGAGGCTGAGCGTCGCGGAGTTGCCGATGGTGATCGCGCGGAACGTGCCCTGCTCCGCCGACGACGTGGCGAGGTGGCGTCCGAGCCACCCGGAACGGACGTTCGCCGGTGCGGCGCCGCGTTCGCACAGCGCCGCGTCCTCGAAGTGCGACCGGGACAGCCCCGGTGCACCGGACCCGACGACGGGGGCGAGGTCACCGGCGTCCCAGAGAGGTCTCAGGGCGGCGAGGTTGTCGTTCATCGCGTACGGGGCGGTGAGCGCGAACGTGTCCTCGGCCCGGACCGCGATCGTCGGCCGGGCCGCGTAGTAGGCGGGGTCGTCGACGGGGACGACCGCCGACAGCCCGTCCATGCCGCCGCGCAGGAAGATCACGACGAGCAGGTCCCGGCCGGTGTCGGCGGCGAACGAGAACCGGGGCGCGCCCGAGGCGGCGAGCAGTGCGCCGAGACCGATCCCGCCGGCACGGAGCAGGTGCCGGCGCCCGAGCCGCGGACCGCCCGGCGCCGGCTCGACGTCCCCGAGGCCGGCCGTGGGGCGGAGCTGCTGCACGAGCCGACCCGCCTCCGCGGGGGTGACGGTGCGCGGTCGTCGCCCCGGGACGGTGGCGACGAGGTGGTTGCGGGCGTCGTCGTGGTCGTGGACGGGCACGACGAGGTCTTCGTGGAGCAGCGCGTCAGCGGCGTGGTGGCTCATCGTGGGTCGCCCTTCAGCGGATCAGGAAGTAGGGGGACGAGAAGATCATCCGGACCGCCTCGGTGCAGCTCCAACGGATGTTGTCCGCGGTCAACCGGTAGGTGTCGGAGGGGACCGAGCCGCCGTCGCCCGCCATCAGCGACGCGACGACGGCGAGGTCCTGGCGGCGCCAGGTGTACCCGGTCAGGGTCGTCGTGGCCTGCGCGGCGGCCGCCCACACGTCCTGCCCGACGGCAAGGCCGAGGACGTCGGTCCACGCGCCGACGGCGAGCTCGTCGTCGGCGTGCCCGACCACGGCCTCGGCGTGGTTCCACGCGGCGAGCATCCCGTTGGTGCTCATCCAGTACCCGGCCTGGTCGGGGTAGCCGTTCACCGCCGGCCACATCCGGGGCTGGTGCTGGGCCCCCTCGAGCATCCACGCGTGGTAGCCGAACAGGCTCCACGGGTCGTCCTGGGTGCCGGTCGGAGCCCACGTCGGGTTGCCGGCCCGTAGGGCGGCCGCCGCCCACTCCTGCGGGCGGCGCCACTTCTTCCCGACCGAACCGGTGAACTCGCGGTGCGCGAACAGCGCCTTGACGACGGCGGTGATGTCGGTCCCGGCCGCGAGGTAGACCGTCACGAGGTCGGCGACGAGCGCGTCGCTCGGCGCGTCGGACACGAACCGCACGGCGAGGCGCCGGCAGACCCGGGTCGCCGTCGTCTTCCGGGTCGCGAGGTACTTCACGTAGGCGGCCAGCACCGCGGGCCCGTCGGAGGCCTTCTTGTTCGGGTGCTTGAACCCCATGATCTTCAGCGCACCCGTGTAGTGGTCCGACGCCCGGTAGACGTACCTCGAGGAGTCCCAGTCGAACGTGTGCCCGGTGAGCAGCAGCGCGGACTGGCGTACGTCGGCCTCGGTGTAGCTGCCGACGCCGACGGTGTGCAGCTCGAGCAGCTCCCGACCGAGGTTCTCGTTCGGGTTGCGCTTGGTGTTGCCGTCGTTGTCGAGGTACGCGAGCAGCGCCGGGTGGGTGAGCGCCGCCCCGAGCAGGGCGGAGAACTTCCCCAGGGCGTGCCGGCGGACGACGGTGCGGTCGAAGTCGAGGATCCACCACTCGGCCTTGCCGGCGGCGGCCACGTACACCTGGTCGCTCATCGCCTCGATGACGGACTCGGCGAGAACCCGTTGCGAGAACACCTGCCGGACGAGCGCACCGCGCACCACCAGCGGCGCACCCTTCCACGCCTGCTCACCCGTCGCGGCCCTCAGCTGCGCCGTCGTCAGCCTCAGCCACGGCAGGTGCCGGTCGAGCAGCGCCTCGCACGCGGTGTCGGGGACGGTGCCGGGCGTCAGCTGCTCCTTGACCCACGCGGCCGTGCCCAGCTGCCGGATCCGCGCGGCGAGGGCGGCGGTCGGGGCGTGCGCGGCGCGGCGTGCCACGTGCCACGCCTGGTCGCTGACGAGCGGGAGGTCCGGGCTGAACGGGGCCCTCCCCGCCGTGGGCGCGGCCACGGCGACCGACGAGGGCCCGACCCCCGCGGCGACGGCGGTCCCGGCGGCGGTGAGGGCGGCGGACCGGATCAGCTGCCGGCGGCTGAGGGTGGGCTCTGAGGGCACGACGTCCTCTTGAGGTCGGGGGTGCACGGAGTCGCGGCCCCGACCGCAGGACGCAACCGTAGTGGCCGCAGCGCCTGGTCGTGGCGTCTACGCCCATGACGCCGGAAGCGACCCGCCGTGGACGGGGCCGACGCCCCTGCCGTCGGCACCCCGCACCCGCTCGCTGCACAGGCCGAGTAACTTCGCGCACGGCCGCGGGACCGCGGCCGAGGCCGACCAGCGAGGGAGACGACGATGTCAGCGGCCGTGGAGGAGAAGCCGGTCAAGAGCCTCGTACCGGTGCGCATGGACAAGATGCCCTGGTCCCGCTTCCACTGGATGGTCATCCTCGGGCTCGGCACCGCCTGGATCCTCGACGGCCTCGAGATCCAGATCGTCGCCTCGGCGGGCTACGCCAAGGACCTGGGGATGTCGGACGGCCAGGTCGGTGCCACCGCGACGGTCTACCTCATCGGCCAGGTCGTCGGCGCGCTCGTGTTCGGGCGGCTGACCGACAAGCTGGGCCGCAAGAAGCTCTTCATCGTCACGCTCGCGGTCTACCTGGTCGGGTCGGGCCTGGCGGGCTTCTCCCCGAACGTCTGGTTCCTCTGGGTCTTCCGCTTCGTGGCCGGCCTCGGCATCGGCGGCGAGTACTCCGCGATCAACTCCGCGATCGACGAGCTCATGCCCGGCAAGTACCGCGGGCGCGTCGACCTGGCGATCAACGGTACCTACTGGGCCGGCGCGATGATCGGCTCGCTCGGGAGCTTCTTCCTGCTCGACACCGACCGCTTCGCCGAGAACATCGGGTGGCGCATCGCGTTCTTCATCGGCCCGGTCCTCGGCCTGGTCATCATCTTCCTGCGCCGCCACATCCCGGAGAGCCCACGGTGGCTCGCCACGCACGGTCGCGGCGAGGAGGCGGAGCAGATCGTGTCCGGCATCGAGCAGTCGGTGCGGGAGAACGGCAAGGAGCCACCGCACCTGGACGAGTCGCAGGCGTGGTGGATCAAGGCCCACGAAGGCCTCACGTTCAAGCAGCTGCGCTACGTGTTCCTGCACCTGTACCCGACGCGCACGGTGCTCGGGCTGACGCTCATGATCACGCAGTCGTTCCTCTTCAACGCCATCTTCTTCACCTCCCCGCTGGTCCTGCAGAACTTCTACGACAAGACCGCGTCGAGCGCCGCGCTCTACTTCTTCCCCTTCGCGGCGGGGAACCTGCTCGGTCCGCTCGTGCTCGGCCACTTCTTCGACACGGTCGGGCGCCGCAAGATGATCGGGGGCTCCTACAGCTTCGCCGCGGTCGTCCTCTTCGTCTCCGCCCTGCTCTTCAACGCCGACCTGCTCACCGCCGGCACCCTCACCGCACTGTGGTGCCTCTCGTTCTTCTTCGCCTCCGCCGGGGCGTCGGCCGGCTACCTGACGGTGTCGGAGATCTTCCCGCTCGAGGTGCGCGGGCAGGCGATCTCGTACTTCTTCTCGATCGCGCAGATCTTCGGGGCCGCCGGGCCGCTCATCTTCGGCGCGCTGATCGGTGGCGGCACCGAGCGCGGACCGCTGTTCGGGGGTTACGTGGGGGCGTCGGTCATCATGCTCGTCGGCGGGCTGGTCGCCTTCCGGTTCGGCGTCGACGCCGAGGGCAAGGCGCTGGAGGACATCGCCCCGCCGCTCAGCAGCTACGACGAGCAGGGCCACCAGATCACCCGGCTCCCGGTCTGACGAGGAGGACACGATGACCGAGGTAGGCACCCCGGCGGGTGACGCCGCCGCCCAGCCGTACACCGTGGTGGTCGGGGTGAGCGGCACGTCGCGCTCCCCCACCGCGCTGGCCTGGGCGGAGGCCCAGGCCGAGCAGAACGGCGGCCGGGTCGTCGCCGTCCGGGCCTGGCGCCCGCCGGTCCCGCAGGCCACCCCTGCGGGCACCCCGGCCTCGCGGATCACGCGCGAGGCCGACGTCGAGCGGGCCGCCGAGGAGTCGCTCACCGCGGACGTGGCGGCGGCCCTCGGACCCGACCACGGCGCAGAGCTCCGGCTCGAGCGCGGCGGCCGGTTCCGCGTCCTGTCCAAGGCCTCGCGCGGCGCCGACCTGCTGGTGATCGACGCGCCACGCCAGCTGCTCACCGGGCCGATGTTCGCCCACCGGCTCGTCTACACCGTGTCCTGCCCGGTCGTCGTGATGCCGCCGCGCATCTCCGGCGAGCCGGCCACCTGGCTGACCCGCGTGGCCGGGGCACTCGGTCGTGGGGTGCTGGCCGCGGCCGGGACCGCCGGCCGACCCGGCGGCGGCTACCGGATCCCGGTGCGGACCGAGGACCGCTAGGCGGCCCTGCCGGCCGTACGGAGCTCGCGGTGGAGCAGCCGGCCCGTCCGCGTGATCCCCTCGACGAGCCGGTCGTCGGGGACGCCCGAGTAGCTCACGCGGGCGTGGTTCGGCTCCTGCGTCACCGGGAAGAACGTCGCCCCCGGCACGAAGGCGACGCCCGCCTCCGGCAGCAGGACCCGCCCGAGGAACTCGGCCGCGTCGAAGCCCTCCGGGAACGTCAGCCACACGAACAGCCCGCCGTCGGGCCGGGTCCGCCCGACCTCGTCGGGAAACGTCGCGTCCATCGTCTCGAGCATCAGGTCGCGCTTGTGCCGGTAGACCGGGAGCGCCTCCGCGAGGTGGGCGTCGATGTCGTACGCCGCGAGGTAGGCGGAGGTCGCGGCCATGTTCAGGGTGCTGCTCTGGGTGTCGGCCGCGAGCTTGAGCAGGCCGAGACGCTCGACGACGTCAGGGCTGCCGACGGCCCAGCCGAGGCGCAGCCCGGGCGCGAGGATCTTGGAGAAGCTGCCGAGGTGCAGCACCCGGCCCGACGTGTCGAGGCTGCGCAGGGTGGGCAGCGGCTCGCCCTCGTAACGCAGCGAGCGGTAGGGCGCGTCCTCGACGACCAGCACGTCGTGCTCGTCGGCGAGCTCGAGCAGCCGGTGCCTCCGCTCGAGGGAGAGCGTGACGCCCGTCGGGTTCGAGAAGTCCGGGACGGTGTAGATCATCCGGACGTCGTCGTGCGCCTCGAGCACCCGCTGCAGGTCGTCGGTGTCGAGGCCGTCGGCGTCGGTGCGCACGGGCGCGTACGTCGGCTCGCAGGGCGCGAAGGCGATCAGGGCGCCGAGGAAGGTCGGGTTCTCGGTGACGACGACGCTGCCCGGGTCGACGGCGAGCTTGGCGGCGAGGTCGAGGCCCTGCTGCCCGCCCTGGATGATCAGCACGTCGTCCGCCTCGGTGGGTGCACCGTCGCGAGTCAGGCGCTCGGCGACCTGCCGGCGCAGCGAGGGCAGCCCGTTCGAGGTCGTGTACTGCAGCGCCGACACGTGCTCTCCGACCAGCAGCCCGGCGTAGACGGCGGCGAGCTCCGACACGGGGAAGAGCGACGCGTCCGGGTAGCCGCCGCCGAACGAGATCACGCCCGGGTCGGCGCCGAGGCGCAGCAGCTCGCGGATGGCGGACGGGCGGACGCCGGCCATCCGACGTGCGTACGGGAGGTTCACCGGCCGGCCCTCACGAGAAGGTGAGCCGGGAGTCGCGGCCGTCGCGGAGCGCCTGGACGTGCTCGTCGAGGTTCAGGTGGTCGAAGAGCGACTCGCCGCCCTCGATCGCCGTGCGCAGCGCCTCCTCCCGCCGCTGGATCGCCTCGGCCCCGTCGATCGCCGCCGCGATCTCGTCGGGCGAACCGACGACCACGCCGTCGTCGTCGGCGACGACCAGGTCGCCCGGGCTGATCAGGACCTCGCCGACCTGGATCGCGTCGTGCTCCTCGGGCACGTGCTGCGCCCCGTACGCCCGGGGGCTGACCCCGCGGGCGAACACCGGCAGCTCCAGGGCGCGGAGGGTCCGGCTGTCCCGGCAGAAACCGTCGATCACCAGCCCGGCGAGGCCGCGGCGCAGCGCCTCGGTGGCGAAGAGCTCGCCGGCGAGCGCGCGCCCGGGGCTGCCGGTGACGACGAGGACGTCGCCCGGACCGGCCGAACGGAGTCCGAGCAGGACCGGCAGCAGGTCCTCGCGGGAGTCGACCGTCACCGCGCGCCCCACGAGCCGCGACCCGCGTCGCACCGGACGGATCTCGGGGGGCAGCACGCGCAGCCACGGGTCGGCGTCGGCGAGCGACGTCGGGTCGACGTGCGCCAGGCGCGCGAGCAGGTCGGACGTCCGCGGGTCCTCGACAGCCACGTGCGCTCCTTCGTCTCGGTGTCGTCGAGTCTCTCAACCCGCGTCCGAGAGGAGGCCACCGTCCACCGACGAACCAGAGTAGATCGATGGGAACGTGTGTTCGAAAACTGTCAGAGGGGTCTCGTAGGTTCGGGTCATGGAGATCGAGGGGCGGGAGGCGACGGTCGTCGACCATGCGCTCGACGCGTTCCGGACCGCCACGGCCGACCTCGTCAAGGTCGTCGAGGACGGCGGTCTGCGCGACCACGACGACCAGGACCTCTTCCGTCTCGCTCGGACCTTCGAGCAGACGCGCAATGCTGCCGCGTTGATCGACCACGTCGTCGTCACCGAGCTCGAGACCCGGCGGGTCGCCGAGAGCGTCGCTCAGCCGAGCACGGCTGCGCTGCTGTCGTGGTTGCTGCGGATCTCCCGTGGCGAGGCGGCCCGGCGGGTCCGGGCCGCGGCCGCGGTGGGTGAGCGGGTGTCGACGACCGGGGAGCCGCTCGGGCCGGTGCGTCCGGCGCTGGCGGCGGTGCAGCGCGAGGGTCTCGCGAGCCCGGAGCAGGTCGACCTCTGCCTGCGCGCTCTCAGCACCGTCGACCACCGCGGGTTCGACCCGGCCGACCTCGACGCCGCGGAGGAGCTGCTGGCGCAGTTCGCGACGACGTTCCCGCCAGCCGAGCTCCGCACCCTCGCCGCCCAGGTCGTCGACCGGATCGACCCCGACGGCACCCGACCGCAGGAGGAGCTGAACACCGACCGTCGCCACCTCGCGTTCCGCCAGACCCGCGACGGGATGTGGACGGTCGAGGGACGCCTCACCGGTCAGGTCGGGGCCAAGCTCCGCGCCGTCCTCGACCCGCTCGCCAAGCCCCGCGTCGCCTCGGTGACCCTCGACGACGGCCGGGTCGTGGACCAGCCCGACCCGCGCCACCACGGACAACGCACCCACGACGCCCTCGAAGAGGTCTGCGACCGGCTGCT
Organism: uncultured Actinomycetota bacterium; assembly: GCA_963762775.1. Taxonomy (GTDB): domain Bacteria; phylum Actinomycetota; class Actinomycetes; order Propionibacteriales; family Propionibacteriaceae; genus Microlunatus. Next base: position 634,467 of record CAVXMD010000016.1, read on the forward strand.
GCGCTCCGGGACCCTGCCCGACACCGGCGGCACCCCCGCCACGGTGATCGTCACCATCAACGAGGCCGACCTCACCGCCCAGACCCGCTGGGGCATGACCAGCGACGCCACCACCCTCTCCGCTACTGCGGTCCGTGACCTCGCCGACGAGGCCGACGTCTACCCGACCGTCATCACCCCGACCGGGGTGGTGCTGCGGATGGGACGCCGCCGCCGGCTCGCCACCCCCGCCCAGACCGTCGCGCTGATCGCCCGCGACCGAGGCTGCTCCTTCCCCGGCTGCGACCGCCCACCCGAGTGGTGCGAACGTCACCACGTCATCGCCTGGGCCGACGGCGGCCCGACCGACCTCGACAACCTCACCCTGCTCTGCGCCTATCACCACCACCAGTTCGCGAAGCCGCGGCTGGACCTGCCGGATGATCGACGGCCTCCCCACCTGGACCCCACCCCGCTGGGTCGACCCCGACCAAAAACCCCTCCGCAACACCCGGATCACCGCCCACGCCTACCGACGGCGGCTCCGGTGCTGATCCTGGACCCGGCGCGCACCCGGCACCGACCGAGTCGACCGTCAGGAGGAGCGGGTGCCGGACCCCTCACCCTGGGCTCGGGCGAGGTCAGCCTGCGCCCGGGCCAGCACGTCGCGCGGGGTGTCTTCGTCGGACTCGAGTGCGTTGACGAGCAGACGCAGCTCGGCAGACTCGTCGGGGTCGCCGTCCGCCCGGACGTCAGCCTGCAGCGGGGTGGGCTCGGTACCGAGCAGGTCGTCGTACGGGCCGCCCGCGCCTCGATCATGCCCCCGTACGGGGGAGTCGACGACCCCCGCTGGCACCAGGGGCGAGCAGCTCGGGGGCCCGCTGCCTGCGACGGCAGGTGCTCCGTGGCGCGCTCAGATGCCCGCCGGCCGGTACCGCGACGGGCGGGTGACGCGACCGTCGCCGGGCTTCGCCGCGGTGACCAGGCAGGACCGCAGCTGCTGGACCCCCGCGCTCGGCTGGGCGACGGCGCCCGCGGACAGCGGCACGGCGGCCTCGATCCCGAGCAGCAGACCCTTCGCGTACGCCTGCTCCGTCGCGATGCTCATCGCGCGGGTCGTGCTGCCGCCGGCCTTCGCCCCGACCTCGTCGTAGACCCACGGAACCTTCGCGAGCAGCTGGACGATCGCGAGGTTGCCGGGCTCGAGGGGCGCACGGCCGCTGTAGACGTTCTCGCGGACGGCGACCGTACGGCCCTGCGCCTGCGTCCGCTGCCGGGCGATCACAGCCGCGGCCTTCTCGCTCTCCGCGGCCACCCCCGTGTCGGAGAAGACGGTCCGCGACCGGCCGCTCCCCCGGTACATCGCGTGGTAGTCGCCGTTGTGCCGGATCCCGCGCTGGGAGTAGACGGCCTGGAAGTCCGGGCCCTGCGAGTGGTCGTCGTGCACGCTGACCGCGAGGGCCGCCTGCGCGTCGTTCGCGACCTTGGCCCGCGCCGCGAGGCCGACGCTGTCGAGGGCCTTCGTCTTGGTCAGCGTGACCCGGTAGCCGTCCGCCCGCAGCCCCGCACCGACGCAGCTGCTGACGTCGAACATCTCGTAGATCTCGGGGTAGTTCGGGTAGTCGATGTCGCGCAGCCCGGTGGCCGCGTCGGTGCTGCGGATCGACCGGCCGCTGTGCCCGGGGTCGATGACGATCAGCGGAGCGGCGGCCGCGGGCGTACGGCTCGCGGTGGAGCTGGGTGCGGCCGAGGGGGCCGCGACCGACGTCGGGGTCGTGGTCAGCGGCGAGGGGAGCGGGACCGGCGTGGGCGTCGGGCTCGGGCTCGGGGTGGCCGGTGATGAGGAGAACACGGTCTGCGGCGGGGTCGGCAGCAGCGGGCGGGCCACGGGTTCGGAGGGCCCGCAGGCGGCCAGCCCGAGCGTCAGGCCCAGCGGGAGACCGAGCGCGGCCAGGGCTCCCACCCTGCGCCGCGCCCGCACGAGCGGAACCTCAGCGGCCGGTGCCGGCGTAGACGACGGCCTGCTCGCTGGCGTCCAGGCCGAAGGCGGTGTGAGCGGCGGCGACCGCGCGGTCGACGTCGTCCTGCCCGACGACCACGGAGATCCGGATCTCGGAGGTGGAGATCATGCCGATGTTGACGCCGGCGGCGGCGAGCGCGGAGAAGAACTTCGCCGTCACGCCGGGGTGCGACCGCATCCCGACGCCGACCACGGAGACCTTGCCGATCTGGTCGTCGTAGAGGAGGTCGGTGAACCCGATCGCCTGCTGGAGCGCGTTGAGCGCGGAGATCGCCGCCGACCCGTCGGAGCGCGGCAGCGTGAACGAGATGTCCGTGCGCGACGTCGAGACGGCCGAGACGTTCTGGACGATCATGTCGATGTTGATCTCGGTGGCCGCGACGGCCTCGAAGATCCGCGCCGCCTCGCCGATCCGGTCGGGCACGCCGACGATGGTGATCTTGGCCTCGCCGCGGTCGTGCGCGACGCCGGAGATGATCGCCTGCTCCACGGGCGTTCCTTCCTGCTGGGGGTCGGCGGGCGCGGGGTCGCGCACCCAGGTGCCGGGACGGTCGGAGAACGACGAGCGCACGTGCACCGGGACGCTCTCGCGACGGGCGTACTCGACGCAGCGCAGGTGCAGGATCTTGGCCCCGCAGGCCGCCATCTCGAGCATCTCCTCGTAGGAGATCTCCGGGATCTGCTGCGCGCTCGGCACGATGCGCGGGTCGGCGGTGTAGACGCCGTCCACGTCGGTGTAGATCTCGCAGTAGTCGGCCCCCAGCGACGCGGCGAGCGCGACGGCGGTGGTGTCCGAGGCGCCCCGACCGAGCGTGGTGACGTCCTTGGTGTCCTGCGCGACGCCCTGGAAGCCGGCGACGATGACGATGTGGTCCTCGTCGAGCGCCTTGGTGATGCGCCCCGGCGTGATGTCGATGATCCGGGCGTTGCCGTGGGTCCCGGTGGTGATGATCCCCGCCTGCGAGCCCGTGAGCGAGCGCGCGTACATGCCCTGGTCGGCGATCGCCATGGCCAGGAGCGCGGCGCTCATCCGCTCGCCCGCGGTCAGGAGCATGTCGAGCTCACGGGGCGGCGGCTGCGGCGAGACCTGCAGCGCGAGGTCCATCAGCTCGTCGGTGGTGTCCCCCATCGCGGAGATCACCACGACCACGTCGGAACCCTGCTGCTTGGTGGCGACGATCCGCTTGGCGACGCGCTTGATGCTCTCGGCGTCCGCCACCGACGAACCGCCGTACTTCTGCACGACCCGCACCCGGGACCCAGCCGTTCCGGCGCTCACGCCAGCCTCCACACGTCGACAGAACTTCTCGTCCGGCCACCCGCAGGGCTCCGGCCGCCCGCAACTTTACGTGCGTGCGGCCGGAGCCCGGGCCGTCGTCCAGGTGAGTCGTACGGCTCGGTGCCGAGACGACGCCCTAGGACACCGCCACGGTTCGTCCCGGCACCACGTGCCAGGAACGCGCGGCGCCGGGTGCGCCCTGTCGTCCCGACCTCCGACGGTGAAATAGTGGGCGGGTGACCGAGCAGGGGCAGCCGACCCCGCAGCGGATCGGGGACGCCGAGCGTGACCGCGCCGCCGAGCTGCTGCGCGACCACCTGGCCGAGGGCCGCCTGACCGCCGAGGAGTTCGACGAACGCGTCGACGCCGCGCTGACGGCACGGACGGCGAGCGACCTGGACCCGTTGTTCACCGACCTGCCCGGTCCCCGACCGGGCCAGACCGTCGCCACCACGCCCGCCCCGGAGCCGCCGCCCTGGCAGAGCACCACCGCCGCGCCGGTCTCCCAGCCGTCCTCACCGACACCGCTCGGGCCGCGCAGCGGCCTGGCCACCACCCTGGCGGGCCTCACCGGGGTGCTGTGGGTGGTCGTCTCGCTGGGCATCACCTTCATGCCCGGCGGCTGGGGCCGCTTCTGGTGGCTGGTCTTCGTCCCGATCGTCTTCTCGATGGTCGTCGGCCGCAACGAGTCCGAACGCGAGCGCGAACGGCGTCGCATCGCCCGCGAGCAGGAGCGTCTCGACCGGCGCCGGCGGGCGCTCGGAGACTGACCGCCCCTGCCGGGCCTCTCTACAGTGGCTCCGTGAGCACAGAGATCACCGACCGTACGATCCGGTGGGGCGTCGTCGGACCGGGCCGGATCGCCGAGTCGGTCGTCCCCGACTTCGCGCACGTCGAGGGCGCCGAGCTCGTCGCCGTCGCCAGCCGCTCTGAGGAGCGGGCGCGGGCGTTCGCCGACCGCTTCGGCATCGCACGCGCGTACGGCGGCTACGGCGGCCTGCTCGGCGACGACGACGTCGACGCCCTCTACGTCGCGACGCCCCACCCGCAGCACGAGGCGATCGCCCTGGCGGCCCTCGCCGCCGGCAAGGCGGTCCTCGTGGAGAAGTCGTTCACCGCGACGGTCGCCGGCACCGAGCGGGTGATCGAGGCAGCCCACCGCGAGCAGGTCTTCGCGATGGAGGCGATGTGGACGCGCTTCCAGCCCGTGGTCGTCAGGATCCGTGAGCTGATCGCCGACGGCGCGATCGGCGAGGTCCGCCAGGTCCAGGCCGACCTGGGGGTCGACCGCCCGTACGACCCGACCGACCGGCTCTTCGACCTCGCCCAGGGCGGCGGCGCGATGCTCGACCTCGGCGTCTACGTCGTCTCGCTCGCGCAGCACTTCCTCGGCGACCCGTCGTCGGTCTCCGTCAGCGGTTCGCTGGCCCCGACCGGCGCCGACGTCGAGGCCGGGCTCCTGCTCGGCTACGAGGACGGCCGCGCCGCCTCGCTGCTGATGTCGCTGCGCAACCCCACCCCGGGTGCCGCCCGGCTGCACGGCACGCAGGGCTGGATCGAGATCCACCCGCGGTTCCACCACCCGAAGGCGTTCACCCTGCACCGCACCGGGCACGAGCCGGAGAGGTTCGAGCTGCCGCCGCTCGGGGTCGGCTACAGCCACGAGCTCATCGAGGTCACGCAGTGCCTGCGCGAGGGCCGTACGGAGAGCGTCGTCATGCCGCTCGCCGACACCCTCGCGGTGCAGCGGGTCCTGAACGATGCCTGCGAGCAGCTCGGCGTGTTCCACCACGAGGACGCCCGGGTCGCGGTGTGAGCACGCGCGAGCTCTCCGCGAGCACCCCCGTCCCCACCGCCGTCCTGCCCGGGGTCGTGACCGGGGCCGCTTCCGCGCTCTGCGCGATGCTCGTCTACCAGCTGGTCCGGCTCGGTTTCTGGGCGGCCGGCCGGATCACGGTCCCCGCCGGCGGGACCGTGGCCCCCGGAATGGTGTCGCCAGGGCGGTTCATCGGCTCCGAGCTGCTCCCCTCGCTGATCAGCCTCGGGCCGACGCTGCTGGCCGGGGCGCTGATCGGCGGGTTCGTCGGTCTCGTCATCACCGAGACCTGGGGGCGGCAGAGCCCGCTGCGCGCGGCGCTCACCGGTTCGCTGGCCACCTTCGTCGTGGCCCTCGTCGTCAACACCGTCGTGCTGACCCGCACCCGGAGCAACCCGCTCGGCTACGAGCGCTGGGAGCATCTCGTCGGCTACCCGTCCGTGGTGTTCGTGCTCGTCTTCGCGGGCGTCGGAGCCTCGCTCTACGTCAACCGCGCGCGCCAGGCGGCCGCCCCGACGTCGTTCGACCTGCGCAACGGCTGAGGGCGCTCAGCCGGCCTCGACGAAGCGCCGGCCCTCGAAGGCCCGGCCGAGGGTGATCTCGTCGGCGTACTCGAGGTCGCCACCCACCGGCAGCCCGCTGGCCAGCCGGCTCACGCGGACGCCCATCGGCAGCAGCAGCCGGGACAGGTACGTCGCGGTCGCCTCGCCCTCGAGGTTGGGGTCGGTGGCGAGGATGACCTCGGTGACCGTGCCGTCGGCGAGGCGGAGGCACAGCTCGCGGATCTTGAGGTCCGCGGGACCGATGCCGTCGATCGGGCTGATCGCCCCGCCGAGCACGTGGTAGCGCCCCCGGAACTCGCGCGTGCGCTCGACCGCCACGACGTCCTTGGACTCCTCGACGACGCAGATGACCGTCGAGTCGCGGCGCGGGTCGCGGCAGATGCGGCACCGGGTGTCCTCGGAGACGTTGAAGCACACCTCGCAGAACTTGACCGTCTCCTTGACCAGCTTCAGCGTCGCCGCCAGGCGCAGGACGTCGTCGTGGTCGGCGGCGAGGATGTGGAACGCGAGGCGCTGCGCGCTCTTCGGCCCGATGCCCGGCAGCCGGCCGAGCTCGTCGATGAGGTCCTGGACCGGGCCCTCGTACACGCCCGGCGCCTAGAAGGGCAGACCGCCGCCGCCCAGGCCGCCCGCGAGCGGACCGAGCTTGGCGGCGGCGAGGGACTGGGCCCGGCCGGTGGCGTCCCGGACCGCGGCGAGCACGAGGTCGGCCAGCGTCTCGGTGTCCTCCGGGTCGACGGCCTCCGGCTTGATGACCAGGCCGACGAGCTCGCCCGCGCCGGTGACCGTCGCGGTGACGACGTCGCCCCCCGCGCTGCCCTCGACCGTGGTCTCGGCCAGCTCTTGCTGCGCGGACATCAGCTGCGCCTGCATCGCCTGGGCCTGGGCCAGCAGACCGGCCATGTCGCCACCGTCGGGGATCATGCGACCACCCTAGTGCGGCCCTCCGACAGGCCCGGTGCTCCTGCTACCGCTACAGCGCGTCCGCGTCGTCGGGGATGATCTGCGCGCCCAGCTGGCGGGCCAGCAGCTCGTGGTGGGACTCGGTGCCGTCGTCCACGTCCGCGTCGTCCCGGTCGGCGGCGTCGTCCGGGTCGACCCGCTCCGCCGGACCGGCGGTCTGGACGCCCGCCACCGCCCGCTCGCGGGCCGAGCGGCCGGGCGCGGCCGGAGCCTGGGCAGGCTCCGCCGGCGCGGGCGCGGCGGCCTGCCCCGGCGGCGGCCCCTGACCGTCGCGCCCGGACGGAGCCGTACGCCCGGCCGGCTCGCGGATGGCCGGACCACCCGCCGTACCGGCAGCCCCGGCGTCGACCATGGTCTCGATCCGGAAGTCCGTGCCGAGCACGACGACGAGGGCCTCGCGCAGGACGTCCTCGCTCCCCCCGCGGCCGAAGCTGTCGCGCGCGCCGGTGTTGGCCATCGCGAGCAGCAGGGTGCCGTCGCGGACCTCGGCGACCTGGGCGTTCTGGCTGAGCAGGATCCAGGTGAAACGGCGCTTGCTCTTGACCTCTTCGAGCACCTCCGGCCAGAGCCGGCGGACGTCGGTGACGGTGAGGCGCGACCCGGACGACGCCGCCGGCGGCTCGGGCGGCTGGGCCGCCCCGAGCATCGTGTCGTCGGTCTCGCCACCGGCCGGGCCGAGGTCGTCGGGCGGCGGCTCGTCGTCGAGGGGCTCGGGTCCGCGACCGGGGCCGTCGACGCCGTCGTCGTCGACGTCGCCGCGCAGGGTGGCCAGCTCCGGCCGGACGGGCTTCGGCGTCGTCGGTCGGGCGGGACCGCGGCGGGCCGGCTGCGTCCCCTCGGGCGCCGCCGTCGGGGCCGGTCCGGACCCCGGTGCGGACGCGGGTGTGGTCACCGGTGGGGCGGACGGGGTCGTCGCCGCGGGCCCGGTCGGCGCAGCCGGTTCCGGCCGCGGGACCCGCGCGGTCGGCGACCCGGGGACGGCGACCGGTGCCTCGGGTTCCTCGACCGGCTCGGCCCGCGCGGGGCGGGCGGGCGCGTCCGTCCCTGTCCCGCCGACCATGTCGAGGCGTCGCTCGATCCGGTCGAGCCGCGCGTGCAGCCCGCGCTCGTCCACGTCGGCCCCGGGCAGCAGGACCCGGGCGCACATCAGCTCGAGGTGCAGGCGCGGCGCCGTGGTGCCGCGCATGTCGGTGAGCCCGGTCGAGATCACCTCCGCCGCCCGCGTCAGCTCGCCCGGTCCCAGCGACGCCGCCTGGCTCGAGAGCCGGTCGGCCTGGTCAGGGGCCACGTCGACGAGACCCGACGTGAGCGAGTCGGGCACCGCGGCGACGATCACGAGGTCGCGGAGCCGGCGGAGCAGGTCCTCCGCGAAGCGCCGCGGATCCTGCCCGACCTCGATGACCTTGTCGACGCAGGCGAACACCCCGCCCGCGTCGCCCGCGGCGAACGCGTCCATGAACTCGTCGAGCAGCGAGTCGGGTGTGTAGCCGAGCAGCGCCGTCGCCTGGCGGTAGGAGACGCCGGCCTCCTCGGCGCCGCCGAGGAGCTGGTCGAGCACGGACAGCGCGTCGCGCACCGACCCGGCACCGGCCCGGACGACCAGGGGCAGCACCGCCGGCTCGACGGTGATGCCCTCGGCGGCGCAGAGCTTGGCGAGGTAGTCGGTGAGGACGCGCGGCGGCACGAGCCGGAAGGGGTAGTGGTGGGTCCGCGACCGGATCGTGCCGATGACCTTGTCGGGCTCGGTGGTCGCGAAGATGAACTTGACGTGCGGCGGCGGCTCCTCGACCAGCTTGAGCAGGGCGTTGAACCCTGCCGTGGTCACCATGTGCGCCTCGTCGACGATGTAGATCTTGTAGCGGCTGGCGACCGGGGCGAAGAACGCCCGCTCCCGCAGGTCGCGGGCGTCGTCGACGCCACCGTGGCTCGCGGCGTCGATCTCGATGACGTCGATGCTGCCCGACGCCCCTGTGGCCAGGTCGCGGCAGGAGCGGCAGTGCCCGCACGGCTCGGCGCGGGGGCCGTACTCGCAGTTGAGGGCGCGGGCGAGGATGCGGGCCGAGGTCGTCTTGCCGCAGCCGCGCGGGCCGGAGAACAGGTACGCGTGGTTGACCCGGTTGTTGGCCAGCGCCCGCTGCAGCGGCTGGGTCACGTGGTCCTGGCCGATGACGTCGGCGAAGGTGTCCGGACGGTAGCGGCGGTAGAGCGCGAGCGGCGCCGTCCCCGCGCGCGACGCACCCTCGGGCCCGCCGCCCTCCGAGCCACCGAACAGGGCCTCGTCCTGCGTCGTCAGCTCGTACGGCGCGGGCGAGCCCTCCGGCGCACCCCAGCCGCTCTCGTCGTCCTCGGGCGGCGGCTCGTCGTGCAGGCCCGACACCCGCGACCCCTCGAGCACCTCGTCCACGCCTGCGACCTTATGCCCGGCCGATGACACTTCTGGCCGCGCGGGAGAATCACCGCTGTGATCAGGGTCGGCATCTCCGGCTGGACCTACCAGCCGTGGCGCGGCACCTTCTACCCGCCCGGCCTACCTGTCCGCCGGCAGCTCGCGTACGTCGCCGAGCGGATGACCAGCGTCGAGGTGAACGGCAGCTTCTACGCACTGCAACGGCCGTCGAGCTACGCCCGCTGGGCGGCGGACGTCGCCGAGGTCACCGACCGGGACGACTTCGTCTTCGCCGTCAAGGGCAGCCGCTTCATCACCCACATGCGCAAGCTGCTCGACCCGGTGCCGGCGCTGGCGAACTTCTACGCCTCGGGCGTCCTCGCGCTCGCGGCACGCACCGGCCCGTTCCTGTGGCAGCTCCCCGCGTCCTTCCGCTACGACCACGACCGGTTCGCCACGTTCCTCCAGGCCCTCCCCCGGACCGCGGGCGAGGCCGCGGCGCTCGCCGAGCAGCACGACGGCAAGCTCGCCGGGGACCGCGTCCTCACCACCACGACGACGCCGGACCTGCCCCTGCGGCACGCGTTGGAGGTGCGCCACGAGAGCTTCCGCGACCCGGCGTTCGCGGCCCTGCTGCGCGAGCACGACGTCGCGCTGGTGCTCTCGGACAACCCGGGCACGTGGCCGGTCTTCGACGAGGTGACGGCCGGCTTCGCGTACGTCCGGCTGCACGGGCACGAGCAGCTCTACGCCAGCGGCTACGACGACACGGCGCTCGACGCGTGGGCGGCGAAGGTGCACGGCTGGGCCGCCGCCGGGCTCGACGTCTACGTCTACTGCGACAACGACGCGAAGGTGCGGGCGCCGTTCGACGCGATGAACCTGCTCGCCCGGGTGGGCGGGGCGAACGGCACGTGAGCTCTCCTCCGCCGCGTGCGCGCCGCCTGCCGCGGTCCCGGCGCGCTGCCAGAATGGGCGGGTGAATCCGATCCGGGCAGTCCTCTTCGACTGCGACGGGGTCCTCCAGCGACCCGCGAACGACTGGGCGGGCCGGTTCGGGGAGCTGACCGGCCTCGAGGGCGAGCGGCTCGAGCAGCTCCTCGCCGACGTGAGCGACGCCGAGCAGCCCGTCCTCGACGGCTCGGACGCGTACGGTCCGCGGCTGCAGGCCGTCCTCGACCGCTGGGCCCTGACGACCCCGGCCCAGGACCTGCTGCACGTCTGGCAGGACCTGGTCGTCGACGAGGCGATGCTCGACGGGGTCCGTGACCTCCGGGCGCAGGGTCTGCGCTGCGCGCTGGGGACGAACCAGCACCGCGAGCGCGGGGCGTACATGCGGCGGGCGCTGGGCTACGAGCGGCTCTTCGAGCCCGTCGTCATCTCCTCCGAGATCGGCGCGGCCAAGCCGCAGGCGGCGTTCTTCGAGCACGCGGTCGCCGCGCTCGGGCTGCCGGCCCACCAGGTGCTGTTCGTCGACGACGTCGCAGCGAACGTCGAGGGCGCACGCTCCGTGGGCCTGGTCGCCGAGGTCTTCGCCCGCGACGCCGGACGCGACGAGCTCGACCGCATCCTCGCCCTGCACGGGCTCCTGGAGCCCGTCGCCGCCTGAGCGTCACCTCGCCTCGGGTACCGGAGCGGATCTGGCCGCGACTACGCGGTCGGATCCGCTCCGATCTCGGCGTCGAGACGAAAGAGTCCCCCGCGCACCCGGCAGAGCTCACTGACCCTTGCTGCCGTCAAGCCCTGGGGGAGTTGGGTGAGGTGCCGCCACGCGGGGGACCGACCACTACTGTACTGGACCCCGAGCGGCGACCGGAGCCCCGAGGACGAGCCGCGAACGCGTTCGGCCGGTCGCGGCGGAGCAGGTAAGGTTCCGCGCGGAGGATTCGCCTAGAGGCCTATGGCGCTCGCTTGGAAAGCGGGTTGGGTTCACGCCCTCACGAGTTCGAATCTCGTATCCTCCGCCACCACGGACGAGGGCTCAGCGCTCCGTCCACCAGCCCTCGAGGTGCTCGAGGAAGTCCGCGAGGTCGGTCCACAGGGCCAGGCGCAGCGCGAGCGGCATCCCGTTGTTGGCCCCCGACGGTCCCGGCAGCACGAAGGCGGGCACGCCGGCCACGTCCCAGTCCAGCTCGCCGTAGCCGCGCGGGAGGCGGACGCCGGCGCCCCGGGCGTACCAGGTCGCGGCGGTCTTGCTCACGAAGGCGACCACCTGCGGGCCCACGTCGCGCACCGCGGCGTCGAAGAGCCGTCGGTGCACGAGCACCTCCGGCTCGTGGCCGGCCCGCTGAACACGCTCGAGGACGAGGTCGGTGAGGCCGACACCGAGGTCGGGCAGGCGTACGGCGGTGTCCGGCGTCAGCCGCTCGTCGACCAGGCCGCTGCCCTGCAGCAGCTCGTAGAAACGGTTGCCGGGGCCCGCGTAGTAGCGCTCGGGCCGGCGCCCGCCGACGGTCCCGGCGACGACCAGCCGCAGGCCCGGGCGCAGCAGGCTGCGGTCGGGCCGGCCCGGGTCGGCGCTCTCCATGGTGGTCGTCATCCCATCAGAGCCCCGGACGGCGCACGACCCCGCCCCGACGGGTGTCGGGACGGGGTCGCGGGACGGCAGCAGCGGCGGTCAGCCGAAGCGCATGTTCCCGGCGGCCGGGCAGTCGAACGGGTCGCGTGCGGCCAGGCCGACGCGGTCGAGGTAGGCCAGCACGGCGCGGTAGGCGTGGACGAGGTTCGTCTCCGTGTACGGGACGTCCAGCGTGCGGCAGTGCTCGCGGACCATGGCGCGGGCGGCGCGCAGGTGCGGACGCGGCATGCTCGGGAACAGGTGGTGCTCGACCTGGTAGTTGAGCCCGCCCATGAGGACGCTCATCCAGAACCCGCCACGGATGTTCCGCGAGGTGCGGACCTGCTTGGCGAGGAAGTCGAGCTTCATGTCGGCCGGGACGATCGGCATGCCCATGTGGTTCGGCGCGAACGAGAAGCCCATGTAGAAGCCGAACACCGCGAGCTGCACGCCGAGGAAGGCGGCGGCCATGCCGAGCGGGAAGATCCAGAACAGCAGGCCCGCGTAGAGCCCGAAGCGCAGGCCGAGCATGGTCAGCTCGAGCGCACGGCCGGCGACCGGACCGCGCTGCAGGAGCGACTGCACGGACTTGGCGTGCAGGTTGACGCCCTCGAGGAGCAGCAGCGGGAAGAACAACCACGCCTGGCGGCGCGTGACGAAGCCCATGACGCCGCGCCGGGTGGCGGCGTCCTCCGGCACGAAGGAGATGGTGTCCCGCGCGATGTCGGGGTCCTTGCCGACCCGGTTCGGGTTGCCGTGGTGACGCGTGTGCTTGCTCATCCACCAGCTGTAGCTGAGGCCGGCGAAGCCGACCGCGAGGACGCGGCCGGTGCGGTCGTTCGCCTTGCCCGAGGTGAAGATCTGGCGGTGTGACGCCTCGTGGCCGAGGAACGCGAACTGCGTCAGGACGAGCCCGAGCGCACCCGCCATGAGCAGCTGCAGCCAGGACTCCCCCAGCAGCACGATCCCGGTGGCGATGCCACCCAGCGCGACCAGCAGCCCACCGAAGACGAGGGCGTAGAACCCGCGCGTCCGGCCGAGCAGGCCCGCCGTACGGACCTCGGCGGTGAGAGCGGTGAAGCTCCGGGTCAGCGGCTGACCGGCGAGGCGGGCCGTGGCACGAGTGGAGGCTGTGCCTGCCGACGGGAGGGTGGGGACGCTGGACGAGACGATGCTGCTCTCCTGAGGACTCAGGGCTTCCCAGCCGGGATGCAAGCAGAAATCGAGATCGAGAAGCGACCGATGCTCACCAGATCTTCTTAGTTTAGGCGACGGTCACAAGGGTTACGGCCGAACGGCTCCCTCCGCCGTACGTCCGGTAGCTGTAGTTTTCCCGACGTGCTCGACCTCCTCTCCGGCCTCAGCGGGACCGGCCTGCTCGTGGCCCTCGAGGTCCTCCTGGTCGTGGTCGCGCTGGTGATCGCCCCGCGCAACCGGGCGCCCAGCTCGGCGCTGGCCTGGGTGCTGCTGATGGCCCTGATCCCGCTGCTCGGGGTCGTGCTGTTCGCGCTGATCGGCAGCCCGAAGCTGCCGCAGAAGCGGCGCGTCAAGCAGCAGAGCATGGACCAGCGCATCGAGGAGGCGGCCCGCGCGGTCGGTCCGGTCAAGCCCGGCGAGGACGCGCCGCCCTGGCTGCCATCGGTCGCAAGACTCGTCGAGTCCGTGGGGGCGATGCCCCTGCTCGAGGACAACGACGCCGAGATGATCATGGACTTCCCGGCCCAGGTGCAGGCCTTGATCGAGGCCGTCGACGCGGCGCAACGCTACGTGCACGTCGAGTTCTACATCCTGATCTCCGACGCCACCACCCAACCCTTCTTCGAGGCGCTGCGCCGTGCCGTCGGCCGCGGCGTGAGCGTGCGCGTCCTGCTCGACCACATGGGGACGCGCCCCTACCCCGGCTTCCGCCGGACGCGGAGGGCCCTGGACGAGATGGGCGCGGACTGGCGGCTGATGCTGCCGGTGCAGCCCTACCGGGGACGCTGGCAGCGGCCCGACCTGCGCAACCACCGCAAGCTGATGGTCGTGGACGGCGACGTCGGCTTCGTCGGCTCGCTGAACATGATCGACCCCAGCTACGACAAGCGGGGCAACCGGCGCCGCGGGCTGCGGTGGGTCGACGAGCTCTGCCGGGTGCACGGTCCCGTGGTCCACGAGATCGACGCGCTCTTCGTCACGGACTGGTTCTGCGAGACCGACCAGCTGCTCACCAGCTCGCGGGAGCAGTCGACGGCCGAGCAGCGCGACGGGACGCTGCTCGCGCAGGTCGCACCGAGCGGACCGGCGTACGAGTCGGAGAACAACCTCGCGCTGTTCAACAGCCTGATCTACCACGCGACGAAGCGGATCAGCATCACGAGCCCGTACTTCGTGCCGGACCAGTCGCTGCTCGGCGCCATCACGACGGCCGCCCGCCGCGGGGTGGCCGTCGAGCTGTTCGTCGGCGAGATCGGCGACCAGTTCATGGTGTTCCACGCCCAGCACAGCTACTACTCCGAGCTGCTCGAGGCGGGCGTGCGGATCTACCTCTACCCGGGCCCGAACATCCTGCACAGCAAGCACATCTCGGTCGACGACCAGGTCGCCGTGGTCGGCTCGTCGAACATGGACATCCGCTCGTTCCAGCTCGACCTCGAGGTCATGCTCCTGGTCTGCGGTCGGACGTTCGTCGACCAGGTCAAGGCCGTCGAGGACCGCTACCGCTCGGTGGCGCGTGAGATCACCGCGCCGGAGTGGAACCGGCGCGGCTTCTGGCGCAGCGTGATCGACAACCTGATGCGGCTGACCTCGGCCGTCCAGTGACGCGCGGCGGGGCGCGTCCTCAGCGCCAGCCCTGCGACCGGCTCTCCCCCGGCACGAAGCCGTGGCGCACGCCCCACAGCACCGCCTGCGTACGGCTCGTGACCCCGATCTTGCGGTAGATCGTCCGCACGTAGGACTTGATCGTGTTCGGGCTCAGGAACGTGATCGACGCGACCTCGGCGTTGCTCCGGCCCTGGGTGATCAACGCCAGGATCTCGGACTCACGGTCGCTCAGCCCCTCCGCCCGGCCGGGCCAGTCGAGCCCGGTGACGCTCCGCGCCCGACCGGGAGGGTCGCTCACGACGACCTCGCCCGCGTGCACGCGCTCGAGCGAGCCGACGAGGTCGCGGGCGGGCAGCGCCTTGGACAGGTAGCCGTGCACCCCGACCCTGCGGGCCTCCTCGACCAGCTGCGGGTGGAAGTTCCAGGTGTAGACCACGGTGCGTCCGGCGAGGGGGTTGTCGAGGAACAGCCTGAGATCTGCGGCGTCGGTCTCGGCCTGCGCGAAGGCGTCGTAGAGCACGATGTCGACTTCGACGTCGACCGTGGAGCTGGTGGAGAGCTCGGCCACCACGATGCGGTCCGGGTACTGCTCGAGCATGCGCTGCACGCCGAGCACGACCACGTCGTAGTCGTCGACGACGGCGATGGAGATCGGGGCGGCCATGTCATTCAGGTACCCACCTTGGGGTGTACTCAACCACCCCGTCGGGTTGCTTTACTAGTGCTCGTGACGAGGTCTGGCGTCGCTCGGTCGAGGATCTCGACGAGCTCATACCCCTCCGGGTCCTGCTGCAGCATCTCCGGACAGGAGGCACCACGTGCGGCCTGAGGACGCGATCGGCTCGAGCCCCGAGTCCTACCTCCCGGCCATCGCCGAGCGGACGGCCGGCACACCGGGGGCCGGCACACCGACAGCCGGTGCGTCGGCGACCGAGCGGGGCACGTCGCTGCTCCCGGACCCGACCGAGCACCCGAGACGCGACCCGAGCACGCCGCCGCGGGGCCGCGAGCGCGAGGCCGAGCGGGAGCGCACGCAGGACCTGCTGAACCACCTCGCCGACGCGACACCCGAGGAGCGCCAGGCGATCCGCGAGGAGGTGGTCACGCTGCACCTCTGGCTCGCGACGAGCGCGGCGCGGCGCTACGGTCCGCGCAGCGAGTACGACGACCTCGTCCAGGTGGCGCGCGGCGGCCTGGTCGAGGCCTTCGACCGCTACGACCCGACGCAGACGACGTACGCGTACTTCGCCTGGGTGACCATGACCGGGCTGCTGCGGCGCTACCTGCGCGACCACGGCTGGTCGGTGCGCCCGCCGCGGTCGGTGCAGGAGGCGGCGAACGTGCTGCGCGGCACCATCCCCGACCTCAGCCAGGAGCTCGGGCGCGCGCCTTCCACCGCCGACCTCGCCGGGCACCTCGGCTGGACCACCCACGCGGTCCAGGAGGCGCGCACCGCCGAGCTCGGGCTGCACGCCTCGAGCCTCGACGCGCTGATCGGCGACTCCTGGATGCCCGAGCACCCGCCCGAGTGGCACCTGGTGGAGACCCGGGTGCTGCTCCGCCAGGCGCTGCAGAGCCTCACCGACGCCGAGCGCGACCTGCTGCGGATGCGCTTCCTCGAGGAGATGACGCAGTCCCAGATCGCAGCGGTCGTCGGCGTCACGCAGATGCAGGTCTCCCGGCTGCTCTCACGGCTGATGGCCAAGCTGCGCGGGCTCATCGGGGAGCTGGACGACGACGCCGACGAGCTCACCGACGCCGCGTCCTGACCCCCTGACTCAGTCGAGGACCTCGGCGAAGAAGTCCTTCATCGCCCGCCAGCTCCGGGCCTCGGCGACCGCGTTGAACTGCGCCCCGTGGTCCGGCGCGTCCGCGTCGGGCTCGGTGAAGGCGTGCATGGAGCCGGAGTAGACGACGACCTGCCAGTCGAGCGCGGGCGCGGTCCGCAGCTCGTCCTCGAACGCGTCCACCGCCTCGGGCGGCACCACCGGGTCGACGGCGCCGGTGAGGACGAGGACCTTGGCGCGGATGCCCTCGGCCTCGCCCTCGGGCCCGGTCTGCAGGGCACCGTGGAACGACACCACGCCGCGCAGGTCGGCCCCGGTCCGGGCGAGCAGCAACGCCCCGGCCCCGCCGAAGCAGTAGCCCATCGCCGCGGTCCGCGACGCGTCGACCCCGGGCTGGGCGAGCAGCTGCTCGAGACCCGCCCGCAGCCGCGTACGGAAGAGGTCGGGGTCGCCGTAGAAGCGGCCCGCGACCCCCGCGGCCTCGGCCGGCGACGGCCGGGTGTCGGCGCCGAACACGTCGACGCAGAGGGCGACGTAGCCCAGGCGGGCGAGCATGTCCGCCCGGAACCGCACGGCGTCGGTCACCCCGAGCCAGTTGTGCACCACGAGCACGCCCGGGTGCGCCGCGTCGTCGTCGGGGCGTGCCAGGTAACCCGTGCACGCCGTGCCGTCGACCTCGTACGCGACCTCGGCGGACGTCGTGCCCTGCGCCGGCACCGGCTCCCGGTCGAGGATCGCGGTCTGCTCGGGCGTGTACGCCATGGGTGCTCCTGTCGTGGTGCGGGCTGTCTCCTCATCCCACCACGGGCCGCGCCACTAGAGTTGGCAGCCGTCGTGCGCGGTCGGACCGCGGCCCGGACGAGAGGAGCGCAGGCGTGACGGAGGGCAGCACCACCGGCCGGACGACGGCGGAGCCGGAGGGGTCGGAACCCACGTCGTACGCCACCGCGCAGCGCCGGTCGGCCCAGATCGAGGCCGACCTGGGCACGGACGCGAGCCGGTTCCGGATGCTGACGGGCGACCGTCCGACAGGGCGGCTGCACATCGGCCACTACTTCGGCTCGCTGGCCAACCGCGTCCGGCTCCAGGACCTCGGCGTCGACTCCTGGATCGTCATCGCCGACTACCAGGTCATCACCGACCGCGACGGCGTCGGCCCGATCCGCGACCGCGTCCTCAACCTGCTGGTCGACTACCTCGCCGTGGGGCTCGACCCCGCCCGCAGCACGATCTTCACGCACTCGGCGGTGCCCGCGCTGAACCAGCTGCTGCTGCCGTTCCTGTCGCTGGTCACCGACTCCGAGCTGCGCCGCAACCCGACCGTGAAGTCCGAGCTGGCCGCCAGCCAGCGCCCGATGTCGGGGCTGATGCTCACCTACCCCGTGCACCAGGCCGCCGACATCCTCTTCTGCAAGGCGAACGTCGTCCCGGTCGGGCGCGACCAGCTCCCGCACCTGGAGCAGACGCGCGTGGTGGCGCGGCGCTTCGACGAGGCCTACCCGAGCGCGTCGGGGTCGCCGGTCTTCCCGCAGCCCGACGCGCTGCTGTCCGAGGCACCGAACATCCTCGGCACCGACGGGCAGAAGATGAGCAAGTCGCGGGGCAACACGATCGAGATCGGCATGACCGCCGACGCGACGGCCAAGATCATCAAGCGCGCCGTCACCGACTCCGACCGGCACATCACCTACGACCCGGAGGGCCGGCCCGAGGTCGCGAACCTGCTGCTGCTCGCGTCGCTGTGCACCGGCCGCAGCCCGCACAGCTGGGCCGACGAGATCGGCGACGGCGGCGGCGGCCGGCTCAAGGCGGTCGTCACCGAAGCCGTGAACGCGACGTTCGCACCGATCCGCGCCCGCCGGGCCGAGCTCGAGGCCGACACGGGCCACCTGGTCGAGGTGCTCGCCGCCGGCAACGCGCGCGCGAACGAGGTCGCCGACACCACCCTCGACGAGGTCCGCGCCTCCATGGGCATGGTCTACCGCTAGCCACCTACGGAGAGCCCCGTCGGGTGACGCACGAGGGCCCGATGCGCCGGAACAGACCCGACGCGGGAGCGGAGCGACCTCGTCGGGACCGGCTCTCGATCCGAGGCACGAGGGTTGACCGACCAACCGCCCGAGGCCCGAGGGCCTGGTTCGTCGGAACAGACAAGCCGGGGAGCGGAGCGACCTCAAAGCCTTCCCAGTGCGAAGCACTGTTGGTGTGCGCAGCACCGGATGGCACGATCGGAGGTGCGCGGGTCTGTCCGGACCCGACGAACTGGCCGTCTCGACGAAGAGGTGCCCATGCGGGTGGAGATCCGGAACGGTGGCGACGGCGTCGCCTGCTGGAACGGCGACGCGGTGCGGGCGTACGCCGCCCGTGCGACCGAGCGGGAGGACCGGCTCGCCGGTGCGAACCCCGACCTCGTGCTCACGACGGGCTCGGTCAAGTGCTACGGCTGCGAGGTCATGGACCACGGCTACGGGACCCGGTGCACCGCGGTGCTGACCCACACGCTCTACAGCGTCGAGGACGAGGTCGCCCCCCGGGCCGCCGACGCCGCGGGCTCCCTGCTGGACGTCCCCGGCTTCGTCAGCAAGATCGAGACCCCGGCGGAGCTCGAGCAGTCGACCCCGGCCCCGGCCACGACCCGGGCCCAGGACAACGGCACGACCACCACCTCCGTACGCGGTGGTCTGCGCCGGTTGATCGGTCGCTGAGCACCGACCCCGCGGCCCGGATCGACGCGCGGGCCGCCGCCGCCCGTGAGCAGGCCCGTGCGCTGCGGGCGTCGATCGACGCGACGCGCGCCGCCCGTCGGCTGACGTTCGACGACGACGAGCACGACCCCGAGGGTTCGACGGCTTCGCTCGACCAGGTCCGCGACAACGCGCTGCTCGCCCGGGTCGAGCAGACCCTGGTGGAGCTCGACGCGGCCCGGGCACGGCTGACGACCGGGACGTACGGCACCTGCGAACGCTGCGGGCGACCGATCGCCACCGACCGGCTCGGCGCCCGCCCGGAGGCCCGGACCTGCGTCTCCTGCGCGAGCCGCTCGCTCGACCGGCGTTGAGGTCCGGGCGGTGGACCGGACCTGCCCGGCCCGGCGCCCGGTGATCCGTCGGCGCGGTTCGCGGGGAAGATCAGCACATGAGCGACGACCAGGCCCCCGACGACCTCTACCCCGGCCTGCAGCCCGAGCGGGTGCAGGAGCTGAACGACGCCGAGGTCGCCGAGGACGGGTCGTACGTCCTCTACTGGATGCAGCAGTCCCAGCGGGCCGAGCTCAACCACGCTCTCGAGTACGCCGTGCACCGCGCGAACGAGCTCTCCCAGCCGCTGCTGGTCGCGTTCGGGCTCATGGACGACTACCCCGAGGCCAACCGGCGGCACTACCACTTCATGCTCCAGGGCCTCGCCGACGTGGAGGCGGCGCTCACCAAGCGGCACATCCCCTTCGTCGTCCGGCGCGGGAACCCGCCGGACGTCGCGCTGCGGCTCGCCGGGGACGCGAGCCTCCTGGTCTGCGACCGCGGCTACCTGCGCAACCAGCGGGAGTGGCGCGAGCAGGTCGCCCAGGAGGCGCCCTGCGCGGTGGTGCAGGTCGAGAGCGACGTCGTCGTGCCGGTCGAGCTGGTGTCGGACCGCCAGGAGCACGCCGCCCGGACGATCCGCCCCAAGATCACCAAGCACCTCGACCGCTTCCTGGTCCCGCTCGCCCGGACCACGCTCAAGGACACGTCGAAGCCGTCGAAGACCACGGGCGAGGACCTGTCCGACGTCGACGCGCTCCTCGACTCCCTGCACCTCGACGACGAGGTCCCGGTCGTCCCGCTCTTCACCGGTGGCACCAGTGCCGGCGTCAAGGTGCTCCGGGAGTTCCTGAAGGACCGCTTCGACGTCTACGCCGAGCACCGCAACCAGCCGCAGACCGACGACGTGTCCCACATGAGCAAGTACCTGCACTTCGGCCAGCTGTCGGTCGTCCACATCGCCCTGGAGGCGCAGAAGCAGCCCGCGAGCGAGAACCGCGACGACTTCCTCGAGGAGCTGATCATCCGGCGCGAGCTGCCGATGAACTTCGTCTACTACCAGCCGCGCTACGACTCCTACTCCTCGCTGCCCGACTTCGCGAAGAAGACGCTCTCGGAGCACGAGGACGACCCGCGCGAGCACCGCTACACACGCGCCGAGCTGGAGGACGCCGAGACGCACGACGAGTACTGGAACGCGGCCATGCGCGAGATGCGGGCCACCGGCTACATGCACAACTACATGCGGATGTACTGGGGCAAGAAGATCCTCGAGTGGTCGGGCACGCCGCAGCACGCCTACGCGACCGCGCTCCACCTCAACAACAAGTACTTCATCGACGGCCGCGACGCGAACTCGTTCGCGAACGTCGCGTGGGTCTTCGGCCAGCACGACCGCGGCTGGACCGAGCGCGACGTGTTCGGCAAGGTCCGCTACATGAACGCCGCGGGCCTCGAACGCAAGGCCGACCCGAAGGCGTACGTGGAGAAGGTCGACCGCCTCGAGAAGGAGGTCGAGGAGCGGTCCTGACGCCCTGGACCCAGCTCAGTGGACGACGACGAGGTCCGCGGGCCAGTCGGCCCGACCGGACAGGGTGAGGAGCAGGTCGGCTCCGCGGCCCTGGTCGAGGACGACCTGGACGGCCAGGGCGGACGCCTGCCGGAGGGCCGTGGCGGGCACGTCGGGGTCCAGGCCGAGCGCCGCGGCGAGGTCGAGCCCGTGGACGACGAGCTCGAACGTGCGCGTCGGCAGGTAGTCACGCAGCCGCATCCCGCCGCCGACGGTCTCGACGAGCGTTCCCGGGTCGGCGTCCCGCAGCCGTGCGGACGTGCGCTCGGCGGCGGCCGTCACCGCGGCGTACGGGTCGTCACCGAGGTCCTCGCCGGCGGTCACCCCGCGGGCGAAGACCGCCTCGGCGTCGGTCTTCGCGGCACCGGCGAGGTAGGCCGACGCCGACCCCAGGACGACCGTGTCGGCGGGCCGGTCGAGGTAGGTGCTCACCGTGACGAGCGCACGGGCCGTGTGCCCGACCAGCGCACGGAGGTCCCAGCGACCGAGGCCGGGCCGGTCCCAGCCGCCCTCGACGCGGCCCACGAGGTCGACGAACGCGCGCGCCGCGGCCTCGTACGCCTCGAGCACCGCCGCCGCGGCGGGTTCGTCCCAGCCGCTCATGCCGCCACCTCGACCCGCGCCTCGTGCCGCACCGGGAAGCTCACCGAGCTCGCGATGAAGCACGCGTCGTGCGCCGGTCCGTGCAGCTCCTCGGCCCGCTCGAGCATCGCCGGGTCGGTCACCGTCACCTCCGGACGCAGGACCACCTCGGTGAAGCGACCGCCCAGCCCCTCCTGGACCATCGTGCCGCTCGCGCGGTCGGCGTACGCGGTCACGACGACGCCCGCGCGGGCGCAGAAGCTCAGGTAGGACAGCAGGTGGCACTCCGAGAGCGCGGCCAGCAGGAGCAGCTCGGGGTTCCACAGGGCCGGGTCGCCGCGGAACGCACGGTCCGCCGAGCCGACCAGCACAGGCCTCCCCGGGGCGACGACCTCGTGCTGCCGGGCGTAGCCGCGGTAGTCGGCGGTCCCGGCCGGGTCGGCCCAGCTCAGCCGGGTCTCGAAGTGGTGCTCGGCCATCTGGGCACACTAGCGGCGACCCCTGTCGCCGCACGTTCCTACACTGGCTCGGTGGCCACGACGACCGCACCGCAGGTCACGGTGCTGGAGCACGGGAGGGCCGTCCCCGGACGGCTCGTGCTCGCGGCTGCCACCGCCGTCTCGGTGGTCGTCGCCCTCGTGCTGCTCGGCGTCACCGGCGAGCTCGCCGCCCCCGCCGGCGGGCTGCTCGACCCGGGTTCCCTCACCCGCTACGGCCTCCCGGCGGCCCGCGCGGTGCACGACCTGGCCGCGTCCGCGACCGTCGGCCTGCTCGTCCTCGCCGCCTGGGCGGTCGGGCCCGCCGCCGGCAAGTCGGTCGACAGCCTCGCCGGACCGCGCCGGCTGATGGTCCGCGGGGCGACGCTCGCCGGCCTCGTCTGGGCGGGGTCCGCGCTGGTCGTGCTGGTGCTGACGGCCGCCGACGTGTCCGGCTTCCCGCCGAGCGCCTCGGGCTTCAGCCTCGCGCTCTTCTCCTTCGCCGCGCAGCTCGAGCTCGGGCGGGCGCTGCTCGTCAGCCTGCTGCTGGTCCTGCTCGCGACCGTCGTCACCGCCCTGGCCACCCGGGTGGTCGCCGTCGCCTGGGCGGGCGTCATCGCCCTGCTCGCGGTCCTGCCGCTCTCGCTCGCGGGGCACGCGGCCGGTTCGGCCGACCACATGAACGCCGTCGACAGCCTGGCCCTGCACCTGCTCGGGGCGGTGCTCTGGGTCGGCGGGCTGGTCGCGCTCGTCCTCACCGCCGGCCGTCTGGGCGACCAGCGCGACGCGGTCGTCCGCCGCTACTCGACGCTCGCCGGCGCGTGCTTCGCCCTGGTCGCGCTGTCCGGCGTCGTGAACGCGGCGCTGCGCCTCGGTTCCGTCGCCGGCCTGGCGACGACGTACGGGCTCCTGGTCGTGGCCAAGGTCGTCGCCCTCGGCCTGCTCGGTGTGGCCGGCCTCGTGCACCGCCGCCGGACGATCCCCCACCTCGGCACCCGGGCCGGCGCCTTCGCCCGGCTGGCCGTGGGCGAGGTGGTCGTCATGGGGGCCACCGTCGGGCTCGCCGTCGCGCTCTCGCGCTCGGCCCCGCCGGTCCCCGACACCGTCGCCCCGGACACCGAGGCCGAGCGGGTCGCGGCGCTGCTGAGCTATCCGGAGCCGCCGCCGTTCACCGTCGGGCGCTACTTCACGGCCTTCTACCCCGACATCCTCTGGCTGGTGGTCGCCGCCGCGATGCTCGGCCTCTACGTCGCCGGCGTCGTCCGGCTCGTCCGCCGGGGCGACCGCTGGCCGGTGCAGCGGACGCTGTTCTGGACGTTCGGCTGCCTCGCGCTCGTCTTCGTCACCAACGGCGGCCCCGCCGTCTACGGCCGGCTCGGCTTCAGCCTGCACATGGTCCAGCACATGGCGCTGATGGTCGCGGTGCCCTTCCTGCTGGTCTTCGGCGCCCCCGTCACGCTGGCCCTGCGGGCCCTGCCGGCCCGGACCGACCGCAGCTTCGGCCCGCGCGAGACCCTGCTGCGGCTCATCCACTCGAAGCCCTCGCAGGTCCTCGCGAACCCGGTCGTCGCCGCAGCCCTGTTCACGGGCGGGCTGACCGTCTTCTACTACACGCCGCTCTTCGGGCTGGCGCTGTCGACCCACACCGGGCACGTCTCGATGACGGCCCACTTCCTGCTGACCGGCTACCTGTTCGTCTGGTCGCTGGTCGGGCTCGACCCGGGTCCGGAGCGGCCGCCGTACCCGTTCCGGCTGATCATCCTGCTCATCACGCTGGCGTTCCACGCCTTCTTCGGGATCGCCCTGATGTCGGGCTCGCAGCTGCTGGCTCCGCAGTGGTGGGCTTCGCTGGGCCGGACCGACACCGCCGCCCTCGTGGCCGACCAGCAGCGCGGCGGCGCCATCGCCTGGGGCGCCGGCGACCTGCCCTCGCTGCTCCTCGGCGTGGCGCTGCTGACGGGCTGGGTCCGCAGCGACCGGCAGACCACGAAGCGGCTCGACCGGCAGGCCGACCGCGACGACGACGCCGAGCTCAAGGCGTACAACGCCCGGCTCGCCGCCCTGACGACCCGGCGGGACCCGCAGCCGTGACCGGCCCGGCCGTCGCCTCCCGCCCCGGCGCGGGCGTGCGCCACGTCAGCCGGGTGCTGCGCGTCGGGCTGCTCGGGGGAGGTTCGCTGCTGCTGGCGACCGCCGCGCACCTCAGCGGCGGCGGGACCCTCCCTGCGCCGGGCGTGCTGGTGGTCGCCGCGTTCGTGCTCGGCCTCGTGGCCCTGCTGCTGACCCGCCGCCGGCTCCGGCTCCCCGTGCTGCTGGCGACCCTGGTCCCGCAGCAGGTGCTCCTGCACGTCTTCTTCGACACCGCCGCCGCGGCGGCCGGGGGCTGCACGACCGTGCAGGCCGCGCACCACGCGATGTCGGTCCTGACCTGCATGCCGACGCACGGCATGGGGCCGATGGGCTACGCCTGGCCGATGTTCCTCGGCCACGCCGTCGCCACCCTCGGCACGGCCTGGCTCCTCGCGCGGGGCGAGGCCTGGTGCCTGGCCCTCGTCGAGCGGGCGGCCCGGGCGGCGTACGTCGTCCCGGCCTCCCGACCGGGTCGTCGTCGTCCGCGGCCGCTCACCGCCGCGCTCCCGCGGCGCCTGGTCCTGCGGCCGCACCGACCGCGCCCCGCGCGCGGCCCTCCACCCGCCTTCGCCTGACCGACGTCCCGGCCCTGCCGCCGGACCTGCCCGCCGCCACCTCGCGCGCGGGCCCACCCGTCTGCCCGACGAAGGACCTTCCATGACCCGATCCACCGCAGGACCCCCCGGCCACGCCGTCCGGGCGCTGGCCGCCCTCGGCGCCGGCCTCGCGCTCGCCCTCGTCGCCGGCCCGGCGTACGCCCACGACGAGCTCAGGTCGAGCACCCCGGCCGACGGTGCGACCGTCGCCACGGCCCCCTCCCAGGTCGTCCTGACCTTCGAGGAGCCGCCCGTCGCGCTCGGCGCCCAGGTCGTCGTGACCGGCCCCGACGGGGCCGTCAGCACCGGCTCGCCGCGGCTCGACGGCGACGACGTCGTCGCCGACGTGCAACCCGGAGCCCCTGCCGGTCGTTATCGCGTCGAGTGGCGCGTCACGTCCGACGACGGGCACCCGGTCTCCGGCTCCTTCGCCTTCACCGCCCAGGCGGCAGCGAGCGGGGCCGCGCCGTCCGCGGTGGCGGCCAGCCCGACCGCGGCCCCCGCCGAGGCACCGCGGCGCGCGCCGCTCATCCCGTCGTGGGGCTGGATCGCGGCCGGGATCATCGCGATCGTCGCCGCGATCCGGCTCAACCGGCGCGCGAGCGCCCTGAACAAGCAGCAGGAGGACTGACATGGCGAAGACCGCCACCACCAAGGCCGGCCCCGGCACGAACGACCGCCGCCGCCAGGCCCGGGCCGCCGCGCAGGCCGCCGCCGCCCGCGCCAAGCGGCGTCGCCTCGGCACCCAGCTCGCGATCATCGGTGGCGTCGCCGTCGTCGTGATCGCCATCATCACGACCGCCGTCGTGCTCGGGACCCGCGGCCGGACCGCGGCGGCCGGCAACGTGCCCACCGCCACGGGGACGACCCTCGCGAACGGCACGTCGGTGCCGTTCGCCATCGGCGGCAGCGGAGGCACCGCCAACGGCGTCCGGGTCGGCGCCGGCGACGCCAAGGTCCAGATGGACCTCTGGGTCGACTACTCCTGCCCGCACTGCCAGGAGTTCGAGGCGGCGAACAACGACACCATCACCGGCCTCGTCGCCGCCGGCAAGCTCGCGGTGACCTACCACAACGTCGAGATCGTCACCGACTACGGCACCGAGGCCGGCAGCGCCTCGGCCTGCATGGCGGTGCACGACCCGAACGCGTGGCCGGCGTTCAACGCCGCCCTGTACGCCAACCACAGCGCCACGACGGACAGCTGGCGGGCCAGCGACCTCGCGAGCTTCGCGGCGTCGAACGGCGCCGGGGACGCGACGCAGACGTGCATCACCGACGGCACGTACAAGGGCTGGATCACGCAGAACACCGCCGCCTCGGCCACGGCCGGCGTGAAGGGGACGCCGACGATGTTCCTGAACGGGCAGCAGACGGACACGCTGTCCGGGCAGGCCCTGACGGACCGCGTCGACCAGCTGGCCAGTGCCTGAGCCGGAGGGCGTGACGCTCGCCGAGCGGCCGGCCGACCTCGACGAGAGGTCGGCCGGACCGTCGGAGGGCCACCCCGGCCGTCGCGTCGGGGTGCTCATGGTCGTGGCCGGGGTCCTCGGGCTGCTGGCGGCGATGGTGCTGACCGTCGACCGGTTCCGGCTGCTGGCGGACCCCTCGACGCAGCTGGCCTGCAACCTCAGCCCGTTCATCGCCTGCGGGCCGGTCATGACGTCCCGGGCCGGGGCGCTCTTCGGCTTCCCGAACCCGCTGCTCGGCATCATCGGCTTCTCCGTCGTGCTGACGACCGGCGTGCTGCGGGCCGCCGGCGTGGTGCTGCCGCGGTGGTACCACCGCGGGCTCCAGCTGGGCGTGCTGCTCGCCGCCGTCTTCATCACCTGGCTGCAGACGCAGAGCCTGTACGTCATCGGCGCGCTCTGCCTGTGGTGCATGCTCGTCTGGGCGGTGACGATCCCGCTGGTCGTCGTCGTCACCCTCGAGAACGCCGCGGAGGGTCGCCTCGGCGCCGGTCTCGCCCGGGTGGGCGCCCGGCTGCGCCCGTACGCGGTCACCGTCGCGGCCGTCTGGTACCTCGTCGTGCTGACCGCGATCGGCCTGCGCTTCTACCGCGAGTTCGCGCTGTACTGGTTCGGCGTCGCGCTCTAGCCGCCGGCGTCAGCGCTTGCGGACGGTCCCGAAGAGCCCGCGCACGATCTCGCGCCCGGCCGAGCGGGCGAACTGTCGGAACACGGTCGAGCCGGCGATCTGCTCGACCATCCCCTTCTGCTGCCGGGTCGAGGCGCGCGGCGCCCGGGGCGCGCCCGCCCTCGCCTCGCGCTCGGCCTCGGTCCGGGCGCGGGCCTGGTCCTTCGCCGCCAGGTCGGCCTGGGCCACCGCCTCGGCCTGCTGGCGCTCGCGCTCGGCGGCCGCGGCGCCCTCCTCGAGCTTGCGGGCGAGCATCTCCTGCGCCGAGTCGCGGTCGATCGCCTGGCCGTACCTCCCCATCAGCGCCGACTGCGCCACCCCGGGGCGCAGGACGTCCTCCGGCGTCGGCGCCATCAGCGACTGCGGCGCGATCATCCGCGTCCACGCGACGGGGGTCGGCGCTCCGTCGGGGTCCATGACGGTGACGACGGCCTCGCCGATCCCCAGCTGCTGCAGGACCTCGGCCAGGTCGTACGCCGACCGGGGGAAGGTCGCGACGGTCTGCTTGAGCGCCTTGGCGTCGTTCGGGGTGTGCGCCCGCAGCTGGTGCTGCACCCGCGAGCCGAGCTGGGCGAGCACGTCGTCGGGGACGTCCTTCGGCGTCTGCGTGACGAAGAAGATGCCGACGCCCTTGGACCGGATCAGCCGGACGGTCTGCGCGATCGCGGTCAGGAACGCCTTCGACGCGTCGGCGAAGAGCAGGTGCGCCTCGTCGAAGAAGAAGACGAGCTTGGGCTTCTCGACGTCGCCGACCTCGGGGAGGTCGTGGAAGAGGTCGGCCAGCAGCCACATGAGGAACGTGGAGAAGATCGCCGGCCGGTCCTGCAGGTTGGGCAGCTCGAGCAGCGACACGACGCCGCGCCCGTCGCCGGTGACCCGGAGCAGGTCGGCGGTGTCGAACTCGGGCTCGCCGAAGAACGCGTCGGCGCCCTGGTCGGAGAAGGTGATCAGCGAGCGCAGGATCACGCCGACGGTCGCCGCGCTCAGCCCGCCGATCGACTTGAGCTCGCCCTTGCCCTCGTCGCTGGTCAGGTGGGTGAGGACGGCGCGGAGGTCCTTCAGGTCGAGCAGCGGCAGCCCGGCGGTGTCGGCGTAGTGGAACACCAGGCCGAGCGAGGACTCCTGGACGTCGTTCAGGCCCAGCACCTTCGACAGCAGGGTCGGCCCGAACGAGCTCATGGTCGCGCGCAGCGGGACGCCGATCCCCTGCCCGCCGAGGGAGAAGAACTCCGTCGGGCAGGCCCGCGGCTGCCAGTCCTGGCCGAGCTTCGCCGTCCGGGCCAGCAGCTTGTCGCTCGGCTGGCCGGGCGAGGCGATGCCGGAGAGGTCGCCCTTGATGTCGGCGGCGAAGACCGGCACGCCGGCTGCGGAGATCTGCTCCGCCATCAGCTGCAGCGTCTTCGTCTTGCCGGTGCCCGTCGCCCCGGCGACGAGGCCGTGGCGGTTGAGCATGCTCAGCGGGATCCGGATCTCGCCGTCCGGCTTCGGGGTGCCGTCCTCCATCAGGACGCCGAGCTGGATCGAGGGCTCCTCGAACGTGTAGCCCTCCGCGATGGTCTGGCCCGCCTCGCTCAGCGGGGCGCGGGGCGGGGGTGCCGGGGCGTCGCCCGGGGTGGTCGCGGGGGCCGGGGCCGGCGCGGCCGCGGTCGGGGGGACGTAACCGGCGGCGTCGCTCATGTCCGAATCGTAACGATGTCCTGTCTACGGCTCCGAGGATCGTTGACTACGCTGACCGCGTGATTTTCAAGCGCGTCGGGGACGTTCGGCCCTACCCCGACCACAGCTACGTCCAGAAGCAGTGGGCGGCCATCGCGCCGCACCAGGTGCGCCTGGACCAGCTCGTCACCACCAAGCGCACGCTCGACCTCGAGGCCCTTCTCGAGGAGGACTCGACCTTCTACGGCGACCTCTTCGCCCACGTCGTCGCATGGCGTGGCGAGTACTACCTGGAGGACGGTCTGCACCGTGCGCTCCGGGCCGCCCTGCAGCAGCGTCAGACCATGCACGCCCGCGTGCTGGAGCTCCGGTGACCGGGGCCGTCCTGCGGTGCCACCGCACGAGCACGGCCGCAGGCTAGGCTTCGCGCTCGTGCGCCGGGGGCGCCGACGGGGTGCACCGACGCCCGCCCGTCGACACAAGGCAAGGAGCTGGCTGCGTTGATCGGACGCATCTTCCGGGTCGTCCGGACGCCCCTGACGC
Organism: uncultured Actinomycetota bacterium; assembly: GCA_963762775.1. Lineage (GTDB taxonomy): Bacteria > Actinomycetota > Actinomycetes > Propionibacteriales > Propionibacteriaceae > Microlunatus. The sequence goes on from CAVXMD010000016.1 coordinate 663,328, forward strand.
TGATCATCCTGCTGGCAGCGCTCGTGTACGCGGCGTACTGGGGGTACTCCAACGTCATCGCCGCCGTCCCGGCGCCGCCGCCCACCCCGTGCGTCGAGCAGACCCTGGCCAAGGGCCAGCTGAAGACGTCGCAGGTCTACGTCAAGGTCTACAACGGCGGCGACAGCCGCGGGCTGGCCGCGAACGTCGGGCGCGCCCTGCGCGGCAAGGGCTTCAAGGTCACCGGCACCACGAACACCATCGAGAAGATCGGCGACACGGTGATCGTCGGCGCCGGGGAGAACGACCCCGAGGTGCTGCTCGCCAAGAGCTTCTTCAAGGGGGCGACGGTCCGCGCCGACGACCGGGCCGACCACTCGGTCGACATCCTGGTCGGGGACAAGTACGGCGGGTTCAACAAGAACGCGAAGACCACGATGAGCGTGGAGGCGGACTCGCTCTGCCTGCCGTCGGTCGAGTCGGTCTCGGCCTCCCCCACGCCCGCCTGACCGCGTCCGTCTGCCCACGTACGTCGCCTAGGTCGACGCCGGGCCGCGCCGCCAGCGCGCCAGCCGGCCGCCGCGGGCGAGGTCGTGCAGCCGGTCCTCGGCGACCTGGCGCGTGCTGCTCGGCGTGACGATCAGCAGCTCGTCGCCGATCTTGATCCGCTCGCCCGGGGCCGGGTTGAACGGGGCCGCGGCCCGGATGATCAGCGAGACGACCGTGTTCGGCGGCAGCCTGAGCTCGCTGACCTCGATGCCCGCCAGCCGGGACCCGGAGGGCACCCGCACCTGGAGCAGGTCGGCCGAGATCTGGTCGAGCGGCGCGGCCTCGACCTCGACGTCGCGGGCGGCCTCGTCCTCGGTCAGCCCGAGGCGCCGGGCGAGGAACGGCAACGTCGGCGCCTGCAGGCAGGTGAAGACGACGACGAACACCAGGACCACGTCGAAGAAGAACAACCCGTCGGAGATGCCGTCCGCCAGCGGGACCGTCGCCAGCACGATCGGCACGGCGCCGCGCAGCCCGGCCCAGGACAAGAAGACCTGGTCGCGCAGCCGCACCTTGAACCACACGAGGCAGGCCCAGACCGACAGCGGCCGGGCCACGAAGGTGACGAACAGCCCGGCCGCCACCCCCACCAGCGCCGCCTCGAGCGTGACGCGGCTGGGCGTGGCCAGCAGCCCGAGCATGACGAAGAGCCCGATCTGGGCGATCCACCCGATGCCCTCGACGAACGACCGGGTCGCCGCCCGGTGCGGCAGCGCCGCGTTGCCGAGCAGGACCGCGCAGACGTACACCGCGGCGAACCCGCTGGCGTGCGCGAAGGCCGTGATCCCGTACGCCAGCACGGCCCAGCCCAGCGTCGCGAGCGGGTAGAGGCCGGACGACGGCAGCGCGACCCGGCGCAGGATCTGCACGCCGAGCCAGCCCATCACGGCCCCGATCACGAGCCCGCCGACCAGCTCGAGGACCGCCAGCACCGCGATCGTCGCCGGGCCGCCCTCGGCCCCGTGCCCCGCCGCGAGGCCGCTGGCGAGCGTGACGAGCAGGACGGTCGGGGCGTCGTTCAGGCCGGACTCGGCCTCGAGCACCCCGCGGAGCCGGTGCGAGATCGGCACGTGGCGCAGCACCGAGAACACGGCCGCCGCGTCGGTCGGCGACGTGACCGCACCGAGCAGCACCGCCACCCACAGGTCAAGCCCGAGGACGTAGTAGCCGAACGCCGTCATCGCGGCGACGCTGATGACGATCCCGAGGGTGGCCAGCACGATCGCCGGTCCGACCACGGGTCTGATCTCGGACCACTTCGTCGTGAGCCCGCCCTCGGCGAGGATCAGCACCAGGGCGCCGAAGCCGAGCGCGTGCGCGAGGTCCGCGTCGTTGAAGACGACGCCGCCGATCCCGTCCTGGCCGAGGACCATCCCGAGCGCGAGGAACAGCAGCAGCGACGGCAGCCCGAAGCCCGAGCCCAGCCGGGCCGCGAGGATCGCGACGATGAGCACGACGGCACCCACGAGCAGGATGACGTCGAGGTCGATCATGGGCGTCATCCTCCCGGACCCGGGCTACGGGCGTGCAACGAGCGGACGAACGCAGGACACGACCGACACGGGCCCGGCAATGCGGGGCGGCGGGCCCGGTCGGCCCTAGCGTGCGGTCATGTCCGTGCGGACGGCGCCGCGACCGTACCCCTCGCTCGCCTTCCGGCGACTGCGCGCCTTCACGATCCTGATGCTGGCGGCCGCCCTCGTGAACACCCTCGTGCACCTGGTCGACCGCGCCGACCTCGCCCTGCCCGGCACCGACGCGGCCCCGACCGTCGCAGCGTCCGCGCCGGTCCGGCCCGGTGCACCGGCCCCGGTGCCGCCGGCCCAGGTGGTCGCGGACGCGGTGTCCTCCTGGCACGACACCGAGGACGGCCATCTCGCCGTCGTCGTGTCCGACCTCTCGACCGGGCGCACGAGCGCGTACGGCGACAGCGACCACGCCTTCGCGACGGCCAGCGCCGTCAAGGTCGACATCCTGGCGACGCTGCTGCTCCAGGAGCGCGGCGAGCTCAGCGACGAGCAGCGCGAGGTCGCCGGCCGGATGATCCGGCAGAGCAGCAACGGAGCGGCGAGCACGCTGTGGAAGGAGATCGGGCGCGAGAAGGGCCTGGCGGCGGCGAACGCGACGTTCGGCCTGACGGGCACGACCGGCGGGACGAAGGGCCGCTGGGGCGCCACGACGACCACCACCGCCGACCAGCTCCGGCTGCTGCAGGTCGTCTTCACCGACGACTCCCCGCTGACGCCGGCGGCGCGGACCTACGTGGCGACGCTGATGGGCGGCGTCGCGCACGACCAGGACTGGGGCGTCAGCGCGGCCGACTCGCGTGGCGACACCCACGCGTACGTCAAGAACGGCTGGCTCCCCCGCACCGGCGGCTGGGCCGTCACGAGCGTCGGCAAGGTCGAGCACGAGGGCCACCCGATGCTGGTCGCCGCCCTCTCCGACGGCGGGGCGACCCAGAAGAAGGGCATCGCCGCCGTGGAGCTCGTGGCGAAGAACGCGGCGAAGGACGTCGCCGGCGCTTGAACCGCCCCGAGGACCAGACAGCGCCGGCCGCCCGAGGGGCGGTCCGGCGCTGCGTGTCCTCCTGAGGAGGCTGGCGGTGGCGGAGAGATTTGAACTCTCGGAGGTTTTCACCTCACGCGCTTTCGAGGCGCGCTCTTTAGGCCGCTCAGACACGCCACCGCGGGAGAGATTACCGGGCGCGCGCGGAGGGCGCGAATCCGTACCGGTCCCGGTGGTCCGCGAGAACCGCGCCTGGCTACCCCGAACCCGGCCCGTCGCGGTGCGTGCGGAAGAAGTCGAGCAGGACCGCCGAGCACTCGGCCTCGAGGATGCCGCCGCGGACGTCGACGCGGTGGTTCAGCCGGGGGTCGCGCAGCACGTCGAACAGCGAGGCCACCGCCCCGGCCTTCGGGTCGTACGCCCCGAACACGCACCGCTCGACGCGCGCCTGCACCAGGGCTCCCGCGCACATCGTGCAGGGCTCGAGCGTCACGACGAGCGTGTGGCCCTCCAGGCGCCAGGTGCCCGCGGCCGCCGCGGCCCGGCGCAGGACGAGGACCTCGGCGTGCGCGGTCGGGTCGGCGTGCGCCTCGCGCTCGTTGCCGGCCGCCGCGACGACCGAACCCGCCGGGTCGAGCAGGACGGCCCCGACGGGGACGTCACCCGTACGGCCGACCGCGCGGGCCTGCTCCAGCGCGAGGCGCATGGCGTCACCCCAGCCGCCGGGCGGTGTCGCGCCCGGGCCCGTGGAGACCGGCACCGCGCTCAGTCCTGGAAGGCCGCCTCGGTGGCCCGGGAGAAGTCGGGGTTGATGTTGATCCGGTCGGCGATCGCGCCGAGCATCTGGTCGCTGCTCAGGTCGAGGTTGTCGGCGATCGTGCCGAGCTCGAACTCGCTGAGCCCGAGGTCGGCCAGCATGTCCAGGTCGCCGACCGGCTCGCCGTCCTCGTCGTCGTCCGGGACGTCGACGTCCTCGCCGAGGAACTCGACGACGTCGTGCGCGATCGGCCAGTCGTCGGCGGCGGCGGAGTCGGAGAGCACCGCCTGCACGTGCTGCCCCCGCACCCGGACGATGACGAAGACCTCCTCGACCAGGCTGACGAAGCCGAGGGCGCCGGCGTCGCCGGGCAGGCGGCGCAGCTGCTCGATCAGGGCGTCGAGGTCGTTGGCCAGGTCCGGCGCGAGCGCCTGGACGTGGATCACCCCGTCCTCGCGGTACGCGGCGAGGACGTAGTCGATCTCGTCCTCGGCGGCGTCCTCGAGGTCGTCGTCGGGGTCGGAGTCGTCCGGGTCGTCCTCGTCGACCGGGGCGACGACCACGTCTGGCTTGTCCGCCTCGTCGAACGACACGTACTCCTCGCCGTCGAACTCTGGCATGACCCGCCCTTCCCGACATCGCGGACCGGTTGCCGGTCCGGGCCACATGGTGTCAGACGGAACCCAATCGCGTCCGTCCACTAGCGTGGCGGGCGTGGAGATCACGGTCGTCGACCACCCGCTCGTCGCGCACAAGCTGACCGTCCTGCGGGACGTCCGGACCGACTCGCCCACGTTCCGGCGGCTCACCGAGGAGCTGGTGACGCTGCTGGCGTACGAGGCGACGCGCGAGGTGCGGGTCGAGGCGACCACGGTGACGACGCCCGTCGCACCGGCCGACGGCGTCCGGCTCAGCCTGCCGAAGCCGCTCGTCGTGCCGATCCTGCGCGCGGGTCTCGGGATGCTGGAGGGGATGGTCCGGCTCGTGCCCACGGCCGAGGTCGGGTTCGTCGGGATGGTGCGCGACGAGGAGACGCTCGAGCCGTCCACCTACGCCGAGCGGCTTCCCGACGACCTGCACGGGCGCCAGTGCTACGTCCTCGACCCGATGCTCGCGACGGGCGGCACGCTGGCCGCGGCCGTGCGGTTCCTCGTCGACCGCGGCGCGGACCACATCACCTGCATCTGCCTGCTCGCCGCACCCGAGGGCATCGAACGGCTCGCCTCGCTGCTCGACGACCTGCAGGTGCCGTGCACGCTCGTCCTGGCCGGGCTCGACGAGCGCCTGGACGAGCGCGGCTACATCGTCCCCGGCCTGGGCGACGCCGGCGACCGTCTGTACGGCGTCGTCTGAGGGCTCGACGCCTCAGAGGACGACGTCGCGGACGTAGCGGAGCCGGAGCCAGCGCGTCTCCAGCACGGCCGAGCCGGGCGCCAGCTCCTCGGGACGGACCGACGCCGGCACGGGCAGCCGGTCGGCGTCGACCAGCGCTCCGAGGTCGAGCCCGGTGAGCGTGGCGATGTCCACGACCGGCACCTGGTAGGTGAGGTACGCCCCGAGGGGCGGCGGGGCCGCACCCGCCCGGCCGGTCAGGTCGATCGCGTCGAGCTGCTCGGACTGGTCGAGGACGTAGCCCGTCGCGGCCAGCACGGGCGACGTCTCGTCGCCGTCGTTCCAGGCCGCGACCTTCCAGAAGCGGCGCGGGAGCCGCGTCCCGCGGTAGAGCGGGTCGTCGGGCCCGAGGACCGGCGCGGTCAGCACCGACAGGCGTTGCGCGTACGTCCGGGCGTGGTCGAGCACGTAGTCCTCGAGGCCGGCCCAGAGCAGCTCGCCCTGGTTGAACAGCGCCGCCTGCGGCGCGGCGTTCACGTAGGTGAAGGTGTCGAGGTTCGCCTGCTCGGCGACGGCCCGCTCGCCCCAGACGGGGTCGCGCCGCCGCGTCAGGTGCCCACGGTCGAGGTCGTTGTCGGCGTAGACCTCGGGGCCCGTCTGCGCGTCGGCCGGCACCCGCGGGTCGAGGTGCCAGTCGTCCCCGCGGTCGATGTCGAGCAGCCGCGCGCCGTCGACGTTCGCGGCCGTGACGAGGGCGAGCCGACGCTCCGGCTGCAGCACGACGGTGAAGTGCGTGAACGGCAGGGTCACCGTCGGCACCTCGGGCGCGACGCCCGGCAGCGGCAGCGGCGTCGACAGGAACCAGGGGTCGTACGCGGTGCTCGGCTGGGCCGGGTCGGTCATGCGGCGCCTCAGTAGTAGTAGGGGAAGGCGGACCAGTCGGGCGGGCGCTTCTCGAGGAAGGCGTCCCGGCCCTCGACGGCCTCGTCGGTCATGTACGCCAGCCGGGTGGCCTCACCGGCGAAGAGCTGTTGCCCGACGAGACCGTCGTCGATCGCGTTGAACGCGTACTTGAGCATCCGCTGCGCGGTCGGGCTCTTGCGGCAGACCTTCTCGGCCCACTCCAGGCCGACGCGTTCGAGGTCGGCGTGCGGGACGACGGCGTTGACCATGCCCATGCGATGCGCAGCCTCGGCGTCGTAGGTGTCGCCGAGGAAGAAGATCTCGCGCGCGAACTTCTGCCCGACCTGACGGGCGAGGTACGCCGAGCCGAACCCGCCGTCGAACGAGCCCACGTCGGCGTCGGTCTGCTTGAACCGCGCGTGCTCCGCGCTCGCCAGCGTGAGGTCGCAGACGACGTGCAGGCTGTGCCCGCCGCCGGCCGCCCACCCCCCGACCAGGGCGATGACGACCTTGGGCATGAACCGCACCAGCCGCTGCACCTCGAGGATGTGCAGCCGGCCGAAGCCAGCCGAGGGGGGACGACGCCCCCTGACCCCCCCGCAACGGCGGAGGTGGCGGGGTCCACGGTCTCGGGCGCCTCGTCGTCGGCGTAGGTGTACCCGGAGCGCCCGCGGATCCGCTGGTCGCCGCCGCTGCAGAACGCCCAGCCGCCGTCCTTCGGAGACGGGCCGTTCCCGGTGAGCAGGACGCAGCCGACGTCGGAGGAGGTCCGGGCGTGGTCGAGGACGGCGACGAGCTCGTCGACCGTGTGCGGGCGGAACGCGTTGCGCACCTCGGGCCGGTCGAACGCCACCCGGACCACCGGCGAGCGCCGGGCGCGGTGGTACGTGACGTCGGTCAGGTGGAAGCCGGGGACCGGCTCCCAGAGCTCGGGGTCGAACGGCTGGTCCACGCGCTCACCGTAGTGCGGAGCGGTGTCGGGTCTTCCCAGCCGACCGCGCGGGCGTCATGCTGACCTCGTGACGACGACGGTCCGCGACCCGTGGGAGGACGCACGCCTGGTCGCGACCCAGGACGTGCTCGACCCTGAGGTCGCCAGGGTCCACCGGGGGGTCTGGCTCCGGCGGGCGGGCACTCTCGCGCTCACCACCGGCGTCCTGGCCGTCGCCGTCATCCTGGCCACCACCCGGGTCGAGTCGACCTACGAGAACCTGTGGCGGGTCTCGCTCGACGAGCTGCGGGCCGGGTTCGGGCTCGCCGGCGTCGGCCTCGTGCTCATGGTCGTCGGCGCGATCCGGACGACCGGCGCGCGGCGGCGCTTCGTGGGCCCCGACGCCCTGCTTCCGAGGAGCGACCGCGCCTGGCTGCGCACCCAGGTCGCCGAGGACCGCCACGTGCCCGACGAGCGTCGCACGGTGGTCACCGACGCCGCTCGCCGGATGGTGGTGGAGGGCCGCGGGATCCCGACCGACGTCGGTCTGGCGCTCCTGTACGTGGGCCTGAGCGTCGCGAACCCGAGCCCCACGATGCTCGTCGTCTTCGCGGGCCTGACGGTCTTCGTCATCGTCCGCGCGGTGCGCTCCGCCGTCTGGTCGCACCGCGGGAAGCGCTGGCTCGCGCAGCACGCCTGAGAGGCGGCCAGCCTCAGCGAGGCTTGCCGAAGTCCGTCGTCAGCCAGACCTTGTGGTGCGTCTTGTCCTCGACCACGTCGACGCCGACGTCACGGAACGTGGTGCTGAGGATGTTGCGGCGGTGACCGTCGTCCGGCGCGACCTCGTTGTCCATGGTCGTCTCGAGCAGCAGCACGCCGTCCTTGGAGATGTCGCTGTTCCAACCGATGTTCTCCCCGCAGGCCGACCAGGTGTACCTCGCGGCGGTCACCCGCTTGCCGAGGGGCTTCTCCCCCTCCAGCTGGTGGCTCATCGTGTTCTTCTTCGCCATCGCGAGGTTGTGCTGGTGGGCCGAGGAGTTCAGCCTCGTGCTGCGGCGCAGCGGCTTGAGCCCGTGCTCCGCGCGCTCCGCGTTCAGCTGGGCGAACACGGCCGTGGCCCACGACGCGTGGTTCGAGGTCGAGACCGACGCGCTCGCGGTGCTGGCCCGGGCCACGACCGGGGCGGGTGCGGCCACCGCGGAGGCCTGCGGCGCCAGCAGGGCCGCGGCGGTGGTCAGGCCGAGAGCGAGGGCAGCCAGCCCGCGGGGGGGCGTCGTCATCGGGGTACCTCGTGGGTCGGTCCAGCGGGGGACGGTGGAGACGTCGTCCGGCTCTCCATCGCCCGGCGGGGCGGCCGCGTTACGCCCGAGGAGTGACGCAGGGCCCGCTCAGAGCTCGACGACCTTGCTCTCGCCGACGTCGGGGCGCCCGCCCGTGACGGCGGCCTTGGCGTACTTCGCCAGCGTCACGACCATGGGCGCCTTCGAGGTCCAGTACTCCGCGGTCTCGGCCTGGACCCGGAGCAGCGCCACGGCCGGATCGTCGCGCCCGCCCTCGAACCACGCCTCCGCACCGGTGTTCCACAGCTCGTCGATCTTGGCCGCGTCCTTGCTGACGCTGGCCCGCCCGCTGATCGACAGCCAGCCGTGCCCGGCCTCGATCGCGACGTTGACCTGGTCGTTCGCGCGGACCTGCGCGGTCTTGGCCGACGGGTCCTCGGTGAAGAACCAGAGGTCGCCGTCGAACTCGCGCTGCTGCACGGCGAGCGGCCGGCTCACCAGCGACCCGTCCTCGGCGACGGTCGTCACCAGCGCGATGGACGCCTTCGCGACCAGCTTCTCGATCGTCTGCTCGTCGTCGGCGGTGGCCTGCTCGGGTCGTACGTCCTCGGTGCTCATGCCCGGACCCTACCGAGCCGTGCGCAGGCGCCCGGGTCAGCCCCGGCCCACGTACGGCATCGTCGTGGCGAGCACCGTGAGCGTCGCGACGTTGCTCCCGGGCGGCAGGTCGGCCATCAGCCGGACGGCCGCGGCCACGTCGGCGACCGGCATCGTCGGCTCGTCCCGGACGCTGCCGTCGGCCTGCACCGCACCGTCCGCGACGCCGGACCCGATCGCGGTCAGGGCGTTGCCGATGTCGATCTGGCCGCCCGAGATCCCGTACGGGCGACCGTCGAGCTGGACCTGCTTGGTCAGGCCCGTCACGGCGTGCTTGGTGGCGGTGTAGGCGATCGAGCGCGGCCGCGGCGCGTGGGCCGAGATCGAGCCGTTGTTGATGATGCGGCCCCCCGACGGCTCCTGCTGCCGCATGACCCGGAACGCCTCGCGCAGGCACAGGAACATGCCGGTGAGGTTCACGTCGACCACGGCCCGCCAGTCGGCCAGGGACACCGCGTCCACGTCGGTCGGCGTCATGCCGCGGCCGGCGTTGTTGACCAGCAGGTCGACCCGGCCATGCCGCTCGACGGCACCGTCGAACAGCGCCCGTACGGAGTCCTCGTCGGTCACGTCCGTCGGGACGACGTCGAAGCCGCCGGGCGCACCGGACGGGCGGGGGGACGACGCGACCTCGGTCAGCGGCTCGGCGCGCCGTCCGGCGAGCACGACCCACCACCCGTCGTCGGCGAGGGCGAGCGCGACGGCCCGGCCGATGCCGCTGCCGGCCCCGGTGACGACCGCGACGCGTGACCCGGTCAGTGGTGCGCCCCCGCCGCCGACCCCTCGGCCGGCCCGGTGCTGCGCATGAACGCGGCGAGGACGACGGTGGAGATCGAGACCAGGGCCGCGACCCCGAACGCGTGCTGGATGCCGGACAACGTGGCGTCCACCGGTGCGGTCCCGGCCGCCTCCAGCGTCACCTGCCGGCCGGCGTAGATCGCCACCAGCAGCGCGGTGCCCGCGGCGCCCGCCACCTGCTGCAGCGTGCTGAGGATGGCGCTGCCGTGGGAGTAGAGGTGCGGCGGCAGCGGGTTCAACCCGTTGGTGAAGCCGGGCGTGAACAGGAACGCGAGGCCGGCGGACAGGAGGACGTGGATGGCGATGAGCATCCAGATGGGCGTCGTCAGGTCGACCAGGCTCAGCCGCCACATCGACACGACGAGCACGACCGACCCGATCAGGGTCAGGACGCGCGGCCCCGACCGGTCGTAGAGCTTGCCGACCTGCGGGCCGAGCAGACCCATGACCAGCCCGCCCGGGAGCAGCATCAGGCCGGTCTCCAGCGCCCCGATCCCGCGGACCTGCTGCAGGTAGATCGGCAGCAGGATGACCATCCCGAACAGCGCGAGCATGGCGGCGCACAGCAGGGCGACGCTGATGCTGAAGGCCGGGAAGCGGAACGAGCGCAGGTCGAGCAGCGGGTTCTCCGAGCGGTAGAGCCGCGTCTGGCGCCAGCCGAAGACGAGCAGCGCGGCGAGCCCGACACCGACGAAGGCGAGCGGCGGGATGCCGGCCGGCCCGGTCGTCCCGAGCAGGCTGAGGCCGTAGACGATCCCGCCGAAGGCCGGCACGGTGAGGACGACGGAGAGGACGTCGAGCTTGGCGTCGCCCGGGGTGCCGACGTTGACGAGCTTCTTGACCCCGAAGGCGAGCGCGCCGAGCGCGATCGGCAGCACCAGGATGAACATGAAGCGCCACGGGAAGAAGTGCAGGACCACGCCCGAGACCGTCGGGCCGATGGCCGGGGCGACGGAGATGACGACGGTGACGTTGCCCATGACGACGCCGCGGCGCTCGACCGGGACGAGCGTGAGGATCGTGGTGATCAGCAGCGGCAGCATCATGGCCGTGCCGCTCGCCTGGACGACGCGGGCCGGCAGCAGCAGCCAGAACGCGGGCGACACGGCGGCGAGCAGCGTCCCGGTGCTGAACAGGATCATCGCCGTGACGAACACCTGGCGCGTCGTGAGGCGCTGCAGCAGGAAGCCCGTGGTCGGGATGACGATCGCCAGCGTCAGCATGAAGACCGTGGCGAGCCACTGACCCGTACGGGCGGTGACGCTCAGGTCCTCCATGAGGCGCGGGAGGGCGACGTTCATGATCGTCTCGTTGAGGATCACGACGAACGTGGCGACCAGCAGGATGGCGATGACGGCGCGGGTGCTGACGTCCGACGCGGCCGTGCCGTCGGCGGTCGTGGTCTGCGGCGGGGTGCTCGTGGCGGTCACGGAGATCCGTTCCTCGTGCTCGTGCGTGGTGCCGGCATCCTTGCCGCGGCGGGTCGGAGGTGATGACCCGCTGGAGTGCGGGAACTCATCGTGCTCCGACGCTATTCCCACGAGCACGGCCGCGCAGCGGTTTTCCCGCACCGGTCACCCGGTCGCCGTCCGACGCTGCGAGACTCCCCGGCGTGACCGACCAGCTCGTCGTCGCGGCCGTGCTCGTCGACGACCTCCGACGCCCCACGAAGGCGCTCGCCGCGCGACGGACCCGGCCGGCGTCGCTCGCCGGGCGCTGGGAGCTGCCCGGTGGCAAGGTCGAACCGGGCGAGGACCCGGTGGCGGCGCTGCGGCGCGAGCTGGACGAGGAGCTCGGCGTCGCCGTCGAGGTCGGCGAGGAGCTGACCGGGCCGTCGGGCCCGGGGTCGGCGTGGCCGCTGACCACCGGCCTCGTCATGCGGGTCTGGTGGTGCACCGTCGCCACGGGCGTGGCCGAGGCCGGCACCGCGCACGACGCGACGGCCTGGGTCGACGCCGCCACGATCAACGACCTCGCCTGGCTCGAGCCCGACCTCCCGGTCGTCGACGCGATCGTCGCCCGGCTCGAGCACTCGCGTCGAAACTTCTGACGTCCTGACCACCTCTGAGGTGGTCAGGACGCCTGAAGTTCTGGCAGCCGGGCTCTCAGCCCTCGAGAACCGCCCAGTCGTGGGGCGGCACGGCGCCGAACGCCTCGTCGCCGAGGTTGAGGGCGAGCGTCAGCGCCTCGTCGCCGCGGCGGGCGCGGGCGTGGACGAGCAGGTGCTCGTTGGCCACCTTCTCGGTCGAGATCACGGCGTCCACGAGCCAGGGGTGCCGGCGGCGTAGCCCGAAGACGCGCTGGTAGACCTCCTCGACCTCGGGGTGCCGGTCGCTGAACTCGCCACGCTCGGCCGGGAGCGCCGGTCGGACGGCGTCGTCGCCGTCGGGCCGGTCCTCCTTGACGGCCTGCAGCCCGAACTCGTCGCCGTAGTAGACGCACGGGACGCCCGGCAGGAAGCCGAGCAGCGCGACGGCGTGGGGCCGGTGCCGCTCGTCGTGGATCTGGCTGGCCACGCGCGTCGTGTCGTGGTTGCCGACGAAGGTCATCGGCACGAAGTGCTCGACGAACTCCGCGTGCCGGCGCAGCGTCCACTCCAGCTCGTGGAGGTTGACGGTGTCGAGGGACGACCAGACGGCCTTCCACAGCTCGTACTGCGTCACCGCGTCGATCCCGGAGGTCGCGACGTAGTCGACGTAGTCGCCGTGGATCATCTCGCCCACGAACCACGCCTCGCCGAACTCCGCCCGCACCGCCGGCAGCACCGCGGCCCAGAAGGAGGCGGGCACCGCGTACGCGGCGTCGAGGCGCCAGCCGTCGATCCCCCGTCGTAGCCAGTGCAGCATCACGTCGCGCACGAGCTCCTGCACGCGTGGGGAGGCGTGGTTCAGGGTGACGAGGGTGTCGTGGCCCTCGAAGTAGTCGGCCGTGACGACGCCGTCGGTGTCGTAGAGGTGCTGCGCCCACTCCGCGTCGGGCGACCCGGGACCCTCGGCGAGGGCGCGCGCGACCGGCGGGAAGTCGCGGCCGGCGTGGTTGAACACCCCGTCGAGCAGCACCCGTACGCCCCGGTCGTGGCAGGCCCGGACGAGCGCGTCGAAGTCCGCGTCGTCGCCGAGGCGCGGGTCGACGCGGAAGTAGTCGACGGTGTCGTAGCCGTGCGTCGTGGAGGTGAAGACCGGGGCGAGCAGCAGCCCGTTGCACCCGAGGGAGAGCAGGTGGTCGAGCCAGCCCTCGAGCCGACCGAGCCGGTGCTCGACGTGACCCTCGTCGACCCCCGCGAGGTCGGCCAGCTCACGCTCGGCACCGACGAACCCCAACGGGTAGACGTGCCACCAGAACACGTGGTCGACCCATCCACCTCCGGTCGTGCTCTCCTGCTCCGCCACGGGTGCCGCCTCTCGTCGTCGGCCCTCCACCCTTCCAGAGGCGTCCGTTGCGCACGGCACGGGTCGCACGGGTGGTCGGGCCGAGAGAGGCACCGGGGTCGACCTCGAGGCAGGTGCGAGCGGCGCGCCCGTGGACGGACGCGCGGGCCGGTACGTCGTCGTGCAGCCCCGAGCTGGCGGACGCCGGCGCCAACCCCCCAGCCGATCGCCGACGTCCTTGACGGAGGTTAACCACTTCCGCGCCTGAACGCAGCAGGTGGCACCCATCCGACCGCCACCGGACGCCTGTCCTGCCTACGATGGGAAGACGCCGACCGGCGCCCCACCGACCCCGAGGAGCACGACGATGTCATCCCAGGCCCAGGAGCCCTCCGTCCCCGCCGACGAGACCACCGAGAGCCAGGAGGCCGTCGACCCGGAGTCGCCCATCGGCAACCTCACGGTCGAGGACGACCCGTCGGGCACCGTCGACCCCTCCGAGCTCGCCGGCACGGCGACCGACGACGACGCGGACGTCAGCTAGGGACTCCGGCCACCGGACCTCGGCCGCTCAGACCTTCGTCGCCAGGACCTTCAGCCGCGACGTCGTGCTCGGGAAGACGTCGTAGTCGATCGGGGTCGACGTGTACTGCCAGAACGTCGCGCTGGCCCAGCCCTTCGGCAGGGTGCCCGGCGTCTTGGTCCCGTAGCGGGCGATCCACAGCGGGTTGGTCTTGGCGAAGGAGCTGCTGTTGCCCGTGCACCGGGTCCACCAGTCGGTGGTCGTGTAGATGACGGCGTCCTTGCCCGTGAGCTTCTTGTACTCCGAGGTGAAGGACGTCACCCACTTGACCATGTTCTTCTTGCTGACGCCGTAGCAGGTGGAGCCGTACGGGTTGTACTCGATGTCCAGCACGCCCGGCAGGGTCTTGCCGTCGGCGCTCCAGCCCCCGCCGTTCTTCACGAAGTAGCGGGCCTGCAGGTAGCCGGCCTTGCCGCTCGGGCTCGCGAAGTGGTACGCCCCGCGGATCATCCCGGCCGAGGCCGCGCCGCCGTACTGGGTCTTGAAGTAGGGGTTCCGGTAGGAGGTGCCCTCGGTCGCCTTGACGTAGGCGAAGTCCTTGTCCTTCTTGGTCCAGGTCGACCACTTGACCTTGCCCTGGTAGCTCGAGACGTCCACGCCGAGGACGCCCTTGGGCGTGAAGGGGTCCTTGGTCGACGAGGCGGCGGCCGCGCCGTAGCGGAGGAGTCCGGACGAGGGAGCGGTCAGCGTCCGCGCGGTGCCGCGCTCGCGCCAGCCCATGGGCGCGTTGCCGACCTCGACGCCGGCCGCGCGGGCCTCGGCGGTCAGCGTGCCCGACGCCTTCGTCGCGCTCACCGTGCTGCCGCTCGACGACGTGGTGGCCTTCTCGGCCCCCGCACCGGTGGACCCGCCGGGCGTGGCGCTCGCGGGGAGCGCGCCGGGCACGGACAGCGCGAGGGCTCCGAGGCCGAGGGCCAGGGCGGGCAGGGTCCGGCCGAGCCGGCGGGAGCCGGCGGCCCGGACCGTGCCGGCGACGGAGCGGGCAGTGGGGCGGACGGCGGAACGGCGAGCGGTGCGGCGAAGCATCGGAAGTCCTCGGGGAGACGTTGGGGTGGACGGTCGGCTCGAGCGGGTCCGCCGGTCCTGCCCCCTGCCGTGCCGCGGACTGAGGAACCTTAAACACGGAACCGTGAGCTCCGGAAGAGCTGTCGGAGAGTCGTTCCTCAGAAACTCTCGTCCCTTCCGTCACACTTGAGAGTTGCGAACTCGGGCGACGCGGAGCACCGCGAAGGCTGGGGCCGCTTCGCTCCCGGCCGGGTCTGAGCGATGATCGAGCGGTGACGGCAGCCCCGGGAACGGCCCTCGAGACCACGGTGGCGCCCATGGGTGCGGACCTGGTCGAGCAGGCGGCCGCACGGTTGGCGGGGGTCGTGGACCGGACGCCGCTGCAGCGCAGCACGCGGCTCTCGGCCGGTGGCGCCGAGGTCTGGCTCAAGCGCGAGGACCTGCAGGTCGTGCGCTCGTACAAGGTGCGCGGGGCCTACAACGTCCTCGCCCAGCTGAGCGCCGAGGAACGCGCCCGCGGCGTCGTGTGCGCGAGCGCCGGCAACCACGGCCAGGGCCTGGCTTACGCGTGCGCGGCCCTCGGCGTGCAGGGCCGGATCTTCCTGCCCCGCAACACCCCCCGCCAGAAGCGGGAGCGCATCACGACCATCGGCGGCGACCACGTGCAGGTGGTCGTGACCGGTGCGACGTACGACGAGGCCGCCGTGGCCGCAGCGGCGGACGCCGTGCGCACCGGGGCGACCGTCGTGCCCGCGTTCGACGACCTGCGCACCATCGCCGGCCAGGGCACGGTCGCCGTGGAGGTGGTCGAGCAGCTCGTCGAGCGCACGGGTGCCGCACCGGACGTGCTGGTCGTCCCCGTCGGCGGCGGGGGCCTGGCCGCCGGCTGCGCGGCGTGGCTGCGCGAGCGGCACCCCGGGGTCCGGGTCGTCGGGGTGGAGCCGCAGGGTGCGGCGTGCGTGGCGGCCGCGCTCGCCGCCGGTCACCCGGTCGACCTGGTCGACCTCGACACGTTCGTGGACGGCGCCTCCGTCCGCCGGGCCGGGGCGCTGACGACGCCGGTCATCGCCGGGGCGGGCGTCGAGCTCGTGCAGGTGCCCGAGGGCCGGGTCTGCGTCGAGCTGCTGGCGATGTACGCCGCCGACGGCATCGTCGCCGAACCCGCCGGCGCGCTCGCCTCGGCCGCGCTCGGCGAGATCGTGCGCGTCGAGCCCGGGCAGCGGGTCGTCTGCATCCTCTCCGGCGGCAACAACGACGTCAGCCGCTACGCCGAGATCGCGGAGCGGGCCGCCGTCTTCGAGGGCCGCAAGCACTACTTCCTCGTCGAGTTCCCGCAGCAGCCCGGTGCCCTGCGGCACTTCCTCGACGAGGTGCTCGGCCCGGACGACGACATCACGCTCTTCGAGTACGTCAAGCGGAGCAACCGCGAGACCGGACCGGCCCTGGTGGGCGTCGAGCTGGCGCGCCGCGAGGACCTGCCCCCGCTGCTCGAGCGGATGGCCGACGCGCCGCCGCAGATCGAGCTGATCCCCAGCGACAGCCCGATGTTCCGTTTCCTCCTGTCCGGGTAGATTCCTGCGCTCGTCAGCGTCCTCCCTAGTCAGCCCGGGTACGCGACCTGTCCATGCTGCATCCGGGTCCACCCACGCCCTGGAAACGCGAGTGCTGCACAATCGGCAGCACTCGAGGGAAGGGAACGACGATGTCGCTCAATCGACGCCAAGTGCTCACGGGCGGACTCGGTCTCGGCGCCGCCCTGGGTCTCGGAGGCTGCGCCGGCCTCACCGGGAAGAAGGGTGGCGACGCTCCCGCAGCCTCGGGCGGGCCGGCCACGCTCACCTTCGTCAACTGGTCGGGAGACGTCGAGAAGGCTGCTTTCGACAAGGTGATCGCCGCCTTCACCGCGGCGAACCCGGACATCACGATCCAGACCGACACGGTCCCCTACAACAGCATCCAGACGAATCTCGACACGCGATTCCAGGCGGGCAACCCGCCGGACCTGTTCCGCGTCTCCTACACCGACCTGGGGCAGTACACCGACGCCGGTGTGCTGCTCGACCTGTCCTCGGTGCTCGGCCCCAAGGCGGACGCCTTCGTGCCCGGCCTCTACTCCAGCGTCGTGGTCGACGGCGTCCCCTACGGGGCGCCTCACCAGATCGACACCACCGCGATCGTCTACCGCAAGGACGCCTTCGAGGCGGCCGGCATCACCGACGTGCCGCAGACCCTCGACGAGGCCTGGACGTGGGAGCAGTTCGGCTCGGCCGCGGACAAGCTCAAGCGCGTGGTCAAGGGCAAGCAGTCCCCCTTCATCTACGACTGGCAGAGCGCGGGCGCCTTCCGCTGGCTGACCTGGCTCTTCGAGGCCGGTGGCACGCTGCTCGGCCCGGACCTCAAGGCCCCGGCCGTCGACTCCGACGCCGGTCGAAGGGCGCTCGACTTCACCAAGAGCTTCTTCACCAACGCGTGGGTCGCCAAGAACACCTCGACCAAGACGACCACCTACCCCGACGACAGCTTCAACGCCGGGACGGTCGCGATGGCCTTCGCCGGCAGCTTCCTCGTGCCCGGGATCCAGGACGGCGTGAAGAAGAAGTTCGAATGGGGCGCCATGCCGCAGCCGCGGGACGTCGCGGCGTCGAGCGACCTCGGCGGCAACGCCATCGTCGCCGCCAAGGACGGCAGGAACACCGAGGCGGCCAAGCGGTTCCTCGACTTCCTGGTCTCCGAGGAGCAGCAGCGCAGCTACTGCCAGGCGACGAACCAGCTGCCGACGCTGAAGAGCCTCGTCGACAGCCAGCTCGACTTCGCCATCCGCCCGGACGTGATGGACCCCTTCGTCAAGCAGGCCACGACCATCACCGCCGACCAGGTCAGGCAGGTGACCGTGCCGCAGTTCGGCAAGCTCAACGTCGCCCTGCAGAACGAGCTCGACGCCGCCTTCATCGGTGGGCGCTCGACCGCCGACACGGTCAGCGCGCTCTCGGCGGCGATCACCAGGGCCACCGCGTGAGCAGCCAGGCGGCCGCTCTGGCCGCCGGGGCCGCGACACCGCAGCCGGCTCCGTCCAGCCCCGCCCGCCGGCGCGGCCGGGGTCGCTGGGAGTGGGCCGCGGTCGGCTTCGTCGGGCCCTCGGTGCTGCTGGCCGTGGGATTCCTCATCGTGCCGATGGGCGCGGCCTTCGTCTACGGCTTCGCCCGGATCAACTCGCTCAGCGGGAAGACCGAGTGGATCGGGTTCCGCAACTACGCCACGATGTTCAGCGACCCGACCTTCTTCCGGGCGACCGTCAACACGGCCGTCTTCACGGTGCTCACCGTTCCGCTCGGCATGGCCGTCGGGCTGGCTCTGGCGGTGCTGATGAACTCTGTCCTGCCGGCACGCAAGGTCTGGCGCACCGTGGTCTACCTGCCGTTGGTCATCTCCGGGGTCTCGGTCGGCCTCATCGGGACGTTCCTCTACAACGAGGTCATCGGCGTGGTCAACAAGCTGCTGGCGAGCATCGCGCTGCCCGGCCTCCCGTGGCAGTCGAGCGGCTTCTGGGCCTTCGCGTCGGTCGTCCTGGTCACGCTGTGGATCCGCGTCGGGTTCAACATGATCATCTATCTCGCTGGCCTGCAGGGCGTCCCCGTGGAGCTGCACGAGGCTGCCAGGACCGACGGGGCGAGCCGCTGGCAGCGCTTCGTGAACATCACCGTCCCGCTGCTCGGACCGGCGACCTTCTTCTTGGTCATCATGAACGTGATCTACAGCTTCCAGGTCTTCGACACGATCTACGTGCTCACCAACGGCGGGCCGGGGTCGGCTACCGAGGTGCTCGGGACGTACGCGTACAAGACCGCCTTCGGCCCGGCGCGGGACCAGGGCTACGGCGCCTCCATCGGTGTGGTGATCTTCTTCATCACGCTCGTCTTCACCGTCGTCCAGTGGCGTACCAACCGCACCCGCGACGAGGTGGCCTGATGGCCGTCACCCTGTCCCGCTCCCGGGCCGGCGCCGACGCCGACGCCGAGGTCCGTCCCCGGACGAGGCGGCCGCCGTTGAGCACCCGCGACCGCTCCAAGATCGGTCTGGGCCTGCGGGTCGCCGTCGCGCTCGCCGTCGCCGTGGTGATGGCCTTCCCGTTGTGGATCATGCTGGTCACGGCGTTCTCAGGTAGCGCCGTCTTCTCCAACCAGCTCGAGCTGTGGCCGGCGTCGCTCAGCCTGGGCAACTTCCGACGGGTGTTCGACGCGTGGCCGGTAGGGACCTGGTTCTCCAACTCGGTCACGGTCACGGCGCTCACCACGATCGTCACCGTGGCGGTCAGCACGATGGCGGGCTACGGCTTCGCCAAGCTGAGGTTCCCGGCCAAGACGCCGCTGTTCCTCCTGCTGCTGGCCACGATGATGATCCCGATGCAGGCGATCTTGGTGCCGCAGTTCCGCATCGTCAACGCCCTGGGTCTGATCGGGACCTTCTGGGCCGTGATCATCCCGAACGCCGCCGCCACCTTCGGCATCTTCCTCGCCCGGCAGTTCATGCTCGCCATCCCGAACGAGCTGATCGAGGCGGCCAAGATCGACGGTGCGGGACCGGTGCGGATCTTCGTCAGCGTGGTGCTGCCGCTGTGCAAGCCGTTGCTCGCCGTGCTGACCCTGCTCACGCTCATGTACCAGTGGAACGACTTCCTCTGGCCGCTGATCGTGCTCAAGGACTCCGAGCTCTACACGGTGCCGATCGGGCTGCAGTTCCTGCAGGGCCAGTACCGCACCGACTACGGCGCTCTGATGGCCATGACTCTGCTGTCGGTAGCGCCGTTGGTGGTGCTCTTCCTGGTCTTCCAGCGCTGGTTCGTCCAGGGGTTCGCGACGTCCGGGATCCGCTGAGCGGGCTCGGCTCCCGGTTGGCCGGGGTTCGGTATCTTGGCTGCGATCACCTGCCCCAGGGGCAACTCGGCTGCTATCGAGCGAGGCACGGACATGAGCGAGGACGACCCCGAGGCGGTCGAGCACACGCGCGAGGACCGCGAGGAGGAGGAGGACGCCCTCCGGGCCAGCCTCGACGCGCTGGCCCGGCTCTCCAGCCGGCGCCTCGCCCTCGAGGAGCTGCTGACCGGCGTCGCGACCCAGGCCGTCCGCGCGATCCCCGGTGCCGACGGGGCCGGGCTCACGCTGCTCGAGCAGGGTCGGTCCAGCACCATCGTCGCCACCGCGGACTTCGTGACCGCGGTCGACGACATCCAGTACGGCATCGGCGAGGGGCCCTGCATCAGCGCGGCCCGCGAGGGCCGCACCATGGTGTCCGGCTCGCTGGGCGCCGACCGGCGCTGGCAGGTCTTCGGGTCCCGCGTCGCCCGGCTCGGGGTGCACAGCGTGGTCTCGCTGCCGCTCCCCACCTCCGACGGGGTCGTCGGCGCCATGAACGTCTACGCGCACGCGAAGCACACCTTCGACGACCGCGCGATCGAGCTGGGCGAGCTCTTCGCCGCCCCGGCGGCCATCGCCGTGCAGAACGCCCAGGTGCTGGCCCAGACCCAACGTCTCGCGCACCAGCTGCGGACCGCCCTCGAGGAGCAGCAGGTGGTCGAGCGGGCGGTGGGGATCATGCTGAGCCGCAGCGGCGGCACGGCCGAGGAGGCCCTCGACCGGCTGCGACGGCTGAGCCAGTCCGAGCACCGCAAGCTCGTCGTCGTCGCCCAGGCCCTCGTCGACGAGGCCGTCCGCCGCGCGGCCCGTCGCCACCCGGAGTAGCCGCCGCCCGTCGGGTGCTCCCCGGACGTCGGGACCGGCGCACCCGCACGTTCATGGCCTACCGTGGGCCCACGGCCGCGGTTGCCTGAGCCGTTCCCCGTGCCGGTCGGACGAGTCGTCCGGGCCGCCTCCACCCCACGGCGTTCGGGCCGCCCGGTCGGAGTCGGTGTGGAGCCCGTGGTCGCCCTCGGTGACGCGCTGCGCGTGCTGGGCGGGGCGAGCGACCTCGCCGGCGGGCTCGACGACCTCCTCGCCGACCTCGTCCGCGCCGCTCCCTCAGCGGTCGGCCTCGAGGTGCACGCGGTCGTCGCCGGCCAGGACGTACGGCTGGGCCGCTTCCTGGAAGGCGTCCGTCCGTCCGAGGTGATGGCCTCGCTCCGGGTCCCGCTCCTTCCCGACGGCGATCGACCGGCGAGCGGCCCGGCGCCGACGAGCGTGACCTTCTACGCCACCGGTCCCGGGGCCTTCGTCGACCTGGGGGCCGACCTCGCCTTCGCCCGCGGCCTCGCCCTGGGCGGGCTCGAGCTCGACGGCCACCGCCCGACCTCGACGCGCCCGGGCGTCCAGGGGCTCGAGCGGGTGGCCGACGTGCACCGCGCGGTCGGCGTGCTGCTCGCGCGCGGGATCTCGCCCGAGCAGGCGTACGACCGGCTGCGGGACGAGGCCCGGACCAGGTCGGTCGCGCTCGCCGATCACGCCCGGGCGGTCGTCGCGGAGGCCGTCCGCCTCGCCGAGGGTCAGCCCGCCGACTCCACCCGGGGCAGCACCGAGTAGCCGTGCAGGCCGACCGAGCGCAGGCGCAGTCCGAGAGGCGGGTCGAGCGAGGCTGCGGCGCCGCCGTGCGCGGGATGCACCTCGCGGGCCCACCGGGACGCGGCCCAGCCCGGCAGCCGTTCGCGCTCGCAGGTGCCGCTCGCCCGGACGAGCCAGGGCAGGCCGGCCGCCGAGGTCCCCGTCACCTCGACCGTCACCGCGGTCCACACGAGGGCCCAGGTCAGCTCGGCCCGGCCGCGGACGACGAGGACGAGGTCGTCGCGCTCGGCGACGCACGAGACCGCGACCGAGAGGCGACGCGTGTCGCCGTGGGCGACGAGCAGTCCCGGGGTCACCTCGCTCAGCCGCGTCAGGCACCAGGGGGCCGGGCGGATCCGGACGGACCCGGGCGGACGGAGCGGGTGGGCCACCGTGGTCCTCCGGGCGGACCGTCGGGGCCCCGACGACCGTCAGACGTTGTCCGCACGCGCTCCGGCGCGGCGACGAGACTCTCCGGTGGCGAAGTGCTCTGGGCGTACGCGACGCGGGGGCGGCGCACGCCTTCCGGACCAGCTGGTGGGCAGCGCCACCAGTCAACCCCGGCGACCTCCGCGGGTCAAGACGGACGAGGCCCGGACGCGGTAGCGTGGGTCGCGTCTCGCTGACCGGCCTGGAAGCCGGGACCGCCGCCCCCGAGCCGCGACCCGGATGTCGCCGACAACCGACCAGGATCGCCCTTTGCCGCCCTTTGTCGCCCGACACCCGTGCGCCTCCGGCAGCCGCTACCGCCTCGCGGTAGGACCCCCCACGGACGCCGTTCCCGGCGCGAGCCACGGTGATCGGGCCGACCGCCGGCCTGCCGTCCCGCCGATGGCGGCATCCCGGCCCCGCGACGTGGTCCGACGCCTGCCGCCGGGTCACGCCCGCCCCGGCGTTCCCACCGTGGCGGCCCGTCCGGGTCCGCGTTCAGCAGCGCAGCGCGGACCCGGCAGGCGCGGTCGAGGCGAGCCTCAGGCGCGGTAGCGCGCGCCGCTCAGCCCACGCTGCTGGCCCACCGTGATCCAGTGCAGCAGGACGTCGAGCTCGAGGCGCGGGACGCTGCCGACGAGCAGGCCGGCGGCGAGCAGGTCGGCCGGCGGCCCCGGGTTCACCGACCAGGCCCCGACCCCGATGCCGGCGCCCTGCACCAGGAGGTCGGTGTGGCCCTCGGCCACGGCGCGGATCTCGTCGATCGCCCCACCGATCGGGCCCTGGTCCACCGCGAGCCGTCGCGCCGTACCGACGAGCCGTCCGAAGAAGAGCCGTTCAGGGTCAGCACCGTGCCGGGACATGTCCTCATTAGAACACCTGTTCGACTCGACCGCCCGCGCCCTCCCACCTTCGCGACCCCCTCACCTGCACGAGTGTCGACAACCGGCACGCCTGGTCGGCGTGTCGCGTCACGGGTGTCGACAGTCGCGCGGTGAGGGCTCAGGCGTCGACGGCGACGGTGGTGCCGGCGAGGCTGAACTTGTGGCGGTGCCGCTCGGTCCAGTCGACGGCGCGGCGCTCGCGCTCGAGCTCGCCCTCGGCGACGAGCTGGATCTGGCGGGGCCGGCCGAGCGCGGCGAGGTCGATCATCATCTGGACCCCCGCCTGCTGCGCGGCGACGACGGCCTCGACGAGGTCGTCGTCGAGGCGTACGCCGTACGCCTCCGCGAACACCGCCATCCGGTGCCGGCGCCGCGGCTTGCGGGTCATCCCGAGCACGCCGTGCCAGTAGCTGCGGTCCCGCAGCGGGGCGAGGTAGTGCAGCGCGTAGCCGATGTCGGTCAACCGGGTGCCGACCGAGGCGTACTCCCAGTCGATCAGGCCGACGAGCTGCGCACCCGGAGCCCGGCGAAGGTCCCAGACGAGGTTCCAGGGGCCGGGGTCGCCGTGGCTGACGAGCTCGCCGGGCATCCCACCGGTGCCGCGCCGGCCGTCGAACCACACCGGCTCGACGTCGGGCTGCCAGCCCTCGACGGTGTCGTGGTAGCGCCGCAGGAGCTGCGCGACCTCGGCGACCGCCTCGTCGGTCTGCACGACGGTGCACGCCTCGTCGCCCGAGATCCCCTCGATGAACCCGACGTCGTCGTGGTCCTCGGTCAGCCCGCCCGGCCGCGGCGACTCGACGAAGCCGGCCTCGGCGAGATGGGCGAGCAGGGACTGGACGGACTCCGACCAGGGGTGGCGGGGATGGCGCACCTGGTCGCCGTGCCGGACGACCGGGCGGTCGGAGCGGGCCTGGAGGACCTCGTCCTCGGGACCCTCGGAGACGGCGTCGGACACGCGCGGCAGCGTAGGCGACCCCCGGGCGGAGCTTTGTCCTGTCACCTGCGCGTCACCCGTTGACACAGGCCCGGAACTCCGGTGTTGTTCACTTCCTCACCCCGGAGAGGGGTGACCCACCGGCGGGACGGAGATGTGGCAGTGACCATCGTGCGCGCAGCGATCACGCAGACGACGTGGACGGGCGACAAGGATTCGATGCTCGACCTCCACGAGCGGTTCGCCCGGGAGGCGGCGGCGGACGGCGTGCAGGTCATCTGCTTCCAGGAGCTCTTCTACGGCCCGTACTTCGGCATCACCGAGGACGCGAAGTACTACGACTACGCCGAACCGGCGGACGGGCCGGTCGTGCAGCGGTTCGCGGCGCTCGCGGCCGAGCTCGGGATGGTGATGATCCTCCCGATCTACGAGGAGGAGATCCCGGGCGTCTACTACAACACCGCCGTGGTGGTCGACGCCGACGGGACGGTCCTCGGCAAGTACCGCAAGCACCACATCCCGAACCTCGAGAAGTTCTGGGAGAAGTTCTACTTCCGCCCCGGCAACCTCGGCTACCCCGTGTTCAAGACCGCGGTCGGGCCGATCGGGGTCTACATCTGCTACGACCGGCACTTCCCGGAGGGCTGGCGCGAGCTCGGCCTCAACGGCGCCCAGATCGTCTTCAACCCGAACGCCACCAAGCCGGGCCTGTCGAACCGGCTGTGGGAGATCGAGCAGCCCGCCGCGGCGGCGGCCAACGGCTACTTCGTCGCCGCCCCGAACCGCGTCGGGCGCGAGGACAACGAGTACGGCGACGCGGCGGTCACGTTCTACGGCTCCAGCCAGTTCGTCGACCCGCAGGGCAACCTCGTCGGCCCGATGGGCAGCCAGGAGACCGAGGAGGTCGTCGTCCGCGACCTGGACCTCGACATGATCCGCCGGGTCCGCAACGACTGGCAGTTCTACCGCGACCGCCGGCCCGAGTCGTACACGAGCACGGTGAAGCCGTGACGACCACGCTGATCACCGGCGGAACGGTCGTCAACGCGACGGGGACCGCCGCCGCGGACGTCCTCGTCGACGGCGAGACGATCGCCGCGGTCCTCGCCCCCGGTTCGCAGCTGCTCGGGACCGACCTGACGGCCTCGGTCGACGTGGTGGTCGACGCGACCGGGAAGTACGTCATCCCCGGCGGCATCGACGCGCACACCCACATGCAGATGCCGTTCGGCGGGACCGAGGCGTCGGACACGTTCGAGACCGGGACCCGGGCCGCGGCCTGGGGCGGGACGACGAGCATCATCGACTTCGCCATCCAGCGCTACGGCGAGCGGGTCGAGGACGGCCTCGCCGCCTGGCACGAGAAGGCCGCCGGCGAGTGCGCGGTCGACTACGGCTTCCACCAGATCGTCGGCGGCGTGGACGAGCACTCGCTCAAGGCCATGGACACGCTGGTCGACGAGGGCATCACGAGCTTCAAGCTGTTCATGGCCTACCCGGGCGTCTTCTACTCCACGGACGCGCAGATCCTCCGGGCGATGCAGAAGTCGCGCGAGACCGGCCTGCTGACGATGATGCACGCCGAGAACGGCCCCGCCATCGACGTCCTCGCCGAGCAGCTCTACGCCCAGGGCAAGACCACGCCGTACCACCACGGCCTCGCCCGTGCCTGGCAGCTCGAGGAGGAGGCCACGCACCGCGCGATCATGCTGGCCGACCTCACCGGTGCCCCGCTGTACGTCGTCCACGTCAGCGCCAAGCAGGCGGTCGAGCAGCTCGCCGCCGCCCGCGACCGGGGCCAGAACGTCTTCGGCGAGACCTGCCCGCAGTACCTCTACCTCTCGCTCGAGGACCAGCTCGGCGCCCGGAGCGAGGAGTGGGGCGACTTCGAGGGCGCCAAGTGGGTCTGCTCGACGCCGCTGCGCGCCCGCGCCGACGGCCACCAGGACGCGATGTGGCGCGCGCTGCGCACGAACGACCTGCAGACCGTCTCGACCGACCACTGCCCCTTCTGCATGAAGGGCCAGAAGGACCTGGGGAAGGGCGACTTCCGCGCCATCCCCAACGGCATCGGCTCGATCGAGCACCGCGTCGACCTGCTCTACCAGGGCGTCGTGACCGGCGAGATCACGCTGTCGCGCTGGGTCGAGCTGATCGCCACCACGCCGGCGCGGATGTTCGGGCTCTACGGCCGCAAGGGCGTCGTCCAGCCCGGCGCCGACGCGGACCTCGTGGTCTACGACCCGCAGGGCCACACCTCGATCGGCCTCGGCAAGAGCCACCACATGAACATGGACTACTCCGCCTGGGAGGGCTACGAGATCGACGGCCACGTGGACTGGGTGATGTCCCGCGGCTCGGTCCTCGTCGACGAGACCGGCTACGTCGGGAGCAAGACCCACGGCCAGTTCCTGAAGCGCGACCTCACGCAGTATCTCGACATGAACGGCCTCCACGTGCGCCCGACCGCGCTTGTGCCCGACCACGACCTGATTTCGCGCCGCCGGATGGAGGAGGAGCGAGCAGACACGCTTCTCCGTCTGCGAGCGACGACGACACCGGCGGGTCCGAGCGGAATCTGCGCGCGAGCGAAGCGGAGGACACACGCATGAAGTTCGGAGTCGTTCTGCAGACCAACCCGCCGGCGTGGCGGACGGTCCAGCTCGCGGAGCTGGCGGAGGTGCACGGGTTCGAGTACGTGTGGACGTTCGACAGCCACCTGCTGTGGCAGGAGCCGTACGTCATCTACAGCCAGATCCTGGCGCGCACGAACCGCGTGGTCGTCGGGCCGATGGTGACCAACCCGGCCACCCGCGACTGGACGGTCACGGCCTCGCTGTTCGCGACGCTGAACGAGATGTTCGGCAACCGGACGGTGTGCGGCATGGGCCGCGGCGACTCCGCCGTCCGGGTCACGAACGGCAAGCCGACGACCGTCCGCGAGATGCGGGAGGCGACCCACGTCATCCGCGAGCTGGCCAGCTGCCGCGCGGTCGACTACCACGGCTCCACGCTGCAGCTGCCCTGGGCGACGACCTCGCAGCTCGAGGTCTGGATCGCCGCGTACGGCCCGCTCGCCCTCAAGGCGGCCGGCGAGGTCGGCGACGGCTTCATCCTCCAGCTCGCCGACGTCGACATCGCGCGGTGGATGATCGAGGCCGTCCGGACGGCCGCCAGCAACGCCGGCCGGGACCCCGACGCCCTGACCTTCTGCGTGGCCGCGCCCGCGTACGTGGGGACCGACCACGCGCACATGCGCGACCAGAGCCGGTGGTTCGGGGGGATGGTCGGCAACCACGTGGCCGACATCGTCGCCAAGTACGGCGCCGATTCCTCGGTCCCGCAGGCCCTGACCGACTACGTCGCCGAGCGCGAGGGCTACGACTACAACGAGCACGGCCGCGCGGGGAACACGCACGCCGCCTTCGTCCCGGACGAGATCGTCGACCGCTTCTGCATCCTCGGGACGCCCGACGAGCACGTCGCCAAGCTCGAGGCGCTGAAGGCGATCGGGGTCGACCAGTTCGCGGTCTACCTCCAGCACGACAACAAGGAGGAGACGCTGCGCGCCTACGGGGAGACGATCATCCCCGCGCTGCGCGACTCCGTGGTCGCCAAGTCATGAGCCGGTCGTGAGGCGGCTGCGCGGCTGGGGCCTCGGCCTGCTCGGGCTCGTGGTCCTCGGCGTGGTCTGGGAGGTCTACAAGGCCCTCGGTCCTGCGGCCGGCGTCGAGGTCGGCGGCCGCGTCGTGCTCCCGCGCACCAGCGACCGGGCCATGCCGCACCTCGCCGACATCGCGGGCCGCCTCGTCGAACCCGCCCTCGGCCGTTCCGGGGACCCGCTCTGGCAGGTCGTCGGGCACGCCTGCCTCTTCTCGCTCCGGATCGCCGCGACCGGGTGGGTCGTGGGCGTCGTCGTCGGGCTGCTGCTCGCGCTGCTCATGCAACGGTTCCGGCTGGCCGAGTCGGCGGTGCTGCCCTGGGTCGTGCTGAGCCAGACCGTCCCGCTGATCGCCATCGCCCCGCTGGTCCGGCGCTGGGGCTCGCAGGTGCAGATCGGGACGTACGCCTGGGAGAGCCAGGACTCGGTCGCCGTGATCGCGGCCTACCTCGCCTTCTTCCCCGTCGCCGTCGGGATGCTGCGCGGGCTCAAGGCCCCCGACGCCACCCACCTCGACCTGATGCGGACGTACGGCTCGGGCTGGCGCACGACGCTGCTCCGTCTCCGGCTGCCGGCGAGCGTCCCGTACCTGCTGCCCGCCCTGCGCCTCGCGGCCGCCGCGGCGGTGATCGGCACCGTCGTCGCCGAGGTCTCCATCGGGCTGCGCGGCGGCATCGGCCGCCTCGTCATCGAGTACGCGCAGGCCGCGGGCGGCGACCCGGCCAAGCCGTGGGCCCCGATCGTCGGTGCGGTCGCGGTCGGGCTGGTCGCAGCGGGGTTCGTGGCGCTGCTGGGCGTGCTCCTGCGACCGTTCCGACGCGGGGAGGTGGCGGCGTGACGGCCGTCCGACAGGCACCGGGAGCAACCGGGACCGGCGAGGTCACGGCCGTGCACGTGGCGGGGCTCGACCGGGTGTTCACGAGCCGGCAGGGCAGCGTGACCGCGCTGCAGGGCGTCGACCTCGACGTGGCGCCGGGCGAGTTCGTGTCGCTGATCGGGCCGAGCGGCTGCGGCAAGAGCACCCTGCTGCGGCTCGTCGCCGACCTCGACTCCCCCACGTCCGGCACGCTCGAGGTGTTCGGCAAGAGCGCCCGGCAGGCCCGGCTCGACCAGGACTACGGCATCGCCTTCCAGCAGGCGGGGCTGCTGCCGTGGCGCACCGTCGCCGCGAACGTCGAGCTGCCGCTCGCCCTGCACAAGGTCGGGCGCGCCGAGCGCCGGGCCCGGGTCGCCGAGCTCGTCGAGCTCATCGGGCTGGCCGACTTCGCCGGCTCCTACCCCGACCAGCTCTCCGGCGGCATGCAGCAGCGTGTGGCGATCGCCCGTGCGCTCGCGGAACGCCCCCGCCTGCTGCTCATGGACGAACCCTTCGGCGCGCTCGACGAGATGACCCGCGAGCGCATGCAGAACGAGCTCGCCCGGATCTGCGGCGAGACCGGTGCCGCGGTCGTCTTCGTCACGCACTCGATCCCCGAGGCGGTGTTCCTCTCCGACCGCGTCGTCGTCATGTCGCCGCGACCGGGCCGGATCGTCTACGGTCGTCGACGTGCGGCTGCCCGGTGACCCGCGACGACGCGCTGCGCGAGGACACGGCGTTCTTCGAGGCCGTCGCCGCCGTGCGTGAGGCGCTGCACGGGGACGCGCCGACGCCCGCGCGCGGGGTGGAGAACCGGTGAGCGCGACCGCGGCGGACACCCCCGGGCAGGTCGACACCGTCCCGGCCGGCGCCCCGACCGTCCCGGTGCGGGTCCTGGCCCCGGGCCGCTCCGCCCGTACGGTCGTCGCCCCGCTGGTGCTCGGCGTCGTGGTCGTCGGGCTCTGGCAGGCCCTCGTCACCGGCCTGCAGATCGACCCGTACGTCGTCCCGGCCCCGTCCGCGATCCTCGGCGAGGTCGTCGACAACCTCGGCACGGTCGTCGCCGGCGCCACCCGCACCGGCCTCAACGCGCTGCTCGGGCTGGTCGTCGGGACCGTCGTCGCGGTGGTCGCCGCCGTGCTGGCCAGCGTCGTGCGCGTCCTCGACCTGCTCGCGGCACCGGTCGTGGCCGCCCTCTCGGTGATGCCGATCGTCGCGCTCGCCCCGGTGCTCTACACCCTCTACGGCGCGAGCGTCGACACCGCGCGCGTCCTCGTCGCCGCGCTCGCCGTCCTCATCCCCGTCTACGTCAACACGTTGCGCGGCCTGCGCCAGGTGCGTCCGGTGCACCGCGACCTGATGCGGGCGTACGCCGCCTCCCCCCTCCAGCAGCAGTGGGCGGTCACGCTGCCGACCGCGGCGCCGTACGTGTTCACCGGGCTGCGGATCGCCTCGTCGCTGGCCGTCATCTCGGCGCTGGTGGCGGAGTACTTCGGCGGCCCGGTCGGCGGGCTCGGGAAGTCGATCACCTCGGCCGCGTCGTCGAGCAACTACCCGCTGGCCTGGGCGTACGTCCTCGGTGCCGTCGTGCTCGGCCTCGTCTTCTACTGCGTCGCGCTGCTCGTCGAGACGGTCGCGACCCGGCACCGCTAGAGCCCCACCCACCCCAAGAGAGATGGAGGAGCCGATGGGCTCACCGAAGATCAGCCGACGGACCATGCTGGGCCAGACCGGTCTCGCCGCAGCCGCGGTCGGGCTCACGCTCGCCGGGTGCGGCAGCTCCGGCACCCCGGAGGCCGGCGGCAGCGCCGGAGCATCCAGCGGGGCCGCGCTGACCCCGGTCAAGCTGCAGCTGCAGTGGGTCGCGCAGGCGCAGTTCGCGGGCTACTACGCGGCCCTGGACCAGGGGTACTACTCCGACGCGGGCCTCGACGTCACCATCATCGAGGGCGGGCCGGACATCGTCCCGCAGGACGTCCTCTCGGCCGGCGACGTCGACTACGCGATCTCCTGGGTGCCGAAGGTGCTCGGCTCGATCGAGAAGGGCGCCAAGATCACGAACGTCGCCCAGATCTTCGAGCGCAGCGGGACGACGCAGATCTCGTTCAAGGACAAGAACATCACCGCGCCCGGCGACCTGGCCGGCAAGAACGTGGGCAGCTGGGGCTACGGCAACGAGTGGGAGCTCTTCGCCGGGATGCAGAAGGCCGGCGTCGCGGTCGGCGACATCAAGCTCGTGCAGCAGGCCTTCGACATGAACGGCTTCCTCGCCGGCGACATCGACGCCGCGCAGGCCATGACGTACAACGAGTACGCGCAGGTGCTCGAGTCGGAGAACCCGGCCACCGGCCAGCTCTTCCAGCCCAGCGACCTGAACGTGATCAGCTGGAACGACGTCGGCACCAACATGCTGCAGGACGCGATCTGGGCCAACTCGGACAAGCTGAGCAGCGACGCCGGCTACCAGGACCAGACCACCAGGTTCCTCAAGGCGTCGATCAAGGGCTGGGTCTACGCCCGTGACAACGCGCAGGCCGCGGCGACGATCGTCACGACCGCCGGCTCGCAGCTCGGGGCGAGCCACCAGCTGTGGCAGACCAACGAGGTGAACAAGCTGATCTGGCCGTCGACGAGCGGTGGGATCGGCTCGATCTCCGACGTCGCCTGGCAGCGCACGGTCGGCATCGCGAAGGGCACCAAGAACGAGACGGGCGCGACGATCATCACCGCCGACCCGCCGGAGACCGCCAAGAACACGACCTACGTGGAGAAGGCGCTCGCCGAGCTCAAGAGCGAGGGCGTCGACGTCGAGGGCACGGGCTTCGCGCCCGTCACCGTCACGCTCGAGCAGGGCGGCGCCTGACCAGACTTCTGCGCGGTTGACCACCGGTGAGGTGGTCAACCGCACAGAAGTCCGGCGGCCTCCCACCCGAGGTCCTGGACCCGGACGCAGGATGGACGCATGTCCACGATCTGCGTCACCGGGGCGACCGACGGCATCGGTCTCGCCACCGCCCGACGTCTCCTGGCCGCCGGCCACCGCGTCCTCGTCCACGCCCGTTCCGAGGAGCGCGGCCGCACGGCGTTGCAGAAGACCGGTGCCGACGGGCTCGACGGCGACGCCGTCCTGGTCACCGGGGACCTCGCCTCGCTCGCCGAGGTGGAGGACCTCGCCCGGCAGGTCGCCGGGCACGCGCCGATCGACGTCCTCGTCCACAACGCCGGCGTCTGGGTCCGCGGATCCACCCCGCCGACGCACCGTGGACGGCTTCGAGACGACGTTCGCCGTGAACGCGCTCGCCCCGCACCTCCTGACCGCCCGGCTCGCGGAGCACCTGACGGGGAGGCTGGTCTGGCTGGGTTCGGGCATGGCGGGCAGCGGCCACCCCGACGCGGCCGACCCGGGTGCGGCGACCGACCCGGCCCGCGCCTACTCCGACAGCAAGGCAGCCGACGTCCTGCTCGCCTCGGCCTGGGGCCGCCGCCTCCCGGGCGTTGCGTCCGTCGCCGTCGACCCGGGCTGGGTCAAGACCAAGCTGGCCTCCTCCGGCGCCCCCGGCACGGTCGACACCTCGGCCGACTCATTGACCTTCCTCAGCACCGAGGCCGACCTGGGGCAGGGCCTCTACTGGCGCGGCCGCCGCACGATCACCGTCCCGAAGCACCTGCGCGACGAGGCGTACGCCGACGCGCTGGCGGCTACCTGCGACCGGCTGATCAGCTCCTTGACGAGGTAGCACCTTTCGGCCCGGCTGACCCCCGAGCTGGTGGCGGCCCTGGACCGCGCGCTCCGGTTGCACCTCCACCGCTGATGCCCGACGACGCCTTGACAATCCGTAACCGGCGCCCGGTGGCTGAGGGGCAGGGCCAGGCAGCAGAATGCGGCTCATGACGGTCACCGACCCGGACATCACGCAGGCCCAGCTGGCGTACGGCACGAAGGTCGTCGCGGTCGAGCCGGGCGGCGTCGAGGCGATCCCCGACGGCGAGCGCCACGGCCGCCCGCTCCAGCTGCTGTGGACCTGGGCCTCGCCGAACTTCGAGTTCGCGACGATCGCGGTCGGCATCCTCAGCGTGCTGGCCTTCGGGCTCACCTTCTGGCAGGCCGTCGCGGCGATCGTGCTCGGCACCCTGCTGGGCTCGGTCTCGCTCGGCGTGCTGTCGACCTGGGGCCCGCGCGACGGGCTCGCGCAGATGGTCCTGAGCCGGACCGCGTTCGGCTACCGCGGCAACGTCCTCCCGGCCGGGCTGAACGCCCTGACCGCCGGCATCGGCTGGTTCGCGGTCAACAGCATCAGCGGAGCGCTCGCTCTCTCGGCGCTCACCCGGCTCCCTCCCTTCGTGTGCCTGGTCGTCGTCGTCGCGGCCCAGCTCGTGGTGGCCTTCTTCGGGCACAACCTGGTCCACGCCTTCGAGCGCTACGCGTTCCCGGTGC
This sequence comes from uncultured Actinomycetota bacterium, assembly GCA_963762775.1. Classification (GTDB taxonomy): domain Bacteria; phylum Actinomycetota; class Actinomycetes; order Propionibacteriales; family Propionibacteriaceae; genus Microlunatus. Next base: position 695,707 of record CAVXMD010000016.1, read on the forward strand.
TCGCCGTGATCTTCGTCGTCGCGGCCGTGATCGTGCTGTCCCAGGCGAACCCCGCCGCACCGGTGCTGAGCGGCGGACCGCCGCCGGTCGGCGGGTTCCTGATCACCGCCGGGGCCGCGTTCGGCTACGCCGCCGGCTGGAACCCCTACGCCTCGGACTACACCCGCTACCTGCCGACGACGACCCGTCGGCTGCCGGTCGCGCTGTTCGCCGGGCTGGGCTGCTTCGTCTCCTGCTGCCTGCTCGAGATCGCCGGCGCCGCGGTCGTGACGGCGGGCCAGACCGCGGTGAACCCGTCCTCGTTCACCGCCCTGCTCCCGACCGTGGTCGGCAAGGCGACACTGCTCGCGATCTGCCTCGGCGCCGTCGCCGCGAACGTCCTCAACGTCTACTCCGGCGCGATGTCGTTCATGGCCCTCGGCTTCAAGGTCCCGCTGTCGCGCGCCCGGGCGATCGTGGCCGTGGTCTTCGGCCTGCTCGGCCTGCTGGTCGCGAGCTTCGGGCTGCGCAACGCCGGCCAGAGCTACGAGGCGTTCCTGCTGATCATCGCGTACTGGGTCGCGCCCTGGCTCGGCGTCGTCTTCACCGACCGCTTCCTGCGGCGTGGCCGGGACGTCGGCGCCGTCGCCCAGAGCCCCGGGCACGTCAACCTGGCCGGGCCGGTCGCCATGGTCGCGGGCCTGGTCGTCTCGATCCCGCTCTTCGCCAACCAGTCGCTCTACCGGGGCCTGGTGCCCGCGGCCGACGGTCGCTTCGGCGACCTGACCGCCGTGGTCGGCTTCGTCGTCGCCGTCGTGGTGTACGCGGTCCTGGACCGCACGCTGGGTCGCACCCAGGACGTCGTATGAGCCGACCCGCCGACACGGCGCTGCTCGCCGTCGCGCTCGAGGAGGCCCGGGCCGGGCTCGCCGAGGGCGGCATCCCGATCGGCGCGGCGCTCTTCGCGGCCGACGGCACCCTGCTCGGTCGCGGGCACAACCGTCGGGTCCAGGACGACGACCCGTCGGTGCACGGCGAGACCGACGCCTTCCGCCGGGCCGGACGCCAGCGGTCGTACCGCGGCACGACGATGGTGACGACGCTGTCCCCCTGCTGGTTCTGCAGCGGGCTGGTCCGCCAGTTCGGGATCAGCCGGGTGGTCGTCGGGGAGGCCCGGACGTTCCACGGCGGCCACGACTGGCTGGCCGAGCACGGCGTCGAGGTCGTCGTCCTCGACGACGAGTCCTGCGTGGCGATGATGGACGACTTCGTCGCCGCGAACCCGGCCCTCTGGAACGAGGACATCGGCGTCGACTGAGGTCGACGCCCAGCGGGCCTCAGCCCCGGTCGACCGCCAGCCGGCTGCCCACCGCGACGCCCCAGTCCGCGAGCGCACCGGCCGGCGCCTCGACGGTGGCCGACGCCCCGCGCCGGAACCAGGTCCCGCCCGTCCAGGGCTTGATCGTCCTGGTCAGCAGCACGACGCCGTCCCGGTCGACCACGGCGACGTCGATCGGGTAGCGCATGCCGACCATGTGCACCGACGGGCACCGGGTGATCCACAGCGCGCCCTCGACGCGGTCCGTCCCGCCGAGGCCTCTGCTCCGGGTGGCCGACGTCTCGGCGACCGCGACCGGGGCGACCGCGCGGCCGTCGCACAGCAGGGTGAAGGGACCCGGGCCGAAGACCCGCTCGGGACGGCTCAACGGCGTGACCCGGCCGTCCGGCGGCGCAGCAGCGCGATCCCGGCCCCGACCACCGTCTGGACCACGACGCACCCGACCAGCGCACCGAGCAGGCGCGGCGTCAGCAGGGTGGCTCCGCCGTCGGCCCGGGTCTGCCCCAGGGCCACCAGCAGGAAGTACGCGAGGGCCCCGACCAGGGCTGCGAGACCCAGCGGGCCCCAGAGCAGGTCGCGGCCGCCGAGCAGCAGCAGGCCGACCCCGATCCCGGCCACCAGCCCGGGCACGACCCAGAAGAGCGCGGTCGCGCCCGGGTGGGCCAGGACGCCGACCACCACGGAGAGCACGGTCGCGAGCAGCGCGCCGACGATCTGACCGGGCACCACGACGAGGACGACCCGCACCAGGACCCGGTACCAGGGCAGCGCACCCGTACCGCCCGGGCCGCGCGCGGCGTACGGGCTCTGCGAGGGCGGTACCGATGAGCTCACCGCGCGCACGCTACTGGCTCAGGCACTCGGGGAAGTCGACCGGTGCCCGCGTCCCGCCCGTGCCGCTCGCGGCGTCGAGGTAGGTCGCGTCGACGGCCTTCGAGTCGTTGGTCTCCAGGCTGAAGTCGACGCCGAGGGCGATCCCGAGCTTGACCTCGGCGGCGAAACCGGTCTTGTCGGAGACGTTGTCGTACTGGACGTTGCTCACCGTGCCGCTGGAGTACATGAGGTTCTGGAAGGGGTCACCGTCCACGAACCGGTCGGGGTAGAAGGTCTCGGGCGAGACGTACGCGTCCGGGTCGCTCGTCTGCTCGGCCAGCCAGGCGTCGGCGAGCGCGCGCTGCTCGGGCGTCTTCACGTCCAGCGCCGCGGTCGTGACCGTCAGGTTGCCCGCGCTGCCCGCGGCCGAGCCCTTGCCGCCGAGGTCCTTCTGCCCGTAGTTCACCGTGCTGGTGGCCTTGCCCTCGCGGGTCGTCACCAGCGTGATCTTGGTGACCTGGTTGTCCTTGTCCCGCGTCACCGACATGCTCGAGCCGAGCACGCCCTTGAGCTCGCCGGCGTACGGGCCGACGCTCCCGTTGACCTGGCCGTAGCCCTCGCCGGTGGTCGTGTAGGTCTTGGTCCCGAGCACGTCGTCGGTGATCTGGGTCCACTTCTCGCTGCCGCCGAACTTGAGGCCGGCGTCGGCCAGGGCCAGGTTCGGGACGCTCGAGCTCTCGCCCGACTTCGGCTTCCACGGCAGGCTGAGCCCGACCTTGCCCTCGGCGCTGCCGCTGAGCTCGATCGTCGACACCGACTGCTGCGGCGGCTTGGGCGGTTCCTTGGGGTCGCTCCAGAGGAACTTGATCGAGTACTCCGGGTTGTGCTTGATGATCTCCTGCTCGGCGAGGTAGTCGTCGAGCTGCTTCTTCATCTTCGCGGCCTCGTCGGCGTTCTTGAAGACCCACGTCGAGCCGTAGTCGACCTTGAAGTCCCCGCCGAAGTCGACCTTGGCGCCGCGCTCGACCTTGCCGATGTCGAGCTTGCCGCCGAAGCCGCCGGTGAGGCCGATCGAGGCGCCGTCGGTGGCGGTGTAGGTGACCGTGCCGTCGGAGTACGTGGTCTCGACGAAGCCCGCGTTGTCGCCGAGCTTGACGAAGGCGATCTTGATCTCGGAGCTGACCTTCTCGCCGTGCTCGCCAACCTTGCACCTGGCGGGCTTGGGGTCGAAGGTCGGGTCGGTCGTCGTGCCGGGCGGGGTCGTCGTGGAGTCGTCGCCGCAGCTGCCGCTCACCTCGAGCGCGGCGAGCACCGCGCAGAGCTTCGCGCGCACCGGCGGGGCCGCCGACTGCACCGGCAGCACCACCGCGCCGACGAGGAAGCCCGACGAGCGCGATCGACCGCGATGTACTCGAGGGTGGCCGAACCGACCTCACGGGCCCGCCGGGCCAGGCTCGAGGAGGTGGGCGTCCGCACGCTGGAACGCTAGGCGCGACGGGGGTCGTCACGCCTGGGTCCCAGGGCCCAAGCCCGGGCCCAAACCCGCCGCGGACGGTTCAGGCGGGACTGACTCAGGCCGGGCTGAACCGGAGCGAGTCGACGACCTGGCGCTCGAGGTCGGGGTCGTAGCGCGGCGTCAGGAGCGAGACCGCCACCGACGTCTGCTCGGGCCAGCGCACGGCGACGAACCACTCGCCGAAGACCTGCGAGCCCTGGTTGTCGGTGATCGTGTAGCGCACCGCCTGCGCGCTGGTCGCGTTCTTCACCGCGAGGTCGCGGGTCTGCACGACCGTGAAGCCGTCCAGGCCGACCTGCGCGATCCCGATCAGGTGGCCGATCCCCTCGGCCGCGCTGACGTAGTCGCCGAAGTCGCCCGAGACCTGCAGCTGCTCGACCGACGTCGGCGCCAGCCGGAAGCCGGCCTTCCAGGGCGCGTCGACCGGCAGCGGCGTGCTCCAGGCGGCCGGCCGGGCGACGGTCAGCCGACCGTCACGAACGGTGGCGACGCCGGGGTCAGCGGCGCCCGAGCAGGCCGCGAGCGGCAGGAGCACCACCAGCGCGGCGACCGCGACGGGGCCTCGCAGCAGCGGGTGGACCTGCACGTGGACTCCCCTCCCGGCTTCAGCCGACGACCCTCCGGCGCCCCGTCCGACCGGTACGGTCAGCCGCGGGCGGGGCCATCGTAGGGTCCCCGACGGTCACGGGAGGTCCCCCTTGAGCGGCTGGACGAGCGGCTGGACGAGCGGCTGGCCCTGGGTCGGGCTCGCCGCGCTCCTCGCGGTCGGGGCCGCACTCGTGCTGCGCACCCGTCGCTACCGCTACGCCGACGACCACGTGCGCCGCGACGTCCACCCCGCCTGGGTCCCGGTCGCGGTCGTCCCGACCGCCGTCCTCGCCTCCCCCTTCTGGTCGGGCCAGCCGGTCCCGGTCCTGCTCACCGCCGTGCTCGCCCTCGTCTGGGCGGCGGTGCTGACCCTGGTCGACCTCGAGGTGCACCGGCTGCCGGACGTCCTCACCCTCCCGGCCTACCCCGTCGTCGCGCTGCTGCTGACCTGGTGCTCGGCGACGACCGGGGACTGGGCGGCGCTCGCCCGGGCAGCCGCCTGCAGCGGCGCGGCGGTGCTCGCGTTCCTCGTCGCCGTGCTCCTCTCCCCGCGCCGGGAGGGTCTCGGGCTCGGCGACGTGAAGCTGGCCGGGGTCCTCGGCGCACTGCTCGGCTGGTTCTCCTGGGTCGCGGCCGTGTACGGGCTGCTGGCCGGCTTCGTGCTCGGCGGCATCGTCGCGGTCGTGCTGCTCCTCGGCCGGCGGGCGGACCGGCGTTCCACGCTGTCCTTCGGGCCGGCGATGATCGCCGGCGCCTACCTCGTCGCGCTCACGCTGCCGGTCCTCGTCGGGTGACCCGGCGTGACGTGGGACACGCAGGACTTGGCCGACGACCCGTCGTCCGCCTACCGTGCTCTCGGCGTACGACCGGCACGACCGTGCCTGACCGAGAGGGGACGCCGATGAGCGCGGGGGCTCACGCACGTCGTCTGGTCCTGGGCCTGGTGGCCCTGCTGCTCGTGGGGACGGGCGTCCTGGCGGCGGCGCCGGCCTCGGCGGACGAGGCGACGAAGGTCCTGCTGCTGCTCGACACCTCCGGCTCGATGGGGGACGAGATCTCCTCGGGCGGGACGAAGTTCGCGGCGGCGAAGAGGGCGCTGAAGTCGGTCGCCGCCTCGCTCCCGGCCGGCACCCAGGTCGGCCTGCGCGTGTACGGCTCGGAGGTCACCGAGCCCCAGTCGGAGAACCCGGCGGCCTGCACCGACTCCAAGCTCGTGCTGCCGATCGGTCCGCTGGACGAGGCCACGATGGACGCCGCGGTCGACTCCTTCTCGCCCAACGGCGAGACGCCGATCGCGTACTCGCTGGGCAAGGCGGTCGACGACCTCGGCGGACAGCGGCAAGCGCGTGCTGATCCTCATCTCGGACGGCCGGGAGAACTGCGCGGGCGACCCCTGCCCGGTGGCGCGCAAGCTGGCCGACCGCGGCGTCGACCTGCAGTTCAACGCGATCGGGCTGGCCGTCGACCCCACGGCGCGCTCGCAGCTGCAGTGCATCGCCCAGGCGGGGCGGGGCGCCTACTACGACGCGAACGACACCGACTCGCTCGACCGGTCCCTGCGCAGGCTCACCCAACGGGCCCTGCGTCCGTTCGACACGAGCGGCACCCGGTCCAGAGCACCTCCGACCCCGCCACCGCTCCCGCGGGTCGGACCCGGGCAGTACCTCGACCGCTACGACGCGAGCACGACGCCGCACTACTACACGATCGACCGCACCCCGGGGTCGACCGTGACCGCGACCGTCGACAGCGTGGTGCGCGACTTCGGCAAGCTGCGCACCGAACGTCTGCAGACGACGCTCTCCACGCTGTCGGGAGCGACCTGCTCCCGGTCCTCGATCAGCACGTTCATCGAGAACGCCGACGTCGTCAAGAGCGCGGCCGTCCGCTCGGCGCACGCGGAGAACGTGCTGGAGCCGCCACCGGGCTGCGCCGCCGACCCGCAGCTGCGCCTCGAGGTCGTGCGCGACACCCTCGACGGCTCCGGCGGCTCCATCCCGGTGGAGCTGCTCGTCACCGAGCAGCCCGAGGTGACCAACCGGGCGTCCCTGCCCGAGAACGTCGCCGGCTACGACGGTCGCGGCGAGCGGGTGCCGAAGGCCGGCACGGTGCAGGACGTGGTGGCCGGCTCGGGGTTCTCCAGCGCGGCCGAGATCGGGCCGGGCTCGTGGGCCGACTCCGTCGCCTTCGGGGAGACCGTGCTCTACCGCACGCACCTCGACCACGGTCAGCGGCTGCGCGTCACCGCGACGATCCCCTCGTCGGACCGGGTCGCCCTCGACCAGTACGACCTCTGGATCGCTCGGCTGAAGATCTACACGCCGTCCCGGGTCCGCGCCGTGTCGGTCGAGCAGAAGACCACGGGCGACCAGCCCACCGTGCCCCTCACCGCGGCGGGCCCCGAGGTACGGGTGAACAACGACGAGATCGCGCTCCCCCTGACGCAGGAGTACCTGCCCGACGCGAGCACGGCGTCGGTGTCCGGCGACTACTACGTGGTGCTCCAGCTGCAGCCGCAGGGCGACGAGCTCAAAGGCGTCGACGTCCCCGTCCGGCTCGACGTGGCCGTCGACGGGACGGCTTCGGGCCAGCCGGTGTTCGCGTCGCCCCCGCCGTCCGCCACGGCCGGGCCCGGCGACGGGTCGAGCACGCCCCCGAGCGGTTCGGGGACGTCGACGGGGACGACGCTGCTGCTCGGGGTCGCGCTCGGGCTGGTCGTCGCCGGGGGCGCTGCGGCCGCCGTCGTGGTGGGCCTGCGCCGCCGTGGTCGCCGCGCCGGCTGAGGCCGGAGGGACCCCTGGCCAGCGCGTCATGATCACCGCGTGAGCACAGGCTGAGACTTCGCGAACGCGCTCGCGACGACCCCGTGGCGTGCTAGTTTCTCGCCGCCGGGACGTCGACGACGTATCGCCCCGGCACCATCTGCAGCAGTCGTTCGGGGGAACGCCGTGTTGATCAGCGTGATCGGTGTGTCCGGGCTCGGGCGCATGACAGGGCTGCCGGCCGACGACCCGGCCGGGCTGCTGCGGGCGGTCGGTGGTTCGACCGGTGACCACATCATCGTCCTCGCGCCCCAGCACCTGCGGGGCGACGCGCGGGAGCAGGCCCACGTCCTGCTCGCGGCCGACCCCGACGCGCGGGTCGCGGTGCTCGCCCTGCCCCACCACGCGCTGACCCTGGCGCTGATCGCCGACGAGGTGCTGCGCCGCCCGGACGTCGCCGACCCGGACCCGACCACGGTCTGGCAGCTGGTCCGCCAGAGCGCCGCGCGGTCGCGGAGCCTGGTGTGGCACCCCCGCCTCGGCGGGGTCGCCGACCATCCGCGGACCACGGGCGAGCGGCTGGGCGACCTCGGTCGCGCGCCGGGCTGGTTCTCCGAGCTGGGGCCGGAGACCGCGACCGTCGTCCGCGGTCGGCACGGGGCCCGCCTCCGGGCGGGCGAGACCGTCCTGCACGTGGGCGAGGCGCCGAGGCTCCTGCGCACCCAGCTCGGCGAGGCCCGCGCGGTCCCCGTCATGGTCGAGGTCGCACCGGCGCCCTACCGGAGCCGGCGAGGCGTGGAGGTCACGGTGCTCGCCCCGGCCGTCCACCCGACGTCCGGCCTGCCGGCCTGCGCCGGTTGCGGCGCCGGGCTGGTGGACCAGCAGTGCCCCTTCTGCGGCCATGGCCCGGTGCGCCGGCCCGGCGCGGGCGAGGCGTACGGCCGAGCACCCTCGACGTCGGTCCCGGTGACCCCGTCGCGCGAGATCCTGCCGGTGCCCGACGCGGTCGCGTCCGGCTCGGTCCCTGTCCTGGTGACGACCCGAGGTGAAGCCTGATGAATCCCCGTCAACGACGAGGCGTGCTGCTCATGGTGCTGTCCGGGCTCGCCGCGGTCCTCGTCTTCATCGGCGTGTCGACCTACGTGGCCTCCGTGAACAGCAAGGTCGGCCCGATGGTGACCGTCTACCACGTCACCAGGGACCTCTCGGCCTTCACGACGCTGTCGGCCGAGAACACCGAGCCGGTCCAGGTGCCGCAGCGCTGGGCCGCCGACAACACGGTCCTCAAGAGCGCCGACATCGACGGCCGGGTCACAGCCACGCCGATGACCGCGGGCGCCACGGTCAGCCTCGACGGGCTGGTCCCACCGAGCGACCTGAACCCCGACGAGCGTGAGGTCGCGGTCAACGTGGACGCCGTGACCGGCCTCGCCGGTCGGGTCCGGCCGGGTGACCGGGTGGACGTGTACGCGGTGTTCACCGACGTGCCCGGTCTGCCGAAGCAGTCCACGCAGCTCGTGCAGAACGTGCGCGTGGTCTCCGTCGCGGGCCAGCTGCAGGTCCAGACGCCCGACGCGCGGTCGCTGCAGAACGTCATCCCCGTCACGCTCGCGGTGACCTCCGACCAGGCCCTCAGCCTCACCTACGCCTCGCAGATCGCCGCGCAGGTCCGGCTGATCGGGCTGCCGCCGGGCGTGGCGCAGGACCGCAGCAAGGACAAGCGGACCTTCGACGCGCGGTCCCTCGGCGGCAAGGCGATCCCGGAGCAGGCCCGATGAACCGCGCCGTGATCGCGGTGGCCGACCAGGTCGTCGTGCAGGAGCTCCGCTCGCGTCTCGACCAGAGCGAGGTCGAGGTCGAGGTCGCCTACGTCGCCGACTCCACGCAGGAGATGGTGGCGGCGACGCTCGCCCATCGACCCGCGCTGCTCTTCGTCCACGACCAGCTCGGCCCGGGCCCGGTGCTGCAGCTGGTGCGCGACCTCACGCTGCGCAACCCCGCGCTCGCCGTCGTGCTCGTCTCCACGCGGACCGACGGCGAGGCCTACGCCTCGGCGCTCGAGGCCGGTGCGCGCGGCGTGCTGATGCACCCCTTCGGGCTGGAGGACCTCGACCACGTCCTCGTGTCGATGGTGGAGTGGAACACCACCGTCCGCTCGGCCATGACCGACGACCGGTCGTCGGACCGGCCGAACCAGCGCGGTGGCCGCGTCGTCGCCTTCGCGGGGGCCAAGGGCGGCGTCGGCACGACGGTGCTCGCCTCGCACCTCGCCTGGGACGCTGCGACGAGCGACAAGCGGATGCGCGTCTGCCTCGTCGACCTCGACGTGGAGAACGGTGACGTCCCCAGCTACCTCGACGTCAGCCACCGCGTCTCGCTCGCCGACCTCGCCAAGATCAGCCAGGACCTCACCGCCCGCGCGATCTCCGACACCGTGGTCGTGCACTCCAGCGGGCTGCACCTGCTGCTCGCCCCGACCGAGATCCGCGACACCGAGCACGTCACGCCGGAGGCGATCCGCCGGATCGTCACCGAGCTGCGCGGGCTCTACCACCTCGTCGTGCTCGACGTCGGCTCGGCGATCACCACGACGCAGGCGGCGGCCGTCGAGTCCGCCGACGTCACCCTGCAGGTCGTCACCGCCGACGTCCCCGCGCTGCGGTCCGCCCGGCGTCAGGTGCTGGCCTGGGAGTCGCTCGGGGTGACCAGCTCGGACGCGGTCCGCGTCGTGGTGAACCGCTTCGTACGCCGCAGCGAGATCCAGCAGAGCACCATCGACGCCCTGCTGCTCGGCGAGCGGTCGCAGGTGCTGATCCCCGACCTCGACCGCGGTCTCGAGCGCGCCGGCAACAGCCGTACGCCGTCGGAGGTCCGCGACAAGACGTGGTGGCGCAGCCTGCGCGCCATCGGCCAGGAGCTCGAGGTCGGCCGCCAGTTCCAGGAGGCGCTCGCCGCGTCGGCGGCCGCGGCCACCGCTCCTGCCCTGCCGGTCGACCGTGACGGCCGGGGCGGCCCGGGCGACCCGGGCGGGCGCGGGGGCGCGTCCGGCCGGGGTGCCGACGACGACCGGGCCGGTGCGGGCCAGGGTGGTCCGGCACCGCGTCCAGTCCAAGCCCGGGGCCGTCGGCGTCGCGGGGTCGCGGCCCGCGAGGCCGGCCAGGGGACGCTGGAGACGGTCGCGATGTTCCCGTTCGCCTGCCTCCTGCTGGTCATCTGCGTCCAGCTCGTCCTCGTGGGCGCCTCGACGGCGATCGCCGGCGCCGCGGCGCAGGAGGGTGCCCGTGCCGTGGCGATCGGTCGCGACCCGGTGCAGGCGGCCGAGGCGGTCGTCCCGGAGTTCATGCTCCGGACGACGACCGTCACGTCGGGCTCGTCGAGCGTCCGCGTCGTCATCCGGGCCCCCTTCCAGATCGCCCCGGGCATCGCCCGCGAGGCGGACGTCGGCGTCGACCACGGCGTGGTCGAGGAGCCCCGGTGAGCGCCCAGACGAGCGGCCCCCGCGGATCGGGCACCGAGCGCGGGCAGGCCTCGTTGGAGATGGCGGCCCTCGCACCGGTCGTGCTGGGGCTCGTGCTCCTCGCCCTGCAGGTCATCGTGCTGACCTACACCGCGCACGCGGCCGCGCAGGGCGCCCGCGAGGCGGCGCGGGCGTACTCGCTGGAGCAGTCGCCCCAGGCCGCGGCGCAGGACAGCCTGCCCGGCGGGATCCGGCTGGTCGGCGTCACGACCTCCGGTCCCGACCACACCGCCCGCGTGACGGTGGCCGCACCGTTCGCGGTCTACCCGTTCAACCGCGAGATCACCCGCACCGTGAGCATGCCGTGAGGCGCGAGTTCAGCACCGGCTTCCTGCCGCCCGCCGTCCCGCTGGCCAGCTCCTCGGACGCCGACGACACCCAGATCAGGCGCTTCAAGCAGATCCTGCTCGACGAGGTCGACCTGCAGGAGCTGTCGCGGCTCTCCGGCGACGAGCGGCGCGCACGCCTGGAGCGGGTGCTCGCCCACCTGATCTCCCGCGAGGGCGTCATCCTGTCGAGCCGGGAGCGCTCGTCGCTCGTGCGCCGGGTGGTCGACGAGGCCGTCGGGCTCGGCGTGCTCGAGCCGCTGCTCGCCGACGACACGATCTCCGAGATCATGATCAACGGCCACGACACGGTCTACGTCGAACGGTTCGGCCGGCTCGAGCGGATCCCCTCCGGCTTCACCTCCGACGAACAGCTGCTGCAGACCATCGACCGGATCGTGTCCGCCGTGAACCGCCGCGTCGACGAGGCGAGCCCGATGGTGGACGCGCGGCTGCCCGCCGACGCCCGCCTCCCGCGCGGCGCCCGCGTGAACGTCGTGCTGCCGCCGCTCGCCATCGACGGCCCGTCGGTGACGATCCGGCTGTTCCCCAAGGCGTACGGGCTGGCCGAGCTCCTGCAGCGCGGGACGCTCGACCGCGAGAGCGCCGAGCTGCTGTCGACCTGCGTCCGCGCGCGGCTGAACATCATCGTCAGCGGGGGCACGGCGTCGGGCAAGACGACGATGCTCAACGCGCTGTCGCAGTTCGTCCCCGCCCGCGAGCGGATCGTCACCGTCGAGGACGCGGCCGAGCTCTCGCTCGTCCAGGACCACGTCATCCGGCTGGAGACGCGGCCGGCCAACGTGGACGGCCGCGGCGTCGTGACCATCCGCGACCTCGTCCGGAACTCGCTGCGCATGCGGCCCGACCGCATCATCGTCGGCGAGGTCCGCGGCGGCGAGGCCCTCGACATGCTCCAGGCCATGAACACCGGCCACGAGGGCTCGCTGGCCACCGTCCACGCCAACACCGTCTACGACGCCCTGTCCCGCGTCGAGACGCTCGCCAGCATGAGCGACGTCGACATCCCGTTCGCCGCCGTCCGCGACCAGGTGAACTCCGCCATCGACCTCGTCGTCCAGCTGAACCGCCACTCCGACGGCACCCGCCGGATCGTCGAGCTGGCCTACCTCACCTCGTCGCGACGCGAGGACTACCGGGTGGCCACGCTGGCCGAGTTCGACAGCACGCTGCGCGAGTTCCGCCGTCGGGCGGTGCCACGGCAGCTGGTCACGACCCTGCAGTCGCGCGGCGAGCAGCTCCCGGACGGCTGGGAGGTCGAGCCGTGACCTGGATCCTCGTCGGGCTGCTGGCCTTCGTCGGGCTGAGCCTCGCCGCGGCGTTCCAGTTCACCACCCACGCCGCCGAGCGGCGCTCGGTCTACGTCAGCACCCTCGCGGGCACGGTCAAGGAGGAGTCGCCGCGGGCGCGCCTGGCCGCGTACGACGCCCGCTTCGCGCAGACCCGGGTCGGCCGCGCGCTCGAGCGCAGCCTCGTCTCCGCGGGCATCAACCGGTCGCCGCTGCTGGTCTTCGTCGCGGTGGTGGCGATCAGCGTCGCCGTGCCCTGGGTGCTCGGGCAGGTGCTCGCCCCCGCCTTCGGCGTGGTCGGCCTGGTCAGCGGCCTGCTGCTGCTGCGCTTCTGGGTCCGCTGGTCGCGCGAGCGGCGCCGCGAACGCTTCGTCACCCAGATCCCCGAGCTCGCGCGCGTGCTCGCCAGCGCCACCAACGCGGGCCTGAGCATCAGCACCGCGTGGGTCGTCGCCGAGGGCGAGATGGAGGAGCCGGCGAAGACCGAGATCAAGCGGCTCAACTCCGCGGTCCGCTTCGGCTCGCCGCTCGAGGAGGCCATGCTCGCGCTGAACGACCGCCTGCCCGCCCGCGAGGTACGGGTGCTGATGTCCACGCTCGTGGTCAGCTCACGCTCGGGCGGTTCGTTGATCAAGGCCCTGCGCGACATCTCCAAGACGCTCGACGACCGCAAGGAGGTGCGCCGCGAGGTCCGGACGATCCTGGCCCAGGCCCGGACGACCGCCTGGATGGTGAGCGGGCTGGGCGTCGGCTTCCTGCTGATCCTCAACGTCCTGCAACCCGGCCTGGTCGACAAGATGACGCACCGCCTGCTGGGCCAGGCTGCCCTGGTGGTCGGGCTCGGGCTCTACGTGGTCGGCCACGTGATCGTGCAGAAGATGACCAGGTCGGACCACTGATGACCGGGTTCTCGACGCTCTGGCCGGCGCTCGGCGGCACCGGCGCCCTGCTGATGTTCCTGCTCGGCTACCGGATGATGCGCGGCAGCGGCCAGGAGTACCTCGACGCGGCCGACCTGGTGCTGCTGAAGGAGGAACGGCGCCGCGAGGCCGCCGGCCGGCTGTCCCCGCTCGAGCGGCTGGCCGGACGGCTCGTGCCCCGCGCACGCCGCCTGGCCGGGCCAGGCGTCGTGCGCTACCTCCAGCGCCAGATCGACCACGCCGGCCGGCCGACCGGGGTCTCGGTCGACGGTCTGCTCCGGCGGATGTGCTGGTGGCTGATCGTGCTCGTGCCCGTCGCGCTCGTCTTCGTGCTCCGCGGGCTGGCTCTCGCGCTGCCGCTGCTGCCGGTGTGCGCGGTGATCCTCCCGCTCGCCCGGATCTCGGGCGAGGCCCGGCGCCGCCGCGAACGCATCGACCGCGACCTGCCCGACTTCCTGGACATCCTGGCCGTCACGGTCACGGCGGGCATCGCCTTCCGGGCCGCGATGGTCCGGGTCGCCGACCGGTTCGAGGGACCGATGCAGAGCGAGATCCAGCTCACCTTGGACCAGCTGTCGCACGGCGCGAGCCTGCGGGCGGCCTTCGGCAACCTCGACCGGCGCTCCGGCTCCGTCGCGGTCCACAGCTTCGTCTCGGCCTTCCTGCAGGCCGAGGAGCTCGGCGCGCCGCTGGCCGAGACCCTCAACCAGATCGCCGTCGACATGCGCCGCGAGAACGCCCAGCGCATCCGGCGCACCGCGCAGCAGACCGCGCCCAAGGTCACGCTGGTGACCTCGCTGATCTTCGTCCCGGCCACCCTCGTGCTCGTCGTGGTGGGTCTCTACATCAGCACCGGGCTGAACATCAACGACATCGTGAAGTCGCTCTCGTGAGGCGCCCGTGACCACCCTCGGCCTGCTGCCGCCCCGGGTCGGCGAGACGACATCCGTACGCCCGTCGGGCAGCGTGCGCGGCCGACCGACCGGACCCCTGCTGTCCGACCGCGGCTACGTCGGGCTCGTCCGGGCGGTCGCGGGCGCCCGGCTGCTGTGCCTGGCCCTCGCCGGTCCTGCGGTGCTGGCCTCGGCCGGCACCACGCACCTCGCGCTCCTCAGCCTCGGTCTGCTCGGCCTGTCCAGCCTGGTGCTCAGCCGGAGCCCCCGGGTCATCCTGCTGCTGATCCGCCACCCGCTGCTCGCGCTGGTCGACACCGGGGTCAGCATCGCCGTGCTGATGACGGTGCCGGTCGGGCAGCCGGCGACGCTCAGCGTGGTGTGCACCGCGCTGCTGGCCGGCCTGGTCTTCCCGCCCGCCGTGCTCGTCGTCCTCCTCGTGCCCCTGGTGGTGGCGTCCCTCGGCGCACCGTCCGCGATCCTGGGCTCCACCCCCACCACCTGGCAGGGCTGGCTGGCGCTGCTGTCCGGTCTGCCCGTGCTCGTGGTCGGGGTGTGCCTCGTGGGATCGATCGTCCGGCAGAGCACGCAGGCGCTGATCCGCGCCCGGCACGAGGTCGCGGAGGCGGTCTCGGCCGTGGGCGCGGCCGACGAGCGGGCCCGCCTGGCCCGCAACATGCACGACTCGGTGGGCAAGTCCATCCACGGCATCGCGCTCGCCGCCAAGGCGCTGCGCCGCGTGGTCCAGACCGACCCCGTACGGGCCCGCGAGCTGGCCGGCGCGCTCGCCGACGCCGCGGACCAGGCCGCCCGCGAGGCGCGGACCCTGCTGCTGGTCCTGCGCGAGGGCCAGACCGACCGGCCCGCCGTCGACGTGGTCACCGAGGTCCTGGCGGTGTGGGAGGACAGCACGGGCATCCCCACGAGCCTCGAGCAGGTGGAGGTCGTCGACGCCGATCCCGTCGTCACCCGTGAGCTGGCCGCCGCGCTCGGGGAGATCCTGCACAACGTCGACAAGCACGCCCGGGCGTCCGCCGTCCGCGTCGCCCTGGTCGGCGACGGCCCCCTGCTCGAGCTGCGCGTCAGCGACGACGGCGTGGGCTTCGACAGCCGCGCACCCGGCCGCGAGGCCGGCGGTCACTTCGGCCTGCGCGGGCTCCGCGAACGGGCCGAGCAGCTGGACGGCACGGCCACCATCGAGTCCGAACCCCAGAAGGGAACGACAGTCACATGGACAGCACGACGACACCCGTCGGTTCAGTGAGCACCCTGCCCGGGGACGCTCCCGTCGTCGCGGCGACGACGAGGGCGACCGTGCGCGTGGCCCTCGCCGACGACAACGCGGTGGTGCGGATGGGCGTCCGCAGCCTGCTGAGCACCGACCCCGGCATCGAGGTGGTCGGCGAGGCGAGCAACGGCGTCGAGGCCGTCGCCCTGGTGCGCCGGACCCGGCCCGACGTGCTGCTGCTCGACGTGCGCATGCCCCGCCAGGACGGCGTGAACGCCGCGCTCGAGGTCGCCGAGCTGACGACGGTCATCATGCTGACCTACTCGGAGTCACCGGAGGTCATCTCCGCGGCGGTCCGCGCCGGTGCCCGGGGCTACCTCGTGCACGGGCACTTCGAAGAGGAAGAGCTGCTGCACGCCGTACGGCTCGCCAAGCGCGGGCTGGGGACGTTCAGCGCGCTGGCCGTGCGGGCCCTCTCGAACCCCGCCCCCGCCCGCTCCGAGCTGGTCCGGCGCCACGGGCTGTCCGAGCGTGAGGCGGACATCATGGACCTGATGGCGCAGGGTGCCGCCAACCGCGACATCGCGAACGACCTCTTCATCGCCGAGAAGACGGTCAAGAACCACATCAACCGGATCTTCGCCAAGCTGCAGGTCACCAACCGCGGGCACGCGGTCTCGCTCTGGCTGGCGGGTTCCTAGGGCTCAGCCCCTGCTCCGAACCCCTGTCCGGAAGTGGTCCCTCCGGAGCGCGCCACGCCGTACGGTCGCCTCCGCAGGGACCACTTCGCGGCTGGCCGCGCGCGGGCTCCGGAGCTCGCCGACGCCCGGGGTCCAGGGCCCTGGGGAGGGCCTGAAGTTGGGCCCTCGGTTGGGCCCTCGGACCCATCCCGACGAACCCCGTGCTTCCTAGTGTTGACCTCGTTGGAAGCCGCGGTGCACGGCGGTTCTCCGCAACACAGATCCCACGCAGACCGACCCGGGACCGGGTCGCACACCCAGAGGAGAACCCAGATGGACAAGCTCATCGTCTCGCTGATCATGCTGCAGGCCGAGGTCACCGACCGGCTCTCCGCCCGTCGCCGCGAGGCCGGCCAGGGCACGCTCGAGTACATCGCGATGCTCCTGGTCGCCGGCGTCCTGATCGTCGCGATCATCGGCATCTTCAGCGGGGCCGGCGCCACCCTCTCGGCGAAGGTGCAGGCCGTCGTCGACAAGATCACCTCGATCGGCGCCGCGTAGTCCGCATCCGGGACGGGCGGGGGGCGAGAGCCCCCGCCCGTCCTGCGTTCTCATGATCAGCACGAGCACCCGGAGGGTGGACGCATGACGCGTCGCACGTCGCAGGGCCGCCGCGAGGCCGGGCAGAGCCCCGTCATGGCGGTGCTCGTCCTGGCCGCCATCGCGGTGATCGCCGGCATCTTCGTGACCGGTCGGCTGGCCGTGGCGACCGACGACCGCAGCGAGGCCAGCCACGGCGCCGACGCCGCCGCCCTCGCCGGCGCCCAGGCCGTCCTCGACGGCATCCCGGCCAAGGTGACCCCTGGCTTCGTCCTCCCGAGCGACATCCCGGTCCTGCTGGGCGACGGGCGCTGCCTCCCGACCGGTTATGCGCAAGCTCTCCGGCTCGCGCAGGCGAACGGCGTCGCGCTCACCGACTACTGCTACAACTCCTTCACCGACGAGATCACCGTGTCCGTCTCCGGCGCCGACGGCGCCCGGGCGAAGGCCACCGCCGCAACCAGCTTCGACGCCGGCTCGTGCAGCCTGGACCCCGGCTTCACCCCGCCCACGCCCGACCCGGACGACGACGAGGACGACGACACCCCCCTGCCGCCCGTGCGGACGCTGCTCGACTGCGGCATCGCCAACCTGGTCGTCACCTACAACCCGGTCGACTCCCGCTTCCACTTCGTCGGCCTCGATCTCGCCCTCGCCGACGTGAAGCCACGCCTCACGCGCTGACTGCACCTGAACCCGCACCGCGAACGGGTCACCAGGTCCCGGAACGACGGCGCCGCACCCGCGGACCGACCCACGCGAGGTCGGAGACGAACGGGTTGAGCACCGCTCCGAGCAGGCCGCCGACCAGCCACGGCACCGCCGCCGGCACCCCGAGGGCCGCACCGCCGGCCACCCCCACGAACAGTCCCGTGCCCAGCCCGACGAGCACCGGCACGAACGCTCCGCAGGCGCCACGCCCGAGGGCGGACCGCCCGTCGCGCGGCACGAGGAGGACCCCCGCGAGGCTGCTCAGCAGCGCGAGCACGCCCGCCGCCAGGCCCATCCGCACCAGCGAGACCGACGTGCTCGACGAGCTGATCGCAAACAGCCCGGCCCCGCCGACCAGCACCACCACCAGGCTGCCGGCGCCGGCGCGCAGGACGAGCCGGACGGGCCCCGGCGCGGTGCGGGTGCGACGCCTCACGAGACCCAGCGGACCGAGTCGAGGACGGCGGCGACCTCGCCGGCGGTGAGCCGGTCGTCGCCGAGCACCAGCACCACGCCGGCGGGACCCGTCGGGCGCGTGGCGACGAGCAGGGTGCCGGACCAGCGGACGTCGGTCGCGACCTCGTACGCGACGTCGAGCCGGGCCTGGTCCCCGCCGCCCGGCGTCGTCCGGCTCCGCCGGCTCTGCGTGGCGAGGCCCGGCAGCGAGCCGACGAGCCCGGACGCCAGCAGCCAGCCCACGACCTCCTCGGCGTCGGCGCTGGCGAGGTCGGCCCGGGCGAGCACGAGGAAGGCTCCGGACGTCGCCGTCCGGCGCCCCCGCCAGGACCACGACGGTCCACCGAGGCGGTCCCCGGCCGGCAGGGCCTGGACGTCGGCGGGCACCTCGAGCGCGAGGCCGCCGACGGTGACGGTGGCGGGCGCCGCTGCGGCCGACGCGCCGGCGAGCAGCGCTCCCACGGAACCGAGCCCCAGCCCGAGGAAGGCCCGGCGCGACGGCGCCGTGGTGCGGTCGCTCACGTGCGGCACGCCGGGTCGGCGACGAGCCGGCGGCCGGCCCCGCTCGACGTGGGGTCGACCTCGCCCGCCGCGACGAGCCGGACGCCCTCCCAGTCCTGGCGCCGACCGTCACGGAGCTCCGTGGCGACGCGGTCGGCGAGGTCGCCGGCGTCCACGAGGCCGTAGCGCAGGACCGTGACCGTGGCGGCCCGGGTCAGGAACGAGTCGAGCTGGTCGTCGACCTGCGGCGCCCGCAGCCCCAGCAACCCGTCGAGCGGGACGACGGCCGGCCCGGAGCCCGCCAGCCACGAGGCCACCAGCTCCCGCTCGGTGGCGGTCCGGACCGGCACCTGCACGTAGGCCACGGCCGGGCCGGGCAGCGAGGCGCGGGGCTCGCCGGGGACGGCCTGGCCCGGGGTGACGACGGCGAGCAGCACCGAGACGACCGTCCCCGTGGGGTCGCGCACGACGCGCATGGTGCCCGTCGCCGGCTGCCCGCCGAGGCTGCCGGCCAGCGGGACCACCAGCGCCGACTCCCGCGAGATGCGGTTGAAGACCGAGACCGCCGTGGCGTCGGCGGTCACCGTGACGGTGCTGCCCGACCGCGCGGGTCCGCCCGGGGTCGACCCTCCCGTGCCGGTGCGCGGCGGGCGTGGTTGCACGTCCTGCTCGACGCGTGGCCAGACCGGCCGGCCGAGGTCGAGGCTGCTGGAGAGCAGGGTGGGGCCGGGCACCGTACGGTCGTCGCGGTCGAGGACCGTCCCCAGCAGGCCCAGGGCCGAACGCCGCTGCACCACCCGGTGCTCGGCGTCCTGGACGGCGCCGACGAGCTCGTCGAGGCCCTGACCGCGCGGGAGGAACCATTCCGACTGCGCGGGCACGTCGACCCCGTCGGCCACCGCTCGTTGCGGCCGCGGGGCGCCCCCGAGCACGTCGGGCAGCGGCGGCTGGGGCGCGTCGCCGAGCTGGACGACGACGTCCCCGGAGCGCGCGGTGCTCACGGTGACGACCAGGCCGCGCGCGGCCACGAGCCGACGGACCCGCACCTCGGGCAGGCCCTCGTCGAGCCTGGCCAGGGTGAGGCATCGCGGTGGGGCGAGCGCCACGTCGCTGAGGTCGAGACCGGGGTCGCCGCAGGAGCCGAGGCCCACCGTCGCCACCCGGCAGGTCGTGCGTGAGACCGCCCGCTGGCTCGAGCCGGGGAGCACGCTCATCAGGCCGGCGGCCACCACGACGACGAGCACGCCGGCGACGACCCGGTCGACCGTCGTCCGGCGCAGCGCCGCGCGCTCGACGGCCCGACGCCTGGCCGCCATGGCGACACCTTCCCTCCCGGCCCTGCGGGATCCCGTCCCGGGAACGGTCCCCGAGGACCGGCTCAGTCTAGGGAACCGGGGGTCCGCCGGGGCGGCTCTCAGCCGTGGATCTGACCCGTCGCCGCCGTCGTCCCGCCGTCGACGGGGAGCAGGGCGCCGGTGACGTACGCGGCGTCGGGGCTCGCCAGGAACAGCACCACCCGGGCGACGTCCTCGGGCTGGCCGGGGCGCCCGAGGGCGACCCGGTTGCGGATGGCGTCGTCGAAGCCGGGCGTCCGCGTCACGCCCTCGGTGATCCGCGTGACGGTGAGGGCCGGCGCGACCAGGTTCACCCGGACGCCGTCGGGTCCGAGGTCCAGGGCGAGGGACTGCAGCATCGTGACGCCGGCGCCCTTGGTCGCGTTGTACGCGAACTGGCCCCAGTCGCCGCGCATGCCCGACACCGAGGAGATGGCGACGACGTTCCCGCGCGACGCCTTGAGGTGCGGGACGGTCGCCTGCAGCACGTAGAGGAGCCCGTCGACGTTCACGGCCTGCAGCCGACGCCACTGCTCGTCGGTGAGGTCGAGCAAGGCCGTGTCCTCGTACACCGCGGCGTTCGGGACGACGACGTCGAGCTTGCCGAACCGTTCGACCGCGGCCGCCACGGCCGCCTCGACGTCGGCGCGCTGCGAGACGTCGGCCCGCAGGGCGAGCGTCTTGTCCGTGTCGAAGCCCGAGAGCGCGTCGCTGACGGTCTCCACGTGGCGGCCGAGCCCGACCACGCTCGCACCCTGCTCCGCGAACGCCTGCGCCACCGCCCTCCCGATGCCGTCGCCCGCGCCGGTCACGAGGACGACGGTGCCGTCGTAGGGGTACTTCACGCTGCTGATCACACCTGCACGCTAGCCGCGGAGCCGCGTCATCGGTCGCGCACCTCGCCACCGCGCTGCTCGACCGTGTGCGCGGTCCCGACGGCCAGCGGCGCCGTCCGCACGTGCAGCGTCCGGGCCGCGTCGTCGTACCACCAGCCCGGCGCCGTGCCGTCCGGAGCGACCTCGGCCAGGGCGGCGCCGTCGACCCGGACGCGGTCCGGTCGGCTCAACGCGCGGACGTCCAGGGCGTACGAGCGTTCCGTCACCGCGCCCGGGAAGGTCCCGCTCGCCGCGCCGACCGTGAGCCGGCTCGACGGGCGCGGCCACCACCACGGCCCGCGCCGCGTGGCGTACGTGAGCGTCGAGTCGGCGGACTCGCCCCGCGCGTAGCCGAGACCGTCGCCGGCGTCGGTGTGCAGAGTCGTCGTGCTGCTCTCCCCCGGCGTGCTGCTGGCGACGGTGAGGCTGACGGCGGCAGGGCTCGGCTGGACCCGCTGGGTGCCGGGCGTCTGCGCGACGATCCCGCCCGCGCGCACGAAGACCGGCATCGCGTCGAGCCCGACGGCGACGGTCGCGGTCGACGGACCGGTGTAGGTCCGGCCGTCGAACCACCCGACCCAGCGCCCCGGCGGGAACCACACCGTCCGGGTCGCCGTCGTGCCCGGTGTCAGCACCGGCGCGACGAGCAGGTCGCGGCCGTAGCGGTACTCGTCGGGGTGCGCGTACGCCTCCGCCTGCTCGGGGTCGTCGAGGTAGAGCGGGCGGCAGACCGGCTGCCCGGTGCGGGTCGCGTCCCAGGCCGCGGAGTAGGTGTACGGCACGAGCGCCTCGCGCAGCCGCAGGAAGTCGGCGGCGGGTCCGGCCGCCTCGGCGTACTGCCACGGCAGCCGGTCGCCGTGGCGGGAGTGCAGCCGCAGCACCGGTTGGAACGTGCCGAGCTGCACCCAGCGCGCGTACAGGTCGTCGTCGAGGTGCTGGCCGAGGAAGCTGCCGATGTCGTGGCTGACCCAGGGTTCGCCGATCGCGCCCTCGTCGGGCGTCAGCCGGGCCGCGAGGGCGAGCGTGTCCCAGGTCGGGGCGGTGTCGCCGGTGAAGTGGACGGTGCTGCGGTGCTCGCCCCACGGACCGCTCGCGTAGGAGCCGCGGAAGTCCTGCAGCGAGGCGCCGATCCGCGACAGCACGACCCCGCGCTGCCCGGCGGCGGTCAGCCGCGAGGCGTACTGCTCGTTCAGCCAGCTGTCCGGCGTCGCGCCCGGGACGTCGACCGTCGAGCTGGTGCAGCACCAGTCGAACCACCAGGGCCGGGCGCCGAGCCGCTCGTACGGCGTGTGCAGCGCGAACCAGGCCTGCGCCTCCGCCCGGTTCCCGAAGTCGAGGGCGTGGCAGTCGGGCGAGAAGCACTGGCCGGCCTCGACGAGGTCCGCACCGGTGGCGCGCTCGACCTGCCGCAGCGCCGGGTCCCGCCCGGAGAGCCCGGCGTGCACGTTCAGCACGACGCCGAGCTGCTGGCTCTGGGCCCACGTGAAGAAGCCCTGGGGGTCACCGAACAGGTCGCGGTTCCACTCCCAGCCGTCCCAGCGGACCGGTGCCTTCCAGTCGGTGTCGACGCTCAGCCCGTCGACGGGCACGTCGTGCGCGGCGAACGCGGGCAGCAGCGTGTCCTCGTACGTCCGCGCCGGGATCGCGTCGAAGACGGAGTACCAGACACCCGACATCCACTGGGGCGGGAGCGTCGCCGCGCCGGTGAGCACGCGCAGGTCGGCCAGCGCCCTCGCGTAGTCGTGGCCGTAGCCGAAGAACCAGCCGTCGGCGTACGTCGGGTCGTCGGTCGGGCGACCGGTGATCCAGCCGTCGGTGGTCCGCAGCGCCGCCCAGCTGTCGTCGAGCAGCCACCAGCCCTGCCGGTTCAGCACGCCGGGGTGCAGCGCGACGTCGGCGACGTCCGGGCCGGCCTGGTCGGGGTAGACGTCGAGGCCGCGGGTCCAGCCGCCGAGCTGGCCGGGTTCGTCGGCGGCGGGCGCCTGCGTCCCCGTCGTGGCCGGGTACCCGCTCCCCTCGTCCGTCACCGCGACGGCGTCGAGGTCGACACCGCAGGTCACGTCGCCGCTGCACCGGGTGGCGACCACCTGGTCTCCCGCCTCCAGCTCGACCCGGGTGCGGAGGACCCGCCAGGTCGACCAGCCGCCCGTCGGCGGCGCCTCGATCCGGCCCGCCCGGCGACCGCCCACGAGGAGGTCGAGGGTGCGGGTCCGCGACGAGCCGTTGGCGTAGGCCACCTGCAGGTCGTGCCGCCCGGCTCGCGGGACGCCGGTGATCGTCCAGACGTCGGCCGCACCGCGTTGCTCGAGGTCGGAGGCGTACCCGCGCCCGGAGGCTCCCTCGTGGGTGTGGTGCACGCTCTCGCCGCCGGAAAGGCGGCCGTCCTCGGCCTCGCAGCGGGTGCCGTACGCGCAGGTGCCGGGCGGTCGGCGCCAGCTCGGCCGCGCGGTGGTCGGGGTGCCGGCGACGTCGAGGTCGACGCTCAGGTCGTCGGCCGTGAACGCGCCGGACCCCTCGCGGTAGCGCAGCGTCAGGCGGTCGGTGCGGACGACGAGCCAGCCGTCGACGTGCTCGACGGTGTAGGGAGGTGGCGCCGCGGTCCGCGGGACGGTCGTGGTCGTCGGTCGTTCGTCGAACCGACCGCCGGCCGCATGCTGCAGCCGCACGAGGGTCGGTGTCACGACCTCGAAGCGCGCCTCCCCGCTGACCACGACGCCGCTCGTCGGCCCGGGTTCCGGCGCTGCCGCGGCCGGCGCGGGCACCAGACCCGGCAGCAGCGCCAGGACGATCGCGAGGACGACCACCGGGAGGGCGCGTCCTCCCCGTGGAGAGATCAGCGGGCGGTCCACACCGGCGCGTTCACAGCACCGGAGCTGCGCACGATCCGCTGCGCGGAGCTGCCGTCGGACCTCATGACGAACAGGTGCGGTTCGTCGGGACCGCGGCGGAAGGCGAAGCGGGTGCCGTCCGGCGACCACGACGGGTCCTGGTCGTAGGCATCACCCGTCGTCAGTGCCCGGGTGCCGCCACCGCGCCCGTCCGCCGCCACGCGGACGACGCCGATGCTGCGGCGCTCACCGTCGATCCGGACGTAGGCGACCTCGTCGCTCGACGGCGACCAGACCGGGTTGACGTTCGTGCCGGCGAGCACCCGGACGGGCGAGCTCGAGCCGTCGACCGGGGCCGAGAAGAGCGCACCGCCGAGCTTGTACGGCAGGTACGGGTCGCGCGCGTAGACGACCCGGGTGCCGTCCGGGCTGAACGTCGCGTCACCGAGCTGGCCGTGGTCGAGCTGCTTCAGCAGCGTCCCGTCGGTCGTCATGATGTTGAGCACGTCCTCGCCGCCCTCGTCGAAGGGCGAGCAGACGACAGCCAGGGTCCCGTCCGGTCCGACGGCCGGACGCCGGATCTTCGGGCAGTCGGTCGAGCCGTCCGCGAAGAGGCGGACGTCGGACTGCCCGTCGGCCGACACCGCGCGGAGCGAGCTCCGGTCGTCGGCCTCCCGGCGGATGTAGACGACGGTCCGCCGGTCGGGAGAGAGGGATGCGGCCACGTTCTTCTCGCCGACGACGAGGTCGGAACCGGTGAGACCGTTCGTGCTCACGGTCGAGATCGTCCGGTTGGAGCCAGAGGAGTAGCGCCACACCATCTGGTCGTCGGGGAGCGGCGTGGCCGACTGCGGGAGCGCGGGAGCCGACGGCGTGGCCGACGGGACCGCGCTCTGCGGAGCGTCGACGGCGGACGACGAGGGCGCCGGCCCACCCGACGGCGCCGAGCTGCAGCCGGCGGCCGCGCCGAGGAGGACGACAGCGAGGGCAACGCGGACGAGGGCTGTGCGAGGGTTCATCGGAGACTCCGTCGGGACAGGTCGCTCGGGGTCGAGCGGCGTCACGCTAGCGGTTCCGGCGCGTTCCCGAACGCTTTTCGCCGCCCTCGGACCACGCGCGCCACGAGGCCCGCAGAGGCGAGGGTCCCGATCACCACGGCGCCGAAGATGGCGGTGAGATGGGCCTGGAGCGTGCCGCCGTCGTACATCGTGATCCCCACGGCGCCGAGCATGACAGCGCAGACCGCGAGGACCGGAGGCCGGGCGCGGCGCAGCCCCACCAGCAGGAGCGCCGCCGGGACGAGGTACAGCACGATGCTGCCGGCACCCATCCCGTTCACGACGTCGACGTAGCCGGCGCTGCCCGGGATCCAGGCGACGAAGGGGCGGGCGAACATCGCCCCGCAGTGCAGGGCCAGCCCGAGCCAGCCGACCAGCGCCAGGACGCCGTCGGCCGGCCCGGGCCGCGACCGACCTCGCAGGAAGGGCAGGGCGACGGCGGCGACGCCGGCCAGCACGGCCACGACGAGCAGGGCCACGACGTAGGACACCGGCATCCCGCAAGCCTAGGAGCCTGCGGAGCATCGGTCCGTGGCTCGCAACCCGGCGGGCCGCGACCACGCGAGGGAGGATGGGCGGGTGGTGGAACCAGTGGTCGTCGTCGGTGCGGGCATCTCGGGGGTCGCGGCCGCGCGCGCCCTGACCGACGCGGGCCGGGAGGTGGTGGTCCTGGACCGGGGCCGGCGCCTGGGCGGCCGGATGGCGAGCAAGCGGACGGACGGGCGCATGGTCGACACGGGCGCGTCCTACTTCACGGTGTCCGACGACAGGTTCGGGGCGGTGGTCGAGGACTGGCGTGCCCGAGGTCTCGCGCGGACCTGGACCGACACCTTCGTCGTCGCGCACGACGGCGACCTCGAGCCCAAGTCCGGGCCGGACCGCTGGGCCGCGCCGGGCGGCCTGCGCAGCCTGGTCGAGGACCTCGCGACCGGTCTCGACGTCCGGCAGGCGACCGTGGAGCGTGTCGGGCCCGGCCCGGTGGTGGACGCCCTCGCGGCCGCGGGCGTCGTCCTCGCGATGCCCGACCCGCAGGCGCTGCGCCTGCTCGACCCTGCGTACGCCGACCTGAGGGCCCGGCTGGACGACCCGTTCGAGGCGGTGCTCGCCCTCACGGCGACGTGGTCCGAGCGCTGCTGGCCCGACGTGGACGGCGCGTTCGTCGCGGGCGACCCCGTCCTGGGCTGGGTCGCCGACGACGGGCGGCGCCGTGGCGACGACGCGCCCGTCCTGGTCGCGCACTCGACCGGCGACTTCGCCGCCGAGCACCTCGCGGCGCCGGACGAGGCGGCCGGGCCGATGACCGTCGCCCTGCGCGACGTCCTCGGCATCACGACCGAACCGGTGTCGACCCGGGTGCACCGCTGGAGCTTCGGCAAGCCGGCCGGCAACCGGAGCGTGCCCTACGCACTGGACGAGCAGACCCTCGTCGGGGTCTGCGGGGACGCGTTCTCCGACCGCCCACGCGTGGAGGCGGCGTACCTCTCGGGCCGGACCCTGGGCGAGGCGCTCGCCGAACGCCTCGCCTGATCCCCGCGCTCAGCGGGCGAGCGACCCGCCGAACCCGCCACCCGCCGGGGTCGGGTAGCCCACCGAGCCCAGCCCGAAGGTCTTCGAGTCCTTGGCCGTGAAGCTCTTGCCCGAGCCGTCGAGGGTCGTGATCGCGCCGGTGTCGTCGTTCTCCCCAGGTGCGCCGACGGTGAGGTCGAGGTGGCCGTCGGCGTCGTGATCGAGGAGTGCCACCGCGGCGCCGAAGCCGTCGCCGGCCTCCGCGGTGCCCGGCACGCTCTTGGTGTTCTGGTCGTAGAGCTTGTTGCCGCTGGTGCGGTAGCCCGACTTCCCGCCGTAGACCACGGTCACGCGGCCGGCTTCCTTCCGGCTGCCGACCGCCTCGCCGGGCGCACCGACGACCAGGTCGGCGTAGCCGTCGGCGTCGAGGTCGCCGAGCGCGACGGCGTAGCCGAACTCGTCGCCGCGCTCGTTGCTGCCCGGCACGCCCCTGGTCGCCTGCGTGAGCGCGGACGCCTTCGTCGTCAGCCCGGAGCCGCTCCCGGAGAGCGTCAGCGTGGAGACCAGGCCGGGGTCGTCGCCCTCGGAGGTGCTCTGGGGCTGGCCGACCACGATCTCGTTGCGGGCGTCACCCTTCACGTTGCCGACGGCCAGCGCCGTCGACCCGGTGTTGACGCCGAACGCGACCTGGTGGCAGCTCGTGGGCCCGTCCGGCCCGCTCGGGCAGACGCTCACCGACCCGCCGTGACCCTCGCCGTCGTCGTAGGGCAGGCCGAGCGAACCCACGACCAGGTCCGGCTTGGCGTCGCCGTCGACGTCGCCGACGGCGAGCGAGGCCCCGAAGACGAGGTCGTACCGGTCGCCGCTGCGCTTGCCGTGCAGGACGGTCGACCGGCTCGTCGCCAGCGTCGGCTGCCCCCGTCGAAGACGGTGACGGAGCCGTTCGGGAAGTAGTCCAGGCCGTCGACCTCGACGGCGTCCGCGGACCCCGCGCCGACGGCCAGGTCCGCGTAGCCGTCGGCGTCGAGGTCGGCGGCGACGAGCGCCTCGCCGAAGCTGTCGTCCTCGGCGTCGCCGGCCCTCGTGATCACGTACGAGCGCGCCGAGCCGAGCCCCGACGACGAGCCGAACAGGACGGTCACGGTCCCGCCGACGACGGTCTGGTCCTTGCCGCTGTCGGCCGGCGCACCGACCGCGAGGTCGGCGTAGCCGTCGTGGTCGAGGTCGGCGCTGGCGAACGCCGCACCGAACGCGTCGCCGAGGGTCGGGTCACCGGGCACGCCGGGCGTCGCCTTCGTGAAGACGGTGCCCTGGGTGGAGACGCCCTTCGCCGAGGCCGGCAGCACCGTGACGCCGCCCGCGTGGTCGACCGCGCCCACGCCGAGGTCAGGCGCACCGACGACCACCTCGGGGAAGCCGTCGCCGTTGAAGTCGTACGGCTTCGCGACCGGGCTGACCGGTGCGGCGACGGCGGGCGAGCCCAGCAGGAGGAGGGGCGACGCCAGCGCGAGGCTGACGACGGCGGCTGCGGTACGACGAGGCACGAAGGCTCCCAGGAACGACGGTGTGTCCGCACACCCTGCGGCACGAGCCGTCTGAGCGCAACCTGAGAGCGGCCGTGTCACCCGGACCGGGTACGCCGGCCGACCGGGTCACCCGGCGAGCAGGTCCTCGGTCCAGTGCCCCCGGGCGTACGGCGGCGGGTAGGCGGCGTCGCGCCACTCGACCCCGAGCTCCGCGGCGGCGCGCTGCGGCCACGCCGGCTCGCGCAGGGCGGCCCGGGCCAGCAGGACGACGTCGGCGTCGCCGCCCGCGAGGACCTGCTCGGCCTGCTGCGGGGAGGTGATGAGACCGACCGCACCGGACGGCAGGTCGGCCCCCTCGCGCACGGCGCGGGCGAAGGGCACCTGGTAGCCGGGGCCGACGGGGATCGGGGCGAGCACGGCCCCGCCGGAGGACACGTCGACGAGGTCGACGCCGTGCTCCTTGAGCACGGCCGAGACGGCGACGGTCTGCTCGGCGTCCCAGCCGCCCTCGGTCCAGTCGGTCGCGGAGAGCCGGACGAGCACGGGCATGGCGTCGGGGACGTTCGCCCGGACGGCGTCGACGACCTCGACCAGGAAGCGCGAGCGGCCCTCGAGGTCGCCGCCGTACGCGTCGGTGCGGTGGTTCGTGAGCGGGCTCAGGAACTGGTGGACCAGGTAGCCGTGGGCGCCGTGCACCTCGACGGTGTCGAAGCCGGCCTCGACCGCACGGCGGGCGGCCTCGCCGAACGCGGTCACGACGTCCGCGACGTCGTCGGTGGTCATCTCCCGCGGGGCGTCGTAGCCCGGGAACGCCTCCGCCGAGGAGGAGACGGTGGGCCAGCCGCCGTCGGCGTCGGGGACGCTGCCCTGCGGCTCGCCCTCGAAGCCGCGGTAGGTCGACGCCTTGCGACCCGCGTGCGCGAGCTGGACGCCGACCGCCGCGCCCTGGCCGTGCACGAAGTCGACGATCCGGGCCCACGCGTCACGCTGGGCGTCGTCCCACAGACCCGTGTCCTGTGGGCTGATGCGCCCGTCCGGGGTGACCGCGGTGGCTTCGGTGAGCAGCAGACCGAACCCACCCTGGGCGCGGGCGCCGAGGTTCACGAGGTGCCAGTCCGTCGGCACGCCGTCCTCGCGCTCGACCGAGTACTGGCACATCGGGGCGAGCCAGATGCGGTTGCGCACGCTCAGGCCGCGCAGGGTGAGGGGTTCGAAGAGCTTGGTCACGCTCGACGGAACCCGAGCAGCCGTACGAGGCTTCCCGCCGCCCTGCGTCGGGTGCGTCACAGGAGCGTGTCGCGGAAGAACGCGAGCACCCGGTCGACGGCCTCCTGCTGCCGCTGCCCGGTCAGGATCGAGTGCTGACGACCGGGCAGCTCGACGCGGACGAAGGCGTCGCCGATCTCGTCAGTCAGGGTGTCGAAGCGGGTGCCGACGACGGGGTCCCCCGCGTACTTCACCCCGAGCACGGTGCAGCCGGCGCCCGCCCGCCGCTTGACGACGTCGAGGTCGGCCGGCGACAGGCCGAGGTCCGCGCCGCGGGCCTTGCCGATCGCGAAGGGCAGCGACGGCTGCGCGAGCACGGGGGCCACGACGGAGTCGTCGACCATCATCGCCAGCGCGAACCCGCCGGTGAAGCACATGCCCAACGCCCCGACGCCGGGCCCGCCCAGCTCGGCGTGCAGCGTCCGGGCGAGCGAGCGCAGCCAGGTCGCGACGGGCGAGGTCTCGCGCAGCCGCAGCTTGGTGAACTCGCGGCTCACGCACACCCGGGCCAGCGTCCGTACGGCGGCGCCCGGCCCGCTCGCGCTCGGCACCTCGCCGAACAGGTGCGGCAGCACGACGGTGAAGCCCTGGCCGACGACCTCCTCGGCGAAGGTCACGACCTCGGGCGTGATGCCCGGGACCTCGGCGATCACGACCACCCCGGGCCCGCTCCCCCGCCGGTACGTCGGGTGGGTCACCCCGGTGGCCGGGTCGGTGTGCTCGCCCTCGGCCCAGCCCTCCAGCGCGCTCATGCGGGGATAGTAGTGCCGTGAAGACACTCGTGATCGGTGGCGCAGGAGGGGTGGGGCGGCGGCTGACGGCGCTGCTCACGGCGGACGGGGACACGGTGAGCGGGCTGCACCGCGGCGCCGCGCAGTCCGGGGCCGTCGAGGCAGCGGGGGGCACCTCGGTGCTGTTCGACCTCGTCGACCAGACGACCGAGGAGCTGGCCGCGCTGCTGGCCGGGCACGACGCCGTCGTCTTCGCCGCCGGCGCGCACGGGACGGGGCGCGACCAGACGACGCTGATCGACGGGCGCGGCCTGGAGAAGGCCGCCGACGCGGCACGGCAGGCGGGCGTACGCCGCTTCGTGCTCGTCTCGGTCTTCCCCGACGCCGGCCGCTCCGCGGAGACGAACGCCGGCTTCGAGCACTACATGAGCGTCAAGAAGGCCGCCGACGTCCAGCTGACGTCGAGCGACCTCGACTGGCTCGTCGTGCGCCCGGGCACCCTGACCGACGACACCGGCACCGGCACCGTACGGGCGGGCTGGGCGGTCCCGTACGGCGACGTCACCCGCGACGACGTGGCCGCGTTCATCGCGGCGGCCCTGCACGAACCGCGCCTGCACCACGTCGTCGTCGAGCTCACCGAGGGCGACACCCCGGTCGACGCGGCTGTCGCCGGTCTCCTGGCCTAGCGCGACCCCTGACGCAGCGGCGTCACTCCATCATCGCGGCGCCGGCGCCACCGCCGCCGTGCGGGTTCGGCCCGGAGCGGAGCATCAGGCACAGGGCTGCCGCGACGAGGGTGAGGATCCCCGTCACCAGGAACACGTTCGAGTAGGACGCTGCGAGCACGTCCAGCTGCGTCTGCTGGTAGACGGCCTGGACCTCGGCGGCGGGCATGCTGCCCGCCTTGACCAGCGCGGCGCGGGCGGCCATCAGGCCACCCTGCTGGTTGGTCACGACCGCGGTCAGGGCGGCCAGCCCGAGCGCGGCGCTGACCCGCTGGGCCACGGTGTTGATCGCGCTGCCGCTGGTCGTCAGCACGCCCGGCAGGGAGGAGAGTCCGCCGGTCATGATCGGCATCATCGCCAGGCCGGTGCCGGCGGCGCGGATGCAGAGCCAGAAGACGAGCTCGTGCCGGGTCATGTCAGGACTGATCCCGGTCAGCAGGAACGTCCCGGTGGCGGCGATCAGCAGCCCGAAGAAGGCCAGGTAGCGCGGGCCGATCTTGTCGTAGAGCCGACCCGCGACAGGCATCAGGACGGCCATGACCAGAGCCTGCGGGAGGAGCAGCAGCCCTGCTCGCAGCGCGGGGTAGCCGAGCCCTTCCTGCAAGAACAGGGGGATGTAGAACAGGGTCGCGAACAGGCCGGTCATCATCACGCTCATCGCCAGCAGCGAGGTCGTGTAGAGCCGGTTGCGTGAACACCCGCAGGTTGAGCAGCGGGTACTCCGATCTCGAGCTCGATGACCACGAACGCGGCCAGGCTGAGGCCGCCCAGGGCGACCAGGCCGAGGACGCGGTAGCCGGTCCAGCCCCACGACGGGCCCTCCGAGAACGCGAGGAGCAGCGACACCAGGGCCGTGGCGATGGTGAGGAAGCCGTAGATGTCGAACCGTCGGGTGATCGCCGGCGCGAACTTGGGCAGCAAGATGATCGCGGCCGCCACGCCCAGGACACCGACCGGGAGGTTGATGTAGAAGACGAGCCGCCAGTTCACGTACTCGACGAGGTAGCCGCCCAGTGCCGGGCCGATGGCCGGCGCGACGACGATGCCGAGGCCGTACATGCCCATCGCGGCGCCGATCCGGGCCGGCGGGACGATGCGGTAGACCATCGTCAGGCTGATCGCGGGCAGCAGGCCGCCGGGAATCGCCTGGAGCACGCGGAACGCGATCAGGCTGTCGAGGTTCCAGGCCAGCCCGCACAGCGCGGAGCTCAGCGCGAACGCGGCCAGCGAGAGCGTGTAGACCCGGGCGATCCCGAAGCGGTCGCCCAGCCACGCGCTCGCCGGCACGACGACACCGAGCACGAGGCTGTACGCGGTCGAGATCCAGGCGATGTCGGCGGTGCTGCCGCCGAAGTCGGTCTGGATGGCCGAGATGGCCACGTTGACGATGCTCGTGTCGAGGACCGACATGAACATGCCCGCCACCAGCACCAGCACCGGGACGACCCAGTGCTCCCGGCCCTTGGCGTCGCGCGGGGCGGCCTGCTTGGCCGTCTGCGGGCGGCTCGGCGCCGCCGGTGCCGTACGGGGGGCCGGCTGCGCGGTCCGGGTGACCGGACGCTCGTCGAGGTCGACCGTCGTGACGGCCGGGGCCGTGTCGGTGCTCATCGTCTGGCTCCCTAGGGCCGGTGGATCTTGGCCGTGACGTTCATGCCCGGCGCCAGCGCCAGGTTCAAGGTGTCGTCGATCGTGATGCGCACCGGGATCACCTGGGTGACCTTCTGGAAGTTGCCCGAGGAGTTCGACTGCGGAAAGGCCGAGAACACGCCCGCCGAGCCGGTCTGGATCTCCGACACGTGGCCGGTGAGGTCGGCGTCGGGGAAGGCGTCCACGTCGAGCTTGACCGGCGCCCCGACCCGGACCTCGTCGACCGAGGTCTCGTCGACCCGGGCGGTGACGAAGACGCCCTGGGTGTCGTACGCGACGGCGAGCTGGGTGCCCTGCTGGACGAAGGTGCCGGGCACGCCGTTGTTCACGGCGACCGTCCCGTCGGCCGGGGCGCGGATGACCATCTGCGGCTGGACGTAGCCGCCCTGCATCTCGATGCGGCCCACCGACGCGTTCTCGCGGAGCGTCGCCCCGACCTGGCCGCGCCAGTCGAGCAGGGTGCCCGACGTCGGCGCGTTGATCGAGATCTGGTTGCCGTCGACCTGCGCGTTGTCGGTCGTGACGTAGTTCGAGGTGTCGACGAGGTAGCGGACCCCGAAGGCCACCGCCACCAGGACCGCCAGCCCGAGGATCACGAAGAGCCGGATCCGGCCCTTCTTCGACATCTTCTTCTTGGGCGCCTCGTCGGCCGGGGCGTCGGCCGCCGACGGCTCGGCGGGCGCGCCCGACGGCTCGTCGGTGCTCGTCGTGGTGGCGGTGTCAGACATGCGTTTCCCGTCCGTCCCGAGCGACGGCCGTACCGCGCTCGTCGTTCGTCGACCTCGTCAACATCGTAGGCGTCCTATGCAGTCCCGTGCGGGCGTTCACGGGTGGCTCGGCACGACGACCCGGTCGCCCTCGTTCAGGCCCGACACGACCTCGGTGCGGTCCGGGCCGACCAGCCCGGTCTGGATGCTCACCGTGCGCTGGTCGCCGCTCTGGTCGTACACGACGACGGTGCTGGCGTCACCCTGCTGGCGCACCGCGGTGTTCGGCACGGTGAGGACGTCGGTCCGCTCGTCGGTCAGGACCGTCGCCCGGGCGGTCTGGCCGTCGCGCTCCCGCGGGTCGCGGGTGTCGAGGCTGACCGTGGCGTAGTAGCTGACGACCCCGGAGATCGGGGTGGCCGACGGCGAGACCGACACCACGGTCCCCTTGACGTCGAGGTCGGGAACCGCGTCGAGCTGGACGTCGACGCTCTGGCCGGTCTTGATCAAGGCGGCGTCGGACTCCTCGAAGGGGAGCACGACCTGCAGCTGGTCGAGTCCGGACAGGACGATGAACTGGGTCCCGCCGGGGCGCGTCGGCGACACCGCGCCGGTCGCCGAGGCCGCACCGCCGCCGGAGGCGCCGGGGATGGCCGCGCCACTCCCGGGAGCCAGGGCGCTCGTGCCGCTGCTCGCGGCGACGTACTCGCCCTTGGCCCCGTTGACCACGGAGATCGTGCCGGCGCTCGGCGCCTTGAGGGTCGTGTCGTCGACCGACTTCTGCGCGGCGTCGACCTGCGCCTGGGCCGCGTCGACCTGCGCCTGGGCCGCGTCGAGGGTGTGGGGCCGGGCGGCGACGGCGGAGTTGTAGACGCCCTGGGCGGAGGCGACCGCCTCGTTCGCGTTGGCCTCGGCGACGTCGAGGGCGGCGTCGTCGACCCGCTTGCGCTGCTCCGCGGCGACGATCGTGGTCTCGTCCGCGGCCAGGCGCTGCTTGGCCGCGGTCACACCGGCCTGGGCGCTGCCCACGGCGCTGCACGCGGTGGTCGCGCTCGAGGCGGCCGACGCGGCGATGGTCGCGGCTGCGGTGTTCGTCGGGTTGGCCGTGACCGCCGCGGCGGCCTGCTCCGCCAGGTCCTGGGCGTCGTCGCAGGCGTCCTCGGCGTCGTCGACCGCGTCCTCGGCGTCGTCCTTGGCGTCCTCGTCGGTGCTCTTCTGCTTCTTCGCCTGCGCGACCGCCTTCGTGTCGGCCCGCGTGGACGCCGCGCCCTGCTGCTCGTTCTCGAGCACGACGTGCCGGGCTCGCGCCAACGTGGCCGCCGCGTTCTGCACGGCGGGGTCGTCCGAGCTGCCCGCCAGGGCCGCAGACTGCGCGTCCAGGCCGGCCTCGGCCTGCTTCAACGCCGCGTCGGCCGCCTTCGAGTCGATGGTCGCGAGGACGTCGCCCGCCTCGACCTTCTGACCGACCTCGACCTTCACCGCCGTCAGCTTCCCGCCCTGGGCGAAGCCGAGCTGCTCGCTCGTCTTCGCGGCGAGCGCGCCGCTGGCCGTGACGCCGTTGGAGACGGTCCCCCGGGTGACGGTGTCGAAGGTCGGCGCGGCCGGCGTGCTGCTCGAGCACGAGGCGAGCGTCCAGGACAGGGCCAGGACGGCGGTGCCGGCACCGAGCGGACGCAGGACCCGGGCGGCGTACGGGCGCCTGACGTACGGGCGCAGGGGGGTGGGGAGGGATGACACGATGCTCCTCGAGAAGGCGAAACCTCCGGAACAATACCGAACGGTTATTCTTTTTGCCATGCCACGCGTGAGTGACGCTCATCGCGCCGCGCGCCGCGAGCAGATCGCGGAGGCGGCGCTGCAGGTGCTCGCCCGGAAGGGTTCCGACACCTCGATCGCGGAGATCGTCGCGGAGTGCGGCCTGTCGGCCGGTGCGATCTACGGCAACTTCGAGAACAAGGCCGAGCTCGCCCGCTACATCGCGGGGCAGCTGCTCCATCGTCGCATCGGAACCATGGACGAGGCGGTGAGCGACGGCGCCGTACGGACGCCCGTCGAGGTGCTGCGCCTCTTCATGTCGCTGCGCCGGGAGCTGCCCGACCTGTCCGTCCTGCTGCAGTTCTGGGGCGAGGCGACGGTCGACGCCGAGCTCCACGCCGTCCTGAAGACCCGCTCCGACGAGTTCCGGGACGCCATCGTCCGCGCCCTGCGCCCCTGGGCCGAGACGCAGCCGGAGGACACCGAGACGCTCGCCCTCCGCTCGGCCGAGGTCAGCCTGGCCATGGTGCAGGGCTGGTTCGCGAACACGGCCCTGTTCGGCTGGCTCACCGGCCAGGAGTTCCTCGACGGCGCCGAACGCGCCTTCGGCCCCTCCCCCGCCTGACCCGTCCCCGGCCCCGCCGTCCGGCGCGCGGCGGCTCCCAGCGCGGCCCCCGGTGCGCGGTCTCCTGGCGCGCGGTCTCCTGGCGCGCGGCTCCGGGCGCGGTCTCCGGTGCGCGGCCCCCGGCGCACGGCCCCCGGTGCGCGGCCCCCGGTGCGCGGTTTTTCACGTTCACGTGAAAAACCTGCGCTGCACCCACCAGATCTGCCGTGGGCAGCGGACGTTTTTCACGTGAACGTGAAAAACCTGCGACTCGGCACGCGAGGGCCGGGAAGGCGGGCCGGGGTCAGGGGGACGGCGTCCGGGGGCGGGCGCGGACGTGCATGCGCTCGCCCTGGGGGCCGAGGAGCGAGAGGAGCTCGGCGGGCTCGGGGCCCGGGTTGCCGAACCAGTGCGGCGTCCGCGTGTCGAACTCGGCGACCTCGCCGGCCTCGAGGACGAGGTCGTGGGGACCGAGGAGCAGGCGGACCCGGCCGGACAGCACGTAGAGCCACTCGTAGCCCTCGTGGCTGCGCTGCTCCGGATCGGCCTCCCGGGCACCGGGCGGCATGATCATCTTGTACGCCTGCAGGCCGCCGGGTCGGCGCGTCAGGGGCAGCATCGTCATCCCGTGCCGCTGGACCGCCTTGAGCCGGACGCGCGGGTCGCCGGTCTCGGGCGCGTCGACGAGCTCGTCGAGCGCGACCTGGTGCGCGCGGGCGAGGGGCAGCAGCAGCTCGAGCGTGGGCTTGCGCTGGCCGGACTCGAGCCGCGACAGCGTGCTCACCGAGATCCCGGTCGTCTCCGACAGCTGGGCGAGCGTCGTACCGCGCTCCACCCGCAGCGCACGCAGGCGCGGTCCCACGGCGTCCAGCACCGGGGTCAGGTCCTCGAGGTCGTCGTCCACCCTTCTATTGCCGTTCCGGCAACGGTGTTTGTCAAACGGGCCTGCGCCGGAGCAGCATCGGACCATGCCCGACGCACCCGTCTCCCTCGCTCCCGCCGACGTCCTGGTGGTGGGCGGCGGCCCCGCCGGCCTGTCCGCCGCCGTCGCCCTCGCCCGCTCGCTGCGGGACGTCCTCGTCGTCGACTCCGGCCAGCCGCGGAACGCTCCCGCCGCCGGTGTGCACAACTACCTCGGCCGGGAGGGCGTCCGCCCCGGTGAGCTGCTGGCCGACGGCCGCTCGACGCTCGAGGGGTACGGCGGCCGGGTCGAGGACGGCGAGGTCGTCCACCTCGAGACGCTCGGCCAGGAGGCCGGACGGCCGTGGTTCCGTGCCTCCCTCGCCGACGGGCGCACGGTCGACGCCCGCCGGGTGGTGGTCGCGACCGGGCTGGTCGACGCGCTGCCCGAGGTCCGCGGGCTCGCGGAGCGCTGGGGCCGCGACGTCCTGCACTGCCCCTACTGCCACGGCTACGAGGCGCGCGGCACCGCGATCGGCATCCTGTCGACGACGCCGCTGACCACGCACCAGGCGCTGATGTTCCGCCAGCTCAGCGACGACGTGACGCTGCTGACGCACACCGGACCCGACGTGACGCCCGAGGACCGCGAACGTCTCGCGGCCCGGGGCGTACGGCTCGTCGACGGCGAGGTGGTCGAGGTCCTCGTCGCCGACGACGCCCTGTCCGGCGTACGGCTCGCGAGCGGCGAGGTCGTGCCCCTGCAGAACCTGGCGATCGCCGCGCCCGCCGTCTCCCGCTCGGCCCTGCTCGCCGAGCTCGGCGTCGAGGTCGCCGACTTCACGTTCGGCGAGCACGTGCTCGGCGCGTACGCCGTCTCCGAACCCACCGGCGCGACCTCGGTCCCCGGCCTCTTCGTCGCCGGGAACGTCACCACCGTCCAGGCGCAGGTCGCGACCTCGGTCGCCGCCGGGCTGATGACCGGCGCCTTCGTCAACGGCACGCTCATCGAGGAGGAGACGACCCAGGCCGTCGCGGACCGCCGGCGCAACGCCGAGTTCTGGGACGAGCGCTACGCGCCCTCGGGCGAGCACGGGCACGAGCACGAGCACGGGGAGAGCGACGGCGGGCACCCGCGCCGCCCGAACCCCACCCTGGTCGCCGTCGCCGGCGACCTGGAGCCCGGTACGGCGCTCGACCTCGGCAGCGGCCGGGGCGACGACGTCTTCTGGCTCGGGCAGCAGGGCTGGCAGGTCCTCGGTGCCGACGTGTCCGGCGCGGTCGTCGCGCAGGCGAGCGCCGAGGCCGAGCAGCGCGGGCTGGGCGCGGGCGTGCGCTTCGAGCAGCACGACCTGTCGGGGACCTTCCCGCCCGGGCGCTTCGACCTCGTCACGACCCACTACCTGCACTCCACCGTCGGGCTCCCCCGCGAGGACGTGCTGCGCCGGGCGACCCGCGCGGTGGCGCCGGGCGGCACGCTGCTCGTCGTCGGGCACGCGACCCTGCCGCCGTGGGCCTGGCGCGACCTCGACGACAGCGCCCGCGACCTGCCCTCCCCCGCCGACGTCCTGGCGTCGCTCGGGCTCGGCGAGGAGTGGGAGGTCGTCCGCGCCGACGTCGCGCCCCGCGCCGTCACCGGACCCGACGGCGAGCAGGCGTCGATGGACGACAGCGTCGTGGTCGCCCGGCGCCGGGCCGCCGCGGCTCGGACGAGCCCTCGGACGAGCCCTCAAACGAGCTCTGAGAGCCCCTCGAGCAGTCGGTCGACCTCGGCCGCGTCGGTGTAGGCCGCGAGCCCGACCCGGACGCCGCCGTCGTCGTCCAGGCCCAGGGCGCGGAACGGCTCGACCGCGTAGAACGAGCCGGCCGGTGCGAGCACGTCGCGCTCGAGCAGGCCCCGGGCGACGTCGGCGCTGCGCCGTCCGGGGAAGGTGAGGAACAGCGTCGGCGTCCGGTCCGCGGCCCGGGAGTGCAGGACGATCCGGTCGCCGAACCCGGCGAGCCCGGCCTCGAGACGTTCGCGCAACGCCCGCTCGTGCTCCGCGACGGCCTCGTGGCTGCGGACCAGGCGCTCGCGCCGCGTCCCGCCCCCCGAGCCGGCGCCCGGCAGGTCGGCGAGGAAGTCGACCGCCGCCGTGGCGCCGGCCAGCACCTCGTACGGGAGCGTGCCGAGCTCGAACCGTTCGGGGACGGCGTCGGTCGAGGGCAGCAGCTTGTCGGGGTGGATCGTCTCGAGCAGCGCCGGGTCGGCGGCCAGCACGCCGCAGTGCGTGCCGAAGAACTTGTAGGGCGAGCAGACGTAGAGGTCCGCACCGAGCGCGGCCACGTCGGGCAGCCGGTGCGCCGTGAGGTGCACGCCGTCGACGTGCACGAGCGCGCCGACCGCGTGCGCCCGGGCGGCGACCGCGGCCACGTCGGGAATCGTGCCGAGCAGGTTCGAGGCACCGGTCAGCGCGACGAGCCGCGTCCGGGCATCGACCGTCTCCGCCAGCGGCGCGAGGTCGAGCTCCGCCGTCACCGGGTCGAGCTCCAGCCACCGCACCTCGACGCCGGCGCGCTCGGCGGCCTGGACCCAGGGCCGGACGTTCGCGTCGTGGTCGAGCCGGCTGACCACGACGTTGTCGCCGGTCGTCCAGGTCTTGGCGAGCGCGCGCGACAGGTCGTACGTCAGCTGGGTCGCGCTCCGGCCGTGCACGATCCCGCCGGGTGCGGCGCCGAGCAGGTCGGCGAACGCCTCCCGGAACGCCCGGACGGCGGCGTCGGCGTTGCGCTGGGAGGCCGAGCCGGAGCCACGGTTCGACAGCGGGCCCGTCAGGGTGCGCGCCACCGCCTCGCCGACGACCGCCGGGGTCTGGGTGCCACCGGGCCCGTCGAAGTAGGCGGTCGGCCCGTCGAGGGCCGGAAAGGCGGCGCGCAGCCGCGCGACGTCGAGGGTCACGAGAGCTCCCGCGCTACTGCAGGTAGCCCTCGACCTCGCCCTCCGGGCGTTCGCGGGCCTCGTCGGGGTTCTTGCCGGCCTCACGGAGGGCCTCCCGCTGCCGCAGGAGGTCCCACGCCCGGTCGAGGGCGACCTCGACGCGGCGACGCCGCTCGGGGTCGTGCTGGTTGGTCGCGTCCCGCTCCTGGGCCACGAGGTCGTGGATCTGGGCGAGGATCTCGTCGTCGGTCACCCGCCCATCCTCACCCTCAGGCCGCGACGTCGTAGCGCTGCCCCTCCGGCTTCGGCGCCGAGGCCCAGAAGACGATGAGGATGACGGCGCCCACGATCGGGATCAGCGCGATGAGGTACCACCAGCCCGAGCGGCCCGTGTCGTGCAGGCGCCGGGCCGACAGCGCGAGCGTGCCGACGAACGTGGCGAGACCCCAGATGAGGCCGAGGATCGAGGCCTTGGTCGCCCAGCCCACCACCGTGCCCACGTAGGTGCTTGCCTCGGCCTGGCTCGTGAGGTCGCCCGCCACCGGCTGCGGACCGGCGATCGCCTGGCCGACGACGCTCAGCACGATCGAGACCACGTAGCTGACCAGGAACCACCACCAGAACTCGGCGCGCCCGGCCCGCCCGCGGAACGTCGCGTACTTCTTCCAGAAGCGCTTGACCGCCTGGCCGATGCTCGCGCCGTAGAGCGGCTGCGAGAGCGGGACCTCACCACCCTGCGCGTACGCCGGCTGGCCGTAGGGCTGCTGACCGTACGGCTGCGGGGCCTGCTGCCCGTAGCCCTGCTGCGGCTGGCCGTAGCCCTGCTGCGGCTGGCCGTAGCCCTGCTGCGGCTGGCCGTACGGCTGCTGCGGCTGGTCGCCGTAGGGCTGCCGCCCGTACGGCTGCTGCGGCTGCTGCCCGGGCTGGGGCTGCTGGCCGTACGGCTGCTCGGGCTGCTGCGGGCCCTGGGGATCGGACATGCGGGATACCTCGTGCGGTGCGGGGTCAGGACGCCGCAACCCTAGGGGCTGGAGGGGTCGCGCGGGCGGGTTCCGACACACCCTGGCGGCCTCCTTCGTGCCGAGGCACACGAGATCAAGGGTCCCGGGGTGCAACCGCCCGCGGCCGGCAGCCGAAGCCTCTGCAACGACCGATCGAAGGAGCAGCATGAGCGCAGAGCACGTCGAGAGCCAGGCCACCGAGCCGCAGTCCTGGACCGAGCTGGGCAAGGAGCTGTGGTCCTACCTGACGGGCCGCGGTGCCGCGATCAACTACAAGATGATCGACATGATCGTCGAGGTCCCCCGCGACACCGGTCCGGACGCCCCGCGCGCGGTCTGGCGCCTGGACGGCACCCTGCAGATCACCACCACCGACAACCAGAACTCCTGAGCCGAAGACCTCGCAGACCGTGAGGATCGTGGCCGACCTGACCTTCGAGGTCCAGCTCGACGAGGTCGGCCCGACGACGGGACGGGTGCGCGGGGACGGCACCGACGTGACGGTCGAGCTCTCCCGCACCCCGTCGCTCGCCGGCTCGGGGACCAGACCCCTGGTGCGGCCGCTGGCGCGGACCCTCGACGACCAGGGCGTGACCGTCCACCTCGTCGGTCCGTCCGGGCCGCTGCTGCACGTCGGGCACGGGGTCCGGGCGCCGTGGTGGCAGGTGCCCGCGACCGGCAGCCGTTTCGTGGCGGTCGCGTCGGTGCCGCTCGTGCTGCGCGCGTGGCGGGGCCCGCGGCTCTTCGAGGTCGCCCTGCCGCCGTTCGTGGTGCAGCCGGGCACAGCCCTCACCCGCAACCGCGGGCAGCGGCTGGCCCTCGTCGTCCGACAGCTCGTACGACGGGTGACGCGCCGGCGACGTTGACGGGTGCCTCAGCGACCCCGGCCGGACAGGTTCGTGCTGAGCTCGTCGAGGGCACCCCGGAGCTGCTCGAGCGCCGTCGGCGTGAGGTGGCTCTGGCGGACGACCTCGTGCTGGGCCTCGGCCGCCGCCGCCTCGAGGTCTCGTCCGGCTCCCGTGAGCTCCAACCGGACGACCCGGCGGTCCGGCGGATCCCGCCGACGGCGGACGAGACCGCTCCGCTCGAGGCGCTCGGCGACAGGACTGAGCCCGTGCAGCGGGAGCTCGAGCCGTGCGGCGAGGTGGCTGAGGCTGACGCCGTCCTGCTCCCACAGCGCCATGAGCACCAGGTACTGCGGGTGCGTGAGCCCGATGGCGCTCAGCAGCGGCCGGTACGCGCGGACGACGGCGTTGGCGGCCGTGCAGACGGCGAAGCAGAGCTGGTCGTCGAGCCGCAGGGTCGACGCGGCCTCCCTGCCGAGGTCAGCGGCGTCGACGGGCAGCAGCTCCTCGGGCGACGGCTCGGTCGGTCGGTCGTCGGGTCCCACGGCCCTCCTCCTGGATGTGCGGCGATGAGGGACAGGGCACGGTCGCACGCCAAGCGCTCGGCCGGGGGCGGCGAAGCCCTTGTGTCGCCCTTGCGGACGACCGGGACGCGGGCGGAGGAAGCCGGTTCACACACCCGCGCTGTAGTGGGAGCTGACGGTGGCTGCGGGCAGGACGCTCAGGTAGACGGCGGCGTAGCCGAGCTGACCGTTGAAGTAGTAGGGGGTGGCGCTGCCGGGCCAGCCGCTGAGGTTGCCGTAGCCGATGCGCCAGTAGCCGGTGTTGTTCTCGGCGGTGTAGGCCGCGCTGAGGGGGGTGCCGACGCTCTGACCGTCCACGTAGAGGACCAGGCCGCTGGTGCTGTCGAAGGTGCCGACGGCGTGGTGCCAGGCGCCGTTGTTGTAGCTGGCCGTGGAGGTCACGACGCGGGTACCGCCGTTGTAGATGCCGAAGACGACCTGGCCGGTGCTGTTGAGGTAGAGGTGGCGGTCGTAGCTGGATCCGGCGCCGGTCTTGGAGTTGTTCAGCCCGATCAGGTAGCCGCCGGCGACCGTCGTCTTGAACCAGACCTCCAGCGTGAGGGTCTGCGGGCTGGACTGGGCGGTGGGGCTGACCAGCAGGGTGTTCGTCCCGTTGAAGGTGGTGGAGCCGTCGCTCGTCGCGGGTGCAGGCGTTCAGCCCGCTGTGCACGGCTGTGCCGGTGTAGGTGCCGGTGCGCTTGTTCCCGGACATGTCGACGGCGGTGGTGAGAGGGGTCGTGGGAGCGGCCGTGCCACCCGGGTTGTCGGACAGCGGGTAGAGGAAGTACGGGGTCGAGCTGCCGGTGGCGTAGGTCCATGCGCAGCTGTTGGCGACCGCGACGCGGGCGGTGTTCGGTGCCGTTGGTGATCTTGGCGTTGTACGCCGACCGGCTGCCCGGCGTCGCCGCCGCGACGGCGCTCACCACCAGGGCCAGGACGAGGGCCAGCGCCACCAGGTGCCGCCGCACGCGCTGCTCCCTCGCCGACGCGTCGGAGCCGTGCAGCTGCTCGCCGGGGCGGCGAAGATCAACCACCGACAGGCCCGTCAGCGCCCGGGTGGTCTGCGCCAGCTTCACCGACCGGGGTGCCCTGCGGTCGCGGCGCGGGCGCGAGGCCGACGACGAGGACCCACAGCAGCGGGAGCGCGCAGGCCAGGCCCACCCCGACCAGCCACCAGCCCGTCAGGTGCGCGGTGCCGTTGATCATCATCGGCCCGCCGCCGGTCGTGGGCGCCTGGACGACCACGGAGCCGACCTGGCCGGACAGCAGGTCGACGTGCTGACCGGGTGCACCCGTGACCCGGGTGGGCAGCATCCCGGTCGAGGCGACCGTGGCCCGCATCGTGGTGTTGTCGGTGTCGGTCGTGGTGGCGACCAGGACGGGGTGGACGAACGGGCGCAGCAGCAGCGACGCCACCCCGAGCACCAGGCAGGTCCCGACGACCCGGACGCTGGAGCGCCACCGCAGCGGCACGTAGAGGTGGGTGATCCCGAGCAGGACCACGAGGCCCAAGATCACGGTCGGCAGGGCCCGGAGCAGCCAGCCCAGCCCGCGCCAGTGACCGACGACCTGCCCGACGAGCATGTCCTGCGACACCGGGAACGGGTCCGGCGTGCCGTTCGCGTCGCCCTGGACCTGCAGCCGCCCGTCGTCCCGCACCGCGACGACGCGGTGGGTGTAGGTCGAGCGCAGGTTCGGCGGCCGGTAGGTCACGATGTCGCCGACCCCGAGCCGGCCCAGCGGTACCGGGCGGGTCACGATCAGGCTGCCGACCGGGACCGCGGTCCCCATCGAGGGGGTCTCGACGACCGCCCACCGACCCCCGGTCGCGCGCCACGCACCTGCACCCCCGAGCCCGACGACGAGGCTCAGCAGGAGCGCGACCAGCACGGGTAGCGGCAGACCCCGGCCCTCGGGCTCCCCCACCCCGGCCAGCCGGCCCCGCCCACCCTCACGGGTGGGCGGGGTCGACCAGCGGGCCATCGGCCAGGTCGTCATCGCGACAGATCTTCCTCAGGAGTCCACGTCAGCAGGTCAGAGCAGCAGGTGAGCAGCAGCAGGTGAGTGCATCAGGAGGTGAAGGTCCACACCAGCGGCTGCGACGCCGACAGGCCCTGATAGGTGTTGCCGGCGCTCGAGGCGAGCGTGACCGCGAACGTGTAGGTGATCGTCGTCCCGGCAGCGACCGGGGACGTGAGGGCGAGGGTGCCGCCCGAGGCGAGGCTGGTCAGCGTCGAGCTGGCCGGGGTGATCGTCGTGGTCGTCCCGCCGACGGTCTGGCTGATCGCGATGCCCATCTTCGTGCACAGGTCGGTCGCGCTGCCGGTGACGTTGCCGGACTGGGCGCACGACCCCGGCGCCAGGGTGAAGCTCGCGACCGACGCGGTGCCGGTGTTCTTGATCGTGACCGACGTCGTCACGGTCTGGCCGGGCACCATCGTCGTGGAGCCGCCGTACTTGTTGATCGTCGAGCAGGTGAACGTGTTGTTGGTGACGTTGTTGCCGGTGCCGTCGGTGCTGTTGCACGTGACGGTGCCGGCCGCGTTCTGCTCCTGCATGATCACCGTCCCGGCGGCGGCGGTGTT
Source organism: uncultured Actinomycetota bacterium (assembly GCA_963762775.1). GTDB lineage: Bacteria > Actinomycetota > Actinomycetes > Propionibacteriales > Propionibacteriaceae > Microlunatus. Next base: position 739,222 of record CAVXMD010000016.1, read on the forward strand.
GACCGAGTTCGTGATCGAGGCGGTGAACGCCGCCAGGCTCGAGGTCATCGACAGCGCGAGCACCGCGACACCGACCAGACCGGTCAGGATCGCGACGAGCGACAGCCGGCGGCGGGCGGCGAACGAGGAGGAGAGGGAGGACGACGACATCGGGAGGGCTCCTGGCCACGAGAACCTGAACCACGACCACAGGGCCCCCGAAGGCCGCGCAGCAGAACCGTATGACAACGAGATCAATCACGGGTGAAGTTCGCTAGATCTGAGGAGTCTTTCTTGTGCCGGCGAGGACCCCCGCCTCGACGGCCGCCGGGCGACGTGTCGCCCCGGTCCCCCGGCGCCGCGCCGTCGCGCCGGTGGCTGAATCGTTCAACTCTCCCATCACGTGAGAGTAGGATGAGCATTGTCCGGCCGTTCGCGGCCACCTCTCCCCGGACGGAACCGTGTGACCACCACCGCCCTGCTCCCCGCCGACGACGCGACCGCCTCCCGCGAGGGTTCGGTGCTCGCTGCGCTGCGGTCCCCGCGCCGGCTGCGCACGGAGGTGCTGGCCGGCCTCGTCGTCGCGCTGGCCCTGATCCCCGAGGCGATCTCGTTCTCGATCATCGCCGGGGTCGACCCCCGCGTCGGGCTCTTCGCCTCCTTCACCATGGCCGTGACGATCGCCTTCGTGGGCGGGCGGCCGGCGATGATCTCCGCCGCGACCGGCGCGGTCGCCCTCGTGATCGCCCCGCTGGTGCGCGCCCACGGGCTCGACTACCTGGTGGCCACCGTGCTGCTCGCGGGCGTGCTGCAGATCGTGCTCGGCCTGCTCGGGGTGGCCCGGCTGATGCGCTTCGTGCCGCGCAGCGTGATGGTCGGCTTCGTGAACGCGCTGGCGATCCTGATCTTCAGCTCGCAGGTGCCCTACCTGGTCGGCGTGCCCTGGCTGGTCTACCCGCTGGTCGCCGTCGGGATCGCGATCATGGTCCTCCTGCCGCGGGCGAGCCGGGTCGTGCCCGCGCCGCTCGTCGCGATCATCCTGATCACGGTGGCGGTCGTCGCGCTCGGCCTGCGGGTCCCGACCGTCGGCGACCAGGGCGCGCTGCCCGACAGCCTGCCCACGCTGTTCTTCCCGGACGTCGCCCTGACCTGGGAGACGCTGCGGATCATCGCGCCGTACGCGCTCGCGGTCGCCCTCGTCGGCATCCTCGAGTCGCTCATGACGGCCAAGCTCGTCGACGAGGTCACCGACACCCGCTCGAACAAGTCCCGCGAGACCTGGGGCCAGGGCGTGGCGAACATCGTCACCGGCGCCTTCGGCGGCATGGGCGGCTGCGCCATGATCGGCCAGACGATGATCAACACGAAGGTCTCGGGCGCCCGCACCCGGATCTCGACCTTCCTCGCCGGGGTCTTCCTGCTGGTCCTCGTCGTCGCGCTCGGCGACCTCGTCGCGATCATCCCGATGGCCGCCCTCGTCGCGGTCATGGTCATGGTCTCCGTCGGCACCTTCGACTGGCACAGCGTGCGCCCGGCGACGCTGCGGCGGATGCCGCGGCAGCGCCACCGTGATCATGGTCGCGACCGTCGTCGTGACCGTCGCGACGCACAACCTCGCGTACGGCGTGGTCGTCGGCGTCGTCGTGGCGATGATCTTCTTCACCCGCCGGGTCGCGCACTTCACCGAGGTCGTCGACGTCGCGCACCCGGACGAGGGCACCCGCGTGTACGCCGTGCGCGGCGCGCTGTTCTTCGCCTCCAGCAACGACCTCGTCACGCAGTTCGACTACGCGGGCGACCCGCCGAACGTGGTCATCGACCTCAGCGGCTCCCAGATCTACGACTCCTCCACCGTCGCCGCGCTCGACTCGATCGAGCTGAAGTACCGCCAGCGGGGCAAGCACGTCGAGATCGTCGGCCTCAACGGACCGAGCCAGGAGTGGCACACCCGGCTCTCCGGGCAGCTCGGCGCGGGGCACTGAGGGTGCTCCCCGACGAGGGGGGCGCCGGCCCGACGCCGATGCAGATCGGCGTCGTCGCCGAACGCACCGAGCTGTCGATCCGGACGCTCCGCCACTACGACGAGGTCGGGCTCGTCACCCCCTCGGCGCGGACGCCCGGCGGGTTCCGGCTGTACACCGAGGCCGACGTCGCACGGCTCCGCACGATCCGCCGGATGAAGCCGCTCGGCTTCACCCTCGAGGAGATGACGCAGCTCCTCGCCTCGCTCGCCGTCCTCGACGACGACCGGGCGACGCCGACGCCGACGCCCGGCGCGCGGCGGAGGCCTTCGTCACCGCCTGCCACGCACGCGCCGACGCCAGCTGCCAGACCCTGCGCCGCCAGCTCGCGTACGCCGAGGAGTTCGCCGACCTGCTGGCCGGCCGCGCCTGACGCGCGGCCGGCCCCGTACAAGGTGGGTGCGCCTACTTCTTCGCGTCGGCGACGCGGGTGGCGGTGAGCGCCTGCCCGTCCTTGACCGCGACGACCCGGACCCGGTCACCCGTGCCGACGTCCGCGATGGCGGCGGCCTTCTTCGCCACCCGGACCCTGGTCTTGGCGTCGACCGCGTAGACGCCGACGAAGCCGTCCTTGCTCGTCACCGTCACCGAGGTGCCGCTGACGGCCGTCACCGTGCCGCGCTGGAAGTCGACCACCTGGTGCTTCTTCCCGCCCAGCGTCACCTCGCCGTGCAGAGCCCGCGCGGTCAGGTCCCGGTGCTTCTTCGTGCCCTTCGCCGGCTTGGCCGCGTCGCTCGGCGTCGCCCCCGCGGTCGGGGTCGCCGTGGCCGCCGGGGTCGGGCTCGCCGTGGGGCCGGCGGTCGCGACGCCCACGCCGACGGCACCCGCGAGCGCGAGGGCGGCGACGCCGGTCGAGAGGAGGATGGCGGGCTTCTTCATGGGGTGCCTTCCGTTCGGTCGGGACCGCACCGGTCCCGGGTCTCGGCCAGTCTCGGTTCCGGTCCCGGCGGACCACGGCCGTCCGGGCCGGACCTTCAGCGGGCCTTCAGGACCGCACGGCTCCCGATGGCGCCGCGACCCCGGCCGCGCTGGGCATGATGAGGAGGTGCAGGCGTCCCGGATCCTCGTCGTCGAGGACAGCGAGACGATCCGGGTGGCCGTGCAGACCGCGCTGCGAGCCCAGGGCTTCGTCGTCGACTCGCGCAGCGACGGCTCCGACCTCGAGACCAGCCTGAGCACGTTCGGCCCGGACCTGGTCGTGCTCGACGTGATGCTGCCCGGCCGCGACGGGTTCGCGCTGCTGCCGGTGCTGCGCCGGAGCAGCCGGGCCGCCGTCGTGGTGCTCACCGCCCGCGACCAGCTGGACGACCGCCTCGCCGGCCTGAGCGCCGGCGCCGACGACTACCTGGTCAAGCCCTTCGCCATGGCCGAGCTCGTGGCCCGCATCCACGCGGTGCTCCGGCGCGGGCGGCCGGAGGGCGGCGTGACCGCCGTCGGCGACCTCGTGCTGAACGACGACGTCACCGTCGTGCAGCGGGCCGGCCGGACGCTGGACCTGACCGAGACCGAACGGCGGCTCCTCGGTTACCTCGCCGCCCACCGGGGACGGGTGGTCACCAAGACCCAGCTCCTGAACGCGGTGTGGGGCTACGAGGGCTTCGACCCCAACGTGGTCGAGGTGCACGTGTCCTCGCTGCGCCGCAAGCTCGAGGCCGCCGGCGAGCCACGGCTGGTGCACACCGTCCGGCACCAGGGCTACCGGCTGGCGGCCAACGGATGAGCGCCGTCGAGCCGACCGGGCCCGCGGCCGCGGCCGACGAGAAGGCCGCCCCGGACGGTCGCCCCCTGGGCACGGTGTCCATCCGGGTCCGCGTCATCGCCGCCGTCATGGTGGTCCTGGCGCTGGTGCTGCTGGTGCTGTCGTTCTCGGTGCAGGCCGTCTTCGACGCCCAGACCGACCGTGACGTCGACGCCCTGCTCTCGGGGCGGACGCAGCTCGCCCGTCAGCTCGCCCGGTCCGGGGTCCGGCCGCAGCAGGTCGTGAACCGGGTCGCCGTCGACGGCGTCGTCGCCTCCCTCGAGCTGCGCGACGGCACCGTCCTCGGCACCACCGTGCCCGCGGGCAGCGGCGTCCGCACCGAGACGGCCCGCCTCGCGGGGAGCGGACGGATCGACGGCTCCACGCTCACGCTGGGCGTGAACTCCTCGCTGGTCGAGGGCTCCCGCCAGTCCCTGCGGCGCATCCTGCTGGTGGGCGGCCTCGCCGCCCTGGTCCTGGCGGCGGTGCTGGTGGCGGTCGCCGTACGGCTGGCCCTGCACCCGCTCGACGCCATGGCCGCCCTCGCCCAGAGCATCGCGGCCGGGGCCCGCGGCCGGCGCCTCTCCCCCACGCGGGCCGACACCGAGGTGGGCCGCACCGCCGCGGCCTTCGACGAGATGCTCGACGAGCTCGAGGGCGCGGAGGCGCGAGCCCGAACGGCGCAGGCGCAGGCCCTGGCGGCCGAGCGCCGGACCCGCGCCTTCCTGGCCGACGCCGCCCACGAGCTGCGGACCCCGCTCGCCGGGGTCCAGGCAGCGGCCGAGACGTTGCTGCAGCACCGCGACGCCCTCCGCCGCGAGGACCGCGACCGCCTGGAGGTGCTCCTGGTCGGCGAGGTGCGCCGCGCCGGCCGGCTCGTCGAGAACCTGCTGACGATGGCGCGGCTCGACGCGGAGCTCCCCGTGACCCTCGCCCCCGTCGACCTGCGCGCGCTGGTCGACGCCGAGGTCGCGCGAGCCCGCCTGCTCGCACCCGGCACCCAGGTCGACGTGGAGGTCGCCACGGACGGGCACGGCCCGGTGGTTCCCGGTGACGCGACGGCGTTGCAGGGGCTCGTCCGCAACCTCCTCGACAACGCGCTGCGCGCCGCCGGCCCGCAGGGCACGGTCCGGGTGTTGACGTCCGCGACCAAGGACCGGGCGGTGGTCCACGTCCGCGACGACGGCCCGGGGGTCCCGCTCGCGGAGCGCGAGCGCGTCTTCGACCGGCTCGTCCGCCTCGACCCCGCGCGCGGCGTGGACTCGGGCGGCTCGGGTCTCGGGCTGACGATCGCCCGGGCCACCGCCCGCGCCCACGGGGGCGACCTCGTCTGCCTCGAGGTGCCGCCGCCGGCGCGCGGCGCGGACTTCCGCCTGACCCTGCCGCTGACCTCGCCGGAGACGGCCCGCCGCTGAGCGCGGCCGGCGGTCACCACCTCACGCGACGAGCGCGATCTTCCCGGAACGGCCCGCGTCGGCCAGCTTGTACGCCTCGTCCGCCTCGGTGATGGCGAACGTGTCGGAGACGACGACCTCGGGGTGCAGGTCCCAGTAGGGCAGCCGGGCGACGAGCTCGCGCATGTGCTCGAGGCTCGTGACCCAGGACCCGATGATCGTGATCGAGGGGTGGATCAGCGTCGGGCTGACCTCTCGGACCGACAGGCCGTTGCCCTCGCCGATCAGCACCACGCGGCCGCGCTCGCGCACCAGGCCGACGGCGGCACCGCGGCCGGGCTCGCTGCCCGAGCAGTCGATGGCGACGTCGGCGCCGCCACCGCTGACGGCCCGGGCGGCCTCGACGTCGTCGGGGGCGAAGACGGCGTCGACCGCGCCGAGCCGCAGGGCCAGCTCACGCCGCTCCGGGCTCGGGTCGAGCCCGACCCGTGGGGTGGCGCCGAGCTTGCCGCCGAGCAGCCCGGCGGCCAGGCCGACCGGTCCGAGCCCGACGACGGCGAGGGCGTCGCGGCCGCTGACGTTCGCGCGGAGCAGACCCTCGTACGCGGTACCGAACCCGCACGCCACGCACGCGCCGTCGAGGAAGGTGACGAAGTCGGGCAGCACGATGCAGTCGCGCTCCTCGGCGAGGATCAGGTCGGCGTGCCCGCCGTCGCGCTGCCAGCCGTACGCGGCCCGCTTCGGCGACGAGCAGCTGATCTGGTAGCCCCGCACGCACGAGTCGCACTGGCCGCAGCCGCTGATGTGGTAGACGCAGACGCGGTCGCCGACGCCCAGCCGGACGGCGCCGGGGCCGACCGCCACGACCTCGCCGGCCGGCTCGTGCCCGGCGACGACGCCCTGGTACATCTCGGCGGGGTCGCCCTGCGCGTGCTCGCGGTAGATGGCGCGGATGTCGGAGCCGCAGATCGTCGACGCCCGCATCGCGAGGAGCACCTGGCCGGGGCCGGGCTCGGGGTCGGGCAGCTCGCGGATCTCGGTGGTCGAGCCGCCGGGCAGGATCACGCCGCGCATGAGGTGTCTCCGTTCGTGGGGCTGGCGGCCCGTAGGTTACGCGCGTCCGCTCCACCGTGGTGCCGCTGGCAGCGGTCAGTACCAGCGAGCCTGACGAGGACCCGGACGCTCGGCTGCTGAGCTGTTCGGCCTTGAGACAGTTCAGGTCCAGGGCTGCGCCGGGCTGAGCGGCGGGCGGCTCGCAGCTGGTCTCCGAGCACCACCTGCACGGACCTGCGCCGGGCACGACTCGGTGGGACTCCGACGGCGAGTGGCACCTCGGGCTCGACGACGCGGTCCACCGAGGCAGCGTCAGCGCACCCGGATCCCCTCAGACGCAGCTGTAGTCGTGGTCCAGGTCGTCGACGATGTACTGGTTCAGCACGACGGGTCCGCCGGTCAACCCGGTCGCCGTCCGGCAACGCAGCTCGGCGTCCACGGCGTCGGAGGAACCTGCCAGCCAGCTGGGCAGCCCGACGAGGTTGCCGCCGACGGCAGGGCTCTCCCCGCTCGGCCGGCTCAGCGTGCTGCCGACGATGCGGCCCCACTGGTAGCCCGTGGAGTAGAGGCCCACGGTCTCGACCCCTTCCGCGAGGAAGAGCTGGGTCATCCCCTCGAGCGTGGCGGCGTTCCGGGCGTAGGCCGCGGCACTCCCCTCCTGCCAGGAGTTCATGGTCTCGACGTCGAGCCACCACACGTAGTCCACCGGCGAGCTGCTCAGCCCGGCCGCTCGAGCCGCAGGCGCGAAGCGCTCGTCGACCGCTTCCACGGCCCGGTCCCACCCGTACTGCCAGGAGCAGGCCAGGTCGTTCGTGTACCCGCGGTAGCTGCCCGGGGTCACCGTGCAGGGCCCGTACGGATTTCGGCGGCCCTCGGCGGTGGTGTGGTACGAGTCCTCGCCGCGCGGATCGACGTTGTCCCTCGGCCAGGTCTGCACCGCGTACTCCTCGAGCACGTCGCCGGGGTTGGCGGTGTTCACGTAGAGCTGGACCCGGGGCTGTCCGGGGGCCGCGCCCGACGTGTTCTCCGACGCCCAGGCCAGCTGCTCGACCAGGCACCGGTTGGTGGTCGCGCTCGTCCCCCCGTTCACGCCGACGACCGCGTACGACGTCCCGGCGGGCAGCAGCGCGTCGCACTGCGGCCAGGAGATGTCGATCCCGGTCGGGCCCGGCTGGTCCGACGGACCGGCCTGAGCCGGACCGGAGACCGTGAGGAGTGCCAGCGCCGCGAGGAGAACGGCGAGCACGGTTCGAACCCGTGTTCGCATCGACCCACGGTACCTGGACCGTGCCCTTGTCGAGCTCCGGCCAGGCCGCGATCAGGTGGCCAGCAGCTGCGCCCGGGCCAGGGAGGCCGCTCCGACGACCCCGGCGTCGTCCTCGAGCTCGGAGACGACGAAGCGCAGGTCGGGCGACGGTCGCAGCATCCATGGCTGCGCGGCGGCCTCGATCCGGTCGGAGAGGTCTGAGCCGAGCTTCTCGGCCAGTCCCCCGCCGACGACGACGACCTCCAGGTCGAGCAGGTTGATCGCAGAACCGACGGCGATCCCGAGGGTCTCGATCGCGGTGTCGAACAACATGGTGGCCAGCTTGTCGCCCCCGTCGAGCGCCTTCGACCAGACCTTCGAGGTGAGGCCCGTCTTGCCCTCCTCGTCGCGGATGTCGAACAGCGACGTCTCCCAGCCGGCGTCGACCATCGCCGAGGCGACGCCGCGCATCGAGCGTCGACCGGCGTAGGCCTCGGCGCAGCCACGTCGCCCGCACGTGCAGAGGGCACCGCCCGCGAGCACCACGACGTGTCCGATCTCGCCGGCCGCGCCGCGGGAACCGTTGAAGGGTCGGCCGTCCAGGATCAGGCCGCCACCGATACCCGTCCCCATCCACAGCCCCAGGACGTTGCGTGCCCCCCGGGCAGCACCGGCGATCCACTCGCCCAGGAGACCCACGTTCGCGTCGTTGCCCAGGGCGACCGGGAGGTCGACGCGCTGCCGGAGTGCCTCGACGAGATCGAAGCGCTCGTGCCAGTTCGCGAGGTTGGGGACGGTCAGCACGGCGCCCTCGTGCACCACGCCGGGGATGCCGACCCCGACGGCGATCGGATCGGCGTCGAGGCCGGCGACCAGCTGCGCGATCGTGTCGAGCACGTCGTCGGGTCCACCCGTCGGGGTCGGTGCCTTGGCTCGTCCGTGCACGGCGTGCTGGTCGTCGACCAGGCCGACCTCGATGTTGGTGCCACCCACGTCGACCCCGGCCACCAGGAGGTTCGGCTCTGCTGTCATGGGCCCATCTCTAGCAGGTGCTCGAGCCCGCCGTCGTCGGCGTCGGTGTCGGTGTCGGCGTCGCAGCGACGAGAACGGGCAGAGGGCGGGCGCGTCGCCGCTGCCGCGCCCAGCTCGGGCCGGCCGCTACCGGGACGTGGGACGACCCGGCCGACCGCGCCCGGCGGTCGGGCAGAACGGGTGGCCCGGATCGAGGAAGACCAGGAGGTGCCCGTCGGTCGTCGCTGGTACGGGTGCCTCGTCACGCTCGGCTCGAGCACCTGCGGCCCCGCGGCGTCGATGTCAGCGACGGAGAAGTCCCGGTGGAGCTGGTGAGGATGCGCGTTACCCGGCCAGCCAGGGCGCGGTAGACGACGACCAGCGCGAGCGAGGGCGCCTGGCACGCGACGGACGCGACGAGATCGGGGATGCCGTGCGTGGTCTTTGCGCCGGGACGGGGACCGCCGGGTGTCGCCCGCGCGGCCCGTGAGGTGACGCTCAGGCCGGGTGGGCCGCTCGGCGGCTCGCGAGCCCGACGACCAGCAGTGCCGCGGCGGTGATCACGGCGCAGGCCACGAAGATGCCGCGGTTGCCGAGCGGGGTCAGCGAGCCGAGAGCGATCAGCGGCCCGGAGGCGATGGCACCGACCCGGCGCGTGTTCATGGAGAGACCGGTCGACAGACCGGGCCGCGGGATCATCTGCTGGAACAGCGGCAGCCCGACCCCGCGATCGCGGCGAACGCCCACGCGTTCAGGGGCTGCAGCACGAGCAGCCGCACGGGCCCGGGCACGAGCGCGACCCCGACGTAGTACGCGATGCCGGCGAGCGTGCTGGCCGTGAGCAGCCGCAGGCTGGAGAACCGGGAGCCGAGCCGGCCGATCAGGATCAGGGCCGGGACCTCCAGAACCGCAGCCACCCCGAGGGCGACGCCCGCCCGGACGACGGCGGCGTGCAGGGTCCCGGCCACGAAGAGGGTCAGGAACGACGTGACGGTCGCGTTCCCCGCCTGGAGCTGGACGAACGCGCTCACCACGAGCACCACGCCCGTCCGCGCGACCGGGACGCCCGCTTTCGCAGCGCCGTCGCCTGAGCCTCCTCGCGCGTGGTCGAGGGCTTCCGGTCCCGGACGCTCAGCGCGACGGTGGACGTGGTCGCCAGGACGGCGACCGCGCCGGCGGCCAGCAGGATCGCCCGGTCGCCCAGGCCTCCGATGATCACGGTGGCGAGCGGGGGGCCGGCGACCCAGGCCACGGAGACGATCGCCCGGGTGTTGACGATGTCCGACGTCCGCGCACCGGTCTGGCGCAGGTGCGCGAAGAGCAGCGAGCTGCCGACCCCCGCCGGTCCCCCGACCAGCACCAACGCTCCGACCGCGACCGGGAGCGCCCTCGTCGAGGCCAGCACGACGGCGAGCACGAGGGTCAGGACACCGCACCCCACCATCGGCCCCAGGCGGTCGCGCCGGCGGTCGGCGAGCGCCGGCACGACACAGCGAGGCGAGGAACCCGCTCACGTTGTAGACCGCGAGCGACCAGCCGACCTGCGCGGTCGTCGCGTCGTACAGGCTGACGAGCACCAGGGCGAGCGCCGGGTTGAGGAACGCGATCTGCAGCCCCCACAGCAGCGCCGTCGACGGGACCAGCAGGCGCTCCACCGGGGCGGCAGACCACGTCCCCTCCTCGCCGGCGACCGTCCCCGGTCACGTCGTCCCGGAGGCTACGCGACCCCCTGCGGGACCCGGTCGGCGTCGGGCCCGACCGACGGAGAGCCGCCCAGCGGGCGACCCTCCCCGTTCCCGGGTCAGAGGGTGTGACCCGAGCAGCTGGCCACCTGCGGTGCCGACAGCCTGTCGACCGAGGAGATCCAGTCGCCGTGGTTGCCGACGACCTCGGGGAACGGGCCCATCAGGCTCGAGACCTGGTGCCCCGGCGCGATGCACACCCAGGGGCCCTTGTAGTTCGTGTCGCGGTAGAGCTTCCAGTACGAGCCGGTCCGGTTGCTGATGCTGGAGGTGGCGTCGTTGACGCTGTGCCGCGGGACGCCGTAGTGGTCGTTGTAGAAGGTGGCGTCGTAGCTGGCGCGGGACTCGACGTGCCCGCGGTAGCCGGTGCCCTCGTACAGGTTGAGCCGCCCGCTCGTGCCGTGGGTCGCCGCTTGTGCGGGCAGTGCGCCGAGGCCTACGGCGCCGAAAGCCAGGGCCCCCGCGCCAGCACGGTGAGTGCACGCCTCATGTCTCTTCCTTCCTCCCGGCCCGACCGCTGGGGGGAGGGCCACGCACCACGTGGCTCGCGCCTCGGGTGGGTCGTCAGAGTGGAGGCTTCCACCGAGGGGATGGCGACAGCACGGCTCGATCGCCGCCGACATCGAGCGAAAGGGGGTCGGGTGGAGGTACAGGCGGACCAAGCCGTGAGAGCGGCCTACTCGGACAGGGCGCAGGAGTACGCGGCCCTGCTGGGCACGATGAGCGCCTCGGACCCCGCTGACCGGGAGTACATCAGCGAGTGGGCTGAGGGCCGTAGGGGTCCGATCGTCGACGTCGGCTGCGGGCCGGGGCACTGGACGAGCTTTCTCAGCGAGCTGGGCTCGGAGGTCGAAGGTGTCGATCTCGTCCCCGCCTTCGTCGAGCTCGCCAGGTCGCGGTTCCCGTCGGCGCGGTACCGAGTGGCTGGCTTCGACGACCTCGGTCTCGCCGATCGTTCGGTCGCCGGCGTGCTGGCCTGGTACTCCCTGATCCATCTGGAGCCTGCGCGGCTGCCTGCCGTCCTCGACGAGCTGACCCGGTGCCTCCGGGCAGACGGCACGCTCGTCGTCGGCTTCTTCGTCGGCGAGCGGATCGAGCCGTTCGCGCACGCGGTGACGACCGCCTACTCCTGGCCCGTCGACGAGCTGGCTCGACACCTCGAGATCGCTGGGCTTCGTGTCGTCGACGCCCGAACCCGTCCGAACCCTGATCGACCCGACCGGGCTCACGGAGTGCTCCTGGCCGAACGAGCTCGAGGGCGGTAGCGCCTGCTCGTGACGGCAGCCGCGACGCTTGCCCGGTCACCCTCCCGAGAGCTGCCGCCCCGCCCGTGAGGACGATCCGGCGACGGAGGGAGGCCCACCCGGCAGCTGGCGCGCGACTCGGGCAGAGGTGCGGCAGAGACGCGGGCCTCGGCGGGGCGTCCTCTCCACCGACGGCGACGCCTCGACCCACCGCTACCGGGCTGAGACTCTCGACCTCGGCCCGACCACCGACATCGACCGGTGGAGGCCGGGGCTGGGTTGGAGCGCTCGCGACTTCGGCGTCGGCGTGGAGTCGACGTGACGCCTGCGACGCGAGCAACGGGGCCTGATGGGTGACCGTGGTCAGCGGGCGAAGAGCGGGTCCCACGCCGAGCTGGTGAGGAGGTCCTTGACCTGCTGGTCAGTCAGGGGCTCGTGCACGCGGGTGACCTTGTGGTCGCATTCGACGCCGAGGTCGTGGCCCGACGAGAGGTGGCCGGTGGTGTCGACCTGTCCGAACCAGACGCTGCCGCCGGTGGCCGGTCGTAGGCGTAGCGGGTGAAGCTGCAGGCTTTCGAGGTGTTGACGTTCTTCTGCACCGTCAGGGTGCCGACGACGGTCGTCGAGCAGCCACGGTCGAGCTCGGCGGCGCCGCACGACCGTTCGGAACCGGCGTCGATGCCGCCTCCGATCAAGGCCGAGCCCGAGTCGTCGGCGACGGTGAGACCGACGTGCATCTCGTAATTCTGCCGGAACGCGTAGGAGCTGGCGTCGCTGACCTCGAATGTGATCCGGGCTGCACGCGCTCCTGGCGTAAGGACCAAGTGGTCCTGACTGGCGGTCTTGCTGGCGCACCCGGAGAGACTCGAACTCCCAACCTTCTGATCCGTAGGCCTCGAAGCGGGGTTCATCGGAGTGCGCTGACGGCTGACCTGAGCGTGGAACAGGCCGGGAGGCGCTGTTCAGATCCCGCTGTGTGCATCGGTGTTCGCAACGATTGGCTCCCAGATTGGGTCCCAGGCCCGAGCGTCCCGTGGTAACCAGACCCGCAACCCGCAGAAAGACGAGAACTGCTTCCGGTGCGTCGTCACCCACAGGAGTCCTAGCGTCGAGAAGTGTCGCCGGCCCGGTTGTCGGTGGGCGTCTGCGAGCAGCCGTGACAGCATCATGGTTGCGCGCGTGGGCTCGCACCGTGGGGTGGCGAGGCATCAGCGTCGAATGATTTGGCACCTGATTTCCCTTGCGCAGCAGACGGCAGGAGGCCGCGGCGCCCTGTTGTCGGCCTACTCAGGTTCCAAGCGGGCCCGCGCCTTGTTCGTCACGATCTTGGTCAAGCCGCTAGCGCATCTGCGCACTCCTGATCGGTGTCGAGCACAGCGATGATCTTTGCAGTCCGCAGCTGAGGGTGTTGCCAGGGCTCGCTGCCGTGGCGCGTGGAAGGTCTAGTGGAGAAGGCGATCCAGACAATGACCACGGAGGGAGCGAGCCTGCCGACCCCGACCGGACGAGCCGAGTTCGTGGTGGGCGAGGTCAACCGTTAGGGTGCGGTCCTTGTACGCGGTCAGAAGCAATTCGCCATGCGGATCACGGTGGGGATGCTTGGAGGGACCTGCGGCCTTCCTCCGAGGCCGACGGTTGGATTCAGATAGGGTTTAGCCGCAGCTTCGCCTCGGTCGCTGAGCGTCGATGCTCTCGGACGTCCCTGCGGCGGCACTCGCACGCTGACGGCGAAGTGCTGAGGGACGCAGCCACCGTTGGGGCCCGGGGCGCGTCTAGCTAGTTACAAGGCTAGGGCCACGCGTGCATCAGGGTGCTTAGCACCCGGTCAGAGGCGGTTTGGACGTGTGCATCCGTGGTTCTCGAACGACGTCGCTGCCGTCCAGATGCCGTCGGGCGACCACCTCCTCGCCGCCGCCAGACTAGCTTGGCTGGCTGACCCGCCGAACACGGCCTCGGGAACAGCGAGCAAGGCCTAAGGTGCTCCTCGTGTGGCTTGGGAACGTTGAACTTCCGCAGAGCCTGGTGGAAGCCCACCAGGCGGGCGATCTGGTGATCTTTGTCGGTGCTGGTGCCTCCATGGCCCCACCCTCTGGCTTGCCAGGCTTCGAGGATTTAACTTCCTGGATTTGTCGAGATTTCAACTTCGGAGGAGACCTTCCTTCGGGTCTTCCATTCGATCGCGTGCTTGGGCAGCTAGACGACCGCGACGATGTCGACGTCCACGCCCGGGTTGCCCACTACGTAAATAGGCCTGGCTCTGAACCTAATGAGCTGCACCAGGCGATAGTCAGCGTGGCACGCGCATCACCGGCGGTGCGAATCGTTACCACGAATTACGATCGGCACCTCAGCACAGCCCTCGATGCCAGTTCCACGGATTACTCCGAGTACTTAGCGCCCGCGCTTCCACTGGGTGATGACTTCGACGGCCTCCTCTACCTACACGGCTCGCTGAACCAGGAGCCCCGGCGGCTCGTTGTCACAGACGCCGATTTTGGGCGAGCTTATCTGAGCAGCGCCTGGGCGGCACGATTCCTTGAACGGCTGTTCGCCGACAAATCAGTTCTATTCATCGGATACAGTCACAGTGACGTTATCATGACGTATTTGGCGCGTGGTCTTGGGCGTGCGAAAAAACGATACGTCCTTACACACGACCCGGCGTCAGACAATTGGAGACAGCTGGATATCTCCCCTGTGGCCTACGAGATTGTGGGGGGGTCGCACGCCGCCCTTACGCAAGTATTGAGGAAGTGGGCAACGCGCTCATCGATGGGTCTTCTTGACCACCGCCAGCGTGTTCGAGCCCTAGTTCAGGACCAGATCCCCTCAGAGATTCCCGAGGAGATGTCCTATCTAGAGGACTCACTTACCGATCCAGTGCGCGTTAAGTTCTTTGCCGAGTACGCGAGCGACCCGCAATGGTTGCGCTGGGCGACCGGGCAACACGTATTTCGGCACGCGGCGCAAGCTGGCGGCCTCGAAGGCTTCTCCTCCTCCGCTGGCACCCTTATGCATTGGTTCGCCGCAACCTACGCATTCTCTTCCGAGAACTACGAAGGTGCGCTTTCCTCGATGCTCGAACTCAATCGCGGTCAACTCAACGCCCTGGTCTGGGACGCCCTCGGTCGGAGTCTTCACGTGAACGATGCAGGGTCCGGGTCAGTTGTTAAGAAATGGCTTGTACTGATGTGCCGAGATCACCCGACTGACGCCCAGCCGTGGCTGGAGTATCAACTCGATCGGTGTTCGTGGCCAAAAGATGCTGATATCCTTTACCTGCTCATCGCTCACCTCGCACACCCCCTACCGACCCTTCAGTCAGGTTTCTTCGGGGGTTCGCGAGTGGAAATCACTCTACGCGGTGAAGAATTCTGGGTAAGGAAAGCGTGGGACGAACAAATCCTCCCGAATATCGACTCACTTGCGACGGCTTTCCTCGGGACGTTCGAACAGCATTTAAGGCTGGCCGTGAGTTACATGGTGAACGGATTAACTCTTGAGTCCGATTCACCGTTCATCTCGCGCATCACAGTTGAGCCATCCGAGAAAAATTGGCATCAGGACGACCTAGACTTCCTCATCGATGGAGCCCGAGAGTGTCTCGAGTCCGTGGTGCGCAACAGTCCGGCTCAAGCGGCGCAGGTGATGGACGCGTGGATAGCGAGTGGAGTCGTGCTGCTGGAGCGTCTCGCTCTACATGGCTGGCGCCTACGCGCTGACGTGGAGCCCGAAGAGAAACTCCGCTGGTTGGTCGCGAGTAACCAGTACCTGAACTACCGCGTCAAGCACGAGGCCTTCATGCTCGCTGCTGACGCTCTCCCGTATGCAACTTCTGAATCCGTTGATGCGCTTGTGGATCAGGTCGTCTCCCAGGAAGTCTGCCAAGACTATCAACGGTACGAGATTTACAACTCGCTCATCTGGATCCGCCGTTATGCTCCTGAGCACAGCTCGGGGCGATTAGATCAAGCAGTGAAAGACGTTACGCCGGCCGATGTGGACTGGGCAGAGCGCGATCACCCCGACTTGATAGTTGGCCCCTCGTCGGTCGAATGGATCGAACCCAATTATCCAGTGACGGAGAGCGAGCTCCACGGCGAGATCCAACATGATCCCGCAGAGGCCATCTCGACGCTGCTGAATGAGGTGCAGCCCGCTGATGATCCCTTCCGCAGGTATGAGGATGACTTGTGGGCGCTGGTCACTGCGACGGTGCGCAAATATCCCACAGACGGGCTTCGACTTCTTGACGTCAAGGGCCTGTCGGGAGAAGCGGTCACGGCAGTACTGGCGGGATGGACGTCGACGGAAGTCGATGCTGAAACTGCCTTGATGGTGGTTGAGCGGGTCAGCCGTCTCGACCTCGGACAGCACTACTGAGTGTCGCGAGCCTGCTCACCATGAGGTCCGAAAGCGGGGCCGCGCAATGGCGCTCTCTCGAGAGTGCGCGGGTCTTGGCGCTTGCGCTGTGGGAGTCCATACCGGAAGAAGCAGGAGGGGGAGTGACGGGTGGGGACACTCTGACGGAGTCGCTTAATCACCCTGCGGGCGAGCTGGCAGAATTCTGGACCCTACGTGTTGGCGATGAGTGGCGTAAGTCTGGGGAGGAGTGGATTGGTCTCGACGACGAACTTAAGGTGCCGCTGGACGCCATGATCGTCAGTTCCGGCCGACGAGGCACCATGGCTCGCGTCATGCTGGTCAGCAGGCTCCATATGTTTGCGGGAGCAGATGCGGTGTGGTGTGTTGCGCGCTTGTTGCCCCGCATGAACTGGGCAGATGCGTCAGATGCGGCCGACCTCTGGGACGCGTACCTCAGTTGGGGCCGGTGGACGCCTCAACTACTAGCGGCTGGTCTATTCGAGTTGTACCTGTCGACGCTTGATCACATCAGTGACCTCAGAAGCGCTGCGGAGAAGAGGCTCTACGAGCATCTCGGATCGATCGCTGTGCTGGGTGAAGGACAATTCGCTGCGCGCCACTGGCTTGGTCGCTTTTTGAATGCGGTTGACCAGAGAACGAGGGTTGAGTGGACCCAGCGCGTGTCATCGCTGGTGGCGCAATTGCCAACGGACGCAAGAGAAGCTACTTGGAGCCAGTGGATGCACGCCTATTGGCGGCAGCGACTGGAAGGCATACCTGTAGAACTCTCTGTGCCTGAAGCCTCGGCCATGGTTGCTTGGATACTGGGCCTGCGTGATTCATTTAGCGATGCGTTAGGACTCGTTCTCGCGGGACCCGGAGGGCTCACGGAGCACAGCGATCTGCTTTCCGAACTCACCTACGAGGAGCTGCAGCGTTCGCCCCTGCAATTCGTCGTCCTGATACAACACCTGCTGTCCCACACCCAGCCTCCCTTCTGGGGGCTACATGAACTGGAGCGCGTGCTAAGGGATTTACGGCGGCTCGGTCTGACTGATGTACAACTGATGCCGTTGCTAGAGGCTGCCGCGCGGCTGGGGTACTACGAGCGATAGTAGAGAAGACAGTAGCGGCGCAGAGCCACCCACAGGAGCTCGCGTATCGGTTTCGAGTGCAAATCTGGCACGCCCGCCTCGGGGCGCCGAGATGAATGCTGCCCGCCAGTTGTTCCGCGCTACCGTCGCCGATGGCGCGATCAACGGGGTAGAGCCTGAGCCTTCGAGTAGGGACTGATCCCTATAGGGAGACGCTTGGCGAATCGTGCTTGACGGAGGGATCTGCCTACGTCAACAGAGGTCGCCCGTCGGAGGCCGATTCTGTCGCTGTCGGAGGCGGCCTGGTGTGACTGGTTGACACGCCAGTCAATTAGGCGAGCGGAGAAGTGCTTGTTGTAATCACATTGCAGATTGGGAATCGGTTACTCAGTAGGCGAACTGGGCGAATCGTGTGGCGCTCATTCCTCCCTAATGCGGTCAACAATCTGGCGAGCATGCCAGATGATCTCGTCGGCTTGTGTTTCGCTAACTCCGAGTTCCTGACCGTGTGCCGCACCATTTCGGATACGGACAAACTCGGTCAGCACACTCCTGTCTGCGCCGGAGATGACGCCAGCTCGATGAGCCTCGATGACTAGTCGTCCAAGAGGGCGGCGAGGCTGGGAAGCAACGTTGAGTCGCTCCCCAAGCGTGAACTCAAGGGTCGCTGCAAGCCGAATGATGGACGAGAGTAACTGTGCGTCATCCTGGGGAGCATTACCCGAATTTGTGCCAAGCTTCAGTACCGTTGCCAACCAAGATTCGAAGAAAACGGCAAACTCTGCCCATTGATCAACCGTGTTCGGCTTGCTGACTGTGGTGATTCCGGACAGGGCATCGGGTGGCTTCACGTCAACACCTCGGACCATCAAGATCTTATCCAGTGGAAGTCGATTGAGGGCCATTCCAAGTTCTGCAGCTGTCCATTGCGACCCGTACTCGACTATTGCGCACCCAGCCGCCGCCAACATAGAGTCGATTGCGGCGAGAGCGGATGCTCCCGGAGATGCATAGTCCTGAAAGTTCAGCAGTGGAGCCCCGAGCTTTGAGGCGATGGGCGACAGCCATTCATAATAGTCCGGTTGTGCCGAAAGCGGCGCTGATAAGAAGCAGGCGCGTGCTGCCGCCATTCCTTTAAGAACGAGCGCGGATTCGTGAGTCTTCGGAATCAACCGAGTTGATGCGGTCCGTCCGATGGCGGCGAAGAGATCTTCGAAGAGCTTGTGGAGGGTCGGTGCGGGGTTTGATCGGTCGCCTGGAAGAGCAAGGGCCTTCACATGGCGTCTCGCGAATCTAGCCACTCTCGCAGATGAGGGGTCAATCTCGAGAGAATAGATTGCCCTAGACCCATCACCTAAGCGGTCGCGAATCATTGCCAAGAGTTGACGGAGGTCAGGATCGGAGAGTGAATACCCAATCAGCACGATAGAACGCTGGGCGAAGTGGCTTGCGACTATAGTCGAGTAAAGAGGGTTCCTGACAAGGTATGAATCGAAGTCTGCCTCTGTCAGCACCATGCGTTCCGGCCGGCTGATATCGCCGTGCATCTTCAGGAGTGAAGGACCGGGGAACGGATTTGTGAGTGCAAGTTGCGGCTCGTCAATTATTGCGTGGCATGGCTTCCGGACATTGCGGAAAGCCTCCTCCAGGAGGGTGTCGAAGTTGGTCGTGATCATCACGTCGATCGGCAGGCGGCAGAGCGCCTCATGCACAGCGCCAGGCAAGGCGTCTGCAATGCGTATGGCACGAGCGACACGCTCAACGAGTGCCGGCCGGCCGTGTTCCTGGCTGTAACTCGAGATCAGATCAATGGGGTCAGACGATTCTTCTGGATCCGATAGTTCGTGCGCCAGTTCCATCGCGAGTCCCGTCCAGTCGGGCGGAGGATTGCCGTGGGGCACCTTGGCATTTCGCGACAACCCTGCCCCCACCACTGGTAGCCAACGACCCTGCTCAATGTCCTGACGCAGGGGAACCGGGATAAGGTCGGCTAAGTCTGGCATGTCACGCACCCTATCGAGCACCTGCTGGATCCGTGGTCGGGGGACTAATCTCGTAACTGCGGTGAGTCGGGAGCCTCCATCTTCGCCCTGGAGGCGAGGCCCGCAGCGGAGCGAGGACACGAGTCTCCAGGCCGAGCGCGGCGAGGCCCTTGATCTAGTAGAGCCAGATTTCGGCAGTCGGCGATGACAATGCACGAAGCGCCGCGATTACGTTGACGCCGCTCATCGGCACCCGGATGGCGTATAGCAACGGACTAGGGGTTGGCCAGGACCATCTGCGCAAAGTCCTCAGTTCGAGTGGAGATCACCTCTGAGGTCCATGCGGCATAGTTCAGGACCTGAACACTCCGAGGGAAATCGGAAACTCGTGCGGCTAGGTAAGTTGCCTTCTTCTGATCAAACTCCCTTCGTCCGGCGGCGGAGTTCTTACTCTTGCTAAGAAGCACCAGGTTTCCTGCAGTATTCACAAGTTCTTCGTGCTCATGTGTTGTGAAGCCCGAATCCCAAGCGCTTCCCGGCTTCGGGGCCTGTGGAAGCACGTGCTCAATCGAGCGCACCTGGAAGTGGTGGGGGTGATCGAGTTCGCTCGTTACAATCTCCGCTCGTACGAGCAAATACTTTGCATACCCAGCCCCGTAAAAATTCTTTGTTTTGCACGCTGCTTGTACATGAGTTAAATCGACTTCGGTGGCACCCACTACGTCATCAGTAGTAGTCGCCTTCTGTATCTGACGAAGTACCGTCGTGTAGGTTCCATACCGTTCGTCCTTGCGGACTCCTTGGACCCAGTGATCCAGATAGACTTTCTCAATGTTCAGAACGAACTGATAAAACGAACTCTTACCGAATTTATCGGCGAAGTAAAGTAAGCAAGCTTTCCATTCGGACGCGGGGAAGTACTCGACCATCGCGCCCATCATCGTCCGGTACTCGACATGCACCCCAGACGCGCTGTCTAAGTAGTCGCAGTCCACGAAGAGCCGGTCATACAGATCGACGTACTTCGCAAGTTCCTCGATGAATCCCGCTCCGGGTTTGGGTGCGTCGCTCTTACCAAGAATGCGCTCGACGAACTCCGTATGGAGGTCGGCTGCCGGCTTGTCTTTTGTATAGACCAGCCGAAGGAGGTGGAAGATGTCTTCGAACCTCACCTCGCCTAGCTGCGCCTCCATATCCTCCCACTTTTGGGCATACTTGGATCGCGCATCCGAATGTGGCATCCGAATTGGATCAAGATTGTAAGCCTTGAGCACATCAATTCGGCGAAGCTGCTTGCCGCGATCATTGACGACGGTGAACAAACGAAAAGCGTCCTCGAACGAGTCGGTCGCCAGATAAATGAGGGTGCACGATCCGTTAACGAATACCGCAAAACTCTTACGTTTCTCAGGAGACATCGCAGCCAACCTCTCCGAGAAGATTGCCCTCGCTGACTCGTAACGTCCGCCGGCGGCTGTGCTTGCGTTGAACGCGGAAACTGGATTTTCGGAGCCGCCAATGGCGCCAATCATCGCATTGAAGACCCCTTGGTCTTTGACCTGCAGTCGATTCTTGGCGGGAATCGCGTCCAGCGTATTCTCCTGCTGGTAGATCTTGGCGTGTAATTCGTTAGCCAACTTGTTCTCGCCGTCGCTGCGAACGGCGTCGCGGATGCATGCAAGCAAGATGCACAGAGCAGTCAGGCGCTGCTGTCCGTCAACGACATCGTATTCAGGGCCGTTCTGCTTCTGCAGGACTAGCGTCCCCAAGAAGTACGGTTCGTCCCACTTAGTATCTGTCAGATCGTCGATCAGATTGGAGAAATCTTCCTCGTCCCACATAAAGGGGCGCTGGTACTCGGGAACGCGGAAGAAGAACTCTTGAGAGAAGAGTTTCGCCAGCGAGAGCATGTCGCTCTCGAGCCTTTTGGTCATATCGCACCTCTACTAATCGATGTGAAGTAGAGGTTACCTGTCCTGGGTACGCGCAGCAGGTTGGGGGCTCGCCCCCTTCGCAGTTGTTTCGGATGGGAGGCGGCGAGTTGAACCGTGAGATCTGGATCTGAGACTCAACGGGCGCTCACGATCGCTCGACAGCGAGTACCTGAGCTAGACTCTCAGCATGATGGGAGGCGCAGTCTTTGAGGACTTGCTAGTTGAGTTGCCCTCCAAGCGTCAGGCGCATTCGGCTGAAGTTGGGCGCAAGGCTGAATCGGTCGCTCATCTGCTGCCTCCTTCGTTGCGAGGGGACCTCATCGTGGCCGCCACACTTCACGACATCGGTTACGCTCACCATTCTACCGGCTTTCACGCCCTTGACGGCGCGAAGTTCCTTCGGTCGCAAGGCTTTAGCGCGACCGTTTGCAACCTGGTTGCTTGGCACTCCGTCAGCCAAATCGAGGCCGAGGTGCGTGGTCTCAGCGCTGGTGTCTTTGACGAGTTCGCGGTTGGAATCGACTTGGACGTGGCGCACAGCGTGATCGCGTGGGCTGACATGACGACAAGCCCGACGGGCGGAACGGTCACTGTTGAGGAGCGGCTCGACGAAATTCAGAGCCGCTACGGGCCGGAAGCGTTGGTGACCACGTTCATCGATCGGGCCCGACCACGGCTCTTGGCTGCTGGTCAATCCCCTATGGGGTCGATACGCGTCTGACCGGGGTGCTGCATCGCCCATTCGAGGCGGATGCGTTGGCTTCGGTCCATCGTTAGGTCTGAGACCTTTTCGGCCGGCACCCACTCGACGTGGGTGGTCTCTGAGCTGGTGGTGGGGTCCCCGCTGAGGTAGTCGGCGCGGTAGACGACGGTGAACTCCTGGCGGACCTCGTCGTTGCTCGTGTAGTGCACGACGTGCTTGGGATCGGTGAAGATCCCAACCAGTCCGGTCGGCTTGACGGTGACACCAGTTTCCTCGACGGTTTCTCGGATCGCTGTCGCGGTGAGGGATTCGCCTGGGTCTTGGGCTCCCCCGGGCATCGACCAGTTCCCGTTGTCAGATCGCTCGGTAAGGAGCACGGCGCCGTCACGGAGGACGAACGCGGCTGCGCTGGGCACGACGCTGTTGGCAGCTGAAGACGGCCCGGTCGAGGCGGACGTTGTTCCTCACCCCGCAGCTCGTCGACCTCCTTCGGCGGCACCGGGTGCGTCAGGCGGAGGAGCGGATAGCGGTGGGCGAGGCCTGGGAGGACCACGGCCTGGTGTTCCCCAGCGAGGTCGGGACGCCCCTCGACCCGGACAACGTGTCGCACCTGTTCTCGCGGATCTGCCGCTCGGCGGGCCTGGGTCACTGGCACCTGCACGAGCTGCGGCACTCGGGTGCGTCGCTGATGCTGGCGCAGGGGACGGACCTCTACGTGGTGTCGGGGGTGCTCGGGCACTCCAGCATCGCGATCACCAAGGACGTCTACGGACACCTGGTCGAGGGCCAGAAACGGGCGGCTGCGGAATTGATGTCCGCGGGCCCTGCTGAGCGAGATTGGCTCCCAGATTGGCTCCCACGAGGCCTGATCCGAACTCGCTGCGCCTCTGGCATCAGGACCAAGTGGCCCTGACTAGCGGTCTTGCTGGCGCACCCGGAGAGACTCGAACTCCCAACCTTCTGATCCGTAGTCAGATGCTCTATCCGTTGAGCTACGGGTGCCTTGCCGGCTCTCGCCGGCAACGAGGGTCCATGTTAGCGGGCCATCCGGGCGGACGCGAACGCGAACCCAGCCGAGCTCGTCGGCCGCCGGGCGCCTGGCTCAGCGGGCGTCGGAGACGCGGACGATCGTCATGCCGCCACGGGCGGCCGAGAGGTCGTCCATCGCCATCAGGGCGGCGCCGGCCTGGTCGAGACCGATGACGGGCCCGACGAGCCGGCCCGGGTCGAGGCGCCCCGCGGCGAGCATGGCGAGCATCGCCGGGTAGTCGACGGCGGCCATGCCGTGCGAACCCAGCACGCGCAGCTCGCGGCCGACGACGAGGTCCCAGGGCAGGGGCGCGGCGGCGTGCGACCCGAGCAGCAGCCCGACCTGGACGTGCCGGCCGTGGCGGCGCAGGCTCCGTACGGAGGTGTCGAGCGTCGCGGTCGAACCGAGCGCGTCGAGCCCGACGTGGGCGCCACCGCCCGTCAGGTCGTGCACCGCCTCGACCACGCCGTCGGGTGGCAGCGAGACGACTGCCCCGAGCTCGAGCGCCCGCCGCCGGGCCTCCTCGGCGACGTCGACCGCGACGACCCGGGCCCCGAGCGCGGACGCGATCATGACGGCCGAGAGACCGACGCCCCCGCAGCCGACCACGACGACCCACTCGTCGCGCTGCACCTGGGCGACCCCGGTGAGGGCCCGGAACGCGGTCGCGAACCGGCAGCCGAGCGCCGCCGCCGCCACGAGGTCCACCGCATCGGGCAGGCGTACGAGGTTCGTCTCCGCGGCGTGCACGACGACCTGCTCGGCGAAGGACCCGGCGTAGGTGAAGCCGGGCTGCTGCTGGTCGGGGCAGACCTGGGCGGCGCCGGCCCGGCACCAGTCGCAGCGCCCGCAGCCCAGGACGAACGGGGCCGTCACGCGGTCCCCGACCGCGACCCCTGCGACGGAGGCACCGACCTCGGCGACGACGCCGGCCCACTCGTGCCCGGGGGTGTGCGGCAGCGGCACGGGGTCGTGGCCGCGCCAGGCGTGCCAGTCGGAGCGGCACACACCGGTCGCGGCCACGTCGACCACGACGCCGTCCGCCGGGCAGACCGGCCGTGGCACCTCCCTGAGCTCGGGCACCCCGCCGACGGCGTCGTAGACGACCGCGCGGACGGTCGGTGTACGCGGAACCGCTCGGGGGTAGTCGACTGCCACGCGGGGAAACCTACGCACGGGTGCGCCACAGGGCGGGCACAGGCCCGCGCCCGAAGGTGGACGAGATGAGCGACGACGAGCAGGTGCCCGTGACCGAACCAGCTCGGCAGCACCACGCGCCGCGGCTGACACGGCGTCGGCTGCTCGGTCTGGCGGGGGCGGGCGTGGTCGGCGTCGCCGGGGCGAGCAGCGTGGGCGGGTACGCCGTCGGCCGCACCCACGAGCGCCGTCGCGTCCAGGCGGTCACCGCCGCCGCGGACGCCTCCACCCCGACGGCTCCGCCCGTCCTCACCGTGCTGGTCGACCAGCCCGGCCAGGCCGCGGGCGACCTCTTCATCACCGACATGGGCGACACGGCGGCGACGCTGATCACCGACAACGCGGGCCAGGTCGTGTGGACCTCGGCCGGGGCGAAGTCGTACGCCAACATGCGGCTGCAGACCTACCAGGGCCGACCGGTGATCACCTGGTGGGAGTCGCACGCGACCGGGCTGGCCGCGTACGCCGACGGCCAGACCGTCATCGAGGACATCGCCCACAACGTGATCACCCGGGTCCAGAAGCACGGCGACGTGAGCCCCGACGAGCACGAGTTCCTCATCACCCCGCGCGGGACCGCGTACGTCGTCAGCTACGTGCGGACGAAGGCCGACCTGCGCAGCGTGCAGGGCCCGGAGGACGGGTTGATCATGAACGGGATCTTCGAGGAGGTCGACCTCGCGACGGGCGAGGTGCTGCACCACTGGGAGTCGCTCGACCACGTCGCGCTGACCGAGAGCCACGCCGGCGTGCCGTCCGACCCGACGGAGCCGTACGACTACTTCCACATCAACTCCGTCGCCCCGACCCCCGACGGGAACGTGATCATCTCCGCGCGGCACACCTGGGCGGTCTACAAGGTGGACCTCGCGACCGGGGCCGTGCGGTGGCGCCTCGGCGGCAAGAAGAGCGACTTCGACCTGCCGGGCTCGGCGACGTTCGCCTGGCAGCACGACGCCCAGTTCGAGGACCCGACCACGGTCCGCATGTTCGACAACGGCAGCGACGGCGAGGTCACCGTGACCGACGAGAGCCAGGTGCTGTGGTTCCGCGTCGACGAGGCCGCGCGCGAGGCCCGGCTGGTGCGACGGCTGGTCCACCCGGCCAAGATCAGCGCGCAGGCGATGGGCAACGCGCAGCGTCTCGACAACGGCAACCTGCTCGTCGGCTGGGGCACCGCGAAGCGGGTCTCGGAGTTCGCCGACGACGGCACGCTGCTCTTCGACGCGACGCTCCCGGAGGTCAGCTACCGCGCGTTCCGGCAGGTCTGGCGTTGATCATGAAGCGCCGGAGGCGCGCGTCCGGGTCCGGCCCTGCGCATTGACAACCCCCGCGGTTCACCTATCGTTCACCTGACGGCCACCGTCTCCGACGGTGGCTGTTCGAGGTGGACCTGGCACCTCGCCGAGCCCCCTGCGGACGAGGAGCGACGTGTCGCTGCTGTTCATCGTGATCGCCGTCGTGCTCGTGGCGTTGATCTTCGACTTCACCAACGGCTTCCACGACAGCGCCAACGCCATGGCCGGTCCGATCGCCACCGGAGCGCTCACCGCCCGCAGGGCCGTCGTCCTCGCCGCCGTCCTCAACGTGGTGGGCGCCTGCCTGTCGACCGAGGTCGCGAAGACGATCTCCGGCGGCTTCTTCGACGAGCACCTCGTGAACCCGTCGATGGTCCTCGCGGGCCTCGTCGGAGCGATCGTGTGGAACCTGCTCACCTGGCTCTTCGGCATCCCCTCGAGCTCCTCGCACGCGCTCTTCGGCGGGCTCATCGGCGCGGTCGTCGTGGGGGCGGGGCTGACCTCGGTGCACGGCTGGGTCGTGGTGTCGAAGGTGCTGCTCCCGGCGGTCGTCGCCCCGCTCGTCGCCGGCCTCGCCGCCGCCGTGTCGACCAAGATCGCCTACCGGATCACCCGCCGGACGCCGAGCAGCCAGACGAACACCGGCTTCAAGTACGCGCAGGCGTTCACCGCCTCGCTGGTGGCGCTCGCGCACGGCACCTCGGACGGCCAGAAGACGATGGGCGTGATCACGCTCGTCCTGATCGCCGGCGGCTTCCAGGCCGCCGGGACCGGACCGCACTGGTGGGTCATCCTCGCCGCCGGCCTGGCGATCGGGCTGGGCACCTACTCCGGCGGCTGGCGCATCATGCGCACGCTCGGCAAGGGGATCGTCGACATCGACACCCCGCAGGGCGCCACGTCCGGCGCGGCGACGACGGCCACCATCCTGGCGTCCTCGCACCTCGGCTTCGGCCTCTCGACGACCCACGTCGCCACCGGCGCCATCCTCGGCTCCGGCGTCGGGCGCGCCGGTGCGGAGGTCCGCTGGGGCCTGGCCCGCAAGCTGGTCGTCGCCTGGCTCCTGACGCTGCCCGGCGCGGCGGTGATCGGCGGTCTCGCCGCGCTGCTCGCCGGGACCGGCGCGGTGGGGTCGGTCGTCCTGATCGTGCTGCTCGCCGGGGTCTGCGTCGTCATCTGGGCCGTGTCGCGGCGCAACCGGGTGACGAGCCACAACGTCACCGAGAGCCGTGAGGTCATGGTGCTCGCGAGCGCCACCCCGAGCACCTACCCGCACGACCCGCGGCTGGCCGGGACCCGGTCGAAGGCCAAGAAGAAGAAGATCAAGAGCGGGGTCTGAGAGACCGATGAAGATCGACTGGGCCGCCCTGGGCGTCGTCGCCGTTGTCGCCGTCGGGATGTCGGTGGTGTTCACCGTCCTGCTGGCCGGCGGCATCCGCTCGGTCTCGGCCGCCCGCGTGGTGCGCCGCCACGGGCAGGGCGGCGGCACGGCCGTCCTGGCCGGCGGGTACGCGCTGCTGGGCCTGGCGGGCCTGCTCGTCCTCTTCGGGATCTGGCTGATCGTCCCGCAGCTCCACTGAACCGCACGGCGGCCGACGGACCGTACGGGCGCGAGGCACCATCCGTGTCCCGTCGGGCTCGTATGCTGCCGGGCGGGACAGGCGGTCGCCGTCCCGCAGCGTCACCGAGCGCGGAGGCCAAGCCGTGAGCCAGACCCGGGTCCCGGGCCGTCCCCCCGCGTCCCCGGCGGGCGCCGAGCAGCCGCCGCTGGGGCCGCTGGTCCGCAGCGGCATCGCGCGCTGGCTGATGGCCAACCGCGTGCAGCCGGCCGGCCCGGCCGCGCCGGAGACCCAGGAGCACTCGACCCACGCCTGGTGGAAGGTCATGTGCCTCACCGGGGTCGACTACTTCTCGTCGCTGTCCTACCTCCCCGGCATCGCCGCCCTCGCGGCCGGGGCGCTCTCCCCCATCGCCACGCTCCTGATCGTCGCCCTGACGCTGCTCGGGATGCTGCCCATGTACCGCCGGGTCGCCGTCGAGAGCCCGAGCGGCCAGGGTTCGGTGGCGATGCTCGAGCGGCTGCTGCCCCTGTGGCGCGGCAAGGTCTTCGTGCTGGCCGTGCTCGGCTTCGTCGTCACCTCGTGGCTGGTGACCATCACCCTGTCGGCCGCCGACGCGTCGGTCCACCTCATCGAGAACCCGTACACGCCGGCCGCGTTCCAGGGCCAGAACGTCCTGATCACCGTCGTCCTGCTGCTGATCCTCGGCTTCGTCTTCCTGCTCGGCTTCAACGAGGCCGTCGTCGTGGCGATCCCGCTCGTCGCGGCCTTCCTGGCGCTCAACGCCGTGGTCGTGGTCGTCGGGATCATCCGCATCGTCGAGCAGCCGGCCCTGGTCGCCGGCTGGTCCGAGGCGCTGACCGTGCAGACCACGGGACCGGGCGGGCTGATCCGGACGGCCGTCATCGCGTTCCCGCTGCTCGTGCTCGGCCTGTCCGGCTTCGAGACCGGCGTGAGCATGATGCCGCTCATCGCCGCGGAGGGGGAGACGGCCGAGGAACGGCTGGCCCGCCGCGTCCGGAACACCCGCCTGCTGCTGACCACCGCGGCCGGCATCATGTCGGTCTACCTGATCGCCACCAGCCTGGTGACGACGCTGATCATCCCGCCCGAGGAGTTCGCCGAGGGGGGCCGGGCCAACGGGCGCGCGCTGGCCTACCTGGCGCACCAGCTGCTCGGCGAGGGCTTCGGCACCGTCTACGACATCAGCAGCGTGCTGATCCTGTGGTTCGCCGGCGCCTCGGCCATGGCCGGGCTGATCAACATCGTCCCGCGCTACCTGCCGGCGTACGGGATGGCACCCGAGTGGGGCCGGGCCGTACGGCCGGTCGTCCTCGTCTACACCACGGTGTCGATCATCGTCACCCTGGCGTTCCGGGCCGACGTCAACGCCCAGGCCGGGGCGTACGCCACGGGCATCCTCGTGATGATGTTCTCCGGCTCGTTCGCGGTGGCGATCAGCGCCCGGCGCCGCCGGGCGAAGAAGGCGACGATCGGCTTCGCCGTCCTGACCCTCGTGCTCCTCTACGCCCTGGTCGCGAACGTCGTCGAGAAGCCCGACGGCATCGTCATCTCGGGCCTGTTCATCCTCGGGATCGTCGTCGTCTCGATCGTCTCGCGGCTCACGCGCGCCTTCGAGCTGCGCGTCACCGACGTCGAGATGGACCGGACGGCCCAGCTGTTCGTCCGCGACGCCGCGCGGCGCACCATCCGGCTCGTGGCGAACGAGCCGAACGAGCGCGACGCCGCCGAGTACCAGGAGAAGCGCCGCGAGTCGATCCGTGACTACGGCCTCGACGAGACCGACGACATCATCTTCGTCGAGATCACCGTGACCGACCCGTCCGCCTTCGCCAGCCGGCTCGACGTGCAGGGGCACGTGATGCACGGGCACTACCGCGTGCTGACCATGGAGGGCACGAACGTCCCCAACGCCCTCGCCGCGCTGGCGCTGCACGTCCGCGACGTCACGCACCGTCGGCCGCACCTCTACGTCGAGTGGACCGAGGGCAACCCGGTGGCCAACCTGGCGCGCTTCCTCTCCCTCGGCGTCGGTGAGATCGCCCCGACCACGCGCGAGGTGCTACGGCGGGCCGAGCCACGGCGCAGCGAGCGTCCGTACGTCCACACGGCCTGAGGACGGCCGACCGTCGAGCCGGGGACCAGGAGGGCGGAGGTGGCGGGATTTGAACCCGCGATGGGCTTTAAGACCCAAACCCGCTTAGCAGGCGGGCGCCATAGACCGGACTAGGCGACACCTCCAGGCAGCACCTCTCTCGAGGTGCCAGGTCACCCTACCCAGCCGGGTGCGTCCGCAGCAAAGTCGTGGGACGCTCGAGACGTGTCCACCGTGGAGGACGCCCGGCGGATCGCGCTGGGCCTGCCCGGCACCAGCGAGAAGGTGTCCTGGGGCTCGCTGCACTGGCGCGTGCACGACCGCGGCTTCGCCTGGGAGCGCCCGCTGCGCAAGACCGACCTGGCCGCCCTGGGCGAGGACGTCCCGAGCGGTGAGATCGTCGCCGTCCGCGTCGCCGACCTGGCGGAGAAGGAGGCGCTGGTCGCCGCCGAGCCGGACGTGTTCTTCACCATCCCCCACTTCGACGGCTTCCCCGCGGTCCTCGTCCGTCTCGACGCGATCGAGCTCGACGAGCTGACCGAGGTGATCACCGACGCCTGGCTCGACCGGGCGCCGAAACGGGTGCGGGCCGCGTTCCTCGCCGACCGGGGCGCAGACCCGGAGGGCTGAGTCCCGGGCTGCCGCGCCTCGCCGCGAGGAGGTGTCCACGAGGTGAACGGCGGATGAGATGGCGTCCGGACCTGTCGGCACGTACCCTGATGCGGATCTGACGCATCCGGCGACTTCCCCGCCGAGCCCTGAGAAGGACGTGCGCATGCCGGAGGACCAGCCTCCCGCCGAGCCCGGTGGCCCCGGGTCCCACTGGTCGTGGTCCAGGCCCGGCCAGGGCGGAGCCGACCCCGCCCCGAGGGCCCGCCGGGCGCTGCCGCGCTCCGAGGACTTCCGCCGCACGGTGGGCTTCACCGTCCTCGGCACCGTCGTCCCCGGCGTCGGCCTGATCGCCGCCGGTCGGCGGGTGGTCGGCTCGGTCGTGCTGGCTCTGTTCGTGCTGACGCTGGCCACGCTCGGCGTCGCCGCGGTCGTCGACCGGAACGCGCTGGTCTCGATCGGTCTCGACCCCACCCTGCTGCGCCGCCTGTCGGTCGTGCTCGTCGTGGTCGCCGCCCTGTGGGTGGTGGTCGTCGTCGCCACGCACCTCGCGCTGCGGCACCGTCCGACCCGGCCGCAGCGCGTCGTCGGCGGTCTGCTGGTCGGCGTGCTGGCCTTCGCGGTCGCGGCCCCGATGGCGGTCGCGGCCCGCACGGCGTACGTCTCGGCGGGTCTGGTCGGGACGGTCTTCAAGAGCGACAAGGACACCCAGAGCGCGACCCGTCCGACCTTCGCGCCGACGCACAAGGGCGACAAGGAGCAGCAGGAGGACCCCTGGGCCGACAAGGCCCGGCTCAACGTCCTGCTGCTCGGCGGCGACGCCGGCAAGGGCCGCGTGGGGACCAGGACCGACACCGTCATCCTCGCCAGCATCGACACCAAGACCGGCGACACGGTCCTCTTCAGCCTGCCGCGCAACATGGCGCGGGCGCCGTTCCCGACCGGCTCGCCGCTCTCGCGCTACTACCCGTACGGCTTCACCGACGGCAACCCGGAGAACGCCGAGTACTTCCTCAACGCCATGTACCGCGACGTGCCCGTCCGGGTCCCGAAGGACGTCCTCGGCAAGACCGACAACCTCGGCGCCGACGTGATGAAGCTCAGCGTCGGGCAGGCGCTCGGGCTCAAGGTCGACTACTACGTCCTGATCAACCTGCAGGGCTTCTCGACCATGATCGACGCCCTCGGCGGGATCCGGCTCAACGTCAACACCTACATCCCGATCGGTGGGGTCACCGACCTGCACATCCCGCCGAAGGAGTTCATCAAGCCCGGTCCCGACCAGAAGATGAACGGGCGCAGCGCGCTCTGGTACGCCCGCGGACGCTACGGATCCGACGACTTCGCCCGCATGGACCGCCAGCGCTGCGTGATCAACGCGATGATCAAGCAGGTGAACCCGGCGAACGTGCTGACCCGCTACGAGGACATCGCCAACGCCAGCAAGTCGATCGTCTACACCGACATCCCGCAGGAGGTCCTGCCGGCGATGGTCGACCTCAGCCTGCGCGCCAAGAAGGGCAACGTCCGCAGCATCGTCTTCAAGAACGGCGTGAGCGGCTTCCTGTCGGCCAACCCGGACTACCCGCTGATGCGCTCGCGGGTCAAGAAGGCCATCGGGGAGTCGAAGGACGACGACACACCGAAGAAGACGACCTCCGCGACCGGCTCGAGCTCGGGGTCGGGCACGGCCAAGGCCCCGACCAGCGAGGACGTCGACAGCAGCTGCAGGTACGACCCCAAGATCGCCGCGACCGCCCGGCCGTACACCGGCTGAGCCCTCGGGTCCAGGTCCCCGACGTCGAGGGTCAGAGACCCGGCGAGGAGTAGCCGCGGTCGGCGTCGAGGCGCTGCTGGACGTCCGACATCAGCGCGAGGAAGGTCGGGTTCGCGCGCATCCGCGGGTTCAGGACGCTGACGCTGCCCTCCCCCGCACGCCGGGTGAGCACGAGCCGGTGCCCGACGACCCGGACGGCACCGACGTCCGCCCAGCGCAGGGTCCGTCGCTCCCGGCCGTGCACGACGACGATCCCGTCGGACGTGGAGACCACGATGCTGCGGATCCGCCGGGTGAGCACGAGCGCCGCGAGGGCCAGCACGAGGCCCAGCACCGTCAGCACGACGGCGAGCACGAGGACGCCGACCGGCCAGGCGTTCGCGCTGGTCAGGACGAGGAGGACCACCCCGACCACGACGAGCCCGGCGGAGATCGCCAGGGCCCGCACGGGTGGCGGGGCGGAGAGCACGAAGCGGGCCTCGCGGCCCGGGACCGGGCTGCTCACGAGGCGGACGTCCAGGAGGTCGTACGGTCTCTCGGCGCAGCCCACCGGTGCACACTAGCGGGACGTCCCGCACCCCCAGGAGACGATGGTCCGCCGGGACCGTGAGGAGCACACCGTGACGCTGTCCAGGACCGCCGGCGTGGTCGCCGCGACCCTCGTCCTGCTCGGGAGCACGGTCGCCTCGAGCCCCGCGGCTCCGTCCAGCGCCGACTCGTCGGCACCGGACCCGACGAGCCCCGCCCCGACGCAGGTGTCGATCCGCAAGCTGCCCCGCCTGCCGAGCGACGGACGGCTGGACTACCAGCTCGGCGGGCCGTACGCGCCGCTCGACGACGTCGCCGTGGTCGACCGCGACCGCACGGACCCACCCGTCCCGGGCCGGTTCAACCTCTGCTACGTCAACGCCTTCCAGACCCAGCCCGAGGACGCGGCCTGGTGGCGGAAGAAGCACGGGGAGCTGCTCGTCCAGCGCAAGGGCAGGTTCGTCACCGACCCCGGCTGGCCGGGTGAGCTCCTGCTGAACACCTCGACCAAGGCGAAGCGCGCGGCGCTGATGAAGGTCGTCGGTCCGTGGGTCGACGGGTGTGCCGCCGACGGCTTCGACGCCGTCGAGCCCGACAACCTCGACTCCTGGACGCGCTCGAAGAAGGTGCTCACCCGCTCCGACAACGTCGCCTTCGCGACGCTGCTCGCGCAGCGGGCGCACGTCCACGGCCTGGCCGTGGCGCAGAAGAACACGCCCGAGCTGGGCTCGCAGGGCCGGACGACGGTCCGCTTCGACCTCGCGGTCGCCGAGGAGTGCCAGGTCTACGACGAGTGCGACGCCTACACCGACGTGTACGGCGACCAGGTGCTCGAGGTCGAGTACACCGACAACCCGCGCGCCGCGTACGCGGCGGCGTGCCGTGAGCGCGGGGCCGAGATCTCGGTCGTCCTGCGCGACCGCGACGTGGTGCCCCGGGGCCGTCCGGGCTACGTCTACGAGGCCTGCTGACCCGGGGGTGGGAGGGGCAGTGGTAGACCGGGCGTCGTCAGAGGGTCGTCCACGTCGGCACCACGCCGACGCCGAGGAGCGCCCTGACGGAAGGAACGCACCATGGGTCTCGGAGACATCGTGAACAAGGCCAAGGACCTGGCCGGGCAGCACCCCGACAAGGTCGAGCAGGGCGTCGACAAGGCCGGCGACGCGGTCGACCAGCGCACCGGCGGCCAGCACGCCGACCAGGTGGACAAGGCCCAGGAGGCCGTCAAGGGCCACCTCGGCGAGCGTCCCCCGGCCTGAGCGTCGAGACGACGAGAGGCTCACGATGGCCATCAGCAACGACGACCTCGAGCGCATCACCCAGCAGTCGGCCGTGCTGGACGCCGACGGCGACAGGCTCGGCACGGTCGACCAGGTCTACACCTCCGACTCGAGCGGCGACCCCGCCTGGGTGACGGTCAGGACGGGACAGTTCGGCTCCGAGGAGTCGTTCGTGCCGCTGTCGGACGCGTCGTTCGACGGGGACGACGTCCGCGTCTCGGTGACGAAGGAGGCCGTCCATGGTGCGCCGCGGGTCGACGCCGGGGGTCACCTCAGCGTCGAGGAGGAGGACGACCTCTACCGCTACTACGGCCTGACCAACCCCGACCACGACCCGGACGACGTCGCGGACGCGGCCACGGGCACCGTTCACGGCGACCCTGACCGCGAGGATGCCGATCACGGCGCCGAGACCGACGACGCCGACCGGACCGCCCTCGCCGGCGCCGGTGCCGCGACCGGAGCGGCTGCGGCCGTGGGTGGCGACCAGCGCGACGACGACCTCGCCGCCCGGGACGCCGACGGGCGGGACGAGGTGGCCTTCACCACGGAGGCTGCTCCGCGTCGCGCCGACGGCGGTGACGACGACCGCGACCGGGGCGACGACGACCGTACGGTCGCCGCCGAGAACGGGCCCGAGCTCGCCGAGCCCGCGAGCGGCCCGTCGGGCGAGGGCCAGGAGAACGGGGTCGAGCCCGGCGAGCGCACCACCCGGCTGCGGCGCTACGTCGTGACCGAGCGCGTGGTGCAGACGATCGAGGAGCTCCCGGACGACGACCCTCGCTGAGGGTCCGACCACGACCGGGCGGGACCGTCGCACCTGCGGCGGACCCGCCCGGTCGTGCGGGCGGCGAGGGTGGGATTCGAACCCACGGAACGGTCTCCCGCTCGGACGCTTTCAAGGCGTCTGCACTCGTCCACTATGCGACCCCGCCCCGCTGCGACGTACCTGCGAGGAGGCGCCGGAGCGCACCCGAGCCTAGGTCACCGCGCGTGGCAGGCTGAAGCCGTGCGTGCCGTCGTCGTCAACGAACCCGGTGGTCCCGACGCCCTCAGGCTGGCGGAGGTCGACGACCCGGTGCCCGCCTCGGGCGAGGTCCTCGTCGACGTGGCCGCAGCCGGCGTCAACCGGGCGGACCTCATGCAGCGCGAGGGCCACTACCCGCCGCCACCCGGGGCGAGCGACATCATCGGTCTCGAGGTCTCCGGTCACGTCGCGGCCCTCGGGCGCCGGCGTCGACGGCCTCGAGGTCGGGCAGCCGTGCGTCGCCCTGCTCGCCGGGGGCGGCTACGCCGAGCGGGTCGCCGTGCCCGCCGGGCAGGTGCTGCCCCCGCCGCCCGGCTACCGCCTCGTCGACGCGGCCGGCGTGGTGGAGGTCGCGGCGACGGTCTGGTCGAACCTCGCCCAGGCCCGGCTGTCGGCCGGTGAGACCTTCCTCGTGCACGGTGGGGCCGGCGGCATCGGCTCGTTCGCGATCCCGTACGCCAAGGCGCTCGGCGCGACCGTGATCGCGACCGCAGGCAGCGACGAGAAGCTGCAGCACTGCCGCGACCTCGGCGCCGACCACGCGTTCTCCTACCGCGGGGACTGGGCGGCCCAGGTGCGGGAGGCGAGCCCGCGCGGGGTCGACGTCGTGCTCGACAACATGGGCGCGAAGTACCTCGAGACCCACGTCGACCTCCTCGCGCCCGACGGCCGCCTGGTCGTCATCGGCCTGCAGGGCGGCCGGCGCGGGACGCTCGACCTCGGCGCGCTGCTGCCCAAGCGCGGTTCGGTGTCGGCGATCTCGTTGCGCGGCCGACCGCTCGACCAGAAGGCCGACATCTGCCGCCACCTCGTCGAGGACGTCTGGCCGCTGCTGGCGGACGGCTCGATCTCTCCGACGCCGCTGACGACGTACGCGCTGGACGACGTCGTCGAGGCGCACCGTCGGCTCGAGTCCGGCGACAACGTCGGCAAGATCGTCCTGGTCGTCGACCCGAGCGGGACCTAGGGTCCGCTCGGAACCCGTGCTTTGCACAGGTTCCGTCGGCTTTGCACGAGCTCCAACCCGTGCAGGGCCCCTCCATCCCACGTGCACGTGGGATGGAGGGGACCGGGACGGACCGGGGACGGCGGGGGACTAGGGGCGGCCGAGCTCGTGGAGAACGACCGCGACCTCGTCCTGGGGCGTCCCGCCGAGGTCGACGGTGATCACCTGCTCGTCGGGACCGGGCGTCTCGAGGGTGTCGAGCTGCGAGTCGAGCAGGCTGAGCGGCATGAAGTGGTCCTCGCGCCGCGCCATCCGACGACGGATCGTCTCCCGGCTGCCGGACAGGTGCACGAAGACGACGTTCGGTCGGCGGAGCCGGTCGCGGTAGGAGCGCTTCAGCGCGGAGCAGGTGACGATGCCCGGCTCGTTCGCGCGCCCCTGGGCGTCGATCCACTCCCCGATCCGGTCGAGCCAGGGCCAGCGGTCGTCGTCGGTCAGCGGGATGCCCTGCTCCATCTTGTCGACGTTCGCCTCGGGGTGCAGGTCGTCGCCCTCCTCGAGCGGCCAGCCGAGGTGGCCGGCCAGCAGGCCGGCGACCGTCGACTTCCCCGTCCCGGACACCCCCATGACCACGAGGACCGTGGGCGGCGACAGCGCGTACGACACGCTCACAGAGATCGCGCTGAGCAGGAGGACGCCGAGCAGGCCCGTGACCGAGATCAGGCACTCCATGACCGACCAGGTCTTGAAGGTCTGCGGGACGTCGGTGCCGAGGTACTGCTTGACCAGCCAGAAGCCGGCGTCGTTGACGTGGGAGAGGAACAGCGAGCCCGAGCCGATCGCCAGCACCATCAGCGCGACGTCGGTCTGCGGCAGCGTCGCGGCGATCGGCGTGAGCAGCCCGGCCGCGGTGACGGTCGCGACCGTGGCCGAGCCGGTCGCCACCCGGACGAGGGCGGCGACGACCCAGGCCAGCAGCAGGACCGAGAGCCCGCTGCCGATCACGGCCTTGGTGATCACGTTCCCGATGCCGCTGTCGATCAGGACCTGCTTGAAGCCGCCACCGGCACCGACGATGAGCAGGATGCCGGCGATCGGGCGGCAGCGCGCTCTCCAGGGTGTGGGCGAGGTCGCTCTTGGTCATCTTCGCCGCACCGCCGAGCAGGAACACGCCCGCGATCACCGCGAGCAGCAGCGCGACGGGCGGGTTGCCCAGGAAGTCGAGCAGCTGCTTGCCCAGGCCCTTCGAGCTCGCCGCGATCACGTCGGCGAGCGCCTTGGCGAGCATCAGGACGACGGGCAGCAGGATGGCGGTGAGCGCGATCCCGAAGCTCGGGCGCGGCCGCTCCGCCTTCGTCCACCCGGGTCTCGGCGTCGGCGGTGTCCTCGCCGGTCACGTACAGGGCCGGGCACGCCCACCGGGGCCCAGCGGGCGGCGAAGGTGCTGAACAGCGGGCCGGAGATGATCACGACGGGGATCGCCAGCAGGACGCCGAAGCCGAGCGTGATGCCGAGGTTGGCGCCCAGCGTGCGCGACGGCGGTCAGCGGACCGGGGTGCGGCGGGACGAGGCCGTGCATCGCCGAGAGGCCGGCGAGCGTGGGGATGGCGATCTTCATCAGCGGCAGCCCGGAGCGCCGGGCGACCAGGATGATCACCGGGATCAGCAGCACGAGGCCGATCTCGAAGAACATCGGCAGCCCGATGATCGCCCCGACCAGCGCCATCGTCCAGGGCAGCGTCTTCGGGTTGGACCGGCCGACCAGCGTGTCGACGATCTGGTCGGCGCCGCCGGAGTCGGCCAGCAGCTTGCCGAACATCGCGCCGAGCCCGATCAGCACGCCGACGCTGCCCATCGTGCTGCCGAAGCCGGTGCGTGTAGCTCGTGATCGCCTTGGCCGGCTCGAGCCCGGCGCGAGGCCGACGGCGACGCTGCCGATCGTCAGGGCCACGAACGGGTTGACCTTGAGCCAGGTGATCAGCGCGATGATCACCGCGAAACCGGCGATCGCCGAGGTGATCAGGCGCCCGTCGCTCACCGCCAGCGGCAGCACGGCGTACGTCGTCGTCAGCATGCGTCTCCTCCTGAGGATGGGCGGGTCCCCGCCGTCGCCGGAGACTCTAGGACTTTAAGTATTACTTTTGCAAGAGCAGACTTCATCTTGTCCGATCTTTGAGGGCGTAATGGCCCATTTCGTGTCGTGGCAGCGCCATACTGGCGTCGTGAGCACACCTTCGGCGAGCGCGCTGCACAGCTCCGTCATCGAGGGCTGGGGCCGCGACATCGTCTACGGGAACCTTGCCCCGGGCACGAGGATCGTCACCGACCAGATGGTCGAGTCGCTCGGGGTGTCGCGGACCGTGGTGCGCGAGGCCGTCCGCGTGCTGGAGTCGATGGGCCTGGTGCAGCCGCTCCGGCGGGTGGGCATCGTGGTCCTGCCGCCCACGCGGTGGAACCCCTTCGACGCGAACGTGCTGCGCTGGCGCCTGGCCGGCCCGGACCGGGTGGCCACCCTGCGGTCGCTGAGCGAGCTGCGCGCGTCCGTCGAGCCCGCCGCGGCCCGGCTCGCCGCCACCCACGCCACCCCCGAGCAGTGCGGCGACCTGACCGGCGCGGTGATCGGGATGACCGTGACCTCGCGCTCGGCCAACACCGAGGCCTACCTGGGCCACGACACGACGTTCCACACGACGCTGCTGCAGGCCTCGGGGAACCCGATGTTCGCGGGCCTGACCGCGGTGGTGACCGCCGTCCTCAGCGGGCGGACGCGTCACGCCCTGATGCCTCAGGTCGCCGAGCCCGAGGCGCTCCGCCTCCACCAGGTCGTGGCCTCCGCGGTTTCTTCGGGCGACCGCCCCGGCGCCGAGGAGGCGATGCGCGGCATCGTCGCGGAGTCGGCCGAGGCCATCGAGGTCCTGTCGACCGACGGCGTCTGACCCTCCCGCGCGCCTAGGACGTCCAGGCCCGCCAGAGCCGTGCGTACTCGCCGTCGCGGGCGACGAGGTCGTGGTGGCTGCCGAGCTCGACGACCCGGCCGTCCATGACCACGGCGATCCGGTCGGCGTCGTGGGCGGTGTGCAGGCGGTGCGCGATGGCGACGACCGTACGGTCCTCGAGCAGCGCGGCCATCGAACCCTCCAGGTGCCGCGCCGTCGTCGGGTCGATCAGCGAGGTCGCCTCGTCGAGCACGAGCGTGTGCGGGTCGGCCACGACCAGGCGGGCGAGCGCGATCTGCTGCGCCTGGGACGGCGTCGGCTCGAGCTGGCCCGAGCCGAGCCGGGTGTCGAGACCGCGTGGCAGCCGTTCGACCCAGTCGAGGGCCTCGACGGTCCGGAGCGCCTCGAGCACGACCGCGTCGGAGGCGTCCTCGCGGGCGAGGACGACGTTGTCGCGCAGTGTGCCGGCGAAGACGTGGTGCTCCTGCGTGACCAGCGCGACCTCCGTGCGCAGCACGGGCAGCGGCAGCGCGAGCAGCTCGACCCCGCCGACCGTCACCGAGCCGGTCCGCGGTCCGTTGATGCCGGCCAGCAGCCGGCCCAGCGTCGACTTGCCCGAGCCGCTCGGCCCGACGACGGCCAGCCGCTCCCCCGGCTGCAGCTCGAGGTCGACGCCGTGCAGGACGTCGCGCCCGGGCCGGTAGGCGAAGCGCAGGTCGGTGCCGAGCAGGCGGTTGCCGACGGGGCGCGCTTCGCCCGGCTCACGGTCCTGGGCGACCTCGGCCACGCCGAGGAGGCGCGCGGTCGAGGCGATGCCGACCTGCAGCTGGTCGAGGTTGCGGATCAGGCGCTGCAGCGGCTCCTTGAGCGCCTGCAGGTAGAGCGTCGCCGCGGTCAGCTGACCGAGCGTGACCCAACCACGGGAGAAGCCGTACGCCCCGAGCGCCAGGACGAGCACGAGCGGGGTGTCGAAGGCGACCCCGAGGGCGCCGAAGAGCAGGTTCCGCAGCGCCATCGTGTAGCGCTCGGCCTGCGAGGACTCGGCGACGTCGTCGTCGTTCACGGTGTTGCGACGGGCCTGCAGCCCGAGCGCCTCGACCGTGCGCGCCCCCTCGACCGTCTCGGTGAGGGAGGTGTTGATCAGCGAGTAGGTGCCGCCCTCGGTCACGTAGCCCTGCGCGGCGCGACGGAGGTAGCGACGGACGGAGACCACCAGCACGGGCAGGCTCAGCGCGAGCGGGAGCGCGAGGAGCACCGAGTTCACGAGCATGGCCGCGATGGTGAGCAGCGTCGTCGCCAGCGCGACCGCGGCCTCGGGCAGGCCGTAGCGGACG
The DNA here is from genome assembly GCA_963762775.1 of uncultured Actinomycetota bacterium. Lineage (GTDB taxonomy): Bacteria > Actinomycetota > Actinomycetes > Propionibacteriales > Propionibacteriaceae > Microlunatus. Next base: position 778,365 of record CAVXMD010000016.1, read on the forward strand.
CTCCGGCTCATCTCGGAGACGTCGCGGGTGACCCGGGTGACGAGGTCGCCGGAGCTGGCGGACTCCACCCGGCCGAGCGGCAGGCCGAGCACGGTCTCCACGACGTGCTCGCGGGCCGAGGCCAGCAGGTCCTGGCCGAACAGCACCGAGGTCCGCAGCGCGAAGAAGCTCAGCACCGCCTGGACGACGACGACCGCGCCGACGGCCAGGGCCAGCGCGTCGACCTGTGCGTACGAAGAGGTGCCCGCGGCGGTCTGGTCGACGAGGCGCCCGACGAACCGGGGCACCACCAGCCCGGCCAGGGCGGCGAGGCCGTGCAGGACGAGCAGGGCGACCACGGTCCCGCGCCGGCTGCGGACGAGGTCGAGCGCGAACGCGCCGACGACGCGACGGTCGGCGACGGGCAGCGCACGCTCGGGGTTCAGCGAACCGGCGTAGTACGCCTCGGCCCGCTCGCCGCGGAGCACGTGCCGGTCCCGCCAGGCCCGGAGCCGGCGCCAGGGCGGACCGCTGCGGTCGACCTGCAACGCCGGGGGCACACGCGGTGCGGGCACGGCGTCGCTCCACGTCGCGGCCGAGTCCGGCAGCGTCCGGCCGCCAGCCGCCCCGCCCGCGGGTCCGTACGCGGGTCGGTCCGTCGACACCCCGGTCACCGGACCGCCTCCGGCCCGGCGTCGACCATGGAGCGCTCGACCACGCGGCGGTAGGCCGGGGAGGCGTGCAGCAGACCCTCGTGCGTCCCGCGCTCGGCGACCGTGCCGTCGACGAGCAGGGCGACCTCGTCGGCCTGGTGCAGCATCAGCGGCGACGCGGTCACCACCACGGTCGTCCGTCCGGCCCGGGCCGCCCGCAGGCGGACGGCGATCTCGGCCTCGGTGTGGGCGTCGACGGCCGAGGTGGGTTCGACGAGGACGAGGACGTCCGGCTCCAGCGCGAGCGCCCGCGCGAGCACGAGGCGCTGACGCTGACCGCCGGAGAGCCCGCGGCCGCGCTCCTCGATCACGCCCTGCCAGCCGCCGGGCAGCGTCTCGTAGACGTCCTCGGCGACGGCCGCGTGGACCGCGGCCTCGGCCTGCCCGCGGCTGAGCCGACCGTGCGGGTCGAGCACCGACTGCAGCGTGCCCGCGAACGTCGCGCTGCTCGCGTCGCTGACCAGCACCCGGGAGCGGACGGCGGCGATCGGCGCCTCCCCGAGGTCGACGCCGCCGAGGGTGACGCCGAGCCGGCCGTTCGCGTCGTCGTGGTCGTGACGGTCGATCTCCGCACGCCGCTCGCGCTGGGCCGCGCGGGCGCGTCGCAGCGCCCGCCCGTGCAGAGTTCCGTCGACGTCCAGCCCCACCGCGCCCCGGCTCGTCGGCAGGTAGCGGCCGAGCCGGTCGGCCAGCGCGGCGGAGTCCTCGGGCACGGCGGACACCACCGCGGTGAGCCGGCCCGGTGCGGCGACGAAGCCCGACCGGGCGTCGGCCAGCGCGCCGTCGGCGGGCAGCGCGAGGGACGGGTCGCCGGCGTCCCAGGGCGGGTCCTCGGACAGCAGCGTCACGGCCTTGCGCGCCGACACGACGCTGCGGATCCAGCGCTGGGCGAAGGCGAAGAAGGACTGCACCGGCCACACCATGAACACCGCGTAGCCCGCGAAGCTGACGAGCTCGCCGACGCTCAGGTCGCCCGCGAGGACGGACCGGGCGCCGAGCCACACGAGCAGCACGAGGAACAGCCCGGAGAGCAGCACGCCGGCGGAGTCGACCGCCGCCTGCCAGATCCCGGCCGACACCCCGGCCCGCCGGGTGCGGTCGGACTGGGCGGCGTAGTTCCGGCCGAACGTCTGCTCGCCGCCGATGCCGCGCAGGATGCGCAGCCCGGCGACGATGTCGGTGGCCAGCCCCGTGAGCTCGGCCGACCGGGTCCGCTCGACCTCCTCGCGCCGCTGCAGCGGACGGAAGAGCGGCACGACCAGCACGACGATCAGCGGCGCGGCGACCAGCACGAGCAGGCCCAGGGGGACCGACGTGCTCAGCACGAGCCCCGCGATGGCCAGCGTCGCGACGAACGCCCCGACGGTCTCGGACACGATCTGGGTCAGCCCGCCGAACTCGTCGGCGTCCGAGGCCGACACGCTCAGCACCTCTCCCGTGGGGCTGCGCCTCGAGAGCACCGAGCCGAGCTGGGTCGACTTGCGGGTCACCAGCTTCATCGGCCCGTACATGCCGATCAGCCAGGCCCGGACGACCAGGGTGTGGTAGAGCACGCCGGCCGCGACGCCGAGCAGGACCAGCGCGAGGAGGACCAGCAGCAGGCGGACCGTCGTGCCCGGGTCGCCGGACCGGATGCCCGCGTCGATGACCCGGCCGATGACCCACGGGCCGACCGAGCCCGGCAGCCACTCGACGACGCTGACGAGGCACGAGACCGCGATGACGTGCCGCTGCTGACCCAGCAGCCAGAGCAGGAAGCGCTTCGGACCGCGGAGGTCCGGGTGGGCGAAGAGCTCGCCGCGCTCGACCCGCCTGGCGTCGTCCCCGGCCTCGTACGCGTGGACGAGCGGGGGGAAGTCGTGCATGGCGCACCCAGGCTAGTGAGCGCGCCCGTACGGGTCGACGCGTTTTCTCCCCGCCGGTGCGGACCGTGCGTCGCGGGACGCCGGGCGGCATGCTGATGAGGTGGCGGGGACGAGACGCGCGGTGGTCGGGGACGGGGCAGGTTCGGTGTGCGTCGCCGGCGGCGGACCGGCCGGGATGGTGCTCGGTCTGCTGCTCGCCAGGGCCGGCGTCCGGGTCACCGTGCTGGAGTCGCACGACGACTTCCTGCGCGACTTCCGTGGCGACACGATCCACCCGACGACCCTGGACCTGCTGCGCGACCTCGGGCTGGGCGAGCGGCTCGAGGCGGTGCCGCACACAAGCGTCGAGACGTTCGACGCCGTGGTGAACGGCGCCCGGCTCACCGTGGCCGACTTCCGCGGCGTCGGGCGCGCCGGCGAGCTCTGGCTGATGCCGCAGTGGGACCTGCTCGACCTGCTCGCCGACGCCGGCCGGGCCTACCCGTCCTTCTCCCTCCGGCTCGGCACGAGCGCCGTCGGACTGCTCCGCGACGGGCCGCGGGTGACCGGGGTGGTCGCCGACGGACCGGCCGGGCGCGAGGAGCTCCGCGCCGACCTCGTCGTCGCCGCCGACGGGCGCCGCTCGCGCCTGCGCGACGCGGCCGGACGGCACCTGCGCACCACCGGCGTCGCGATCGACGTGCTGTGGTTCCGGGTCGAGCGGCCCGCGGTGCAGCCGCCCGACACGATCGCCTACGTCGGGCGCGACGTCGTCATCACGATCCCCCGGGCCGGCTACCACCAGACCGCGCTCCTCATCCCGAAGGGCTCGTACGCCGCGGTCCGGGCCGAGGGGATCGGCCGGCTGCAGGAACGGGTGGTCGCCACCGCCCCCTTCCTGCGCCCCACGATCGGCGGCGTGTCGAGCTGGGACGACGTCTCTCTCCTCGACGTGCAGATCGCCCACGCGGACCGCTGGTGGGAGGACGGCTTCGTCATGATCGGCGACGCCGCGCACCCCATGTCGCCGGCCTTCGGGGTCGGCATCAGCTACGCCGTCCAGGACGCGGTCGCGCTGGCCCGGGCGGTCGTCCGCGCCGGAGGCCCGGCCCACGTGGACGCCGCCGTGCTGCGCGGGGTGCAGCGACGGCGAGCGCTGCCGGCCCGGGCGATGCAACAGCTCCAGCGGGTCGTCCACTCCACGGTCGGACGTCGGAGCGTCCGCCGTGCACTGCCTCCCGCGGCCCTGGTCCGCGTGGCCGCGGCGCTGCCGTCCCGGCTCGCGCGCCCGCTCCTCGGCCGGCTCGTGGGTGCCGGCCTGCGTCCGGAACGTCTCGACTTCTGAGGCGACGGTCGGTCCGCGGCACCGGGCGGTGTCGGAGGCTCTGCCTAGGATCGGGCGCATGTCCAGCGACACGAGCGGGAACGAGCAGGGCCAGCCGGGCGGGGTCGCGGGCGCGACCGAGGACGGCCGCGTCTACGTCGTCACCCCGCAGGCCATGGCCGTCGAGGGGCCGCCGCGCGAGCAGCCGGAGGGCACCGAGCCGGTCACCGCGAGCTCGGTGACCGACCAGGTCTCCGAGCCCGCGAAGGTGATGCGGATCGCCACGATGATCCGTCAGCTCCTCGACGAGGTGAAGTCCGCGCCGCTCGACGAGGCCAGCCGGCAGCGGATGCGCTCCATCTACACGACCTCGGTGGCCGAGCTGAAGCAGGGCCTCGCGCCGGACCTGGTGACCGAGCTCGAGCAGCTGTCGCTCCCCTTCTCGACCGACGCCACCCCGAGCGACGCCGAGCTCCGGATCGCCCAGGCCCAGCTGGTGGGCTGGCTGGAGGGGTTGTTCCACGGCATCCAGACCGCGCTGTTCGCCCAGCAGATGGCCGCCCGCGCCCAGCTCGAGCAGATGCGCCGTGCCCTCCCGCCGGGCGCTCAGCAGGCGCCGACCCCCGGCGCCGAGCCGACGCCGGGCGGTGCCGGGGGCATGTACCTGTAGACCGAGAGCTCGATCGGCAGGGCGTGGTCAGACCGGCCGCTGACGACTGGCGAAGCTGTCGCACCGCAGCCGGTGGTCGCTCTCGAAGATCGAGTAGTCGCAGGCGACGACCAGGCCCGTTCGCTGGACGGAGTCCGGGACGGGCCCGAACCAGAGGTTGCCGAGCCTGGCTCGCGGCGGACCCCCTGGTGCCCGACCACCGGTCCCATGTCCCACGCCGAGACCGACTCGCTGAACAACGGCTCCTGGAAGGTCGCCAGGCGATGGGCCTCGGCGTAGCAGAGCAGCTTGTGCAGCTTCTTCACCGGCACGTCGGGGATGCGTTCTCTGATCGCCGCTGCGACGTCACGTGCAGATCGGGCCATGTCGAGAGGGTGGTGCTCCAGCGGGCTGCACCCCGTCAGCCCTGCGGAGCGTCTTTGATCGAACACGTGGACGATTGTGCACGGTCGGACTGACAGTCGGTGGTCGAGCCTGTCCCGACGAGGGAACCGAGCGGGACGACGCTGCGTCACATCCGGGAACTGTCCACCGACGACTTCCCGGAGCGTGCTCATGCCCACGTCCACCCTGTCTCGCCCGACCCGTCCCGCGGCCCCGACGACCGTCGCCGGCGCGCGCGCCCGGCGCCGCGGACCCGCTTGCGCGACCACCCCGGAGCTCTTCCAGCACCCGCTCGTCGAGGACCCGCCGCGCGGCCGCGCTGACCCGCGCCGACCGCGAGCGTCAGGCTCGCCTGGTCGACGCCGCCCGAGCCACCTGCGCGGAGTGCCCCCTGCGGGCCTCCTGCCTCTACGACGCGGTCGTCACCCACGACGTGTCCGGCTTCGTCGCCGGCACCACGGTCCGCCAGCGGGGCGAGATCCGGCGCCGGCTCGGCGTCGTCGTCGAGCCCGAGGACCTCGACACGCTCGCCGGCGTCGTCGGTGGCGCACGCCAGGTCGACCACGACGAGGTCCTGCGCCTCCGTCGGGCGAACCCCCACGAGACGCTCGAGCAGGTCGCCCAGCGTCTCGGCTGCTCCCTCTCGACGGTCAAGCGGCACCTGCGCCGCGAGCGCAGCGAACCCGCCCCGCGCCGGACGGCGAGCCGCCCGGTCCCGCTGCAGGTGCTGCAGGTCGCCGCGACCGTGGTCGGCGCGACGTCCGCGGTGCGCCGGGCCGCCTGAGGCGCGGCACCAGGGGTCGGGCCTCAGGCGGGGGCCACCTGCAGCTGGACGGCGGCCCAGGACAGGGCCGGGAGCTGCAGGCGGACGACGTCGCGACGCTCGCCGTCGACCGTCACGCCGGCCAGGGGCGCGAGCCCGACACGCTCGGCGCCGGCCGCGTTGACGGCGTGCCGGTCGGACCCGTCGGGCACGGTCAGCACCTCGGCGCCGACCACGGACCGTGCGCTCAGCCCCCGGAGGTCGACCTCGACGTCGGCGGGGGCGTCGAGACCACGGTTCGCGAGGAAGAGGGCCAGGGTCCCGGCCTCCTCGTCGTAGGTCCCGCTGACGTCGACGAGGTCGGCGTCGCCGTAGCGCGCCGTCTCGATCCGGTCGGACTCGACGTGCAGCCGGAGGATCTCGCCCCGCGCGAGGGCGGCCGTCCGCGCGAAGGGCCAGAAGATCGACTGCCGCCAGGCCGGGCCGCCGGGCTCGGTGAGGATGGGCGCGATCACGTTCACCAGCTGGGCCTGGTTGGCGATCTTGACCCGGTCGCCGTGGCGCAGCAGCGAGTTCAGGAAGGTGCCGACCACCACGGCGTCGGTCACGGTGTAGACGTCCTCGATCACGCGTGGGTGGTACGCCCAGCCGGCCTGGCCGACCTCGGTGGGGCTGTCCGGCCCGGGACGCCGCTGGTACCAGACGTTCCACTCGTCGAAGGAGATGTCGATCTTCTTGCGGCTCTTGCGCGCCGCACCGACCGCGTCGACGGTGGCGACGACCGACTCGATGAACCGGTCCATGTCGACCGCGCTCGCCAGGAAGCTGGCGTGGTCGCCGTCGGACTCCTCGTAGTAGGCGTGCATCGACACGTAGTCGACCTCGTCGTACGCGTGGCCGAGCACCGTCTGCTCCCACGCCCCGAAGGTCGGCATCAGCGCACCGGAGCTGCCGCAGGCGACCAGCTCGAGACCGGGGTCGACGAACCGCATCGCCTTCGCGGTCTCCTGCGCGAGCCGGCCGTACTCGTCGGCGGTCTTGTGCCCGATCTGCCAGGGCCCGTCCATCTCGTTGCCGAGGCACCAGAGCCGGATGTCGAACGGCTCGGAGGCGCCGTTCTTGATCCGGAGGTCGGAGAGGGCGGTGCCACCGGGGTGGTTCGCGTACTCGACCAGCTCGCGGGCCGCCTCGACACCCCGGGTGCCGAGGTTGATGGCCTCCATCGGCTCGACGTCGGCCTTGCGCGCCCACGCCATGAACTCGTGGAGCCCGAAGGCGTTCGACTCCACCGTGTGCCACGCGCCGTCGAGGCGGTGCGGGCGGTCGCGGACCGGGCCGGTCCCGTCCTCCCAGCGGTAGCCGGAGACGAAGTTCCCGCCGGGGTAGCGCACGACGCTCGCCCCCAGCTCGCGGACGAGGGAGAGCACGTCCGTCCGGAAGCCGTCCTCGTCGGCCTGCGGGTGGTCGGGCTCGAAGATGCCGGTGTAGACGCAGCGGCCCATGTGCTCGACGAACGAGCCGAAGATCCTGCGCGGCACCTCCCCCGCGGTGAAGTCCCGGTCGACGACGACTCGTGCGCGCACCATGCCGCGGACGCTACATCGTTGTAAAGCCCTGCGGCAACGCCTGTCCCGGAAGCCGGGCAGCGGAGGTCAGCAGCGGTCAGCGCGGGCGCACGCTGTCGCGCCGGACGACCCGGTACGGCACCGTGCGCGAGGTCACCGGCGCGTCCGGCTCGGCGATCCGCTCGGCCAGCCGGGCCAGCACGACCTCCGCGAACGCCGCCCGGTCGAAGCCGACCGTCGTCAGCGGAGGCGTGTAGTGCGCGGCCTCGGGGACGTCGTCGTAGCCGACCACGCTCACGTCCTCGGGCACCCGGATGCCGGCCTCGGCGAGGGCGTGCAGCGCGCCGAGGGCCAACGAGTCGGTGAAGCAGAAGAGCGCGTCCGGCGGGTCGTGCGCCCGCAGCCAGTCCCGGGTCGCCTCGTAGCCGCCGGCCGGCTCCCAGCGCGAGCAGCGGATCTCCAGCGCCGGGTCGAGGCCCAGCCCGGCGGCGACGAAGGCCTGTCGGTAGCCCTGCTCCCGCAGCCGCGAGGTGGCGGACTGCATGACACCGAGGACGCCGATGCGGCGGTGCCCGGCGGCGAGGAGGAGCTCGACCAGCTCGCGCGAAGCGGCGCCGTTGTCGGTCCAGACGTGGTCCACCACCGGCTGGTCCACCTCACCGATCAGCACCAGGGGCGGCAGCGAGACACCGCGCTGGACGGCGCTGGTCTCCAGCAGGACGGGGTTGAGGATGACGCCGTCGACGAGGTGCTCGCGGGCCCGGCCGAGCAGCTCCGCCTCGCGCCGGCTGTCGCTGGTGCCGGTCTCCTCGACCTGCACGCTCCAGCCGCGCCGGGCGGCCGCGACCACGACGTGGTGCGCCATCACGGCCGAGTAGGCGGTGGACAGGTCCGGCAGCGCGAGAGCGATCACCCCCGTACGGCCGTTGCGCAGCCCGCGGGCCGACAGGTTCGGGACGTAGTCGAGGGCGTCCAGCGCCCGCTGGACGCGCTGCTTGGTCTCGGGCCGGACGGGTACGCCCCCGTTGACGACGTTGGAGACGGTCTTCGGCGACACGCCGGCCAGCCTGGCCACGTCCCGGACCGTCGCGCGCATGCACGAACCGTAGCGGGAGGCCGACTCCTGCCGGGCGCGCTTTTCCCGTACCTGCTGTCGGGACCTCACCAAGATCGGTTGCTCTACAACGTTGCAATCCACCTGGTCCGGTGGTTATGGTCGGGACGCCAACGTCGGCGAGGGAGGTTCCGCGTGAGTGAGACCGGACGGACCAGGGGCACCCTGTCCCGCAGGCAGGTCCTGCGCGGGGGCCTCGGAGCGGCTGCCGCACTGGGACTCGGAGGGAGCCTCACCGGTTGCGGGAGCGCCCTGTCCGCCGGCCTGGTCGGCAGCAACCTCTCGCCGGGGACCGTCACCTACTGGAACCTGTTCGGCGGCGGTGACGGCGCCCGGATGCAGACGATGCAGCAGGCCTACCAGGCCGAGCACGGCGCCGACGCGCTGCAGGCGGCCACCTTCGCCTGGGGCAACCCGTACTACACGAAGGTGTCGCTGGCCACGCTCGGCGACGCCCCGCCCGACGTCGCGGCCGCCCACCTCACCCGGCAGTCGAACCTGGCGCTCGCCGACCTGCTCACCGAGGTCACCGACGACGTCCTCGCCCTCGGCGGGCTGAGCAGCAGCGACTTCGACCAGAAGGTGTGGCAGGCGCTGCAGGTGGACGGCAAGCGCTACGCCATCCCGATCGACACCCACCCCTTCGTCCTCTACTACAACGTCGACGTCTGCGAGAAGGCCGGCCTGCTCGACGGCGACGGCGCGCTCAAGACCATCGAGGGCACCGACGGCTGGGAGTCCGCGCTGCGGGCGGCAAAGGAGGTGACCGGGGCGTGGGGCGCGTCGGTCGCCACCGTCGGCGACACCGCGACGAGCTGGCGCTGGTTCCAGGCGCTCTACTCCCAGCACGAGGGCGCGACCCCGTGGCTCGCCGACGGCGGGCGGCAGCTGTCGTACGACGAGGACCTGACGATCGAGACGCTGGCGTACATCCAGTCGCTGACCAAGAACGGGCTGATGCCGCCGAACACCGACTACGCGGGTTCGCAGACGCTGATGTTCACCGGGCAGTCGGCCTTCTACCTGCAGGGCGAGTGGGAGATCACGACGGCCGAGGCGGTCGAGGGACTGAAGTTCGGCATGACGCCGGTCCCGACGCTCTTCGACCACCCCGCCACCCAGGGCGACTCGCACACGTTCGTGCTGCCGCGCTCGGACCGACGCAGCCCCGAGCAGCTCCAGCGGACGATGGGCTTCGTCAGGTCCATGCTCGACCAGAGCCTGACCTGGGCCAAGGGCGGCCACATCCCCGCCTACCTCCCGACGCTGAACAGCCCCGAGTACGCCGCGCTCAAGCCGCAGTCGAACTACGCCGGCGCGGTCGGTTCCGTCGCCTACGACGCCCAGGCGTGGTACTCGGGCTCGGGCTCGAACTTCGAGAACACGGTCGGCGCGCAGATCGGGCTCGTGCAGCAGGGCCTCGCGACACCGCAGGCCGCGCTCGCGGCCGCCCGGGCCCAGCTCGAGACCTACGCCAGGACGGAGAGCCCGCTGTGACCACGTCGCCGACGCCGGAGGACCGCCCATGAGCACCGCCACCGCACCTCGTGCCCGCGCCACCGCACCGGTCGCCCGGCCGTCCGCCACCGGCGACGTCCGGCGGGGCGAGGCGCGACCGGCCTGGCTCTTCATCGCGCCGTTCGGGCTCTTCTTCGTGCTGTTCCTGGTCTGGCCGGTGGTCTACATGATCATCACGAGCCTGTTCAACACGTCGATCGTCTCGAAGGGGTTCGGCACCTTCGCCGGCTTCGGCAACTACGCCGAGATGCTCGGCCAGGCGCTGTTCTGGCAGGCGCTCGGCCACACCGTGCTCTTCACGGTGATCACGACCATCCCGCTGGTGCTCCTGGCCTTCGTGCTGGCCGTGCTCGCGAACCGCGTGCAGCGCGCGCAGTGGTTCTTCCGGCTGGCCTTCTTCGTCCCGTTCGTGCTGCCCTCGGCGGCCATCGCCCTGATCTGGTCCTTCATCTACTCCCCCACCACCGGGCTGTGGAACTCGTTGCAGACCGCGCTCGGCGCGAGCTCGCCGTCCCCGGTGCTCGGCACCCCGAACCTCGTGCTCATCGGCATCGCGGTCACCACCGTGTGGTGGACGATCGGCTTCAACTTCGTCCTCTACCTCGCGGGGCTGCAGGACATCCCGCGCGAGCTGTACGAGGCCGCCGCGGTCGACGGCGCGAGCCAGTGGCAGCAGATCCGCTGGATCAGCATCCCCCTGCTGAGCCGGACGACGACCGTGGTCGTGCTGCTGCAGATCATCGCCAGCCTCAAGATCTTCGACCAGATCTACCTGATGAGCAGCGGCGGTCCGGGCACCTCGTCGCAGGTGGTGCTGACCCTGGTCGCCGACACCGCGTTCACCAACTACCGCGTCGGGGCGGGTTCGGCCGCCTCGGTCCTGCTGCTGGTCGTGATCTTGGTCGTCACCGGCGTCCGCCAGCTGGTCGAGCGCGCCCAGGCGCGGAAGGAGTCCTGAGATGGCGAGCAGCGTCACCACCCGGACCGACGCGGGCGCAGCGCCCCGGCGCAAGCACCGCAGCGGCGTCTCCGCAGCGGCGCCCGCCGCCCGGGTCGAGACGAGCAGCGCGCGGTCGGGCCGGACGTTCACCGTCGTCTCCTGGCTCGTGCTCGTGGTCTTCGCCGTGCTGTGGCTGATCCCGAGCCTGTGGGCGATCAAGACGTCCCTGACGTCGAACGCCACCTCCTCGCTCGGCGCCGGGCCGATCCTCGCCGACTGGCACCTGACCCTCGCCTCGTACGCGACGCTGCTGTCGGCGAGCGACCTGTGGAACTGGTACCTGGCCAGCGCGATCACCTCGGTCGTCACGGTCGCCCTGACCGTCTTCCTGGGCTCGATGGCGGCGTACGCGCTGTCGCGGCTGAGGTTCCGGGGGCGGCGGCTCGTCTTCGGCCTGATGATCCTCGGGATCATGATCCCGCCGCAGGTGCTGGTCGTCCCGGTGTTCCTCGAGCTGAACGCGGTCGGGCTGCTGAACACCTACTGGGCGGTGATCCTGCCGCAGGTGCCGTCGGTGATCGCGGTGTTCGTGTTCAAGCAGTTCTTCGACGGGCTGCCGCGCGAGTTCGAGGAGTCGGCGCGCATCGACGGCGCGAGCTTCTGGACGGTCTACCGCACCATCGTGCTGCCGCTGTCGCGACCGGTGATCGCCGCGATGTCGATCGTCACGTTCGTCGGGGTGTGGAACAACCTGATCCTGCCGCTCTTCGTCCTGTCGAACCCCAAGCTGATGACCATCCCGGTGGGCCTCGCCACCGTGCAGGGCTCGTTCGGCCAGCGGCTCTCCGACATCCAGGCGTCCTCGATCCTCGGGGCGCTGCCGCTGGTGATCTTGTTCCTGATCTTCCAGCGCCGCATCGTGGAGGGCGTCGCGGGCAGCGGCCTCAAGGGGTGAGCCCGCTCCTCCGGACGACGCCCGGGCCCGCGCTGTGGGCCACCTGAGAGTCGGGTCACCAGCACCGGATCGGGCCGTGCGCCGCGCTACCGTCGATGGTGAGCGAGGACGCCACGAAGGACACGGATGACTGATCAGCTGCCCGGCCGTACACCGCCCTGGGGACTGGGGGTGTGGGCCTATCCCGTCAAGCCGCAGGGACCGGCGCAACCCGTCCGCATCGGGGACGCCGAGCGCGACGAGGCGCTGGACACCCTGGGTGACCACTTCGCCGCGGGCCGGCTCACGCGGGAGGAGTTCGACGAGCGCAGCGAGACGGCCATGGGAGCGCGCTTCGACAGCGACCTCGAGCCGATCTTCCGCGACCTGCCCGCCCGCCCCCGGCCCGACGCCGGACGACCGGCGCCACGGCGGAGGACCACGGGGCTCTCACCCCTGGTGCTCGTGCTGGTCCCGCTGCTCGTGATCGGCGTCACCGCCTCGATCGTCCTGCACGGTCCGATCTTCTTCGGCCCGGTGATCTGGCTGCTCCTGCTGTCCGGCATGGGGCGCCGGCACCACCACCGCTAGGCGCTGCCCTCAGCCGAACCAGCGCAGCAGCTCGGGGACCAGACCGCCCTCGGCGAACGGCGGGCTGACCGCGTTCGCCACGGCGCGGACCTCGGGCGGCGCCTCCGCCATGGCGACGCCGCGGCCGGCCCACTGCAGCATCTCGATGTCGTTGCGCCCGTCGCCGGCGGCCAGCACGTCCTCGGCCCTGACCCCCAGGTCGGCGGCCACCTGCGCCAGCGCCGTCGCCTTGTTCACGCCCTCCGGGGCGATGTCGAGCCAGGCGCTCCAGCCGACGAAGTAGGTCACGCCCTGCAGCCCGAGGTGCGAGGCCAGCGCCACGAAGTCGTCCATCGAGCGCCGCGGGTCGCGCAGGATCACCCGGGTCACCGGGAGCGCGCTGAGCTGCTCCGCGCTCTCCACCACCAGCTCGCCGGTCAGGTCGCCCTCGGGGAAGTGCTCGTTCAGCCGGAAGCCGCGGCCGATCTCCTCGACCGCGATGAGCGTGCCGGGCGCGAACGACTCGACGCGCTCGATGACCTCACGCGGGTCGAAGGTGACCGCCTGGACGATCTCCTGCGGCGGGTAGGACACGATCACCGCACCGTTGGAGCAGACGGTCGGGCCGGGCGGGAGCCCCAGCAGCTCGAACAGCTCACGCGTGCTGTGCCAGGCGCGCCCGGTCGCGAGCACGACGGGCACGCCGGCGGCGACGACCGTCCGGAGGGCGTCCGCCATGGCCTCGGGCAGCACGCCGTCGCGGTCGACGACCGTCCCGTCGACGTCGAGCGCGACCAGCCGGGGTCGCCAGCCGAGCCCGTCCACGGGCTGGAAGGTGGAGGTCACGGTCCCGGTCAGCGCTTCCGCACCGGGACGAGCGCCTCGCGCCCGCCGAGGAACGGCCGGAGCGCGGCCGGCAGGCGTACGGAGCCGTCGGCCTGCTGGTGGTTCTCGAGGATCATGATGATCGTCCGCGTCATGGCGCACAGCGTGCCGTTGAGCGTGGCGACCGGCGCGGTGCCGCTCTCGAAGCGGGAGCGGATGTTCAGCCGGCGCGCCTGGAACTGGGTGCAGTTCGAGGTGGACGTGATCTCGCGGTAGCGGTCCTGCGTCGGCAGCCAGCCGTAGCAGTCGTACTTGCGGGTCGCGCTCAGGCCGAGGTCGCCGCCCGCGAGCTCGAGCACCTGGTAGGGGATCTCGAGGGCGTCGATGAACTCCCTCTCCCAGGCCAGCAGCCGCTGGTGCTCGGCGTCGGCGTCCTCGGGTGCGCAGTAGACGAACATCTCGACCTTGTCGAACCAGTGCACGCGGAAGATCCCGCGGGTGTCCTTGCCGTACGACCCCGCCTCGCGCCGGTAGCTCGGGCTGTAGCCGACGTAGCGCAGCGGCAGCGCCGCCGCGTCGAGCACCTCGTCGGAGTGGTACGCCGCGAGCGGCACCTCGGCGGTCCCCACGAGGTACAGGTCGTCGTCGGCGAGGTGGTAGACGTCCTGCGCGGCCTGGCCGAGGAAGCCCGTGCCGGCCATCGCCGACGGCTTCACCAGCGCCGGCGGGATCATCGCGGTGAAGCCGTTGCGCAGCGCGGTGCCCATGGCGAGGTTCAGCAGGGCGAGCTCGAGCTCCGCGCCCTGGCCGGTGAGGAAGTAGAAGCGCGAGCCGGAGACCTTGGCCCCGCGCTCGACATCGATGGCGCCGAGGAGCTGGCCGAGCTCGAGGTGGTCGCGCGGCGCGAAGCCCTCGGCGGCGAAGTCGCGGCGCTCACCGTGCGTCTCGAGGACCACGTAGTCGTCCTCGCCGCCCTCGGGGACCCCGGCCCCGACGAGGTTGCCGACCTGCTCGAGCAGGCCGGTGAAGGCCGTGCCGAGCTGGTTCGACTGGGCCTCCGCCGCCTTGACCAGGTCGGCGAGGTCCTTGGTGCGACCCAGCAGAGCTGCACGCTCGTCCCCCGTCGCCCTCGGGATCTGCCGGCCCAGGTCCTTCTGCTCGGCGCGCAGCTGCTCGAAGCGGGTGATCGCGCCGCGCCGCGCCTCGTCGGCGGCCAGCAGGTCGTCGACGAGCGCCACCGACTCCCCGCGCGCGGCCTGGGAGGCGCGGACGCGGTCAGGGTCGGTGCGCAGCACCTGGACGTCGATCACCGGTTCAGCCTAGCGAGGACGACCCGCGGGCCCGCTGCCGTTTCCACTCCCGCGCGAGCGCGGCGCCGGACGCCGTCGCGGTCGGTTTCCCACGTTCACGTACGGAACTGGTACTACCCACGGCAGATCTGCCGTGGGTAGCAGGGGTTCCGCACGTGAACGTGGGACTCGGGCGGGGGACCACCTGGTCTCGTCAAGAACGGGGGTCAGGCATCGAGAGCGAGCGCGGCGTCGCGACGGGCGGTCGGTGCCCGCCGGGACGCGATACTGGTCCCACCATGGTCCGCCGTCCTTCCCCGCTCCCGGCGCGCTGGGTCGCGGTCGGGCTGGCCGTGGCGTTCCTCCTCTGGACAGGTCTGGTCCTCGCGCTGTCGGCGGTCCCGTCCGCCGACCGGCTCCTCCAGGCGCCGGCACTCACGCCCGGCTCGGCGCTCGCCCAGATCAGCGCCGCCTTCGCCCTGCTGACCCACCCCGCCCTCGTGTTCGCCTCCGTCGCCGGACTGGCGGTCTGGGCCTGGCAGCGCCGGCTCCGCCAGCTGTGCCGCGCGCTCGTGCTGATGATCGCGCTCGGCTGGGGTGGCTACCTCCTGCTCAAGACGGTGGTGCGACGCGCGCGGCCCGACCGGGCGCTCGACGTGCTCACCGCCCACGGCTACGCCTACCCCTCGGGCCACCTGACCGCGATCGTCTGCGCGACCGTCGCGGTGGGGGCGGCGATGGCGGTGACGCGCCAGCCCGTACGGAAGCGGTTCGCGTGGCAGGTCGGGTCGATCGCGATCGTCGCGGTGGTGGCCCTCGACCGGTGGGTGACGAGCGCGCACTGGCTGAGCGACCTGATCGGCGGGGCGTTGTTCGGCGGGCTGGTCGCGACGGTGTCGCTGCTGGTCGCCGGGGTGCACGTGCCGCTGCCGCACGACTTCGTCACCGAGATCGTCCGGGCCCGCGCGCCGCTGCCCGAGGACCACGTCCCGCGCCGGGCCGCAGTCATCTACAACCCGTCGAAGGTCGTCGACTGGGTGACGTTCCGCCGGCACGTGGAGTACGAGCTCAGGACGCGCGGCTGGGAGCGGACGCTCTTCCTCGAGACGACGCCGGAGGACCCGGGGCACGCGATGACGGCGCAAGCCGTGGCCGAGGGCGTCGACCTCGTCCTGGGGGCCGGGGGCGACGGGACCATCCGCATCATCTGCTCGGGCCTGGCCGGGCGCGGGATCCCCTTCGGGCTGATCCCGGCCGGCACCGGCAACCTCCTGGCCAAGAACATCGGCATCCCGCTCGACGCGACGCTCGCCCTCGGCGTCGCGCTCGACGGCGAGGACAAGCCGATCGACCTCGTCGAGGTGACGATCGACCAGCACGTGCACCACCACTTCGCCGTGATGGCCGGGATCGGCATCGACGCCGCGATCATGGAGGGCACGAACGCCGACCTCAAGAAGGCGGTGGGTTCGGCGGCCTACTTCGTCTCCGCCGCCCAGCACGCCAACCACAAGGCCCTCGACACCCGGATCCAGGTCGACGACGGCGAACCGGTCGAGCGCCTCGCCCACGTGATCGTCATCGGCAACGTCGGCTTCCTCCAGGGCAACCTGCCCCTCATCCCCGACGCCCGGCCCGACGACGGCCTGCTGGACGTGCTGATCGCGTCCCCGGTGACGATGCGCGACTGGGCGCGCGTGTTCACCCGGGTCATGACCCGGCGCGGGCGCGGCGACGCGCAGCTCGACCGGTTCACGGGGCGGAAGGTGACCATCACGGTCGACCGGCGTGACGCCTACCAGCTCGACGGCGACACCGAGGGCGAGTGCCGGACGATGACCGCGGAGGTCCGGCCGGGTGCGCTCGTCGTCCGGGTCCCGCGCGCCGCTGCCACGCCCCGCGTGACCTCCGAGGAGCTGGTCGAGGTCGGCGCCGTCCCCGACGCCCGGGGCCGTACGGGCACCGCCGGGTAGCGTGGCGGGCATGGGTCTCTTCGACAAGGTTCGCGACGTCGCCGACAAGCTGGGCGACTCGGACGAGGGCCCGGCCAAGGGTTCACCGGCCGCTGCGGCCGGCGGTTCCGCGGGACCGGGCAGCGAGGGCCAGTCCGGCGAGGTCTCCGAGGCGGGTTCGAGCTTCGACGACCCGCAGGCGGCGTACGGCGGTGCAGACGCGGTTCCGGGGACCCCTGACGCCACGCCGAGCACGCGGCTCGACACCGGCGGCGAGGACAAGCCGAAGCACGAGGACCAGAAGTCCGAGAACGTCGCCAGCGTCGCCCCGAGCGAGAGCGTCGCCCCGGCCGAGCGCGACGACGTCTAGCCGCGGCTTGCTCCGCGGACGCCCGTGCACTCAGCCGGGCTGCTGACCACGAGAAACCGACGCTGTCCACGGCAGATCTGCCGTGGGTAGCGTCGGTTTTTCACGTTCACGTGAAAAACCTGCGGTGCGTGGGACGCGGCACGGCGAGGGCGCGCAGGGTCCCGGCAACCCCGGCGGAGGCCGGCGGCCCTCAGCCCCTGAGGCGGTCGAGCCAGGTGGAGGCGGCGGCGTAGTCGGCGTTCGCGGTGCCCGGGCGCAGGACGGGCGGGGCCTGGTCGGCACGCGGGTAGCTGCCGAGGAAGACGACCTCGGCGCAGGTCCGGTGCAGGCCCATCATCGCCTCGGCGAGCCGGGCGTCGGTGACGTGGCCCTCGGCGTCGACGGAGAAGCAGTAGTCACCGAGCGTACGGCGCGTGGGTCGAGACTCGATCCGGCAGAGGTCGACGCCACGGCTCGCGAACTGCTCCAGCAGCTCCAGCAGCGCGCCGGGGTGGTTCTCGCGCATGAAGAGCACCATCGTGGTCTTGTCGGCCCCGGTCGGCTCGCCCACCCGGCCGGGCCGGGTGACGAGCACGAAGCGCGTGACGGCGTCCGGGTTGTCGGCGATGCCGGAGGCGAGCGCCTCGAGCCCGTAGCGGTCGCCGGCCACGGCCGCGCAGATCGCGGCGTCGAAGCGCGAACCCTCCCGCGCCACCTCGGCCGCCGCCGCGGCGGTCGACCCGCCGACGACCACCTCGACGGCAGGCAGGTGGTCGGCCAGCCAGCGCCGGCACTGGGCCTCCGCGTGGGGGTGGGTGGTCACGAGCCGCACGTCGCCGACCCGGGTGCCCGGCCGCGCGTAGAGACCGAACTGGACCGGCAGCAGCACCTCGCGGGTGATGACCAGCGGCTCGCCGTAGGCCAGGTCGTCCAACGTCGCGGTCACCCCGCCCTCGACCGAGTTCTCGATGGGCACGAGCGCGGCCGCCACCTCGCCGTCGCGGACGGCCTGCAGGGCCTGGCCGACGGTCGCGTACGGGACCGGGTCCGCGGGTGCCGCGGGGTCCAGCGTCAGCAGCGCCTGGTGGGTGAAGGTGCCGACGGGACCGAAGAAGCCGTACGCGGTCGCAGCGGGCGCGGGCATCCGGTCACCCTAACGGGGCGCGCCGACCCGGGGACGTTCGTCCGCACCGGTCAGCGCTGCAGCTGGATGGTGTTCAGCGAGGTGGTGACGGCCCGGAGCCCGTCCTGGCCGCCGTCGTGGGGGAAGTCGGAGAAGAACGCGACGTGCCGCCCGCTCTCGAGCCGGACCACGATCACGACGAGCCGGTCGTACGGGGTCTTCAGGCCCTCGACGTCCACGTCGACGTTCCCGAGACGGGCTGCGTAGCGGTCGGCGGGCAGCGCGAGGTCGACCCCACCGTCGGAGACCTTGCTCGTCGAGGGGTCGTCCGCGGCGGAGAAGAGCTGGTCGACGAGCGCGTCGAAGACCGCCGTGGTCGTCCCCTGGAGGTCCCCGTCGCGCACCAGCGAGTCGCCGACGAGGAGCACGCCGCTGACGGCGCTCCAGTCGTCCCCGGAAGCGTTGTAGTTCGGGTGCACCTCGAAGCTGCACCCGGCGAACGCGGTGAACCCCTCGGGCGGGGTCTGGACGTCACCGCACCCGTACGGTCGTCCGGCGAGCGTGACCGAGAACTCCTGGAAGCTGGCCCGGCGCTGGTCGTCGACCGTGAAGGTGGTGGCCTCCGGCGGTGGGGCGGGCGGGTCGAGCGCGGGCCCGGTCGGCAGCCGTTCGGCGCCGACCCGGGCGACGAGCCCGACCGCGAGCAGCGCCACGACCACCGTCGCGAGGACCACGAGGACCGCGACCGGGAGCCGCACCCGTCCGCCTCCCGCGACGACCGGAGCGGGCGAGGGCGCGGGCGCCGCCTGCTCGGTCGTGGGCACGCGCTCAGGATAGGGAGCCGTAGGCCCGTGCACGGCCGCTCCCGCTCAACCGCGGGTGGCCCCGGTGACGAGCCGCGCGGCGGCGCGGTCGGCGTGCCGCCCGACCGGGACCACCGACGTCGCCCTGCCCAGCCCCCACGCCGGCATGCCGACGTAGACCGACTCGGCGCGGTCGACGACGTACGTCTCGTGCCACACCCCGACCGCACCGGGGGCCTTGCGCGCCGCCGTGTTGAAGGCGGTCCAGGCCGGCCGGTGCTCGGCGTCGCGCCGGCTCGCGTAGTCGTACAGCTTGTCCTCTGAGCTCCAGTACTGGACGACCCACGGGGTGCGAGGGCTGAAGACCGCCCGGAAGCCGAGCAGGCCGGAGTCGGGATCCTTCGACAGCTCGGTCAGCATCCGCGGCATCGCGGTGAAGGCGGGCACCCACAGGTCGGGCCGCCACGGCTTGTTGACCCGCATGCCGATGAGGAAGACGACCAGGGAGCCCTCGTGGGCGTGGGTCGTGCGTCCCGGGTTGATCTCGACCATCGTGTGCTCCTCGGACGGCATTGGAGAGTGCTGCTGCCCAATACTGGAGAGTGCTAGTGTCCAATGTCAAGGGCGGGTTTCCGGAGCGCCAGCGACGGGAACCCTGCGGGGGTGTGGGGGTCGTCCCCCTCAGGACAGGTCTGGGTTTCCGGAGCGCCAGCGACGGGAACCCTGCGGGGGTGTGGGGGTCGTCCCCCTCAGGACAGGTCCGGGTTTCCGGAGCGCCAGCGACGGGAACCCCTGCGGGGGTGTGGGGGTCGTCCCCCTCAGGACAGGTCTGGGTTTCCGGAGCGCCAGCGACGGGAACCCCTGCGGGGGTGTGGGGGTCGTCCCCCTCAGGACAGGTCCGGGTTTCCGGAGCGCCAGCGACGGGAACCCCTGCGGGGGTGTGGGGGTCGTCCCCCTCAGGACAGGGAGGCATGGTGCGGATCTCGGAGCTCGCCCGGCAGGCCGGCCTGCCCGTGGCGACGGTGAAGTACTACCTGCGCGAGGGCCTGCTGCACGAGGGCGAGCTCACGTCGGTCACCCAGGCCCGCTACGACGACGCCCACGTCGCGCGGCTGCGCCTGATCCGCTCGCTGCTGGGGCCGGGGGGTCTGACCGTGGCCCGGGCCAGGGCCGTCCTGAGCGCGGTCGACGACCCGCCGGACGACGCCTTCGACCTCCTCGGCGTGGCCGCGCACGCCGTACGCCGGCCCACCGAACCCCGCCCGCACCCGGAGGTCCACGCGCTGATGGAGCGCTGGGGCTGGTCGGTCGCCGAGCGCGACTGCCCCGAGCACCAGGCCCTGGCCGACGCGCTGGACGCCCTCTCGGCCGCCGGCTTCGAGCCACCCCCGGCGGTGCTCGACGCCTACGCCGGTGCCATGGACGACGTGGCCCGGGCCGAGGTCGCCCACATCCCGACGCACTCGCTCGAGGCCGCCCTGCGCTACGTCGTGCTCGGCGTCGTGCTCAACGAACCCGTGCTGCTCGCCATGCGCCGCCTCGCCGAGCAGGCCGCCGCCGCGACCGTCACGGCCGGCTCGGCAGACTGAGCCCGTGCCCGCCACCCCTGCCGCCCGCTCCCTCGAGTCCTTCGTCGCCGGCCTGCCCAAGGCCGAGCTGCACGTGCACCAGGTCGGTTCCGCGTCGCCGCGGATCGTGGCGCAGCTCGCCGAACGGCACCCGGGCACCGTCCCGACCGATCCCGACGCGCTGGCCGACTACTTCCGCTTCGACGACTTCGCGCACTTCATCTCCATCTACCTGTCGGTGGTGAAGCTGGTCGAGACGGCCGAGGACGTCCGGCTGCTGACCTACGAGATCGGTCGCGAGATGGCCGCGCAGCAGATCCGCTACGCCGAGCTGACCATCACGCCCTACCTGAGCGTCGGGCCCGACCTGCCGGCGGAAGCCTTCCTCGAGGCGATCGAGGACGCCCGCACGGCCGCGGAGCGCGACCACGGCGTACGGCTGCGCTGGATCTTCGACATCCCGGCCGACTTCGGCATCCCGGCCGCCGAGGTGACGGCCTCGGTCGCCCTCGACCACGACGTCCCCGGCCTGGTCGGTCTCGGCATCGGCGGGTCGGAGGCGGGCTTCCCGCGCTCGATGTTCCGCGACCAGTTCGACCGCGCCCGCGCGTACGGCCTGCACTCCGTCCCGCACGCCGGCGAGACCACGGGCCCGGAGACGATCTGGGACGCCGTCACGAACCTCGGGGCCGAGCGCATCGAGCACGGCATCACCGCCGTCCAGGACCCCGACCTGATGGCGTACCTGGCGGAGAACGACATCACCCTCGACGTCTGCCCCACCTCGAACGTCGCGCTCAAGGTCGTGCCCGACCTCGACGCGCACCCGCTGGCGGCGCTCGTGGCGGCCGGCGTGCCGGTCAGCATCAACACCGACGACCCGCCGATGTTCGGCACCGACCTCGACCGCGAGTACGCGGTCGCCGCCCGGCTCCTCGACCTCGACGAGGCGGGCGTCGCGCGGCTGGCCCGGGCGGCGGTCGACGGCGCGTTCGTCGACGAGACCCTCAAGACCGAGCTGCGCGCCGAGATCGACGCGTACGTCTCCGGGTGGAACGCTCCGCTCCGGCCGTGAGGCCCGGGGTCAGACGTCGTCGACGACCCGGTGCGGCGGCTCGGCCGAACGGTGCTGGAAGGACAGGATCCGGGGGTTGACGACCACGCCGTCCCGGATCTCGACGGCCCGCCGGATCGTCTCGTCGGCCTCCCACGCCTCGGGCCCGGCCGCGACGACCGGCAGGTAGGCGAGCAGGGCCTCGCTGTTCTCCCAGGTCGCCGAGCTCCACAGGTAGGAGGGACTGTGGTCCACGGCGTAGTAGTGCAGCCCGTCGCCGACCTCGACGACCGGGTCGACGAACGTGGTCGGACGCGCCCACGAGAAGCCCATCCCCTCGTCGCAGGAGACGTCGACGAAGAGGCTGCCCCGACGGAAGGCCGGGAGGTCGTCGGCGTCGACGAACACCAGCGGGTCGTCGGTGTCCTGGAGGATGCAGTTCACGACGACGTCGAACTCGGCGAGCAGCTCGACCAGGGGCCGCGTGCCCGACTGGTCCTGGTCCTGGACCAGCAGGTGACCGGGCCGGTCGGGGTCGGGCAGGAACATCTGCAGCGTGACGAACCCGAACGGCGAGGCCACCGCCGCCGAGCTGCGCTGCGTCAGGACGGTCACGTCGTTGATCCCCAGCGCGGCCAGACCGCGGACGGCGCCCCGGGCGGTCGCCCCGAAGCTGATCACCACCGCGCGGAGCCGCCGGCCGTAGTCACCGGTGCTGCCGCGCAGGGAGAGCGCGTGCAGGACCGAGCTGTAGCCGGCCAGCTCGTTGTTCTTGTGGAAGACGTGGACGCTGAAGGCACCCTCGCGGGTCCAGTGGTTCATCGCCTCCCAGGCGATCAGGGTCAGCCCGCGGTCGATCGCCAGCTGGGTCATCCCGGCGTCCTGCACCAGGTGCGGCCAGCCCCAGACGACCTGCCCGGGCCGCAGGTCCCGCAGGTCGTCGACCTCGGGCTTGGGCAGCACCACGACGTCGCAACGCCGGAGGATCTCCTCGCGCGGGAGCAGGCCGGCCACCAGCGCGGACAGCTCCTCGTCGCTGTTCCCGAACCGCTCGCCGTAGCCCTGCTCGAGGTAGAGCCGCCCACGCAGCTCCTCGTCGATCCGGCCGAGGTGGTCGGGGTGGACGGCGAGGCGGCGTTCGTCCGGCTTGCGCGAGGTCGCCACGATCCCGAGGCTGAGAGGCTGCACGGGAGCCACTGTAGGGATCGAACGCCTCCGGCCTCGCCGCGACGGCTAGGAGGCCGGCGCGGCGGACGTGCCTCGGCCGTTACCGGGCGGCGCCGGACCCTCGGCGTGGTCGGCGGGACCGCTCCCGGTCGACGACCGGGCCGAGGGCGACGCCCGCACCGGGAAGAGCTCGTGGCGTCCGGGCTTCTTCCACCACAGGACGATCGCGATCAGCACGAGGATCTGCACCGTCGGGCTGAGGGTGTCGCGGATCCGGTGCGCGGTGACGTCGAGCGCGGGCCCGACGTCGATCGCGCGTCCGGGGACGTAGGCGAGCGACAGCGGCGCGCCTCGGATGATCATCAGCGTGTCGAGCTTGCTCGGACCGATCACGGCGAGCGGCATCCAGGCGATGAGGTCGTACCAGGACAGCGTGTACATCGACGTGACCAGCCAGGCGACCGAGAGGACGAGCGAGCTGCGCAGCGCGATGGTCAGCGGGTCGCGGCGCGGGTCGGCGCCCTTGGGCAGGCCCGGCGCGGCGATCCACGGCACGACGCGCGACAGCATCCAGCCGATGACGAACAGCCCGAGGTAGGACACGACCCCCACGACGACCTTGGCGTGCGTGCTCGTCATGAACTGCGCGAACAGGGTGTAGAACGGCGCCGCCCACGAGCCGACCGAGACGTAGCCACCGTTCCGGAGCGCCTGGAAAAAGGCGGTCGGCTGCCAGATCACGTACGCCCAGCCCATCGGGATGGCGGTGCCGACCAGGAGCAGCAGCGCCTTCTTGGGCTCTCGCCGGTAGGCCCAGAGCATGGCGATGCCCCAGATCCCGATGCTGACCTTGCCGCAGCCGGCCAGCCCGATCCCGAGGCCGGCGACGAACGCGTTCCGCCGCATGAAGAGCAGCCCCGCCACCGCGAACATCACCGAGACGGCCTCGTTGTGCGCGCCGGCGACCACGGCCCAGATGAGCAGCGGGTTGCAGATCCCCATGAGGGCCGCCCGGGCCTGGCGCTGGCGGTCGCCGTGGGCCATGAGGATGATCAGCCCGCCGGCCACGACGAACGGGACCACCGCGAAGACCTGCAGCCAGAAGACGATGTCATGCATGTTCTCGCCGCCGAGGGAGTTGGCGAGCAGCTGCAGCCACGACGCGATCGGCCCGTAGACGCTCGGGGTGTCCTGCCAGGGCCGCTCGGTCCAACGCAGCACCGGGTCGAACTGCCCGCGGAACACCTCTGCCGGTGTGATCGAGTACGGGTCGCGCCCGATGGCCTGCAGGCGCCCGTACGCCGCGTACATCAGCACGTCCGCCGACGTCAGCGGCGGCACGGTGATGGTGGCCAGGCTCAGGCCGGTGCCGAGCAGGAACAGCCGCTTGGGGCGCGGTCGCCAGCCGTCGTTGAGCGCGCGGAGGGCGACGAAGAGGCCGACGGCGCCGACGAGGATCGCGAACCAGATGAGCGCCGAGACCAGCCACTCGCCCGGGACCGGGATCGTGTCCGCCGGCAGGTACCAGGGCGGGAGGTAGCTGTGCCGCGGCCCGAGGGTCAGGGCCACGGCCGAGGGCCCGAGGAAGCCGACGACGACCGTGATGACGGTGGCCCCGACGATGCCGGCCAGACCGAAGCGGTGGTCGCGGTGCCAGACGGTCGGGGCGTAGACGCGCTGGCGCTTGGCCGGGTTGCCCGCGCTGCCGGTGTGGCGGCGCGTGCCGCGGTGCTGCGGGCGGACGGGCGTCGTCCGGCTGCGCACCGCGGGGGTCGTCGTCATCGCGCCCCCCGGCCGAAGCGGCGGCGGAGCCCGGACAGCCCGTCGGCGGAGAGGTCCTTGAGCTGGTTGCGGACGAGCCCGCGGGCGGCGAGCGCGCGACCGACGTCCTTGAGCTGGCTGGCCCGGTGCAGCTGGCCGGCCAGGTCGGTCCCGGTGGCGCGGTGGGTGAGGTCGACGCCGATCTCCTCCACGGTCAGCCCGGCCCGCAGCACGTCGACGGTCATCCCCACCTCCATGCCCCACCCCGCGGCCAAGGGGCTGGCGAGCTCGAACGCCCGGCGGGTCAGGCAGCGCTGGCCCGACAACGGCGCCTGCGGCGTCCACCCGGTCAGCTCCTCGATACCACGCCGGGCCGTCCCCATCACCAGACCCATGCCGCCGGCCCGCTGACCGTCGGCCGTCTGCTGCGGCGGGAGCACGGCGATGGCCAGGGCGGCCCGGCCGGAGACGACGGCCTCGACGAGGGGTGCGCAGCGGGCGGCGGAGGCGCCCAGGTCCGCGTCCAGCAGGAGGAGCGTGCCCACCTCGGGGCCGCGGTCGCGCTGCTCGACGACGCCGAGGCCGTTCACGGCCGACTCGACGGCGGCCGCCTTGCCCCGGTTGCGCTCGTGGGAGACGACGAGGGCGCCGGCGGCGGCCGCGTGCTCGGCCGTGGCGTCCGAGCTGCCGTCGTCGCACACGACGACGACCTGCACCCCGGGCAGCGCGCGGGCGGCCGTCACGGTGGCCGCGACGCGGTCCTGCTCGTCCTTGGCCGGGATGATGCACGCGACGCGCCCCAGGCCTGGACTCACGGCGCCCAGGGTAGTGCCCGGGCCGTCGCCGGCCCCGGTGCGCGGCGCGTCGGCCGGCGGTGGCCGCTCAGCCGGCGCGTACGGCCGGTCGGCCCGACGAGCTCCGACGCCGGGTCCGCCCTCCGGGCAACCGGCGGGCGAGCCGACGGAGCCGGTGCGCGGTGCGCGAGCCTTGGACCCGCAGGCGCAGGTCGCGGGCGCGGGTGCCGACGGTGCGCCGGCGGGCCGGGGCGGTCAGCACGTCGAACCAGGCCTTCTCGAAGGCCTCGACCGGGGCGCGGTCGACGACCTCGCCGGCGTGACGCCCCATCTCGAGCACCCGCTCGGGGTCGGACAGCAGCGACGCGAGCGCGGCGCCGAGCGCGTCCGGCTCGTGCCGCTCGACGAGCACGCCGTCGACCCCGTCGCGGATCAGGTCGCGCGGGCCGTAGCGGATCGTGTAGGCCACGGACGGGGTGCCGCGGCTCATGCTCTCGGTGACCACCCGCGGGGAGCCCTCGAAGGTCGAGGTCAGCAGGGTGCAGGCGGCCCGGGCCTGCGCCTCGCCGACGGTGATCGAGTAGCCCATCAGCCGGACGGAGTCCTCCAGCCCGAGCTCGACGACCAGCGCCTGGAGCCTCTCCGCGAGCGGACCCTCGCCGTAGATCTCCAGCCGGGCGTGCGGCACGCTGCGCAGCACGGTCGGGAAGGCCCGGATCGCGTGGTCGACCCGCTTGCGCTCGATCAGCTGGGCCACGAGCACGACGAGGGCGGTGTCCTTCTCGACGGGCGCCTGGTCGGTGCGGCGGCCCGGGTAGCGGATGCTGTGCAGCGGCGCCCACGGGACGTCCTCGCTCAGCTCGGCGTGCTGCTGCGCGGTCTGGCAGACGATGCGGTCGACCTTGGTGGCGTTCGAGAACAGGGTCCGAAAGCTCGGGCGGATGCCGCTGCTCCGGTCGTCGGGGTCGTTGTAGTGGCAGTTGTGCAGCGAGGCGATCCGACGGGCCGCCCGGCGCGAGGCCAGCAGCACCGGGTCGTTGAACCCGCGCTGCAGGGAGAACAGCACCGGCGTCGGCAGGTCGCCGATCTCCTCGTCGACCCACCCCGCCACCAGCCCGGCCCAGTCCACGGGGTGTCCCGCCGCGTCGACCGCACGCGCCTCGTGCTTGCTACGGGGGCCGGTGTACGCGGTGAGCGTGACCCGACCCTCCCCGTCGAAGTAGCGGTACCGGAAGGGGAACCGCTCGCCCTCGTGGAAGTCCGCGAGCCGCAGGACCGGCCCGCCCCGCAGACGCTGGGCCCTGGTGGTCACGCCCTCCTCGCCCGCGACGGCGTACGCGTCCTGGGGCGGGGTCCCCAGCGCCGCGGCCCAGCGGCTGTGGGCGAAGAAGTTGCGCACCTCGACACGCTCGTCCAGGCTGCCGCGCCCCTTGAGCTCCTCGACGACGCCCTGCCAGCCGGGCGAGAAGCCGGTGATCAGGACGAGCACGCGCTGCCAGCCCTTCGCGTACAGGCTGGCCCGCTCCTGCACCGAGCGCTGGAGGCCACCCCCGCGCGCGAACAGCTCGGGGAACAGCAGGCAGGGGGTCTCGTCCGTCCGCAGGGACACGGGTGCGCTCGTCATGATGACGACATTCTCGCGCCCCCTCCTCGCGAGGGCCGGAGTCCTGCACGGGTGTCGCGCGGCGACGCCGTCGAGCGCTACCTCGGTGACGCCCCGACGGCGTACGAGGCATTCGTCGCAGGCTGAGCGCGAGGCGCCCCGCTAGGGTCACGGTCGTGCCCGCCGACCAGACGACCGACGTCCCCCGCCCCGGAGTCGCGACGGAGGTCGGGCGGCTGCGGACGGTCATGCTGCACCGCCCCGGCAACGAGCTGCGGCGGCTGACCCCGCGGAACAACGACGCCCTGCTCTTCGACGGCCTGCCCTGGGTCGACCGCGCGCAGGACGAGCACGACGCCTTCGCCGCCGCGCTGCGCACGCACGGCGTCGAGGTGCTCTACCTCCGCGAGCTGCTGGCGCAGACGCTGGAGGACGCGGAGGCGCGCGCGGTCGCGGTGGACAGCACGCTCACCGGCGTCCGGCTCGGCGACAGCCTGCGCACCTACCTCGAGGACCGCTTCGCCGACCTCGACGCGGCCGGGCTCGCCGAGGTCCTGACCGCCGGCCTCGCCGTCGCCGAGATCGGCTCGCCGAACAGCCTCGTGACCGCCCTCAGCCGGCCGGACGACTTCGTCATCGACCCGCTGCCGAACCTGCTCTTCACCCGGGACTCGAGCGTGTGGATCCAGGACCGCGCGACGGTCACGTCGCTCGCGATGCCGGCGCGCCTGCGCGAGACCCAGCTCACGGGCCTCATCTACGGCTTCCACCCGCGCTTCGCCGGCGTGGAGCGGCTGCACGGGCCCGACCGGGAGTTCCTCGAGGGCGGCGACGTCCTGGCGCTGGCCGACGGCGTGCTGGCCGTCGGGGTCGGCGAGCGGACCCGACCTGCGGGGGTCGAGCGCCTGGCCCGCACGGTCTTCGAGCGCGGCCTCGCCCGGACCGTCCTGGCGGTGCCGATCGACCAGGACCGCGCCACCATGCACCTCGACACGATCTGCACCATGGTCGACGTCGACGCGGTCGTCATGTACCCGAACGTCGCCCACCGGCTGTCCGCGGTGGCCGTCCGGCCCGGCGACGGCGACCGGCTCGAGATCGCGGCGATGCGGCCGTTCGTCGAGGCGGCCGCGGAGGCGATGGGCATCGACGAGCTGCGGGTGATCGACACCGGGCTCGACCCCGTCACCGCCGAGCGCGAGCAGTGGGACGACGGCAACAACACGCTGGCCATCGGCCCCAAGCTGGCGGTCGCCTACGAGCGCAACGTCGAGACCAACGAACGGCTCGAGGCCGCCGGCATCGAGGTCGTCCGGATCTCCGGCTCCGAGCTCGGCTCGGGCCGGGGCGGGCCCCGGTGCATGTCCTGCCCGATCAGCCGCGACCCGGTCTGAGCTCGGAGCCCGAGCCGTACGGGTCCGACCCGGGCCGGTGCCTCAGCGCTCGACGGGCAGGCCCGCGGCCTCCCAGGCGAGCAGGCCGCCGTCGAGGTTGACGGCATCGAGGCCCTGGAGCGTCAGGTACTGCGCCACGCGGGTCGACCGGCCGCCGGAGGCGCACACGACGACCACCGGGTGGTCGAGGTGCTCGCCGATCTGCTCGACGACCTGGTCCATCGGGACGTGCTGCGAGCCGGTGATGTGCCCGTCGGCCCACTCGACGTCGGTGCGGACGTCGAGCACGCGCCACCCGTCCTCGATCAGCTTCTTCGCCTCGTCGGGATCGACGTCCCGCACCTGGTGCGCCATCTCCGCAGCGTAACGCCGCCCAGCGCTCTCCCGGGGACTGCCCCCACACCTCCGGGCGGTTGTCGACACCCGTCGCGCGACACGCCGTACGGGCGTGTCCGCTGTCGACAGTCGTCCCACCCAGGTCGGGTCCGGAGAGGTCGGGGCAGCGGGGCCGGGTCAGCGCAGCAGGCGGCTGAGGCGGCGGTCGGCAAGCTTCTTGCCGCCGGTCTGGCAGGTCGGGCAGTACTGCAGCGAGGAATCGGCGAAGGACACCTCGGCGACGGTGTCGCCGCAGACCGGGCAGGGCTGACCGGCCCGGCCGTGGACCCGCATCCCGGACTTCTTCTCGCCCTTGAGGTCCTTGGCCGCGAGTCCCTCGGCCCGGGTCACCGCGCCGGTGAGCTCGCCCTTGATCGCTGCGAGCAAGGTGTCGCGCTCCTCGTCGGTCAGCGAGCTCGCCGGCTTGAAGGGGCTCAGCCGGGCGGCGTGCAGGATCTCGTCGGAGTAGGCGTTGCCGATGCCGGCGATCACGCGCTGGTCCTTGAGCACGCCCTTGAGCTGCGCGCGGCCGGCGTGCGCGAGCAGCGCCTCCAGGGCCGCCCGGTCGAAGGCGTGGTCGAGCGGCTCGGGGCCGAGGGTGGCGACCATCGCGATGCTCTGCGGGTCGGCGACCACGTGGACGGCGAGCTTGCGCTGGGTCCCCGCCTCGGTGAGGTTGAAGCCGGAACCGTCGTCGAGCCGGAACCGGAGCGCCAACGGGCCCTTCCCCGGTCGGGCCGGCGCGGTCGGCAGCTCGTCGCTCCAGCGCAGCCAGCCGGCCCGGGCCAGGTGGAACACCAGGTGCAGACCCTGGGCCGAGACGTCGATGAACTTGCCGTGCCGGGTCACGTCGTCGATCTCCAGCCCGCGCAGGGCCGACAGCGGCGGGTCGTACGTCTTCAGCGCGCTGAACGCGGCGAGCTCGACGTCGGCGATGGTGTGCCCGACGCACCGCTCGCGCAGGAACCGCGCGAGCGACTCGACCTCGGGCATCTCCGGCACGATGCCATCATCCCACCGGACCGGAGGCCCAGCGCGGCCCCGGCAGCGCGAGGGCCGGCCGCAGCCGCGCCAGGTAGTCGTCGCGGTCGAGCTCGCCGACGCCGAGGCTGGCGAGGTGGTCGGTGCGCCACTGCACGTCGAGCAGGCGGTCCTCGACGCCGTCGGCGCGCAGCAGGTCGACCAGCGCCACGAGCGCCGCCTTGGAGGCGTCGCGGCCGCGGACCGGGTCGTGGAACATCGACTCCCCCGCGAACAGCCCGCCGAGGCTCACCCCGTACAGGCCGCCGACCAGGGCGTCGTCCGCCCAGGCCTCCACGGAGTGGACGACCCCGCGGGCGTGCAGCTCGAGGTAGACCCGGGTGACGTCGTCGTCGATCCAGCCGTGCGGCCGGTCCGGGTCCGCGCACGCGGCCAGCACCGCGGCGAACTCCGTGTCGACGCGGATCTCGTAGCGGGGCAGCATCTTGCGCAGCGAGCGGGAGACCCGCAGGTCGCCCAGCGGCAGGACGCCGCGGCGCACGGGCGACCACCACCCCATCAGCCCGGGCTGCAGCGGCATCGGGAAGACGCCGCTGCCGTACGCCGCGAGGGTCAGGTCCACGTCGATGTCGTGCGAGACGGCGACGAGGTCGTCGTCGGGCCAGGCCGCGGGTGACCCGAACGGTCCGGCGGCGGCGCGGCGCGAGCGCGCGGTCACGCCCGGACCTCGCCCGGGCACCCGGCTCGTCGCTGCACGCGCCCAGTGTCCCCGGCCCCGAGCCGCCCGCCGACGGCCGGGTGCTCAGGGTCGGGCCCGGGTCGAGCACCCCTCGTAAGGCACCCGCGCCACGTACGCTGGGCGCCGACGAGAGGAGCGGGGTGCCCACTGCATCGCAGGTCGGCCGCGCGATCGCCCGCGGGATCGCCCCGGTCGCCCGCAACGTGGGCCCGGGCGCCGCCGGCGGGGCCCTGCGCCGCGTCCTCGAGGTCGCCATCGACGGCTACGGCCGGGTCCCGGGAGCGCGCTCGGTGGCCGCGCGCCACCTGCAGAAGCACGAGGGCTCGGTCGACGCGGCCATCGACTCGCTCGTCAACCAGCACGTGCGGCTCGCCTCCGCGCAGGGGTTCGTCACGAACCTCGGCGGGGTCGCCGCCCTGCCCGTCGCCATCCCTGCGAACCTCACCGGCGTCGCCGTGCTCCAGGTCCGCATGGTCGCCGCCGTCGCCCACCTGCGCGGCTACGACGTCAACGACCTGCGGGTCCGCACCGCCCTCGTCATGTGCCTGCTCGGCGCCGACGAGGTCGCCCGGCGGATCGCCGACGGCACGCTGCCGACCTCCCCGATGGCGGTGGCCACGGCGCCCGTCTTCGACGCCGGGCTCGACCGCCAGGTCGCCGAGGCGGTCCTGGCCGACCTCATGGGCCGGATCGGCGGCAAGAACCTCGCCCTCGTCGTCACCCGACGCGTGCCGCTGCTGGGCGGCGGGGTGGGCGCGGTGGTCGACGGTCTGGCCACGCGGGAGATCGGCGCGTACGCCCGCGCCGAGCTCGTCCGCCGCCGCGCGCTCGCGCACTGAGCGAGCCGAGCCCGAGCCTCTG
Source organism: uncultured Actinomycetota bacterium (assembly GCA_963762775.1). Classification (GTDB taxonomy): domain Bacteria; phylum Actinomycetota; class Actinomycetes; order Propionibacteriales; family Propionibacteriaceae; genus Microlunatus. Next base: position 809,321 of record CAVXMD010000016.1, read on the forward strand.
CCGGGCACCGGCAGGGTTCAGAACGCGCCCAGCCCCCACGGGCTGCCGAGACCGGTCGGGCCGTCGTAGCCCTTCACCGCGCGGCAGAGGTAGTCCCGACCGCACTCGCCGTTGCTGCCGCCGGTGACGTCGCGCAGGCCCTTGCCGCTCGCGTAGAGGTGGCTCGGCGTGGCGACGTCCGCGGGATGGCCGGCCAGGCCGATCATCCCCGCCACCAGCGGGGCGGCCAGGCTCGTGCCGCCGACGCTCAACCAGCCGTCGTCCTCGCCCAGCCCGTAGGTGTCGTAGATGACGAACTCGTTCTCCGGGTCGGCGACCGCGGAGACGTCCGAGACCGTCCGCATCCCGCAGTGCGTGTCCTTCTGCCCGGCCGGCTTGGCGACGTACGCCGAGCAGCCGCTGCCCGCGCCCTCCCAGGCGTCGGAGCTCCACGACCCGCTCCTCGAGCGCTTCAGCGTCGTGCCGCCGACGGCCCAGGTCGTGCTCAGCACCGCCGGGAACTCGGCGGCGGTGAAGCCGTAGTCCCCGGAGGAGGCGACCATCGCGACGCCCGGGTGGACGTAGCTCGGCGCGTACGCCGCCATCCCCCCGAACTCGGTCAGTCCGTAGCTGTTCGACACCACGCTCGCGCCGAGCCGGACGGCCGTGTCCACCGCCGCGGCGATCGCCTCGGGGGTCGGGTCGTCGGCCTCGACGAGCAGGATCCGGCAGCTCCGGCAGGACGCGGAGACCGCCTGCACGTCCAGGGCGATCTCGACGCCCCAGCCCGGGTCGCCCTCGGGGTAGGCCGTCCCGCCGCGCTGGTCGGCCTTGCGGAAGCAGCCGTTCGCGGTGGTGCACGACCCGAGGCCGAAGGCGCTGCGGTAGACGGCGAGGTCCGCCTCCACCGTGGGGCTGTCGTACGCGTCGACGATGGCGACGACCGGACTCGTCCTCCCCCGCACCGGCAGGTGGTAGGCCGAGCGGACGTCGTGCGGGTGCAGGCCCGACGGCGGCTTCGGCGCGGCCGGCGCGGACGCCTGGCGCTGCGCGGTGCGTCGGGCCGCCGCGGTGGTGGCCGCCGTCGGTCGCCACGTCGACATGCAGCGCACCTGCCCCTCGACCGGGGTGGCGCACGAGCGGTAGGCCCGGGCGGCAGGAGCGCCGGGGGCGGCGTCCGCGGGCGGGGCGCCGACGGTCCAGGCGGCCAGCAGGGCGGTGAGGACGAGCAGCAGCGCCGAGCGGCGGGCCGCGAGACCGGCGCGCCTCACTTCGCCGCCACGGTGAAGGCGCGGCTGACGGTCTGCAGCACGCTGCTCCCGGCGGCGTCGGTCGCACCGACCCGCAGGTCGGCCACCGACCCCGGGTCCTCGGTGGTGTCGATCACGCCGGTCCAGGCTCCTTCTGCGGTGGGGTGCAGCTCGACGCTCTGCCAGCCGTAGCCGGCCGGGCGGTACTCGAAGGTCGCGGTGACCACGGGTGAGCTCGTCGGCCCCCTGCACCTGGGCGGCCCGGACCGTCACGGTGGACCGGCCGAGGGGCAGCTGCTCCTGCAGGTCGGTCGGCAGGTCGGCCCTGGCCTGCAGCAACGGCAGCGCCCGGCAGGTGTCACCGCCCTCGCAGTACCAGTCGTCCTCGTCGAGCCTGGCTCCCTTGCCCCGGGCGGAGACGAAGGTCAGCTCGGTACGGCTCCGCGTGGAGAGCCGCGGTTCGACGCCGCGCCGGTCGACGTCGACCACCGCGCGGTAGGTCTTCTTCGACTCCCGCGTCCGCAGGCTCGTCCCCGTCGAGTCGTCCTCGTCGGCGACCAGCTTCGAGCCCCGGTAGAGACGGAACCGGGCGACCGGCAGCTCGTCACCGGCGCCGAAGAGCTCGCCCGCGTGGGTGGGGTCGCTGTCGGTGACCGGGGCCAGCCCGACGCCGAGGACGTTCCCGGACCGGCAGGCGTAGCAGAAGCCGCCGCCCGTCTGGACCGGGATCCCGGCGCCCAGCGCGCCACGGAACCAGGTCTCGCTCGTCGTCGACCCGGCGGGCAGGGGGCGCAGGTCCCCGTCGAAGAAGCCGGGGTCCTCCATGGCGTCGATGTTCGCCACGATGAAGTCGCTCCACTGCGCGGGCGCCGTGGCGCCGGCGTACTCGGTCTGACGCGTCCCGCGGGCCACCGGGAGGATGAAGCCCCCGCCGCCGCCCGCCTCGTCGAACTCGGCCCCCCGGGCCCAGCCGGCCCGGGAGCCGGACCCGTCGCCGTAGTAGGTGGACTCGACCGTGGCCAGCTGGGACGCGGTGAAGTCGCGCCGACCCTCCGCGGGCAGGTGGTCGTCGAGGACCGCCAGCGAGTAGGCGTACGTCGGGCTGGCGCCCGGCTGCTGCAGCGCCCACGACTGGGTGACGGTCAGGTCGCCGACCTTGGCCGGGGCCGACGGGGCGAAGAGCAGGTCGATGCCGGGACCGACGAAGTAACCGGACCCGAAGTCGAAGGAGTCGGCGGCGTCGGTGCGGTCCCACTCCAGGAAGAGCCCGGCGTCGTCGGCCGGGCGCGGCGTCGTGACCGACGGTCGGGTGGTGGCCTGCCGGTGGTCGACGGCCAGGGTCTGGCCGGCGCCGGTCACGACGTACTCGTTCACGGTGGCGACCGTGAAGGTCCCGGTGTCCTCCGTGGGGCCCTCGGTGAAGTCGTCGCTGATCAGCGAGTACGTCCCGGCCGGCACGCTCACGCGGGCCTCGCCGTTCTCCACGAAGGCGTCGGAGACGTAGCGCTCGCCGTCGTCCACGTTCATGAGGAAGAGCTCGCCCTCGGCCTGCGGCTTCCCGGCCGCGGTCGTGACGGTGATCCGCAGCGTGCTCATCGGGTAGTGCGGGTGGACCGGCGGCGGCGTGTCGTGCGCCGCGGCGATGGTGCGGACGCCGGCGAAGAGAGCGCCGCCGGGGGTCACGCCGGCAGCGGCCCGTCGGACCGCCTGGCCGAAGGCGGCCGCCGAGCTGTCGGTGACGTAGCCCTGCGCGACCCCGCCGCGCGCGGACGTGACGTGCACGCCCGGGACGGCCGGTCGCTGCCCGGTGTAGGCGATGCGCACCGCCGTACGGCCGTCGCGGCCCGCGGTCTCGAGGTCGAACAGGGAGAGGTCGAGCGAGCGGCCGACGTACGGCTCGAGCGCAGCCGGGTAGACGTAGAGGTGGCCGGGCACGCGGTGCACCTCCAGCACCCCGTGGACCGTGGCCTGCGCGACCTCGACGTGCTCGTGGCCCACGGGCCCGCTCAGGTGCACGCGCTCGCCCGTCACGAGGGTGACCTGGTGCCCCGCGGCGACGGACGGGTCGTGCGTCGCGCGGGCCGCGGCGACCCGCGCCGCGACCGGTACCGAGGGAGCCGCCGTGGCGGGTGCCGGCGCCGCCGAGACCAGCACCGCCGTCGAGGCCGCTGCACACATCCACACCCGTACCCGCACGCTGATCCCCCTCGACCGACGACCTGAGGCGTCGAACCCTAGGGCACGGCCTGAGGGTCTGCACCCCCGGGTCTCAGATTTTTCTCACGCGGAGTCGAACTCCTGCGGGGAGGCTCTCCACGTGGGTGGGGCCGGGTGGTCGGGCGAGTGCAGCCAACCGGTGCTGCCGGCTGCCGGAGGGGTTGGACCTCAGCCGTTCCAGTCGGGCTTGCTCCAGTACCAGGTGCTGTCGAGCCGGCGCTTGGCGAGGCGTGCACCGCCGATCAGCACCAGGCCGGCCAGCAGGGTGAGGGCCCAGGCGGCGCCGAGGTAGGCGGGGACGCCGCCGCCCTCGATCAGCTGGAACGCGATGATCATGACCGGGGCGCTGATCGCCAGGCACCACCCGCCCACGAGGGCGAAGCGGCGGACCCAGCGGCCCACGTCGGGCACGGCGAGGACCCAGCAGAAGGCGACACCGAGGAGCAGCCCGAGGTGCTGGAAGGACAGCCCGTAGTAGGCGAGGTTCAGCCCGGCCGCGAGCGAGTCGACGTCGGTGACGGGCCGGAAGGCCGGACCGCCCGCCTGGGCCTGCAGGAAGAAGGCGCTCGCCGGGAACATCGAGCGGCCGAACTCCGTGGCCGCCCGGACCCCGATGGTGGGGACGAAGATGCTCGCGGCCATGAGGAGCACGAGGACCGCCACCCAGGGCGTACGGCGGACGATGCCGCGCCGCCGGGCGGCGACCTCTTCGGCGGTCGGCGTGATCACGCCGCCGCCTCCTCGCTCCTCATGACCGCGGGGTGGTGCAGGTCAGGCCGCGTTGACGGCCAGCTTGATGTGCGCGGTCACCGCGTCGTGCAGGTGCACGCCGACGGTGTGCGTGCCGGTCGACTTGATCGGCTTGTCGATGCGGACCGAACGACGGTCGACGGACGGGCCGCCGGCCTTCTTGATCGCGGCCGCCACGGCGGCCGGGGTCACCGAGCCGAAGAGCGTGCCGTTCTCGCCGGCGCGCACGTCGAGCGCGACGTCGAGGCCCTCGATCTGCTCGCGGACCTCGTTGGCGTGGTCGAGACCACGGATCTCGCGGGCGTCACGGCTCCGCTTGATGCCGTCGATCTGCTTCTCGCCACCGCGGGTCCACCGGATGGCGAAGCCGCGCGGCACGAGGTAGTTGCGGGCGTAGCCGTCCTTCACCTCGACGACGTCACCGGCGAGGCCGAGGTTGTCCACGGCGGCGGTCAGGATGAGCTTCATTCTGGTTGCCCCCCTTCTCAGCGAGCCGTCGAGGCGTACGGCAGCAGCGCGACCTCGCGGGCGTTCTTGATGGCGATGGCGACCTTGCGCTGGTCCTGGACGGACAGCCCGGTCACGCGGCGGGCGCGGATCTTGCCGCGCTCGGAGATGAACTTCCGCAGGGTCGCGGTGTCCTTGTAGTCGATGACCTGTCCCTTGCGGAGCGGGTTCGACTTCTTCTTGATCGGCTTCTCGCGCTTGCTGGAGCGGTCGCGGTCGTTGGCCATTGTGGTGCTCTCCTTCCGAGCCCGGCTGCGGTCGTGCCGCGAGCCGGAATGGGCCGTGGGTGTGCTGGGTGGTGCAGGTCCCGCGACGGGCGCGGGACCGTTCGTGCGTCAGACGTCCGTCGATCAGGACGGACGGGTCAGAACGGGGGCTCGTCGTTCTGCGGGGTGGCCCACGGGTCGTCCCCGCCGGCCTGCCCACCGGACTGGCCGCCGCGGGAGCCGCCGCCCCCGCCGCCTCCGGAGCCGCCGCCGGTCGCCCAGGGGTCGCCCCCGAACGAACCGCCGCCCTGGCCGCCCTGGCCGCCGCCGCCCGAGGGACGACCACCGCCACCGCCGCCGCCCTGGCCGCCGCCACCCGACGTACGGGTGACCTTGGCCGTGGCGTAGCGGAGCGCAGGGCCGATCTCGTCGACGTCGACCTCGAAGACCGTGCGCTTCTCGCCCTCGCGGGTCTCGTAGCTGCGGGACTTCAGGCGACCGGAGACGATGACACGCATCCCCTTCTGCAGCGACTCGGCCACGTTCTCCGCGGCCTGCCGCCAGACGGCGCAGCTCAGGAACATCGCGTCGCCGTCACGCCACTCGTTGGTCTGCCGGTCGAACGTGCGCGGGGTGGACGCGACCGTGAAGTTCGCGACCGCCGCCCCCGAGGGGGTGAAGCGCAGCTCGGGGTCGGCCGTCAGGTTGCCGATGAGCGTGATGGGTGTCTCGCCTGCCATGGGGTGCTCCGTGTGTGTCGTGGACCGTCGTCTGCGGGTCGGCTCGCCTCAGCGTGCCAGTCGGGACCGACAGGTTCGACCCCGTGCGGCGAAGCTGTGGACAACTCCGTCACGCGAGGACGACCTGTGGACCGACGCCTCAGTGCGCGTCGGTCCGCAGGACCTTGGTGCGCATGATCGACTCGTTCAGCGTGAACTGACGGTCGAGCTCCTTGACGTCGTCGGGCTGGGCCGAGACGGTCAGGACGACGTAGATGCCCTCGGACTTCTTCCGGATCTCGTACGCCAGACGGCGCCGACCCCAGACGTCCAGGCTGTTGACCGTGCCACCGGCCTTCGTGATGACGGTCAGGTGCTGCTCGAGCGTCGGCTGGACCTGACGCTCGTCGGTGTCGGGGTCGAAGATGACCATGACCTCGTAAGGGCGCATCGCGAACTCCACCTCCTCTGGTCTCTGCGGCCACGGGACGTCCCCGTGGCAGGAGGGCGATTGCTGACCCGCGCCCCATCGAGGGGCCGGGTCGGGTGCCCCGCCCCAGGGGCGTGGCACCAGCCGACCAAGATACCCGGCCACGGCGGTCCCGGGCCAATCAGCGCGGACGGGGGCTGGCGGCCCGGCTCAGGGCTCGAGGCCGTACTCGACGAGCGTGTGCTGCACGACCATCCCGAACCGTTCGTAGAGGCCGAGCGCCCCGGTGTCGGCGTTGGTGTAGAGGCCGAGCCTCGGCACGCCACGGGCGCGGGCCGCCAGCGTCGCCCGCGCGAGCAGCTCGCGCGCCAGCCCGTGCCGGCGGTGCGGCTGCGCGACCGCGACCTGCGGCACCCACACCTCGTCGGAACCGGGCGCCCCAGGGAGGGACCCGGGCGCCGGGTCGACCACCAGGCACGCCCCCACCACCTCGTCGCCCCGGGTCGCGACCCGGCAGTGGTCGAGCGTCACGTCGGGCCGGTCCACCGTCCCCACCCGCCAGTCCTCGTACGAACGGCGCACCGGGCTGAGGACCGTGAAGGCGTCGGAGACGACGGCGTGCACGGCGCGGACGTCGGCCTCGACCATCGGCCGGACCGCGTAGCCGTCGGCGAGCGGCCGCGCCTCGACGGGCGTGCCGGGGTCGAGGGCGAGCAGCCAGCCCGTGCGCTCGAGGACCCAGCCGCGCCCCTCGAGCAGCGTGCGACCGTCCTCGTCGGCCTCCGGGAGGTGCCGGTGCAGCGCGGCGAACCCGCGGCGCCGGGCCTCGGCCTCCCAGCGCCCCAGCAGCGCGTCCTCGAGCCCCGTCCCGGCCCAGTCGTCGCGCACGGCGAGCTCGACGCCGCCGCGGGTGCCGAGCGTGGCGAAGGCGACCAGCTCGCCGTCGTCGTCCCAGCCCTCGCTGTCGACGGCGAGGTCGAAGGCCGGCGCGTCCCACTCGGCCAGCACGTCCCCGGTCGTCAGGAGCGGCTCGCCGAACCACCGTCGGTCGTAGGCGTGCAGCAGGCCGACGACCGCCTCGAGGTCGGCGTCGACGAGGGGTCGAGCGGTGATCATCTCCGTCTCCTGACCACGGTCTCAGCCGGGTTCGGTGACCGAGATCAAGATTGGATCACGACGCGGCAGCCCTGGGGATTACGCCTCCGACGACCCCCGCAGTCGCTACGCTCGCTGCCCTCAGTCGTCCTACGAGACCAGGAGCACCACCATGTCGCAGTACCAGGCAGCGCCGCCGCCCGCAGCGTCGTCGTCCTACCGGGGCAAGACCCTCGGCATCGTCGGCCTGATCCTGGCGATCATCCCCTGCACGTGGTTCGCGGGTCTCGTCGTCTCCATCATCGCCTTCGTGCAGTCGCGGGGCGCCGGGGTCAGGAACAACCTCGCCCTCGCCGGGATCATCATCGGGGTGGTCTACCTGATCTTGGGGATCATCGGGTACGCGTCAGGGATCACGCAGCAGTACATGACGCAGTACGGGGGCTGAGGCGGCCATGACTGAAGACGCGACCACGGGCCAGCCTCCGATCGACCACCCGTGGTACGGGATCGGCTTCGGCGCCGCCGTCAAGCGCTTCTTCACCAAGTACGCGACGTTCGACGGCCGCGCGAGCCGTGGTGAGTACTGGTGGGCCTATCTCTTCTACGCGATCGTGTTCGTCGTCCTCTACGCCATCGCGGGCGCGGGGATCGTGGCTGCGGCACGGGCGAACTCGGAGTCCGGGACGACCCCACAGCTCGGGGCCGGCATGTACGTGGCCTCGTCGTTGCTCAGTCTGTTCGTCCTCGGCACGATCGTCCCCAACCTGTCGATCACCGTCCGCCGGCTGCACGACACGGGACGTTCGGGCTGGTACATCCTCTTCGGCCTCATCCCCTTCGTCGGCGGGATCATCCTGCTGGTGTTCCTCGTGAGCGCGACGACACCAACGGCTGAGCAGTACGGACCGCCGCGCTCGCAGTACCCGGCCCAGGGCTATGCCGCTCCCGGGCCGTACGGGCAGGTTTACCCGCCCGCGTGATCGATCGGCGTCGCCGACCGATGAGCAACACCTTCGGTCGGCGACGCCGCGTTAGCCTCGCGCCATGAGCGCGCTGCTGGCCGGAGGGCACGGGGACCAGGTCGACCCGGTGGCGGAGGCCAGGGCCCGCGACGCGGGACTGGCGCAGCTCTTCCTCGGCGACCCGCAGGCCTGGAAGGGCCCGCAGGTCGCGTACGAGGGCGGGGCCCAGGCGCTGCGCCAGGCCGCCGAGGACGCGGGCGTCCGGCTCTACGTCCACGCCCCGTACGTGCTCAACGTCGCGACGACGAACAACCGCATCAGGATTCCCAGCCGCAAGTTCCTGCAGCAGCACCTCGACGCGGCCGCCGAGGTCGGCGCGGCCGGGCTGGTCGTGCACGGCGGGCACGTGCTCAAGGCCGACGACCCGGCCCAGGGCATCGACAACTGGCGCAAGTGCGTCGAGCGCCTCGACATCGCCGTGCCGCTGCTCGTGGAGAACACCGCGGGCGGCGACAACGCCATGGCCCGCCATCTCGACCGCCTCGACCAGCTCTGGGGCGCGGTCGGCGACGGGGGCGGGGCGGGCGTCGGCTTCTGCCTCGACACCTGCCACGCGCACGCCTCCGGCGAGGACCTGGAAGGCCTGGTCGACCGGGTGCGGGCGATCACCGGGCGCATCGACCTCGTGCACGCGAACGACTCCCGCGACGCGGCCGGCTCCGGCGCCGACCGCCACACGAACCTCGGCGACGGCCAGATCGACCCCGATGCGCTCGTCGCCGTGGTGCGGGAGGCCGGAGCCCCGGTCGTCGTCGAGACGCCCGGCGGGCCGGAGGGCCAGGCGGCCGACATCGCGTGGCTGCGGGCGCGGCTCGCCTGAGACAGGCGGTCCCTTCAGGCGTCCGCGAACTTCTGTGCCGCTGACCACCTGTGGTGTGGCTCAGACGTCAGAAGTTCTACTCCGGGCGCCTGACTACGGGGGCGTCAGCTCCAGCGCGCGGCTGCGCTCACCTCGTCCGAAGACGCAGCGGAAGTAGTCGTCGGCCTCCGTCTGCGCCGGGATGACGAAGATCTCCCAGTTGTCGCTGCGCTCGTCGGCCGGCAGCATCCGGTTCACGAGCGAGGCCCTGCAGATCGCCCGGGCCGCCGGGTCGGCGTCGAGCTGGGACTGCCGGATGACCCGCGCGGTCAGCGGTCCGGCGGCGAACGTCTGGTAGACGTGCACCTCGTCGCACCGGGCGGGGGTGGCGACGATGAGCGAGTCGAAGTTCGACGGCACCCCGCCCCAGCACTGCGGGGTGCTCGGCCCGCACTGGGCCGGCCGGCCGACGGCTGCGCTGCAGTCCGTGAACCCGGCCAGCAGCGTGGCCGAGGGACTCGGGGTGGCCGACGTGGCTGCGGTCGCGCCCGTACCCGGGTCGGGCGTGGGCGCCGCGACGGGGCTGTCCCGCCCGATCAGCACGCCGCCGAGCACGAGCAGCGCGACCAGGACGGCCGCACCCGCCAGCAGCGGCCAGCGCCGTCGACCGCCGGGCCGACCGGTGACCTCCGTCGCCGCGCTGGCGGCCCCGTCGGCCGCGGACGTCGGGGAGGCCGCGGCCAGCGGCTCGTCCAGGTCGGGCAGCAGCGCGACGCCCGGCGCCCCGAGCGGGAGGGCCGCGAGCGCGTCGCGGAGCCCGGCCGCCGTCGGCCGCGCGGTCGGGTCGTCGTCCAGCGCCTGCACGAGCACGTCCATGAAGCCCGGGTCGACGTCGGGCAGCCGTTCCACCGGGTCGTCGAGGTGCGCCATGACCACCTGCGCGGCCGTCATGTCCGGGTCGGCGTCCCCGGGGTCGACGGCGCGGGGCGCGTGCCCGCAGAGCAGCGCGTACAGGGTGGCCGCGAGGGAGTAGACGTCGCCGCTCTTGGTCGGCGAGTGCGGCGCGAAGGCCTCCGGCGGCGCGTACGCCGGGGTCAGCGCCTCGAGCGTCTCCTCCAGCTCCATCCCGGGGTCGGTGAGGACGGCGAGCCCGAAGTCGGCCAGGCCGGCGTGGCCGTAGCCGTCGATGAGCACGTTCGCCGGCTTCACGTCGCGGTGCAGCACGCCCTGGGCGTGGGCGGCGTCGAGGGCGTCGGCGATCCGTACGCCGACGTCGCGCACCCACCCCGGGTCGGGCCGGTTCTCGGGGTCGAGGCGCCGGGTCAGCGAACCGCCGGTGCACAGCTCCATGACCAGGTAGGGCCGGTCGTCGTCGAGCAGCCCGGCGTCGTGCACGGTGACGATGCCCGGGTGGTTCGACATCCGCCCCGCCGCGCCGGACTCGCGCAGGAACCGGGCGCGCTCCTCCTCGTTGTCGAGGCGGCGCGTGATGATCTTGACGGCGACGAGCCGGTCGAGGGACTCCTGGCGGGCCTCCCAGACCACGGCAAAGCCCCCGCGGGCCAGCGCGCGCCAGTCCGTGAGGCCTTCCAGCTGCGGGGTCCTCGCCACCTGGACACGATAGGGCGGCACGGGACGGATGCGCCTCCGACCAGGTCAGAAACACGGTCGGACCTGAGCGTGGTGGAATCGTGCACCGAGGTGGCCCCAGCCAGCGCCGACGCGCGTGCCGGTGCATTGAGGAGGAGTCGGTGACGACACGTCTTTCCGTCGTCACCGACGACGACGAGACGTCGGGCTCGAGCGCGCGGCGCGACCGAGCGGAGCGAGGACAGACGAAACGTGAGCCGCAGCGTCTACGTCGCGTCGCCCGAGGGTCTGACCGGCAAGTCGGCGGTCGCCCTCGGCCTGCTCGACGCCCTGGTCCGCGAGGTGGGCTCGGTGGGCGTGTTCCGCCCGCTGACCACCGTCGGCTCCCACCCGGAGGCCGGCGAGCGTGATCTCGTCGTCGACCTGCTGACCTCCCAGCCGGGGGTGCAGCAGGACTACGACGACGCCATCGGGGTGACGTACGACCTCGCGCGGGAGGACCCGGACGAGGCGCTGCACGTGATCGTCGAGCGCTTCGGGCACCTGGCCGAGCGGTTCGAGGTCGTGCTCGTGGTCGGCTCGGACTACACCGACGTCTCCACCGGCACCGAGCTGTCCTTCAACGCCAAGGTCGCGGCCAACCTCGGCTCGCCGGTCGTGCTCGTCGTCCACGGCCGGGAGCGGACGCCCGCCCAGATCGAGGCGGCGGCGGAGGGTGCGCTCGCCGAGCTGCGCGCCAACCACGCGTCGACCGTCGCCGTGATCGCGAACCGGGTCGAGCCCGACGCGCTCGACGACGTGCGCACGGCCCTGGCCAGGATCCCGGAGGTGCTGACGGCCGCGGTCCCGGAGAGCGCGCTGCTGTCCGCGCCCACCTTCGGCTCGCTCGTCCAGGCGGCCGACGGCCACCTGGTGCTGGGCAGCGAGGCCTGGACCGAGCGCGAGGCCCTCGGCCTCATCGTCGCGGCGATGAGCCTGCCCAACGTGCTGGCCCGGCTGCGTCCCGACGTCGCGGTGATCGCGCCGAGCGACCGTACGGACCTCATCCCCGGCCTGCTGCTGGCCCACCAGTCGGGGACGTTCCCGACGCTGGCCGGCATCCTGCTGACCGGCGGCTACGAGCTGCCCGACACCATCCGCCGGCTCGCCGACGGCGTGCAGTCCGACCTGCCGATCGCGCTCACCGACCTCGGGACGTTCACGACGGCGGAGCGGCTGCTGCGGGTGCGCGGACCGATGAGCCGTGACTCCACGAACAAGATCGAGCTGGCCCGACGGATCTTCGCCGAGCAGGTGGACCAGGCGGCGCTGCTGCGCGCCATCGACCTCCCGGCCTCGGACGTCCGGACGCCGCTGATGTTCGAGTACCAGCTGATGGAGCGCGCGCGGACCGACCGCCGGCACGTCGTGCTGCCCGAGGCGGGCGACGACCGGGTCCTCACCGCGGCCGACGTCCTCCTGCGCCGCGGGGTGGCGGACCTGACGCTGCTCGGCGACGAGAACGCCGTGCGCGCCCGCGCCTCGGCGCTCGGGCTGGACCTCGACGCCGCCACGGTCCTGTCGCCGACCGACCCGGTGCTCGTGGAGCGGTTCGCGCAGACGTACGCGGCGGCCCGCGCGCACAAGGGCATGACGCTCGAGCGGGCCCGCGAGGTCGTCACCGACGTCTCCTACTTCGGCACGCTGATGGTGCACCTCGGGCTCGCCGACGGGATGGTGTCCGGCGCGGTGCACACCACGGCGCACACCATCCGCCCGGCGCTGGAGCTGATCAAGACCCGGCCGGGGGTGAGCACCGTCTCCAGCGTCTTCCTCATGTGCCTGGCCGACCGGGTCCTCGTCTACGGCGACTGCGCCGTGATCCCCGAACCGACGACCGAGCAGCTGGCCGACATCGCCGATCTCGTCGGCGGCCACGGCGCGGCAGTTCGGCATCGACCCGCGGGTGGCGATGCTCTCCTACTCCACGGGCAGCTCGGGTTCCGGCGCCGACGTGGAGCTAGGTGCGCGCCGCCACCGCCCTGGTCGCCGAGCGGGCGCCCGAGCCTCGCCCTCGAGGGACCCGATCCAGTACGACGCCGCCGTCGACCCCGACGTGGCCCGGACCAAGCTGCCGGGCTCGGCGGTCGCCGGGCACGCGACGGTGTTCGTGTTCCCCGACCTCAACACGGGCAACAACACCTACAAGGCGGTGCAGCGCAGCGCGCACGCCGTCGCCATCGGACCCGTGCTGCAGGGCCTGAACAAGCCCGTGAACGACCTGTCCCGGGGAGCGCTCGTGGAGGACATCGTGAACACCGTCGCCATCACCGCCGTCCAGGCGCAGGAGTCCTGATGCCCGCCGGCGCCCCGACCACGCGGCGATCCTCGTCCTCAACGCCGGGTCGTCGTCGCTGAAGTACCAGGTGGTCGTGCCCGAGACCGCCGAGGTGCTGGCCAAGGGGTCGGTCGAGCGGATCGGCGAGGACGGCTCCGGGGGCAACGGCGTCGCCGACCACACCGCGGCGATGCGCGTGGTCACCGACCAGCTGGGCGACGCCGGCGTCGACCTCGGTAGGACCGGGTCTGCGCGCGGTCGGGCACCGCGTCGTGCACGGCGGCCCGCGCTCCGACCCGGCACTCGTCGACGACGGCGTGGTCGACGAGATCCGCGACCTCGTCCCCCTCGCACCGCTCCATAACCCGGGCGCGCTGGCCGGCATCGAGGCCGCCCGGGCCGCCTTCGACGTGCCCCAGGTCGCGGTCTTCGACACCGCCTTCTTCACGACCCTGCCGGCCGCGGCGTCGACGTACGCGATCCCCGAGGAGGTCCGCGAGCAGCACCGGGTGCGCCGCTACGGCTTCCACGGGACGTCGCACCGCTACGTCTCCCGCGCCGTCGCCGGGCTCCTCGACCGGCCGCTGGACTCGTTCGACCAGGTCGTGCTGCACCTCGGCAACGGCTGCTCGGCCTCGGCGATCGCCGGCGGCGAGGCGGTGGACACCTCGATGGGCCTCACCCCGCTCGAGGGCCTGGTGATGGGGACCCGGTCGGGCGACATCGACCCGGCCGTCTTCACGTTCCTCCACACGCAGGTCGGCATGGCCGTCGCCGACATCGACACGATGCTCAACAAGCGCTCGGGCCTCAAAGGCCTGGCGGGCGCGAACGACTTCCGGGAGGTGCTCGACGCGCGCCGACGCGGGCGACCGGACGCGGTCCTCGCCATCGACGTCTACGTCCACCGCCTGCGGCACTACGTCGGGCGCGTACGCCGCGGTGCTGGGTGGGTTCGACGTGCTGACGTTCACGGCCGGGGTCGGCGAGAACGCTCCTGCCCTGCGCGCCGCCGTGGTCGCGAACCTCGGACGCCTCGGCATCGCCGTGGACCCGGCCCGCAACGAGGCGTCGTCGCGGGAGGCCCGGGTGATCTCGCCCGACGGCTCCCCGGTCACGGTCACGGTCGTGCCCACGAACGAGGAGCTCGAGATCGCCCGCCAGACCGCCGCCCTGCTCGCCGAGCACGACCGACGCTGACCGACCAGCACCGCGACGGCGGACCCGTCCGCTAACGTGAGCACGACCGCACCGCGCGCCTCTGCCTGGACGAGCGAGCGACGGCGACATGCTCTTCCGTCGTCGCGGAAGGAGGAAGGCAGAGGGTCCGAGCGCGATGCGCGGGCGAGCGGAGCGAGCCCAGAGAACACAGGAGCGAGGAGACACGACGTGCGCAAGGTGATCATGGGCCTCGGCCTCGCTCTGGGCATCGTCGCGTGGGGCGTCGGGCTCTTCGGCCTGGCCACGACCACGTACCCGCACGTCGTCCCGGTGCCGAACACGATCACGGCGTACGGCTGCGTCGCGATGATGGGCACGATCCTGCTGCTGGTGATCGTGTTCGCGCACGGCACCCGCGCGGGCGACGTCGACTGAAATTGGTCGGACCACCCCGAGCCGGGTAGACCGGCAGCATGTCCCTGCTGCACCACGTCCTCGACGCGTTGTCCGAGACGGGCCACATGGCCTGGCAGATCGGCTGGTCGCTGGTCCTGGGTTTCGCCCTCGCCGCCGTCGTCCAGGCCCTGGTCCACAAGGACACGATCAGCCGGGCGCTGCCCGACGCCCGGCCCCGGAGCCTGGTCCGCGCCGCCGGCTTCGGGATGGCGTCGTCCTCCTGCTCGTACGCCGCCGCCGCGCTCGCCCGCACGCTGGTCCGCAAGGGCGCGAACTTCAGCGCCGCGATGGTCTTCCAGATCGCCTCGACGAACCTCGTCGTCGAGCTCGGCATCATCTTGTGGCTGCTGATCGGCTGGCGCTTCACCGTGGCCGAGCTCGTCGGCGGCGTCGTCATGATCGTCGTCGTGGCGCTGGTCCTGCCGCGCCTCTCGGCCGGCGTGGTCGACGAGGCGCGCGCGCAGGCGGACCGCGGGCTCGCGGGGTCCATGGAGGGCCACGCCGCGATGGACATGAGCGTCGGCGGCGAGGGCGGCCTCGTCCGCCGGCTGATCTCGGGCGCCGGTTTCACCTCGGTCGCCCAGATCTTCGTCATGGAGTGGGCCGCCGTGCTGCGCGACATCGTCATCGGGCTGCTGATCGCGGGCGCGGCGGCGGCCTGGATCCCGGACACGTTCTGGCAGACCCTCTTCGCCGCCCAGGACCCGGCGGTCGCGCAGGTCATCGGCCCGCTCGTCGGTCCGCTGGTGGCCATCGCGACGTTCGTCTGCTCGGTCGGGAACGTCCCGCTCGCCGCGGTCCTGTGGAACGGCGGCATCAGCTTCGGCGGGGTCGTGTCGTTCCTCTTCGCCGACCTGCTGATCGTCCCGATCCTGCTCATCTACCGGCGCTACTACGGCTGGCGCACGACGGTCCGCCTGGTGGCGGTCTTCTACCTCGCCTCGGTCGTCGCCGGCTACGTCGTCGAGCTGCTCTTCGGTGCGCTGGGCCTCGTGCCGACCGGGCCGCGCTCCGCGAGCACCGGCGACGAGGCGATCACCTGGAACTACACCTCGGTCCTGAACATCGTCTTCCTCGCCCTCGCGGCGGTGCTCCTCGTCCGCTTCCTCACGACCGGCGGCGCGTCGATGCTCACGATGATGGGCGGCTCCCCCGACGGGCACGACCACGGCGAGCAGGAGGGCCACGAGCACGGCGACCACGCCGGTCACGGGCCCGAGGGGCACGCCGCGCGCCCGTAGGGTGACGGCCATGGTCACCGCGCTCGTCACCGGGGGCACGTCCGGGATCGGCGCCGCCTTCGCCCGCCAGCTCGCCGCCCGCGGGGACGACCTCGTCCTCGTCGCGCGCGACGCCGCCCGGCTCGAGACCTCCGCCGCCGAGCTGCGCGAGACGTACGGCGTGCAGGTCGAGACGCTGCCCGCGGACCTCGCCGACCGCGAGCAGGTGCTCCGGGTCGCCGAGCGGCTCACCGACGTCGCCCGACCGGTCGACCTGCTCGTGAACAACGCCGGCTTCGGCGTGCACCACCGGCTCACCGACCCCGACCCGGGACCCCACGAGCACGCGATCGACGTGATGGTGACCGCCGTCCTGGTGCTCGGCGGCGCGGCCGGCCGGGCCATGCGCGAGCGCGGCCACGGCGCGGTCGTGAACGTCGCCTCGACGGCCGGGTTCATGGCGATGGGCGGCTACTCCGCCGTCAAGTCCTGGGTGCTGACCTACTCCGAGTCGCTGGCCAACGAGCTCATGGGCACCGGCGTCACCGTCACCGCGCTCGCACCGGGGTGGGTCCGGACGGAGTTCCACGAGCGTGCGGCGATCCGGACGTCCTCGATCCCCTCGGTCCTGTGGCTCGACGCCGACGACCTGGTCGCCGAGTGCCTCGAGGACGTGTCCCGCGGCAAGGTCGTCTCGATCCCGTCGCGGCGCTACCGCGCGCTGATGTGGGCGGTCCGCCACGCCCCGCGGTCCGCCGTCCGGGCCGCCTCCCGGAAGCTCTCCTCCAGCCGGCACTGAGCGGCGACAACGAGCGGCGACAACGAGCGGCGGCAACGAGCGGCGACAACGAGCGGCGGCACCCGCCGTACCTCGCACAGGTTCGTACGGCTCTGCACGACCGCGACCCGTGCAGACCCCTCCGTCCCACGTCGACGTGGGACGGAGGACCACGCGGGAGGCATCCAGAGCGGGCAGGGCGACGAACCCTCCGTGTCGCGCCTCGTGAACGGGGCGTGAACGGACGAGTCCGATAGGGTGATCGACGTGTCGAGCCGCAGCCGCTACACCTCTCCGGTCATGGCCGGTGCACGGTTCGTGGCCCAGCGAGGTCTGCTCCGCCCGTTCATCTGGCACAAGACCGACGTCACCGTGCTCAACATCGAGCGCCTCGACAGCGTCCGCGGCCCGTACGTCGCGGTGTCCAACCACTCGAGCCACCTCGACGCCCCCCTGGTGATCGGCGCCCTGCCGCGCCGGCTCAGCCGCTACGTCGCGGCCGGCGCCGCAGCCGACTACTTCTTCGACGTGTGGTGGCGCAAGGGTCTGACCGCGCTGTTCTTCAACGCCTTCCCGGTCGACCGGTCCGGTCTGCGGGGTCGCCGCGGCCTCGCCACCAGCCTGCTCGACGACGGCGTGCCGCTGCTGCTCTTCCCCGAGGGCACCCGCTCGCGCAGCGGCGAGATGGGCAACTTCAAGCCCGGCGCCGCCGCCCTGTGCATCAGCCGCGACGTCCCCTGCCTGCCGATCGCCCTGCTCGGCGCCTCGGACGCGATGCCCCACGGACGGAACTGGCCCGGCAAGGGCAAGCCCCCCGTCTACGTGAACTTCGGCGAGCCCATGCGGCCCGACGACGGCGAGTCCGTCGCCGGCTTCTCGGAGCGGATCGCCAAGGAGGTCCGCGGCCTCTTCGACGAGGCGCAGGACTACCGCGAGCGCCACGGCAGCACCCGCGCCCTCCCGCCCGCCTGAGCCTGGACGCCCGCACCACCACCCGACCTCCGACGGCGGCCGCGCCGTATGCAGCGCTTCTCGTCGGTGGCACCGGTTAGGCTCGCTCGAGCCCTTCTGGGGTCCGATGGTGAACGAGGAGGCGGGCGGCATGCCGGCGGTCAAGCACATGAAGTGGTGGGGCTGGGGCGTCGAGGGCGTCTCCTTCCACTGGGAGGACAAGCCCGCCTTCCCCGCCTTCGTCAGCCGGGCCGTCGGGATCGACATCACCCAGCCGCCCGAGCCGCCCAAGTCGATCGAGCAGCTCCACGTGCCCGCCCCGCGGATCGGCGACGACGTCCGCGGCCGCCTGACCGACGCCGTCGGCGCGACGAACGTCGCCTACGACGACCTCGACCGGGTCGTCCACACCTACGGCAAGAGCCTGCGCGACCTCCTCCGGCTGCGGGCCGCCGACCTGCCGCGCGTCCCCGACGCCGTGGTCTACCCCGGCAGCGAGAGCGACGTCCGCGCCCTCGTCGACCTGGCCGGCGAGGCCGACCTGGTGCTCATCCCCTTCGGGGGCGGCAGCAACATCTCCGGCAGCCTGCACCCGCTCGCCGAGGAGCAGCGCACCGTCGTCTCCGTCGACCTCGGCCGCATGGACCAGGTGCTCGACCTCGACGAGGACTCGGGCCTCGCCCGCGTCCAGGCCGGTGTCCTCGGGCCCGACCTCGAGGAGCAGCTGGGCCGACGCGGCTGGACCATGGGCCACTTCCCCGACAGCTTCACCCACAGCACGCTCGGCGGCTGGGTCGCGACGCGGTCCTCGGGCATGCAGTCCGACAAGTACGGCGACATCGCCCACATCGCCAAGGGCCTGCGCGTGGTCCAGCCCGGGACGGCCGTCCCGGGGGGCTCGGGGGGGTCGTCCCCCTCGGAGGGAGCAGGCACGCTCGTCGTCCGCGCCGTGCCCAGCACCTCGACCGGCCCGAGCACGCGGGAGATGGTCCTCGGCTCCGAGGGCCGGCTCGGCATCATCACCGAGGTGACCGTGCAGGTGCACCGGCTCCCCGAGAACCGCCTGATGCTGGCCTACCTCTTCCCGAGCTTCGAGGCGGGCCTCGCGGCCATGCAGGAGATCTCGACGAGCGACGCGCACCCCTCGGTGACGCGGGTGAGCGACCAGTTCGAGACCCAGATGTCGTTGGCGACGCGCAAGGAGTCCAAGGGCTTCTCGGTCTCCTCGACGGTCGGCGCCCAGCTGTTCAAGCACCTCGAGCGCCGCGGCTGGGACCTCGACCAGGCGTGCCTCAGCTTCATCGGCTACGAGGGCGGCCGCGCGCACGTCGCCCACGAGAAGGGCATCGTCTCGGCGATCGTCAAGGCCCACGGCGGCGTCGGGCTCGGCAAGGGCCCGGCCGTCCTCTACGACCAGAAGAAGTTCGACACGCCGTACATCCGCGACTTCCTGCTCGACCGGGGCGGGGCGGCGGACGTGTCCGAGACCGCGGCGCCCTGGTCGAAGCTGCTGCCGCTCTACAACGGGGTGGTCGAGAACGTCCGCAAGGTCTACGCCGACCTCGGGGTGACGGGCTGGATCATGTGCCACCTGTCGCACTCCGAGCACTCGGGCGCGTGCCTCTACTTCACGTTCGCCTTCGCGCACGACGGCGTCGACCCGATCGCGCAGTACGACCGGGTCAAGGAGGCGCTGCAGGGGTCGTTCATCGAGGCCGGCGGCACCCTGTCCCACCACCACGCGGTCGGGACCGAGCACAGCCGCTGGCTGGGTGACGACATCTCGGAGGCGGGCGTACGGATGGTGCAGGGCGTCATCGACACCGTCGACCCGTCCCACCGGCTCAACCCGGGCAAGATCACCGCTCTCTAGGACGGGGCCCGTACGCGCGACCGGGCTCAGTCACGCCCGGGCCGGGTACCGGTCCCCGGATGCGCCCGCCGGTGGCCCATCACGGTCCGCCAGAGGGCGCGCTGGACGACCAGCGTGACCACTCCGGCCAGCACCATCCCGGCGAGGTTGATGCCGAGCTGGGCGGCCGAGCCCGGCAGCTGGTCGGTCGCCCCCAGCGCCAGCGACAGGGCGAAGTCGCCCGCGGCGGGCACGGTGGTGACCGAGATGAAGACGCCGACCAGCGCGTTCGTCCGCCCGGCGGTCTGGGAGAGCACCCCGGCGCACCCGGCGAGGACGGCGACGACGCCCGACCAGCGGTCGGGGCGCCAGACGAAGCCCGTCAGCGGGCGCGGACCGGTCACGTCGGCGACCTCGACCCAGCCGGCCGCGCGGGCCAGGAGCGCCAGCAGGAACGTGAGGGCGATGGCCACGACGAAGCCCAGGACCAGCAGCCGGAGCGACCGCTGCACGAGGCGCCCCCGTCGGGCCGCCAGCCCGACCGCCAGGGCGGCGACCACGGCGAACTCGGGGCCGACGACCATCGCGCCGACCACCAGGATCGAGGAGTCCGTCACCACGGCCACGGCGGCGATCGTCACGGCGAGGGTCAGGAAGGCGTAGTACGACCACGAGCCGCGGACCTCGCCGTACGCGCCGTCGACGACGACGTCCCACACGATCGCGTCGTCGGGCGCGCCCGGCGCCGCACGCTCGACCTCGCGCGCGTTGGCCGAGGGCGCCGAGGACAGCTCGCTCAGCACCACCGAACCGTCGTCGAACAGCCCTTCGCTACGCAGCCACCCCAGCACGTCGGACGCCGCCTCCCGCGTCACGTCGCACAGCACCACGTCGCCCGCGGGGCGCAGCCCCGCTCCGGGCAGGCGGACGACGTCGGTCACGCGAGGGTCGGCGAGCAGGGTCGCGACGACCGCGTCCGCGCGAGGACCCGGCACGACGATCCGCAGGTTGAGCAGCACGCGCCCATCATCCGGCCCGACGAGGACCGCGGCCCGGTCCGCCGGGCGAGAAACCGCCCCGGTCCGCCGGGCCGGCGCGGACGATGGTCGGGTGCCGCTCCGGGACCGTCTGCTCGCCCTCCTCGTGGCCGTCTGCTGGGGCGTGAACTTCCCGGCGACGACCTTCGGGCTGCAGCACTTCCCGCCGCTGTTCATGGTGGCGCTGCGGTTCACGCTGATCGCGGTGCCGACGATCCTGCTCGTGCCGCGTCCGCAGGTGCCGCTGCGCTGGTTCCTGGGCATGGGCCTCGGGATGGGGACGGTGCAGTTCAGCCTGCTCTACGTCGCCATGTCCGTGGGCATGCCGAGCGGCCTGGCCTCGCTCGTCCTCCAGGCCGCCGCGCCGTTCACCGTGCTCCTCGGGGCGGTGTGGCTGCGCGAGCGGCTGAACGCCCGGCAGGTCGTCGGTGCCGTCGTCGCGGTGGCCGGCCTCACCGTCATCGCCGTGCACCGGACGCTGGAGGGGTCGGCGGCGGCGCTGGTCCCGGTGCTGCTCACCGTGGCCGCCGGTCTCGGCTGGGCGGTCGGCAACATCTGCAGCCGTCAGGCGCGCGCGCCGAAGCCGCTGCACCTCACGCTCTGGATGTCGGTCGTCCCGCCCGTCCCGCTGCTGGCGCTGTCGATGCTGGTGGAGGGTCCGCGCCGCGACTGGGAGTCCCTGCGCACCGTCGCCACCCGCGACGCCCTGCCGTCGGTCCTCGGCCTGCTCTACGTCGTCGTCGTCGCGACGCTCCTGGGCTACGGGCTCTGGAACACGCTGCTCAGCCGGAACGCGTCCAGCGTCGTCGCGCCCTTCGCGATGCTCGTCCCCGTCGCGGGCGTGCTGAGCGCCTGGCTCTTCTTCGACGAGGTGCCCGACCTCGTCGAGCTCGTGGCCGGGGTGCTCGTCGTCGGCGGCGTGCTCTACGGCTCGCGACGCCGCCGCTCCTCCGGTCCCGCAGCCAACTCCCTGCCGGCCGCGACGCTGGCGGCGCCCGAGCTGGTGCTGGAGTCGACGCCGACCGCAGCCGAACGTCCGTCGGGTGCCTCGTGACCGGGCCGGCGGCTGTCCTGCACAGCCCGGCGCGGTCCTCCGCGCGGAGAATCCGTACCTTTCTCTCACCGTCCTGACGGGCTGGGCGGATCTCCATCAGATCTGTTCTGACGATGGGTCACGAAACCCTGTCGAGTCCGCTAGATTTGCTCCGGGAGTTCACTCCATCGGACGCCCGGGATAGGTTGGCATGCGTCCGGCCTGCGTCGTGTTCCCCGCGCGGGTAGGCCCATCCCCTGCGCATCCCCTATCCCGGGTTATCCGATGGTCGTCGCTGGGTGTCCTCGGGGGCCCCGGCGGTCGATCTCCCGGGGGAGCGTCACGCTCCCCCGGACCGCCGTCCCGGACATCGACGACCCGGCTCCCGTACACCACCTAGCGCGCGGCCTCCGGGTCGTCGTAGGCGACGTGGTGCCCGAGCGACACGGCGTCGAGGTGACCGAACAGCTGGGGCAGGCGCAGCAGCGCGATGTCCCGCAGCTCCGTGGCGACGACACCCACCTCCTCGGCCGGTTCGAGCCGGATCCGACGCTCGAGCTCGGACAGGATCTCCGCGCGCGACCGGCCGGCCGCCCGGACCAGGAACACCCGCCCGAACTTCGCCTCGTAGGCCGCGTTGCCCGCCGCCAGCCGGGCGGCCAGCTCCTCGTCGCCGGCGTCGCTCGACGCCTGCTCGGCCCGGGAGAAGGACGCCGAGGTCCCGGCCCCGCTCGGGCGCTCGCCGATCCGCGGGTGGTCGGCCATGGCCTGGTCGACCTCGGCCGGGCTCAGCGGGGTCGCCGCCTCCGCCGCGACGGCGAGCAGCGCGTCGAGCGAGGCGTACGGCGCGCGGGCCAGGACGTCGTCCACCCAGCGGGGCACGTTCAGGCAGGCGGTCAGCCCCTGCCGCAGCTCGGTCTCCTCAGCGGTCTCGTCAGCGGTCTCGTCGTGTGGGCCGTTCGCGCTCACGGGCGCACCTCCTCGCGGGTTCGTGGCCGTGATCCTGCCAGCCGCCAGGGTGATCCGGCGCACGCGCCGCACCCGTACGGTCCTCGGTGGAGCCGGAGGCACCCACTAACCTCGCAGGGTGGCTCTCGCGGTTCGCTCCATCTCGGCGGAGGAGCACCGCCGCTTCATCGAGACCCAGCCCTCCGTCTCCTTCCTCCAGACGCCGGCCTGGGGCGAGGTCAAGCGCGAGTGGCGGGCGGAGTCGCTCGGCTGGTTCGACGTCGACGACCCCGACGGGCCGCCGCTCGGTGCCGGGCTCGTGCTCTACCGCCAGCTGCCGCGGCTGAAGCGGTTCCTCGCCTACCTGCCCGAGGGTCCGGTCATCGACTGGACCGGCGGGAACGTCCACGCCTGGCTCCTCCCGCTCGCCGCCCACCTCAAGCAGGCCGGCGCGTTCGGCGTCCGGATCGGTCCGCCGGTCGTGGCCCGCCGCTGGGGCGCGGAGACGATCAAGCAGGCCATCGCCGACGAGCGCATCTCCCGGCTGAGCGAGGCCGTGCCCGACGAGGTCCAGCACATCGCCAGCTCGCTGCGCCAGGACCTCCGCGACCTGGGCTGGCACCCGCCGGCCGAGGACGAGGGCTTCGCGGCCGGTCAGCCCCGCTTCGTGTTCCAGCTGCCGCTCGACGGCGAGACGCCGGAGTCGCTGCTCGCCGGCATGAACCAGCTGTGGCGCCGCAACATCAAGAAGGCCGAGAAGGTCGGGGTCGTCGTCACCCAGGGCACCCGGGACGACCTCGCGGCCTTCCACACGCTCTACGTCGAGACCGCCGAGCGCGACGGCTTCACGCCGCGCCCGCTGCCCTACTTCGAGACGATGTGGGACGCGCTGCGCGCCGAGGACCCCGACCGGATCCGCCTCTACCTCGCCCACCACGAGGGCGACCTGGTCGCCGCCACCACGTGGGTCCGGGTGGGTCGGCACGCCTGGTACTCCTACGGCGCGAGCAGCACCGCCAAGCGCGAGGTGCGCGGCAGCAACGCCGTGCAGTGGCGGATGGTCCGCGACGCGCTCGCCGCCGGCGCCAGCGTCTACGACCTGCGCGGCATCACCGAGGGCCTCGAGGCCGACGACCCGCACCTCGGACTGATCCAGTTCAAGGTCGGGACCGGCGGCCAGGCCGTCGAGCTGCTCGGCGAGTGGGACCTGCCGCTCAACCCGCTGCTCTACAAGGCGTTCGACGTCTACATGAAGCGGCGCTGATGGGCGTCACCGTGCGGCTGGCGGAGCGGCGCTGGCAGCAGCACCTCGACACGGTGGTCGGCGAGACCCCGGCGGCCGTGCCGGTCGTCAAGGGCCACGGCTACGGCTTCGGGCTGGTCCGGCTCGCGGCCGAGTGCCGTCGGCTCGGCGTCGACACCCTCGCGGTCGGCATGCCCTCGGAGGTCGCCGTCGTCCGCGACGTGTTCGAGGGCGACGTCGTGGTCCTGCAGCCGTACGACCCCCGCGACGGCCTGGCGCACACCCTGCTGTCCGACCCGCGGGTGATCACCACGGTCTCCCGGCTCGAGGACCTGCGCGCGCTCGCGACGGAGGACGGGCGACCCCGCGTGCTCGTCGAGGTCCTCACCTCGATGCGTCGCCACGGCCTCGACCCGGACGAGCTCGCCGCCGTGGCCCCGCTCCTCGACGGGTTCGGCTTCGAGGGCTGGACCATCCACCTGCCGCTCCGCGAGGCCGGCCGGCACGCCGAGGCCGTCGCCCTCGCCCGGGCCGCGCTCGACGCCCGTCCGGGCACCCTCTGGCTGTCGCACCTGCCGGCCGACGAGGTCCGCGCGCTGGCGGCCGAGGTCGGCGCGCCCGACGGCCCCGCAGCCGTCCGCGCCCGGGTCGGGACGCGGCTCTGGCTGGGCGACGCCGGCGGTCGCCGCACGACCGCCTCCGTTCTCGACGTGCACCGCGTCGGCCGCGGCGAACGGGCCGGCTACCACGGCCGTACGGTGCCCGGCGCGGGCTGGGTGGTCGTGCTCGCCGGCGGCACGTCGCACGGCGTGGGGCTCGAGGCCCCCACCTCCGCGACGACCTGGCGGCAGCGGGCGACGGCCCTGGCCGAGGGTTCGCTGGGGGCAGCGGGCCGGGCGCTCAGCCCGTTCACGATCGACGGCCGCAAGCGCTGGTTCCTCGAACCGCCGCACATGCAGTCGAGCCTCGTCTTCCTCCCCGCGTCGGCCACGCCACCGCGCGTGGGCGACGAGGTCCCGCTCGAGCTCCGCCTGACCATCGCCACCCCCGATGCGGTGATCCTGAGCCCGTGACGACCGGCTCCTGGCCGGACCCTGAGGATTGCCTAATAGTGCCCGGCTCGTTGCAACATGAGATCCCCCACAGCGATGGAGGGAGCATGACGAGGTGGCTCCGCAGCGTGCGTTTCTTCTTCTCGATGGAGGCGCTGGTCCAGGAGCGCCTCGACCTGCTCGACCGGCCCGAGGAGGAGGCGCTCCTGCACTGGGCGAGGGACGAGTCGCTGCACGGCTGCCTGATCCCGCCGGAGGACGGCCGCCGCCACAGCGTCACCTCGGACGGCTGGTGCCCCTGCTGGGCCCGCGAGGAGGCCGCCGCGCGGCAGCAGGCCACCGAGGTCGTCGAGAAGGCCGCCTGACGCACCTGCCACCATCGTCGGGTGCGCGTCGCTCCTGACCTGGGCTGGCCGCTCGTCACCGCCCGCCTGCACCTGCGTCCGTTCGGAGCCACCGACGTCGACGCGCTGCTACCGCTCCACGCCGACCCCGTCGCGGTCCGCTACGTCCCGTTCGAGCCTCGCGACCGCGCCGGCGTCGTCGACGTCCTGGCCCGCAAGACCGCCAACCGCACCCTCGCCGCCGACGGCGACCTGCTCGAGCTGGCCGTCGTCCGCACCGCCGACGACGCGCTCGTCGGGGACGTCCTGCTGGCGCTCTCCTCGCTCACGCACGAGAACCTCGAGGTCGGCTACCTCTTCGGCCGCGCGTACGAGGGGCAGGGCTACGCGACGGAGGCCGTCGGCGCGCTGCTGGCGCTGGCCTTCGACACCTTCGAGGCCCGCCGCGTCACGGCGCGCGTCGACACCCGCAACGACGCGTCCCGTCGGCTGCTGCTGCGGCTCGGGTTCCGGCAGGAGGCCGAGCTCGTCGAGAACGAGTGGTTCAAGGGGACCTGGGGCTCCGAGGCCGACTACGCCCTGCTCCGCCGCGCATGGACAGCAGGCCGAAAGGCCTGAGGATCGCCTGAGGGACCGGTGGACGCTCGAGCGCACCCCGAGCGAGGCTGAGACCAGCCTGGCGCTGTTCCTGAGCGTCACCCAGGCATGCCTGAGGAATGCCTGGACGCGCCTGAGGCGCCGGACCCTCTTCCTGAGGCCCCGACCCGACGTACCCGGGACGGTGACGTCCGGAGCTGCGCGCAGGCGCCCGCTGCGCTCGTACCCCTCGTTCGGAGCCTGCCGACGATCGGGTGGCGGCGACCGAGCGGCCGGCCCGGCTCCTGCGGCGGGGTCAGTGCCGCCGGAGCTCCGCGTCCTCGACGCGCAGCAGGTCCTGGTCGCGTCCGATGCCGGCGGCCGCGACGACCCGGCCCTCCTCGCGGAACGTCACGAGCAGCTTCTGCTCTGCCGCCGAGCCGTCGGGCGTGGCGTCGGCGAGCGACTCGGCGTGACCGCTGAGCCGGAAGCTCTTGCCGTGCTGCTGGGTCCAGTAGAAGGGCGGTTCGGTGAGCGACCGGCCGGCACCGAGGAGGTTGACCGCGGCCAGCGCCCCGGAACGCTGTGCCTGGGCCCAGTGCTCGACGCGGATCGCCTGACCGGTGACCGGGTCGGGGAAGCGGGCGATGTCACCGACCGCGAAGACCCCGGGCACGCCCGTCTCGAACGTCGCGTCCACGACGACACCGTCCTCGACCTCGAGCCCCGCCGCCTCGGCCAGGCCCGTCCGCGGCTCGACGCCCACGCCGACCACGACGAGGTCGGCGGCCACCGGGTCGCCCTCCTCCAGCGTGAGCTCGCGGCCGTCCCAGCCGGTGACGCGCCCGTCGACGAACCGCGCGCCCTTCTCCTCGTGCAGCGCCCGCACGACCCGGCCGAGGTCCTCCCCCAGCTGCCCGAGCATCGGAACCTCGCCGGGGGCCACGACCGTCACGTCCAGCTCCCGCTGGCGCAGCGCCGCCGCGGTCTCCAGCCCGATGAACCCGTTCCCCACGACCGCGACCCGCCGGCCCTCGCCCGCAGCGGCGATGATCGCGTCGGAGTCGTCGAGGGTCCGCAGCACGAGCACGTCGTCGCGGTCGAAGCCGGGCAGGTTCGGACGGACGGGCGCCGAGCCCGTCGCCAGGACGAGGGCGTCGTACGCGAGCTCGGTCCCGTCGTCGAGGGTGACCGTCCGCCCCTCGAGGTCGAGGGCGGTGGCCATGACGCCGAGGTGGGCGTCGACGTCGTGCTCGTCGTACCAGGCCTCGGGCTTCATGGGCAGGTCGCCGAGCTCCTTGGCCCCCGAGAGGTAGTTCTTGGACAGCTCGGTGCGGTCCAGCGGCAGGCCCGGCTCGGCCGAGACCAGGGCGAGCGTGCCGTCGTAGCCGACGCGGCGGAGCCGTTCCACCGTCGCGAACCCCGCACCCCCGCCGCCGAGCACGACGACCCGGGCGACGCCGCGGTCGTTGGGCACCTGCTCGGGCGTGGCCGGCGCAGCCCCGCCGGCGGGTTCGGTCACCGTCACGCGGTCGCCGTCCAGCGCCACGTCCCAGCGCTTCAGCGGCTCGATCGCCGGGGCGGCCAGCGCCTCGCCGGTCCGCAGGTCGAAGCAGGCGTGGTGGAAGGGGCAGACCACCGAGTCGCCGACCCGCAGCCCGTTCGTCAGCGGGGCACCCCGGTGCGTGCAGGCGAGGTCGAGCGCGCTGACCTGCGGCTGCCCGTCCGCGTCGGTCCAGCGCGCCAGCATGACGTCGGCGTCGCCGACCTTGCCCGCGAGCAGGCCGTCGTCGCCGAGGTCGGCAAGGGCCACGCCGGCGGTCAGGTCGGGGGCGTCGTCAGCCATGTCACTCCTGGGAGAGGGGGTCCCGTCGAGCCGGGCCCGGTGCGACGATCAGCCTAGGGCGAGCCCGCGGAGCAACCCGGGCGTGGGCGAGGAGGTACGGCGGTGGCACGGCTGCGGCGCGACATCGACCTGGAGGCCTACCTCGACTACCTCGGCCACAGCGCCGGGCCCGAGCTCGTCCGCCAGCTGGAGCTGGCGAGGGCCGCGGGCAGCGACGCCGGCGTCGTCTCGACGCTGCACGAGACGGCCCGGATGTGCCGCGAGGCCGCGGCGGCGCTGGAGTCGGGCCGCCCGACCGGCTGATCAGTCGCGCAGCCTGGCCCGCAGCCGTGCGGTGTCCTCGGCCGTCCAGCCGATGCGGGCGAGCATCGGCTCGACCCCTCCGTACGCGGCGTCGACGTGCTCGAGGAACGCCCGCATCGTCTCGGGGTGGCTCAGGTGGGACGACAGCGGCCGGTCGCGGAGGTTGTCGGCGTAGGTCTTCGAGGTGAGGAGCCGGTCGAGGATGCGCTGGGCGCGCTCCGAGCTGGCCGCGTAGTCCGCGACGACGGCCTCGCGCTCGGCGCCGGCGAGGGTCAGCGCGAGGGCGACGAGCGTGCCCGTACGGTCCTTGCCCGCGGCGCAGTGCACCAGCGTGGCCCCCTCGGCCGCGGCGATGTCGCGCAGCCCGCCGAGCACCGAGTCCGGCCGGTCGGCGAGGTAGGAGAGGTAGACGCTGGTGACGCGGTTGTCGACGGCGACCGACGGCTCGAGGTCGACCCAGGGCAGCGCCTCGTCGGGGACCGCCTCGGGCCGCGCCTCGACGGCCTCCGGCGCGGCCTCTTCCTTGTCGGCGCCGACCCCCTCACGCCACTCCCGGAAGAACGAGTGGTCGTGGTGGACCACCTCGGTCTTCCTCAGCGGGCCCGGACCCTCCATCTCCCGCTCGTAGTCGCTGCGCAGGTCGACCACGTCGGTGAGGCCGAGGGCGAGCAGCGCCTCGACGTCGGCCGGGGTCAGGTCCTGCAGGTTGTCCGAGCGGAGCAGCCGGCCGGGGACGATCTCACCGCCGTCGGTCGTCGGGATGCCCCCGACGTCACGCAGGTTCACCAGCTCGTCGAGATCGATCCAGCGGGGCGGCACCCGGTCATCGTAGGTGGCTGCCCGAACCCTCCGGTCGGTGCCGGAGGGCCGGGATCACGTCGCGACCGAGGCGCCCGCTCCCGCTCACCCGAGGTGCGGACGCAGCAACGCCTCCGTGCTCTTCCCGAGCCGGTCGCTCGCCGCGTTGGCCTGGTGCCAGTGCGGGTAGAGCAGCGGCTGCAGGCTGACCGCGTCGAGCCGGCCGACCTCCTCGGCGCTGAGCTCGAGGGTCGCGGCGGCGAGGTTGTCGGCCAGCTGCTCCTCCGTACGGGCGCCGATGACGAGCGAGGTGACGGCCGGCTTGGTCAGCGTCCAGGCCAGCGCGACCTGGGCGGCGGAGACGCCGTGGCCCTCGCCGATCTCGACCAGGAGGTCGATCGTGTCGTAGAGCTGGTCCTCGTTCTCGACAGGCGGCTCGGTCCAGCCCTTGAACCGGCGCGAGCCCTCCGGCGCGTCCTGGCCGCGGCGGTACTTGCCGGACAGCAGGCCACCGGCGAGCGGGCTCCAGACGAGGATGCCGAGGCCCTGGTCGAGCGAGACGGGCACGAGCTCGTACTCGGCGTCGCGCGCCTGCAGCGAGTAGTAGATCTGCTGGCTCACGAACCGCTCGGTCGCCGAGCGGTCGGCCACCCAGAGCGCCTTCATCAGCTGCCAGCCGGTGTAGTTGGACGCGCCGATGTAGCGCACCTTGCCGGACTTCACGAGCGTGTCGAGTGCCGCCATGGTCTCCTCGAGCGGGGTCTGGCCGTCCCACTCGTGCACCTGGTAGAGGTCGATGTGGTCCGTGCCGAGGCGCTCGAGGCTGCCCTCGACGGCCCGCACGATGTGGTGGCGCGACAGCCCGAGGTCGTTCGGGCCGTCCTTGTCCCCGATCTGCATGCGGACCTTGGTCGCGATCAGGACGTCGTCGCGGTCCGACCCGAGCGCGGCCCCGAGGATCTCCTCGGACTGCCCGGCGGAGTAGACGTCCGCGGTGTCGAAGAGGTTGACCCCGGCGTCGCGCGCGAGGGAGATCTGGCGGCGGGCCCCGTCGACGTCGAGGTTGCCGACGGGCTCGGCCCAGCCGGTGCCGGCGAAGCCCATGGTGCCGAGGGTGATGGTCGAGACGCGGAGCCCGGAGGCTCCCAGCTGGCGGTAGTCCATCCCCTCAAACTAGACGGCGGCACCGACACGTCCGGGGCCGGCTCAGACGCCCGCCGTCCGTTCCACGGTGAGCCCGACGCCCGCCCGGTCGCCGATCAGCCGACGCAGCACCAGCAGCAGGTGCGGGTCCGTCTTGGGGCGCACCCGGAGCTTGATGCGCTCCGGCCGGGACAGCGAGTCGAGCGAGACGACCGCCTCGGCCCCCTCGCGCAGGTGGCTGTCGAAGAGCTCGTCGACGCGGGCCACCTCGTCGTCGGTGACCACCGCGACCGGCATGGAGGTCCGGGCGTCGGCGAGGATCGCGAGCGTCCGTCTGGGCTTGGCGTTCTCCAGCGGGTGGCCGGCCTCGGCGACCCGGAGCATCGCCTTCTGGGCGGAGCGGGTGATCCACAGGGACTGGTCGGCGTCGTGGAGGACGTCGTACGCGATCGACGACGCCGCCCGCGGGTGGCCGATCGTCCGTGCCGCCGCGGCCATCGCCGGGAGCCGGGACGGGTCGGCGAGGAGCCGCTCGATCTTGCTCCCGACCGTCGTCTCGTAGTTGCAGCGGACGGCGGCGCCCGCCTCCAGCAGGACGTCGCTGTTGCGGATCTCCTGGCCGGGGATCGGGTTGATCACGGCCATCGGCAGACCGACGGCCATGCACTCCGACGACGACAGCCCGCCGGGCTTGCCGACGAACAGGGCCGCGACGCGCAGCAGGTCCGCCATGTCGGTGGTGTAGCCGAGGACCCGGACGCAGGGGTCGCCGGCGGTCTGCGCGGCGATCGCGGCCTGGAGGCCGGCGTTGCGCCCGCAGACCACGACGGTCTGGTGCGGCGTCGCGATCCGCTGGACCTGCCCGACGATCGCGCGGACGTAGTCGCCGCCCGCCGCGCCGGCCGAGACGAGGATCGTGGGCAGGTCGGGGCGCAGCCCGAGGCGCTGGAGCACCTCCGTACGGTCGACCGGCGCGTCGAGCCCGGCGCGGACGGGGATGCCGGAGACGGTGACGCGACGTTCCGGGACGCCGATGGCGACGAGGTGGTCCCGGGTCTCCTCGCGGGCCACGAACATCCGCGTGAACGCTCCCGTCAGCCAGAGCGCCTGGAAGTCGAAGTCGGTCGTGACCGCGCTGATCGAGCAGCGCAGCGTCCCCTGCGACACGAGCAGCGACACGATCCGCAGCGGCAGGAAGTGCGTGCAGACGACGTGGGTCGGCGAGAAGTCCTTGATCGCCCGGACGGTGTCGAGGTTGTTCACCCGGTCCCAGGCCTTGAGCCCACGCGCCAGCGTGAAGGGCTGGTCGCTCTTGTCGTAGCCCCAGCCCACGAGCCACGGAACCGTCTTGACCAGTGCGAAGTAGCCGTCGTCGTACAGCAGCCGGTAGAGCTCGTTCGTCGTCCGCATGACGTCGAGCTGCGCCACCTCGTCGACGTCGTGCCGCGACCGGAACGCCGCCGCCACGGCGTCGGCCGCCATCGTGTGCCCGGCGCCGATGCTCGCGCTCAGGACGAGGACGCGGGTGGACACGACGGGATCGTACCGATCCCGTTCCTTCTCCGCCGTCCCCCGAGCCGGTCGACGGGCGCCCGCGTCAGCTCGCCCAGTGGCCGGTGAAGAAGAGCCAGGACCACCACAGCATCAGCACGACCTCGAGCGCGAACGCGACGCCGACGAGGCTCCGGCGCGCGCCGTGGCCCCCGCCCGTAGGGGAGCGGCGCCGCGCCCACTCGGCGAGCATGATCCACAGCGGGAACCACAGCAGCGTCGCGCGGTTGACCGAGAAGAACCAGTACGACAGCGAGAAGGCGAGCACCTGCACGCCGACCCACGCCGCCTCGCCCCACAGCGGCCGCTCCCCCGCCCGGAGCAGACGGACGCTGCGCACCACCGCCCAGACGACGACGAGCAGACCGACGGCCATCGAGACCATCTCGCCGCGGAACACGGCGGCCCACCACGGGTGGTCGGCGTACGCGCCCGGCACGACGGCCGGGACCGTGTTGAGGAACGACTGCCACGGCCAGGTCAGCTCGCGGACCCAGCCCGTCGACTGCGCGTGGTACCAGGCGGTCCAGCTGCCGCTGAGGCCGTGGAGGTAGGTCGCGAAGGCGACGATCACCGCGGACGGGACGAGCAGCAGCGCGAGGCGGCGGAGGCGGTCGACCGCAGCGACGCGCGGGGTGGTGAGCACCATGACCGCCAGCGCCCCGACGAGGAAGAGCCCGGAGACGCGGACGCCGCAGGCCACCGCCGCGAGCAGGACGGCGGCGACCCAGCGGTCGGAACGCGCCCGTTCCCAGGCCCAGAACGCGGCGGCGCAGAACAGCGACTCGGTGTAGGGGACGACGGTGAAGACGGCGGTCGGCGCGAAGAGCCACGCCACCGCCGCGGCCGGCCCGCCGAGCCGGTTGAGGGCGCCCGCGGCGACGGCCGAGCAGGTCAGCGAGACCACGACGCCGGTCACGGCGACCGGCAGGCCGACGTCCAGCCCGAGGGCCAGCAGCCCGGGGAACCCCGGGAAGAACGCCATCAGCGTCCCGTCCGCGTCGGCCCAGTAGCCGCCCTCGGCCAGGCGCGCGAAGTGCTGGACGTCCCAGTTGCTCACCATGTCCGTGAGCGTCCGGCCGGTCGTCACGGCGAGCACGAGCGCCACGAGGGCGACGAGGCCGCGGCTCACCAGCCACGCCTGCACGACGAGCCGACCGCCGGACGCCGCGCTCTTCTCCCCCACCTCGGGCGGTGCCGCGGTGGCCGTCATGCGCGGAGCTCGTTCGGTGTGAAGAAACGGGTCCGCCACGACGCGTCCGGCGCGCCGTCGAGCACGCCGCCGGTCGGGTCGTCGAGGCCTCCGGAGCGCACCGGGTCGTGCGCCGGCCGCAGCACGTCGCGGACCACCAGCGCGACGACGTACGCCTGGGTCGCCAGCCGCAGGACCACCGCCACCCAGTAGACGCGGTCGGCCGCGCCGTCGCCGGGGCTCAGCTCGCCGCCGAGGTGCCACCAGATGGCGACGAAGTAGACGAGCTCGCCGACCGTGAAGACCCACCAGTCGCGCCAGCGCGGCCGGGCCAGCACGACGAACGGCAGCAGCCACAGCACGTACTGCGGGGAGTAGACCTTGTTCGTCATCAGGAACGCGGCAACCACCAGGAACGCGACCGCCCCGAACCGCGGTCGCCGGGGTGCCGCCAGGACCAGCGCACCGATCAGCAGGCAGGCGAGGGCGAACAGCCCGGCGCTCACGGCGTTGAGCTGCGGCACGGGGTGCCCCGCGAGCGAGAGGACGTACCAGATCGAGCCGAAGTCGCCGCTGCGGTCGGCGTTGAACGTCCAGAAGTCGAGCCAGGCGTCGGGGGCCAGGACGAGGGCGGGCAGGTTCACGACCAGCCAGCTCACCACGAAGCCGACGAGCAGCCGCCCGTACGCCCGCATCCGACCCGAGCGCAGGCACAGCAGCAGCAGCGGCCCGAGCAGGAACGCCGGGTAGAGCTTGGCCGCCATCCCGAGCCCGAGCAGCACGCCCGCGAGACCCGGCCGGCGCCGGCTCCAGGCGAGCACGGCGCTCGCGGTGAGCGCGACGGGCAGGAGGTCCCAGTTGACGAGCGACGCGGCCGCGACGGTGGGCGCCGCGGCCAGCATCATCGCGTCCCACGGCCGCCCGACCACGGTCTTGACCTGCGCCCAGACGGCGACGAGGAAGAGCAGCCCGAGCAGCACCTGGTTGACGTCGACGAAGGTGAGCGTCGCGTCGACCGCCTGCTGCGCCGTCAGGCCGGACCCCGACGGGGCGCCGAGCCAGCCGGTGATGCGCCGCTCGAGCTCGAGGAACCAGCCCGTGAGCACCGGGTACTCCAGGACCGGGTAGGCGCCCGCGTCGAGGTAGGGGGTGTTCCCCTGGAGCAGCCCGCGGTCGGCGTAGAGCAGGCCGATGTCGGAGTAGCAGAGCAGCTTGAACGTGTCGGGCGACTGCCCGGCCACCGCGATCCGGCACGGGAGCCGGAAGACCATGCCCGCCAGGTAGGTCAGGGTCGCGACGACGAGGACGACGCGGGCCGGGTTCCACCACCCGCGCACCAGGGTGGCGTAGCGCCCGAGCGGCCCGCCGAGGCGCTCGACCATGACCGCGACGAAGCCGTCGGTCCGCGCAGGCTGGGCCTCCACCCGCTCAGCGCCGGGGGCTGGCCGTGGCACCCGGGGTCGGCCGGCGCGAAGGCGTCACGGAGGGTTCGGCCGTGGCGCTCGGCTGCTCCGAAGGGTTCGCCGGAGCGCTCGGCGCCGTCGGCTGGAAAGACGGGGACGGCTGCGCCGGCTGCGTGTACGTCGGCTGGGAGTAGGAGTTCACGTAGGCCGGGTCGTCGAAGCGCTCGACGTCCTGACCGTCGGTCGCCGTCTTCATGTAGCCGAGCCAGGTCTGGGCCGGGTACGTCGCCCCGAAGAACGTGCTGTCCCCCGGACGCCGGTAGGGGTCGAGGCTCGCGCTGCCCGTCTTGCCTGCCACGTACATGACGGCGGTGGAGATCTGGTGGGTGTAGCCGACGAACCAGGACGAGTTGACGATGTTCTCGTCCTCGCCGACGTCGACGCCGTTGGTGCCCGTCTTGCCCGCCACCGGACGACCGAGCGCCGCCACCGTTCGGCCGGTGCCCTCCTCGACGACGTTCGACAACGCGTACGTGACGTCGTCGGCCACGTCCCCGCTCACCACCCGGTCCTTCTTCGGGTCGGCCTTGTAGAGCACCGTCCCGTCGGCGTCGGTGACCTCCTTCACCACGTGCGGAGCGACGTGCGTCCCGCCGTTGGCGAAGGACGCGTACGCGCTCGCCTGGTCCAGGGGACTGACCTCCGGCGTCCCGATGGGGACGTTCCGCTCGGCGGTGTCCCAGCCGCGGGTCTCGGGCGCCCCGGCCTTCTCCGCGATCGCCAGCGTCTTGTCCTTGCCGTCGGGGATCTGGGTGATCAGGTCGACGAAGGCGGTGTTGATCGAGTCGGTGGTCGCCTTGATCAGGTCCACCGAGTAGCCGTACTGCTCGTTGTCCTCGTTGCGCACCGGGATGTTGTCGGTCGGGTACTTCCAGGTGTTGCCGTGGAACCGGGACCGCAGGCTGAAGCCGTTCTCGAGGCCGGCCGCCAGGGTGTAGGCCTTGAAGGTGGACGCGGTCGGCCGCGCCGTGGTGGCCCAGTTCCGCGAGTCCTCGACGTAGTCGGGACCGCCGTAGAGGGCGAGGACCTCGCCCGAGCTCACGTCGACCGACGCGACCGCGGCGTGCAGCCCGGAGGCCTTCTCCCCCGAGGCCTTCGCCGCCTGGTCGGTCGTGTCCTCGGCGGCCTTGACCGCGGCCTTCTGGTCGTCCTCGTGGAAGGTCGTCGTGACCCGGAGACCACCGCCCTGGATGTCGCTGGAGGAGAAGCCGGCAGTCGTGAGCTCCTGCTCGACCATCTTGAGCAGGAAGCCGTCCGGACCGCCGTAGCGCTCGTTGACCGACACCTTCGGGAACTTCGGGAGGGCCTTGGCGTACTTCGCCGCCTGCGTCGAGGTGATGTCACCCGTCTCCGCCATGGCGCCGATCACGTAGCGGTAGCGGTCGAGCAGCCGGGCGCGGTTCTGCTTCTCGTCCGGGTCGAAGGCCGTCGGGTTGTTGATCACGCTGGCCAGCACGGCGGCCTGCGGAACGGTCAGCTTCTTCGCGTCGACCTTGAAGTACGCCTGGCTCGCGGCCTGGATGCCGTACGCGCCGTGGCCGAAGTAGATGGTGTTCAGGTAGCCCTGGAGGATGTCCTGCTTGCTCTTCGTCTTGCTCAGCTTGTAGGCGAGGAACAGCTCGCGGTACTTGCGGCTGACCGTCTGCTCGCTGTTGAGGTAGAGGATCTTGATGTACTGCTGGGTGATCGTCGAGCCGCCCTGCAGGCTCCCGCCCTTGGCGATGACGAACGCCGACCGCGCCAGGCCGCGCAGGGACACGCCCTGGTCGGTCCAGAAGGTGCGGTTCTCCGCCGCGACGACCGCCTGCTTGATGGTGTCGGGCATCTGGTCGAGGTCGAGCGGCTGCCGGTTCTGGATGGCGAAGTCGCCCAGCTCGCTCTTGCCGTCGCCCCAGTAGACGAACGTCGTCGCCGTCTCGAAGTCCTTGTTGGGATTCGGCAGCCTGGTCGTCGTGTAGCCGTAAGCCACCGCGCCGGCCCCCGCGACCACGCAGAGCGCGACGAGGATCGCGAAGGCGCCGAACAGACGTCGGAACCAGTGCACGCTCCCGCGTCTCGGCGCGTTCGCCGGGTGCTTCGCGACCGGGCCCCAGGAGGGGTCAGCCATAGATGTCCTCGACGGTCTGCTGACGGCGCGGCGGCTTGCGCACCACCCCGTCACCGAGGAGGTAGGAGACGATCATGTGGTTCCAGCTGCAACGCAGGCACACCTCGACCACGACGACCTTGAACTCGCCGTAGGAGTGCGCCATCTCCTCGAGCTCCGCCGGCGGCTTGATCCGCCCCGAGAACTGCCCGAGCTGGTCGCCGAACGTGTAGCTGAGGTTGTACATCTCGGGGGACTCGCACACCGGGCACGGCACCTTGGCCTGCTCCCCGTGGTACTTCGCCGCCCGCAGGAGCATGGGGTCCGCGTCGCACGCGTCGAGCCTGGCCAGCCGCTTGCCGCCCCGCTTGAGACCCTCCAGGGTCCGACGCCGCTGCAAGGCGTAGTCGATCACCTCGCGCTGCGACCACATGGGAGCCAGCGTAGGTGGTTGTGGTAGGCGAATCGACTCTGTGCGAGCTCTGTGCCCGGTCCTTGCTCGAACCTTCAGGTGCGGGGTTCCGGCCGTGTCGAGCGGTCGCCGAAGGCTCTCGCCAGCATCGGAGCGATTCTGACCGGGTACTCGCGGTCGGATCCGCTCCGATGACGCCTGACTCTCGACGTACGATCGACCGTCCGGCCGGGGGCCATGGCGCAATTGGTAGCGCACCTGCTTTGCAAGCAGGGGGTTAGGGGTTCGAGTCCCCTTGGCTCCACCTCCGTCCGCTCGTCAGGCCCCTGGTCCACAGCGGCGTCATATCGCCGTCGATAACCCTTGGTTACGCTGGGACGGTGGACATCAGAGCGAGCCGGCGGGCGGCTGGCCTCAGCCAGTCCCAGCTGGCCAGGGCGGCCGGAGTCGCCCAGCCCAACCTGTCGGCGTACGAGAACGGCCGTCGACTCCCTTCTCCCGAGGTGCTCGAGCGTCTCGACCGCGTGCTGGCCGTCCGCCCGTCCGTCCGGGTCGAGCAGCAGCGCGAGGCGATCCGGGCGCTGGTGTCGCAGCACCACGCCGCGGCACCACGGATCTTCGGGTCCGTCGCCCGGGGGGACGACGAGCCGGGGTCCGACGTCGATCTTCTCGTCGACTTCAGCGACGAAGCCTCGCTGCTCGACGAGATCGGTCTCCGACTGGCGCTCACTGATCTCCTCCAGGTCAGCGTCGACGTGGTTGCTGCGGACACGCTGAAGGGGCAGCTTCGTGAGCGAGTGCTACGAGAAGCAGTGCCCGTGTGACGGAGTCGGTCGAGAAGACCCGCGATGCGGCTGAGCGTGTCGTCGCCGTCTGCGACGTGCTGGCCAGCCTGCTGCCAGCGGATGTCGACGCCTTCACTGCCGACGTCCGCACCCAGTGGGCGGTGGAGATGGGCCTCATCCGCATCGGCGAGGACGTCAGCCGGATCCCGGAAGAAGTACTGGCGCGCTTCGCTGAGCAGCCCTGGCGACAGATCGTCGCGATGCGCAACTTCGCCGCTCACCAGTACGACGACCTCGACCCGCGGAGGGTCTGGCGCACCGTCAGCCGTGACGTTCCTGGGCTCCGCGCCTACCTTGTCGGCACGGTCATCCCGGGACTCGACCGCTGACCGACGGGCAGATACCCGGCGTGCAAGTAAAATTCTCCGGCGCGGGTGCTTAGCTGACCGCATGGACAGCGCCGCCGAGCTCGTTCTTCGCGAGCAGGTCATGCATGAGTTGGCCCGTCTGACGGCCGACCAGGGCTACGTCACCCGAGAGCAACTCTCAGCGATTCCGGTAGGCGCTCAGACGCGACGAGTGATCGACACCTCGAAGGGCATCTGGAACCCTCGCGACCTGCAGGCAACCCTGTCAGTTGTCTCGTCGCCAGACGGTCCGTACGACGACCACGAGCTCGATGGTGCGCTTTTCCGCTACGCCTACCGGGCCGGATCTGTAGACGGCGACAACGCCAAACTGAGGCGAGCGATGGAGCTGCAGCTGCCGATCATCCTTCTCCGCAAGCAGCGCGCCAACGAGTACGTCCCGCTCTTTCCGGTCTACGTGATCGAGGATGACCAACCGCGCAGGCAGTTCGTCCTCGCTCTCGACGAGCTGGTGCGCGTGCTCGGCTCATCTGACTCCCTCCTCGAACGCGCCTATGCGGAGCGGGTCGTGAAGCAGCGCCTTCACCAGGCCGAGTTCAGGGGGCGTGTGCTCCGTGCGTACGAGGTGCAGTGCGCTGTCTGCAATCTCAAGCTGGGCCGACTGCTCGAGGCCGCACACATCGTCGCTGATCGCGAGGCCCGCGGAGATCCTGTGGTGACCAACGGTCTCAGTCTTTGCAAGATCCATCACGCGGCGTACGACGCGGAGCTACTCGGCATCACCCCCGGGTACGTCGTCGAGATCAACCACAGACTGCTCGAGACCGTTGACGGGCCAATGCTGCGTTACGGGCTTCAAGAAATGCACCGACGCCCGCTCACGGTGCCCCGAACTCGGACCGAGCGGCCGGACCCCGACCGGCTGGCGACCAGATGGAACGCATTTCGGGCTGCTGGCTGACGCTCGGGCCCACCACGAGTCAGATGTCGTTTTCAAGGACTCGCGCTCCCAGAAGCAGCTCGACCAGTTGGCGACAGGGCGTCCAGTCGTCCAAGGAGCAACCCGTCTCGTCGTGGCTCTGAAGAAGTTCGGCCGCCACGAGGAAGGTGAGCTCCTGCTGCTGATCGCCCGCAGACACTGCTTTCAGCCGCAACCAGGCGATCTCGCCGGAGTGGTCGGTCGATCGGTACCCGGTCGAGGCGTCGCCCACCAATCTGCGCACCGTCCGATCGTGAGCTGATATCCCTCCGATGTCAGCTGACCGGCGGTTGGGATGCTTGCGTATCGAGCCTGGCGGGGTGACGCTTGCTGAGGGCTGGAGCCGAGCGCCAGCCACACGGACTCATCGCCGAGGACGGAACCATGCAGCAGCCGAGCGACGTCATCGCGTACGCGGTCGTGCTCTGCCTGCCGCTGCTCGCCTGGGTCATCAGCCGCCCGCCGGTCTGGACGCCGCTGCGGGCCCGGGTCGATCCGTACGCGCTGCGGCTCTGGGACCAGCTGGTCGAGCGCGAGGAGCCGGACGAGCGCGTGCTGCGGCGGTGGGCCTTCATCCGGCTCGAGCAGTTGCGGAACGATCTCGAACGGGTTCGGCTCCGTGTCGCCGACGACGAGTGGATGACGGCGACGCGGCAGACGGGGAACCGGCTCGCGCACGAGCGGCTGATCCACGACGTACGGGCTGCGGAGATCGTCGCCGCGGCCT
Organism: uncultured Actinomycetota bacterium; assembly: GCA_963762775.1. GTDB lineage: Bacteria > Actinomycetota > Actinomycetes > Propionibacteriales > Propionibacteriaceae > Microlunatus. The sequence continues at coordinate 848,509 of CAVXMD010000016.1, forward strand.
ACGGCCCGGTCGAGCAGCCCGTCGTGGTCGCCGCACCGACGCCGAGGGCGCTGCCGCGGCTCACGTTGAGCGCGCCGATGGCGCGGTCGACGATCGAGGTCATGGAGTTCGGACCTCCACGACGCGGGGCCTGACGCCCGGCGCCAGAGGCGAAGGCCGCACAGACGACAAGAAGCGCCGACCCCGGAGGGTCGGCGCTTCTCGTTGGTCTAGCGGAGGCTGGGCAGCCTCAGATGGCCTGGACCTTCTCGGCCTGCGGGCCCTTGGGGCCCTGAGCGGTCGAGAACTCGACGCGCTGGCCCTCGTCGAGCGAACGGAAGCCGGTCGACTCGATCGCGCTGTAGTGCACGAACACGTCAGGCCCGCCGCCGTCGACGGCGATGAAGCCGAAGCCCTTCTCCGCGTTGAACCACTTGACGGTTCCCTGTGCCATAACTTCTCCCTCAGGCTCTCCGGACCGCACCTCGCAGCCTCGGAATGCTGTCGGGCGCCGGACTCAGCCAACGCCCACGCGAGATCCTTTGGGCGTAGCACGTACCACGGCTCAAGAACTGCAACAGCACGCCTAGTCTGGCACGGGCTCCCTCACATACGCCACCCGGCGTCCGGAACTGTCCCAAAAAGTTCCCAAGAGGGGTTCCCCGGTCCATAGCCGGTCGACGAGTCTTGCAACGATTCGACCATCCCCACGCGCCGTACGGTCCCGCTGAGGGAGTCCGCGAGGCGCCGCCGACAAGCTGGTCCGCATGAGCATCTCCAGACGGGGCGCTCGCTCGGCGCCCTCCTGGCCGCGAGCACGGTCATCGCGATGGTCTGGTATTCCCACAGACCGTTGAGGCTCTGCCACGTCGGCTTGGCCACGCTCGGCCGGGCCAGCTGCGGGCGCGGGTAGTCGGGCAGCGCGTTGGTGGGGGAGACCTCGCCCGTCCAGGGGGTGGCGAGCGGGGCGAACTTGTCGCTCCAGGTGTTGGACGTCGCGCTCAGCGCGGGCGTCGTCGGGGCCACACCTGCGGCTCAACTTCGAAGCCGTGAACTACGCCGCCACGGTCTGGGTCAACGGCACCCGGGTCACCTCGCACACGGGCGGCTACGAGGCGTTCAGCGTCGACATCACCAGCGCGCTGCGCAAGACCGGCCAGCAGGAGATCGTCGTCGGCGTCGCATCGCCGGTCGACAGCGAGGACATCCCGGTCGGCAAGCAGCGCCTGGACCCGAGCGGCATCTTCTACACCGCGGCGTCGGGCATCTGCAGTCCGTGTGGCTCGAGCCGGTCGCGCCGACCAGCCTCGCCTCGTTCACCGCGACCCCGAACCGCGACCGGAAGTCGTTCACGGTCTCGAGCACGATCAACGGCCCGGCGAAGAACGCGACGATCACCGTCAAGGCGTACGCCGGCTCGAAGAAGGTCGCGAGCGTCAGCGGCGCCGCGGGCAGCAGGCTCGAGCTGGCCGTGAGCAGGCCGCGCCTGTGGACGCCGGCATCTACACCGCGCCGACCGACGAGGGGCTGCGCTTCGACATCGCCGAGACCGAGGACCTCGGGTTCAACACGATCCGCAAGCACATCACGGTCGAGCCGGCCCGCTGGTACTACTGGGTCGACAAGCTCGGGATGGTGGTCTGGGCAGGACCAGCCGGCGCTGCCGACCGGTCGCAACGACCGGCTCATGAGCAGCGACAAGGCCAACGTCCGCAGCGAGACCTCGCGGATGGTCGACCAGCTGAAGGGCGTCACCTCGATCATCGGGTGGGTGCCGTTCAACGAGGGCTGGGGCCAGTGGAGCGTCCAGGCCGCGGCCGACGTGGCCGACGTGGCCGACCAGGTGAAGCGCCAGGACCCGACCCGGCTCGTCGACGCGCGCAGCGGCTCCAACTGCTCGACACCCCCGGGGATCACCGACGTCGAGGGTGAGCAGAACGGCTTCTTCACCTACGACCGCCAGGTCGAGAAGGTCGACGAGGCGCGCGTCCGGGCGAGCAACCTGTCGGTGATCGCCGCAGGCAGCGAACCCGCCCCGCTCGCGCCGGCCGGCACCCCCGGCCTCGACGGCGTCGGCCACTGGACGCTCGACGAGGGCCAGGGCACGACCGCGGCGGACACGGGCCGGGCCCTCCACCTGACCGGAGGGCAGTTCGCCGACACGGAGGAGACCGTGGTCCCGACCCGGGGCACGAACTTCTCGGTCTCGGCGTGGGCCAGGCTCGACAGCGCGGACGGTGCGTTCCAGACCGTCGTGAGCGAGGACGGCGACACCAACACCGCCTTCTTCCTGCAGCACTCGGGCGCCGACCAGCGCTGGGCCGTCAGCTTCGTGGGGGCGCGGGCGCTCGCCGCCGACCTCGGCAAGCCCACGGTCGGGCAGTGGTACCACCTGGTCGGCGTGCGCGACACGACGGCGTCGACGCCGACGATCTACGTCGACGGCGAGGCAGCGGGCACGACCAGGGTGCTCGACTTCCTCGACGGTTCGGTGGACGACGTGAAGGTCTTCGACCGGGCGCTGTCGGCCGACCAGGTCGCCGCTCTCCACGAGGACGGGGCGCGGTAGCCACGGGGCAGGCAGCGCGTGCCAGATTGGTGCCGTGGGCATGCCCGAGGTCTACCGACGTAACGCCGCGATCTTCAAGGGGATCGTCGGGTCCCTCGACGAGGCGCAGCTGAGTCGCCCGGTGCCCGCGTGCCCGGCCTGGGACGTGCACGACCTGCTGGCCCACCAGGCCGGGTCGAGCACGGACCTGAGCCGGGGGAACGTCTCCGGCGTCGCCACCCCGGCCTGGACGGCGCGCCAGGTCGAGGACCGTCGTGGCCGAGCCGTGGCCGAGCTGGTCGCCGAGTGGTCGGCGAACGTCGACGCGGTCGCGGCGCTGTGCGACTCCTCCGCACCGAACCCGGCCTGGGACGTCACGGCCCACCTCGACGACCTCCGTGAGGCGGTCGGTCTGGCTCGGGTCCCGCCGGACGAGGGCTGGGGTGCGGTGCTGGTCGCGGCCGTCGGTCTGCTCGGTGAGCGCGGCCCGACGGTGTCGATCGCGCAGTGCGAGCCCGACCCGGGTGACACGACCTGGCACGTCGCGACCGCGTACGGGCTGTGGCGGGCGCTGTTCTCCCGGCTCGACCGTCCGGCGCTCGAGCGCGAGGTCCTCCGCGGTGACGTCGACGGGTTCGCGCGGGCGGCGTTCTTCGCGGCCTGACGCGATCGTCCTGTGGACAACCTCTCCGGACAACACCTGGGACAACACCCGTCTGACGTGATGCCTGCATGTCACGGCTGCAGGACGAGGTGCGCGCGATCGTCGAGCAGGAGGGTGTCGTCGTCCGGGCCGCCCACCCGGCCCTGAGGGGCGGGATCGAGGGTCTGCTCCGGACGGGGGAGCTGGCCCCTGTCCTGCCGGGCGTCTACGCGGCGGCGTCCCGCACCCAGCAGCGGCCGACCCGCGTGCTGGCGCTGGCGCGACGGGAGCCCGATGCCGTGCTCGTGCGCCGGACGGCGGCCCAGCTGAGCTTCTGGCCGGGGCTCTCCGGTGAGGAGGTCTCGTACGCCTTGTCCTCCGTGCGCCCCGGACGGCGAGGCTTCTGCCACGAACGGCGCCGGGTCCCACCCGAGCTGGTCCTGGAGCGTTCCGGTCTGCGGATGTCGGTGCCCGCACTCACGGCGCTCGACCTCTGCACCGAGCTCGGGGGCGACGCGATCGACCAGGTGCTCCGCACCCGCACGGCGACCCTGGCCGGGCTGCACCGGGCGCTCGAGATCACCGGCCACCGACGCGGGAACAACGACCGGCGAACCCTGCTCGTCGAGTCCAGGGACGAGCCCTGGTCGGCGGCGGAACGCGTGACCCACCGCTTGCTCCGAGACGCTGGGATCACCGGCTGGAAGGGCAATCGCCCGGTTGTGGTGGATGGTCTCCGGTACTACCTCGACGTCTGCTTCGCGAGCCTGCGGCTCGTCGTCGAGATCGACGGGCGGCTCCACGAGACCGACCTCGACGTGTTCGAGAACGACCGGCTGCGGCAGAACGCGCTCGTGCTGGAGGGGTGGATGGTGCTCCGCTTCACCTGGGCGATGCTGCGGGACCACCCCGCCGATGTGGTGCGGGACATCAGGAAGGCGCTTGCGGACCGCCGACGACGGTTTTCTGACACTCGCGGGTGAAAAGGCGGCCGGATGACCCCAGATCGGGCCGCGAGTGTCAGAAAACCGTCAAGACATGCCCCGTCAGGACTCGAGCGAGGCGTAGGCCTGGGTGAACCCGTCCAGGACTGCCACGCTCGAGGCGTAGGAGTAGGGCGCCGCCGGCTTCCACTCGAAGACGCGGCCGGCCTGGACGGCGGGCAGGGACTTCCACACCGCGGAGTCGCGGTAGCCGGTGTAGGTGTTGCGGGCGTCGACGATCACGATGTCGCCGGAGTAGTCGGGCAGGTTCTCGTAGCTCACCGTGGCGAAGTAGTCCGACGTCTTCGCGTCCACGAACCGCGCCCCGAGCGTCTTGGCGTAGGCGAGGTCGGGCGCCTGGTCCGGGTTGCCGACGTAGACGTTGTCCTGGTCGAAGCTCAGCGGCGCGATCGTCGCGGACCCCGCGCGGGTGATCGCGTCCTTCAGCGTCGTCGACGCCGCGTCGAAGCCGGTCTTGGCCGACGCCGACACGGCCGGGTCGGCACCCAGCTTCTGCGCCAGCTCCGCGAACTCCTCGATGACCTGCACGAGGTTCAGGTTCAGCATGTGCACACCGAGGGTCGGGCAGAGGGCGGCGGCCTGGGTCTCGACCTTGGCGTCGAGGTACCACAGCGTCTTGTCGTCGAACGACAGGTCGACGACCAGCTGCGGCGCGACGGCTGCGAACTTCTCCACGCTGAAGTCGCCGTACGTCGACCCGATCACGCTCAGCTGCGCGAGGTCCAGGTGGCCGGCCTGGTAGTCCAGCTTTCCGTCGGTCGTCTTGAGCTCGCCGTACGCGCCCTTGACCTCGATCCCGGCGTCCCACAGCGCCGCGGCGGCCGAGCTCTGGGCGACGACGTTCGTCGGGACGGGGGCGATGTCGATCGCCTTGCCGCGAGCGTCGGTGTAGGTGAACCGCGCGGCTCCCGCCGACGAAGCGCCGGACGCACCGGGCGCGGCGCTGGAGCCGGCGCCGCAGGCGGCGAGGAACGGGGTGGCGGCCAGGCCGGCCAGCAGGGTGCGGCGGCTCGGTCGGCCGGGGCGGCTGAGGTGGGTCACAGGACGTCTCCTTGCGGTCGAGTTTGCTTAGGTTAGCCTTACCTTATGGTCCTCCCGACGACGCCCACCGCGGCTCGTCGCGCCCCCGACCCTGCCGCCGTCCGACGCGGCCGGGCGGTCCCGGTGCTCCTCCTGGCCGCGGGCGCGGTGGTCCTGCTGTGCTTCGCAAGCCTGGCGGTCGGCGCCCGGAACGTCCCGACGGCGACGGTCCTGCAGGCGCTCACCCACTACGACCCGACGAGCACCGACCAGCTCGTCGTCGTCACCTCGCGGCTCCCGCGCACCGTCCTGGGCCTGCTCGTCGGGGCGGCGCTCGGCCTCGCCGGCTGCGTCATGCAGGGCGTCACGCGCAACCCGCTCGCGGACCCGGGCATCCTCGGCGTCAACGGCGGCGCCGCGCTGGCGATCGTGCTCGGCATCAGCGTCTTCGGCGTCGGCAGCGCGTCGGGCTACGTGTGGTTCGCCCTCGCCGGGACCGCGGCGGTCAGCGTGCTCGTCTACTCGGTCGCCGCGCTGGGCCGCGAGGGGGCGACCCCGGTCAAGCTCGCCCTGTCCGGAGCAGCCGCCACCGCCTTCTTCGGCGCGGTCACCACCGCGCTGCTGCTCGGCGACCAGCAGACCTTCGACCAGTTCCGCTTCTGGCAGGTCGGGAGCCTGAACGGCCGCGGGCTCGACGTCGCCGCGCAGGTCCTGCCCTTCCTGGCCGTGGGGGCGGTCCTCGCGCTGGTCCTCGGCCGCAGCCTCAACACCCTCGCCCTGGGCGACGACGTGGCCCGCGGCCTCGGCGCCCAGATCGGTCTCGTCCGGCTCGTCAGCGCGCTCGCGGTCGTCCTGCTCTGCGGCGGCGCGACCGCGGCGGTGGGGCCGGTCGGCTTCGTCGGGCTCACCATCCCGCACGTCGCTCGCGCGCTGGTCGGCACCGACTACCGCCGCGTCCTACCGGTCTCCACGCTGCTCGCCCCGGTCCTCCTGCTGGCGGCCGACGTCCTCGGCCGCGTCCTCGCCCGGCCGGGCGAGGTCCAGGTCGCCATCGTCACCGCCGTCCTGGGAGCGCCCGTGTTCGTCGCCCTCGTCCGTCGCCACCGCCTGGCGGGCCTGTGACCGCGTACGCTCCCGCGGCCCGGGCGGCGACCGGGCCCGCCGCCCTGCGCCGGCAGGGTGTCCGCTCCGTACGCGGGGTGCGTCGCCACGCCCGGACCCGGCCCGACCGTCTGCCTCGGTCTCGGCGCCGCGCTCGTGGTGGCGATGACGGCCGCGCTGTCCCTCGGCGACTACCCGCTCCCGTTCGACCAGCTGGTGGCGACGCTGACCGGCCACGGGACGACGGCCTCGCGCTTCATCGTCCTGGACCTGCGCCTCCCCCGCGCCCTGACGGGCCTGCTCGTCGGGGTCTGCTTCGGGCTGTCGGGGACGGTCTTCCAGAACCTGCTGCGCAACCCGCTCGCCAGCCCGGACATCATCGGGATCAGCTACGGGGCGAGCGCCGGCGGCGTGCTCGCGATCCTGCTGCTCGGCTGGAGCGGCATGGCCGTCTCGGGTGCCGCCCTCGGCGGGGCGCTGCTGGCCGCCGTCGTCATCTACCTCGTCGCCTGGCGCGGCGGGCTGTCCGGCTACCGCTTCGTGCTCGTCGGCGTCGGGGTCGCGGCCCTGATGCTGGCCGTCGTCGACTTCCTCATGACCCGGGCGAGCGTGTTCGAGGCGCAGACGGCGCTGGTCTGGCTGACCGGCAGCCTGAACGGCGCCTCGGCCGCCCAGCTGCACCCGCTCGCCCTGGCCTGCCTGGTCCTGGTGCCCCTGACGCTGCTGGTCGGTCGGGTGCTGCTCGTGCTCCAGCTCGGCGACGACGTCGCCACCTCGGTCGGCCTGCACGTCGAACCCGCCCGCCTCGCCGCCATCGTGCTCGCGGTGGTGCTGGCCGCCGTGGCCACGGCCGCGGCCGGCCCGGTGGGGTTCGTGGCGTTCGTCGCCGGGCCGGTCGCCAAGCGGCTCACCCGCGGCAGCGGACCGTCCCTGGTGCCCGCGGCGCTCGTCGGCGGGCTGGTCGTGGTGGCCTCGGACGTCGTCGGTCAGCACCTGCTCCCGGTCGAGCTCCCCGTCGGGGTCGTCACGGCTGCGGTCGGGGCGCCCTACCTGCTCTTCCTGCTCGTCCGCTCCAACCGGGCGGGGGTCGGCGGATGACCGGGCACCGGCTCGAGACGCAGGGCCTCGTGCTCGCGTACGGGGACCGCACGGTCGTCGACGACCTCAGCGTGGCCGTCCCCGACGGCCGGATCACCGTCGTCGTGGGTGCGAACGGCTGCGGCAAGTCCACCCTGCTGCGCGGCATGGCCCGGCTGGTGAGCCCGGTGCGCGGCGCCGTCCTGCTCGACGGCAAGAGCGTGCACCACACCCCGAGCAAGGAGGTGGCGCGCGTCCTCGGTCTGCTTCCCCAGGCGCCGGTCGCCCCCGAGGGGATCACCGTGACCGACCTCGTGGGCCGCGGCCGCTACCCGCACCAGGGCTGGTTCCGGCACTGGGGACCCGCCGACGACGAGGCCGTGGCCCGGGCCCTGGCCGCGACCGGGACGACCGAGCTCGCCGACCGGCGCATCGAGGACATGAGCGGCGGGCAGCGCCAACGGGTCTGGATCGCCATGGCCCTGGCGCAGGAGACCGACCTGCTGCTGCTCGACGAGCCGACGACCTACCTCGACGTGGCCCACCAGATCGACGTGCTCGACCTGCTGACCGACCTCAACCGACAGCGCGGCACGACGATCGTCGTCGTCATGCACGACCTGGACCTCGCCTGCCGCTACGCCGACCACCTGGTCGCGCTGGCTGACGGAGCGGTCGCGGCCCAGGGCCCGCCGGCGGAGGTGGTGACCCGCGAGCTGGTCACGCGCGTGTTCGGGATCGACTCCGTCGTCGTGGACGACCCGGTGTCGGGCACGCCGACGGTCGTCCCGATCGGGCGCCACCACTGCGCCGTCGACCCACGCGACTGAGCCCGCGGGAGTCAGGCGGCCGAGAAGACCTCGGCCGGCTCGACGAACCGCGCCACGTGGGCCAGGTCGGGATGGTCGGTGATCACCGAGTCCATGCCCGCGGCGAGGTGGACGGCGATCTCGCCCGCCAGGTCGCCGGGACCCGCCGGGTCGCTGCCGCGCCGGAACTCCAGCGGCAGGAAGCGGTTCTCGCGGCGGAACGTCCAGCCGTACACCTCCAGCCCGACGTCGTGCGCGGCGTGGGTCACGCCGGTCGGCCGCTGCAGCCGGCCGACCAGGTCGCACGGGATCACCAGCCGCTTGTCCAGCCCGACGACGTCGGCGTAGCGGCTGACCTCGGCGAGCCCGGCGGGGGTCGCCAGGTCGGCGCAGGTGCGGGGGTCGCCGGCGGCGACGAGGTCGTACGGCGCCCCGCCCACCTCGAGCAGCTGGCCGACGCGGACGCCGGACCGTTCCGCGAACCGGCGCAGGCAGGTCGTCTCGAAGCTCTGCACCATGACCGGGTCGTGCTCGTCGACGTGGCCGAACGCCTCGAGCGTGGCGAGGACGCCCGGCACGATGTCGAGCCCGAGCCGGGCGAAGTACGTCGCGTGCTTGAGCTCGGCGAGCACGCCGACCGGACGGCCGTCGGGCGTGCGCGATCGGCGGGCGAGCTCGAGGACCTCCTCGAACGTCACCACCCCGAACAGCCCGTCGTAGGTCGCGCTGCCCGGACGCAGCCCCGGCAGCCGCTCCACGGCGCTCAGGGTGCGCAGCTCGTCGAGGGTGAAGTCCTCGGTGAACCACCCGGTGCAGAGCTCGCCGTCGACGACCTTCCGCGTCCGGCGGCCGGCGAACTCGGGGTGCCGCGCCACGTCGGTGGTGCCGCCGATCTCGTTCTCGTGTCGCACGACGAGGTGGCCGTCGGCCGTGCTCACGAGGTCGGGCTCGAGGTAGTCCGCACCCTGCGCGACGGCGAGCTCGTACGCGGGGAGGGTGTGCTCGGGCAGGTAGCCGCTGGCGCCACGGTGGGCGACGACCAGACGTTCGCGCGGGCTCGTGGGCGCCGCGGGTGCTTCGAAGAGCATGCGTCCATGGCACGACCCGTGCGCGACGGGCGGGTGGCGCTCCCGGCACGCGTCGCCGACGGTTCCGTGAACAGTCGGGGTCAGCCGCCGAGCAGCGCCTGCTCCAGCGTGCGCGGTGGGCGCCCGGTGACGCGCTCGACGTCGGGGCTGACGCCGGCCAGGTCGTCGGAGCCGATGGCGAGGTAGGTGCTCACCCAGGCGTCCAGCTGCCACGCCTCCTCGGTCCAGCGGCGCCGGGACGCGTACGCCTCGTCGACCGTCTCCTCCACGTAGGAGAAGGGCCGCCCGAGCGCCGCCGTCATCCGCGCGCACGCCTCGTCGACGGAGAACGCCTCGGGCCCGGTCAGGGTCAGCGTCGTGCCGGCGTGCCGCTCCGGTTCACGGAGCACGGCCGCCGCGACGTCGGCCACGTCCGCCCGGGCGACCGCGGAGACGCGCCCCGTCCCGGCCGGTCCGCGCACGACGCCGTCCTCGCCGGCGAACAGCGGGAAGAAGTCGGCGTAGAAGCTGTCGCGCAGGAACGTGTACGCCATCGGCGTGGCCCTGATGGCCTCCTCCGCCGCGAAGTGGTCGCGCCCCAGCGTGAACACCGCGTCGGGCGCCGCCCCGGCGAAGCTGGTGTAGACGACGTGGCCCACGCCGGCCTCGGCCGCGGCCTCGATGAACGTCCGGTGCTCGTCGCGCCGGACCGGGGACTCCGCCGCAGACACCATGAGGAGGACGTCGACGCCGGTCAGCGCGCGCACGCTCGCGGCCCGGTCGCCGTACGTGGTCTCGACCACCTCGGGGTCGCCGTCGACGTGCGGGGCGCGCGCCGCGTCCCGCACGACCAGCCGGTCGGTCCTGCGCCCGAGCCGGGCGGCCACGAGGCCCCCCAGCGCGCCGGTCGACCCGGTCAGTGCCAGCACCGTCATGGCCTTCCTCCCTCTCCTGCCTCCCGACCCCGTGGTCGACCGTCCGCCCGTCGCCGACGAAGTTACGCGCTGCCCCCCTCGGCACCTGAGAACCGTTAGGATCGCGACGCTCGGGGACCCGCTGCTGCTGCAGGCCAGGAGATCCCGTGCGCCCTCACGACCTCGGAACCCCCGTCGCGCGCTACCCCACCCGGCACGGGGACGCCTGGGTGTGGCTGCTCGTCGCCGCCGGCGTGGGCCTCGTCGCGTACACCGTGAACCAGCCCGGTCTCCCCCGCGACGGGATCTACGTCGCCTTCGGCGTGGCCGCGGTCGTCGCGATCGAGCTGGGGGTCAGGACGAACCGGCCCGCGCGGCCGTGGGCCTGGCACCTGATGGCCGCCGGCACCCTGCTGTGGAGCGCGGGCGACGCCGTCGGGTCGTGGTCGGCGCACGTGCTCGGCACGTCCCCCTTCCCGGGCGCCCCGGACGCCCTCTACCTCGCCGGGTACGTCGTGATGGCGGCCGCCCTGCTCGTGCTCGTGCGCGGTCGTCGACCGCGTCGCGACCGGCCCGGGCTGCTGGACAGCACGATCGTCACGGTCTCCCTCGCCCTGCTGACCTGGGTGCTGCTCGCCCGCCCCACCGCGGACGGCTACCGCACCGCGCCGCTCGCGACCGTCGTCGCGCTGCTCTACCCCCTCGCCGACCTGCTCCTCGTCGGCGGGCTGGTCCGCCTCGTGACGACGCCGGGCGGGCGGAGCCGGTCCTTCCGCCTCCTGGTCCTCGCCGTCGGCCTGCTCGTCAGCGCCGACGTCGCCCAGAACGCGCTGCACCTGCGGTCGTGGGACGCCAGCGGCCACCTCGACCTGCTCTGGCTCGCGTCGTACGCCGTCTGGGGCGCGGCCGCGCTCGAACCCTCGATGGCGTCGCTGACCGAGCCGGTCCGCGACGAGCCCGTCCGCTTCTCCCGGGCGCGGCTGGGCGTCCTGGGCGTCGCCGTGCTCGTCGCCCCGGGCGTGCTGGCCGTCGAGGCCGCCCTCGGTCACCGGCTCGACGTCTGGGCGGTGGTGGTCGGCTCGGTCGCCGTGTTCGGGCTCGTGCTCGCCCGCATGAAGCTGTCGATCGACCAGATCCAGGAGGCGAACACCGAGCGCGAGGCCGCCCGCGTCGCCCTCGCCCACCAGGCCGCGCACGACAGCCTGACCGGCCTCCCGAACCGCGCCCAGGCGATGACGCTCGTCGCCGGCGCCCTCAGCCGGGCCCAGCGCACCGGGGCCGTCGTCGGGCTGCTGTTCATCGACCTGGACGGCTTCAAGCAGGTGAACGACACGCTCGGCCACGCGGCGGGCGACGAGGTCCTGCGCACCGCCGGGCAGCGGATGCGCGCCTGCGTGCGCGACGGCGACGTGGTGGCGCGGCTGGGCGGCGACGAGTTCGTGGTGCTGCTCGAGCCGCTGGACGAGGAGCACTCCGCGGTGGGCGTCGCCGAGCGCGTCGTCGCGGCCCTGTCCGAGCCGGTCGTGCTGCCGAACGGCCGGGAGATCGGGATCGGGGCCAGCGTCGGCGTCGCGGTCTCGCAGGACGGCGGGGTCGACCCCGAGCGCCTCCTGCACGAGGCGGACGTCGCGGTCTACCGCGCGAAGACCGGCGGCCGCGGACGGAGCGAGGTCTTCGACCGCTCGTTGCGCGAGGAGCTCGAGCGCCGCAGCCGCCTCCAGACCGGGCTGCGGAAGGCCATCGAGGACGACGCGCTGCTGCTGCGCCACGAGCCGCTCGTGGACCTCCGCACCCGCCGGCTCGTCGGCTACGAGGCCCTCGTCACCTGGCCGCGCCCGGGCGCCGACGAGCTCGTCCGCGACCAGCTCGTACCGGTCGCGGAACGCTCCGAGCTGGTCTGCGACCTCGACACCTGGGCGCTGCGCGAGGCGGTGCAGCAGGTGGCGAGCACCCCGCCGCCGTCCCGGCCGACCCTGCTGACGGTGCCCCTGTCCCGCCGGCACCTGCAGGGCGGCCGGGTCCTGCACGACGTGACCGGCGCGTTGGAGGAAGCGGGCCTCCCGCCCGAGCGGCTCATGGTCGTGGTGAGCGAGGCCGACCTCGACGAGGACGACCCCCGGCTGCTCACGAACCTCTCCCGCCTGCGCGCCCTGGGCGTCCGGGTGTGCGTGGACGGCTTCGGCACCCGCGAGGGCCCGACGGACCGGTGGTCGCAGCTGCCCGTGGACCGGGTCCGCATCGACCCCGTGGGCCTCGCCCGAGGAGCGCTGCGCACCTCGATGCTGCTCCGCCTCACGGTCGAGACCGCGCACACCTTCGGCTGGGAGGTCGTCGCGGGCGGGGTCCGCGAGAACGACCAGCTCCTCGCCCTCGCCGAGATCGGCTGCGAGTACGCGCAGGGCCCGATCCCGCGCCGGACCATCCTGGCCCTCGACCGCGCGGCCTGACCGTCCGACCGGCGTCGTCCCGGGGCCCGGTCCCGGCGCCGGGTCAGAGCCAGCGCGCCACGGCGGCGGGCGGGACCGGGCGCGACCACAGGTAGCCCTGGCCGAAGTGGCAGCCGAGGTTCAGGGCCCGTTCGTGCTGGGCGGAGGTCTCGATGCCCTCGATGGTCACGCTGAGCCCGAGCTCGTTGGCCGCCGAGACCAGCGCGGCGATGACGACCTCGCCGGTCTTGGTGCCGAGCTGCTCGGCGTACGAGCGGTCGATCTTGATGCCGTCCACCGGGAAGCGGCCGAGGTCGGACAGCGCCGACCAGCCCGAGCCGAAGTCGTCGAACCAGACGTCGAAGCCCATGGCCTTCATCTCGTCGAACACGGCCCGCCCGGCGCGGGCGTCGACCGGGGCCGTCGTCTCGGTGAGCTCGAGGATCGCCGACGTCGGGTCGATGCCGGCCGTCGCGACGGCGTCGCGCAGCTGGCCGAGCCAGCCGTCGCGGTCGAGGTGGCGACCGGAGAGGTTCACGCTGACCCAGAGGTCGGGGCGGCTCCGGTGCCACTCGGCGAGGTCGCCGAACGCCCGCCGCATGATCGCCAGGTCCAGGTCGATGATCAGGTCGGTCTTCTCGGCCACCGGCACGAAGACCCCGGGCAGCTCCACCACCCCGGGCGCGCGGCGCCAGCGGGCCAGGGCCTCGAGCCCCACGACGTCGCCGGTGACCAGCGAGACGATCGGCTGGTACCAGGGCGTGACCTCGCCCCGCTCGAGACCGCGGGCCAGGTCGACCGCCAGCGGGTCGACGTCGGGCTCGTCGGCCATGGCGCGGCACAGCTCGATCGACAGCAGCTCGGCCAGCTCGATGAGCACCGAGAGGTCGCGCCGCGAGACCCGCCGCGGGAGGCCGTCGCCGACGCTGAGCACGGAGACGACGTGGTCCTCGTACGCCACGGGGATCCCCACGTACGCGCCGAGCCCGCCCTCGGAGCCCTCGTCGGACTCACCAGCGGCCTGCACGTCCTCGACGACGAGCGCCTCGCCGGAGAGGAGGACCTGCTGGTCCAGCCGGGCGGCGGCGCCCGGCCGGTCGGGCGTCGCCGACCGCGTCCGGCCCCCCGGCAGCAGGACTGCGCCGTGGTCGAAGCCGACCGCGAGGGCGGCGAGGCGGCTGAGCCGGTCCGCGACCGGGTCGAGCCCGTTGACGTCGGGCACGGCGGGCTCAGCCGGTCCCGAGCGCACGGCCGAGGGGCGTCACAGCTCGGCCCGGCCCTCTTCGAGGACCTGCGTCCACGTCGACCCGCGGTCCAGCACGGCGGCCGCGGTGATCATGGCCCCCGACAGGACGAAGTGCAGGGCGTTGTCGGCGGCGTTCAGCGGGACGAAGTTCAGCCCCGGGAGGTCGTAGGGGAGCAGGATCCCGTAGAAGAACAGGACCGCGTAGACGATGCCGCCGACCGCCAGGTAGCGCACCGCTCGCAGCGGGGTGGTGCTCAGCACCAGCCCGGCCGCTCCGAAGAGCACGTGGACGAGGTTGTGCAGCACCGAGATCTGGAAGATCCCGAGCAGCTTGGCCGTCGACCCGCGGCCGGCCACCGCCATGTCCATGTAGTGGCTCGTGATGCCGGGGACGAAGCCGGCCAGGCCGACCAGGACGAAGACGACGCCGAAGCCGGCGGCGCCCAGCTGGACGTGGGAGCGCCGGGCGCGCTTCGGGTCCGGGACGAGGGCGGCCATGGGGGGTTCTCCTTCGGTGTGCCGGTCGGGGCTCAGTCTGGCGTACCGTGCTCCGCCGCGCGGGGGCAGGCGGACGTCCGCCGGTTCGCGCCGCCGCGAGACCCGGTCGGGGAGCCCTCGACTTCTGTCGGTGGCATGCGCTTGGCTGTGGCCAGCAGCCGGTCTCGCCCCGGCCGCGCCCGCCGTCGAGAGGCACCGCCGTGACCCGAGCCCCGCTCCTCCGCACCCTGCTCGTGAGCGCCTGCGGCCTCGCGCTCGTCGCGGGGCTCCCCGCGACGGGCAGCACCGCGCCCCGTCCCGCCGGGCCTGCCGCCGCGCCGGCCCTCGCACCCCAGGTCGTACCGCAGGTGGCACCGAGCGCCGCGGGCGGGCGCTACACGACCAAGGACGCGACGGCCCGCGGGACGGGCGGTGCGGTCTCGAGCGTCGACCCCGAGGCGACCCACGCCGGTGTCGAGGTCCTGCGCCGCGGCGGGAACGCCGTCGACGCCGCGATCGCCACGGCCGCGGCCCTCGGGGTGACGGAGCCCTACTCGACCGGGATCGGCGGCGGGGGCTACCTCGTCTACTACGACGCCCGGACCCGGAAGGTGTCGACGATCGACGGCCGCGAGACCGCGCCGGCCTCGATCCCGCACGACGTCTTCGTCGACCCCGCGACCGGGGAGCCGTACCCGTTCACCCCCGACCTGGTGACGAGCGGCGCGAGCGTCGGGGTCCCCGGGACGCCGGCGACCTGGGACCAGGCCCTCGACCGCTGGGGCACCCTCAGCCTGCGCAAGGCGCTGCAGCCGGCCGAGCGCATCGCGCGGCGCGGGTTCGTCGTCGACGACACGTTCCGCGAGCAGACCCTGCAGAACAAGACGCGCTTCGCCCAGGTCAGCACCACCGCCGACCTCTACCTGCCGGGCGGCGACGCCCCCGCCGTCGGGTCGGTGTTCCGGAACCCCGACCTGGCCGCGACGTACGAGGCGCTCGGTCGCGAGGGCACCGGGATCGTCTACGGCGGCCGGGTGGGCGAGGACATCGTCCGGACGGTGCAGGACCCGCCGAAGACGGTGGGCGCGACGCTGCCCTTCCCGAGGGGCTACCTCGAGACCTCCGACCTGAAGGCCTACCGCACGACCCGACCCGCACCGACGAAGGTGCGCTACCGCGGGCTCGACGTCTACGGCATCGCACCGTCGTCCAGCGGCGGGTCGACCGTCGGGGAGGCGCTGAACGTCCTCGGCACGAAGCAGCTGTCCACGCTCCCCCGCACGACCGCGCTGCACGACTACCTCGACGCCTCGTCGCTCGCCTTCGCCGACCGGAACGCCTACGTCGGCGACCCGGCCTTCGTCGACGTCCCGCTGGCGACGCTGCTGTCGAAGCCGTTCGCCCGCTCCCGGGCCTGCCGGATCGGCGACCGGGCGCTCGCGACCCCGACGCAGCCCGGCGCGCTCGACGCGACCGGCTGCGCGACGACCGCGCAGGTCGGCCAGGAGGACCCCGGGACGTCGACGTCGCACCTGGTGACGTCGGACCGCTGGGGCAACGTCGTCTCGTACACCCTCACGATCGAGCAGACCGGTGGTTCGGGGATCGTCGTGCCGGGGCGCGGCTTCCTGCTCAACAACGAGCTGACCGACTTCACCGCGGTCTACGACGCCGAGGACCCCAACCGCATCGAGGGTGGCAAGCGGCCGCGCAGCTCGATGGCCCCGACGATCGTGCTGAAGGACGGGCGCCCGGTCTACGCGGTCGGCTCGCCGGGTGGCGCGACGATCATCACCACGGTCCTGCAGACCCTCGTCAACCGGATCGACCTGGGGATGACGCTGCCCCAGGCGGTGGCCGCGCCCCGGGCCAGCGCCCGGAACCTGGCGCCTCCCTCGGGCAGCCCGGCCGGGAGCGCCGCGGTGACGGCGGAGCCGGAGTTCATCGCCCGCTACGGCCCGCAGCTGACGCCGCTCGGCTACGTGCTGACCCCGAGCGGCGACTCGTTCACGCTGAACGCGCAGATCGGCGCGGTCGCGGCCCTCGAGTTCCGTTCCGGCGGGCGGGTCGTCGCGGTGGCCGAGCCCGTGCGCCGCGGCGGGGGCGACGCGGAGGTGGTGCACCCGCGCTGACCAGCCGGTCGGTCTGAACCGGGCCCAGGGGGTAGTCCACCCGCGTAGGGGTGCGTGCACCCCAACCGGGCAGGGACCCATACTCGTCACGAGGCTGGGGGTCCTGAGATGGAGCTGCGTTCGAGGTTCGTCGTGCAGCTGCGACGGATGGACACGGGGAGGGTCCTCGACCTGCCGCCCGACCGGGTCGCCGACGCGGTCCGGACCGTGCTCGGACTGCCCGGGGCGGGCATCGTCATGATGAACCGGCTCGTCCGGCTGCCGGTCGGAGCGGCCGGGTCCCACGTCCCGGCTGCCGAGCAGCTCCAGGTGACGCTCGGCGAGGGCCCCTGCCTCCGGGCCGCCGAGCTCGGCGAGCCGTTGGTCTTCAGCGAGGCCGAGCTGATGCGGTCCTGGCCGGTCTACCACGCCTCGCTCGTGCGGCGGACGCCCTACCGCAGCGTGCTGTCCCTCCCGCTCAGGCGTCCGGACGGTCACGTCTTCGCCGCCCTCGACGCCTACGGCACCGACCCCGTCCTCCGTCTGGACCAGCCGCTCGAGACCGTCCACGGCGACATCAGCGAGATCGTCGCCATGCTGCTGCTCGGGGCCCTCTCGGCCGACAAGCACCTGCTCACCTGGCCGCCCACCGACGAGCTGCGCCAGCGCCAGCAGGTGTGGATCGCCGTCGGGATGGTGCTCGAGGCGGCCTCGGTGACCGACCTCGACGCGCTGGCGATCCTGCGGGGCTACGCCTTCCGCACCGACCAGCTCCTCGACGCCGTGGTCGCCGAGATGCTGACCGGTCGGCTCACCACCGAGCACGTGCTCGAGACCGGTTGATCCAGGTCCCCGCTCAGTCGGCCTGCCGCAGAGCTGTGCCGATCGCCTCGGTCCAGGTCGGGAAGGCGCGGATGTGGTGCCGCAACGTGGTCAGCGGGACCCGGGCGCGGATCGCGAGCGCCAGCTCCCCGCCCCAGGAGTCGGCCGCCGGCCCGACGCACGCTGCACCCACGACCACGCCGGCCGCGGGGTCGAGCAGGATCTCCACCCGGCCGCGGACCGTCCGGCTGCCGTCGGTCGTCGTCGTCTCCGCGACCAGCGTGCCCCGCTCGACGTCGGTGAGGTCGACGCTCAGCCGACGCACCGCCAGCCCCTGCTCCTCGGCCTGGTCGGGCGTGAGCCCCACGCAGAAGACCGTGGGTTCGGTGTAGACGGCGCGCGGGTCGGCGGAGTAGTCGGCGTCGTAACCCTGCCCCGCGACCTCGGCGGCCACCACCTCGGCCTGGTGGTTGGCGCTGTGGGTGTAGGCCGAGTCGGTGGTGACGTCGCCGACCGCGAACAGGCCCTCGACGCTCCGGCCGTCGGCGTCGAGCAGGCGGCAGCGCGCATCGACCCGCACCTGGCCGTGGTCGTCCGGCTCGACCTCGAACGCCTCGAGACCCAGGTCCTTCGCCCGCCCGGTCCGTCCTCCCGCCACCAGCAGCCGGTCGGCCTCGACGGTGGCGCCGTCCTCCAGGTGGACCCTGACGCCGTCGGCCGTCCGCTCGACCCGGGTCGGCGTCACGCCCACCCGTACGTCCACCCCGTCCTGCCGGAGCCGGTCGGCCAGCAGCGGTCCGACCCAGTCCGCCTCCGTGCCCAGCAGCCGGTCGGCGATCTCGACGAGGTGCACCTGGGTCCCGAGCAGGGCGAAGGCCTGGGACAGCTCGCAGCCGATCGCCCCGCCGCCCAGGACCACCAGGCTCGCGGGCTGCGCCGCCGTCGAGAGCGCGTCGTCGCTGACCCAGTACGGGACCGCGTCGAGACCGTCGACGGGCGGCACCGACGCCTCGCTCCCGGGTGCCACGACCACGGTCCGGGCGCTGACGACGTCGGCGACGTCGGTGGCGTCACCGGCGGCCCGGTCGCTCAGCCGGACCCGGTGGGCGTCGGCGGCTCCGGGCAGCAGGACGCCCCGGGCCCGGGCGGTCACGACGCCGGCCTCCTCGAGCGACGTCCGGCTGCCGGTGTCGTCGCGGCCGTCGGTCACCACGTCCCGCCGGCGCACGGCCTCGTCCCAGGACAGCCCGGCGTGCGCGGCGAGGAGGAGCGCCTTGGAGGGCACGCACGCGAGGTAGGGACACTCGCCCCCGAACAGGCCGGGGTCCAGCGCGAGCACGCGCAGCCCCTGCCCGGCCAGTCCCGTCGCCGCGAGCTTGCCTCCCGAACCCGTCCCCAGCACCACCACGTCGAAGTCCGTCACCGGGCGAGTCTCCCCGGTGCCGGAGGACTCACGCCGGGACCTGCTCCAGGCTCGTCGGGTCCTCCTCGGCGCGGGCGTTCTGGTCGTGCCGGAACGCGCCCAGCTCGGCGTACACGCGGTTGCGCACCCGGTTGATCGAGCCGAGGGGACGGTGGGCGACGAGGCCGTACCAGGGCCGCCAGGACAGCACGTCCTCGGCGTAGGTCCGCCGGGCCGGGCTGAACGACTCCTGCGCCGGCAGCGTGACGGTCGCGACGGTCCGGTAGGGGCTCTCGTCCTCCGGCCACGGCTTCGAGGCGTCCTCCACCGGCATCGCCTCGAGGTCGGTGCAGAGCTGGACCTGCAGCGCGTACGTCGCGCCCTGGGCCGCGTAGAACTCCCGCACGAGGTCGCGCAGGACGCCGGGCGGGTCCTGTCGCGTGACCTCGCGCTCCGCGGACGCCACCGCGGCGTCGGAGACGGGGACGAAGCCGTACTTGCCCACGAGGTCGCCGTGCCGGAACGCGCCCTGGCTGTAGTAGCGGTAGCCGACCGGGTGGTGGTTCGGCGTCCGGTCGAACTGGCTCTCCTGGGGCGACGGGTGCCCGGCGAGGGTCGCCGCGGTGGTGGCCAGGTAGTGGTCGAAGTGCGCGTCGCGCGCCTTGATCGCGTTGAGGTAGGTCGCGGCGTCGCCCTGCGGGATCGTCGTCCAGGTGTTGAAGAGGAAGTCCTGGCTGGTCCAGCCCTCGCGCAGCTTCTCGCCCGGCACGTCGAGCACCTTGAGCGCGAGCCCTCGGGCCCGTCGGGTGGTGTCGGGCTCGACGGCCCCGGGCTCGCTGGCGTAGCGGACGACCACCTCGTACGTGCCCGGGCCCGCGAACAGCCCCTGGGCGAGCTCGGGAGGCAGGTCGGGCGCCACGACGAGCTCGCCGACGACGATCCCGTGGCTCTTGGCGTGCGTGCCCGACGTCTGGTGCCGCAGCTTCTCGAACGTCTGCTCCATCGTGTGCCGCATCGTGCGCACCGTCTCGTCGACGACCGCGTCCTCGTCGGGCAGCAGCTGCTCGACGTCGTCGCTGTAGGGGATCGGGGAGGCCATGACGGTCCCCTACCCGGTCGCGCGCGACCTAATCCTGACCAAGAAGAACCGGTACTCGTGCATGAGGCGGCAGGACGCGGGTACGCGGTCGGCATGGACAGCACCGCAGCAACCACCAGGAGCGCAGCAGCATGAAGGCCGTCGTGTGGCACGGGGTCGGCGACATCCGTCTCGACGAGGTCCCCGACCCGACGATCCGGGACCCGTACGACGCGATCGTCCGGATCACCACGAGCGCGATCTGCGGGACGGACCTGCACTTCGTCCGCGGCGACATGACCGGGATGAGCGAGGGCCGGATCCTCGGTCACGAGTGCGTCGGGGTGGTCGAGGAAGTCGGTCGGGGCGTCCGGAACCTGCGCCCGGGTACCCGCGTCGTCGTCGGCTCGACAGTCGGCTGCGGCGCCTGCTCCTACTGCCGCGCGGGCGTCTACTCGCAGTGCGACAACGCGAACCCGAACGGTCAGACGGCAGGGACGGCGTTCTTCGGCGGCCCCGACGCCGCCGGTGGGCTCGACGGGATGCAGGCCGAGTACGTCCGCGTGCCGTTCGCCCACGTGGGCGCGATCCCGCTGCCCGACGAGATCGACGACGACCAGGCCATCATGCTCAGCGACATCTACCCGACCGCCTGGTTCGGGGCGAAGGCCGCCGAGGTCTCCCCGGGTGACACCGTCGCGGTGTTCGGCGCGGGCCCGGTCGGGCAGTTCGCGGTGCTGTCGGCGTTCCAGCAGGGCGCCGGACGCGTGTTCGTCGTCGACCAGGTCGCCTCGAGGCTCGACCAGGCCCGCCGGCTCGGGGGCGAGGCGATCGACTTCGGTTCCGAGGACGTCGTCGAGGTGCTCCGCGAGCTCACGAACGGCGCCGGTCCCGACCGGGTCATCGACGCCGTCGGCGTCGAGGCCCAGCGACCCGAGACCGGGCCCGGTGCGGACGTCAGCGACGAGCAGCGGGCCGAGGACGCTGCCGAGGTGCGCGAGAACGCGCCGGAGACGAACGCGCACGACGGGCTCTGGGTGCCGGGCGACGCCCCGACCCAGGCGGCACGCTGGTACGTCGAGGCCGTGGCCAAGGCGGGCACGATCGGCATCATCGGGGTCTTCCCGCCGACCATGAACCACTTCCCCATCGGGCAGGCGATGAACAAGAACCTGACGATCAAGATGGGCAACTGCCCGCACCGGCGCTACATCCCCGAGCTGGTCGAGATGGTCCGGACGGGCGCGGTGGACCCGTTCACCGTCCTGACCCAGAGCGAGCCCGTCGTGGGCGCGATCGAGGCGTACGAGACGTTCGACCGGCGCGAGCCCGGCTGGACGAAGGTGGCGCTCGAGACCGCCTGACGGCCCGCGGCCGCCTGACCCTGCCCGGATCTCTGCGAGGATCGGCGCTCCGACGAGCAGCAGAGGAGCCCGACGTGGCCGACGAGCCGGCGATCAGCGACCAGCGCGTCGCGCAGGTGCTGGGCGTGTACGCCCGGATGGCGCACCGCGCGATCGCCGACCCCGAGCGCTGGCTCGGGGTGGACGAGGACCCGCCGGAGGACGCGAACCTGCCGACGAAGCTCCTCGACGCGCTGCGGGACCGGGTGTTCGGCGAGGTCACGCCGGCCGGGGCGGAGTGGGACTCGCGCCCGGTCGACGACCGGGTCCGCTGGTGGGTGCGGCGCATCGGCCTCAGCGCCGGTCTGGCCGCGGCCGCCCCGCGGGTGGCCGGGGCGCTCGCCAGCCGGGTGCCGCTGCAGGACGCGCTGGGGGCGTCGGCCGCCGGGCTGGCAGTCTGCGCGACCGCCCGTGAGCACGGCGTGGTCGACGCGGCGGGCTGGGTGCCGCTGCTGGCCAAGGTCCTGCTCGACCGCGACCTCGACGAGCAGACCGTGGCCGGTGAGGCCGACGCCACGAGCGACGAGGAGGCCGAGGCGCAGCTGCACGAGGCCACGCCGGCCGAGGAGGAGGCGCACGGCTTCGGGCCGGGCGCCCGCCGGGCCGTCGGCACCGTCTGGCGGCTCGCCCGTCAGATCTGGGAGCTGCAGTCGCTCCTCGACGAACGTCCGCGCGGTTTCCTGCTCTTCCGGGCGGTCGCCCAGGTGCCGGTGGTCGGCCTCGCCGGCGGGTTCCTCGACGAGCGCGGCGGCATCAGGCGCGCCGCCAAGGAGACCGCGAAGCTGGTCGAGAAGCGCTCGAAGGGCTAGGGCCCGGCTAGCGCACGCTCAGCGTCGGCATCCGCAGCTCCGATCCCGGCGGCAGGCCGAGCACCGTGGCGAGGTCGTCGAGCCCGGGCAGGGCGCTCGTCCGGACGCGCGGGTCCTCGCTGTTGCGCGGGCGCCCCAGCCGGGCCAGGGGCGCGACGTGGCGGGCCGGCCGTACGGGGGCCCGCTCGGGCAGGTCCGCGCGCTCCCGGGCGATGCGGACCGCCTCGCGCAGGCCGCCGAGCTCGTCGACGAGACCGACCTCCAGCGCGTCAGCGCCCGTCCACACCCGGCCGCGCGCCACCCGCTCGACCGCCTCGCGCGTCAGCCCGCGCCCCTGCGCGACGCGGGCGGTGAAGTCCTCGTAGACCGCGTCGAGCGCGGCGTCGACCCGGGCGCGCTCCTCGGCGGTGAAGGGCCGTCGGCTCGAGAACATCCGCGAGCGCGCCCCCTGCTCGACCACGCCGGTGCTGAGCCCCAGCTTGTCGAGCAGCTCGGTCACGACGAACTTGCCGCCGAAGACGCCGATCGAGCCCGTCAGGGTCGCCGGCAGCGCGACGACGACATCGGCGGGGCACGCCACGTAGTAGCCGCCCGACGCCGCGTACGCCCCCATCGACACCACGACCGGCTTGCCCGCGTCGCGCACCCGGCAGACCTCGCGCCAGATGGTGTCGGAGGCGACCGCCGACCCGCCCGGGGAGTCGACCTGCAGCACGACCGCACGGGCGTGGTCGTCGGCGAGGACCGCCCGGAGGTCGGCGGTCACGGTGTCGCTGCCGACCGACGAGCCGGTGGGGCTGCGCCGGCTGGGACCGCTGACGATCCCGCCGCGGACCTCGACCAGGGCGACGTGCCCGTCCGGGCGGCCCAGCGGGGCCAGCGGCCCGGGCAGGGAGGGAAGGGACGGTCGCGGCCGGGGCCGCCAGCGGTCGGCGAACAGCAGCTGCGCGGCCTCCCCCACCCGCTCGCGCACGGACGCGTAGACCTCGTCGCGGTAGCCGAGCCGGTCGACCAGGCCGGCCGTCCGGGCCTCCTCCGCGGTCCGCGGCCCGGTCTCGACGAGCGCCCGGACCTCCTCGGGCGCCAGTCCGCGCCCCGCCGCGACGTCGCGCACCGCGCCGTCGAGCAGCGAGGCGCTCAGCCTCTCGAGCGACTCGCGGTGGGCGTCGGTCAGCTCTGTGCGGCTGATCCGGTCGACCGCGTTCTTGTACTCGTAGCGGCCGTAGAGCTCGGGTTCCACGCCCGCCTTGTCGAGCGCACCGCGCAGGAACGTCGTCTCGACCGCGACCCCGAGCGTCGCGAGCTCGCCGCTCGGCTGCAGCCACAGCTCGTCGAAGGCGCTCGCCAGGACGTACGCCGGCAGGTCGCCCGGTCCCTGGCCGAACGTCTCGGCCCAGGCGACCGTCGGCTTGCCGCTGCGCGCGAAGACGGCGACACCGGCGGCCAGCTCCTGCGCCACGGTCCAGGGCAGCGTCCCGCCGACCTTGGCCACGAGCCCGACGACGCGCCGGTCCGACCCGGCCTCGTGCAGGGCCCGGAGCAGCGGCGCCCGCTGCGGCCGGCCCCGCGCCGCGAGCCGGGCCAGGGGGTCCCCGGTCGAGGGGTCCGCCGGCGGCGAGGTGAGGTCGATCTCGAGCAGCAGCGGCCGGGTGCCGGGCAGGTCCATCCGTCCACGGTAGGTGCGCGCGTCCCCGTGGGTCCTTGGACGGGTCCGGGACCATGGGGACGGTGACCGACTGGATCGTCGCGCTGATGGCGGCCCTGGGCAGCCCGGGCGCCGGGCTCCTGGTCGCCCTCGAGAGCATCTTCCCGCCGATCCCGAGCGAGCTGATCCTGCCGCTGGCGGGTTTCACGGCCAGCCGCGGCGACCTCCACCTCGGCGCCGCCATCGCCTGGACCACGGTCGGCTCCCTGGTCGGGGCGTTCGTGCTCTACGGGCTGGGAGCCTGGCTCGGCGAGGACCGGCTGCGGGCGGTCGCCCGGCGCATGCCGCTGGTTCGCGAGGCCGACCTGGACCGGGTGGACGACTGGTTCACCCGGCACGGCGGCAAGGCGGTCTTCTTCGGCCGGATGGTGCCCGGGGTCCGCAGCCTGATCTCGATCCCGGCGGGCGTGGCCCGGATGCCGCTGCGCCGGTTCGGGCTGCTCACGGTGGCCGGGAGCCTGATCTGGAACAGCCTGCTGATCCTCGCCGGCTACGTCCTCGGGTCGCGCTGGGTGGTCGTGCAGACCTGGGTCGGACGGTTCCAGGAGGTCGTCGTCGCGGCCGTGGTGGTGCTCCTGGTGGTCCTCGTGGTGCGCCGGGTGCGCCGTCGCCGTGCCGCCACGGACCGCACGGAGGAACGCTGAACCTCTGCGCACAGCCGGCCTTCGGGTCGCGCACTGGGCTCTGCGGGTCATCGCTGGCAGGCTTGTCCCCGTGACGACCGTCGACCCCCACCCGGTCGGCCTGCCCCTGCCGGGCTCCGGGCACCCGTGGGTACGGCCCGGGCTGCTGCGGATGGTCGTCGAGGACCTGCGGTGGGCGTTCCGGCGACCGTACGGCTGGCTGGTCGGCATCGGCGTCAACCTCGTGCTGTCGCTGGGCTACCTCGTCGTCGTCCCGCTGCGCGACGGGACGCACCGCGACTGGGCGATCCTGGTCGGCACGTACTTCGCGGTGTTCGTGCTCGCCGACGTCACCACCACGAACGTCCTGGGCGTCGACACCGAGCGCACCCGGCTGCGGCTGCTGCGCGACGTGACCCTGCTGCGCATCCTGGTCGTGAAGAACCTGGCCCTGCTGGTGATCGTGGGCCTGCCCACGCTGGTCGCGACGGCCGCCATCACGGTGCACGAGGAGGCGGACTACCGGCTGACCCTCACGCTGCCGGGCGTCCTCTACCCCACCCTGACCTGGCTCGGCGTCGGCAACCTGGTCTCGGTGCTGCTGCCCTACTGGCCCGTCCCGCTCGTGACCCGCTGGCACGAGCGCAAGGCCTGGAGGCGCACGCTGCGCTGGCTGGTCTGCCTCGGGCTGCCGTACGCGCTGTGCGTCGCCGTCGACCCGATGTCGCGGCTGCCCCGGCTCCTCACGCGGGTCCTCCACCTGCCGCCCGGCGTGGGCGTGCACGGCGTCGAGCTGCTGGTGCTCGGCCTGGTGACCTGGGGCCTGTTCACGGGCGCCGCCCTCGTCGCGGCCCACCGGCGCGGGATCCGCTTCGACGACCTGCGCTGACCCGTCTCCGGTTTTTCACGTTCACGTGAAAAGTCGCTGCTGCCCATGGCAGATCTGGTGTGGGTAGCGCAGGTGTTTCACGTGAACGTGAAAAACCGACGCCCTGCCTAAGCCCGCGCGGGGCGGGTGCCTACGCCCGGGCGGGGCGGCGGACGAGCAGTGCGAGGGCCAGCACGACCACCGCCGCACCGGCCATGACCCAGCCGAGGTGGTGCAGGCCGCGGCTGCTGAGGTCGCGGTCGAGCACCACGCCGATGGTCGCCGTCGCCGAGATCGCCCCGAGGTAGCGGAAGGTCTGGAACAGCCCGCCCGCCGACCCCGTACGACCGTCCGGCGCCGCCTCGTAGAGGGCGGTCTGGAGCCCGAGGTTGTTGAAGCCGTTCGGGACGCCGAGCAGCAGCCCGAACACGACGACGAGGACCGCCGGCGTCGCGTCGCCGAGCAGCTGGACGGCTCCCGTGGCGACCAGCAGCACCGACGAACCGATCAGCAGGGCGGCGCGCGACCCGTGCGCCCGGACGAGCCGTGCGGCGAGCGGCACCGTCAGCACGCCGAGCCCGGCCACCGGCAGGACGAACAGGCCGGCCTGGTCGCTGCGGTAGCCGCGGACCCGTTCCAGCCAGAGCGGCAGCGCGAAGAACGTGCAGTAGAAGACGAGGTTGACCACGGCCTGCTGGACGAGCACGGACGTCAGGGCGCGGTTCGCGACGAGGCCGCGGACGTCGAGGAACGGCGACGCCACCGAACGTTCGCGGAGCACGAGCCCGACGCCGGTGACCACCGCGACGACCAGCAGCCAGACGTGCGGTGTGCTCGTGAAGGACAGCACCCCGAGCAGCAGCGTGACGATCGTCGCGCTGAACAGCGCCACCCCGGGCAGGTCGAGCTCGGCGAGCACCTGGCGGGCGGCGAGCCGCTCGGCCGCGCGTGGTGGTCGGGGCAGGAGGCGCCAGGCGAGCAGCAGGCCCACGGCCGTGACGGGCACGTTCACGAGGAAGACGGCCTGCCAGCCCGCGGCCGCCACCAGGAACCCGCCGAGCACCGGACCGAGCGCCGCCGAGGTCGAGCCGGCGACGGTGAGGGCGCCGAGCCCGCCGGTCGGCGGCCGGTCCGACGGCGTGGCCGCGCGGATGAGGACGAGCGCCGCGGGGTACGCCGTCGAGGTCCCGAACGCCTGCACGACCCGCAGCCCGACGAGCCACCAGAAACCCGGCACGAACGGGGTCAGCAGCGAGGCGACGAGGACCAGGGCGAGGCCGGCCAGGAAGAGCCGGCGGGCCCCGAGCTGGTCGACGAGCCGACCCATCAGCGGCTGGCCCACCGCCGCGCCGATGTAGAAGGCCGACACCAGCCAGCTCGACGTCGCGACGCTCACGTCGAAGTCGGTCTGCAGCTGCGCGAGCGCGACCGCGATCATCGAGGAGTTCAGCGGGTTGAGCGCGGTCCCGAGGACCAGGGTGCCGATCAGCCGGCCGGGGACGCCGCCGAGACGCTCGCCGCGCGCCGGAGCGGGGCGGCCGCGGCCGGGTTCAGGGGCGGACGTCGGTGCGGCCGGTCAGGAGGTCGGGGCGACGTGGTCGGTCGCCGTGGCCCACGCGCTCTCACCGGCCGGTCGCCGGGTGCGGCGACGCACCGCCCACACGACCCCACCCGCGCACGCACCGACGACGGCCGCCACCCTCCAGCTCACGGGTGCAGCCTAGCCACGGCGGTCCGGGGCGCGCGGGCGTCGGTCCGGGGACGGACCGGGTCAGGGCGTCGCACGACCGTGGTCGGATGCGGAGCCGGCCGGCAACTCGTAGGGTCGGCAGCGCCATGCCCGCCGCCGAACGCCTGATCCGCGACCGCCACCTCGCCTTCGACCTCGGTCTGTGTGCGCTCGTCACCCTGGTGACGCTCTTCTACACGCTGGTGGTCGGCGAGCGGGCGCTCGGCCTGGCCTCGCTGGTGATCACGCTCCCGCTGCTCGTCCGCCGTACGCTGCCCGCCCTGGCGCTCACGGTGATGACGGCCGGGTGCCTGGTCGCGCTGGCCGTGAGCAGCCTGCCCTCGGCGGCCGGCATCGTCGGGGTGCCCGTGATGGTCTACACGCTCGCGCGGTGGAGCGGCCGCAGCCTCGCCCGGCTCGGCTGGGCGGTCGCGGTGGCCGGGTCGTTCCTGGGCCCCGCCCGCTGGACCCTGCGCAACGGCCTGCTGACGGACGTGACGGTGTTCGGCGTCAGCGTGGTGGCCTGCCTGGCCGTCGTCTCCGGCGCGTACGTCGCGGGGCGCAAGCTGCGCGACTCCGAGGACAGCGCGTCGCGCCAGCAGCGTTCGGAGGCGGAGCGGCTGCGGCTGCTCGAGTCCGAGCAGGAGCAGCGCGCCCGGGCGGCGACCGTCGACGAGCGGAACCGCATCGCCCGCGAGCTCCACGACATCGTGGCGCACTCGCTGTCCGTCATCGTCGTGCAGGCGGAGGGCGGCCGGGCCGTGGCGGCCCGGCACCCGGAACGGGCCGGCGAGGTGCTGGGCACGATCGCCGAGACGGGCCGGGAGGCGCTGACCGAGACCCGCCGGATCCTCGGGGTCCTGCGCGACGGCCGGTCGACGGGCGCGGAGTACGGCCCGCAGCCCGGGCTGGCCGACGTGGCCGACCTCGTACGGCGCACGAGCGACCGGGTCGAGCTGACGACCTTCGGCACCCCGCCCGAACTCTCCCCGGCGGTGGGGCTCACGGTGTACCGCGTGGTCCAGGAGTCGCTGACGAACGTCCTCAAGCACGCCGGGCCGCAGGCCCGCGCCCGCGTCGTCCTGGCGTGCACGGCCGACGCCGTCGAGGTCGAGGTCGCCGACGACGGTGGCGGGGTCGCCGGGGCCGGCGCCGCTGCGCCGGACGGGCAGGGCCACGGGTTGCGCGGCATGGCCGAACGGGTGAGCCTGCACGACGGCGAGCTCTCGGCCGGACCGGGCGCCGCGGGCGGGTTCGTCGTCCGGGCCCGCGTCCCGTACGTCCGGCGCGACGACACGCGGCCCGGGCTGCGGCAGGTGGTGTCCTGGTGAGCGGGATGGGTTCCGTGGGCGCGGGCGGCAGCCGGGTGGACGCCGGGGCCGGTCGCCTCGTACGGGTCTTCCTCGTCGACGACCAGGCGCTCGTCCGGGGCGGGTTCCGGATGCTGATCGAGGCGGAGGACGACCTCGAGGTCGTCGGCGAGGCGTCCGACGGGCGCGAGGCGCTGGCCCGGCTCCGCACGACGCCGGCCGACGTCGTGCTCATGGACGTCCGGATGCCGGTGCTCGACGGCGTCGAGACGACCCGTCGCCTCCTCGCCGACCGGCACCCCGCGCGGGTGCTGGTGCTGACGACGTTCGACCTCGACGAGTACGTCTTCGCGGCCCTCCGCGCGGGGGCGAGCGGGTTCCTGCTCAAGGACGCCCGGCCCGACGAGCTGCTCTCCGCGATCCGCGACGTCGCCGCCGGCGAGGCCGTCCTCGCCCCGAGCGCGACCCGGCGCCTGCTCGACCACGTCGTCCCGTCCCTGCCGGGCGAACCGCCCGGCCGCCCCGACACGCGCCTGGACGACCTCACCGCCCGCGAGGTCGAGGTGCTGCGCGAGATCGCCGCCGGCGCGACGAACACCGAGATCGGCGCGCGCCTCTACATGGCCGAGGGCACCGTCAAGACCCACGTCGGCCGCCTGCTCTCCAAGCTCGGCGCCCGCGACCGCGTGGGCCTGGTCCTCTTCGCCTTCGAGGTCGGGCTTCGCCCGGACGCTTGACCCCACGAGAGGACGCCGGACGATCAGCGGTCGCGCGCGCGGTCACGCGAGAGACCGTGGGCGCGCGCCTGGGCCAGCCGGTGGTGCGTCTGGCGCCGGTACGGACCCAGGTCGGCGGCGTCGGCCCGGACGACGGTGACGTCGAGGCGTTGCATCGCCTCCTCGCGGGCGTTGTCCTCGCGGTACTGACGACGGTCAGAGTCGCAGACGCGTCTCCCCCGGACTGCGCGACCCCGGCCGGGCCCTGGCGATCGCATCGCGGGCCTGCACCGCGCCGGGCCGGCCGCGAGGTTCGGCCGCCTGGAGCATCGCGATCGGCAGCCCGGCCTGCAGGCAGAGGTCGAGGCGCACCGTCGCCTCGGTGGGCGAAGGTGGCCCAGCACGCCAGGTCGACGGCGGTCCGCAACAACGAGGTGACCGGGAGGTCGTGGACCCGGAGGACGTCGTCGGGCCGGAGACGGTCGCGTCGGTACCGGACGCCAGCACCGACGACCGGTGCAGGCCGGGCGGGAGCAGCACGTCGACGTCGTGCTCCGCCACGCCACCCCAAGGGTCCGGTCCTGCTCGAGGTCGGTTGCCGCGCAGCTCGGAGCCTCAGAGGCGCGGCAACCTCCCTCTCGCCCGGTCCGGGTGGGCGTACGGACCCGCGGCGGTCAGTCCTTCGGAGCCGCGGCGCGGAGGGCGGCGAGGATCGGCTCGGCCGCGGTGTCGAGGAACTCGCGCTGGCCCTCGTCGCCCACCTGGACGAGGGCGATGTCGGTGAAGCCGGCCTCCCAGAACGCGCTCGTCGCCTGCACGACGGCGTCGATGTCGGGCCCGCACGGGATCGAGCCCGCGACGTCCTCGGGGCGGACGAACTGGCTCGCGGCGGCGAAGCCGTGCGGGGTGGGCAGGTCGGCGTTCACGCCCCAGCCACCGCCGAACCAGCGGAACTGGTCGTGCGCCTTGGCGATCGCGGCTTCCTTGTCGGTGCCCCAGCAGATCGGGATCTGCCCGATCTTGCGGGAGGAACCCCCGCCGAGAAGCCCGCCGAGCCCGTGGTGGCGGTCCCAGCCCTTGACGGCGTCGGCGTCCGGCTCGGTCCCGATGAGGTGGTCGCCGAGCGGGGCGAACCGCTCGATCGACTTCTCTCCCGACACGGCCAGCCCGATGGGCACGCCGCCGTCCGGCACGTCCCAGATCCGCGCGGAGTCGACCCGGAAGTAGTCGCCCTCCCACGTGGTCAGCTCGCCCGTGTGCAGCTCGCGGATGATGGTGACCGCCTCCTCGAGCATGTCCTGGCGCTGCGCGACCGGGGGCCAGCCCTCACCGGTGATGTGCTCGTTGAGGTTCTCCCCCGAGCCGAGACCGAGGGTGAAGCGGCCGTCGCTGATGATCTGCAGGGTCGCGGCCTTCTGCGCCACCACGGCGGGGTGGTAGCGGATGGTCGGGCAGGTCACGTACGTCATCAGCTCGACGCTCGAGGTCAGCGCCGCGACGGCGCCGAGCATCGTCCACGCGTAGCCGGCGTGACCCATCGAGGTCAGCCAGGGCGTGTAGTGGTCGCTCGAGACCTCGAAGTCGAAGCCGACCTGCTCGGCGCGCGCGCCGTACTCGACGATCTGCTTGGGGCCGCTCTGCTCGGTCATGAGGGTGTAGCCGAAGTTCACCATGAGTCCTGCTTACCCCGTGCCACACGAGCCGTCCACCCGGGGAAGCCCCCGGGTGGACGGATCCGTACGAGCGACGCCGCCCGGCGAGCTCAGTCCTTGCCGGTCTTGTCCCGCAGGCGCTCGATCTGCTCGGACGCCTCGCCCTTGGTGATGTCGGCGGGGATCTCCTCGCCGGCCTGGCGGGCGAGGGTGTCGAGGTAGCTCTTCTGCGCGGCGGTGATGGGGTCGCCGCCGGTGACCCACTCGCTGGGGTCCTTCTCGAGGGAGGGGTCGCCGCTGCCGGAGGCGCCGAGGACCTCCTCGTTGTGCTCGGGGGAGGCCTGGACCTCCGAGGTCTCCTCCGCGGCGGCCTGGCTGGTCTCGGACGTGAACTCGCCCTCGGGGGCGGCGGAGTCCTGGTCGCGGTTGGCGGTGGACGTGCTGTCGGGTGCGGTGTCGCTCATGACGCCCAACCTAGGCGTGCCCTCCGACACTTCCGGGCCGGCCGGTGCGACCCGGACACACCCGGACCGCCCCTCGCGTACGACCGGGGGCGCCGGGTAAGGCGAACCCGTGGTCCGCCTCCGCACCGTGTCTCCCTCCAAGCCCGGCTGGACGCGCCGGCGCGTCCCCCCGGACCCCGCGAAGAACTTCGTCTACCTCGACGTGGACGGCCACGAGCTCGACGGGGCCGATGCGGAGCGCTGCATCGCCCTCGTCATCCCACCCGCGTGGGAGGACGTCTGGATCTGCCCGCTGCCCAACGGCCACATCCAGGCGGTCGGCACCGACGACGCGGGGCGCCGGCAGTACCGCTACCACGAGGCGTGGCGCGTCAAGCGCGACGAGGCCAAGCACGACCGGGTCCTCCAGGTCGCCGAGCACCTGCCCAAGGCCCGGAAGAAGGCACGCCAGGACCTGCGCTCGGACGGGATGCCGCCCGACCGGGCGCTGGCGACGGCGTTCCGGCTGCTCGACCTCGGCTTCTTCCGGATCGGCGGGGAGGCCTACGCCGAGGAGAACCACAGCTACGGCCTGGCGACGATCCGGCGCGAGCACGTCTCGATCGAGGCCGACCAGGTGGTCTTCGACTACATCGCCAAGTCCGGCAAGGAGCGCTACATCGGCATCGTCGACACCCCGGTGCTCCGGGCCGTCCGCGACCTCGTCGAACGCGACGACGACAACCCTGAGCTGCTCGCCTACCGGGTCGACGACGTCTGGCACGACGTCAGCTCCACCGACATCAACGACTACGTCAAGAAGATCGTCGGCGGCGAGGTGTCGGCCAAGGACTTCCGCACCTGGCACGGCACGGTGATCGCCGCGGTCGAGCTCGCCGAGCGCCTCGAGCAGAAGCAGAGCGAGTCGAAGCGCAAGCGGGCCGTCAGTGCCGCGATGAAGGACGTCTCGGCCTATCTCGGCAACACGCCCACGGTCGCGCGGAAGTCCTACGTCGACCCGCGGCTGATCGACCTGTTCAACGACGGCATCACCATCGACCCCGCCCTGGGCGCCGGCAAGCACGACCTGGCGGGCGGGACCACGCACGGCAAGATCGAGCGGGCCGTCCTGGACCTCCTCACCCACAGCAAGCGCGAGCTGCGCCGGGAGCTCGACCACCTGCACTGAGCCAAGAGCGACGACCGGCTCAGGACACGTCGGCGGCGAGCTCGGCGATGCTCGTCAGCGGCCGGACGGCGCGCCAGCCGAGCACCCGCTCGACGGCGGAGCAGTCGGCCGTGACGTGGCGGACGTCCCCGAGCCGGAACTGACCCGTCACGACCGGGGCCGGTCCGTGCAGCTGCTCGCTGAGCACGCCGGCCATCTCGCCGACCGTCGTCACGTCGGGCGAGCCGATGTTCAGGGGCGTGACGCCCGGCGGCAGGTCCCCGGTCAGGGCGGCGACCACCGCCGCGCCGACGTCGTCGACGTGGACGAAGTTGCGCCGCTGACCCCCGTCCTCGAAGACCCGGGGTGCCTCGCCGCGGGCGATCGCGCTGGCGAAGAGCGAGGCGACCCCGGCGTACGGGGTGTTGCGCGGCATGCCGGGCCCGTAGACGTTGTGGAAGCGCAGCGCAGCCACCGAACCGCCCGTCTCCCGGCACCAGGCGGCGGCGAGGTACTCGCCCTGCGCCTTGGTCGCGGCGTAGACGTTGCGCGGGTCCATCGGCGCGTCCTCGGCGACCAGCCCGGGGACGAGGTCGGCGCCGCAGCGGGGGCAGAGCGGGTCGAAGCGGCCGGCCTCGAGGTCGGCGACCTCGCGCGGCGGCGGGCTGGTGGGCCCGTGCACCGGGCAGGCGTACGCGCCCTCGCCGTAGACCACCATCGAGGACGCGTACACGACCCGTTGCACGCCCGTGTTCGCCGCGGCGCGCAGCACGACCGCGGTGCCGACGTCGTTCTGCAGGACGTAGTCGTCGATGTCGTCGATGTCGAGGCCGAGCCCGACCTTGGCGGCCAGGTGCGCGACGGCGGCGCAGCCCTCGAGGGCGGCGCGCGTCCGGGCGAGGTCGGTGACGTCGTCGGCCGGGTCGACGGCGCGGTCGTAGACGACCGGCTCGTGGCCGGCCTCGTCGAGCTGGCGCACCACGCTGCGCCCGATGAACCCGGCGCCGCCGGTGACCAGGATCCTCACGCCGGCTCGCCCGGGGCCGGCCAGCGGTCGGCGTGCACGAGCTCGGCCTGCCAGCGCCGCTCGCCCTCGACCAGCCAGGCGTCGGCGACCCGGAGACCGGCCGCGGCCGCCACGACCTCGAGCGCGTCGAAGCCCAGGACGGCCCACGCGAACCAGCCGCCGGCGCCCGTCGCGCCGACCAGCCGCGCGGTCGTCACCCGCAGACCGCGACCAGGAGGTGCCAGGTCGACGAGCACGGTCCCGCCGGGCGTGAGCAGCTCGCGGCACAGCCAGAGCAGCCGGACCGGGTCGCCGCCGATCCCGATGTTGCCGTCGACCAGCAGGATGTGCTGCCAGCGCCGCCAGCCGGCGCCGAGGGAGAAGACGTCGCGCTTGAGCGCGGTCGCGCCACGCGAGCGGGCCATGGCGATCGCGGACGGGGAGACGTCCACGCCGAGCGCCTGCACGCCGCGGTCGGTCAGCGCGGCGGCCATCCGACCCGGCCCGCAGCCGACGTCGAGCGTCGAGCCGGAGCAGCGGGCCAGGAGCGGGAGGTCGCCGGGACCGGCGTCGGCCGACCACTGCGGCACGGGGAGGTCCCAGACCTCGCCGTCGCGGGTGTGGAGCTGGCCGCCGCCCTCGGCGAAGCCGGGCTCGAAGAACGCTTCCGGGGACGTCACGCGACCACCACCTCCCGACCACCGAGGACTCCGGCGAGCGCCGCGAACCGGCCGCCGGCGCACCGCGACGCCACGGCGACCACGTCGGCGGGCAGGTCGACGTCGCTCAGCGCGGGCGCGCTCTCGACGCGCAGCCCGGCGGACTCGAGCGCCGCCCGGGTCAGGGCGCCGGTCGCGTCGGTGGACATCGGCACCGGTTCCACGAACCGTGCGTCCGCGGCCCGGCGGAGGGCGAGGAGCCACCAGCCGCCGTCGTCGGCCAGGCCGAGGACGGCGTCTGGACCCCCGGCCGCCACCACGCGGTCGCCGGCGTCGACCAGCACCCGCGGGTCGGCGTGCGGGGTGTCCATGCCGACCTGGACGGTCGCCCCGTCCGGCCCGGCGGCGTCGAGGTGCGCGGCGGCGATGCGCTCGCCGAGGCCCTCGCCGCGCTGCTCCATCACCCGGAACGGTGCGAGCCCGGCCCGCAGCGCCGCCGGGGCGGCCGCCGCGTCGAGCTCACCGGTCAGCGCGCACACCAGCTCCGGCTCCGCCGGAGTGGACAGCACCGCGGCGGCGCCCACGGCGTCCAGGGTGTCGAGCAGCGCGGCGGCGGCCAGGGCCGCGGCCTCGTGCTCGGAGTACGCCGGGGTCAGCCGGGTCTTGACGCGTCCGGGCACCGGCGCCTTGGCCAGCACCACGTAGGTGACGGACGAGGGGTGAGAGACGGGGGCGGTCGTCACGTCAGGGAGTTCGTAGTCGTGGTGGGCAGCGGATGTGGTGCCGGGCGGCCATGGCCCCGCCGGCGGCGCAGGACGGCGGTGAAGTCGTGGAGCACGCGCAGGGTGCCCCGTACGGAGCCGCTCACCTTGGAGCGGCCGCCGAGGGTGCGGCGCCGGTAGCTGACGTCGACCTCGACCACGCGCCAACCGGCCTGCGCGGCGGCGAGCACGGTCTCGAGCGGGTAGCCGAAGCGGCGGTCCTCGATGCCGAGGTCGAGCAGGGCGTCGCGGCGGGCGACCCGGACGGGGGCGATGTCGTGGACCGCGACCCCGGTCGAGGTGCGGATGAGCCCGGCCAGGACGGCGTTCCCGGCCCGGGCGTGCCAGGGCCAGGACCGCGACTGCACGACGCGACGGCGGCCGACGACGAGGTCGGCCTCGCCGCCCTCCACCAGCGCGACGGGTCCCACCAGCTCGGCCGGGTCCAGCGAACCGTCGCAGTCGAGCACCGCGACGATCGACGTGGTCGCCGCCTCGATGCCCGTGTGGACCGGGGCTCCGTAGCCCCGCCGCGCCTCGTGCACGACGCGCGCGCCGAGCGAGGCGGCGAGCTGCGGGCTGCCGTCGCGGGAACCGTTGTCGACCACGACGACCGACCAGCCCGCCGGTACGGCCGCGAGCACGCCGGGCAGGGCGGAGGCCTCGTCGAGGCACGGCAGCACGACGGTCACGTCCGGGGTGTCGCTCATGCGAACGTGCTCACGACGCGGCGGTGGTGGTTCGGGTGGTTCAGGGCCGGGCCTTCCGGGGGTGTCGGTCCGAGTGCGGGACGGCGTGCCGTCTTGGCAGAACAATAGGCTGGAACTGCCCCGCGCTCGCGCGGGAACCGCCCTGTCGCCGACCCGAGACGAGACCCGTGGCACGTCCGAGCGCGCCGACCACCCGCCCGACGCCCGCCGCACCGCGGTCGGCGGGCGTCCAGCACGCGCTGCCGGACCTCGTCACGCCCGGCTGGCGCTGGCCCGCGCTCGTCGCCGTCGTCGCGGCGCTCGTCGTGATCAGGCTCTCCATGCTGGTCGGGCAGGACCTGAACCTCCGCGGCCTGCCGATCGTGCTGCCGTACCCGCCCCTGCTCGCCTTCTGGCACCCGCACACCGGCGTCGGCACCCCGCTCACCGTCCTCTGCCTGCTCCTCGGCCTGCTCCTGCAACGCCGCGCGGCGCGCCTGCGGTGGGGACACCTGCTCCTCGCCGGCTGGCTGCTCGCGCTGGCCTGGATGGTGTCGCTGGTCATGATCGACGGGCTGGACAAGGGCTGGCTGACGGTCCTGACGAATCCGAACGAGTACCTGCACGACCTGCCCCGGATCAGCGGCGCCCACGAGTTCCTGCGGACGTTCAGCCACTACATCGCCTTCGGCGGCGACGTCACCGGGGACAACGCCTGGACCACCCACGTGGCGGCGCACCCGCCGCTGGCCACGCTGCTCTTCTGGGTCCTCGAACGCGTCGGGCTCGGCGGCGGCTTCTGGGCCGGCCTGCTCTGCATCCTCGTCTCCTCCGCCGCGGCGGTCGGCCTGCCGGTGGCGCTGCGCGAGCTCGGGGCGCCCGACGCCGCGCGTCGGGTGGTGCCCTTCGCCGCGCTGATGCCCGGGGCGGTGTGGATGGCGGTGTCGGCCGACGGCCTCTTCGCCGGCGTCGCCGTGGCCGGGCTGGCCCTCGCCTGCCGCGGCGCGAACCTGGCCCGTCCCCGCTCGCCCCGCCTCGGTCCCAGCCTCGCCGGGGGCGTGCTGCTGGGGGCCGCGATCTACCTGAACTACGGGCTGGTCCTCTTCGGCCTCGTCGTCCTCGCCGCGGCCGTGGTCAGCGCCCGCGGCGGACGGTGGCGCGCCGTCTCGCGACCGTGGCTGGTGAGCACGGCCGGCGTCGCCCTGGTGGCGGCCGCGCACTTCGCGCTCGGCTTCAACTGGTTCGTCGGGCTGGCCCGGCTGCGGGTGCGCTACTACCAGCAGACCGCGTCGGACCGGCCGTACTCCTACTTCGTCTGGGCCAACCTCGCCGCCTGGCTGATCGCCTGGTCGCCGCTGCTCGCGTACGGGGTGGTCCGCGCCGTCGGCGTGCTGCTGCGCTCGCGGCGCACCGGCTGGACGCAGGACGGCGTCGTCGCCCTGCTCGCCGCGGCCGGGACGGCGGCCGCGCTGCTCGCGGACCTCTCGGCGATGTCCAAGGCCGAGACCGAGCGGATCTGGCTGACCTTCGGGGTCGCCGCGTACGCCGCCCTGGCCCTGGTGCGCAGCCGCTGGGGCGCGGCCCTCGCGCTGGTGCTCACCGCCGGCTGGGCCGTCATGGTCAACTCCCTGCTCGACACCGGCTGGTGACACCGAGCCCGAGGACGGAGCCGGGGACGGGGCCGTTCAGCGGGCGGCGGAGGAGACCAGCAGGCTCGGCAGCGCCTCGAGGTGCGTCACGCCCGGGAGCTGGATCGTGAACTGCGCCCCGCCGTCGCGCGAGCGCCCCGCGGTCACGGTGCCCCCGTGGTCCTCCACGGTCTTGGCCACGATCGACAGCCCGAGGCCGGTGCCATGGGTGTTCCGGGCGGTCTCGCCGCGGAAGAAGCGGTCGAAGACGTAGGGCAGGTCGGCCTCGGGGATCCCCGGTCCGGAGTCGGCGACGACGAGGCGGTTGCCGTGCAGCCGGAGGCGGATCGTGCTGCCCGCCGGGCTCCACTTGACCGCGTTGTCGAGCAGGTTCGTCACGGTGCGCTCGAGCCCGTCGGCGTCGCCGACCACGTGGAACTCGTCGACGACGACGTCGAAGACCCGGTCCGGGCCGCGCCGACGTACGCGCTCGACCGCGGACAGCACGGGGTCGCGCAGGTCGAGCGGGCGGAACGTCCCCGCCGACTCGTCGCGGGAGAGGTGGACGAGGTCGCCGACGAGGCCGGTGAGCTCGGCGAGCTGGGCCCGGACGTCGCCGAGGATCGCGCCCTTCTCGGCCTGCGTCAGCGAGTCGGAGCGCAGGTCGGCGGCGAGGAGCTCGACGTTGGTGGTGAGGCTGGTGAGCGGGGTGCGCAGCTCGTGGCCCGCGTCGGCGACCAGGCGCGCCTGGCGCTCGCGCATCCGGGCGATCGCCCGGAGCAGCTGGTTGAACGACGCGGACAGCACCGACAGGTCGCCGTACGCGTACGGGATCGCGATGGGCTGGAAGTCCCGCGTGTCGGTGACGTGCTGGACCGCCTCGGTGAGCTGACGGACGGGCCGCAGGGCGGAACGCGCCACGAAGACGCCGACGATGCCGGCCGCCAGCACGCTGAGCCCGATGACGCAGAGCAGGATCAACCGCTCGATCCGCAGGATCTCCAGGACGGGCGCCAGGGGCCGGGCGACGACGAGGGCGTACCCCTGCGCACCGAGCGGCACGGACACGACGACGTACCGGGCGCCGGTCGTGTCGACCCCGGTGCGGCGCGTCGCGGCGGCGCCGGCGGCCGGCTGCAGGTCGGTGGGCGCGAGCACCAGCTCCGCGGACTCGCCGGGGACCCGGACCACGGTCCCGTCCGGCTGCACGGCCTCGACGACGACGCCACCCGCCTGGCGGACCTCGTCGGTGAGCCGGCCGGTCTGCTGCAGGCTCGAGGCGGCGGGGGCGACGAGGTCGTCGGCGATCCCGAGCGCGATGGACTGCGAGGTGCTGACCAGCGTGACGCGCAGGGCCACGTAGCCGGCGAGGTTCGACAGCAGGATGGCCACGGCGACGGTGACGATCGTCAGCAGCGTGACGCGGCGCTGGAGCGGCTTGTTCCGCAGGTAGGTCCAGAGGCCTTCCACTGCTGCGCACCTCCTCCGGGGGCAGGCGGGTCACCCGCCGTGCGGTCGGGCAACGACATCGTAAGCGGGTTTTCCAAAAGTTTCTCAGGAAGATTATTACGGATTCGACGCGCACCCCCGAGTCCACCCGCCCGCCCGTGCGCGCGCTCCGGGCTGTTGCGACGATGGTCGTCCGCCACCGACGAAGGAGACCCGCGTGAGCCAGGCAGGACGAGACGACGAGGCCGTCGCAGCCCGGGTCGAGGAGCTCCTCGCGCAGCTGAGCGTGGAGGAGAAGGCCGGTCAGCTCACGCAGCTGTTCTACTTCGGCGACCTCGCCGAGCCCGGGTCCGAGGCCACCGCCACCATCGGCGTCGCCGACGACCCGACCGGTTCCGTGGAGGCCGCGCTCGGCCGCGGCGGGTCGGGCTCGCTGCTCTTCGTCACCGACCCGGCCCAGACCAACCGTCTGCAGCGGCTCGCCGTGGAGGGCAGCCGGCACGGCATCCCGCTGCTCTTCGGCTTCGACGTCATCCACGGGCTGCGCACGATCCTGCCGGTGCCCATCGCGCTCGCCGCCTCCTGGGACCCCCCGACCATCGAGCGCGGCCAGGCCGTGGCGGCCCGCGAGGCCCGGGCCGTGGGCATCCACTGGACGTTCGCGCCGATGGTCGACATCGCCCGCGACCCGCGCTGGGGCCGCATCGTCGAAGGCGCCGGCGAGGACCCCTTCCTCGGCGCGGCCGTCGCCGCCGCGCAGGTCCGCGGCTTCCAGGGCGCCGGCATCGGCACCCCGGAGCGCGTGATCGCCGGGCCCAAGCACTTCGCCGGCTACGGCTACGCCGTGGGCGGGCGCGACTACGACGAGGTCAGCCTCTCCGACCACGAGCTCCACAACGTCGTGCTGCCGCCCTTCCGGGCCGCGATCGAGGCGGGTGCGGGCAACGTCATGACGGCGTACATGGACCTGAACGGCGTGCCCGCGACCGGGAACCGCTGGCTGCTGCACGACGTGCTGCGCGGCGAGCTCGGCTTCGACGGCTTCCTCGTCAGCGACGCCAACGCGGTCCGCAACCTGCTCACCCACGGTTTCGCCACCGACCTCACCGACGCGGGCGTCCGCGCGCTCGGCGCCGGGGTCGACCTCGAGATGGCCGTCTCCGACCCCGCGTACGCGCACCTGCCCGAAGCCGTCGCCGCCGGGGGAGTCGACGAGGCCGCGCTCGACGCCTGCGTCCGGCGCGTGCTGGCCGTCAAGATCCGGCTCGGGCTGTTCGAGGACCCGTACGTCCACGAGGGCCGCGCGGCCGAGGTGCTGTCCGACCCCGCGCACCGCGACGTCGCCCGGCTCGCCGCCGAGCGGAGCGCGGTGCTGCTGCGCAACGAGGGCGGTCTGCTGCCGCTCGACCCGGCCGCGCTCGGCCGGGTCGCGGTCCTCGGCCCGCTGGCCGACTCGCCCCGCGACACCATCGGGCCCTGGGTCTTCGACCACGACTCGAGCGAGACCGTGACCGTCCTCGCCGGACTGCGCGCCCGGCTCGGCGGCTCGGGCGAGGACGGGACCCAGGTCGACTTCGCCCCCGGGGTCCGGCCGGCGCAGCGCACGTTCCCGTCGATGTTCGACATGTGGGGTGACAACGCCCCCGTCGACCCCGAGGGGTTCGACGACGAGGCCGAGCTGCAGCGGGCCGTCGACCTGGCGACCGGCGCCGAGGTCGCGGTGGTGGTCGTCGGCGAGTGGCAGAACATGATCGGCGAGGCCGCCTCCCGCTCGTCGCTCGAGCTGCCCGGCCGCCAGCTGGAGCTGCTGCAGCGGGTCGTCGCGACCGGGACCCCGACGGTCGCCGTCGTCATGAACGGTCGCCCGCTCGACCTGCGCTGGGCCGCGGAGCACGTGCCCGCGATCCTCGACGTCTGGTACCCGGGGACCCAGGGCGGCGCGGCCGTGGCGAACCTGCTGGTGGGTGACGCCGTGCCCGGCGGCAAGCTGCCGTTCACCTGGCCGCGCACCGTCGGGCAGGTGCCGATCCACTACGCGCACACGACCTCGCACGAGCCCGACAACCAGGGCCGGCGCTACTGGGACGAGGAGAGCACGCCGCTCTTCGTCTTCGGCCACGGCCTCTCGTACGCGACCTTCGCCTACGGCGACCTCACGCTGGGCGCCACCTCGGTAGGCCTCGAGGACGCCCTCTCCGTCGCGGTCGAGGTGACGAACACGGACGACCACGACGCCGAGGAGGTCGTTCAGCTCTACCTGCACCAGCGCAGCGGACGGTCCTCGCGACCGGTGCGGCTGCTGAAGGGCTTCGAGCGGGTCGCGATCGGCGCGGGGCAGACGCGCACCGTGACGTTCGAGGTCGGGGCCGAGCACCGCCGCTACTGGAGCGCCGCCGACCGCGACTGGGTGCTCGACGCCTCGACCTTCGACGTCTGGGTCGGCGGCAGCTCGAACGCGGAGACGACCGCGACGTTCGAGGTCACCGCCTGAGCGGGCGGATGGAGGACGCGGCGTCGTCCCTGCGTGGGGTTCTGGAACCACCTCGGGACCGGTAGGTTCTGCGCACCAGCCCACCAGCCTTGGAGCACCCGTGGCCCGTGCCCGTCTCGTCTCGACCCTGACCGCTGTCGCGGTCGGCGCGATGCTGTGCGCGACCGCGCCCGCGGTCGCCTCGGCGGCGCCGGTTGCGCCGTACGACTTCAACGGCGACGGTCGCGGCGACCTCGCGATCGGGGCGCCCGGCGAGTCCGTCGGCTCGACCGACTACGCGGGCGCCGCCGCGGTGCTCTACAGCACCGCCACCGGGCTCTCGACCACGGGGAGCCAGCTCTGGTCGCAGGACAGCGAGGGCGTGCACGGCGCCGCCGAGGAGTACGACCGGTTCGGCTCGGTCGTCACCTCGGCCGACTTCAACGGCGACGGACGGGCGGACCTCGCGGTCGGGGACCCCGGGGAGACGATCGGTTCGAAGGGCGAGGCGGGAGCGGTCAACGTCGTCTACGGATCGCCGACGGGCCTGGTCTCGGCCCACAACCAGCTCTGGTCCCAGTCGAGCAAGGGCGTGCCGGACTCGCCGGAGGCCGGCGAGCGCTTCGGGGCGTCGATCGGCAGCGGTGACTTCGACGGCGACGGCTACTCCGACCTCGTGATCGGCATCCCGGAGGAAAGCGTCCGGCAGACCCCGTCGGGGGCCGGGACCGGGCTCGTGGAGGTGCTGTACGGGTCGAAGGCGGGGCTGACCAGCAAGCGGGCGCAGGCCTGGTCGCAGCAGTCGAAGGGGATCCGCGGCAGCTCGGAGTTCAACGACGAGTTCGGCAACGCGCTGGCCACCGGCGACGTCGACGGTGACGGGTACGCCGACCTGGCCGTCGGCGTGCACTACGAGAACGACCAGTCCGGTGCCGTCGCGCTCATCCGGGGCAGCAAGAAGGGCCTGACGAGCAAGGACAACCAGCTCTGGTCGGAGGACTCCGCCGGAGTCCTCGGCACGTCGGAGAGCGGCGACCTGTTCGGGGAGTCCCTGGCCTTCGGCGACTACAACCGCGACGGCCGCGCCGACCTCGCGGTCGGCGTGCCCGGCGAGGTCGTGCAGGAGTGCCCCGACTCGGGCGGCGAGGAGACCGAGTGCGAAGCCCAGGGAGCCGTCCAGGTCCTCCTCGGCAGCAAGAGCGGTCTGACCGCCACCGGGAACCAGCGCTGGCACATCGGCGACCCAGGGATCCCGGGCACCGTCACCGACGTCAACAGGTTCGGCGACCGCCTCACCTCCGGCGACTTCGACGGCGACGGCGCCGCCGACCTGGCCGTCACCGCCCCGGACGCCAACGTGGGCGGTGTCTTCGGCGGCGGCACCGTCGACGTTCTCGACGGCTCCCGCACCGGCCTGCACGCCACCGGCTTCGTCCTCACCCAGGCCACGCCCGGAGTGCCCGGCGACCCCGAGGTCATCGGCGGCAACGACATGAACCTGACGTCGCGGCGCTTCAGCGGTGCCTACGACTCCCTGGTCGTCGGGATGCC
Organism: uncultured Actinomycetota bacterium; assembly: GCA_963762775.1. GTDB lineage: Bacteria > Actinomycetota > Actinomycetes > Propionibacteriales > Propionibacteriaceae > Microlunatus. Next base: position 890,872 of record CAVXMD010000016.1, read on the forward strand.
GGGCGTCACCGTCGCCGGTCAGGACACCGCGGGCGCGGTGCTCGTCGTCCCGGGCTCGGCCGACGGGCTCGCCCCCGCCCGGACGACGGTGCTGACGCAGGACACCCCCGGGCTCGCCGACGACCCCGAGGACCGCGACCGCTTCGGCGAGGTCTCCGGAGGTCTCGAGCGGTAGGTCGGGCGCTCGCCGCCCCGGGGCACACCTGCCGGTTGGAGCACCACGAGAAGGGGTCGCCTGTCTGTCGCCCGGGTGGGGGACGTCGCTGCCGACCCGCTGTCCCCTAGATTGCGGTCCCCGCGTCGACATCGGAGTCGCTCATGGTCAAGATCCTCTCGAGGGCCCTCCTCGTCGTGTGCCTGGCGGCCGTGGTCCCGCCCGTGGTCGCAGGCGCCGCTCCCAGGAAGCCCCTGCCGGTGCTCGAGGCGGCACCGCTGCAGCCTTCGTTGAGCTGTGGACGACCGGGGCAGGTCGACGACCCGTCCGACAGCTCCGCCTCCTTCACCGGTCTGCCGGCCGCGAACGACGTCGCGGTCGGGGTGCCGGGCGCCGCTCGTGGATCGAGGTCCCGGGCCGGGATGGTCGAGGTGCGCTACTCCTGCGCAGCCGTACAGGGCATCCAGGAGCTGCAGCTGCCCTCGCCGCACACGGGTGATCGGTTCGGCACGGCCGTCACCACCGCACACCTGAACGACGACCTGTACGACGACCTGGTGGTCGGCGTACCCGGCCTCGACGTCGGCGGGGCGAAGGACGCGGGAGGCGTCGCGCTGTTCCTGGGCTCGGCGCAGGGTCTGGTGTACAGCCGGACCCTGACCCAGTCGTCGCCGGACGTGCCCGGGAAGGCCCAGGCCGGAGCCCACTTCGGCGCCACCGTCGGCTTCTCCGCGGAGCGTTGGTACGACGACGAGCCCGACGGGCTGCTCGCCGTCGGCGCCCCGGACAAGGACGTCGCCGGCGCGAAGGACGCCGGAGCGGTGGTGCTGATGAGGACGCTCGTGTCGAGCGAGCCTGCGGTGCGGGAGGAGCTGACGCTCGCGACGCCCAGGGTGCCCGGGTCGCCGGGCAAGGGCGACCACCTCGGGGCCGCCCTGTCGATCGAGAGCGAGGACGAGTTCTGGGCCATCGGGCTGCCCGGCCGGCGGGTGCACGGCCACGGCCGTGCCGGTGCCGTGCTGGCGTCCGCTCGTGGTGACGCCTCGGGCTTCGCGCTCCTCACCCAGGACACTCCTGGATTCGCCGGCACCGCGGAGACCGGCGACGCCTTCGGGACCTCGCTCGGCGGCGGGTGGATCGGGGTCCCCGGCGAGGACACCTCCGAGGGCACCGACGCCGGCGTGCTCCAGTCTCTCTTCGACGGCAGCATCGTGCGCCTCGGCACGGACGGCTTCCCCGGGGGCGCCCGCGCGGGGGACCGGCTCGGGGCGAGCCTGTCGGTATGGGTCCCCCCGGGGTTCGACCGGCACCAGTACCGGGTGCTGGCAGGGATGCCAGGGGCGGACGTCGCCGGGGTGAAGGACGCCGGCGCGGTGCTGGTCTTCACGTACCTGCCGTCGGGCTCCCCGCGGATCTCGTTCCCGTCGACCACCACCATGCCGGACCCGGTGCGCGGGGCCCGCTTCGGCGCCGCCGCGACCCGCGCGAGCTCGCAGGTGCTCGTCGGGGCACCGGGCGCGGACGCCGGCCGAGGGCGCGTGGCCGTCTACGGCAGCCCGTCCACCAACCGGCCGCTCGAGCTGCAGGGCGGGTGGGCGCAGGTCGGCGACGCGGCGAGCGGCAACGGTTTCGGAAGCTCCTTCGGGGGGATCCCGAACCTCTTCTGAAGCCGGCAGCAGCTCGTCGAGCGGGACGGCGCGGCGGGCAGCTCTGCCGAGATGCTCCGCGCGCCGTCACTCTCGGGGTCGGGAGGGGTCCTACCGAGGTAGGGCGACCGAGCGCGGCGGGACCGGGGTGGAGACCACGACCGAGGTCGTCAGGCGGCCGTGCACCGACAGCCGGTCGAGCACCTCGGCGAGGTGCGCCATCGAGCGGACGTGCAGCTCGAGGAGGAAGCAGTCGTCCCCGGTGATCCGGTGGCAGGCGGTGACCTCGTCGATCTCCGGGACCAGCGCCGCCACCCGGGCGAGCTGACCCGGACCGGGACTCATCCGCGCGAACGCCGTGAGCGCCAGGCCGAGCGCCGCCGGGTCGAGCTCGAGGCGCCAGCCGGCGATCACGCCGGTCTGCCGGAGCCGCTCGACGCGTTCCGTGACGGCCGGCGGGCTCAGTCGCACGCGGCGGGCGAGCTCCGACATCGACAGCCGCGGATCGGCCTGCAGCTCGCGGAGGATCTGCAGGTTCAGGGCGTCGAGGACGTCCGGAAGCTCAGCCTCCCGGGCTCTGCTCCGTTGATCTGAAGGCATACGGGCAGTTCTACCGTGAGAACGACCTTCTGTTCAGGCGTCCGGTCCGCCAGCGTGGAGGCCGTGCTGCTCCCGGTCCTGCTCTTCGTGCTCGTCGCCACCGTCTCCCCCGGTGGGGCCACGACCCTCGCCACCGCCTCGGGCGCCCAGTTCGGCGTCCGGCGCTCGCTCCCGCTGCTGCTCGGGATCGCGGCCGGGCTGACCACTCTCGCCGTCGCCGCCTCGCTCGGCCTCGCCGGCGTCCTCTTCGAGGTCCCGCACGCAGAGCTCGCGGTCCGGGTCCTCGGCTCGCTCTACCTGCTCTGGCTGGCCTGGGCCGTCGCCCGGAGCGGGGCGCCCGGCCGGACCGCTCTCGCCGAGCCGCGCCGCTTCGCCGCCGGCGTCCTGCTGCTCTGGCTGAACCCGAAGGCCTGGGCCGTCACGCTCAGCGCTGCGGGTACCTTCGCCGCGCAGGTCGACGGCCCCGTCCGGCTCGCCGTCCTGCTCGGCGGCGCGTTCCTGGTCGGTGCCACCCTGTCCCAGCTGCTCTGGGCCGGCCTCGGTGGTGCGGTCGGCCGGCTCCTGACGCAGCCGTGGCAGTGGCGCGCCCTGAACGTCACCCTGGCCGTCCTGGTCGTCGCCTCGGTCGTCCCGATCTGGCTCTGAGGCCGGGCAGACCGCACCTGCTACTTGTTCGTGCCCTGCGACACCGAACCCTGCAGCTGACGCTGGAAGATCAGGTAGACGACCAGGACGGGCACCACGGTGATCACGACGGCTGCGAAGAGCGCCCCGAAGTCGACCGAGTAGCCGGCCTGGGACGCGAACGACGCCATCCCCTGGGTCAGCACGTAGTGGTCGGGGTTGGTGTTCAGCGCCACCGGCAGCAGGAACTGGTTCCACAGGCCGACGAAGTTGAGGATCGCGACCGTCGCCAGCCCGGGTCGAGCCATCGGCAGCATCACCGAGAAGAACGTGCGCCACTCCCCCGCCCCGTCGAGCGCGGCCGCCTCGGCGATCGACGACGACAACGAGCGGAAGAACGAGTAGAGGAAGAACACCGTGAACGGGAAGGCGAAGGCGGCGTAGGTGAGGATCAGCCCGGGCAGGGTGTTGAGCAGCCCGACGCCGCGCAGCACGAAGAACAGCGGCACGATCGCGAGGAAGATCGGGAAGGTCAGCCCGGCGAGCATCAGGTAGTAGATGACCCGGTTGCCCGGGAACGAGAAGCGGGCGAGCACGTACGCCGACATCGACCCGAAGAGCATGGTGATCACGAGCGCGCCGAAGACGACCACCACGGAGTTGAGGAAGAACGAGCCGATGCCGGCCGTCGTCCACGCGTTCGCGTAGTTGTCGAAGCGCGGCCGCGCGGGCAACGCGAAGGGCGAGGCGAAGATCTCCGAGCTGGTCTTGAAGGAGCTCATGATCACCCACAGCAGCGGCACGACGACCAGCAGCGACCACACGATCAGCACGGCGTGCGAACCGACGGTGACGGCGGTGTCGCCCGCCCCGCTCCGCGGGGCCCGGGACGGCTGCGCCGCGGCGCGGCCCGGGCGCGTGACGGCGGTGGTGGCCGCCTCCTGCGTCGACGTCACTCGGCCACCTCGTTCCGTCCCCCGGTGAGACGGTTCACGGCGAAGACCAGACCCGCGTACGCCAGCGTGATCACGGCCAGGACCACGCCCATGGCGCAGGCGTAGCCGAACTGTCCCTGCGTGAACGCCGTCGTGAAGAGCCGCTGCGAGATGACCAGCGTGGTGTTCTCCGGCCCGCCGCCGGGCTCGAGCGCAGCCATGTAGACGAACGCGTCGAGCGCCAGGATGCCCATGTAGATGTACGCGGTCTGCACGTTGTCGCGCACCAGCGGGATGGTGATCGAGATCGTGGTCCGGAACCGGCCCGCCCCGTCCACCCGGGCGGCCTCGAAGATCTCGGCCGGGACGCCCTTGATCGCCGCGATGAACAGCACCATGTAGAAGCCGACGAGCCCCCACACGATGACGAACATCACCGCGAGCCGGGCCGTCGACACGTCGCCCAGCCAGGCGAAGGACGTGAACGAGTCCAGCCCGAGCCGCGTCAGCACGCCGTTGAGGAGCCCGCTGCTGGGGTCGTAGATCTGCGACCAGATGAGGCCGATGACGATGGCCGGGACGACGTAGGGGAAGAACGACACGATCCGGTAGACGCTCGAGCCGGTCAGGCCGCGGACGTTGCCCCGGTTCGAGCCGCCGACGGTCACCAGGGTCGCGAACAACATCGCCAGCGCCAGCGTCACGGTCGGGAGCACCAGCGCGAGGATCACGCTGTTGCGGACGGACCGCAGGAAGATGTCGTCGTCGAGCAGCTTGGCGTAGTTGGCGAGGCCGACGAACGGGATCTGCGGCGAGAAGCCCGTCCAGCTGGTCAGCGAGAAGTACGCGGCCTGCACGAACGGCGAGACCACGAACATCACGTAGGCGACGAGCGGGACGACCAGGAAGACCGCGAAGAAGCTGACCCGGTCGAAGGTCAGGTTGCGCCGGCGCCAGCGCGCGGAGCCCAGCCGACGCAGGCCGCCGCGCGCCGGCCGCTGCGGGGTGCCGGTGCTGGCGGGGCCAGCACCGACCTCCGGAGCAGTGAGCGTCACGACACCGGCACCTTCTTGACCGAGTCGTCGTTCGCGATCTTGTCGGTGATCGACTGCAGGCCCTTGGTCAGCGTGGCGACGTCGGAGGCCCCCTGCAGGAAGGCGTTCCACAGCACCAGCTGGTCGGTGTTGGTGCCGTAGAGGTCGACGAAGTTCCAGCTGAAGACGTTCGTGCCGGCGGAGTCGAGCATCTTCACCTGCGACTGCAGGGCCGTCGAGCCGAAGCCGTCCTCGGGGATGAGGCCCTTGACGATGGTCGAGCTGAAGGTCGTCTTGGCGAAGTTCGTCGCGGCGTCCTTGCTCAGCATCGCCCGCAGGAACTCCTTGCCGCCGGCGACGTTCTTGCCCTGCGCCGGGACGATGTAGCCCTCGCCCGCGGTGGAGTGCAGCGCCTCCCACGGCATCGCCGAGCCGGAGTCGACGGTCGGCTCGGGCGCGCCGGTCATCGTGAAGTCGTCCTTGGTCTGGGTCTTCATCTCGTTCTCGATCCACCCGCCGGACGGGTAGAGGATGAAGTCCTCGTCGTTGCTCCACTGCGCCTGGGCCGCGGTGAAGGCGGTCCCGGCACCGCCGGGCTTGACGTAGCCCGCGTCGATGATCTTCTTCAGCCCGGTGAGCACGGACTGGACGGCCGGCATCGACCAGCAGTCCGGCTGGAGGTTCTCCAGCGCGAGCCGGACGTCGTTGCCGCCCTGCTTGATCGCCGACGCGATGGCCATCGTCTGGTAGTAGGTCGCGGCCTCCTTGCCCCAGCCGAGCAGGTACTTGCCCTTGGCCTTCGCCTTGCCGCCGAGCTCGTACATCTCGTCGTACGTCTTGGGCACCGTCCAGCCCTCCGACTCGAAGAGCGAGGCCGAGTACCAGAGGGCGTAGACGGTGAGGACGTAGTTCAGCTGGACGAACTTGCCGTCGAACGTTCCCGGTGCCGTGACGCCCGCGTAGAGGGTGTCGGCGATCTTGGTGCCCTCGTAGTTGTCGGCGTTGATCACGTCGGTCAGGTCGGCCAGCTGCTCGCGGATCGTGTTGATGCCGATCAGGCCGGCGCCGGAGTTGTCGATCACGTCCGGCGGGTTCCCGGCGACGAAGCGCGGCTGCAGGGTCTGGGCGATGTTCGTCGCCGCGGTCACCTTGACCGTCGAGCCGGACTGCTTGGCCTGCATCTGCTGGCCGGCGAAGTCGGCGTAGTCGATGCCGTAGCCGCCCTTGAAGATCACGGCCTCGGTGGTGCTGCCGGGCTGCAGGCCGAACGGGTTGGTGTCGCTGACGGGTCCGCCGGCGCTCGAGCTCGGGGCGGTCGACCCGGTGCCGGACGTCGCGCAGCCGGCGAGGCCGCCGGTCGCGGCGAGGGCGGCCGCGGCGAGACCGCCGCGCAGGAAGTCCCGCCGTTGGAACGAGCGCAGGGACGGGAGCGTGCTGGTCATCGTGTGGTCCTCCGAGGTGCGTGGTGGTTGGTCGGGTGGATCAGGGGCTCAGGTGCCGCGGTGGATGCGGCCGGCGTAGCGCTGCTCGAGGGCGGAGTTGTGCTCGTCCCCGCCCGGGATGTTGGCGGAGAGGTAGAGCGGGGGCCGACGGCCGTCGGCGGCGATCCGCTCCGAGACGCCGATGGTCAGCAGCTGCGCCACGTATGCGGCCGTGATCGACGAGACCGCGCCGATCTTGATCCCCTGGGAGGACGACCCCCCTGAGACCCCCCGGACAGGCTCAGCACCTCCGTTCAGCGTCAAGGTCGCATCGCCGTACGGGGCGAGGTTGTCGATCACCACGTCGGCGACGTCGGACAGGCGCTTCCCGCTCGGGTGCTTGATCTCCACGGCCATCGTGTGCTCGAGCGACGTGACCGCGACGACCGGGATGCCGTGCTCCCGGGCGATCAGCGCGAGGCCGACGACCGAACCGTTCACGCCGGAGTTCGAGGCGATCATCAGCAGGTCGCCCGGCCGGACGCCCGCAAGGCTCCAGAGCTCCTCGACGTTGTCCGGGTTGCGCTCCAGGCTCGAGCCGCCCAGCTCCTCGACCCCCAGGCTGCCGCGCAGGACGAGGTCGCGCAGGGCGATCTTGTTCGTGGGGATGAGCCCGCCCGCCCGGCCGGCGATCTCCATGGCGAAGGCCTCGGAGTGCCCGGTCCCGAAGGCGTGGATCACGCCGCCCGACTCGATCGTCGCCGTCATGAGGTCGACGGCGGCGTCCAGGCCGCCGCCTGCCGCGAGCGCGGTGAGGCGCTCGAGACGGGTGCCGACCTGCTCGGAGAAGCCGGTCACGGCCTGGCTGAAGTCCATCGGGTCCCTCTGGTCGGTGCTCGTGGTCGTGGTGCGGTCGCTCATGCGGAGGTGCGCTCCTGCTCGCCCACCGGGACGACCCGGCCCGCGGTGCGCCGGGGCCGGCGGTGCGAGGCGACCGCCAGCGCGGAGGCGGCGAGCTTGTCGCTGGAGCGGTCGAAGTCCTCCTGGGCGACCAGGAGGTAGAGCAGGTCGAGCACGAGCAGCTGACCGTGCTTGGCCGACAGGTCGTCGGGCTGCAGCGCCTGCTCGTAGACCGAGGTGACGATGCCGGCGTCGGCGAGCTCGTGCAGCGGCGAGCCCGGGTTGTTCGTCACCGCGACGGTGAACGCGCCGGCCCGTCCCGCCTCGGCGAGCATCTCGATCGTCTCCTCGGTGCGACCCGTCGTGGAGATGCCGATCGCGACCGTACGTTCGTCCTGGATCGCGGCGCTGACCAGACCCAGGTGGGCGTCGGCCCAGGCGAAGGCGGACACCCCGATCCGGTAGAGCCGGCCCTGGAGCTCCTCGGCGAGCATCGCGCTGCCGCCCACGCCGTAGACGTCGACCTGCCGGCTGCGCGCGATCCGGCGCGAGACCTCGCTCATCACCTCGAGGTCGATGGCCGACGTGGCCTCGCGCAGCGACTTGGTGTGGCTGCCGATGAGCCGGGCGAGCAGCAGCTCGGGGGTGTCGTCGGGCCCGAACTCCCGGCCGATCTCGGTGGCCCAGGACTCGCGGGCGGTGCTGCGGCCGACGTCGGTGGCGATCCCGACCCGCAGCTCGACGTACCCGGCGTAGCCGACCATGCGGCAGAAGCGCGTGACGGTCGCCGCCGAGGTCCCCGCCTGCTCGGCCAGCTCGCCGATGGAGAGGGTGAGCGGCGCCTGCGGGTGCCGCAGGAGGTAGTCGGCGACCCGCCCCAGCGCCACGGGCATGTCAGGCTGCAGCGCCCGGACGCGGTCGACGACCGCGGGCGACTGCTCGCGCGTCTGCGCGGCGCGTTCCGACGTGAGAATGAGTATCGCCGACTTTCCCGTAGGCTGAAATTCAATCTCACCGTAGTGGTCGGGGGTCAGCAGTTCAACCACCGTCGCCGTGCTGCCGCCAGACCGTTACACGGTCGTCGCCGGGGCCGGAGGGCGGTGGTGATGGGCTGCGCCGACCGGTGAGAATCGGCCGCATGAACGCGGTGCCCGTCCCATGACGCTCCTGGCCCTCGACGCCGGCGGGACCAGCACCCGCGCCGTCGCGCTCGACGACGCCGGCACCGTGGTCGGCCGGGGTCGCAGCACCGCCGGCAACCCCACCGCGGCGGGGATCGGCCCGGCGGTCGAGGCGGTCGCGGCCGCCGTGGGCGCCGCCCTCGTCGACGCCGGCCGGGCCGACGTCGCGGTGCTGGCCATGGCCGGTGAGCAGTCGGACGCGTTCCGTGAGCTGGTCGGCGAGCGGCTGGCCGCGTACGGGGTCGGTCGGGTCGTCCTCGAGCACGACCTGCTCGCGCTCTTCTGCTCGGGGACGGCCGCGCCGGACGGCTACGCCCTGATCGCCGGCACCGGGACGGTCGCCGCGCGGGTGGTCGACGGACAGCTCGGGCGGGTCGTGGGCGGCCGCGGCTGGCTGCTCGGGGACGCCGGCGGGGGCTTCTGGATCGGTCGGCGCGTCGTCCGGGCCGTCGTCGCCGCCCTCGACGGGCAGGCTCCCGCGACCGCGCTCACCCCGCTCGTCCTGCACGCGCTGGGCGTGGGCACCGGTTCGCTCGACCCCGACGGCGACGCCGGGCGGACCTCCGCGGTCCGTCAGGTGGTCTCCGCCGTCTACGCACGCCGCCCGGTCGCCCTCGCCGAGCTCGCGCCGCTCGCCTTCGCCGTGCCCGACGACCCCGTCGCCCGCGGCATCGTCGTCGCCGCGTCGCGCGCGCTGGCCGACCTCGTCGACGCGGTCCGCGTGCCCGAGCTCGACGGCCCGGTGGTCGTCGGCGGCAGCGTCGTGGTCCGCGGCATCCTCGGCGCCGCACCCGACCTCGCGGTCGACCTCGTCCCGCCCGCAGGAGGGACGCCGGTCATCAGCGTGCCCGACGGCCTCGTCGGCGCCGCCGTCCTCGCCCTGCGGCACACCGGCCGTACGGTCGACGAGACGACCTTCGCCCGGCTGCAGGCCCAGGTAGTGGCGCGGTCGGCCGCGCCACCGACCTGACCTCCCCGAAGAAACCGCTGATGGACGACTGACTGCCGAAGCTTTCAGAGGTCGGGAGTCAGCGGTTCCTGGTTGCGGGGGTGGGGCCGGGCGAGACGGGCGTCAGAACTGCTGCCAGGCCGGCTTGTGGGCGTACGTCCAGCGGTAGTAGTCCGTCAGGGTGAGGTCCGCGGCGGCGTCCTCGTCGACCACGACCGTCACGCGCCGGTGCAGCTGGAGGACCGAGGCCGGGCAGAGGCTCGTGAGCGGACCCTCGACCGCGGCGGCGACGGCCGCGGCCTTCCGCGACCCCTGGGCGACGAGCAGCAGCTCGCGGGCGTCGGAGATGGTGCCGAGGCCCTGGGTCAGGCAGTGCGTCGGGACGTCGTCGGGACTGTCGAAGAACCGGGCGTTGTCGGCGCGCGTGCGCTGCGTGAGCGTCTTGATCCGGGTGCGTGAGGCGAAGGACGACGTGGGTTCGTTGAACCCCACGTGGCCGTTCGCGCCGATCCCGAGGATCTGCAGGTCCACCCCGCCCGCCGCGCGGATCAGCTCCTCGTAGCGCTCGGCCGCCGCCTCCAGGTCGCCCGCCCGCCCGTCGGGCACGTGCACCCGCTCGGGGTCGAGGTGCAGCGGGCCGGTCACCTCGCGCTGGATGACGGCGGCGTACGACTCGGGGTGCTCGACGCCGATGCCGACGTACTCGTCGAGGGCGAAGCCCGAGACCTGACGCGCGTCGAGCGTCCCCTCGCGCACGTGGGCCGCCAGGGCGGCGTAGATCGCGAGCGGCGACGACCCGGTGGCCAGGCCCAGCACCGCGTCCGGCTTGCGGTCGAGGAGGTGCATGATCTTCCGCGCCGCCAGGACGCCGACCTCGGTCGCCGAGGGCAGGATCACGACCTCCATGGCGCGGACCCTAGGCCATGTCCTGGCGGCGCCGGTTCGAGACGCTCGAGCCAGGCCCGCAACGCCGCCCCCACCCGGCGCGAACCGCCCCAGGTCGCGACGTCCGCGTACTCCCGTCCCGGCCCCGGCCAGCCGAGCTCGGCGACCAGCACGTCGTGCTCGCGGCGCAGCCGGTCGACGACCTCACGGGCGTACGGGTGCCGGTGCAGGTCGCGCCCGAGGACCAGGACCGGGAGGTCGCCGAGCGCCGTGACGTCGACCGGGTCGCCGGGGTGCAGCACGACCTCCGGACGGTCGACGAGGTCCGGCCCCCAGGGGATGACGCCGACGGCGACGTTCGGGGTGTCCTCGAGGCGCACGACACCGAACCCGCCGACCGCCCGCTCGCGCCAGCCGAAGGTCCGGCGGTAGCGGTCGAAGGTCTGACTCAGCCGCTCGTCCTCCAGCGGGACGGGCGGCGGCGGGTCCGGCACTTCGACTTCGGCCCGCGACGCGGTCAGGGCGTCGGCCATCGCGTGCACCCGGCCGACGGCCTCGTCGACCCGGGCCGCCGGCAGCGAGCCGTCCGCTACCGCCGCCTCCACCGCCCGCACGATCGCCTCGACCTGGGCGTCGGTGCTGTCGTTGCCCAGGCAGAGCAGGTCGCACCCCGCCTCCAGCGCGCGGACGGCGCTCTGCGGCAGGCCGCCCGGGCTCGCCGCCCCCGCCATGTCGAGCGCGTCGGTCACGAGCACCCCGGCGAAGCCGAGCTCGTCGCGCAGCAGCCCGGTGGCGATCCTCCTGCTGAACGTCGCCGGCGCGTCCGGGTCGAGCTGCGGCAGCAGGATGTGCGACGTCATCACCGCCACCACCCCGGACTCGACGGCGGCGACGAACGGCACCAGCTCGCGCTCCCGAAGCCCGTCCGGCGAACGGTCGACCACCGGCAGGGCGAGGTGGGAGTCGGTGACGGTGTCGCCGTGGCCCGGGAAGTGCTTCGCGGTCGCGCCGATCCCCGTGCCCTGGACGCCGCGCACCCAGGCCGCCCCGTGCCGCGCCGCCTGCTCGGCGTCCGGGCTGAAGCTGCGGACGCCGATCACCGGGTTGTCCGGGTCGCTGTTCACGTCGACGTCCGGCGCGAAGGTGAGCGTGCAGCCCGTACGGCGCAGCGCCCACCCGACGTCGGCGGCGACGGCCGCGGTCAGGTCGGGGTCGTCGAGCCGGCCGAGGACGGCGTTGCCGGGCCAGGGCGAGCCGACGTCGGCGTACAGCCGGGTGACGTCGCCGCCCTCCTCGTCGAGCGCGATCACCGCCCGCGGGTTGGCCGCGAGGATCTCGGCGTTCAGCGCGGTGAGCTGGTCGTGGTCGGCGATGTTCCGGGCGAAGAGGCAGACCCCGCCGAGGCCCTCGTGCAGCCGCTGCCGGAGCCAGTCCGGGAGCGTGGTGCCGACGAATCCCGGCAGCAGCGCCGGCAGCACGTTCACGAGGCGCAGCCCCTTCACGAGGGCAGCCCGGCGGCGAGCCGGCCGTGGACGAGGCGCCAGTGCCCGCCCTCGCGCCAGACCGACAGCAGCGCGCGTTGCAGCGACGTCGTCGGGTGCAGGGCGTCGAGGTCGAGCGGACCGCGCCGGGTGAAGGCGAAGAACAGGGCGTCGGCGTCGCCGTCGTCCGGCAGCCCGTACGTCCGCCAGCGCTGCTGGAAGGAGGCCAGGTTCGAGCCGGGCAGCAGCGTCGGCAGGCGCGCGTCGAGCATCCAGCTGTGGCAGTGGATGCTGCTGACCGTCACCTCGCCGAAGTGCTCCGCGAAGAAGGCCGGGGCCGCACGGAGGGAGGCGGCGACCGCGTCCGGGGTGAAGCGGCCGGCCCGCGGGATGTGCGTCGACAGCACCCACTCCCGGCCGGTCCCGTCGACGGTGTCCATCGGCTCGAGGTCCAGCTGCAGCCGCCCGAGCCGGTAGAGGTTCCCGGCCCACGCGTAGCCGGCGACCCACGGGTACGTCTCGAGGCCGAACCGTCCGAAGACCAGGCGGTGCACGGCCACCTGGGCCCCGAGGTCCGCGAGCGTCGCCCTGGAGACGTCGGCGTCGATCCCCCGGGAGGCGTGCAGACGGGCGACCGCCGGGGCCGTCGCGACCAGGGCGAGCAGCGCGAGCAGGCCGCCCGGACCGACGTCGAGGCCGTCCCAGACCTCCTGGCCCGGCAGGGCGGGGAGGACCCCGGTACGGCTGACGAGACGTTCGGCGGCCTGCTCGACGACGGCGAGCCGCTCGGGCGAAGCCAGCACCCCGGGGAGCGCGGCCAGCGTGTCCGCGGCGTCCGCGGGCTCGAAGCCCAGGGCGACGAGCCGGGCGCGCAGGTCGGGCACGTCCAGCTCGCGGCGGACGTCCGGCCCGGCGCCGCTCACGCGGGAGTCACGCGGCGTCGAGCCAGCGACCGCGCCGCATCACGCGGACGAGGGCACCGTCGTCGTCGACGACGCAGAGGTCGGCGCCCCGGCCCGGCGCCAGCAGCCCGGCGTCGAGGCCGTGGTGGCGTCCGGGGTTGGTGGCGGCCAGCCGGGCCGCGGTCGGGATGTCGGTCAGGGCCGCGACCAGGGCGAACGCCGAGCCGGTCGTCAGCGTCGAGCCGGCGATCGAGCCCGGCGTGCCGTCGGCGCCGACGAGGCGGGCCTGGCCGTCGGTGACGCGGACCTCGAGCCCACCGAGGGCGTACCCACCGTCGGGCATGCCGGCCGCCACCATGGCGTCGGTGACGAGGACCACGCCGTCGGGGCCGGCGGCGGCGATCGCCATCCGCAGCACCTCGCGGTCCACGTGGAAGCCGTCGGCGATGAGCTCGGCCGCCACGCGGGGGTCGGTCAGCAGCCGCGGGACCGGGCCCGGGCGGCGGTGGTGCACGGGGCGCATGGCGTTGAAGACGTGCGTGCCGACGTCCGCGCCGGCGTCGAGGGCGGCGGCCACGGTGTCGTCGTCGGCCTCGGTGTGCCCGACCGCGACACGGACGCCGGCGGCGACGAAGCGGCGTACGGCGTCCAGCCCGCCGCGCAGCTCGGGAGCGAGCGTGACCATCCGCAGGGCACCGCGGCCGGCCTCGACCAGCCGGTCGACGGCGGCCGGGTGGGGCGGGCGGAGCAGGGAGGGTTCGTGGGCGCCCTGCTGGCCCGGCGACAGGAACGGGCCCTCGAGGTGGATCCCGGCGAGCTCCCCGGTCTCGACGAGGTCGGCGAGGACGTCCAGCTGGGCGCAGAGGTCGTCGAGCGAGGCGGTGACCAGGCTCGCGTACGACGTCGTGGTGCCGTGGCGGGCGTGGAAGTCGCGCGCCGCCCGCGCCTCGGCCGGGTCGGTCGTCGCGTAGTCGTGGCCGCCGCCGCCGTGCACGTGGGTGTCGACGAACCCGGGAACGATCCAGCCGCCCAGGCGTTCGGCGCGCTCGTCGCCGTTGTTCGGGTGGATCGACGCGACGCGGTCGCCGCGCACCTCGACCACGGCGTCGTCGAGGACGCCGTCGGCCACGACCACGTGCGCGGCACGGAACCGCTGGACGTCGTCGGGCACCCGGTCAGGCTAGCGACGGCCCGCCTGCGGGCAGGTTCCGGGCACCGCGGCCGGTCGCGCACCGGATCGGTCGCGGGGACCGGATTAGCGTGAGGGACCCACCGACGAGAGGACGAGGAACATGGCAGCCGAGCTGAGCGGACGCACCGTGGCGTTCCTGATGGCGAACGCCGGGGTCGAGCAGGTCGAGCTCACCGGACCGCGCGACGCCCTGACGAAGGCCGGCGCGCGCGTCGTGCTCCTGGCCCCGGAGAAGGACACGATCCAGGCGTTCGAGAACGACGTGGAGAAGGCCGACACGTTCGAGGCCGACCTCGCCGTCGGCGACGCCGACGTGGCCGACTACGACCTGCTCGTGCTCCCCGGCGGCACGACGAACCCCGACCACCTCCGCCTCGACGCCGACGCCGTCGGCTTCGTCAAGCGGTTCACCGAGGCCGGCAAGCCGGTCGGCGCGATCTGCCACGGACCGTGGACCCTGGTCGAGGCGGACGTGCTGCGCGGCAAGACGCTCGCCAGCTGGCCGTCGCTGCAGACCGACGTCCGCAACGCCGGCGGCACCTGGAAGGACGAGCAGGTGTTCCGCTGCCCGGCCAACGACTGGGTCCTCATCACCAGCCGGAACCCCGACGACATCCCGGCCTTCAGCGACGCGCTGGTCTCCGAGCTGTCGGCCTGAGCATGGCGCGCCTCGACCCGCTCGCGCCCGACGACCTGGACCCGGCGCTGCGTCCGCTGCACGACGACATGGCCGCGGCCGTCGCCGAGCACCTCCAGGGCTTCGTCTCCACCCGGTCCGACGGCGCGCTCGTCGGCCCGTTCCCGCCGATGCTGCACTTCCCGGACTGGGGCGGCCCCGCGTGGGCGTACACGCGCTCGTTGATGGACCACACCAGCCTCCCGAAGCCGGCGCACGAGGTAGCGATCCTCGTGACCGGCGCGGCGTTCGGGTCGCGCTACGAGCTGTACGCGCACGCCCATGTCGCCGAGGGTTCGGCCGGGCTGTCCGCGGACAAGGTGGCGACGATCGCGGCCGGCCAGCGCCCGGCCGACCTCGACGCGGAGGAGGCGACGGCGTACGACGTCGCCGCCGCCCTCACGCGGGGCGCCGGACCGTTGCCGGGGGCGACGTACCGACGCGCGGTCGAGGTGTTCGGCGAGCAGCAGACGGCCGAGCTGGTCTACCTCGTCGGCGGCTACTGCCTGGTCTCCGTGCTGCTCAACGCCTACGACATGTCCGTCCCCGGCGCAGAGGAGGGCCTGCCGGAGGGCTGACCCGCCCCTCCGCGCCCTGCCCCTCTCACCTCGTACCGGCCCGTTGCCTCCCCCTCGACCCCCTCAACCCCCCTCAACCCTCTCTGCGCAGGAAACGCTGACTCCCGGCACCGAACCCGCCCGGTCCCGTGTCGGGAGTCAGCGTTTTCCGGGCGCGGGGGTGGCCTCCGACGAGCCGGGCGGCGCGGCTGAGCGGGCGGCTGAGAGGGTGGCCGCGTGATGAGCACCGCGCCCGCACGACCCCAGCCGAACGACCGCTACCTCAGCGTCGACGCGCTGCGCGCCGAGGTGGCCGGCGGGGCGATCGACACCGTGGTCGTCGCGGTCACCGACATGCAGGGCCGGCTGCAGGGCAAGCGGATGCACGCGGCGTACTTCCTCGACCACGTCCTCGAGGCGGGGACCGAGGGCTGCAACTACCTGCTGGCCGTCGACGTCGACATGAACACGGTCGACGGCTACGCGCTGACCTCGTGGGAGTCGGGCTACGGCGACCTCGAGTTCGCGCTCGACCTCGCGACCCTGCGCCGGCTGCCGTACGAGCCCGGCGCCGCGATGGTGCAGTGCGACCTCGTCCAGCTCGACCACTCCCCCGTGCCGGTCTCGCCGCGGACGATGCTCACCACGCAGCTGGACCGGCTGGCCGAACGCGGGCTGGCGGCGTACGCCGGCACGGAGCTGGAGCTCATCGCGTTCGAGACGTCGTACGAGGACGCCTGGCGCTCCGGCTACCGCGACCTCGTGCCGGTCAACCAGTACAACGTCGACTACTCCATCCTCGGCGGTGCCCGGGCCGAGCCGCTGCTGCGCGAGATCCGGAACGCGATGTACGGCGCGGGGATGGACGTCGAGTCGGCCAAGGGCGAGTGCAACCTCGGCCAGCACGAGATCGGCTTCCTCTACGCCGACGCGCTCACCACCGCCGACAACCACGTCGTCTACAAGACCGCGGCCAAGCAGATCGCCGCGAGCCGCGGCCAGTCGCTGACCTTCATGGCCAAGTTCGACGCACGCGAGGGTTCGTCGTGCCACATCCACCTGTCGTTGCGCGGCACGGACGGGTCGACGACGTTCTGGGCGGACGGGGCGCGGACGCCGGACTACGACCACTTCCTCGCCGGGGTGCTCGCGACCATGGCGGACCTCACGCTGCTCTACGCGCCGAACATCAACTCCTACAAGCGGTTCGCCGCCGGCTCGTTCGCCCCGACGACGATCGCCTGGGGCCAGGACAACCGGACCTGCGCCGTACGCCTCGTCGGCCACGGGAAGAGTGCCCGCTTCGAGAACCGCCTGCCTGGCGGCGACGTGAACCCCTACCTCGCGCTCGCCGCCATGATCGCCGGCGGTCTGCACGGCATCGACGAGGGCCTGGAGCTGGGCCCGGAGCTCGTGGGGAACGCGTACGGGTCCGACCTGCCGAAGGTGCCGCGGACGCTCCGCGACGCCCGCGAGGCGTTCAGCTCCTCCGCCGTCGCCCGCGCCTGCTTCGGCGACGAGGTCGTCGACCACTACACGCGGATGGCCGACGTGGAGCTGGAGGCCTTCGACGCCGCCGTCACCGACTGGGAGCTGCGCCGCAGCTTTGAACGGATGTGAGCACCCCTTGACCAGCAGCACCGACACGTGGGACGTCGTGAACCCGGCGACGGAGCAGGTGATCACCACCGTCGAGCTGGCCTCCGAGGCGCAGACCGACATCGCGGTCGAGCGGGCCGCGGAGGCCTTCGAGACGTGGCGCGACGTCGCACCGGGTGAGCGGGCGCGGCTGCTCCGCTCGTTCGCCCGCGTGGTCGAGGCGCACGTCGACGAGCTCGCCGACCTCGAGGTGCGGGGCGCCGGGCACGTCGTCGGCAACGCCCGCTGGGAGGCCGACCAGGTCGCGCGGGTCCTCGACTACTACGCGGGCTCCCCGGAACGGCACTTCGGCCGTCAGATCCCGGTGCCCGGCGGGGTGGACGTGACGTTCCACGAGCCGTTGGGCGTCGTCGGACTGATCGTGCCCTGGAACTTCCCCATGCTCATCGCGTCGTGGGGCTTCGCGCCGGCGCTCGCCGCCGGCTGCACCGTCGTCCTCAAGCCCGCCGAGCTCACGCCGCTGTCGGCCGTACGGCTCGCCGAGCTCGCGCTCGAGGCGGGGGTCCCGGAGGGCGTCTTCACGGTCCTGCCCGGACGCGGCCCGGTCGTCGGGCAGCGCTTCGTCACCCACCCGCTCGTCCGCAAGGTCGCCTTCACCGGCTCGACCAGAGTCGGCAAGGAGGTGCTGCGCGGCTGCGCCGAGCAGGTCAAGCGCTGCACCCTCGAGCTCGGGGGCAAGAGCGCCAACATCGTCTTCGCCGACGCCGACGTCGCCGCAGCGGCGGCCGCGGCCCCCGGCGGGGTCTTCGACAACGCCGGCCAGGACTGCTGCGCCCGATCAAGGATCCTCGTGCAGAACAGCGTGCGCGACGAGTTCCTCGAACGGTTCCGGGCGGCCGTCGACGCCTTCGTCGTCGGTGACCCCAACCGCGAGGACGCCCAGATGGGTCCGCTGATCTCGGCCGGCCAACGTTCGCGCGTGCAGGGGTATCTCGAGGGCGTGGACGTCGCGTTCCGCGGTTCCGTGCCCGACGGCCCCGGCTTCTGGGTGCCGCCGACGGTGGTGCTGGCGGAGTCGACGCAGCAGCCGGTCTGGCGCGAGGAGGTCTTCGGGCCCGTTGTCGCCGTGCTGGGGTTCGAGGACGAGGCCGAGGCGGTCGCGCTGGCCAACGACAGCGACTACGGCCTGTCCGGGTCGATCTTCACCCGCGACGTCGGCCGGGCGCTCCGGGTCTCCCGGGCCGTCCAGGCCGGGAACCTCAGCGTGAACTCGCACTCCTCGGTCCGCTACTGGACGCCCTTCGGCGGCTACAAGCAGTCCGGCCTCGGCCGCGAGCTCGGCCCGGACGCGCCCGACGCGTTCACCGAGACCAAGAACGTCTTCTTCAGCCAGTCCTGACCAGATCCAGCCCTAGTCGAGAACGAGGGAGCAGCAGATGGTGGAACGAGAGGGCCGCGTCGAGGGCCGTACGGCGGTCGTCACGGGCGGGTGCTCGGGGATCGGGCTGGCGTCGGCCCGCCGGCTCGCGGGTGAGGGCGCGCACGTCGTCATCGGTGACCTCGACGAGCAACGCGGCCCCGAGGTCGCCGCCGAGCTCGACGGGCTGTTCGTCCGGACCGACGTCACCGACCCCGACGGGGTCGAGGCGCTCTTCGCCGCGGCCAAGGACACGTACGGCTCGGTCGACGTCGCGTTCAACAACGCCGGCATCTCCCCGCCCGACGACGACTCGATCCTCGTCACCGGGCTCGACGCCTGGCGAAGGGTCCAGGAGGTGAACCTGACCTCGGTCTACCTCTGCTGCAAGGCCGCGCTGCCCCACATGCTCGAGCAGGGCCGCGGCTCGATCATCAACACGGCGTCGTTCGTCGCCGTCATGGGCGCGGCGACCTCGCAGATCTCCTACTCCGCGTCCAAGGGCGGCGTGCTGTCGATGAGCCGTGAGCTCGGCGTCGAGTTCGCCCGCCGCGGCGTCCGCGTCAACGCCCTCTGCCCCGGCCCGGTGAACACGCCCCTGCTCCAGGAGCTCTTCGCCTCCGACCCCGAGCGTGCCGCGCGCCGGCTCGTGCACGTGCCCATGGGCCGGTTCGCCGAACCCGACGAGATCGCCAACGCCGTCCTCTGGCTCGCCTCCGACGAGTCGAGCTTCGTCACCGCGAGCACGTTCCTCGTCGACGGCGGCATCAGCGGGGCGTACGTCACCCCGCTCTGAGCCCGGCCTGCTGGCGTCAGAACCCCGCCGACCTGATCAGACTCCCCCGTCGAAACCCCCGGCGGGCCAGTGCCCTCTCGCTTCGCCCCAGAGCCCCGCCGAGTGCGCGCGAACCGTGCGACACGCCGAGCGTGTCCGACGTTCTGCGCGCACTGGCGGCGAAGCGCGCCATGACCGGCCGGCGGGGCCGGCAGCGCCGACAGGCCGTGGCGGGACCCTAAGGTCGAGTGGTGCCAGACCCGGTCGCACCGCCAGCTCGTCGGCGCGGCCTGCTCGAGGCCAGCTCCGACGGCGCCGTCGGTGCGGGGCTGGGGATGCGGAGCCTCGTGTTCGACGTCCTGGTGGCGCTGCTGCTGGTCGCGGTGGGCCTGCTGCTGCTGGAGGTCTTCACCCAGCGGCCGGACGCGACGGACCGTACGTTCGTCGTCCTCGTGAACCTCCCGCTGGCGCTGCGGCGGCGGCTGCCGCGCGCCGGCTTCCTGCTCTGCTGGGGCTCCGGCCTCGTCCAGGTCCTCGCCGGCGCGCCGATCGGCGTGCACGACGCGGGGCTCCTCTTCGCCCTCTACTCGGCCGTCGGCTCGACCTCGCCCTCGTTCGGGCTCGTGGCCCTCGCCCTGGCGACCGCCACCACCCTCACCGGGTCCGTGGCCGGCTGGTGGGGGTGGGTCGACCGTCAGCTCATGACCGACCCCGGTCCGGGCACCCGCGCGGCGAGCCTCGTGGGCGCCCTGGTCCTCGTCGGCTGCGGCTGGGCGCTGGGACGCCGGCTCTTCACGGCCCGGCTCGGCGCGATCGCGCTCGCCGAGCGGGCGGAACGGGCGGAGCGCGAGCAGCGCCAGCAGGCGGCGCTGGCCGCGGCGGAGGAGCGGGCCCGGATCGCCCGGGAGATGCACGACGTGGTCGCCCACGGGCTGACGGTGATGGTCCTCCAGGCCGACGCCGCGTCGTACGTGCTCGAGCAGCGTCCGGCCGATGCCCGTCGGGCGATCGAGCAGATCGCCGCGACCGGGCGGGAGTCGATGGCCCAGATGCGCAGCCTGCTCGGGCTGCTGCGGCACGACGACGACACCCCGGTCCGGGCACCCGGGCTCGACGACCTCGCCGGCCTCGTGCAGGAGGCGACGCTTGCCGGTGCCGGGGTGACCCTGCGACAGGCGGATACCGGCGAGGTGCCCCCGCTCGTCGCGCTGACCGCGTACCGCGTGGTGCAGGAGGGGCTGACGAACGCCCGCAAGCACGGGGGGCCCGAGGTCCTGGTGGAGGTCGGGCGGCAGGTCCGGCAGGGCCGACCGCCTGTCCTGGTCGTCCGCGTGACCAACGCACCGCCCCCGCGGGACCGGCCGGCGCTCGGCGACGAGGCGGCCCTGCGCTCGGGCCTCGGGCTGCAGGGCGCCCGGGAGCGGGTGGCGGCGGTCGGCGGCACGATGACCGCCGGTCCGGGTGCCGACGGCCGGTTCGTGCTCGAGGTCGAGCTCCCGGTCTGAGGGCGAGCCGCAGGGCCGGGTGCCGGCTGGACCAGACTGGGCCCGGTGAGCACCACCTCCGAGAAGGGTGAGGACGCCGTCCGGGTCTTCCTGGTCGACGACCAGGAGCTCGTCCGTACCGGGATGGCGATGGTGATCGGTTCCCAGCCCGACCTGGAGGTCGTGGGCCTGGCGGTGGACGGGGCCGACGCCCTCCGTCAGCTGGCCGCCACGCCCTGCGACGTCGTGATCATGGACGTCCAGATGCCGCGGATGGACGGCATCGAGGCGACGCGGCGCCTCGTCGCGACCGCGCCGGACGCGCCCCGGGTCGTCGTGCTCACCACGTTCGACCACGACGAGTACGCCTTCGCGGCCCTGCGCGCCGGGGCGTCGGGGTTCCTCCTCAAGGACGCCCCCGCCCAGGACCTGCTGGCGGCGATCCGGACGGTGCACGCCGGCGACGCCGTCGTGGCGCCGAGCACGACGCGTCGGCTGATCCAGAGCTACGTCGCGTCGGTGCCCGACCCCGGACGCGCGGTCGGCAGCGCGACCTCGACGTTGACCGCCCGGGAGCGCGAGGTGCTCGTCGAGATCGCCCACGGCCTCAGCAACGGCGAGATCGCCGCCCGGCTCGTGGTCTCCGAGGCGACGGTGAAGACCCACGTGGGTCACCTGCTGGCCAAGACCGGCCGCCGGGACCGGGTGGCGCTCGTGATGCTCGCGTACGACCTGGGGCTGGTGCGACCACTCGCCTGAGGACGGTGCGGCCGCCGGCCGCCGGGCTCATCCCGTGGTCGGAGGAGAAGATCCACCTCGGGGTGGGCGCGCCGCAGCCGGAGGACGGTCAGGCTCGAAGGGCCGTCCGACGCAGCCCGAAGGAGCCCCACCATGGACACGGAACGCCCGCGAGGCCCCGGGACCGTCGTCAACGACGTGCACTCCCGGCTCAACGAGACCGTCGTCGCCGACGTGGTCGGAGCGGACTCCCTCGAGGCGATCCGCCGGGCGGTGGCGCGCTCGCGTACGGACGGTCTGCCGATCGCGGTCAGCGGCGGTCGGCACGCCATGGGTGGGCAGCAGTTCTGCTCGGGCGGGCGGCTTCTCGACCTGCGCCCGCACGCCCGCGTGCACGACCTCGACCGTGAGCGGGGAGTCGTCGACGTCGACGCCGGCATCCAGTGGCCGGCCCTGCTGTCCTTCCTCCACGGGGCTCAGCCGGCCGACGCACCGGCGTGGGGCATCAGGCAGAAGCAGACCGGCGCCGACCGGCTGACGCTGGGAGGGGCGCTCGCCGCGAACGCGCACGGGCGCGGGCTCTCCCTCGAACCCATCGTCGGCGACGTCGAGTCGCTGACGCTCGTCGACGCGGCCGGTGACGTGATCGAGTGCAGCCGGGAGCAGAACGGCGACCTCTTCGGCCTCGTCGTCGGGGGCTACGGGCTGTTCGGCGTCGTGGCGTCGGTGCGGCTGCGGCTGGCGCGCCGGCAGGTGCTGGAACGCGTGGTCGAGATCGGCCAGGTCGACGGCCTCGTCGCCGCCTTCGACGCCCGGATCGCGGACGGGTACCTCTACGGCGACTTCCAGTTCGCCATCGACCCGGACGACCGGGCGTTCCTGCAGCAGGGCGTGTTCTCCTGCTACCGCCCGGTGGAGGGCAGGAGCGACGTGCCCCCGGGCCAGCGCGCGCTCTCGGCCGACCAGTGGCGCCGGCTCATCCACCTCGCCCACGTCGACAAGACCCGGGCCTGGGAGCTGTACTCGGCGCACTACCTCGCCACGTCGGGCCAGCACTACCACTCCGACCGCCACCAGCTCAGCGAGTACGTCGACGACTACCACCGCTGGATCGACGGGCTGACGCACGCGAGCGTGCCGGCGAGCGAGATGATCACCGAGCTGTACGTGCCGCGCGAGCGGCTCGCGGACTTCATGCGCGAGGCGGCTGCCGGCTTCCGCAGCTCGGGCGCCGACGTCGTCTACGGCACGGTCCGGCTGATCGAGCGCGACGACGTGACCTTCCTCCCCTGGGCCCGGGGCCGCTGGGCGTGCGTCGTCTTCAACCTGCACACCGTGCACTCGGCGGCGGGGCTCGACGCGGCGAAGCGGGCCTTCCAGCACCTGATCGACCTGGCGATCGACCGCGGGGGCAGCTACTACCTGACCTACCACCGCTGGGCCCGACCCGACCAGGTGGCGGCGTGCTACCCGGAGCTCGGCGACTTCCTCGCGGCGAAGCGGAGCCTCGACCCAGAAGGCCGCTTCCAGAGCGACTGGTACCGCCACCACGCGGCCCTGCTCGGATGACCCGCGCCTCCTGCTCGACGCACGCCTCGTCGCGCCGCCGCTTCGAGGGCCTGTACGGACGGCTCTACGACCACGTCATCCGCTCGCGCCGGCTGCGCCGCGCCGCGTTCTCCGTGTGGGGTTCCGCCGACCCGCTCTACGAGCTCGAGGCGTTCGTCGCCGACGCCGCCGACGCCGCCCGGCTGCGCTCGACCGGCCCGGTCCTCGTCGACGTCCCGTGCGGGGGCGGGACCCTGCTGCCGTTCCTGGCCCGGGACGCCTTCGCCGGGACGGTCCTCGAGATCGACATCGCCACCGCGATGCTGGACCGGGCGGTCACGTCGTACCGGACGACGACCCCGCGGCTGACGGCCCACTTCCTCCAGGGGGACGCGCTGGACCTGCCGCTCAGCGCTGCCGTCGCGGACGTCGTCGTCAGCGTCAACGGGCTCCACGTGGTGCCGGACCACGCCCGCTTCCTCGCCGAGCTGGCCCGCGTCACACCGACCGGCGGGACGCTCTGGCTCATCACCCCGGTCGACGGCCGGAGTCTGCGGAGCCGGTTGATCCTCGGGGCGGCACGACGCCTCGCCGTCACGCCGCTTCGGCCACCGACCCTGGTGGAGCTGCACCGGCTGCTTGGAGAGGCGGGCTTCCAGGTCGTCCGCTCGTACGGCGGGGCGAGCATCACGGGTCTCGCCTGCGTCCGGGCCTGAGGGGTACGACCGGTCGACGACCGTTCCTGCGGGGTGGGCCTAAGTGGACTTGAACCACTGACCTCTGCCTTATCAGGGCAGCGCTCTAACCGACTGAGCTATAGGCCCGCGAGGACCGGGCAGAGCCCGGCGCGACGGCCCACAGTAGCCGATCGCGCAGGGCTCTCCCAAGTCCGTTCGTGCGATGGTCGGTCCCGGGTCAGTCCTCCGCGAGGGTGACCTCGAGGCCGCCGAGGACGGTGGCCGCGAGGTTGTAGAGGAACGAGCCGAGGGTGGCCAGCGCCGTGAAGATCAGGACGTCGACCACGGCGATCAGGGCGGCGACGCCGATGATCTTCTGGGTGTTGACGTACTCCTCGATCCGGAACGGCGTGGTGTCGCCCGGCGTGGAGACGACGCTCTTGACCATGTCGTTGACAGCCTCGAAGAGGCCGGAGGCGTTGAGCACCGACCACACCCCGTACGTCGCGACCACGAGGATGATGCCGGCGGCGATCGAGAAGAGCAGCGCCGTCTTCATCACCGACCACGGGTCGACCCGGGACAGCCGGAGCCGCGCCTTGCGCGTCCGGCGGGCGGTGCCGACCTTGGGCTTGGCCGTGACGAGCGCCTGCGCCGTCGCCGCGGCGGCCGGGGCCGCCGGGCTGACCGTCCCGGCGTCGACGACCGGGATGACGACCGTGTCGGAGGTCGAGGGCACCGGCGAGGCCGGGGTGGCCCGGGCGAAGGGCGACACCGGAGCCGGCGACACCGTCGGTCCGGTGGGGGTGGCCTTCGTCTCCAGCGGCGTGGTGCCGGCCGCGACGCTGGCGGCCACGGCCGCGGCGGCTGCCGCGGTGGGCACGCCCGGACCGCTGGCGGGGACGTCGACCGGCTGGGGCTTCGGCTCTCTGGGCGGCAGACCGAGGCGGTCGCGCCAGGTCAGCGGCCGCGCGTCGGTGACGGCGTCCGTGCTGGTCTCCGGGTCGCCGCCGACGGGTGCGTCCCCGTCGGCCTTCACGTGGTCGTCCTTCGCACCGCCGGCCTCGACGGTCTCGGTGTCGTCCGTCGCGGTCGTCGTAGCAGCGTCGGCGTCCTGTGGGGTGTCGCCGAGGAGGCGTCCGCGCAGCCGCCCGAAGAAGCCGCCCTGGCCGTCGGCGGGGCCGTCGGACGCGGCGCTCGGGGTGGCCGGGGTGTCGGCGGTCTCCGACGTCACGGTCGCGCCGGGCGCGGGGCCGTCCGTGACCTTGGGGATGACCGCGGTCGAGTCGGCGGACTCGGCGACCTCGGGCGTGCTCGTGACGTCCGTGGGCGTAGCCGCGGCGACCGGTGCGACGCCACCGCGTCCCCTGGCCACGCTGGCGTTGCGCGCGGCCGCAGCCGTCCGGGCGTCGGCGACGCGACGATCGCCGTCGTTCGGCTCGGGGCGGGCGGGCGAGGCGTGCGAGCTCGGGCGGGTGTACGAGGCGGGCGACGACGCTGCGCGGCCGTTCGGACGGGACGGGGTCGCACCCGGTCCGTCGGTACCCGGTCCGTCGGTACCCGTGCCGGCGGGGGCCTCAGCGGGCGCGTCGGTGGGGGTGGTCCCGTTCTGAGGGGGTCGGTACTGCTGCCCCGAACCCGGCGCCGCGACGGTGCGGCCGTTGCTGCCACCGCCGTTGCTGCCGCCGCGTCCGTTCGCACCACCGCGTGGAGCCCCGTTGCGGGGCCCGTAGCGGACGGGCTGCGACGCCGGGCGACCGTTCGTCGCGCCTCGCCCCGAGCCGGTGTCCGTACGAGAGTCGGCGTCGGGACCGCGTCCCGGCGTGCCTTCGCTCACGCTGACCATCCTCCTGGCCCCGGCGACGCCCGTCGGCGCTGCGCGTGGACCGTGTTGTCGCCTGCTCCGCGGGGCGCTCCGATGAGGCCTGCGGTGACCGGGTCTGCCGTGCTCCACGACCATCGTGGCACTTCTCTGCGGCTCAGGTCGGGCACCGCGCGGCACCCGGCCCCGCCGCGCACCCCTGCGGGGCGCCCGACCCGACCATTGTCCGGTACACCCCCGGCAGGTCCAAAAAGTTCCCGCACCCGCCGGGGTGTCCGCCCGGATCAGTCGATCGAGTCGTCGTCCACCGGGTCGGTGCTCGGCTCCTCGGCCTCCGAGGACTCGCTCACGCTCGTGGCTCGCGGCGTCTCGCTCCTCGGCCTCGAGGACCTGCTCGGGCACGCCGGACTCCGCGGACTCGCTGCATGACGTCGGAACCGCCGGTCTCCGCCTCGACCTCGGCCTCCACGGCCTCGACCTCGGCCTCGGTGACCTCGGGGTAGAGCGCGATCGCCACGACGGAGTCGTCGCCGCGGACCCCGACGAAGCGCACGCCCATGGTGTCGCGGCCCTTGACCGGCACCTCGGACGCGGGGCTGCGGGTGATCTGCCCGCTGGCCTTGAGCGCGATGACCTCGTCGCCCTCGTTGACGACGACGCCGCCGACGATGGAGCCGCGGTCCTCGGCGAGCTTCATCGCCTTGATGCCGAGCCCGCCGCGACCCTGCTGCCGGTACTCCGACACCGCCGTGCGCTTGGCGAAGCCGCCGTCGGTGACGGTGAAGACGAAGCGGTCGTCCTCCGACTCGCCCGTCCGGATGATCGACATCGACAGCAGCTCGTCGTCGGCGCGGAACTTCATCCCGGTCACGCCGGACGTCGCGCGGCCCATCGGGCGCAGCTCGTCGTCGCTCGCCGGGAACCGGATGGCCTGGCCCTTGGTCGAGATGAGCAGCACCTCGTCGGTCGGACCGCACAGGTCGGCGCCGATCAGCTCGTCGTCGTCGTCGCGGAAGTTCACGGCGATGATCCCGGCCTGGCGCGGGGAGTCGTACAGGCTCAGCTCGGTCTTCTTCACCAGCCCCCGCCGGGTGGCGAGCAGCAGGTAGTCGGCGGCACCGTAGTCGCGCACCGCCAGCACCTGGGCGATGTCCTCGTCCGGCTGGAAGGAGAGCAGCCCGGCGACGTGCCCGCCGCGGGCGTCACGGCCTGCCTCGGGCAGCTGCCACGCCTTCGCGCGGTAGACCCGGCCCTTGTTGGTGAAGAACAGGATCCAGTGGTGGTTCGTGGTGACGAACAGGTGCCCGACCTCGTCGTCCGCCCGCAGGGTCGCCCCGCGCACGCCCGTCCCGCCGCGCTTCTGCACGCGGTACTGGTCGGTCGTCGTCCGCTTGGCGTAGCCGCCCCGGCTGATCGTCACGACCACGGGCACGTCGGGGACGAGGTCCTCGTCGGACAGGTCGCCGTCGGCCGCGATGATCTGCGTGCGCCGCTCGTCGCCGTAGCGCTCGACGAGCTCGGACAGCTCGTCGCGCACGATGTCGCGCTGCCGCTGTGGCTTGGCGAGGATGTCCTCGAGGTCGGCGATGATCCGCTCGAACTCGGTCAGCTGGTCGACGATCCGCTGCCGCTCCAGGGCGGCCAGGCGGCGCAGCTGCATGTCGAGGATCGCGGTGGCCTGCAGGTCGTCGATGTCGAGCAGCGTCTTCAGGCCCTCGCGCGCCTCGTCGGTGCTCGGGCTGCGGCGGATGAGCGCGATGACCTCGTCGAGCGCGTCGAGCGCCTTGACCAGGCCGCGGTAGATGTGGGCGCGCGCCTCGGCGTCCTCCAGGCGGTGCTGCGTGCGCCGCTGGATGACCTCGATCTGGTGCGCGATCCAGTAGGAGATGAACTGGTCGAGCCGCAGCGTGCGCGGCACGTCGTCGACGAGCGCGAGCATGTTGCAGCCGAACGTGTCCTGCAGCTGCGTGTGCTTGTAGAGGTTGTTCAGCACGACCCGCGGCTGCGCGTCGCGCTTGAGCACGATCACCAGGCGCTGACCCGTCCGCGCGGAGGTGTCGTCGCGGATGTCGGAGATGCCGTTCAGGCGGCCGGTGTTGACCAGCTCGGCGATCTTGAGCGACAGGTTGTCCGGGTTGACCATGTACGGCAGCTCGGTCACCACCAGCGAGGTGCGCCCGTTGCGCTCCTCCTCGATGTTGACCACCGCGCGCATGATCACCGAACCGCGCCCCGTGCGGTACGCGTCCTCGATCCCGCGGCGGCCCACGATCAGGGCGCCGTTCGGGAAGTCGGGGCCGGAGATGCGGGCCAGCGAGGCCTCGAGCAGCTCCTCGGCCGTCGCCTCCGGGTTCGCCAGCGACCACTGCACCGCCGCCGCGACCTCGCGCAGGTTGTGCGTGGGGATGTTCGTGGCCATGCCGACCGCGATGCCGGTCGAGCCGTTGACGAGCAGGTTCGGGAAGCGGGCCGGCAGGACGACCGGCTCCTGCGCCTTGCCGTCGTAGTTCGGCTTGAAGTCGACGGTGCTCTCGTTGATGTCGCGGACCATCTCCATGGCCAGCGGCGCCATCCGGCACTCGGTGTAGCGCATGGCCGCGGCCTTGTCGTTGCCCGGCGAGCCGAAGTTCCCCTGCCCGAGCACGAGCGGGTAGCGCATGACCCAGGGCTGCGCGAGGCGTACGAGGGTGTCGTAGATCGCCCCGTCCCCGTGCGGGTGGTACTGCCCCATCACCTCACCGACGACGCGGGCGCACTTGTTCCACCCGCGGTCGGGCCGGTAGCCGCCGTCGTACATCCCGTAGAGGATCCGCCGGTGCACCGGCTTGAGCCCGTCCTTCACGTCGGGCAGCGCCCGCCCGACGATGACGCTCATGGCGTAGTCGAGGTAGGACTTCTGGATCTCGTCCTGCAGGTCCACCGGCTCCCGCCGGTCGAACACCTGGGGCGTCTCGGTCATCGACTAGCTCCTTCGAGAGGGACGAGGTTCGTGCGCGTACGGCGCGTACGCACGCACGGGCCGGACGCGCGGAGAAGTTCACGGGCGGCCGACGTACGGCGCGGTGCGGGAAAAAGGCGCAGCAAGGAAGCAGAGCGCGGTGCGAGTGCGCGCTCCCGCACCGGTCCCCCGGCGTGTCGCGTGCGGAAGTGCACGCTCGCGCCATCAGGGACGGGGACCCCACGTCCCGCCGGCACGAGACGCAGGCCCAGCGCCCCGAGCTCAGATGTCAAGGAACCGCACGTCCTTCGCGTTGCGCTGGATGAACGTCCGGCGCTGGTCGACGTCCTCGCCCATGAGGATCGAGAACATCTCGTCGGCTCGCGCGGCGTCGTCGAGGGTCACCTGGAGCAGGATCCGGTGGTCCGGGTCCATCGTGGTCTCCCAGAGCTGGCTCGGGTTCATCTCGCCGAGGCCCTTGTAGCGCTGGATCGCGTTCTCCTTGGGCAGCCGGCGCCCGCCCTCGGAACCCGCCCGCAGCAGCGCGTCGCGCTCGACGTCGTCGTAGGCCAGCTCGGCGGTCGCGTTGGTCCAGTTGATCTTGAACAGCGGCGGCTGCGCGAGGTAGACGTACCCGCCCTCGATCAGCGGCCGCATGAAGCGGAACATGAGCGTCAGCAGGAGCGTACGGATGTGGGCGCCGTCGACGTCGGCGTCGGCCATCATGACGATCTTGTGGTAGCGCAGCTTGGCCACGTCGAAGTCGTCGTGCACCCCGGTGCCCAGCGCGGAGATGATCGCCTGGACCTCGTTGTTCTGCATGATCCGGTCGATGCGGGCCTTCTCGACGTTCAAGATCTTTCCGCGGATCGGGAGGATCGCCTGGGTACGCGGGTTGCGCCCGCCCTTGGCGGAGCCGCCGGCCGAGTCGCCCTCGACGATGAAGACCTCGCACTCCTCGGGGTTGGTCGAGGAGCAGTCGGAGAGCTTGCCCGGCAGGCCGCTGCGGCCGAGCAGGCCCTTGCGGTCGCGGGCGGCCTCGCGCGCCTTCTTGGCGGCGATCCGGGCGATGGCCGCGGCCTGGCCCTTGCGGACGATGATCTTGCCCTCGGTGGGGTTCTGCTCGAACCACGCGCCGAGCTTGTCGTTCATCTCCTGGACCACGAACGAGCGCACCGGGGTGTTGCCCAGCTTGGTCTTGGTCTGGCCCTCGAACTGCGGGTCGGCCAGCTTGACCGAGATGATCGCGGTCAGGCCCTCGCGGATGTCGTCGCCGGTCAGCCGGTCGGTGCTCTTCTTGATCAGCCCCCACGTCTCGCCCCACCGGTTGGTGGTGTTGGTGAGCGCCGAGCGGAAGCCCTCCTCGTGGGTGCCGCCCTCGTGGGTGTTGATCGTGTTCGCGAAGGTGTGGACCGACTCCTGGTAGGAGGTGTTCCACTGCATGGCGAGCTCGAGGCTCATGCCGAGCTGCTCGCGCTCGGCCTCGAGCGCGATGACCGACGGGTTGAGCGTCTCCTTGCTGCCGGTCAGGTACTTGACGTAGTCGATCAGCCCGTCGCGGTAGCAGAACGTGTCGCTGAAGGGCTTGCCGTCCTCGTCGACCCGGTCGGCCCGCTCGTCGCGGATCTTGATCGTCAGGCCCTTGTTGAGGAAGGCCATCTCCCGGAACCGCGCGACGAGCGTGTCGTAGGAGTAGACCGTGGTCTCGAAGATCTCGGGGCTCGCGTAGAACGTGACCGTCGTGCCGGTCTCGTCGGTCGCCTCGTGCTGCTCGAGCGGGCCGTCGGGCGTGCCGAGCGAGAAGGACTGGCTCCAGCGGTAGCCGTCGCGCCGCACGTCGACGGTCAGGTGCGAGGACAGCGCGTTCACCACGGACACGCCGACGCCGTGCAGACCACCGGAGACCTTGTAGCCGCCGGTGCCGAACTTGCCGCCCGCGTGCAGCACGGTCAGGGCCAGCGTGACGGCCGGGATCTTCTCGGTCGGGTGGTCCTTGACCGGGATGCCGCGACCGTCGTCGATCACCCGGACGCCGCCGTCGGCCAGGATCGTCACGTCGATGGTGTCGCAGTAGCCGGCGAGCGCCTCGTCGACCGAGTTGTCGACGACCTCGTAGACGAGGTGGTGCAGGCCGCGCTCACCCGTCGAGCCGATGTACATGCCGGGCCGCTTGCGCACGGCCTCGAGCCCCTCGAGCACCGTGATCGAGCTGGAGTCGTAGACGCCCGCGTCGACGTTCGAGGCGCGCAGCCGCGCGATGTCGAACTCGGAGCGCTCGTCGTCGGCCGCCTCGTCGGGGTGCGGGACGCCGGTGATGCCCTCGGCGTCGCCGCTGAGCCCGGCGGTGACGTCTGGGTCGACCGGTGCCTCGCCGGAGGGCGGGAGCGCGTACGTCGAGCCGTCGAGCTCGGTGTCCGCGCCGGGCTGGTCGGCGGCGGGCTGCTGGGGCTGGTCGGGCAGGTCCGTCACGGGCGTCGGTCTCCTGAGGTCGGAGGAGGCGCGAGCGCGCGGAAGCCGTACGGGCCCTGGCGGGACCGTCCGGGTCGCGTCGTCGCGGCGGACGGTCGAGCGGGTCCGTCAGACCCGTCCGGCACCGTCCAGAACGTGAGGAAGTCTACTCGTCGACCCCAGCCGATGAGCGCCCACCGGGCCGTCGTCCGCGCCTCGGTCCCGCGTGGACGGCCCTGGGGGCGTCCTGGAGGCGCTCGACCCCTGGAGCTGCGTCCCCGTACCGGGTCTGGCGTCGGCCGCGCAGATCCTTCGCCACCGTCGGGCCGGAGGCCTGCGGGACGACCTGGAGGTTCCCTAGACTGCTCGCCGTGACGACGCCCGGGAGCACCGAGGCCCGCAGCCGGCTGCGCCGCGGCCGCCTCGGCACCGCGGTCGTGGTCGGTGCGCTGGTCGTGGTGGTCGGCGTCGTCGCCCTGCTGGGCGGGTTCCGGGCGCGGAGCGACCTGCTGACGCCGGTCGCGGCGGGTTCGCTGATCGCGAGCGGGCCGTACGAGGTCACCCTCGAGAAGGCGACCGTGCAGCACCGGACCTCCGACGACGACTGGGAGGTGGTGGTCTCGGGGCAGGCCCGGACCACCGGGACGACCAGCATCGACCCGCCCACGGGCGAGAGCCGGGGCTTCGTCTACGCGAAGGACCCGGCCGGGGGCGAGGTCCAGGCCAGCGACTCGATCTTCCTGGGCGGCGCGACCTTCTCCGACTCGCTGGCCGACCTGACGCCCGGCCTCCCGCCGGTCCCCTGGACGGTCACGTTCGACTTCGAGCGCGCTCCGGGTGCGGAGCTGCTCTTCGTCGTCTTCGACCAGGAGTACACGAGCCTCTACATCTTCGGCGACGAGCTGGGCTGGCGCCCGACGAACCACGCCGCCACGCTGACGCTTCCCCTGCAGAAGCTCGACGACACGAAGTACTGAGGCTTCAGACCGCGGGCCGAAGGAGCGGCTTCGCGCGCCAGCCGTAGACCTCGAGCGCGAGGCCGGCGAGGCGGTCGGCCTCCTGCTCGGGGACCTGGAAGCCCTGCACGAAGGGGTACGTCGTCCCGATCGCGACGTCCTCGGGGTCGGGGGCGCAGGACTCGCCCTCGTGGTCCGGCCCGATGCCTTCCGCCGGCCACGAGCGACGGTCCGTCCCGACGAGGGTGAACGTGCAGAGGAGGTAGTCCTCCCGCTCGCGCGGCGTCACCTCGAGCTCGGCGACGACCCACACCGCACCGGGTTCGGCCGTACCGGGGGAGCCGTCGGACTCCTGGCCCCACCGGTCGGTCCGGCGCAGCGACAGCAGGCGGAAGTCCGCGCTCCTGCCGTGCGCGACCGCCCCGGTCGCCACCGGTGCGTAGCGCGGCGGGTCGAGGTGAGAGGTGGAGTAGGTCAGCTCGACCACGAGGTAGATCAGCACCAGCAGCGCCGCGACGGCAGCCACCAGCCAGGCCCGGACCCGCGCGGGGTCGAGGCGTGCCGGCTGGGCCCGGCGGGCGGTCGGCGGGGGCGCGAGGTCCGGCCGGCTCACGAGAGCGCCTTCGTGACGTCGTCGGGCGACGCGCTGACCGTACGGCCGGCGCCCGCCTCGAGCCACTGCTGCGCGTTCGCGGCGGTGATGCCGAGCGGGGTCTGGGTGCGCTGGAAGTAGCGGTAGACGATCCCCTGGTCCCACAGCTCGAGGGTGAGGTCGTCGATCCGGGCGGGGTCGACCTCGTAGACGAGGTCGCGGGCGGTCTCGAAGCCGGCCTCGGCGTCGACCGAGGTGCCGAGCGTGGAGGCCGGCAGGTAGGTCACGCCCCCGTCGGCCCGGAGCCGGCTGCTGGCCACGCGGGCCTTCTCGCGGCCGGCGGAGCGGACCGCGACGTTGACGACGACGAACAGTCCGCGGGTCGTCAGCTCGTCGTCACCGTCTCGGACCGTCGTACCGACCCGGACGTCGCTGACGACCACGCGACCCCCGTCGTACGCCGTGGCCCGGTCGAGCGGGGCCCGCACCAGCTCGACGTCGCTGATCGTCGTGGCCAGCCGGTGCCCGATCGCCGCGACCGTCACGAGCAGGACCGCCAGCACCACCGAGGCGAGCCGCGCGCGCGTCATGCGACGACCTCCGCCGGGCGATCCGCCGGCGCCGGTCCGTCGATCTCGGGCCCGCCGACCGCCGGTGCAGCCGTCTCCGCGAGGGTGCGCTGCTGGAACAGCTCGAGGCAGCGACGGAAGGCGACCGCCAGCAGGCAGAGACGGAGCGGCTCCCACGGCACGTCGTCGACCAGGTCGAGCAGCGGCCCGGCGCGGTACCAGAAGTCGATGTCGTGCCCGCCGAGCACGGCGAGGTAGAGCTGCCGGACCGCGCCCTGCGCGATCTGCACCAGCGCGTACACGAGGACGAAGGCGCCGAGGAAGCCGGGACCGGCGCGCAGCACGAGGCGGATCGAGTGGAACGTCGGCAGGTACTTGTCGTCGATGTCGCCGAGGAACGCCTCGCGCACCTCGCTCCCCACGCGTCGCACCCCCGGCGGGGCCACCGGTCGCAGGGCGCGCTTGTCCGTCCGCCGGTCGAAGCGCGACGCACCGACCACCCGCGCGGCGGCCGGCTGTCCGCGACGCCACAGGTCGGCGAGCGAGAGGACCTGCGAGCCGTAGACGAGCGCAGCCACCGCGAGCCAGATGATCGGCTGCGACACGACGGTCCAGAACATCGGCCACACCGGGTCGGCGAGGAAGGTGCCGAGGCGCCGGAACAGCTCGGGCAGCTGGAGGTGCAGCGACGCCAGGGCACGTCCGACCGCCCGGCCGGCGGCGTCGACCCACGCGAGCACCTCGCGACCCTGCAGCCAGCGCCCCGGGCGGCGCAGCAGGACGAACCCGCCGAAGATCACCACCAGGACGAAGAACGACTCGACGACGGCCGTGAGGATGCCGAGCAGGCCGATGCCGGTGCGTTCGTGGAGGTGGTCGACGAGCCGGCGCAGGACGTAGACGCCGACGAGGAGCGCCCCCATCCACCACGCGTGCTGCGTCGCGAGGCCGCGCACCGACGTCAGCACGCTGGGCCCGCCGCTGAGGATGCCGTTGCGGAAGTACTGCTCGTTCGTGAGCTGCGCGGCCTGGGCGTCCACGAGGCCGAAGGCGGAGTAGAGACCGAGGAACGGCAGCAGCGTGACCGCCACCAGCCGGCTGAGGCTGCTGTCGCGTCCGTCGTCCTCCACGGCATCCTCGCGGGGGACGAGCGCGCGGGTGCCGAGCTCCTCGCCGCAGAGCCGCAGGATCACGACGACCGCCACGAGCGTGCAGAGGAAGCTCGCGGAGAACACGACGACCGCGGCCCAGCCGCTGGTGTCGCCGACGATCGAGGCCACCCGGACGGCGAGCGTGTTGCCCAGCCAGCCCAGCAGCCAGACCGCCATGATCTGCGGGAACAGGCGGACGAAGACCGTGACCGTGTCGCGGACGAGGACGACGACGTCGCCCAGCAGCGTGGAGGCGGCGCGCGCGACGGTCTGGTCGGTGCCCACTGCCCTCCTCGACCTGGGCGAAGCGCCCGGCGCCCGGCCGGACCGGCCACCACCGTAAGGGATGCGAGGGCCTCGCGAGGCGGCTCCGGACGAGCCGCGCAGTCGCCCTACGATGACCGCTGCGTCCGTACGCGACGGACCGGGAGGGACAGGTCAGCATGCCTTCGCAGGTGCAGGGGGTCATCGCGCGCAGCAAGGGTGCGCCGGTCGAGCTCGTCACGATCAACGTGCCCGACGCCGGTCCGGGGGAGGCCGTGGTCAAGATCTTGACCTGCGGGGTCTGCCACACCGACCTGCACTACCGCGAGGGCGGGATCGGCGACGACTACCCCTACCTGCTCGGACACGAGGCCGCCGGGATCGTCGAGCAGGTCGGCGACGACGTCCGCGACCTGGCGCCCGGCGACTACGTCGTCTTGAACTGGCGGGCCGTGTGCGGGACCTGCCGCGCCTGCCGGCGGGGCCGGCCCTGGTACTGCTTCGACACGTTCAACGCGACGCAGAAGATGACCCTCACCGACGGCACCGAGCTGTCCCCGGCGCTGGGCATCGGGGCGTTCGCGGAGAAGACCCTCGTCGCGGCCGGCCAGTGCACGAAGGTCGACCCGCGGGCCCGCCCCGCGGCGGCCGGGCTGCTGGGCTGCGGGGTCATGGCCGGGCTCGGTGCGGCGATCAACACCGGCAACGTCGGCCGGGGCGACTCGGTCGCGGTGATCGGCTGCGGCGGGGTGGGTGCGGCGGCGATCGCGGGGGCGAGCCTCGCCGGCGCCGGGACGATCATCGCGGTCGACGTGGACGAGCGGAAGCTCGCCGTCGCGCGTTCGTTGGGGGCGACCGAGGCCGTGAACGCCCGCGACGCCGACCCGGTCGAGGCGATGCAGGCGCTCACCGGCGGGTTCGGTCCGGACGTCGTCATCGACGCGGTCGGTCGGCCCGAGACCTGGAAGCAGGCGTTCTACGGCCGCGACCTCGCCGGGACGGTCGTCCTGGTCGGTGTCCCGACCCCGGAGATGACGGTCGAGCTGCCGTTGCTCGACGTGTTCGGCCGCGGTGGTGCGTTGAAGTCGAGCTGGTACGGCGACTGCCTGCCCGACCGGGACTTCCCGATGCTGGTCGACCTCTACCTGCAGGGCCGGCTGCCGCTGGACACGTTCGTCACCGAGGAGATCGGCATCGACGACGTCGAGGAGTCGTTCACGCGGATGAAGTCGGGCGACGTCCTGCGCTCCGTCGTGATCCTCGACCCGGCGTCGCCGGCCGAGCTGGGTGGCACCTCGAACTCGGCCGCTCCCGACGAGGCGACGGCATGAGCGCCCGCATCGACCACACGGTCACCTCGGGCACGTTCAGCCTCGACGGGCAGACGTACGACGTCGACAACAACGTCTGGGTGCTCGGCGACGACGACGAGTGCGTCGTGATCGACGCCCCGCACGACATCGAGGCGATCCTCTCCCTCGTCGGCACCCGGAAGGTCGTCGCCGTCCTGTGCACGCACGGGCACGACGACCACGTCCGGTTCGCGCCCGACCTCGGCCACGTCACCGGCGCCCCCGTGCTGCTGAACCCGGCCGAGCTCGAGGTCTGGCACCTCACCCACGACCAGGACCCCGACGGCGAGCTCGTCGACGGGCAGTCGATCGCGGTGGCGGGCACCACGCTGCAGGTCATCGCGACCCCCGGTCACAGCCCGGGCGGGGTCTGCCTCTACGCCCCCGACCTCGCCGTGCTCTTCACCGGGGACACCCTGTTCGAGGGCGGCCCCGGCGCCACGGGACGGTCGTTCAGCGACCGCGACGTGCTGGTCGGCTCGATCCGCGAGCGCCTCCTCGACGCCCTCCCGGACGACACGGTCGTCAAGACCGGCCACGGACCCGACACCACCCTCGGCGCCGAGCGCGCGAACGTCTGAGGGGTCGGCCTCGGCCTCCGCCCCACCCCGTCCTCTGCCGCGACCGGCGGGGTCTGCTCGACCTTGTGTCGAAGGCGAGCAAAGGCAGCGGAGGCTTGCGTCGAGGGTTCCGGTCGGCAGCCCAGGGGCCTGACGGCAGCCTCGAAGTCGCCCTGTGCACAACGGGTCTGAGCCCTCCCGGACGTGATCGGCTGGTCGGGTGGACGACATCCGACTCGCTCGTGACCTCGTACGAGGCGGGCTCAGCCCCGTCGAGATCCGCCTCAGCGGTCGCCGCCGGCAGCCTCAGGCGGCTGAGACGGGGAGCGTACGTAGCCGCCGCCGACTCCGACGACGACCTGGTCCGGCAGCACCGTCGGCTCATCGTCGCCACGCTTCGTCAAGGTCACCCCGGAGCGGTCGTCAGCCACGGTTCCTCGGCGGTGCTGCACGGTCCCGGGGTCCCGCAGCAGCTGGTCCGAGACGAGCGGGGCGTGGTGGTCGCCCGGGTCGACTTCGCCTGGCCCGCCAGTGGCGTGATCGGGGAGTTCGACGGCCGGGTCAAGTACGGGCGCGCACTCGCGCCCGACCAGGACCCGGTCGAGGCACTCTGGCGGGAGAAGGTCCGCGAAGACCTTCTCCGCGACCTCGGCTGGCAGGTCGTGCGCTGGACCTGGGCCGACCTCGACGATCCCCGGGCGTGGTTCCTGCGTCTCGGACGCGCCTTCGCCCGCGGCCACGCGATCGCGGTGTGACGCGTACGCGCTCGTACGGGTCTGGGTTCGTCTCAGGCGAACCCGGTGTTCGAGCGCGGGGTGTAGGCGGACCCGAGGCGGGCGACCTCGTCGTCGGTGAGCTCGAGGTCGAGGGCGGCGAGGGCGTCGTCGAGGTGCTGCGGCTTGGAGGCGCCGACGATGGGGGCGCTGACGACGGGGTTCCGCAGGACCCAGGCCAGGGCCACGCTGGCCGGGGCGACGCCACGGTCGGCGGCGACGTCGAGGACGGACGAGACGATGTCGCGGTCGGAGTCGACGTAGAGGCTCTTGCCGAACTCGTCGGTCTCGGAACGGTTCGTCTCCGCGTCCCAGGGCCGGGTCAGCTTTCCGCGGGCCAGCGGGCTCCAGGGGATGACGCCGACCCCGGAGTCGAGGCAGTACGGCAGCATCTCGCGCTCCTCCTCGCGGGCGAGCAGGTTGTAGTGGTCCTGCATCGTCACGAAGCGCGTCCAGCCGTTCACCTCGGCGACGTGCTGCGCCTTCTGGAACTGCCAGGCGAACATCGAGGAGGCGCCGATGTAGCGCGCCTTGCCCGACCGCACGACGTCGTGCAGCGCCTCCATCGTCTCCTCGATCGGCGTGCCGTAGTCCCAGCGGTGGATCTGGTAGAGGTCGACGTGGTCCATCCCCAGCCGGGTCAGGGACGCGTCGATCCCGGTCAGGATCGCCTTGCGCGAGAGCCCGTGGCCGTTCGGTCGTCCGGGACGCATGGGGTTGTAGACCTTGGTCGCGAGCACCAGGTCCTCGCGCGGCAGCAGCGCGCGCAGCGCCCGTCCGGTGATCTCCTCGCTGGAGCCGTCGGAGTAGGCGTCGGCGGTGTCGAAGAAGTTGATCCCCACCTCGACGGCCCGCTCGAAGAACGGCCGTGCCTGGTCCTCGGGCAGCGACCAGGAGTGGTTGCCGCGGGCCGGGTCGCCGTACGTCATGCACCCCAGGCAGATCGGGGAGACCTCCAGGCCGGTGGTGCCGAGCTTCACGTAGTCCATGGGTCCTGCCTACCCCACCGCCCAAGGCCCATCCGCACCGAAGCCAGGCGCACCGAGCTCAGGCGCACCGAGCTCAGACGTGCTCGCGCCAGCTGTGCTGCGGGTCGTAGCCGAGCAGCGCGCGCGCCTTGTCGATGCTCAGCGGCGACTCGAACTCGCCGAGCTCGCGGGTGTGCTCGACCTCGCCGAAGCGCTCGCGCAGCAGCTGCTCGACCGGTACGTGCGGGACGACGTCGGGCGAGGCGATGACGAACACCTCCACGCCGCGCGGCTCGTACGCCAGGGCGAGCTCGACGGCCTGGGCGGCGTCGCGGGCGTCGATGTAGGACCACAGGTTGAATCTGCGCTGGTCGGCGGTGTAGCCGGCGAAGTCGGCGTAGTCCTCGACCCGCATCACGTTGGAGAAGCGCAGCCCGACCATCGACAGCTCGGGGTCCCAGCGGCAGAACTGCCCCGCCATCGTCTCCTCGACGAGCTTGCCCAGCGAGTAGGTCGAGTTGGGCTCGTGCACGGCCTCGTCGACGGGCACGTACGCCGGCGGGGTGTCGAACGGCAGCCCGAGCACGGTCTCGCTCGAGGCCCAGACGACCTTGCGGATGCCGGCGAGCTTGGCGGCCTGGAAGACGTGAAAGGTCGAGGGGACGTTGTTCTCGAAGGTCGCCGCGTTCGCGGTCAGCCCGGGCGCGGGGATCGCGGCCAGGTGGACGACCGCGTCGACGGCGTCGTACGCGTCGTCGATCCCGGTCAGCGCCTCGACGACCTGGCCGTAGTCGGTGAGGTCGATCCGCAGGAAGCGCGCCGACGACGACGGATCGGGCCGCGCGTCGACGTTCGTGACCTGGTGACCGCCGGCGAGCAACCGCTCCACCACCACGCCGCCGAGCTTGCCGGAACCTCCCGTGACCACGATGTGCATGCCCTGAACCCTGCCACCTGCCCGCGCACGACCGCGGCGCGCGGGTCCGGGTCACCGCCCTGGGAGACTGGGACCGTGCGCTTCCTCCTCCGGCTCGTCGCGAACGCTGCCGCCCTCGCCGTGGCCACCTGGCTCCTCGCCGGCATCCAGCTCACCGCTGCGGGCACCGGCGACAAGGTCCTCGTGCTGCTCGTCGTCGCGCTGGTCTTCGGCGTCGTCAACGCCGTGGTGAAGCCGGTGTTCACGGCCGTGACGGCCTGCATCGTGCTGCTCACGCTCGGGCTGTTCCTGCTGGTGATCAACGCCCTGATGCTGCTCCTGACGTCGTGGCTCGCCACCCGGCTCGGGGCCGGCTGGCACGTCGACGGCTTCTGGACCGCGCTGCTCGGCTCGGTCATCGTCTCGGTCGTGAGCTTCGCGCTCAACGCGTTCCTGCCCGAGCGCCGGCAAGCCCCACGCGGCCGCCCGTGACGCCGGACCGCGCGGAGCACCCGGTCAAGGTCGTCTTCGTCTGCTGGGGCAACATCTGCCGCTCCCCGATGGCCGAGCGGGTCGCCGAGCGGAGGGCGGCCGACGCGGGTCTCGACGGGGTGGTGTTCACCAGCGCGGCCACGAGCCGCGAGGAGATCGGCGCCCCCATCGACCCGCGGGCGCAGCGCGTGCTCGCGGCCCACGGCTACCGCACCGGCGGGCACGCGGCGCACCAGATCACGGCCGCGGAGATCGCGGACGCCGACCTCGTCGTGGCGGCCGAGCCGCTCCACGTCGACCGGATGCTCCGGATCGCCCCCGACGCCGACAACCTCGTGCTGCTCAGCGACTTCGACCCGGCGGCCGAGCCCGGTTCCGGGCTGCCGGACCCCTGGTACGGCGGCGCGGACGGCTTCGAGGACACGCTCGCCGCGGTCGAGGCGGCCGTTCCGGGCGTGCTCGACGAGGTACGGCGGCGCGGACGTCAGCGGTAGGGGCTGAGCAGTCGCTGCGCGCCGCGCGGGTGACGTGCGAGAAGTTCTCCAGGCCGACGACGGAGGGGCTGATCGGGACTGCCCAGTGATGGGTGCCCGTCGAGCGCGTGGCTCTCGGCGTCGACCGCCGTGCGGAGGTCGGCGGCGAGGCCCTCGGGCGCGTCCGGTCGGCCAGCGTGGAGGAGCACGGATCTCGAGGTCGACGCCGAGGTCCTGCGGCAACGTGCGCCGGGGCGTACGCCTGTGCTTGATGGGGCAGGAGGGGCGGTCGGTGCACCGCCGGTTCCTGGCGCCGGGTGCCAGGGTGGGGTCATGACGATGGTGGACGGACAGGGCCCGGTCGTGGTGGTCACCGGGGCGAACGGGCTGGTCGGCGCGCAGGTCTGCCGGGCGCTCGCCGCCCGTGGAGCGACCGTACGGGCGGTGGTCCGCCGGGCGGGCACGGCGCCGGAGCTCGACGGGGTCGAGGAACGGGTGGGCGACTTCGCCGACGCGACCTTCGCCGCGGCGGTCGTCCCCGGCGCCGACGCCGTCGTCACCACGGTCCACCCGATGGGCTCGGCCCGAGACGTCCAGCAGGAGGTCGCGGTCGAGGGCACGCCGCGCCTGGCCCGGGCGGCTCGCGACGCCGGCGTCGCCCGGCTGGTGCACGTCTCGACCGCGGCGGTGTACGACCGCGCGCCCGGCGTCGGCGACGTGGACGAGAGCTCGCCGCTCGCCGGTGACGACGCCGGCACGTACGCCGTGACGAAGCGGGACACCGACGCGGCGCTGGCCGCGGTCGAGGGGATCACGCGGGTCCTCGTCCGCCCTCCGGCGATCCTGGGCGCCGGGGACACGTCGGTCTGGAACACGCTGCGGCCGGCCGGCGTCCGCGACGACCCTGCCCGGCGGCACGGGATCGCCGACGCCACGTTCGCGTGGGTGCACGTCGACGACCTCGCCGCGCTCGTCGCCGACGTCGCCACCGGGCGGGTCGCGACGGCCGCGGACCCGGACGACGGCCCGGTCGCCGGCGGGTGCACCGCGGTGGACGTCGCGGGCGAGCCCGCGACCCAGCGCGACTACCTCGGCACGGTCACCCGGGCACTCGGCGTCGAGCCCGGATGGGACGACGACCCGGCCTGGACGGGCCGGCTCGTCACCGACCGCGCCCGTCGCTGGGGCTGGACCCCGGCCGTGAGCCTCGCCGCGGCCCTCGCCGAGCTCGAGGACGGCGTACGCCTCACGGTCGCCTCCGCCTGACCACCACGAGGAACCGCTGACTCCCGACACCGGAGACGCCCGATCGGGTGTCGGGAGTCAGCGGTTCGTGGGGATGGAGCTGGTCGGGGACGGAGCTGGTCGGGGACGGAGCTGGTCGCGTACGGGGCGGGTCGCGTACGGGGCGGGTCGCGTACGGGGCGGGTCGGGGTCAGCGCAGCGCCGCGGGCACCAGGCCCGCCGAGCGGACCATCCGCCGTCGCGCGGTGGCCAGCACGTTCGCGGCGACCGCGACGACGAGCCAGGCGAGCAGCAGCGCAGCACCGCCACCCCCGGTGCCGGCGCCGGCCGCGACGGCGCGCAGGCCCTCGAGCGCCGGCGTGAGCGGGAGCAGCGGGGTGATCGAGTCGAACACCTCCGGCACCGCCGAGGTGATCGCGCCGGCGGCGGTCAGGACGACCAGGACCACCGACGCGAACCGTCCGACCCCGCCGAACCACGCCACCAGCGCCTGGTTGATCGCGGCGAACACCAGCCCGGCCAGCAGCGTCAGGCCGAGCACGCGAGCCGTCTCCACCCCGCCGAGGTCGAGCAGCGCGGAGAGCAGCACGGCCAGGATCACCGCCTGCCCGGCGGCCACGGCGGCGGCTGGCAGCAGGCTCTCGAGGGCGAGGCGCCAGGACGACCGCATCGACGACAGCGCCCGGGCCGAGACGGCCCGCAGCACGAGGAAGCTGGCCAGCCCGCCCACCCACAGGGCGAGGACGGCGAGCAGGGTCGTCGTGGCGACGTCGGAGAAGACCGAGGTGACCTCCGGCGTGGTCACGGGGGTGGCGACGACGGTCGACAGCCGCTCGCGCGCCGTCGCGTCGTAGGTCGGGATCTGCTTCGCGCCGTCCTGCAGCCCGTCGGCCAGCTGCTTGGTGCCGTCGGCGAGCTTGTCGGCCCCCGCGGACAGCTTCACGAGCCCGGTGCTCAGCTGCTCGGCACCGGTCGCGACACCGTGGACGCCGTCGGTGTACTGGGTGATCCCCGTGCTCAGGTCGCCCGCGCCGTCCGCAAGCTTCGAGGCCCCGGTGTCGAGCTGCCTGATGCCCGCCGCCAGGGGCGTCAGCCCGTCGGCGAGCTGGTCGGTCCCGTCCGCCAGCTGCTGCAACCCGTCGGCCGCCTGCTTCTGACCCGCCGCCAGCTGCTGCGCCCCGCCGAGCAGGCTCTGGCCGTCCTGCTTCGTGCTGAGACCAGCGGCCGCGCCGCGCAGCGCCTGAGCCGCCGCTTGAGCCCCCGCATACGTGCCTGCCTCCTCGCCGGCCTGCTTCGCCGCCCCGTCGATCGTCGCCACCACCACGGCGCACTGTGCGTCGGTCAGGACCGGCTCGGTCTTCGGGCACGGCGCGGTGCCACCCTCCGGCGCCGGCGTCTTCGCGAGCTCGTCCGCCTGCGCGGTGAGACCTGCCTGGTACTTCTTCAGCCCGGTCGCGATCCCGGTGGCGCCGTCGGCCAGCTGGTCGGCGCCGTCCGCGGCCTGCTGCGCACCCTTCGCAAGCTGACGACCGCCCTTCGGCAGCGCGGAGGTCTTGTCCGCGAGCGTGCCGACGCCGTCGGCGTACGCGTCGAGCCCGGTGCTCAGCTGCTTCGCGCCGCCGGCGAGCTGTCCGCCGCCGTCGTCGAGCTGGTCGAGCCCGTCGGAGAGCTGCGTCGTGCCGTCCGAGGTCTGCCCGAGGCCGTCGGCCAGCTGGGTGGTGCCGTCGGAGAGGTCGCCGGCGGCGTCGGCCACCTTGGTGAACTGCTTCTCGGTGTCGTTGAAGCCGACGTAGACGTTCTTCACGTACTGCTCGGTCAGCTCGCTGTTCAGGGCGCGCGTCGCGGCCGCGGTGATCGCCTGGCCGACGACCGGGTCGGAGACACCGCTGACCGGGGAGGTCTGCACGTCGATCACGGCCTGCTCGGCGTCGTCGCCGCTCTGGTCGCTGTAGGAGGTCGCCCGCGCCGAGAAGTCCTTCGGGATCGTCACGACCGCGGCGTAGCGCCCCGAACCCAGCCCGCTGCTCGCGTCCGCGGCGTCGGTGAGGACCCAGGCGAAGTTCGTGTCGCTCTTCGTGCCGTTCTGTGCCGTCCGTGCCGCCGTTCACCAGCCCGCCTGCGAGCTGCCGCCCCAGCGGCACGGTCTGCTTGTCTCCGTTGGTCTGCAGGGTCACCGGCTCGTCGAGGTTGACGATCGCGGCCTGCACGCGGTCGAGCCGGTCGGTCGAGCCCCAGGTGGTGGCCAGGAAGCCGCCGGCCAGCACCAGCGGCACGAGCAGCAGCCCGAGCAGCGAGAGGAGACCGACGCGACGGCTGCCGTCGGCACGTTCCAGCGTGTGCATGTGCGAGTTCTCCCGAGAAGGTCGTACGGGGTGGAGGGGGTGGGTCGAGCGGTTCAGGCCTGGGCGAGCGCCGGTCGCGGGCGCAGGTCGAGGACCCGGCTGGGTCCCTGCAGCAGGGTCTCGAGCGCCGCCGGGTCGGCGACGGCGACGACGACGGCGGTGCCAGCCCGGTCGCCGGCGCCCGCGACGGCGTCGAGGGTGCGGGCCAGGGCGGCCCGCCCGTCCGGGTCGGTCACGGCGTCCGCGCGGTCCAGGAAGACCACCGCGGGCCGGGACCGGGACAGGCCGGCGAGCTCGCCGGGCAGGTCGGTCGTCGTGGCGCAGTCCACGTACGCGGTCCGGCGCCGGACGCGGCCGGCCTGCTCGGGCAGCACCAGGCCGGCGGTCTTGGCCCGCGCCACCCGGCCCGCGGTGGCGTCCGGCAGCCGGAGCCGACCGGCGAGCGTGAGCAGCAGCGCGGACGAACCCGTGTCGGGGCGGCCGACGACGACGAGCACCTCGCCCGGCAGCACCGCGGCGGCCACGTCGTCCCAGGCCCCGACCCGCAGCCCCTCGGCCACGACCAGGTGGCGGTCGTCCGGCGCGGGCCAGCCGGCCAGCGAGACCTGGTGGGCCAGGCCCTCGCCCTCGACGTCGAAGGACGGCAGCCGCCGGTCGATCCAGCGCGGGAGGCTCCACGCCCGGGTCCCCAGGAGGGTGAGCACCGCGGGCACGAGCGTCATCCGCACGACGAAGGCGTCCACGAACACCCCGACGGCCAGCCCGAAGCCGATCGTCTTGATCGGCCCCTCGCCGTCGGGCACGAAGCCACCGAACACCCCGAGCATGATCACCGCGGCCGCCACGACCACCCGCGAGGACGCGACGAACCCCTCCTCGACGGCGGCCCGGGCCACGGCCTGCGAAGGCTCATCCGCGCGGGTTTCACGAGCGCCAGCGAGGGGAACCCCGGCGGGGGGTGTGGGGGGTCGTCCCGCCTCATCGACAGAGCGCACTCCGTGGACGTACTCCTCGCGCATCCGCGAGACGAGGAACACCTCGTAGTCCATGGCCAGGCCGAAGAGGATGCCCATCAGCAGGATCGGCAGGAAGCTGATCACCGGCGCGGTCTGGTGGACGTTGAACGCCGAACCGAACCAGCCGTACTCGAAGACCATCGCGGTCGCCCCGAAGGCGGCGCCCACGCTCAGCAGGTAGCCGACCGTCGCCTTGACCGGCACCCACAGCGAGCGGAACACCATCGTCAGCAGCACCAGCGAGAGCCCGACGACGAGGATCCCGAACGGCACCAGCGCGGCGCCCAGCCGGTCGGAGATGTCGATCCCGACCGCGGTGAACCCCGTCACGGCGGTGGCGACCCCGTACTGCTGCTCGAAGTGCGGCTCCAGAGCGCGGATGTCGCGGACGAGCTGCTTGGTCTCCTCGCTGTCCGGCGCACCCTCCGGGATGACCTGGATGATGCCGGTGTCCGCGTCCTCGTTGGGCGTCGCGAGCGGCACGCTCGCCACCCCGGGCAGGGCGCG
Organism: uncultured Actinomycetota bacterium; assembly: GCA_963762775.1. Lineage (GTDB taxonomy): Bacteria > Actinomycetota > Actinomycetes > Propionibacteriales > Propionibacteriaceae > Microlunatus. The sequence goes on from CAVXMD010000016.1 coordinate 935,631, forward strand.
CAGCTGGTCGGCCATGCCGTCCATCACGCCGAGCGGGTCGTCGGAACCGACGATCGTCGCCGCGACGACGAGCGGGCCGTTGTAGCCCTGCCCGAAGTGCTCTGCGACCAGGTCGTACGTGACGCGCGACGGGGTGCCCGGGTCGGCGGTGCCGTTGCTCGGCAGCGCGATCCGCAGGTCCTTGGCCGGGTAGGACATCGCCCCGAGCGCGACGACGACGAGCACCACCGTCAGCACCGGGACCTTCGTCACCAGCCGGACCCAGCGCCGCCCGAGGCTCGGCCGGGGACCGACCCGGGGCGCGCGGGGCCTGCGCGCCGCCCGGGCCGGCGACCTCGGCCCCTCGTCCTGACGCTCGTCGCGCCCGCCTGATGCCCGTCCTGATGCCCGTCCTGCTGCCCGTCCTGCTGCCCGTGCGCGGCGACCTTCTGCTTCGGCCGGAGCCGACCGCCGAAGAAGCCGAGCAGCGCGGGCAGCAGGGTGAGCGCGATCAGGACCGCGATGGCGACGCCGACGGCTGCGGCGACGCCCATGATGCTGAGGAAGGGGATCCCCGCGACGGAGAGGCCGACGAGCGCGATCATCACCGTCATACCCGCGAAGACGACCGCCGAACCGGCGGTCGCCACGGCGCGGGCGACCGACTCCTCGGGGTCCATGCCCGTCCGGAGCTGGTCGCGGTGGCGCGAGGTGATGAACAGGGCGTAGTCGATGCCGACGGCCAGCCCGAGCATGAGGGCGAGCAGCGGGGTGGTCGAGGAGACGGTGGCGAAGCCGGTGGCGCCGAAGATCAGCGCGACCGTCAGGCCGACGCCGAGCAGGGCCGTGAGCAGCGGCATCCCCGCCGCGCGCAGCGAACCGAGCGTGAGCCACAGCACGAGCAGGGCGACCAGCACCCCGATGCCCTCGACCCAGCTCACGCCGGGCGTGCCACCCCCGTACGCGTCGCCGCCGACCGAGACCTGCGAGCCCGGGAGCGTCGCCTGGAGCTGGGCGCCCTGCTCCTGCAGCGCGTCGAGGCTCGTCTCGCTGATGTCCACCTGCGGCACCGCGAACGTCACGGTGATGATCGCCGCGCTGTCGTCGTCGGCGACCTGCCCCTTGGCGTACTCGTCGAACGGCCCGCTGACGGAGTCCACCTGGGCGACGTCGCGGAACCGTTCCGCGCTGGCGTCGACCGCCCTGCGCACCGGCGCCGCCCGGACGGACTCCCCGGCACGCGGCACGACCACCACCTGCGCGGTCGTGCCACCCGCCTGCGGGAAGGTGCGCTTCAGGGAGTCGAGCGCGGTCTGCGACTCGGTGCCCGGCAGCGAGAAGTTCTCGTCGAAGCCCTTGCTGACGACGGCGGACAGCCCGCCGAGCACCACGAGGGCGGCGAGCCAGGCCAGCACCACGCGCACGCGGTGCCGGTAGGCGGAGCGGCCGAGGCCGTAGAGGAAGGACGACATCTCGATACAGGACTGTATCCGATACAGGTCTGTATGCAACGGGCGTTAGGGTGACGTCCGTGACGTCGCTCCCCGAGGTCGGGCCCCCGCCCGTGCGGCGCGAGCCGCGTGCCCCCGCCGAGGGCACGCCGCTGAGCGCCCGCCGGGCCCGTACCCGGTCGCGGCTGATGGCCGCCGCGCTCTCCGTCTTCGCCGAGCGGGGCGTGATCGGGTCCAGCGTGGAGGAGATCTGCGAGGCCGCCGGCTTCACCCGCGGCGCCTTCTACTCGAACTTCGCCGACAAGGACGCCCTCGTGCTCGCCCTCATCGAGCAGGGCATCGCGGCGGAGTACGCCGCGGCCGAGGAGGCGGTCGCGGAGCTCAAGGCGCAGGACCGCACGCTCGAGCCGACCGAGTCGGTCGCCCTGGTGCTCGGCCGGCTGAACCACGGCGGCCCGACCGACCGGACGAGCCTGCTCGCGCAGCAGGAGCTGCTGCTCTACGCCGCCCGGGTGCCCGACCTGCGGGCGCCGTACCGCGCGTTCGTCGACGCCTGCCGGGCCCAGGTGCACGCCCTGGTCACCGACGCCCTGACCTACGCGCAGCTCGAGTTCACGATGCCCGTCGAGGTCGCGCTCGACCTCCTGATGGGCGCCCACGACCACATGCACCAGACCGCGCTCTTCACCGGCGAGGCCGACCCCGGGCCGATGCACGCCCTGATCATGAACCTGACACGACCGCGCCCCGGGCCGCGCGTACGCGCGAGGTAAGAAGTCTTCTGACAAACTTCACCCATGCACATCCTCGTGGTCGACGACGATCAGGCCGTCCGAGACTCGCTGGCCCGCTCGCTGGCGTACAACGACTACGAGGTCAGCACCGCCGAGGACGGGGTGGAGGCGCTCGCCAAGCTGGCGGCGCACCGCCCGGACGCCGTGGTGATGGACGTGATGATGCCGCGCCTCGACGGCCTGGAGACGACGCGGATGCTCCGCTCGGCCGGCAACGACGTCCCGATCCTCGTGCTCACCGCGCGCGACGCCGTCGGTGACCGGGTCGACGGGCTCGACGCGGGTGGCGACGACTACATGGCCAAGCCCTTCGCGCTCGACGAGCTGCTCGCGCGGCTGCGCGCCCTCGTGCGCCGCTCGGGGACGACGGCCGACTCGAACGACCCCTCGACCCAGAGCCTCGGCTTCGGCGACCTGCTGCTCAACACCCAGACCCGCGAGGTGCTGCGCGGCGCCCGGCAGATCAGCCTGACGCGGACGGAGTTCGCGCTGCTCGAGGCGTTCATGCAGCACCCCCGCCGGGTGCTCGAGCGCAGCTGGCTGCTCAACGAGGTGTGGGGCTTCGACTTCCCGACCACGGCGAACTCGCTCGAGGTCTACATCGGCTACCTGCGGCGCAAGACCGAGGTCGACGGCGAGCCGCGCCTGATCCACACGGTGCGCGGCGTCGGCTACGTGCTCCGCGAGACGCCGCCGTAGACCGGTGAGGAGCCCCGAGCCCGCAGCGGCCTCCGGGGAGCCCCGCCGTGCCCCCGTCACCGTCCGGCTCCGGGCCTGGCTGGGCTCGCTCCCGCTCCAGCAACGGGTCGGCTACCTCACGACCACCGCGGTCGCCCTCGCCGTGGCGCTGGCCGCGCTGGGCGGCTGGACGAGCGTCCGGGCGTCGCTCTACGCCGGCGTCGACACCGGGCTCGTCGGCATCGCGACCACGCTGATGGTCCCGGTCGGCCAGGACATCTCCAACCTCGGCGGGCTGACCGACCGGGCCCTGCGGGCCGGGAACGTCAGCGTCGCCGCCGTCCGGGCCGACGGCGAGGTCCTCTACGTCCCCGACGACGCGCGACCACCTCGTGCTCGGTGCTGAGGAGCTCGCGACCGCCCGCCTGCACTTCGGGCACTCCGCCCGTACGGGCCGGTCCACCGACGGCGCCCCCTACCGGATCGTCGCCGTCCCGCTGTCCGGGTTGTCGGGGTACGCCCTCGTCGTGGGCCAGCCCCTCGCCGGGACCGACGAGGTGCTCGACTCGCTGCTGGTGGTGGTCGTCCTCTTCGGCCTGGCCGGGGTCGGCATCGCCGCGGCGGCCGGCGGCGCGGTGGCGCGCTCGAGCCTCCGGCCCGTGCGCCGGCTCTCCGACGCGGTCGAGCAGATCGCGGTGACCAAGGAGCTGCGCCCCGTCCGGGTCTCCGGAGCCGCCGACGTCGCCGTGCTGGCCCGCTCCTTCAACGACATGGTCGGCTCCCTGGCCGCCTCGCGGGAGCGCCAGCGACGGCTCATCGCCGACGCCGGCCACGAGCTGCGCACCCCGCTCGACGAGCCTGCGGACGAACGTCGACCTGCTGCTCATCGACGCCCGGACACCGATGCTGCGCGAGGGTGACCGGCTGGCCATCCTCACCGACGTCCAGGCCCAGCTGGTGGAGTTCGCGAGCCTGATCGGCGACCTGGTCCAGCTCTCCCGCGACGACGGGGAGGCCACGCCCGAGCCGCTCGACTTCCGCCACGTCGTCACCGCCGCCCTCGAGCGGGTGCGGCGCCGCGGCGCCGGCCTCGACTACGACGTCGAGCTCGACCCCTTCTACGTGGTCGGGGTCTCCGACGCCCTCGAGCGGGCGGTGACGAACCTGCTCGACAACGCGGTGAAGTGGAGCCCACCGGGCGGCACGGTCCGGGTCCAGCTCGAGGGCAACCGGCTGCGCGTCGCCGACGAGGGCCCCGGCATCGCCGAGGAGGACCTGCCGCGGGTGTTCGACCGCTTCTTCCGCGCCGACAGCGCCCGCACCACCCCGGGCACGGGGCTCGGGCTGTCGATCGTCGCCCAGGTGGTCCGCCAGCACGGCGGCGTGGTCCGTGCCGGCCGCTCGGCCCAGGGCGGCGCCGAGTTCACGGTGATCCTGCCCGGGGCGCGCTCGCTGGAGTCCCTGGAGCAGCCTGCCCTCGCCTGAGCCCCGGGCGTCGCTGAGGGCCGAGATCGTACGGGTGAGGTCCCGACCCCATTTGTGTGAGAACCACTTGAAGAATTCTTCGCGAATCGCCAAACCGATCGGAGAATTGCACCGAAGATGCCTGTGAGCAGGCACCCACGCAGCCCGGACGACGCGCGACGTCCGGACGGCGCGAGGCCCGCTCACGATCGCAGCGGTACGTGCTCGGCGAGGGGCTTCGCCGGGTCGCGTCTCCGTGGCCTCCCGCTCCGCGCTCCGCGGTCGGACGGGCACTGCTGCGTGACCACCCGGAGCTCATCTGCGAAGGAGCATGATGTTCGGAAAGAAAGTCGTGGCTGACATGATCAGCCGCAGCGCGGAGAACGAGCACGACCGTCGTTCGTTCATGCGTGCAGCCGGCGTCGCCGGCCTCGGCACCGTCGGGGCCGTGGCCCTGTCCGGCGCTGGGATCGAGTCGGCCTCGGCCGACCCGTACAGCGGGGGTCCCAGCGACAGCGCGATCCTCAACTTCGCCCTCAACCTCGAGTACCTCGAGGCCCAGTTCTACTCCTACGCCTACTGGGGCGAGGGTCTCGACTCGTTCGACGTGACGGGCACCGGCACCCAGGGCAAGGTCACGGGCGGCAAGAAGGTCCGCTTCAAGTCCAAGGCCATCCGCGAGTACGCCCGCGAGATCGCCATGGACGAGCGCAACCACGTGAAGTTCCTGCGTGGCGCGCTCGGCAACGCCAAGGTGGCGCAGCCGGACATCGACCTCAAGACCAGCTTCACCGCGGCAGCGCGGGCGGCGGGCCTGATCAAGTCCACGCAGACGTTCGACCCGTTCGCGAACGAGAACAACTTCCTGCTCGGGGCCTTCATCTTCGAGGACGTCGGCGTCACGGCCTACAAGGGCGCGGCTCCGCTGATCGACAACCCGACCTACCTGGAGGCCGCTGCCGGCATCCTGGCGGTGGAGGCGTACCACGCCGGCATCGTGCGGTCGGCGCTGTACAGCAAGGGCCTCTACGAGGCGGCCCAGAAGATCTCGGACGTCCGGGACGCCGTCGACGGGTCCTCCGACGACGACCAGGGCATCCGGACGAGCCGGAAGCACGCGAACCTCGTGCCGACGGACTCCAACAGCATCGTCTACAGCCGTGCGGCTGCCGACGTGCTGAACGTGGTCTACCTGACCCCGGCCAAGACGACCAAGGGCGGCTTCTTCCCCGCGGGCGTCAACGGCGAGATCAACACCAGCAACGACAACGCCTGACACCGTGCCGGCGGGTCCTGCCCGGACCCGCCGGCAACGGACCGGGTGAGCCGTCGGGCCGGGGCAGCGCGTGCTGCTCCGGCCCGACGGTCCTGCCCACGCCGCTCCCCCGCGCGCGTCCGCTCCCCGACCGTCCCCTCGTCCGAACCTGCCCACCGAGGAGCACCGTGGCCCTCTCCGCGCCGCCTGCCCCGACCATGCGGCTCGTCCCCGCCACCGACGGGCGACGGGCCCGGCTCACCGGCCAGGCCCGGCTCCTGGGACCCGCCTTCGTCGCGGCCGTCGCGTACGTCGACCCGGGCAACGTCGCCACCAACACCGCCGCCGGCGCCCGCTACGGCTACCTCCTGCTCTGGGTGCTCGTCGGCGCCACGCTCGCGGCCGCGCTCGTCCAGTACCTCTCGGCCAAGGTCGGCTGGCTGACCGGTGAGAGCCTGCCCGCCCTGGTCGGCGCCCGTACGGGGCGCCGCGCCCGCCTCGCCTACTGGGTGCAGGCCGAGCTCGTCGCCATGGCGACCGACGTCGCCGAGGTCGTCGGCGGCGCGATCGCGCTCCAGATCCTCTTCGGCCTGCCCCTCCTGCTCGGCGCCGGCGTCACCGCCGTGGTCTCGACCGGACTGCTGCTGGTCGCCGACCGCCGCGGTCAGGCCCCGTTCGAGCGGGTGGTCACCGGGCTGCTGGCCGTCGTCGCGCTCGGCTTCGTCGCCGGCCTCTTCGTCGCACCGCCCGACGCGGCCGCCGCCGTGGCCGGCCTGGTCCCGCGCCTGCAGGGCACCGACACCGCGCTGCTCGCCGTCGGGATGCTCGGCGCGACCGTGATGCCGCACGCCGTGCACATCCACTCCGCGCTCGTCCGCGACCGGCACGGCCGCGCGACCCCGGCCAACGCCCTCGCCGGCCTGCGCGCCATCCGCAGCGACGTCGGGCTCGCCATGGTCGTCGCCGGCGGCGTGAACATCGCCATGCTGCTGCTGAGCGCGAGCGCGCTGTCCGGCCTCTCGGTCGAGGGGCTGCCCGCGGTCCATGCCGGCCTGGCCGACCGGCTCGGGGGCGGGGTCGCCGCGCTGTTCGCGGTCGGGCTGCTCGCCTCCGGCTTCGCCTCGACCTCGGTCGGCGGCTACGCGGGTTCGGTGATCATGGCCGGCCTGCTGCGGCGCAAGGTCCCGCTGCTCGCCCGCCGGGCCGTCACCGTGCTGCCGGCGCTGGCGCTGCTGTCGACCGGGCTCGACCCGACGCGCCTGCTCGTCGTGTCCCAGGTCGTGCTGTCCTTCGGCATCCCCTTCGCGCTGGTCCCGCTGGTCCGGATCGCCGCCGACCGCGGCCTGATGGGGATGGCGCCGACCCGGCGGGCCACGCTCGCGGTGGGCTGGGTGCTCACCGGCGCGATCGTCGCGCTGAACGCCGCCCTGCTCGTCCTGCTCCTGCACCCCGTCGGGTAGGGCGGGCCGGAGGGTTCAGGAACGGCCGCGGGTCGCGTACGGGGTGTGCGTCGGCAGCGTCATCCGCGGCGCCTTGCGCGGCCGCCCGCCGGCGAACATCGCCAGCAGCTGCTGCACCCGGAAGCGGTGCCCGCGGTAGGGCTCGAGGAGCTCGGTCGCGGCGTCGTCGTCGAGGACCTCGCCGGTCAGCGCCCAGGTGATGTTCTTGCCCACGTGGTAGTCGCCGACGCTCCACGCGTCCGCGTCGCCGTGCGCCCGCTGCCGCACCTCCGCCGAGGTCCACGGGCCGATCCCGGGCAGGCTCCGCAGGGCGAGGTCGGCGGCCGCGTTCTCGCCCAGCAGCGTGCGCTCGAGCGCGACCGCGCGCCGGGCCGTCGTCACCAGCGTGCGGCTCCGGCGCTGCTCGACCCCGGCGGCCAGGAAGCGCCAGCTCGGGACCCGGGCCCAGGCCTCGGGCGTCGGCGCGACGAACATCCCGTACGCCGCCGAGCCCGGTTCCTGCGCCGGACCGGGCGCCGGTTCGCCGAACTCGCGGACGAGCAGGCGCCAGGCGCGGAACGCCTCGAGGCCGGTGACCACCTGCTCGAGGCAGGCCGGGGCCAGCGCCTCGAAGACCGCGTCGGTGCGCCCGACCCGGAAGTGCCCGTAGCGCCGGTGCGCCTCGGCGACGACCGCGTGCCGTGGGACGAAGCCGTCGAGGTCGTCGTGCTCCCCCACCAGGCGCGGCAGGTGGTCGAGGACCCACCCCGCCCCGTCGCCCCAGGCGCGGGCCGACACCTCCCCGCCGGCGGCCACGACCTTGAGCAGCGCGGTGCCGGCCGGGGTCCGCGTCGTCCGCAGGTGGATGCCGCCGAGGACGCGGTGGGTGGGGTCGCCGCCCCCGCGGCGGTGCAGCCGGAAGCAGGTCGCCAGCATCGGCGGCCGGTCCAGGACCAGGCGCCGGGTCAGGCCGTCCGCGGGCGTGCTCATCTCGGCCGACAATCTATGCGCGCCGACCGAGCGGCGCGGTCGCGACGAGGTCACCCCGCTGACCGGGTCCGAAGCCGTTCGCGCGCAGCACCGCACGGGACGCGTCCCCGTCCGGGTTGTCGGGCTCGACGTCGGCCCGGACCACCTCGGCGCCGTGGCGCCAGGCGTGCTCGAGCAGCAGGCCGCAGGCCCGGGTCGCGACGCCCCGGCGCCGCCACGCGGGCACCACCGAGTAGCCGATCTCGACCTCGACGGGCGGTTCGGCCGCCGGCGGACCGTGGAAGCCCGCGTCGCCGACCACCCGCCCGTCGACCACCACCGCGAACACCCACCAGGGCGACCGCTCGTCGGCGGGGACGCCCATCGCCTCGTACGCGGCGAGCAGCATCCGGGTGATCCCGGTGAGCGACGCCTCGGCGTACGCCGCGTGCCAGTCCGCCGGCCGCTCGAACGTCCCGGCGACCAGGTCGTGCAGCATGCCCAGCGGGAACCGGACGAGCCGTACGTCGACCCCGTCGGTCCCGCTCACCCCTTCGTGACCGAGGGCCAGGGGTTCGCGGTGCAGCCCTGCAGGCCCTTGGTCTGCTGGAGCATGACCGGCGCGGGCCGCCCCCGCCGCGGGCACCCGACGTGCCCGTGCCCGAGCGCGTGACCGAACTCGTGGTTGGCCAGGTACTGCCGGTAGGACGCGATGTCGGAGGCGTCGTCGCCGTACGGACCGGCGCCCTGCACCCAGCGCTTGGCGTTGAGGACGATCCGGCTGCCGGAGCGGCAGGAGACCTCGCCGCGGGTGAGCAGCGGGGCGCACAGCTCGTCGGTCGTGCCCGGCGTCACGAGGTAGGCGTGCAGGTCGGCGTCCTCGCCGGCCGGGACGAGCGAGAAGCGGACGGTCCCCGTGGAGCGCCAGCTGCGCTCGTCGTCCAGGGTCTTCTCCAGCGCGCGGGCCACGGTGTCCGGGTCGAGGTCCAGGCCCTTCTCCACCCGGACGTCGAAGCGGACGAGGCGTCCGCGCTCGGCGGTGGTCGGGACCGACACGTCGGCCGTCCGGTACGTGCCCGGGCCCTCGGCCGGCACCTCGACCTGGATCTCGCCCGTGATCCGGCTGGTCGGCGTGCTCGGTCCGTCGAGCTGCGCCGGCGACGAGCTCGGCGCGGTCGAGACGGTGCCGGGCGGGTTCGCGACGGCGGGCGCCGTCCGCTCCTTCGCCCCGACCAGGGCGCCCGGGTGGGGCAGGGACCAGGCGCCGACGACGACGAGCACGAGCCCGACCACCGCGCACAGGAGCAACCAGCCGCGGCCGACCGTGCGTCCCGTCGCCCGCGCGGAGAGTCGTCGCGTACGGCCCCCTGGGTTAGATTGAGCGCCGTCGAGCGGACCCCTGGTCCGCCCGGGACGTGGATCTTCGTGGGGGACGTGGGTCCGCCGCCCCTCCGACGATCGGCTCACGGATCAAGAGACTAGGCGGACCACGTGGCGCACACCCACAGCAACGCCGCGCGCGGCGAGCACCAGGTGACGGCCGCCGAGCTCTACCGGCACCGGCGCGCCCTGCGCATCCTCGTCGTCGTGCTGATCCCCCTCGGGATCTGGACCGTCGTGGGCCTCCTCGCGCTCTGGCCCGGTGACGTCTCCGACCACGTCGACGCCGACGCGGCGGGCTACAGCGTCGCGGGCGTGACCTACCCGCACGCGAAGATCACGGCCGTCGAGGAGATCGCCTGCGACGGGCTGCCCGGCTCGACCCCGGGCCAGGCCAGCAACGCCTGCGCCAACCTCACGGTGAGCGTCAGCGACGGCGAGGGCCGCGGCGACGTGGCGAGCGTCCCGCTGACCCAGGCCCTCTACTCCTCGGGCGCGGAGGTCGGCCAGGGCGTGACGCTGATCCGCGTCCCGCCGGGTGACGGCCAGGGCGCGTCGTACCAGTTCTCCGACTTCGACCGCCGCGCGCCGCTGCTGATCATGACGATCGTCTTCGCGCTCGTCGTCGTCGCGGTCGCCCGCTGGCGGGGGCTCGCCTCGCTCCTCGGGCTCGCCTTCGCGGCGCTCATCCTCGTGAAGTTCATGTTCCCGGCGCTCGTCGAGGGGCAGAACCCGGTCGTCGTCGGGCTGGTGGGGTCCTCGGCGATCATGTTCGTCGTCCTCTACGCCGCGCACGGCTTCAGCGCCCGGACGACGACCGCCCTGGTGGGGACGCTCTTCGGGCTCGTCCTCAGCGCGGTCCTCGGCTACTTCGCGACGCGCTGGGCCCACCTGACCGGCGTCTCGAGCGAGGACGACTACATCCTCGCCGCCTCGACACCCGACCTCCGGCTCACCTCCGTCGTGATCTGCGGGATCATCGTCGCCGGCCTCGGGGTGCTGAACGACGTCACCATCACGCAGGCCTCGGCGGTCTGGGAGCTGGCCGACGGCCACTACCTCGACGAGGACGGGCGCGCGCTGCGGCTGCGGAACCGCGACCTGTTCGGCCGGGCCATGCGGATCGGGCGCGACCACATCGCCTCGACCGTCTACACGATCGCCTTCGCCACCGCCGGAGCGTCGCTCTCGGTGCTGCTGCTGATCGCGGTCTACGACCGGCCGCTGCTGCAGGTCATCCAGGCCGAGCAGTTCGCCGACGAGATCATCCGGACCCTGGTGGGCTCGATCGGGCTGGTCCTGGCCGTCCCGCTCACCACGGCCATCGGCGTGGCGGTCGTGCGGGCCGGCCGGGTCCAGCCGGCCGCGCTCGGCAGGTCGGGTCCCGGGAACGCGCTGGTCCCGTCCGAGCGGGCCGCGGCGGCCTCGCCCCTGACCTGGTTCCGGAAGGGGCGTACGAGCGCGGCGCCCGCGCCGGCACCCGCCGCCAAGGGTTCCGACGCGGGTGCCGACGCGGACGAGGAGACGCCCACGACGGTGCTGCCGGCCGTCCGCGGTGGCGCTGACAACCCGTCCGGTGCGGACCCGGTCCCGACCTCCGACCCCGTGGCCGAGGTCGTCTCCGACGCGACCGAGCGTCCCGCGCGCCGCCGCTGGCGCAAGCGCGACGACGACTTCGGCGACTTCTCCGACCTCCGCGACCCCGACGAGCAGGCCCCCCGCCGCTCCCGCTGAGCGTCGCCGACCGCCCGTACGGCCGCTTCCTGCACCGCGCCCGCGGATCGGTCGAAGCAGCGGGCGCGAGCGGGACTAGGACGGGCGCAGCAGCGGGAAGAGGATCGTCTCGCGGATGCCGACGCCGGTGAAGAGCATGATCAACCGGTCGAGGCCGAGACCGACCCCGCCCATCGGCGGGGCGCCGAACTCCAGCGCGTCGAGGAAGTCCTCGTCGAGCTGCATGGCCTCCGGGTCCCCGGCGGCGGCCTCGAGCGACTGCGCCGTGAGGCGCTCCCGCTGGACCACCGGGTCGACGAGCTCGGAGAAGCCGGTACCGCGCTCGACGCCGCCGATGATCAGGTCCCAGGCCTCGATGAGCGCGGGGTCGCTGCGGTGCGGGCGGGCCAGCGGCTGGGCCGAGGGCGGGTAGTCGTGGACGAACGTCGGCTGCAGCAGCGTCGGCTCGACGAGCTCGCCGAACAGCTCGAGCACGACCTTCTCCGCGCCCCAGCCCGGCTCGAGCGCGACGTCGTGCTCGGCGGCCAGCGCCCGCAGCCGCTCGGCCGGGGTCTCGGGCGTGATCTCCTCGCCGACCACGGCGGAGAGCCCGGGGTAGACGCCGAGCCAGCGCCACTCGCCGTCGAGGTCGATCACGCCGGCCGGGGTCTCGACCTGCCGCGAGCCGAGCCGGTCGGCGACGTCCAGGACGATCCGACGGGTGAGCTCGGCGACGGTCCGCTGGTCGCCCCACGCCTGGTAGAACTCCAGCATCGTGAACTCGGCGCTGTGCGTGGAGTCGATGCCCTCGTTGCGGAAGATCCGGCCCATCTCGTAGACGCGGTCGACCCCGCCGACGACCGCGCGCTTGAGGAACAGCTCGAGCGCGATCCGCAGCGTCATGTCGATGTCGAAGGCGTTCAGGTGGGTGGGGAACGGCCGGGCGTGCGCCCCGCCGTGCACCAGCTGGAGCACCGGCGTCTCGACCTCGACGAAGTCGTGGCGGTGCAGCGTCTCGCGGATGCTCCGGGTCACGGCGGCGCGGGTGCGGACGACCTGTCGCGCCTCCTCGCGCACGGTGAGGTCGGCGTAGCGCTGCCGGACGCGGGTCTCCTCGGAGAGCTCGGCGTTCTCGTACAGGTTCGGCAGCGGGCGCAGCGCCTTCGACGCCAGCTCCCACGCGCTCGCCATGACGCTCAGCTCGCCCCGGCGGGAGGAGATCACCCGGCCGGTCACGCTGACGAAGTCGCCGAGGTCGACGTCGGCCTTCCAGCGGGCGAGCCCCTCCTCGCCGACCTCGGCCAGCGAGAGCATCACCTGCAGGCGGGTGCCGTTGTCGCGCGTCGACAGGCCCTCCTGCAGCGTCGCGAAGCAGAGCTTGCCGGTGTTCCGCAGGAAGACGACCCGGCCGGCGACGGAGACGACGTCGGTGGTCTCCTCGCCCGTGGCCAGGCTCGCCCAGCGCTCCCGCACCGCGCGCAGGGCGTGGGTGCGTGGGACCGACACGGGGTACGGCTGGCGCCCCTCGGTCAGCAGGCGCGCCCGCTTGTCCTGGCGGACCCGGCGCTGCTCGTCGACGGAGGGAGGGGTCAGGTCGTCGGGCACCGGGTCAGAGTAGGGCGTCCCGGCGGGGCGACCGGTCGTCCGGAGCCCCGGCGAACCGGGCGAAAGCGCCTCCGACGAACCCTCCCGCTGCCAGGATGTCGCCGTGTCCACGCCTCAGCAGCCCTGGTCGCCGAACCCGTCGGCCCCCTCGAACCCCTCCGCCCCGCCGAACGCGTCCGGCTACGGCGCCCCCGCGGGCTACGGGCAGCCGCCCGCCTCGCAGGCCCCGTCGTCGTACGGCGCCCCGCGCGCCGCGCAGGGTCGGCCCTCCCCGGAGCCGCAGCCGGCGCAGCAGCAGGGCGGCCCGACCGGAGAGCTCGTGATCAACCTCCGCAAGCCGGTCGGTGCGATGGGGATGATCAGCCCGCTCGTCACGATCGACGGCCACCCGGCCCCCTCGTCCTGGGGCCGCAACTCCTTCGTCGTGCCGGCCGGCAGCCACCAGGTCGACGTCGCGCAGTCGTACCTGTGGACGTACGGCCGCGCCGCGCTGGGTGTCGGTGTCGCGCCCGGGACGTCGGTGGACGTCTACTACGCCGGACCGATGGCGACCTTCATGCGCGGGGCGATCGGCCTGGCGCCGCAGCGCCGCCCCGCGCAGGGCTTCTTCATCGGGATCCTGGTCTTCGTGGCCGTCGTGCTCCTGATCGGCGTCCTCGCCGCGGTGCTCGGCAACGCCTGAGGCCGGAGGGGCCAGAAGGCACCAGGGAGGTTCCGGAACCTCACACGCCGGACGACCCACCGGCGCCCTGCACGTGAGGTGACCCGCGCTGAGTAGGGTCCTGACCATGCCCGACGTGCTGTCCGACTACCGCCCGGGCGTGGCGTTCGACGAGATGGTCGACGCGGGCGGGAGCGTGCGCCCGAGCTACCGGGCCGTCCACGCCACGCTCCAGCGCTCCACGCCGGCCGAGCTCAAGGGCATCGCCGAGTCCCTGGCCAGCAACTACACCCAGGCCGGGGTGACCTTCGACGTGGGCGGCGTCGAGCGGCCCTTCCCGCTCGACCTCGTGCCCCGGGTCATCGCCGCGGCGGAGTGGGACACGATCGAGGCCGGCGTCGCGCAGCGGGTCCGGGCGATGGAGGCCTTCCTCGACGACGTCTACTCCGACGCCAAGGTGATCTCCGACGGCGTCGTCCCCAGCCAGCTGATCACCACCTCGGCGCACTTCCACCGCGTCGTCTGGGGCGTCCGACCGCCGAACGGCGTCCGCATCCACGTCGCCGGCGTCGACCTGATCCGCACCCCCGAGGGCGACGTCCGCGTGCTCGAGGACAACTTCCGGGTGCCGAGCGGCGTCTCGTACGTCATGACGAACCGGACGGCGATGATCACCGCGCTGCCCGACGTGTTCGCCAACCAGCGGATCCGCTCCGTCGGCGACTACCCCGCGCGGCTGCTGCAGGCGCTGCGCAAGGCGTCGCCGGTCTCCGACGACCCGAACGTCGTCGTCCTCACCCCGGGCGTCTACAACTCCGCCTACTTCGAGCACACGCTGCTCGCGCGGACGATGGGCGTCGAGCTCGTCGAGGGCCGCGACCTCGAGTGCCGCCGCGGCAAGGTCTACATGCGCACGACCGCCGGCCTGCGCCGCGTCGACGTGATCTACCGCCGCCTCGACGACGAGTTCCTCGACCCGGTCTTCTTCCGCAGCGACTCGATGCTGGGCGTCCCGGGCCTGGTCAACGCCGTCCGTACGGGTGGGGTCGCGCTGGCCAACGCCGTCGGCAACGGCGTCGCCGACGACAAGCTGATCTACACCTACGTCCCCGACCTCATCCGCTACTACCTCCACGAGGACCCGGTGATCGCCAACGTCGACACCTGGCGCCTCGAGGAGGACGAGGCCCGCGAGGAGGTGCTCGACCGTCTCGACGAGCTCGTGGTCAAGCCGGTCGACGGGTCCGGCGGCAAGGGCATCGTCATCGGCCCGCGGGCGACGCGTGAGGAGCTCGACGCCCTGCGCGCCCGGGTGATCGCCGACCCGCGCGGGTGGATCGCGCAGCCGGTCGTGCAGCTGTCGACCGTGCCGACCCTCATCGAGGACCAGCTCCGGCCGCGCCACGTCGACCTGCGGCCCTTCGCGGTCAACCACGGCGACGGCATCTACGTGCTGCCCGGCGGGCTGACCCGCGTCGCCCTGCCCGAGGGCGAGCTCGTGGTGAACAGCAGCCAGGGTGGCGGCAGCAAGGACACGTGGGTGCTCAGCCCGTCCGTCCCGCGCCTGGTCGACGAGCCCGACGCCGTCGAGGCCGAGCTCCGGGCCGAGGACGGCGACCTCGCCGGCACGGTCGTCGACACCGCGGCCGCCGTGGCCGACGAGGGCCCCGGACCCGAGGACGAGGCCCCGACGCCGCAACGGGCGGTCGTCCCCATGCTGGTCGGGCGTCCCCGCGTGGACGTGCCCTCCCGCACGCCCGGGCACCGCCAGCAGGAGGAGCAGCAGCAGCAGACCGCGTCGGCGCGGACGGGGGAGGTCCGGTGATCCTCAGCCGCATCGCCGAGTCGATGTTCTGGATCGGGCGCTACGTCGAGCGCGCGGAGGACACCGCGCGGCTGCTGCAGACCCACCTGCGGCTGCTCGTCGAGGACAGCACGACCGAGGTCGAGGCCAGCGCCAACCTGCTCGCCCTGATGAGCGTCGAGGGGGCCGAGGACCCGACGCACACCGACCTGCTGCGGCTGCTGGCGTACGACCGCCACGAGCCGAGCTCGATCTTCTCCTGCTGGGCGGCGGCGCGGGACAACGCGCGACGGGCCCGCGAGGTCATCCCGCTGGACCTGTGGGAGTGCATCAACACGACCTGGCACCAGCTGCCGTCCGGCGGCTTCGGGGTCGCGCGGGCGAACGGGTTCCTCAACTGGGCCCGCGAGCGCAGCGCGCTGTTCGGCGGCATCGCCCGCGGCACCATGGTCCGCGACGACGGCTGGCAGTTCCTCTCGCTCGGGCGCTGCCTCGAGCAGGCGGACATGACGTCGCGGCTCGTGGCGTCGGCCTCGGTCTCCGGCGGCGCGGCCCAGTGGCCGTCGGTGCTGCGCGGCTGCGGTGGCCACGACGCGTTCCTGCGCACGTACCGCGGCGTGCACAACGACGCCTCGGCCGCGGAGTTCCTGATCCTGGACGCCCGCTTCCCGCGCTCGATCATGCACGGGCTGAACGCCGCGTCGGACTGCCTGGCCAAGCTGGCCGTGGACGACCCGACGGGGTCGGGACGCGCCTCGCAGGCCCGCCGTCAGCTCGGGCAGCTGCGGGCGCGGCTGGAGTACGCCGACATGACCGAGCTGGTCGCCTCCCTCGACGAGGAGATGGGCGCGGTCCAGGACGTCACGGCCGCGGTGACCGAGCTCGTCACCCGCCAGTACTTCGCCGCGGAGGACCAGCAGGCCTGGGTCACCGAGGGCACCCGGTGACCGCCCCGCACCACCGTCCCACCCAGGAAACGCTGACTCCCGACCGCCCGCGTACGGTCTGCGGCGTCCGGAGTCAGCGGTTCCTCCACCGCCAGGGGGAGAGCACGTGCGCCTGAGCATCGACCACCAGACCGGGTTCCGGTACGACTCGCCGGTCAGCTCCTCCTACAACGAGGCGCGCATGACGCCGCTGACCCGCGACGGGCAGACGGTGTGGACGAACCGCATCACCATCGAGCCGACGGCCTGGAGCTTCAGCTACGTCGACTACTGGGGCACGACGGTCACCACCTTCGAGCTGCACGAGCCGCACGAGCGGTTGACGGTGCACGCGCAGGCCGTCGTCGAGACCCGCGGCGACGAGATCGCCTGGGACACCGAACGGCGCCCGGCCCGCAACGACCTCGGCTGGCCCGCGCTGCGCGACCGCGGCGTCATCGACCCGATGACCGACTTCCTCGCCGTCACGGCCCGGACCGCCCCGCCGCCGGCGCTCTCGGCCCTGGTCGCCGACGTGTCGGGCCAGCCGCCCCGCCTCGCCGGGCTCGACGTCTGCCGGATCGTGCACGACCACCTGCGCTACCGACGGGGCTCGACGACGGTGAACAGCACCGCGGCCGAGGTCTGGGAGCTCGGCACCGGGGTCTGCCAGGACTACACCCACGTCGCGCTCGGCGCCCTGCGCTCGATCGGGCTGCCGGCCCGCTACGTGTCCGGCTACCTGCACCCGGGTCGCGGCGCCGACGGCAACGGGACCGTGACGGGCGAGAGCCACTCCTGGGTGGAGTGGTGGTGCGGCTCCTGGGTCTCCTACGACCCGACGCAGGGCCAGCGCCTCACCGACCGCTACGTCCGGCTCGGCCAGGGCCGGGACTACGGCGACGTCGCCCCGCTGCGCGGCACCTACTCGGGCGGTTCGTCGGAGATGTTCGTGACGGTCTCGATGACCGAGCTCGGGTAGGGGCGCAGCCTCCGCGGCTCGCCCCGGCGCCCGATATCTTGGGCGCATGAGCAACCCGTACGGGCAGCAGCCCCCCTATGGCCAGCAGCCGGGCCGCCAGCCGAACCCGTACGGCCAGCCCGGCCAGCAGCCGTACGGCCAGCCGCCCCAGCAGGGCTACGGCCAGCCCCCCGGGTACGGCCAGGCGCCGCAGCAGCAGGGCTACGGGCAGTACGGCCAGCCGCAGCAGCAGTGGGCGCCGCCCCCGCAGCCGCGCCCGACGCTGCGCCGCTTCGGCGTGCCGGTCGTCACGATGGACACCGTGCCGGGCCGCGAGACGACCGAGGTCCTCGGGCCGGTGGTGTCGGTCGTGGCCCGCAGCCGGGAGCTGCGCCCCGACCTGCGCAACGCCGGCGTCGTCGAGGGCTACACCGCGATGCTGACCGACTCCCGCCAGGACGCGATCGCGAAGGTCGTCGACATGGCCCGCGAGGCCGGGGCGGACGCGGTGGTGGGGCTGCGCTTCGACTGCAGCGAGATCACCCAGTCCCTCAGCGAGGTCGTCGCCTACGGGACCGCCGTACGGCTCGCGCCCGAGCCGGGGACCGAGCCCCCGGCCTGATCCGGACGAGCTCCTAGCCGGCCGGGCGCACCCGGATCCCGTCGGCGCCCGCCTCGAAGGTGACCTCGGAGAGGTCGCCGACCACCGCGTCGGCGCGGAGCTTCTCGCGGGCGGTCGTCGTGACGACGGCGAGCGTGGCGCACCCGGCCGCCTGCGCGGCCTGGAGCCCGAGCGGGGCGTCCTCGACGACGAGGCAGCGGGTCGGGTCGACGCCCAGGCGCTCCGCCGCCAGCAGGTAGGGGTCCGGCGCCGGCTTGCCGTGCGCGGTCTGGTCGGCGGTCACCAGCACCGTCGGGGCCACGAGGCCCGAGGAGGCGATCCGGGCCTTGGCCAGCGGCATCGTGCAGGAGGTGGCGATGGCGTTCGGCGCGTCGGCCAGGGCGGCGAGAGCCTCGGCCGCGCCGGGCAGGACCAGCAGCCCCTCGGTGTCGGAGAGCTCGAGCTCGTTGATCCGCAGGACGCCGTCGGCACGCTGCTCCTCGGGCAGGAACTTGGCCACGATGCTCGCCGCCGGGATGCCGTCGTGGCCGCGCATCCGGGTGATCGGGACCCCGTGCTCGTCGGCCCAGTGGTCCCACGCCCGCGCGACCGCGGCCGTCGAGTCGACCAGCGTCCCGTCCATGTCGAACAGCACCGCGTCGAAGACCCTGTCCTCGAGCCCGTTCAGCCCCACGCCCCTGCTCCTCACTCGTCACGACCCCGACCGACGCGCCCATCCTCGCCCATCCGGATCTCCCCCGCCCAAACCCCTTGCGTGAGTGAGCACTCACTCATAAAGTCGCTGCTCGTGCCCCGTGCCACCCCCATGCCGCTCGAGGAGCGGCGCGCCGCCCTGGTCAGCGCCACCGAGCCACTGCTCGAGCGCTACGGCCGCGACGTCAGCACCCGCCAGATCGCCGAGGCCGCCGGGGTGGCCGAGGGGACGATCTTCCGGGCGTTCGCGACCAAGGACGAGCTGATCAACGCCGTCCTCGACGAGGTGTTCGACGAGGCCCGCACCCGCGCGGACGTCATGTCGGTCGACCGGTCGCTGCCGCTCGAGGGCCGCCTCGATCGCCGCGGTGACGATCCTCCAGCACCGGACCCGGCGGGTGTTCGCGCTGTTCCACGCACTCCGGCTCCGCCCGGGGTGGGCGGACGCCGACCACGGCTCGCACGAAGAGATGCGCAGCCGGCAGCGACGCGACCAGGAGGCGATGGAGGTCGTCCTGGTCGACGTCGTCGGGCCCGACGCCGACCGGCTCCGGGTGCCGGCGGACGAGGCCGTCACCGTGCTGCGCGCCGCCGTCTTCGCCCTGACCCACCCGCTGCTGGGCGACGAACGCCTCGCGCGACCCGACCGCATCGTCGACCTCGTGCTGCACGGGATCGTCCGCCCCGAGGAGCCCCTGTGCTGATCCGTCTGCTCCGTACCCACCTACTGCGGCCGTACGGTCGGCTGCTGCTCGGCGTGCTCGTCCTGCAGCTGGTCGGGACGCTCGCCTCGCTCTACCTGCCGAGCCTCAACGCGGCGATCATCGACCGCGGCGTCCTCACCGGCGACACCGCCTTCATCTGGCGCACCGGCCGGGTGATGCTCGCCGTCAGCCTCGTCCAGATCGCCTGCGCCGCCGTCGCGACCTACCTCGGGGCCCGCGCGGCGATGAGCTTCGGGCGCGACGTGCGGCGAGCGGTGTTCGACCGGGTCCTGTCGTTCTCGGCGCGCGAGCTCAACCACTTCGGCGCCCCGTCGCTGATCACCCGGACCACGAACGACGTGCAGCAGGTGCAGCTGCTGGCCCTGCTGTCGTCGACCGTCTTCGTGGCCGCGCCGATCACCATGGTCGGCGGCGTGATCATGGCGCTGCGCGAGGACGTGGCGCTGTCCTGGTTGATCATCGTGGCCGTCCCGGTCCTGGTCGGCTCGATCGGGGTGCTGATCGTCAGGATGCGGCCGCTGTTCCGGGTCGTGCAGACCCGCATCGACACCGTGAACCGGGTGCTGCGCGAGCAGATCACCGGCATCCGGGTGGTGCGGGCCTTCGTCCGCGAACCCTTCGAGGCCGCTCGCTTCGGCCGGGCCAACGCCGAGCTCACCGCGACCCAGACCTCGGTCGGGCGCTACCAGGCCGCCCTGTTCCCGATCGTCATGCTGGTGCTGAACGTCTCGAGCGTCGCCGTGCTGTGGTTCGGCGCGCAGCGCATCGACGCCGGGCAGATGCAGATCGGGGCGCTGACCGCCTTCCTCACCTACCTCGTGCAGATCCTCATGTCGGTGCTGATGGCGACGTTCCTGCTCATGATCGCGCCGCGCGCCGCGGTGTGCGCCGAGCGGATCGGCGAGGTGCTGGGCACCGCGTCGTCCGTGGTCGACCCCGTCGACGGCGTCACCCGTACGGCCGAGGCGTCCCGGGTGCGCTTCGAGCACGTCGGGTTCACCTATCCCGGCGCCGACTCCCCCGTCCTGCACGACGTCACCTTCGAGGCCGGGCCCGGCCGGACGACGGCGATCATCGGCTCGACCGGCTCCGGGAAGACCACGCTGGTGTCCCTCGTGCCGCGGCTCTTCGACGCCACCGCCGGGCACGTGGAGGTGGACGGCGTCGACGTCCGGCAGCTGGAGCCGGAGGCGCTGTGGAGCCGGATCGGGCTGGTGCCGCAGCGGGCGTTCCTCTTCAGCGGGACGGTCGCGAGCAACCTGCGCTACGGCCGGCCGGACGCGAGCGACGACGAGCTCTGGGCGGCGCTGCGGACGGCGCAGGCCGAGGACTTCGTCCGGGCCATGCCCGAGCAGCTCGACGCGCCGATCTCCCAGGGCGGCTCGAACGTCTCCGGCGGCCAGCGGCAGCGCCTGGCCATCGCCCGCGCGCTGGTGAAGCAGCCCGAGATCTACGTCTTCGACGACGCCTTCTCCGCCCTGGACGTGGCGACCGACGCCCGGCTGCGGGCGGCGCTCGCACGGGAGACGGACGGCGCCTGCACGATCATCGTCGGCCAACGGGTCGCCACCATCCGCGACGCCGACCTGATCGTCGTCCTCGAGGACGGCCGGGTGGTGGGCGAGGGGACGCACGACGAGCTGCTGGCCGGCTGCCCGACGTACGCCGAGATCGTCGACTCCCAGAGAAGCGCCGAGGAGGTCCTCGCATGAGCACGCCCACGCAGCCCGCGCAGAAGGCACCGGAGCGTCCCGCGTACGCGGCGCAGGCCGGGCGCACCGGAGGCGGCCCGTTCGGTCAGCGGGTGGCGGAGAAGTCGCTGGACTTCCTGCCCTCGCTGCGCCGGCTGCTCGGCCAGCTCCGCCCGGAGCGCTGGGTGCTGCTCGGCGCGATCCTGCTGACGGTGGTCGGGATCGGGATGAGCGTCCTCGGCCCGCGCATCCTCGGCATGGCGACCGACATCATCGTCGCGGGCATCACGAGCAGCGGCCCGATCGACTTCCGGGCGCTCGGCAGCGCCCTGCTGCTCGCGCTCGGGCTCTACGTCGTGAGCTCGGGCGTCCTGCTGCTCCAGGGCTACCTGCTGAACGGCGCGGTGCAGCGTTCGGTACGGCGGCTGCGCGACGCGGTCGAGGCCAAGATCCACCAGCTGCCGCTGGCCTACTTCGACCGCCAGACCCGTGGCGAGCTGCTGAGCCGGGTCACCAACGACATCGACAACGTGGCGCAGTCGCTGCAGCAGACGCTCAGCCAGCTGCTGACGTCGCTGCTGACCGTGGTCGGCGTGACGGTGATGATGTTCGTCGTCTCGCCCGTCCTGGCCGTGATCGCCCTGGTGACGATCCCGGTCGCGATCGGGGTGACGACCGTGATCGGAAAGCGGGCGCAGAAGCTCTTCGTGGCGCAGTGGAGGTCGACCGGCGAGCTCAACTCCCACATCGAGGAGGCGTTCAGCGGGCAGTCGCTGGTGAAGGTGTTCGGCCGGCAGCGCGAGGTGGAGCAGGTCTTCGCCGAGCGGAACGAGAACGTCTACCGCGCGAGCTTCGGGGCGCAGTTCGTGTCCGGGCTGATCATGCCCACGATGTTCTTCATCGGGAACCTGAACTACGTCGTCATCGCCGTCGTCGGCGGGCTGCGGGTCGCGAGCGGGACGATGAGCCTGGGCGACGTGCAGGCGTTCATCCAGTACAGCCGGCAGTTCACGCAGCCGCTGACCCAGGTCGCCTCGATGGCCAACCTGCTCCAGTCCGGCGTCGCGTCGGCGGAGCGGGTGTTCGAGGTGCTCGACGCCGAGGAGCAGACGGTCGACGGGACCGTCGCCCTGCCCGCGGTGCGCGGGCGCGTCGAGTTCGAGCACGTGTCGTTCTCCTACGACCCGGACCGGCCCCTCATCGAGGACCTGTCGATCGTCGCCGAGCCCGGGCAGACGGTCGCGGTCGTCGGCCCGACGGGGGCCGGGAAGACCACGCTGGTCAACCTGCTGATGCGCTTCTACGACCCGCAGGCCGGGCGGATCCTCCTCGACGGCGTCGACGTGGCGACCGTCCCGCGGTCCGTGCTGCGTGCGGAGCTGGGCATGGTGCTGCAGGACACCTGGCTGTTCCACGGCACCATCCACGACAACATCGCCTACGGCCGTCCCGACGCGGGCGAGCCGGACATCCTCGCCGCGGCCGAGGCGACGTACGTCGACCGGTTCGTGCGGTCGCTGCCCGACGGCTACGAGACCGTCATCGACGAGGAGGGGAGCAACGTCAGCGCCGGCGAGCGGCAGCTGATCACCATCGCGCGGGCGTTCCTGGCCGACCCGACCCTGCTGATCCTCGACGAGGCCACCAGCTCGGTCGACACCCGCACCGAGGTGCTCGTGCAGCACGCGATGGCCGCGCTCCGCTCGGCGCGGACGAGCTTCGTCATCGCCCACCGGCTCTCCACCATCCGCGACGCCGACGTGATCCTCGTGATGGAGGCCGGCGCGATCGTCGAGCAGGGCAGCCACGCCGAGCTGCTCGAGCGCCGCGGTGCCTACTGGAGCCTCTACGAGGCGCAGTTCGCGGCGGCGGTCGAGTAGTCCCCCCTCGTCCTGCTCATTCCGGAGCGCTCGACGACCAGAACGACCCGGTTCCGCCCCTCTAGCGCGATCGAGCGCTCCGGATCGAGCGGATCTCCTGCTGCACCTGGGCGACGAACAGCTCCGGGTGGTCCTTGAGCATCCGCCAGGTGAAGCGGAGGACCGTCCAGCCCTCGCCGACGAGCGCGTTCTGGCGCCACCGGTCGTTCTCGAAGACCTCCTCGTCGTCCTCGTGCAGCCGCCCGTCGATCTCGACGACCAGCATGAGCGCGCTGAAGGCGATGTCGAGGTAGAACAACTGCCCCTCGATCACGACGGGTGGGTTGGCCTTCCAGCCCTTGACGCCGGCCGCGCGCAGCAACCGGTGGGCGAGCCGTTCGGCCTCCGACCAGGGCTGGTCGCGCGAGTCGATCAGCAAGGCCCGCCGGTCGGCGTTGCCGCGGCGACCACCGGAGAGGGCGAACGCCTCCCACAGCCCCTCCAGCGTGGCGGTCCGGGTACGGAGCGCGCGGTCGATGGCGTCTCCTCCCTCGCGCTCGCAGAGGTCGAGCGCGGTGAGGCTCGGCCGGGTGAGGAGCAGCCCCGCCCGGGACATCACGAGCTCGGGCGCGATCCGGCGCCGCGAGAAGCAGTACCCGGGCCGCGCCTCGCGGTCCCAGGGCAGCGCGCACTCCACCTCGGGCCCGGCGAGCGTGGGCCAGTACGTGAGCTGCGCAGCGGTGCCGGCGGTCAGCACACCGTCGGGCGCCCATCTCGCCAGCGCGGCCAGCCGTACCGGCTTCTCGGTCGCGACCGCGGCCGGTGCGTAGACGCCGGGCAGGACCGACACCAGGTCCCCCTGGCGTCTGAGGCGAGCGATCGCGCCGGCGAGCTCGGGGTGCTCCTTGCGGACGACCACCCCCTCGCGACCAACGACCGCCCGGACCTCGTCCTGCAGGTGCATCCCACCAGGACGTCAGACCGGTGTTGTCCGATGTGTCGCCCGACCGGGTCGAGGTGGTGTCAGCTCGGGACGGGCTCCCGCCGCCCGAGCGAACCGCGCGCGACGATGCGGTTCAGCCGGCGCTGCCGGTGCCGGTAGAAGACCTGCGCGAAGAGCCACGCCACCGGCGTCAGGGCCCCGGCCCGCACCTCGACGACGTCGGAGTAGCGCGTCATCCCGTAGTAGTCGCTCAGCTCGATGCGGTGGTCCCAGACCCGGATCAGCGCGCTGTGCCCGGCGTCGTGCCACACCTCGTCGCCGCCCGCGGGCGGTCGCGGGTCGATGGTGTGCTCGCCGATGCCGACCTTCCCGGCCAGGCGCAGGGCGAAGACGTACGGCTTGTGGGACCACCGCTCCTCGAGCACGGGCGGGTCCACCGGGGTGAACGTCAGCAGCGGCCAGGCGATCCGGCAGAGCAGGACCGGGCGGGTCAGCGCCTCGGCGAGCCGGTCGCGCCCGCAGCTCTGCAGGGAGGAGCACCGCAGCCGCATGCCGTCACGCTAGACCCGCCGCACCCCTGGGTGTGACGGGGTCGGCGGACCGGTTTGCGCCACGCGTTGTGGATGCGTCGAGCGCGACGGATCATGGGAGCTGTGCTCCGTCCCCTGCCCACCCGCCCGCAGACCTCCTGGGCCGCCGTCTGCGGCGTGGTCGCGGGCGTGGCCGGGATCGGGCTCTCCGACCTCGCCGCCTGGCTCGTCGCCCCCGCCGGCTCGCCGATCGCCGCCGTCGGCGCCCTGATCATCCGGCTCCTGCCGGCCTCGCTGGTGAACTTCGGCAAGGACACGCTCGGCACCGCCGACAAACCGATCCTGCTCACGATCGTCGCCCTCGGGGTCGTCGTCATCGCAGGCCTCGGTGGCGTCGCCGAGCTCCGTCGCCGGGGTGGCGGTGCCGCCGTGTTCGGCCTGGTGGCCGCGATCGGCTTCGTGGGCGTGGCCTTCGGCGCCGGCACCGACCTCAAGGCGTACGTGCCCACGCTCGTCGGCGTGCTGCTCTCGGCGATGCTGCTCAGCAGCCTCGTGACCCGGCTGCGCCGCTGGCGCCCCTCGCGCGCGCTGGCCGGGCAGGACGGGCCCGTCGACCCGGCACGCCGCGGCTTCCTCCTGGCCACCGGCGTCGCGGCGGTGCTGGCCGCCGCGGCCGCGACCGGGGGCCGGATCTTGGTCGGCGCCGCGAACCGCGTCAGCGAGGCCCGGACGAACCTGCGCCTCCCGGCCCCCACCACCCCCGCACCGGCCATCCCCGCCGGCGCGGACCTCGGGATCGCCGACCTCTCGCCGTACGTGACCCCGAACGCCGACTTCTACCGGATCGACACCGCCCTGCAGGTCCCGGTGATCGACCCGGCGCAGTGGTCGCTCCGCGTCTACGGGATGGTCGAGGAGGAGATCACGCTCTCCTTCGAGGAGCTCCTCGCCCTCCCGCTCGTCGAGCACGTCGCCACGCTCACCTGCGTCTCCAACGAGGTGGGCGGCACCCTCGTGGGCAACGCCACCTGGCTCGGCTACCCGATCCGCGACCTGCTCGCCCGGGCCCGACCGCTGTCCGGGGCAGACATGGTCCTCTCGCGCAGCGCGGACGACTTCACCGCCGGGACGCCGCTGGAGGCCCTCACCGACGCGGGCCGGGAGTGCCTGCTCGCCGTCGGGATGAACGGCCGACCCCTCCCGCTGGAGCACGGCTTCCCCGTCCGGATGGTCGTGCCCGGCCTGTACGGCTACGTCTCCGCCACCAAGTGGGTCGTCGAGATGAAGGTGACGACGTTCGCGGAGGACGAGGGCTACTGGACCCCGCTCGGCTGGTCGGCCCGCGGGCCGATCAAGCTCGCCTCCCGCATCGACGTCCCCGGCGGCAGCGTGGACGCCGGGACCGTCGCCGTCGCCGGCGTCGCCTGGGCCCAGCACACCGGGGTGGGCGGGGTCGAGGTGCAGGTCGACGACGGGCCGTGGGTGCAGGCCGACCTCGCCGAGACCGCCGGGCCCGACACCTGGCGCCAGTGGCGCTACGCCTGGGACGCGCCGAGCGGTGACCACCGGCTGACGGTCCGGGCGACCGACGCGAAGGGCACCCTCCAGGACCCGGCCGAGGCGCCGCCCGCGCCGGACGGCGCCAGCGGCTACCACTCGGTCCGCGTGTCGGTGCGCTAGCCGGCGGGTTCGCCGGCCAGCCACTCCGCGAACCCTCGCCCGCCCGTCTCCGCACCCGGGCCGGGCAGGTTCGTGCCCGCGGCGAACGACCGGGCCACGCGGCCGAGCGCCGGCAGCATGACGACCCCGCGCAGCCGGACCCCGTCGTGCGCCGCCGTCAGCCGGACGGCCTCGGCGAGCGGCAGCAGGTCGGGGCCGGCGAGGTCGGCCGTCCGGGTGAAGCCGTGCGGGCGCGGACCGGTCGCGACGTCGGCCAGTCGCCGCGCGACCCACCCGACGTCGCACGGCTGCGCCGCCACCCCGCGCACGCCGAGCCCGAGCCCCAGCGGTCGCACGGCACGCGCGATCCCGCGGCGAGCGGGTGGAGCTGCGTCGCCCGGACGACCGTGGCCGCGACCCCGGCCCCGCTCGAGCTCCTGCTCGCAGGCGGCCTTCACCCGGTAGTACGGGTAGGGGTTGAGGTCGCAGCCGACGATCGAGACGTAGACCAGGTGGGTCGAGCCGCCGGCCTCCTGCAGCGCCGCGACGAGCCGACGGGTGCCGCCCAGGTCGACGCGCTCCGGGTGCAGCGGGCTGGTCGCGGCGTGCACGACGACGTCGGCCCCGAGCAGGACGTCGGCCAACCCGGCGCCGTTCTCGACGTCGACCCCGGAGCGCCGGCTCGCGCTCGCGACGTCGACCCCGCGCGCCATCAGCCCGGAGACGAGCGCGCGGCCGAGCAGCCCCGTCCCGCCCAGCACGACGACCCGCACCGCACCCACTCTGCTCGCCGGAGGGCAGGATGTCGACGTGCGCATCGCGACCTGGAACGTCAACTCGGTCGGCGCCCGCCTGCCCCGCCTGCTCGACTGGCTGCAGACCCGCGCACCCGACGTCGTGGCGCTGCAGGAGACCAAGACGAACGACGCCGGCTTCCCCACCGCCGAGGTCGAGGCGCTCGGCTACGAGGTCATGCACGTCGGCGACGGCCGCTGGAACGGTGTCGCCGTGCTCTCCCGGGTCGGGCTCGAGCGGGTCTCGTCGCAGCTGCCGGGGATGACCGAGCCGCGCTACGCGGTCGCCGACTGCGGCGGGCTACGGGTCGTCAGCGTCTACGTCCCCAACGGGCGTTCGGTCGACGACCCGCACTACGCGTACAAGCTCGAGTGGTTCGCCGAGCTGCGCCGCACGCTGGACGACGCACGACCCGGCGCAGCCGCTCGTGATCATGGGCGACCTCAACGTCGCCCGGACCGACGCCGACGTCTGGGACATCGCGAAGTTCGAGGGCAGCACCCACGTCACCCCGCCGGAACGTGCGGCGCTCGAGTCGTTGGTCGACTGGGGCCTGGTCGACGTCACCGCGCGACCGGGCAAGAACGACCGCCCCTTCACCTACTGGGACTACCGGGCCGGCATGTTCCACAAGGACCTCGGCATGCGGATCGACTACGTCCTGCTGAGCCCGTCGGTCACGGTCGAGGACGCCTACGTCGACCGCGAGGCCCGCAAGGGCACCGGCCCGTCAGACCACGCCCCGGTGGTCGTGGACCTGACGCTTCCCTCGTCCACGCTTCCCCCGCCCGCACGCCTGCATGAGTGAGCACTCACTCCGACCACGGTGGACGAGGGCTCCCGTCCAGGATCAGGCGGCGGCGAACACCGACGACGCCAGCAGCTCCAGGGTCGCCTCGCGGCCCGGGTTCCGGTCGACCGGGTCGGACGCCAGGGCACCGGCCACCGGGTGCACCATGACCTCGTCGACGCCGAAGTGCTCGGCGAGCTCCTCGAGCTGACGGCCCGCGCTCTCGGGAGTGCCCACGACCCAGCGCTCGGTCATCTGGGTGCCGATGGCCTCGTACGCCGGGTCGAGCCGCGTAGCCGCGGCCTCCTCGACGCCGACCTGCGGGCGGAGCTCGCCGCCGGTGCGCAGGGCGACCATCGCCAGCACGTACGGGCGGGCCAGGCGCTCGGCCTCCTCCTGGGTGGGAGCGACGACGACGTTCGCGGTGAGGAAGGTCTGCGGCGCCGGGCTCACGTCGGAGGGGCGGAACTGCGAGCGGTAGAGGTCGAGGACCGCGGCGGTGCTGTCGCCGGAGAAGTGGTGCGCGAAGACGTACGGCAGGCCCTTCTCGGCCGCGAGGCGCGCGGAGTAGTCCGACGAGCCGAGCAGCCACGGGGTCGGGCGTCCGGTCGCCTGCGGGGTGGCGCGCAGCGCGTACGAGCGTCCCTGCAGCTGCAGGCCGACGCCGGCCGGCTCCATCATGGCGACGAGGTTGTCGACGTGCTCGGCGAAGCGGTCGGCGTCACCGGTCTGCGGCCCGCCGTGGCGCAGGGCCCAGCTCGTGACCGGGTCGCTGCCGGGGGCGCGGCCGATCCCGAGGTCGATGCGACCGGGGAAGGCAGCCTCCAGGAGCGCGAACTGCTCGGCGACGACGAGCGGGGCGTGGTTGGGGAGCATGACGCCGCCCGAACCGATCCGCAGCCGCTCGGTCGCGCCGGCGAGCAGGGCGATGATGACGGGCGGGTTCGTCGAGGCGACGGCCGGCATGTTGTGGTGCTCGGCGACCCAGTAGCGGTGGAAGCCGGCGGCCTCGGCCCGCCGGGCCAGGGCGACGCTGGCGGCGAGCGCCTGGCCGGTGCTCTGCCCGTCGCGGACGGGGACGAGGTCGAGGACGGACAGGCGACGGATGCTCACGTCGGGTGCAACCGCTCGGCCCTCGGCGCCATTCCGCTCCGGTGGTAGACCGTCGGCGTGGACGGGAGCGGGCGGGTGCTGGGGGTCGACGGCTGCCGCGACGGCTGGGTGGGCGTCGCCCCGGACCCCGACGGACCCCGCGCGTACGCCGCCGGTGACCTGCTGGCGCTGCTCGCGCGGGCCGAGGTGGACGGCCCGGTCGTCCTGGTCGGGATCGACATCCCGGTCGGGCTCGCCGACGAGGGCTGGCGGCTGGCCGACGACCTCGCCGCCCGCGTGCTCGGGCGCCGGCGGGCGTCGATCTTCCGCACACCGGTCCGGAAGGCGCTCGAGGCAGCCGACCACGCGGCCGGAGTCGTGATCAGCCGGGCACGGAGCGGCGCGGGCTTCTCGATCCAGGCGTGGGGGCTGCGGGCCAAGATCCTCGAGGTCGACGCGGTGGTGGCGGCGGGCGAGCGTCGGCTGCGGGAGGTGCACCCGGAGGTGTCGTTCGCGGAGCTGGGCCGCCGGCCGGCGGCGTACGCGAAGAAGACCTGGGCCGGCCAGCGCGAGCGCCTCGCCCTGCTCGACGGGGCGGGGATCGACCTCACGCACCTCGTCGGCGACGTGGGTCTCGCCGCGCCCGACGACGTCGTGGACGCGGCGGTCTGCGCGTGGACGGCCACCCGGCTGGTCCGGGGGACGGCGGTCAGCCTCCCGGACCCCCCGGAGGAGCTGCCGGACGGGCGTACGGCGGCCATCTGGGCCTGACGAGCCGGCGGCCTCTTCGGCGCTGGGGCAGAATCGCGGTCGTGATCGAGTACCGCACCCCCGCCGAGATCGAGCAGATGCGACCCGCCGGGCGCTTCGTGGCCGACGTCCTGACCGCGCTGGTCGAGCGCGCCGACGTCGGGGTGAACCTGCTCGAGCTGGACGCGCTGGCGCACCGCATGATCACCGAGCGCGGCGCCGAGTCCTGCTACATCGACTACCACCCGTCCTTCGGCGCGAGCCCCTTCGGCAAGGTGCTCTGCACGTCGGTCAACGACGCCGTCCTGCACGGGCTGCCGCACGACTACGTGCTCGCCGACGGCGACCTGCTGAGCGTGGACTTCGCGGCCTCGGTCGACGGCTGGGTCTCCGACTCCGCGGTCAGCGTGACCGTCGGGACCGCGCGCGACGCCGACCGGAAGCTCATCGACACCACCCAGGAGGCGCTCGCCGCCGGCATCGGGGCCGCGCAGGCGGGGTCCCGGGTCGGCGACATCTCGTTCGCGATCGCGCGGGTGGCGCAGCACGCCGGCTACAAGGTCAACACCGACTTCGGCGGGCACGGCGTCGGCCGGACGATGCAC
Source organism: uncultured Actinomycetota bacterium (assembly GCA_963762775.1). Classification (GTDB taxonomy): domain Bacteria; phylum Actinomycetota; class Actinomycetes; order Propionibacteriales; family Propionibacteriaceae; genus Microlunatus. The sequence continues at coordinate 965,464 of CAVXMD010000016.1, forward strand.
GGCGACCCGCACGTGGCCAACGACGGCCGGCGCGGCCGCGGGCTCGTCCTCCGACCGGGACTGGTGATCGCGATCGAGCCCTGGTTCTGCGAGAGCACCGACAAGATCTACACCGACGCCGACGGCTGGACGCTGCGCAGCCGCGACGGCTCGCGCGGCGCCCACTCCGAGCACACGATCGCCATCACGGAGGACGGCCCGGTCGTCCTGACCGCCCGCGGCTAGGACTCCGGACAACTTCTGTGCCGTTGTCCACACCTGAGGTGGTTACGGCGTCAGAAGATCCACAGGCGGTCCGACCGGGCGGCTGATCTGCCCCGGCAGCCGTACATCTTCTGCATGAGCACCACCGTGCGGGAGCACCTGCTGCGGCAGGCAGGCGTGATCTCGTTGTCCCAGGCCCGCGAAGCGGGCATGACCCACCGTCAGGTCGAGCACCGGGTGAAGACCGGCGAGTGGCTGGCGGTCCGACGCCGGGTCTACCGGCTGCACGCGGCGGCCCCCGTTCCGGAGACCGCCCTCTGGGCCGCCCTCCTGTGGGCGGGGCCGACGGCGCTGCTGACCGAGCAGGGGGCGGTCTGGTGGTGGGGGATGGAGATCCAGGCCCCCGCGTGCTGGACCTTCGCCGGCGTGACCGGCGGGCGGTCGGGGCCGGACGTGCGCCTGACGCGGGCCTTCGTCGACCCTCGAGACCGGGAGTGGCATCGCGGGGTCCCGGTGGTCAGCCGGCCGTGGGCCGTGCTCACGACGGCGGCGCGCCGGGAGCAGGACCGGCCGGGGCGCGGCATCCGGCTCGTCGATCACGCGAAGCAGACGCGGGCCGTCCGGCAGGAGGACCTGCAGCGCGCGTTCGACCGGCATCCGGGGTGCTGGGGCAGCACGAGCATCCGCACGCTGCTGCTGCGTACCGGAGACAGGGCGCAGTCCGAGCTGGAACGCCTTGCGGTCTCGCAGCTGAGAGAGGCGGGGATCACCGGCTTCGAGGTGAACCTCATGGTGCGGCTGCGGTCCGGGCAGAGGGTGGAGATCGACATCGCCTTCCCCGGCCGGAGGATCGCGCTCGAGCTCGACGGCTACGCCTTCCACTCCGGCGCCGGCGCCTTCCGCAAGGACGTGCGGCGAGGCAACCGGCTGATGGCGGACGGGTGGACCGTCCGCCGCTTCACCTGGGACGACCTGCTGAGCGATGAGTTCATCACCGTCGTCCGCGAACTTCTGTGCGGCTGACCACCTGTGGTGTGGCTCAGACGTCAGAAGTTCGGCGACAGGTCTCAGCGGTAGACGATGACCTTGTCCCCGGTCCTGGCCTGGGCGAAGAGCGACGAGATCCCGGACAGGTTGCGGACGTTCACGCAGCCGTGGGAGGCACCGGCGTAGCCGCGAGCGGCGAAGTCGGAGCTGTAGTGCACGGCCTGGCCGCCGGAGAAGAACATCGAGTAGGGCATCTTCGAGTGGTAGATGGTCGAGGTCCAGTCCCGCTCCTTGCGCTGGACGCTGAACGACCCCTCCCGCGTCGGCGTGCCGACCGCGCCGAACCGCACGTCCATCTTCAGCTGCGGCTTGCCGTCGACGACCCAGGTCAGGCTGTTCGTCGACTTGCTGATGCAGATCGCCCGCCCCGTCAGGCAGCGGCTGTCGAGCCCCTTCGCGGACGGCTTCGGCGTCCGGTTGTGCTTCGCGTCGTCGGTGGGTGTCCGGGTCATCGCGGTCAGCCGGGTCCACGTCCGGGCGTCGACGGCGCCGGTCTCGGGGATGGCCCGCTTCGCCTGGAAGCCCTTCACCGCGCTCGCGGTGGCGCTGCCGTACGTCCCGGTCACCGAACCCGTGAACCAGCCGATCTGCTTCAGCCGCGCCTGGAGCTCGCGCACCTTGTCGCCGCTCGACCCCTGGGCGTAGATCGCCTTCCCGGGCCGCAGGACGTCGTGCTTCTGGTCCGATGTCGGCGTCGCGGTCCGCTTCGTCAGCTGCGCCCACGTCGTGACGTCCACAGAACCGGTCTTCTTCAGGTCGCGCTTGCCCTGGAAGCCCTTGACCGCCTTCACGGTGCTGTCGCCGTACGACCCGGTGATCGACCCCGCGAACCAGTCGAGCTGGCGCAGCCGCACCTGCAGCTCGCGCACCTTCTCACCCTTGGCGCCCTGCGCGAGCACGAGGGCGGGCTTCGACGCGGCGGCCGGCCGGTCCGCGGCCGGCTTCGTCGTCGCGCCCGCGGTGGTGGACGGCGACGGGGTCGCGGCGGCGCTGCTCGACGACTCGCTCGGAGCGGCGGCGGGTTCGGTGGCCGCGGCACCGCTCGGCCCGGTCGGCACCGTGCCGCACGCCGGCAGCACGAGCGCGGCTGCGAGCAGCGCTCCCACCCAGCCGGCTCTCACGGATCTGCGCACGGTGGCTCCCTGTCGTCGTGGTGGCCTTCACGACGTCCGGACCTCGCGGCGGACGTCGTCGTCCGCGCCACGGTAATTCACACGAGCCCCGGCGTCACCACCTCGGGCGCGGTCGAGCCCGGCTCGTGACCTCGCGCGCGACACGGGCCGCGACCCTCGCACCCGTGATCCGCTTGTGACCCAGCTGCGGCGAGGAAGGGTGCCGGCACGGCGCTGATCCTCGTGCTGGTCGTGCTGGTCGTCGCCCTGGTGGTCATGGGCGGCATCCTCACGGCCGTCTTCACGAGCTGAGCGGCGCCCGGGCGCCTCACGACGCCCGGGCGCGCCGGGATCAGTGGCGCCGCGACTGCTTGGCGAGCTTGGTGAAGCCTTCCTTGAGCTTGCGCTGGTTCTCGGGCTTGGAGAGCTCGCGCGAGACGACCTGCACGAGCTTGGCGGCGACGGCGGTCTTGAGGACGGACTTGATCATGCTCATGGGGTGCTCCTGGGTGGGCGCGTTCAGGACCCTCAACGGTAGCCGGACGGTCTGCAGGCCCCGTCGGGCGCTCGGGGCCGCCGAACCCGGCGTACGACGGCCCGAGGCTCCCGGCACGCCGCGCTCCCTGCGCGAATCGTCGGACAGCAAGAGAATTCGGCCGTAGGGTGCTGCCCATCGAGCAGGAGCAGAGCGGCCGGACCCACGTCTGGGGGAGAGTCTCACCGGGGGGTCTGCGGCTTCGGCCGGTCGTCCGTGGGCGACCTGCAGCACGGGTGACCGGGGACCTTGCACAGCGGGTCGTCCACGGGTTCTCAGGAAGCCCGGGGCGACCGTCGCGCCGCTCAGAAGAGCGTGTACCCGCCGTCCGCCACGAGGATGCTGCCGGTCATGAACGACGAGGCGTCGCTGGCCAGGAAGACGACGAGCGGTGCGATCTCGTCCACCGTCGCGTAGCGCTGCATGGCGGCGTCCTCGATCCACTGCCGGCGGTACTGCGGCTCGTCGACCGGGGCCATGTCCGTCTTCACGTAGCCGGGCGCAAGGGCGTTGACCCGGACGCCGTGCGGCGCCCACTCGGCCGCGAGGCTCTTGGTGAGCTGGTGCACCGCCGCCTTGGACGCGTTGTAGCCGGGCTGCCACTGCGGCCGGTTGACGATCATGGCCGAGATCGAGCCGATGTTGACGATGTTGCCGCCGCCGTTGTCGACGAAGTGCTGACCGAAGACGCGCGAGCAGGTCCACAGGGCATCCACGTTGGTGCTCATCACCGAACGCCAGTCCTCGGCCGTGACCTCGAGCGCCGGCGCATGCACGCAGGTGCCGGCGTTGTTGACCAGGACGTCGACGCGACCGAAGCGGTCCAGCGCGGTGGCCAGGATGGTGTCGACCTCGTCCGGCACGGTGATGTCGGCAGGGACGAAGACCGACTCGACCCCGCGCTCGCCCAGGTCGGCGAGCACCCCGCCGGCCGCGGCGGCATCGCGCCCGACGACCACCACGGACGCGCCGGCCTCACCGAGCGCCGTCGCGAAGCCACGGCCCAGGCCGCGGGTGCCGCCGGTGACGACGGCCACCTGTCCGTCGAGACGGAACCGGTCGAGCACAGGCATGGCGACGCTCCTCCTCGGGGCCTCGGCGGCCCGACGGGGAACACGGTAGTGGGGCGGCGGCCCGGCGGGGTCGGCCGGGCTCGAGGGGCAGCCGCGTACGGGCGCGGTCACCGGACCCGCCGTGCGGACTAGCGTGCGGATGAGAAGTCCCAGCGTGGGGACCGCAGCCGAGGAGACACCGTGACCGCCACCGCCGACCCCGCCACCCAGACGAACCGGAGCGCGGTCCTGCGCGGCGAGCGCGACCTCGTCGTCGAGGACCGGCCGGTCCCGACGCCCGGGCCGGGCGAGGTGCTGGTCCAGGTCGGGGCCGTCGGCATCTGCGGGTCGGACGTCCACTACTACGAGCACGGCCGGATCGGTCCCTTCGTCGTCACCGAGCCGATGGTCATCGGGCACGAGGCCGCGGGGACCGTCGTCGGGGTCGGCGAGGGCGTCGACGAGTCCCGGGTCGGCCAGCTCGTCGCCCTCGAGCCCGGCGTGCCCTGCCGCCACTGCGAGCAGTGCCTCGCCGGGCGCTACAACCTCTGCCCCTACGTCACCTTCTACGCCACCCCGCCGTACGACGGCGCGATCGCCGACCTCGTCACCCTCGACGCGGAGTTCGCCTTCGAGGCGCCCGAGGGCCTCGACGCCGAGTCGGCCGCGATGGCCGAGCCGGTCTCGGTCGGGGTCTGGGCGTGCCGCAAGGCGAACGTCGTCGCGGGCGACCGCGTCCTGGTCACCGGTGCCGGACCGATCGGGCTCCTCGCCGGCCAGGTGGCCAAGGCCTTCGGCGCCGTGCAGGTGAGCATCACCGACATCAGCGACTTCCGGCTCGGGGTCGCCACCGAGCTCGGTCTCGACGCGCACCGGGCCGACCAGCCGCTGACGGGCGAGTACGACGTCCTGCTCGAGTGCTCCGGTGCTCCCGTGGCGGTCCGGACCGGCCTCGCCGCCCTCGCCCGCGCCGGGCGCGCCGTGCTGGTCGGGATGGGCCCCGACGAGGTGCCGATCAACGTGCCGCTCGTGCAGAGCCGCGAGCTCTCCATCACCGGCACGTTCCGCTACGCGCGCACCTACCCCCTCGCCCTGGAGCTCATCGCCTCGGGCGCGGTCGAGGTGAAGCGCCTGGTCACGCACCGCTTCTCCCTCGAGCAGACCGAGGACGCCCTCACCGCCGGGCGCCGCGAGCCCGAGTCGATCAAGGCGATGGTGCTGCCGCAGGGCTGACACCCGGCCCGCGACGACCCGCCTGGCTTCGAGGGCCCCGACGTCGCCAGGTTCAGACGAGGCGGGCGAGCGCCTCGACGCAGAGCTCCCAGGCCTGGGTCGAGGTGTCGATCAGGTCCAGGTGGTCGCCGTCGAAGGCCGACAGCTCGCTGGTGTCGCCGGCCCGGGTCGCCGCCTCGACGAAGGTCTGCGACTGCCCGATCGGCACCGTGGTGTCGGAGCGGCCGTGCACGCAGACCGTGGGCACGTGCAGCGGCACCCGAGCGGTCGGCGAGGCCTGCGCGTACGCCTCGGGCCGCTCGTCCGGCCGGCCACCCATGAAGTCCTGCACCGCCCCGAGGCCGAGGTCGGCCCGCGCCCCGCCGACGAGGTCGAGGACCCCGGCCTGCAGCACGGCGCCGGACAGCGTCACCTGCGGCGCGGCTCCGGGAGCGCCCGCGTCCTGGTGCGGCCGGCTGGCCAGCCAGCCCGCGAGGTGCCCGCCGGCCGAGTGACCGAGCGCGACCACGCGCGACAGGTCGAGCCGGCCGCCGGCCAGCCGCTGGCCCTCGACCGCGAGCGCGTCGACCGCGGCGGCGACGTCGAGGCAGGTGGCGGGCCAGCCGCCCCCGCCGTCCTTGCTGCTCTTGCCCACGCGGCGGTACTCCACGTTGACCACCGCGTAGCCCCGCCCGATCAGGTCGCGCGCGAGCGGGCGGCCCAGCTCGAGGCCGTACGACTCCCGCCAGAAGCCGCCGTGGATCACGACCACGACGGGCACGTTGCCGGAGCCGGACGGCAGGCTGAGCTCGACGTGCTGGGCGGGGTGGTCTCCGTAGCGGTAGGTCATCACCGACTCATCCTCGGCCCGGGCGTCCGGGGCCGCGGAGGCCCCTCCCGTCGAGCAGGCGCCGAGCGCGACGGTCGCGCCGACGGTCCCGGTCGCGGCCAGGAACCGCCGCCTCGGCCAGCGGGAGGTCGGGACAGGTCGAGGTGGCACGGCTCTCCTGGAAGTGGTCGACGACGGCGCCGGACGCGGACCGTCACCAGACCTTCGTGACCACGTCCCGTTCGGGTTGTGTCCGGCTCGCCGGCATCGAACGCACCGCGGCGACGACCCGGCTCAGCGCGCCATGTCGACGAAGCGCGAGTAGTGGCCCTGGAACGCGACGGTGAGGGCCCGGGTCGGGCCGTTGCGGTGCTTGGCGACGTCGAAGTCGGCCTCGCCCGCGCGCTCGGACTCCTTGTCGTAGAGGTCGGGGCGCGAGAGCAGCACGACCATGTCGGCGTCCTGCTCCAGCGAGCCGGACTCGCGCAGGTCGGACAGCATCGGCTTCTTGTCGGTGCGCTGCTCGGGCCCACGGTTGAGCTGCGACAGCGCGACGACGGGGACCTGGAGCTCCTTGGCCAGCAGCTTGAGCTGGCGGGAGAACTCGCTGACCTCCAGCTGGCGCGACTCGACCTTCTTGCCCGAGGTCATCAGCTGGATGTAGTCGATGCAGATCAGGCGGAGGTCGTGGCGCTGCTTGAGCCGGCGCGCCTTGGCCCGGATCTCCATCATCGTGAGGTTGGGGCTGTCGTCGATGAAGAGCGGCGCCGACTCGACCTGGCCCATCTTCTGCGCGACGCGCTGCCAGTCCTCGTCGTTCATCCGGCCGCCGCGGATGTGCCCGAGCGGGACGCTGGCCTCGGCCGAGAGCAGCCGCATGGTGATCTCGATCTGGCTCATCTCGAGGCTGAAGATGGCCGAGGTCAGGCCCTGCTTGATCGAGGCCGAGCGGGCCAGGTCGAGCGCCAGCGTCGACTTCCCGCAGCCGGGCCGGGCAGCGACGATGATGAGCTGGCCCGGGTGCAGGCCGTTGGTCAGCTCGTCGAGGTCGGCGAAGCCGGTGGAGATCCCGGCGAGCCCGGCGCCCCGGTTCTCGATCGCCTCCATCTCGTCCATCGTCGGCTGCATGAGCTCGGCCAGGGACTTGTAGTCCTCGGCCGCGCGACGGTCGGTGACCGCGTAGACCTCGGCCTGGGCACGGTCGACGATCTCGTCGACGTCGCCCTCGCCGGCGTAGCCCATCTGGTTGATCCGTACGGAGGCGTCGACCAGGCGGCGCAGCACGGCCTTCTCGCGGACGATGGCCGCGTACCAGCTCGCGTTCGCCACCACCGTGACCGAGCCGATGAGGTCGACGAGGTAGCCCGGTCCACCGACCCGCGCGATCTGGCCGCGCTTGGTCAGCTCGTCGGCGACGGTGACGGCGTCGGCCGGGTCACCGCGGCCGTAGAGGTCGAGGACCGCGTCGTAGACGAGCTCGTGCGCCGGGCGGTAGAAGTCGGTGCCGCGCAGGACCTCGACGACGTCGGCGATGGCGTCCTTGCTCGACAGCATCGCCCCGAGCACGACTGCTCGGCGTCCATGTCCTGCGGCGGCGTGCGGTCGTTCCCCCGGCTCGTGTCGCTGTACTGCGGCATCACCTCGGCCAGGCTCACCGGACACGCTCCTTCGCTCGACACGCCCACGACCCCCGCGGCGGGTGCCCCGGGACCGACAAGCTGCGCACGGCACCGCCGACGGGTCACCTCGGGCAGGACAGGACCGACGGTAGGAGCCCCCACTGACGATTCTCGTCAGACCGCTCCGACACCGTGTCCCGACCGCTCACGGCCGACCCGCCGACGCGGGGGATCAGGCGACCGTACGCGCCGTTCTCGACGAGAGCCAGACGGACGTCCCCAGCCTCTGTGGACAACTGGTGACCTCCTGTGCAGGACACGCGGGCAGCGTGTGCACAGCGTGGGGACAACCTTGGGGAAGACCTGGGGGTCCCGCGCTCATCTGCCGTCTGACCAGGCCCGATGCCGTCCCCCTGCGGTGGAGGAAAACATTCTGGGGTGGTTTCCAACACCCCGGTGGTGGCCGGTTCCTGACCTTGACATGGCCACGGGAGCCCGCTACGGCGATCCGTCACCCACACGTTGTCCACCGTTTCACGGGACGTTCCTGAGAATCGCTCAGGCATCTGATTTGCGTGTCGACATACCCTTGGGGGGTACCCGAGGCGGAAGGATCTCCCGTGTCTGCAGACGTCGTGCACCCGAGCACCGGCTACATCGCGGGCCGGGACGACTACCTCCGGCGGCTGAGGAGGATCGAGGGCCAGGCCCGCGGGCTGCAGAAGATGGTCGAGGACGAGAAGTACTGCATCGACATCCTCACGCAGGTCTCGGCCATGACCAGCGCCCTCCGGTCGGTGGCGCTCGGCCTCGTCCACGACCACCTCGGCCACTGCGTCGTCGAGGCGGCGCGGGTCGGCGGGCCCGAGGCGGACGCCAAGGTCAAAGAGGCCGCCGACGCCATCGCGCGGCTGGTCCGGTCCTGACGCGGCCCACTGATCGCCCACCCTTCCGGAAGAGCACGACCCCCGACACGAGGAGCACCATGACCACCACCCAGGACTACGTCGTCGCCGGCATGACCTGCGAGCACTGCACGCAGGCCGTCACCGAGGAGGTGCTGGCCGTGCCGGGCGTGCGCGAGGTCACCGTCCACCTCGACGGCGGCACGATGAACGTCACCAGCAACGACCCGCTCGACTTCGACGTGCTCAGCGCCGCCGTCAGCGAGGCCGGCTACACCCTCGGCAGCCGCTGACCGTGCCCGCCTCCTCGACCCCGCCGACCGTCCGGACGGCGCCGACCGTCGTGACCGCGCTGCCCGCCGGGCTCAACGCCGGGTCGTCGGGGGTCGGCGTCGTCGAGCTGGACGTCACCGGGATGACCTGCGCCTCGTGCGCCGCCCGGATCGAGCGCAAGCTCAACAAGCTGCCCGGGCGTCGTCGCGTAGCGTGAACTCGCGACCGAGCGCGCCCACGTCGAGACCCCGACGGGCACCACCGCCGCCGACCTCGTCGCCACGGTGGAGCGGACCGGGTACGGCGCGACCGTCTCCGAGCCGGAGGTCGACCCGGCGGCCACCGAGGGCGAGGCGGACGCCGCCGAGCGCCGGCTGGGGCTGCGCGCCCTGGTCGCGGTCGTGCTCGGGGTGCCGGTCGTCGTCGTCTCGATGGTCCCGGCGCTGCAGGTGCCGGGCTGGCAGTGGGTCGGTCTCGTCCTGGCCGCCGTCGTCGTGCTCGGCGCGGGCTGGCCCTTCCACCGCGCGGCCGCCGTCAACCTGCGCCACGGCGCCGCCTCGATGGACACGCTGATCTCCCTCGGCACCCTCGCGGCGCTCGGCTGGTCGGCGTACGCGCTGACCGGCCCGGCCGGCGCGCTCGGCTGGACCCACGCCTTCACGCTGCGTCTCGAACGGCACGCGGGCGTGCCCGAGCCCTACCTCGAAGCGGCCGCCGCGATCACGGTGTTCCTGCTGGTCGGGCGTTGGCTGGAGGCGCGGGCGAAGCGACGTTCGGGGGCGGCGCTGCGGGCGCTGCTGGCCCTCGGAGCCCGTGAGGCCCGGGTGCAGCGGGGCGACCGTACGGTGACCGTCCCCGTGCGCGCGCTGGTCGTCGGCGACCGGGTCGTCGTGGCCCCCGGTGCCACCCTGCCCACCGACGGGACCGTGGTCGAGGGGCGCAGCGCGGTCGACGCGTCGAGCGTCACCGGCGAGTCGGTCCCCGTGGAGGTCGCGCCCGGCGACGCCGTGGTCGGCGGCTGCGTCAACACCTCCGGCCGGCTGGTCGTCGAGGCGACCGCGGTGGGTGCGGACACCCAGCTCGCGCGGCTCGCCCGGATGGTCAGCGAGGCGCAGAGCGGCAAGGCCGCGGTGCAGCGGCTGGCCGACCGGGTGTCGGGGATCTTCGTCCCCGTCGTCCTGGTGCTGGCTGTCGTCACCCTCGTCGCCTGGCTGCTCGCCGGCGCGGGCGCGTCCTTCGCCGTCACCGCGGCCGTCGCGGTGCTGATCATCGCCTGCCCCTGCGCCCTCGGGCTGGCTACGCCGACCGCCCTGCTCGTCGGCACCGGCCGGGGCGCCCAGCTCGGCATCGTCATCAAGGGTCCCGAGGTGCTGGAGGCGACCCGCGACGTCGACGTCGTCGTGCTCGACAAGACCGGCACGGTGACCGAGGGCCGGATGGCCGTCGTCACCGTCGTCCCGGCCGCCGGTGTCGCGGAGGCCGAGCTCGTCCGGCTCGCGGGGGCGGCGGAGGCGGGTTCGTCGCACCCGGTGGCCCAGGCGGTCGCGGCGTACGCGCGGGCCCGTGGCGACCTGCCCGGTCGTCACCGCGCTCCGCGAACCCGCCGGCCTCGGCGTCGTCGCCGACGTCGCAGGGGTCGGTCCCGTCGTCGTGGGACGGGCGGACCTGCTGACTGCCGAGGGCCTCGCTGTCGACCCGCCGCTCGCGGCGGCCTTCGCGGCCGAGCAGGACCGGGGGCGGACCGCCGTGCTCGTGGGCTGGGCGAGCCAGGCCCGCGGGCTGGTCGCCGTGGCCGACACGGTCAAGCCGACCTCGGCCGACGCGGTGCGGCGGCTGGTGGCGCTGGGCCTGCGGCCGGTGCTGCTGACCGGGGACACCGCCCGGACGGCGGCCACGGTCGCTGCCGACGTCGGGATCGACGAGGTGATCGCCGACGTCCGGCCCGAGGGCAAGGTCGACGTCGTCCGCCGCCTGCAGGCCGAGGGCCGCCGGGTGGCGATGGTCGGCGACGGCGTGAACGACGCCGCCGCCCTCGCCCAGGCCGACCTCGGCATCGCCATGGGGACCGGGACGGACGCCGCGATCGAGGCGGCCGACCTCACCCTCGTCCGCGGCGACCTGCGGCAGGCCGCCGACGCCGTACGCCTCTCCCGCGCGACGCTGCGTACCATCCGCGGCAACCTCTTCTGGGCCTTCGCCTACAACGTCGCCGCGCTGCCGCTCGCCGCGCTGGGGTTCGCGAACCCGGTCCTGGCCGGCGCCGCCATGGCCTTCAGCTCGCTCTTCGTGGTGGGCAACAGCCTGCGGCTGCGCCGCTTCCGGCCGCTCCCGTCCTGACCGGACGGACGAGCTCGGCTCGAGGGCCGACAGGGGTCGGTTCAGGCCAGCCGGGCGCGGACCCGGCCCTCCATCACCTCCTGGACGAGGTCGACCGTCTCCGGCTCGAGGTCGACGCCGAGCGCCCGGGCCTGGGCCGCGAGCTGCAGGCAGAGCCGTTCGGTCTCGCCGGCGTTACCGGCCAGGTGCTCGGTGCGGATCCGTGCGGCCAGCAGGCAGCTCGTCCCCGGGCGCGGCGAGCAGGGCTCGCGACGCCGACCAGCGGGCGAGGTCGAGGTCCTGCTCGTCGATCGCCCGCCGCGACAGCTCCGCACCCATGTCGCGGACGCACGAGACGATGTCGGTCCGCAGCTCCTCGGCCCAGTGCCACTGCACCGGAGCGGCGTCGGCGAGCGGCGCGCCCCGCACGAGGCGGAGCCCGAGCTCGAGGACCGAGGACGACGCGCGGTCGACGCCGTCGCCGAGCAGCAGCCGAAGCTGGTGCCAGTCCGAGCTCACGGCCGCGTCGAGGCGGATCCGGCCGCTGTAGGCGTCCGGGAGGTAGGGCTCGCCGTCAGCCGTGGCACCGAGCCAGGTGCGGAGCCGGCTCATGTTCGACCGCCGCGTGCCCTCGGCGACCAGGAGGCCCTGGGCCATCGCCTGAGCCGTGCTCCCCGGGTTCTCCAGCAGCCAGGCGCAGTACTCCAGGCACTGCTTGGCTGCCCGGCTGGGTCGACGGACCGGTCGCGCCGAGCAGGTCGACAGGACCGATCAGCTGCAGCAGCGGGTGGTCGGCCGTGCCGTCCGCCGCCTCGGTGATCCGAGCCTCCACCGCCGCCCTCCTCTCCTGCTCGTCCCGCTCGTCCGTCCTCCGTCGCCGCCCCAGGTAGGTGACGTTGTCCGGTGGTGGCTCCGGCGGGTCGGCCTCGGACCACCAGGGGGCGGGTGACGTCTCGGTGCTCCCGGTCGCGGCGACGAGCTCGACCACGGGGTCGAGCCCGACCGCCGGCAGCGCCTGCGGCACCAGCCGGACGCCCTCCGGCAGGAGGGTCGCCCGCGAGTCGCCCTCGAGCGCGAGGACGAGCCGGGCCTCCGGCTGCGGCCCTCGGACCACGGCCGTCACGCCCGTCCCCGGACGGCCGGTCGTGAGCCGTGCCAGACGCAGCGCCTGCTCCGGGCTCAGCGCGACGTCGACCAGGACGACCTCGGGCGTCCACGCCTCGCCCAGGTCGGGGTCGAGGCGGAGGTCGCGCGCGTCCCGCCCCCCGGCGTGCTCCCGCCGCTCCCGGCTGGTCCGCTCGAGGCGGTCGAGCAGGTCGTCCACGTCCGCAGCGGTCTGCACGTTGTGCTGCGCGAGCGCGGGCGTCAGACGGTCGTCGCCGACGAGCGTCAGCCGCAGCTCGTCGGTCCAGGGGGAGCACGCCAGCTCCAGCGCCATCGCCGCGAGCGTGGCCGTCGTGAGGTCGTGCTCCCCCGTCACCGCCAGCAGCCCGAGGGACTCCAGGTCGACGACCCGCTCGGCGCCCAGGTCGTCGACCCCGAGCGTGACCAGGAGGGGCCAGGGGCGGGGTGCCTCACCGAGGCCCGGGACGTCGCGCAGCCCGGTCGCCGCCTCGGCGGACAGGCACCAGGTGCCGCCCGTGTCCACGAAGCACGGCGGGGCGGGCGGCGTCGGCCCGGACAGCTCCAGGACCAGCCACTCGTCCGACACCGACGCGGTGCGGAGCGCCGGGACCTCGACACCGGCCTCCGTCGCCGCCGCGGCGACGGACCGGCTCGCCCGGTCGAGCGTCCGCAGCCCGATGGGTCGGGCCCGGTGCGCCAGCGCCACCTCGACGGGTCGGGTGCTCGGGGCCGGGTGCGTGATGCGGCGACCGACCGGTCGGTGTCGGAGCTGCCACCGGCGCCGCGCCGCCAGCCCACCCAGGAGCGCCGCGGCCAGCAGCCCGCCGACGGTCGCGAGACCGGGGACCAGCAGGCTCGACCCGTCCTCCACGGTCGCGGTCCCGCCGGCGTCCGCCGCTGCCGTCTCGCCCCGAGCCGGTGCGGTCCCGGTCGGCACGCCGGCGCTCTCCGTCGGCGTTGCCGGGGCCTCGCTCGCAGCGGGTGGCGCGGACGTCGTCGGCGGGGCCTGGCTCGCAGCGGGCGGCGCGGACGTCGTAGGCGGGGCCGGTTCTGGGCTGGACGACCCGCGGGCCTGCTCGGCCTGTCCGCGGGACGCGTCCTCGGCGTGCTCGCCGTCGCTCTCGGAACGGTCCTCCGCGGCCCGGTCCGGTGACGCGGAGGCCCGCCCCGGGATCTGGAGGACGAGCCCGACCGGCAGGTCGTCCGGGTCGTCGAGCTGCGCGCGGTTCGCCCGGTAGAGCTCGCGCCAGCGGTCGCCGTCGCCGAGGACCCGCTCCGCGACCGACGTCAGGGTGTCGCCCCGTCGCACCCGCACGGTGTCCTCGCCCGTCGACACCGGATCACCGCTGCCGTCCTCCGGCACGACGAGGCGCCAGCCCGGCCGCAGACGGTCCGGACCCCCGGTGAGGCGGTCCGGGTTGGCCGCCGCGATCCGGCGCCACTCCTGCCCGCGGCCGTAGTACCGCTCGGCGAGCGACCAGAGGTCGTCGCCGACCTGGACCGTGTGGACCCGCTCGTGGCGACCGTGCGGTGCTGCTGGAGCAGCGGTGCCGGCTCGTGGCTCGTCCGTCGCCTCACGGCTCGGCACGTGCGTCGGTGCGGGACGCGGCGCGGTCTCGGGAGCCGACCTGACGGCGCTCGGGGTGCCGGCGGACGTCCCGGCCACGACCGGCGCCGAGACGGCCGTCGGCGCGGCCGGACCCGACGTGAGCTGCGCCGCCGCGCCGAGCGCGACGACGGCGAGCATGAGACCCGCCGCCCACTGCTGGATGCCACCCAGCCCGGGCAGCACCACGTCCCGCGACCGTCGACGGACCAGGTTGGCCAGCTCGACGACCAGGCTCAGCGTGAAGACGCCCCAGGCCAGCCAGCCCACGAGCGCGAGGAGACGGGCGAGGACCGTGCCGTCGTCGGGCCGGAGCAGCAGGTCCCAGAGGCCGGCAGGGTCCCACCGGTGCGGCAGCGGGTCACCGCCCAGGACGAGCAGGGCAGCGGGGACGCCGACGACGAGGCCCACGAGCAGCGCCAACGAGGCGAGCCCACGGCACCAGCGCTCGACGCGCTCCGTCACGTCTGCCTCCCTGCCTCGTCGACGAGAGACCCAGCCTCGCCGACGGACCGCCGTGCCGGAGGGCGGAGGTGTTGTCCGTCCGCGGACGGTGTTGTCGCTCCGCCGCCCCCGACCCGACACCTCATCCGAAGACGATCTGCAGGAGGGCGGCCGTGAGCAGGATGAGCCCGAAGGCCATCGCCGGGAGCGTCATGTAGATCGTCATCCCCTCGGCGTCCGCGCTCGCCTTGACCTGCTCGGCGGTCAGGTGGGCGTCGCGCAGCTCGCGGACCCGGGCCCGCAGCGTGCCCGAGAGCGCGGCCCCGGTCTCGTCGAGCTGCATGACGTCCGCGACGTCGGCGAGCTCGGGCAGGTCGAGAGAGTCCGCCAGGCGACGGAGCTCGGCGTACGGGCTCTGCTGCTCGAGGCTGGCCCGCTCGAGGGCGCTGCGGATCTGCAGGAACAGCCCGACCTGGCTCAGGCTCGCCGCGCGCAGCAGGGCCTGCGGCGCTGACGCGTTCGCGAGGCGTTCCAGGGTCACGAGGTCGACGTAGACGAGGAGCGCCTCCAGCGCGGAGGAGCGGGCCCCGGCGCCAGCGCGCAGAAGGAGGAGGTCGGGGACGAAGAAGCCCAGCACCGCGCCGACGACACCGGCCAGCGCCGGGACCGCGCCGACGTGACCGGTCAGGGCCAGACCGAGCGCCGAGCCGACGACGGCGGGCAGCACGAGCCCGACGACCGCCATCACCGTCTTGTCGGCGTAGAGCTCGGCGACCGACTTGTCCTGCAACCGCAGGGCGCGGCGCTGCCCGGCCGAGAGCGGGACCGGGACGTGACGCTGGAGCAGCGCCCCCCACCGCTCGGACGCCGACCCGGCGGCGACGACCTCCTCGGTCCCCGTCCCCGCCGACCCGGCGCCGTCGACACGGTCCAGCGCCGCCCGCAGCCCCGGCGTCGAGCGGCGGAGACCCGTGACGACGGCCACGAGCCCCGCGGCCACGAGCACCCCGGCGAGCAGCGCCCAGCCGGGCGTCACACGCCACCGCCGACGAGGATCCGGGGCCGTTCCGGCTGGCGGGCCTTGCGCCGCATGAGCAGGAGCGACCCGAGGTAGACGCTGACGAGCACGGCGAGCACCACCTGCCCGACCGGGGTGCGGTAGCCCGCGAAGAACTCGGGGCGCAGCACGAACAGCCCGCCGAGCGTGACCAGGGTGATCACGGTGACCTGGCGGACGACCACGTACGGCTTCGATCGCTCCACCTCGATGACCCGACGGGCCCGCAGCTGCGCCTGGATCGACTCGGCCAGAGCGTTGAGGGTGACGGACGCGCCCGCCGCGCCCCGACCGGCGGCGAGCATGAGGGCGGCGACGACCGCGTCGGTGTCGGGGGAGTCGAGCGCGTCCGCGAAGCGCTGCAGGGCGGTCCGCGTCTCCCAACGGCTGTTGAGGCGCAGGACCAGGACCTCGACCTCCTGCGCGATCACCGGAGGCGCCGTGCGGCGGGAGACACGGATGGCGTCGGTGACCGAGCGGCCCGTCGAGAGGGTGGACGCCAGCGTGCGGACCCAGCGGTCCATGGCCTCGAGGAGCGCGACGTCGCGAGGTCGCGGCGCCCTCAGCAGGTAGGGCAGGGCGAGGACCAGACCGGGGACCACGACCAGGGCGGCGAGCCAGCCCGTCGTGGCCGCGAGGACGAGACCGCCGCCCAGGCTGCCGATCACCAGCAGGTCTCGGCGCCGCCCCGCGCGGCCCGGGGGTCGGCGGGTCAGCCGTGCCCAACGGGCGCCGACGGTCCTCGTCCGTACGACCCGTACGCGCGGCGGACGACGTCGCAACCCGGCGGTCACGGCGACGGCACCGGCCGCGACGAGCAGACCGGCGAGCACGGCGACGAGGGCGTTCACGAACCCTCCCGGGGACGGCTCACGGGGCGCCGTGCTCGTCGAGGACCCGGGCGGAGCGCAGCTCGCGGCGGAACGGGGCGAGCTCGGTCAGGAAGCCGGCGTCGGGGAAGAAGCCCGCGGGCTGCCCGGGTGCGTCGGTCGCGGCGTAGGTGAGGTGCGTGACCGGTCGGTCGTTCTCGATCGCCCCGACCACCTGGCGCACCTCGGACACGAACCGCCGCCGCTGCCCGCCGCGCCAGCTGTCGTCGTCGAGGCGGACGTGCACGAACAGGTGGATGTTTATCCGAACCCAGCTGCCCTCTAATGGTCGACCAGGCCTGCTCGAACCGCCTCACACCGATAGAGGGCCCTCACGGGGGGCTGGAGGTTGCGTCGCCATGTCGGTCAATTCGCCCGGGGCTGCTGCCGGGATTGCCGGGGCGGGTTGTAGGAGCCGACGGATGTGCGCCGCCACGTCTGGTCTGGTGTGAGCTCCGTTCTCCAGCGCTTCTCGTAGCCAGGCGTCTTTGCTCGATCTGCTGGCGTCGGGATCGAAGTTTTCGAGCTCGCCGACTGTGACCGCCACTAGCCCGACGTCGTCGAGGAGACCGAGGAGTTCTTCTCGGGCCACCTTGTCGGCGTTCATCGCCGGCTTGCCCTGCTGCTTCAGCGTGTCCCAGGGGTTACTGACCTTGAGCGCAGCCTTCACGCGGTCAGCCCGGCCACCTTCGAAAACGGCCGTCGGATCTTCGTTGAGGACTCCCGCCACTGTCGCAAGAACGTCCCCGTTGAGGAGCTTTGCGGGCGGGGTGGCGAACTGCTTCGTCGCTCGGGTGTAGAGGGCGTCGATGTTTGGCGTCCACTCGCCCCCGAGGGCGGTAAGAAGCTTGCGGACGACGGTCCGGTCGTTCAAGACGTCGAGGTCGGGTGAGGCGACGATGCGCACCCCGGTGTCCTTCAAGATGTCGCCGATCCCGGCCATGTTGCCCTTGCCGTTCGTCGGGATGAACAGCACGTCGTGAGCCGGAATGGGCAGCGTCTCTTGCTCCTCGAGGTGCTCGAGCGCCGCCTGGTAGAAGCGGCAGTCTCGCTCGTTCTCCGCAAGCACCACGAGTCGGTGGAAGAGTCCGTCGAGGATGTTGGTGTGCCGCAGGACCTTGTCGTTGCTGATCTTGCGGACCTTGTCGACGGGCAGCAGGCGGGCTGTGGTGGTGTTGTCTTCGCGAGACAGCCTGAGGATGTTGACGGCGGCTGTTGGGGCCGAGAGCAGCCCGCGGAGGATGTTGCGGTCGTGGGTGGCGATGATCAGCTGCAGCTGACGCTTGACGGCCAGGTCGAGCGAGGGCCCGGCCCATGAGATAGGCCTGCGGCGGGTGCAGGAACGCCTCCGGTTCGTCGAGGAGGACGACGGGGAAGGTGGCGGCGACGATCGGGATCAACGCGCCCAGCATGAACACCATGCCGTCGCCCTGGTTGGCGAGGAGGTCGAGCGCACCCAGCTGGTCCTTGTATTCGACGGTGGGCCGCCCATAAGGGGGGATCTCGCAGCTTGGTGCGCCGACCCGGAACTGCACTGGTCCGCTAAGTGGGTCGATGGTAAGCGGCGTCCTAAAGGCCCGCATAGCGATCTCGGAGAGCTCGTCGAGCCGATCTTCGTCGAACTCGAAGCTGTGGATGGGGTGTGTAGCCGGGCTCGTGAAGTCATCGCGTCGCCCTGTCCCGACCGTCCACGTGTGGCGGTCTCGCGCGCCGGCGTAGTGCATGAGGTGTCCGGACAAGCGTCCAAGCTGAGCCGATTCCCAGAAGTAGGCGAGCACGCTGACGATCGCTGCTTGCACTCCGTAGCGCTGAAAAGCGGCCGGGGCGGTGCCCCCTCCAACTAGGTCGGCATGCTGCAGCAGCCATGCCGTTAGATCTGCTGGTGTCCCCTGCTTCGCTGAGGTCATCGCCGTGAGAAGACGAGGCGACCCAGGGTCTTGTGGTGCGCCTGGGTCGAGGGCTGCCATGTCTCGCATCTGGCGGAGCAAGGTCGACTTCCCAGCATTGTTGCCACCGACGATGGCAGTGACGCCTGGGTGGGTCAGTTCGATCGGCTCCGCCCCCTGGATCTGGATCGAACCGATCGCGTAGGCAAACTGGTTTGCGTCGCCTCCGGTCAACTCGGGTGGCAGCAGAGCTGACGTAGGAGCAGGTGGCGTGTCGTCCGCCGCCACGCCCACGATGATGGGTGTCACGTTGATGCGATTCCTCTCGTCAGCGAGGTTGGTGGCGATCCGGCCTGCTTGGGCGCCAAGGGCAGTCCAAGGAAAGCCTGACCGGGACGTCTGACAATTTGGCGTTCCATCTGGGTGAGCTTCTGCTCGGCGGCGGCGGCGCTGATCTTGAGTCCTTCGACCTCGCCGAGCCAGCTGGCCTGCTCGGCTTCGGCGATCCGGTCGTGCAGGTTGGTGATGATGTCGCGCAGCCGGTCGATCTGGGCGGGGTCGGGGCGCAGCAGGGCGCAGCGGACGCAGGCGTGTTCGTGGTGGCAGTTGGTGCCGTAGGCGCGGCCGCAGGTGCCGAGGCTGACTTTGCGTTGGACGAAGTGGGCTTCGAACTCCGCCCACTCCTGGGGGGTGGGTTCGCGGTACTCCTCGCTGGGCCGGGTCTGGCGGCGGGTGGCGATGAAGGTGCGGTGGTGCCGGATGACGTCTTGGGGGTAGATCGCGGCGTAGCCCAGGGTCGTGGCCAGGCTCTTGTGGCCGAGCAGGACCTGCGACGATGTGCGGGGGCAGACCGGAGGCGAGGGCCTCGGTGGCGAAGATGCGGCGGAAGTCGTGCGGGGTGAACGTGATCGGCTCGCCGCCGACCGCGAGGTTGGCGCGGGCGGCGAGGCCGTTCAGGTACTTGTGCGACGGTGACCGTGGCATGAGCACGCTCAGGCCGTTGTTCCAGGAGTGGATGAACAGGTGCGGCAGCGGCTCGCCGAGGACGCCGCTCGTGCGGGTCCCAGCGTTGCGTGAGCGGGACGGCCTGCTCGTCGGCGGCGGATCGCGCTTGAGGATCGCGGAGAGGACGTGGACCAGCTCGGGGCTGGCGACCAGGAGGCGTTCCTCGTCGGTCTTGCTCGGGCGGGATGTGCACCAGCGGGACGATCTTCGCCGGTCGGCTTGACCGTGTAGGGCTGGATACGCGAGGTGGGTGAGCTCGAGCATCTCCTCGATCCGGAGGCCGGTGTGGCGCAGCGTCTCCACGACCGCCCAGGTCCAGAAGGCGACGTCTTCCTCGTTCTCGAGGATCCGCGTCGGTCTCGCCGCGACGGATCCGGTGGCGGTGGAACGGTTGACGCTGCACGACTGTCCAGGACTGGCCGTCGATCTCGATGGTGCCGCCGTGGCCAGCGGCCTGGGCCAGGGCGCAGGTTGCGCAGCGGTGTCGGCTTTGTCCTTCTCGGCCTGCGCAACCAGGGCCGGCAGCAGCGGGCGCCCGTTCGAGGGTGCGCTGCCTGGGTGCGGGCCGTGGCCTGACGGCGAGACTTCGGCTTATCTTCGGTGACCTCGGCCCGGTTGACCGGCGACGGCGCGACCCACGGCGCCCAGTAAGAGTCGGTGACGGCCCACTGGGCCAGGTCGAGGTAGAAGGCCCGGACGATGACCAAGATGCCGTGAATCCCAAGCCGAGGGGTCCCGTCGGGCTTGGTCGCGAGCCGGGCCTTCCAGGCGGCAGCCATCTCGTGGGTGAGCCTGAAGTCCTGGTCAGCTCCGGGTGGTGCCGGGCGATGTCGGCCCAGAACCGGTCGACACAACGACTGGCACATGTTGAGCAGGCTGGAGTGGTCCATCACCGCGTGACCGGTGCGTCAGGTACTCGATCAGGCACCTCACGGTGCGGCGAGGCGATGCGGTAGCGGTCGACCATCTCCGCAGGTGTCTTCTGCCCCAGTCCGTCGTGCCCGGGTCAGGCAGGATCGGGGCGGGGTCGTCGAGCCAGCCCAGGGTGCTGCAGCACCGACCACAAGGTGGCCGAGCCCCGAGCCCGGCGCCGTAGCGGTTCCGCACGTACCAGCGTGAAGCTCCTGGATGTCGGCGCCGGTGACTTGGCGCGGATGACTTGCCCTTGCGACCGCAGATCCAGCCGAGGATGCGCGCAGCACCACGCACAGTGTTGGGCGTTGGCGACGGTCTCCTCGAGCGCAGCGTCGAACTGCAGCCATGCCCGCAGCGGTCGCGGCGCGGCGCACACAGTTCGAGCCAGAAGGTGAACGCGTCGGCCGAGCCAGCCACGCGTAGGACGGTCGGACAACGTCGAGACAGGACGAGCTGCTCGAGCGCGTCGAAGAGGTAGTTGCGCCAGCTGTTGCCCGCCGGGGAGATGAGCGTAGATCCACCGGCACCGTACATGCTGGCGTGTCTCGAAGCTCGCCCACCTTTCCTGCCAGGTGTCGCCCTCGAGGCCGCGCGAGGTGGATCAACAGGTGCCGCGTCGCGCGGCGCACGAGCACCTCCCTCGCGATGGTGTAGCTGGACGTTAGAGCGGACCATCAACAGCACGTTCTCCACGACGGTCAAGGCCGACGATCTCCGCGGCCAGCGGCGTGCTGCAGGGCCGGAGGGCCGCGGATCAGGCACCTCCTCTGGCAGCGGCACCGGCGCCAACCAGACGACTGCGGGGAGGCGTCGGCCAGCACAGCCGCCGTCATCGACCGTCCTCCGTCCGAACAGCACAGACAGCTCCGTCAGCGTCGTAGCGCGCTCGGTGCGGCGGGCCTCCCCGCCGCCGGCGGCCCGGAGAAGACGGCCCGGTGGTGCACCACCACGTCCTCGGAGCGGGGCGTGGTGTAGATCGACGTGGTCTCCAGCGACTCGTGGCCCAGCAGCAGCTGCAGCTCGTGCAGCGGCATCCCGCCGTCGAGGGCGCGGATCGAGAACGTGTGCCGCAGGTCGTGGGTCGTCCAGTTCGTGCCCGAGCAGACGGTTCGCCCGGCTCAGGACCGCCGCGGAACGCGTCGTAGGTCAACTGCCGGAACGGCTCGCGCTGGGTCAGCCAGACCGGCTGGTCATGACGGGCTGCGCCGCGTTCGAGCTGGTAGAGCCGGAACCAGACGAACGCGTCCGGCGCCGCCGGCAGCCACTGCAGCTTCCCGCCCTTACGGATCACCCCGATCAGCTGGTCGCCGTAGTTGACCATGTCGCCGGTCAGCCCGAGCAGCTCGGAGGCCCGCGCACCGCTGCTGCACGTAGAACGCGACCAGGGCGCGGTCGCGGTTACCGCCGAGCCGGCGGAACAGCTCGTCGAACTTCTCGTCCGGGATCGCCCGCGGTGTCCGCGTCACCGCCTTCTGCCGCAACGGCGCACGACGGTCGCGGTCGAACTCGTCGTCCGGGTTGTGGTGCGCATGCCGACGACCCCACGCGCCGCGGGCACCGGGTTGATCACCGGCCCGCGGCCCCGCTCGCCGTGGAACCGGTAGAACTCCGAGCACCACCGACAGTGTGTGGTTGATCGTCGACGGCGAGTACGTCGACGTCTGGTTCCGCTTGCCGGTCACCAGGTTGACGCGGCCCGGCGAGCCGCCGGCTGGCGCTTGCTTGCCCGCGAACTTCGGCGCCTGCCGCGCCCACAGCACGAAGTCGCGGGTCTCGACCTCCGTCGCGCTAGTCCCACGGCACAGTCGACCGCCCACAAGAACCGCAGGTAGCGCAGCAACGACAACGCGTAGGCCCGCACGCGTGTGCGGAGAAGAGTCCGACGCCCACAGCTGCAACAGCCAGTCCGTCGCGGGCAAGAACTCCTCCCCAGCCGCGTCCGCGACCCGGCACCCCGGATCGCCCTCCGCGGCCAAGACCTTCCCGACCGCGCGAACCTCAAGCTCTGAGATCGTCCGAAACGGCCTGTCCATGGCTTCCACGACACAGATCGTGGCGTGCATCCACCGACCAAGCCTGACACGACACGCTGTTTATCAAGCCGCTCTAACACGGTTAACAGGGTTGTGGGCGATCTGCCGGTAGGCCTCCTCCACCGACAGCACGCCTCCCTGCGCCACCCGCGACGCCAGCCGGTCGATCGTCGAGGACGCCGAGTGCGAGTGCGTCGTCGACAAGGTCCCCGTGCCGGCCTGCATCGCCTCGAACATCGAGGCGGCCTCGCTGCCGCGGACCTCGCCGACCACGAGGCGCGAGAGGTTCTGCCGGAGCGCCTCGGGCATCAGGTCGGCGACCGTGAACTCCCCCACCGCACGCCCGGCGCTCGCCTCGCCGTGACCGACCCGGGCCTGCAGGGCGAGGATGTTCTGCCGGCCGGGCTGCAGGTGCGTCATCAGCTCGTAGTCGGTCTCGAGGGTGCCGAAGCGCTCGTTCGCCGGGATCGCGTCGATGAGCGCCCGGAGCAGGGTGGTCTTGCCCGCTCCCTGGTCGCCGGAGATCACGATCGACCGGCGGGCGAGCACCGCGGCGTCGAGGAGCTGGGCGACCTCCGCCGGCATCAGCCCGCCCTCGGCGAGGTCGGCGAGCGAGACCGAGGTCATCGTGTGCTGCCGGATGACGACGCTCGGGCGGTAGGAGAGCCCGAAGCCGATCGCGTGCAGACGGAACCGTTCGCCCAGGGCGAGGGTCATCGTCGGGTGCACGTCGTCGAACGGGCGGGACGGCTCCGCGTTCTGCCCGAGGAAGCGGACGGCCTCGACCAGCTCGGCGTCGCTGTCGGCCACCGGCGGCATGACCTCCCGTCGGCCGTCGCCGTGCTGGACCACCACCGAGTCCCACCCGTGGATCTCGATGTTCTCGACGCCGGGCAGGGCGAGCAGGGACTGCAGCCGGCCGTAGCCGAACACCGCGTCCTCGACGGCGGACACGTACGCCTGCTCCTGGGCCGGCGACCACAGCGCGGCACCCTCGCGGTGCAGGGTGCGGACGTGCTCGGCGACGACCCGGCGGATGACCGAGCGGCCGAGCAGCAGGCGGTCGTCACCGCCGATCGGTGTCCCGGTCGTCCGCAGCTGGTGCTCGCTCTCGCCCGCGATCTCCTCCGAGGCCCGGCGGCGCAGCTGGACCACCTGCGGCCAGTCGAGCTCGGCGGTCGGCAGCGGCAGGGTGGCCGCACGCAGCTCCTCGCGGCGGAAGGCCCCGTACGACTGCAGCGCCCGACGCGTGACCGGGCTCGGCGCACCCTCGCTCTCGACGGCCGTGTCCACGAAGAGCGGGATCTCGCCCAACGAGCGGGCGGGAACGCCGTCCGCCTCGGCGACACGGTCCGGGTCGAGGTCGACCCGTGGACCGGAGGTCTCGTCGACGCTCACCCGGCCACCACCTGGGTCGTGGCGTCCATGCGCGCCGCGAGCACCGAGGCCGCCGCCCGGAGGGCACGGACGAGGGGGGCGGACTCGAAGCGCCGGTGGCGGGGCACGCCGTCGGAGAGGTGGGCGGCCGAGGCCGGGTCGTCCGGGACGACCGCGTGCACGCCGACCCCGAGCGCCGCGGCGACCTCGCGCCGCCCGTACGGAGCGCCCTCGCCGACCAGCACGAGCCCGGTGCGGCCGGCCGTGCTCAGCCGTTCCTGCTCGGTGAGCGAGGGCAGGTGCACCCGCGCCGCCATGACCGCCCGCAGGCTCGTCCGGAGCACCAGCGCCGTCACGGCACTGCGCTCGACGAGCGGCCCGGGCAGCCCGTGGGAGCCCATCCGTCCGGCGTCGACGATCACGTCGTAGCCCACCTCGCCGAGCCGGGCGAAGGTGTCCGCGAGGTCGTCCCACACCCCGCCGAACAGCCCGGCGCTCGACGCCCGGCTGAACCCGGGCAGGAAGAGCTGGCGCTCGCCGTCCTGCCCGGTCACGGGGAGGCTCTGGTCGAGCACCGCCTCCCGGAGCGGTCGACGGTCGCGGTGCGCCTCGGCGACCCGCAGCAGCCCGCGGCCGCCCGCGCTCTGCCCGGCGAGGTAGCCGGCCAGCACGGCCTGGTGGGCGCCCGGGTCGCAGTCGGCGAGCAGGACCGGGCGCGGCCAGGCGAGCGTGAGCCCCACCGCCAGCGTGGTCACGCCGGGCGAGCCGGCCGCCGAGGTCAGCAGGAGGATGGCCATGCCGTCACCGCCCGGCGTCGCGGACGATCGCGATCCTGTCCTGCGCCCCGAGCGAGGCGATGGTCGGTGCCTGGCCCGCGTCGACCTCGACCTCGACGTCGGTGGACGTCCCGTCGGCGCCGGCACTCGTCCCCACGACCCGGCCCGCGAACGTCTTGCCGGACAGCGCGTCGCTCGACGAGGTGCCGTTCGACGGTGGCGGGAGCGCGACGATGCGGACCGGGGCGGAGGGCACCAGCAGCGAAGCCGGTGCGCGACCGGTCGCCAGCCGGAGCCCGACGACGGAGCGACCGGTGTCCGGCACCGCGGTGTCGGAGAGCGAGGACGGCGCGACGAGGGCGCCGGCCGGCAGGTCGAAGGCGGCCCGGCGCCCGACCACGCTCGCCTCGGCGGCCGCCAGGACGGTCGGTCCGGGCGGGTCGCCGTGCACGACGACCGTGGTGAGGTCGCCCGCCTCGACGACCTCTCCGCGGTAGACGGTCGTGGCGAGGACGAGGACCCGGGTCTCGGTGCTGACCCGGGCGTACGCGGCGTACGCCAGCAGGCCGCCGAGGCAGATCGCGATCACGCCGAGCGCCACCCACCGCGGGCTGCGTCGTCCGGGGAGCCGCGGCGGCACCGTGGTGGTCGCCGGCGGGTCGACGGGCGTCCGTCCGCCCCGTCGCCGGGTGGCCGCACCGTTCCGGGCGGGGTCGACGTCGATGCTCATCTCAGCGCTCCTGACCGGTCGGCACGATGGAGGCGGTCGCCGAACCCGTCCCGGTCACCTCGTCGATCCCGACCGCCGACAGGAAGATCGTGGGCGCCCCCGCGCTGGTGTCGACCCGCACGACACCGCCGGAGAGCCGGACCGAGCCCGTCACCCCGGGCTGGCCGGCGAGGTAGGCCTTGGCGGCCAGGACGGCCGTCCCGGCACCGTCGCGCCCGGCGAGGCGCTGGGTGGCGGCGGCGTTCCCCGCCGCCCGGGCCGCCCCGTCGGCCGCTGCCTCGGCCTGGCTCGCGGCGGTCACCTTCTGGCCCCCGTCGATCACGAGGCCGGCCGTCGCGACGAGCGCCGCGAGCACCAGCAGGACGAAGACGCTGACGGTCAGGCCGCGCTCGTCGGCCCGGCACCGGCGGGCGCTGGGCACCCGTCGGGTCGGGCGGGCGGCGGCGCTCATCGGGCCCGGTAGGTGTCGAGGGCGGCGCTGCCGTGGCCGTCGAGCTGGATCGAGCCGGGCATCCCGGGCAGCAGCAGGTCGCCGAAGGCCACCTCGCAGCGGACGTCAGAGGTGACGGTGGCCGGGGTGCCGACGGGGACGGCGAACGCGGCGGTGGACACCCGGACGGCACTGCTCGCGCACCGGAGCCCGGCCGTCGTCAGGGACTGGCGGCCCGCCTCACCGCCGACCGCGGCCGCCGCACCCGCGTCCCGGGCGAGCGAGGCCGCCCGGGCCGACGCCTGCGCGGCCTCGACCACCGTGGTCCGGGCGAACCACAGCCGACCGCCCGCCACCAGGAGGCCGAGCACGAGCACCAGGGCCGGAGCGAGCAGGGCGACCTCCACCGCGACCGAACCCGCCTCCGTACGGCCGCGTCGCCGCCACCACCGCGCCGTCACGGGTTGCTCACCCGCTCGCGCGGTCCCGTGGCGGTCTCCTCGAGCGTGCCGAGGCCCAGGTCGAGCACGAGCGTGGCGTGCGCCGAGACGACTGCGGTCACCCGCTGCGGGCCCCGGTCGACGCGGACGACGACGTCGGTCAGCCCGGCCGCCGCCGCGAGGTCGCGGGCGCGCTCCTCGCCCTCACCCGCGCTGCCGTAGGTGCCGCGGGCCACGTCGACGGCGGCGGTCGCCGCGCGCTGGGTGACGTTGCGGGCGTGCAGCCACAGGCCGGCCTCGACGATGCCCAGGGTCAGCAGCATGAGGAGGGGGAAGACGACGGCCAGCTGGGTCGAGGAGCTGAAGCCGCGCTCGGACCGGCCGCGTGCAGCGCCGTCCGGCCGTCCGGGGCGGTGCACGGCTACTTCGGCAGCTTCGACTTGACGAAGGCCGTGACCACCGCGACGACGATCGCCGCGACCGCCACCGCCCCGGCGAGCAGGATGGCGGTCTCGGCCGACTGGCTCAGTCCACGCTCGTCGCGGGAGCTCTGCGGGCGCTGAGGCGCCACGAGCACCAGCACGAGGCCGACGAGCGTCGCGGTCAGGGTCTTGATCTTCATCGAGGTCCTTCCGGGCAGGGGAAGGCCCGGACGAGACGACGCGAACGCCGCCCTACCACGCAGCCTCCCCCGAGGCTGACTGCGACACGGTATCGCCGACGACGGGCTGGAGCGACGGCTTCGGTGATCTTGCGGACGTTCACAGGAACACCCTGCTCCGACGGTGTTGTCCGAGGTGTTGTCCGGCGTCCGCTCGGTGTTGTCCGTTCGTGAGCGTTCCGCGGCGGTCCGCAGCGCCATCGACGCGTTCGCTCGCTCTTGGTGCGGCTGCTCGTGCTGCAACACGAGCAGACGTGCGAAAAGCGGGCGAACAGCCCCGGGGCGAGGCGCCGCGCCCTTCGGCAAGCCGGCAGGACCAAGGGACGTGACCGGACCGGAGACCCTGACCAAGCGCGGACGACGTGCCGTCAACGCGGCGAGGCGCTCCCGCCGGGGACCCGGGCGCGCTGGAGGTCCAACGAACCCTCGTGGGCCGGGAAGAGGGCGTCGGACTCGGTGCCCTCGCGGTAGCCGAGGCCGTACGCGTCGACGTACTGGCGGTAGACCTGCACCGGCGCGTTGCCGGCGAGGGCGGCCTGGAGGCGGGTCGGGTCGCCGAGGGCCCGGACGACGTACGGCGGGGCGTACGGGACGCCGTGCAGGACGACGGTGTTGCCGACGCACTTGACGCCGGTGGTCGAGATGACGCGCTGGCCCTGGATCGTCATCGCCTCGGCACCGCCTGACCAGAGCGCGTTCACCACGGCCTGGATGTCCTGCTGGTGCACGACGAGCAGGTCGGCGTCGACCCCGTCCGCGGCGACCGACGACGGGGCGTCGTCGAGCGTCACCGACACGGCCGGGCCGTGGACCGCGCTGAGGCCGGCGCGCACCTCGGCCTGCTCGAGCTGCTGGGGCAGGTCGGAGCCGGCACCGGCGTTCTCGGCGTCGGTCAGGGCGTCGACCTGGGCGCGCAGGTCGGTGACCTGCCGGGTGAGCTGGGCGTTCTGGCGGGACTGGTCGGCCACGAGGCTGACGAGGTCGGTGTTGCGGCCCGGCCGCAGGTCGCTGCCACGGGCGTTGACCGTGCTCACCACGACCAGGAACGCCGCCACCGCGCACGCCACGGCCGTGAGGACCCGGGCGGTCGGGCGGCGTCCGGCGTTGCGCCGGCGGGTCGCCTCGCGGCCACGCAGCAACGCCGCCAGGACGCGGTCACCCCACGTCGGCGCGTCGTCCGCCACGCACCACCCCTCCAGCTCTGCCGAAGCTCGCCGCTCGCCTGGTCACCCGCGGGCGCATCGCCGACTACGCTAACGGCTCGAACGTGGGGTCCGCCGCCACGCGGTCCCGCCCGGCCGGGCGGACCTCCCCGAGCCGGAGAAGGTTGGTCGTGCCCGAGTCCCGTACGCGGAAGTCAGCCGACGAGAAGCAGAAGGTCCGCAAGCAGCGCGTGGCCAAGGAGAACCGGGCCAAGAAGGTCAAGGCCCCCTCCAGCCGCCGCTGGGTGCCGCCGACCTTCATCACCGTCGGCCTGCTCGGCGTCGCCTGGCTGATCGTCTACTACGTCGCGGGCCAGACCGTGCCGCTGATGAGCGACCTCGGCAACTGGAACATCCTGATCGGCATGGGCGGCATGGCCGCCGCGTTCGGCCTCGCCACCCTCTGGAAGTAGCCGTCAGCCGAGCCGGGTTACACCGGTGTAGTTCTCCACACTGGGGACAACTCCTGTGGACAAGTCGGTGACGGCTCCCCGGTCAGGACCGCGGGCGCTGGACCGGCGCATCCTCGCCCTCGCGCTGCCGACCTTCGCGACGCTCGTCTCCGAGCCGCTGCTCCTGCTCGCCGACTCCGCCGTGGTCGGCCACCTCGGCACCGCGCCGCTCGCCGCGCTCGGCCTCTGCTCGAACGTCCTCACCGTCCTCGTCGGGCTCTCGATCTTCCTGGCGTACGGGACGACGGGCACCGTCGCGCGTCGGCTCGGCGCCGGTGACCGGCTCGCCGCGCTGACCGGCGGTCTCGACGGCCTCGTCCTCGCCGTGCTCGTCGGGGTGCTGCTCGCCGTCGGGCTCGAGCTGGCGCTGCCCGCCGTGGTCGGCCTCTACGGCGTCGAGCCCGAGGTCGCCGCCCTGGCCCTCACCTACCTGCGCATCGCCGCGCTCGGGCTGCCGTCGGTCCTGCTCCTGCTCGCCGCGACCGGCGTGCTGCGCGGGCTGCAGGACGCGCGGACGCCGCTGGTCGTCGTGGTCGCCGCGAACCTCGCCAACATCGCCCTCAACGTCACGCTCGTCTACGGCGTCGGCCTCGGCATCGCCGGCTCCGCGCTCGGCACCCTGATCGCCCAGACCGGTGCCGCGGTCGCGGTCGTCTCGGTCGTCGTCCGCCGGGCCCGGGCCTCGGGGGCGGTGCTGGCCGTCCGCCCGCGCGGGGTCGCGGCCGTCGCGCGGTCCGGCGGCTGGCTGGTCGTCCGGACGGCGCTCCTGCAGGCGGCCGTCACGACGAACACGGTCGTCGCCGCCGGGCTCGGCGCCACCGCGCTGGCCGCGCACCAGGTGGTCGGCGGGCTCTGGGTGCTGCTGGCCTTCGCCCTCGACGCCGTCGCGATCGCCGGCCAGGCGTTGATCGGGTCGGCCCTCGGCGCGGGTGACGTCACGCTCGGCCGGGCCCTGACCCGCCGGATGCTCGGCTGGGGCGTGGTCGCCGGTGTCGCCTTCGGCCTCGTGCTGCTGCTGGCGCGACCGGCGTACACGGGGCTCTTCACCACCGACCCCTCGGTACGGCAGCTGGTCGGCTCCGTCGTGGTCGTCCTCGCGCTGCTGGCCCCGCTGGCCGGCGTGGTCTACGTCCTCGACGGCATCCTCATCGGCGCCGGCGACGCCCGCTACCTCGCGCTCGCCGGGCTGGTCTCGCTCGTCGTCTACTCCCCCGCCGCCCTCGTCGTGCGCCACCTCGGCCTCGGGCTGACGTGGGTGTGGGCGGCGTACGCGGTGTTCATGGTGGCGCGGGCCCTCACCCTCGGCGTACGCGCCCGTGGCGACGCCTGGATGCGCCCCGGCGCCTGAGTGTCGAAAGCATCACACCGGTTGCCGGATGAGGGCAGCCTCGCTTAACTTAGGAGAGGCTCACCTAGCGAGCCACCGACGACCGGACCCAGGCCGCCGAGCAGCCACCAGGGACCGAGGAGCGCCACCCAGCATGGTCGCCAACTTCCTCATCGGCCTGCGCGAGGGGCTCGAGGCCGCCCTCGTCGTCAGCATCCTCATCGCCTACCTGGTCAAGACCGGGCGCCAGCACCTGCTCCCGCGCGTCTGGCTCGGCGTGGGGATCGCCGTCGTCGCGTCGCTGGGCTTCGGCGCGGCGCTGACCTTCGGGCCCCGGGGCCTGACGTTCACGGCGCAGGAGGCGATCGGCGGCTCGTTGTCGATCATCGCGGTCGTGCTGGTCACCTGGATGATCTTCTGGATGGCCCGGACGGCCCGCTCGATGTCCTCGGGGCTCCGCTCGGCCGTCGACCGCGCCGCCGACGGGAGCGCCTGGTCGCTCGCCGTCGTCGCCATGCTGGCCGTCGGGCGTGAGGGCCTGGAGACCGCGATCTTCCTCTGGGCGGCCACCTCGGCCGCCACGGGCACCACCGGCAGCAGCGCCGAACCCCTCGTCGGCGCGGTGCTCGGCCTGGCCCTCGCCGTCGCGCTGGGCTACCTGATCTACCGTGGCGCGATCAAGATCAACCTGAGCCGGTTCTTCTTCTGGACCGGCGTCTTCCTGATCTTCGTCGCCGCCGGCGTCCTCTCCTACGGCGTCCACGACCTCCAGGAGGCCGGCATCCTGCCCGGCCTGAACACCCTGGCCTTCGACGTCTCCGCCGTGATCCCGCCGACGTCCTGGTACGGCACCGTCCTCAAGGGCGTCTTCAACTTCTCCCCCGCCACCACGGTGCTCGAGGCGGTCGTCTGGACCTGCTACCTCGTGCCCGTGCTGGCCGTCTTCATCGTCAAGGCGCGGCACCGCGCCGCCCCGCCCGCCCGTCCCGCCGCCGCTGCGCCCGCGCAGCCGGTGGCCTCCGGAAGGAGCTGACCCCGTGCTCGACCCGACCCGTCGCCCCCGCACCCTGCGAGGCCCGGCGCGCCGCCTCGTCCCGCTCGCCACGGCCGGAGCGCTCCTGGCGCTGCCCGTGCTGAGCGGGTG
Organism: uncultured Actinomycetota bacterium; assembly: GCA_963762775.1. Taxonomy (GTDB): domain Bacteria; phylum Actinomycetota; class Actinomycetes; order Propionibacteriales; family Propionibacteriaceae; genus Microlunatus. Next base: position 996,047 of record CAVXMD010000016.1, read on the forward strand.
CACCGACAACACCCGCGCCGCGGACGGCGGCCCGTCCGCCGACCCGCGCGCCCTCACGGTCGCCGCCAGCGACACCGCCTGCACGGTGTCGGGCACCGGCGCCCCCTCGGGCAAGCTGACCTTCACCGTCACCAACAGCGGCTCGAAGATCAACGAGTTCTACCTGCTCGCCGCCGACGGCCTCCGGATCGTCGGCGAGGTCGAGAACATCGGCCCGGGCATCACCCGCGACCTCGTGCTCACCGCCCCGGCCGGCGGCTACTTCACCGCGTGCAAGCCGGGCATGGTCGGCGACGGCATCCGGGCGCCGTTCGCGGTCGCGGACTCCGGCCAGGACACGACGGCCGGCGACGACGGCGAGCTGGTCGCCGCGGCCGAACGCGAACTACGCCTCGTACGTGCGGGACCAGACCGACCAGCTGGTGACCAAGACCGAGGAGTTCGTCGCGGCGTACAAGGCCGGCGACGACGCCAGGGCGAAGGCCCTCTACCCCGTCGCCCGCGTGCACTGGGAGCGGATCGAGCCGGTGGCGGAGTCGTTCGGCGACCTCGACCCCAAGACCGACCTCCGCGAGGCCGACCTCGAGTCGGGCCAGCGGTGGACCGGCTGGCACCGGATCGAGAAGGACCTGTGGCCGGAGCGGGCCAAGGGCTACACCGCCCTGACGACCGCGGGCCGGGCGACGTACGCCGACGACCTGATGAAGAACGTCAAGACCCTGTACGACCGCACCCGCACGATCAGCTTCAGCACCGACCAGATCGCCAACGGAGCCCGGGGGCTGCTCGACGAGGTCGCCGCCACCAAGGTCACCGGCGAGGAGGAGTACTGGTCGCGCACCGACCTCTACGACTTCCAGGCCAACGTCGACGGCGCCCGGGTGGGCTACGAGGGGCTGCGCCCGATCCTGCAGCAGCGGGACCCTGCGCTCGACACCCAGCTCGAGCAGCGCTTCGGCGCGCTGCAGACCCTGCTCGACCAGCAGCAGGTCGGCGACGGCTTCAAGAGCTATGACGACGTGAGCAAGAGCGACGTCAAGGCGCTCGCCGACGCCGTGAACGCCCTGGCCGAGCCCCTGTCCGAGCTCACCGCGGCCGTCGCCTGACCCGCCCGTGACCGAGCCCCGCACCGACCTCGACCCCGAGGCGCAGCCCGCCACCGGCGCCGGCCCGGCCGCCGGGCCGGTCACGCGTCTGCGCGGGCGGTTCTCGCGGCGCCGGGCGCTCGGCGTCGCCGGTGCGGGCGTGGCCGGCACGGCGGTCGGGCTCGCCGGTGGCATCGGGGTGTCGCAGGCCGCCTCCACCGCGCCGACCGCCCCGGCCGGGCCGCCGGTCTACCCCTTCTACGGCGACCACCAGGCGGGCATCGTCACGCCGGCGCAGGACCGGCTGCACTTCGCTGCCTTCGACGTCACGACCACCTCGCGCGCCGACCTCGTCGAGCTGCTGCAGGACTGGACCGACGCCGCCGCCCGGATGACGCAGGGCGAGGGCGCGGGCGAGTACGGCCCGACGTCGGGTCCGTACAACGCGCCACCCGACGACACCGGCGAGGCCATCGGGCTGCCGGCGTCGGGGCTGACGCTGACCTTCGGCTTCGGGCCGTCGCTGTTCCGCGAGGCGGGGCGGGACCGGTTCGGTCTCGCCGCCCGCCAGCCCGCCGCGCTGCGCCGGCTGCCGCTCTTCGGAGGCGACAACCTCGACGAGGCGCGCTCGGACGGCGACCTCTGCGTGCAGGCCTGCGCCGACGACCCCCAGGTCGCCGTGCACGCCATCCGGAACCTCGCCCGGATCGCCTTCGGCCGCGCCGCGATCCGCTGGTCCCAGCTCGGCTTCGGGCGGACGTCCTCCACCTCGACGAGCCAGGTGACCGCGCGGAACCTCTTCGGGTTCAAGGACGGCACGATGAACCTCAAGGCCGAGGACCCGAACGGCGTCGACGCGCACGTGTGGGTGCCGGGCGGCGCCGACCCGAAGGCGGCCTGGCTGAGCGGCGGCTCGTACCTCGTCACGCGCCGGATCAACATGACGATCGAGATCTGGGACCGCCAGCCGCTGAGCGAGCAGGAGCGGGTCGTCGGCCGGACCAAGGCCGAGGGCGCGCCGCTGTCCGGCGGGGGCGAGTTCAGCCAGCCGGACTTCACCATGATCGGGAGCGGGGACCAGCCGGTCGTCGCGACCGACGCCCACGTACGCCTCGCCCACCCCGACGCCAACGACGGCGTGCAGCTGCTGCGCCGCGGCTACAACTTCGTCGACGGCAGCACGAACCTCGGCCGCCTCGACGCCGGGCTGTTCTTCATGGCGTACGTGACGGACCCGCGTACGCACTACATCCCCATGCAGACGAAGCTCGCCCGTCAGGACGGGCTCCGCGAGTACCTGCAGCACACGGGTTCGGCGCTGTTCGCGGTGCCGCCCGGCGCGAGGCCCGGCGAGCACATCGGCCAGGCGCTGTTCGCCTAGGCGTCGCGCCTCTCGCGCGACGGCGCCGTCCGGTCGGACGCGGAGCGCGTGACGACCGTCGGCACGGGGCGCTTGGCCGTGATGCCGAGGCCGTGCGGGACGTGGCGGACCGCCTTGCCGAGCCACGGCGACAGGTGGTGGACCACCCAGTCGACGTCGCCGGCCACCGCCTGGCGGGCCGTCGACACGGGCGGGTCGTCGAGGAACGGTTCGGTCCAGCGCTCGTCGAAGCCGTCGACCCCGAGCCGCCAGGCCAGGGCCGCCGCGATCAGCTCGTGACCGACCGCGCTGTTGTGCAGCCGGTCGGGGCACCACAGCCGCGGGTCGACGGCGATCGGGTGGGCGTCGAAGTCGACCAGCAGGACGCCGTGCCGCTCCGCCGCCGACCGGATGATCGCGTCGAGCCGGGCCACCCGTCCGCGGAGGCGCCGGATCAGCGGGTTGATCTTGGCGGGGTCCGGCATCGTGAAGGTGATCACCGTGGCTCCCGAGGCCCGCGCGGCCGCGTACAGCGCCTCGACGTCGTCGCGCAGGGCGTCGAAGTCGCAGCGCACCGAGATGACGTCGTTCACGCCGGCGAAGACCGACAGGAGGTCGGGCTCCAGGGCGAGGGCGGGCCCCAGCTGGGTGGCACGGATCTCGGCGGCGTGCAGGCCGCGGACGGCCAGGTTCGCGTAGTCGAGGGGCTCGTCCTGGCCGTCGGCGACGTGCTGCGCCAGCCGGTCCGCCCAGCCGCGGAACGTCCCGTCCTCGCCGAGGTCCATCAGGCCCTCGGTCGAGGAGTCTCCGATGGCCACGTAACGCCGGAAGCTCGTCACGTCCTGATCCTCTCGTGCCGGTGCGGGCGGGCATCGGCGGGGCCGGTCGGCTCCGAATAGGCTTCCGTGAGGAGGGCGCCGATGCCCAGGACCACCAGCCTGACGCGGGACCGTGACTACGCGACGTTCGTCGAGGACGACCGGCCGCTCCTGCAGCGCTGCGCCTACCTCCTCGTCGGGCAGCGCCAGACTGCCGACGAGCTGGTGCAGGCGGCCCTCGCCGGCGTGTACGGGCGGTGGGCCCACGTCCGCGACCCGCGGCTCGTGGCGCTCCGGCTGCTGCACACCACCGACCTCGACGGGCAGGGCTGGTCGCCGCGGGCCCGCTTCGAGCTGGTCGACAGCCGGCCGGTGCGCGAGCCGGTCGACCCGCTCGTCACCGTGCTGCAGGCGCTGTCCGCCCGCCAGCGGATGGTCGTCGTGCTCGAGTGGGTGGCGCGGCTCGGCCGGGTGGAGATCGCCGCCGTCCTCGACTCGAGCGTCGAGACGGTCGCCGGTGTCGCCAGGGAGGGTCGTACGGCGCTGGTCCGGGCGATGCCCGAGCTCGCCGACGACGCCGTCCTGGCCGCGCGGCTCGACCAGGCGGTCCCGCCGGACGTCCGTTCGGTGCGGCGCTACGACGACCTCCGGAACGGTCAGGAGCTGGTCCGCCGGCGCTGGCTGCGCCGTACGGGGCTCGCGGCGGTCGCCGTCGTGCTGCTCGTGCTGCTGGTCAGCCAGCTGCGACCGGTGGCGCAGACGCCCGTGAGCGCCCCGGCACCGGTGACGGCCACCGCGACCGTCACCGCGACCCCGAGCCCCGTGACCACGTGCGACCGGAGCCTGGCGACGTGCCGGGCGGCGCTGACCCGGGCCTGGCGGGCGAGCGTCTACGAGGTGGTGGCCGACTACCTCGACCCGGAGGGCCGCTACTTCAACGCGTCGAGCTACTACGCCCGCGACGAGTCCGAGGACCTGTGGCGCACCCGGCGTGGTGCGCTGGCGATGGAGGTGTTCCGGGTCGGGGGCGGTTCGACGCAGGTCTACGTCCAGATCGCGACGGACCGTGCGTCCGCCCCCCGCTGCGGCGCGGCGACCGGGAAGGCGTGCTCCTCGATCCGCTTCATGGACGGCAACCGCTTCACCCTCAGCGACGGTCTCGACACCCGCGACGGGCTGGAGGGGCAGTACCGGCCGGAGGGCAAGGAGGTGATCACCGTGATCGCCCAGGACGTCGGCCGCGGCGACGCGCTGCTCGTCACGCGCGCCGAGGTGGTCCGGATGCTGCAGGACGACCGGTTGCGCCTGCCCACGCTCTGAGAGGCGCCGGACGCCGGGATCAGCCGGTGTGGCCGGGCAGGTCCATGACGTTCGGGACGACCGCGGCGAGGCCGACGACGAGGACCCCGACGACCGCCGCGAGCAGGAGTGCGAGCTGGGAGATGTCCATGTCCTCAGACTGCGTCCGTGCGGTGTGGGTCACGTCAGCCTGGGCTGTGCGTTTCCTGTGGGCCGTCGGGCCGTCGGCAGGTGAGCCGTCAGACCGGGGTCGCCGCGCGTCGACCGACGGCGCGGGCGATCGCGGCGACCTCGTCCGGGCCCACCCGGCAGCAGCCGCCGACGAGCCGGGCGCCCGCGTCGAGCCAGGCGTCCACGTGGAGGGCGGGGTCGGTCCGGGCGCCGGTCCAGCGGCGTCCGTCGGCGTCCCAGCTCTCGCCGGCGTTGGGGTAGACGACCGCCGGCCTGCCGCTGGTCGCGGTGGCCAGCGCGACGAGCGCGGGGGTGTCCTCGGGGTCGAGGCAGTTCACGCCGACGGCGACGACCTCGGGCACCTCCGCGGCCATGGCGAAGGCCTCGGCGACGGGTTCGCCGGCGCGGGTGCGGTCGCCGACGCAGGTCATCGAGAGCCAGCACGGCCGGCCGATGCCACGGACCTCCGCCAGCAGCGCCTCGGCCTCGGCCAGGGAGGGCACGGTCTCCAGCGCGAGCACGTCCGGTCCGACGTCGGCCAGCACCTGGAGACCGAAGCGGTGCCAGCGCCGTAGCTGCTCCACCGTCAGGCCGTAGTCGCCGGTGTACTCCGAACCGTCGCCGAGCGCCGCGCCGTACGGGCCGACGCTGGCCGCGACCCAGGTGTCGTCGCCGACCTCGTCGCGGCGTTCCTCGGCGGCCCGCCGGGCGAGGCGCACGCTGCGGCGCAGCAGGCGGCTGACGTGCAGGCTGTCCATCCCCACGCGCGCGAACCCGCGCGAGGACACCTGGTAGCTGGCCGTCGTCGCCACCTGGGCGCCCGCGGCGAAGAAGGCCCGGTGCGCGCCGAGGACGGCGTCCGGGTCGTCGGCGAGGACACCCGCCGACCAGACGGCCGACGTGAGGTCGTGCCCCTGCGCCTCGAGCTGGGTGGCCAGGCCGCCGTCCAGCACCAGCGGGCCCTCGGCCAGGGCCTCCGTGAACGTGCGCGACACGTCCGCGAGCCTAGGCGCGCCCAGGGGCGTCGGCCGGTCTGCTGGTTTTCTGACTCTCGTGGGGCTGTCTCGCCGCGTACGACGGCAGACGCCGCGACGAGCGTCAGGAAACCGGCACCGACGTACGGTCGTTGTCACTGCGAGACGGCCTGCCGCGCCGACCGACCGACGCTCTGGAGACCCTGATGACCCCGTACACCCGCCCCGTCAGCCGCCGGACCGTGCTCGGCACCGCCGGCATCGCCGCCGTCGCCCTCGGGGGCCTGAGCGCCTGCGGCGGGAGCTCGTCGGGAGGTTCCGGCTCGGTGGCTCCGGTTCGGCCGCCCCGGTGACCGCCAGGACGAGCGACATCACCGTCGGCGGCGGGAAGATCTTCACCGAGGGTCAGGCCGTCGTCACGCAGCCGACCGCCGGCGAGTTCAAGGCGTTCTCCTCGATCTGCACCCACGCGGGCTGCCCGGTCGCGGACGTCACCGACACGATCAACTGCAACTGCCACGGCAGCAAGTTCTCGATCAGCGACGGTTCCGTGGTCAAGGGCCCGGCCTCGCAGCCCCTGCCCGCGCGGACCGTCTCGGTGTCGGGCGACACGGTCTCCGTCGCCTGACCCGGCCAGGCCCGAGGACGACGAAGGGGACCCCGGCCGGCTCGGTCCGAGCCCTGCCGGTGGTCCCCGTCAGACGTGGTGCGCGAGGGGGGACTTGAACCCCCACACCCTTTCGGGCACTGGCACCTGAAGCCAGCGCGTCTGCCATTCCGCCACTCGCGCGCGGGTCCGGACCAGGTGCAACACCCGCCGGACCAGCCGGGAAAGGCTAGCACGGTCGGCCCCTGGGCCCGTACCGGAAAGCGGCCCGCAGACGCCTCGCGCGAGGTCGTCGCTGCGGGGTCCGGGCGCGGGCACACCGTAGGGTGACACCGAGAGGAGGGGAGGGACATGGGGATCTTCCAGCGCTTCGAGAAGCGCGTCGAGGGAGCCGTCAGCGGCGTGTTCGCGCGCGCCTTCAAGGGCGACGTGCAGCCCGTCGAGATCGCCGCGCGCCTGCAGCGCGAGCTCGACGCCGAGGCCAAGCTGATGTCGCGCGACAAGAAGCTCGTGCCCAACGACTTCACCGTCGAGCTCTCCCCGCACGACCACGACAAGCTCGCCCCGTACGCCGCCACGCTCACCCGTGAGCTGGGCGACGAGCTGCGCGCGCACGCCCGGGACCGCGGCTACGTCTTCAGCGGCCCGATCCGCATCGACCTCGAGCTCGACAGCCGCCTGCCGACCGGACGCTTCACGGTGTCGTCCGAGGCCGTCGCCGGGGTCGAGGTCCCCGAGCCGGCCGCGGCTCCCCGCACCGGCGCCGTACGCCCGTCCGTCCCCGCCCCGGCGGCTCCGACGGCTCCAGGCCCGACGTCCGCCCGCAGCGGCGACGGCCTGGTGCTCGAGGTGAACGGGATGCGCCACCCGCTCACCGCACCCGGCCTCGTCATCGGCCGCGGCACCGAGGCCGACCTGCGCATCAACGACCCCGGGATCTCCCGGCGCCACGCGGAGATCCGCGTCGGCCGCTCCGAGGACGGCAGCATCGACATCGTCGACCTCGGCTCCACCAACGGCATCACGGTGGACGGCGCCAAGGTCCGCCACGCGGTGCTGACCGAGGGCTCGCGGATCGAGATCGGGACCACCCGCATGCTCGTCCACGACCCCTCCGCGCGCTGAGGCCCCCGTGTCGGAGATCGCCGTCACCGTCGTCAAGGTGCTCTTCCTGGCCCTGCTCTGGCTGTTCATCCTCTCCGCGGTGTCGGTCGTGCGCAGCGACCTCTTCGGGCGGACCGTGCGCGACCGACGAGGGCCCGCCCGCGCTGGAGAGCCCGCCTCCGCCGGCGCGCAAGCTCCGCCGGCAGCGCGGAGCACCCCGCGCCCTGACCATCACGCAGGGGCCGCAGACGGGCGACTCGGGCGAGTTCGTCGACCACGTGATCCTGATCGGGCGTGGTTCGGACTGCCAGCTCGTGCTCGACGACGACTACGTCTCCACCCGGCACGCACGCGTGGTCGACGGGCCCGACGGGACGTACGTCGAGGACCTCGGCTCGACCAACGGCACCTACGTCAACAACCAGCGCATCACCAGCCCGACGGCCGTCGGCTTCGCCGACGTCGTGCGGATCGGGCGGACGATCCTGCGCCTGGAGCCCTGATGACGCTCGCCCTGCGCGTGGTCAGCCACTCCGAGATCGGCCTGGTGCGCAAGAACAACCAGGACTCCGGCTACACGACCGGGCACCTGCTCGTGGTGGCCGACGGGATGGGCGGCGCCGCGGCCGGCGACCTGGCCTCGGCCGTCGCCGTCGACACCCTGATGCGGGTCGACGAGACGGCCGTCGGTCCGACCATGCTCTCCGTGATGGCCGAGGCCGTCGAGGACGCGAACGACCGGATCGCCGACCTCATCGCCGACGACGTCTCGCTGGACGGCATGGGCACCACGGTCACGGCGGCCCTGTTCGACGGCACCGGGCTCGGGCTGGTCCACATCGGTGACAGCCGGGCCTACCTGGTCCGCGACGGGCTGCTGCGCCGGCTCACCCACGACCACAGCTGGGTGCAGTCGCTGGTCGACGAGGGCCGGATCAGCGAGGCCGAGGCCGCCGTGCACCCGCACCGCTCGCTGCTGCTCCGCGTCCTCAACGGCCAGCCCGGCGCCGACCCGGAGCTGGCGCTGCTCGACCTGGCCGCGGGCGACCGGCTGATGTTCTGCAGCGACGGCCTGTGCGGCCTCGTGGACGACCCGGAGATCGCCGACCTGCTCGCGCTGCCCGACCGGGAGGACGCGCTCGCCGCCCTCGTGGACGCGGCCCGGGCCGAGGGCGGGGTCGACAACATCACCGTCCTCGTCGCCGACGTGCTCGACGCCGCCGCCGTGCCCGTCGGGGACGTCGAGAGCACCACCGAGAGCACGCCGGCCACGGTGCTCGGTGCCGCCGCGGAACGGGCCGTGCCCCCGCCCGCCGAGCGCGGCCGGGGTCCGGAGGAGCACGAGGACACCGTCATCACCCGGGTCCCCCTGCTGCCGCTCGGCCCGGAGGAGGACGACGCCGATGCGGCCGAGGACGAATCCGCCGCGACGGCTCCGGGGTCGCCGCGGTCCGGCCCGACCCTGGACGAGGCCCGTTACGACCCGGTCCACCCGCACCGCCGCCGCTTCGTACGCCCGCTCGTCACGGCCGTGCTGGTGCTCGTCGTCGTCGCCGCCGGGCTCGGGGCGGCGTACTCCTGGACGCGCAGCCAGTACTACGTGGGCGCCGCCGGCAGCCCAGGTCGCGATCTACCAGGGGGTCTCGGAGAGCCTGCCCGGGATCTCGCTCTCGAAGCTCTACGAGGTGCAGGACCTCCAGGTCGCGTCCCTGCCCGTCTACTACCAGGAGCGGGTCCGGACCGCGATCGACGTGCCGAGCCTCGCGGCGGCGCGCGAGACCGTCACCGAGCTGCGCGACGCCCTCACCCGGTGCGGCCGGCAGACCCCGACCGCCTCCCCGACGCCCACCCCGAGCAGCACCGCGTCCGGCCGGCGTACGCCCGGCCCCTCGAACGTCTCCGCCTCGCCCACCGCGGCCCCCAGCGCCACCTCGCCCGGGGCGGCCTGCTGATGGCTGACCTCCAGGCACCCTCCGGGAGCGTCACCGTCGTCCCGCGCCGCCGCCGGAACGTCGAGCTGCTCATGCTCGCGTTCGCGCTGCTGCTCGGGCTCGGGGCGTACGCGCAGGTCGACCTCAACGTCACCGGGGGTCTCGGGCCCGCGTTCCCCACGGTCGCGGCCGGGTGCGCGGTCGGCGTCCTCGTCGCACACCTCGCCGTCCGCTGGCGGCTGCCCTACGCCGACCCGTTGCTGCTGCCCTGCGTCGTCGTCCTCAACGGGCTCGGCCTCGCGATGATCCACCGCATCGACCTGATCAACGACCCGGTCGCGCACGGCGCGCGCCAGCAGCTGATCTGGACCGGGCTCGGCCTGGTGATCTTTCTCGGCGTCGCCGTGCTGCTGCGCGACCACCGCCCGCTGCAGCGCTACACCTACACGCTCGGCCTGGCCGGAGTCGTGCTGCTGCTGCTCCCCCTGGCGCCGGGGATCGGGACGTCGAAGTTCGGCGCGCAGATCTGGATCCAGCTCGGCCCGTACAGCTTCCAGCCCGCCGAGGCCGCGAAGGTCCTGCTCGCGATCGCCTTCGCCTCCTACCTCGTGGAGAAGCGCGACGTGCTGGCGCTGGCCGGCTACCGCGTGCTCGGGGTCGACCTCCCCCGCGCCCGCGACCTCGGACCGATCCTGCTGGTCTGGCTGCTCAGCCTCGCGATCCTGGTCCTCCAGCGCGACCTGGGAACCTCGCTGCTCTTCTTCGGGTTGTTCGTGATGATGCTCTACGTCGCGACCGAACGGGGCGGCTGGGCGGTGCTCGGCGTGCTGCTGTTCGGGGTCGGGGCGTGGTTCGGCTACCTGAACTTCGGCCACGTCCGCGTCCGGGTCGGCGCCTGGCTGCACCCGTTCAGCGACTTCGACGCCTACTACCAGGTGATCAGCGCGCAGTTCGGGCTGGCGTACGGCGGGCTGCTCGGCACCGGGCTGGGTCTCGGTCGCCCGGGCCTGACCCCGCTGGCCCGCAGCGACTTCATCGCGGCGGCGGTCGGCGAGGAGCTCGGGATGGCCGGCCTGATGGCCCTGATCATGGTCTACGCGCTGTTCGTCGCCCGCGGCCTGCGCACCGCCCTGCAGTGCCGCGAACCCTTCGGCAAGCTGCTCGCCGCCGGCCTGGCCTTCGCCTTCGCGCTGCAGGTGTTCGCGATCATCGGCGGCGTCACCCGGCTGCTGCCGCTGACCGGCCTGACGACGCCGTTCATGTCGCAGGGCGGTTCGTCGATGATCTGCAACTGGATCATCGTCGGCCTGCTGATGGTGATCTCCCACCAGGTGCGCCGCCCGGTCCCGACGGCGGCCGAGTACGAGCCCGACCTCGAGGCGACCCAGGTGGTGAGGGTCGCGTGAACGGGCCCATCCGCCGCGTCGCGGTCGTCGCGATCGTCATGTTCGCGCTGCTGCTCGGCAACGTCACCTACGCGGTCCTGTTCCGCCAGGGCCCGCTCGACGCCATGCCGCAGAACCGGCGCGTCCGCGACGCCGAGTTCGCGCAGAACCGCGGCTCGATCCTCGCGGCCGGCAAGGTCGAGATCGCGACGACGATGCCGTCCGACGACCGCTTCGACTACCAGCGGAACTATCCCGCCGGCAGCCTCTACGCGCCCCTCACCGGCTACTTCTCCTACGACCACGCGAGCACCGGGCTGGAGAACACCTACAACTCCCAGCTGGCGGGCACCTCGGACTCGCTGTTCGTGCGCCGGCTGATCGACCTGGCGACCAACCAGACCCCCGAGGGCGCCAGCGTCCAGACGACGATCGTGCCGAAGATGCAGGAGGCCGCGGCCACGGCGCTCGGGCGGCAGAAGGGCGCGGTCGTCGCGCTCGACCCCAAGACCGGCGCCGTGCTGGCCCTCGTCACGAGCCCGGGCTACGACCCGAACACGATCGCCAGCCACGACGTCGAGAAGGCCGACCGCACCTACGACGAGCTCGCCGCCGACAGCACCCGCCCGCTGACCAACCGCGCGGCCCGCGAGATCTACCCGCCCGGCTCGACCTTCAAGCTGGTGACGGCCGCGGCGGCCCTGGCCGACGGCAAGACGCCGGACTCCAAGGTGAAGTCGCCGAACCGGCTCAAGCTCCCGGGCACGAGCACCTACCTGCCCAACGAGGGCAGCTGCGGCGGCACGACCATCACGATGACGCAGGCGCTGAAGGTCTCGTGCAACACCGCGTTCGCGAACCTGGGCCTCGAGGTCGGCGAGGACAAGCTCCGTGAGCAGGCCCAGCTCTTCGGCTTCGACGCGCGGCACCTGTCCGACCTGGGCGGCGTGGCGAGCCAGTTCCCCGACAGCCTCGAGGACTCCCAGCTCGCGCTCAGCGCCATCGGCCAGTACGACGTCGCGGCCAGCCCGTTGCAGATGGCGATGGTCTCCGCGGCCATCGCCAACGACGGGGTGCTGATGGACCCGTACGTCGTCAGCGCCGTCCAGGCACCCGACCTGACGCCCATCGAGACCCACAAGCCGCAGGTGCTGTCGACGCCCATGACGCCGGGCAACGCCGAGGCGCTGCAGCAGATGATGGGCGTCGTCGTCAGCGAGGGCACCGGCACGAACGCCCGCATCTCCGGGGTCGAGGTGGGCGGCAAGACGGGCACGGCGCAGTCGGACCCGAGCCGCAAGCCCTTCGCCTGGTTCACCTCGTTCGCACCGCTCGGAGGACCCCGAGGTGGCGGTCGCGGTGATCATCGAGGACGCCGACATCCCACGCAACGACATCGCCGGGGGGCGCCTGGCCGCCCCCATCGCCCGCTCGGTCATGCTGGCGGGCCTGTCACGATGAGGGGGCACCGCCGGTACCCCACGACACGCCGACTCGGTCGGGGACGACGAGACGTCGCCGGTCTGGCGTCGGTCCGGACCGGGCCGCCGCAGAGAGGGACGAGCAGATGACGGAGACGGTCGGAGGCCGCTACGAGCTGGGCAACCCGCTCGGACGCGGCGGCATGGCGGAGGTCCGCCGTGCCGTCGACCTCAGGCTGGGGCGCCCGGTCGCGGTCAAGCAGCTGCGTCCCGACCTCGCCACCGACCCGACCTTCCAGGCGCGGTTCCGTCGGGAGGCGCAGAGCGCGGCCGGGCTGAACCACCCGACGATCGTCGCCGTCTACGACACCGGCGAGGAGCCGGACCCGCGCACCGGGGTCTCCATCCCGTACATCGTCATGGAGCTCGTCGAGGGCCCGACGCTGCGCGACGTGCTGCGCGACGGCCGCAAGATCCTCCCCGAGCGGGCGCTGGAGCTGACCGCCGGCGTCCTGGACGCGCTCGGCTACAGCCACCGCGCCGGGATCATCCACCGCGACATCAAGCCCGCGAACGTCATGCTCACCACCAACGGCACGGTGAAGGTGATGGACTTCGGCATCGCCCGGGCGATCGCCGACACCAGCGCGACGATGACGCAGACCGCGGCCGTGATCGGGACGGCGCAGTACCTGTCGCCCGAGCAGGCGCGCGGCGAGACCGTCGACGCCCGCAGCGACCTCTACTCGACCGGGTGCCTGCTCTACGAGCTGCTCACCGGCCGGCCGCCGTTCACCGGCGACTCGCCCGTCAGCGTCGCCTACCAGCACGTGCGCGAGGCGCCCGTCCCGCCGAGCCGGATCGACCCCGAGATCAGCGCCGACATCGACGCCATCGTGCTGAAGTCGCTGGCGAAGGACGCGGCCGACCGCTACCAGTCGGCCCGCGAGATGAAGGCGGACATCAACCGGGTGCTGGCCGGGCAGCAGGCGACGGCCGTGGTGCCCAGGGTCGCCCCGCCGACCGCCCCGACCGTGCCGGTGCACGCGGCCGACACCCCGACCCGCGTCGTGCCGCCGGTCCGGGTCACGACCGTCGACGAGCAGACCGACGTCGAGGAGGAGGAGCCCAGGCGCCGGACGGGCATGGTCGTGCTCCTGAGCCTGCTGGCCCTGGCCCTCGTCGCGGGCGGCGTCTTCGCGGTCTACCGGCTGAACAACCCGAGCACCCAGCAGGTCACCGTGCCGGACGTGCTGACCTACAAGGAGTCGCAGGCCCGTACGCAGGTCGAGGAGGCGGGTCTGCGCATCGAGGTCGAGCACAGCAACGGCGACGCCTCGACCGCCGGCACGGTCGTGAGCCAGGACCCGTCCGGTCGGACCCAGGCTGACTCGGGCAGCACCGTGACGGTGACGATCAACGACGGCCCGGAGTCGGCGGAGATCCCGGACGGCCTGGTGGACTCCGACGTCGACGACGCCGAGAAGGCGTTGCGCGACGCCGGCTTCACCAACGTCGACACCAGCCCGGCGACCACCGAGAGCACGGACGCCAAGGAGGGTCAGGTGCTGAGCGTCTCGCCGGACGAGGGCACGACGACCCCGCTCTCCGACCAGGTGACGGTCACCTACGCGACCGGGAAGTCGACGGTGCCCGACGTGCGCGGCTCGTCGGAGGCGTCCGCCAGGCGCCAGCTGGAGGAGGCCGGGTTCAGCAAGGTCTCCACGAGCCGGCAGGACAGCAGCCAGCCGGCCGGGACCGTCGTGTCGCAGAGCCCCGACTCCGGCAGCGAGGCGTCCCGCGCGACGACGGTGAAGCTCGTGATCGCCCAGCAGGCCACCGCGCCGTCCCCCACCCCGACGCCCTCGAGCTCCGAGTCGAGCTCGTCGCCGAGCCCGGAGCCCACCGAGAGCGACGGTGACGGCAACGGCAACGGCGGTGGTGAGGGACAGGGGAACGGTGGCGGCCAGGGCAACGGACGGCCGGCAACGGCAGGCAGGGCAACGGCAACGGCAACGGCAACGGCAACGGCAACGGGTAATCGAACGTCTGGGCGATAAGTGCTACCCTCGGCCCCGTGACCGTGCAGGCCTCGCTCTTCGACCCGGTGCCCGACGCCGTTGCGACGCCCCCCGGGGCCGACGACCGACGACCGGCGGACGGCCTCGCACTGGGCTCCCTGGACGGCCTCGTACGTCACCCGCTCGCCCGGGGCGCCTGGGTCGACGTGCTGCCCGGCTGGGTCACCGCCGACTCGCTGCTCCCTGCGCTCCTGGAGGACGTGCCCTGGCACGCCGAACGGCGCCCGATGTACGACCGCGTCGTCGACGTCCCGCGTCTGCTCTGCCACTACGGCGAGGGCGATCCCCTGCCGCACCCCGCCCTCACGGCGATCCGCGACGCGCTCAACGCCCGCTACGAGCCGGAGCTCGGCGAACCGCTGGTCAGCGCCGGCCTCTGCCTCTACCGCGACGGTGCCGACTCGGTCGCCTGGCACGGCGACACCATCGGCCGCGGACGGACGACCGACACGATCGTCGCCATCGTGTCCCTGGGCTCGCCACGTGAGCTCCTGCTCCGGCCCCGCGGTGGCGGCGCCGTGGCGCGGGCGATCGCCGGCGCCGACCTCGCCCAGCGCCCGGTCGAGGGCTCGGTCGCACGCCCGGGCAGCACCGACCCCGCCGGCTAGCGCGGCCCGGGTCCGGTGCGGGTGCGCGCCGTGGCGGGCTCCGGCACGATCCGCCACACCCTCCACCACGGCGACCTCGTCGTCATGGGCGGCTCCTGCCAGCGCACCTGGGAGCACGCCGTCCCCAAGACGACCCGCCCGGTCGGGCCGCGGGTGAGCATCCAGCTCCGTCCGCGCGGCGTCAGCTGACCCTCCTGGCCACCTCCTTGCGCCCGGTCATCATCGACCCGGCCGACTGCCGGCGCCCGAGTCGCGCCGAGCAGCCTCGGCCCGACTCCCGCCGGGCAGCCTCGGTGGGCCCAGGCGTCACGCGGGCCTCACCCCTCGGCCCCGAGCAGCGCCGCGTGGCCGGCGAGGACCCGTACCGCGCGCGAGCACCGCGAGCGCACCGCCGCCGGGCTGAGGCCGTGCCGCCGCGCGGCGGACTCCCCCGTCAGACCTTCGGCGTAGACACTGCGCAGCAGCTCGGTCGTCGCCGGGTCCACGAGCCGGTGCCGACGCGCGCGGGCGAGCACGACGGCGGCACTCGGTCCCGTCCCCCGTGGACCCGGGCCCGGGCCGACCAGCCGTCCCCGTCTCTCGTCCGCGACAGCGACCACGACGTGCGGCGGGGTCGCCAGGTCGGCGGCCGGCCGCCGCTCCCGGCGGACGGCCTTGAGCGTGTCCAGCGCGAGGTTTCCCGCGACCGAGGACGGGCGCCGGGCCAGCGGGTAGGTCGCGATGACGCACCACAGCGCCGTCAGGTAGTCGTCGACCCCCGCGTGGCGATCGACCGCGGCCATCCGGACCACCTTCGGCAGCAGCGCCTGGAGGACGACCCGCCCGGCGAGGGCGTCACCCGCGGCCGCCTCGGCCAGCAGCCGCCCCAGGACCCGGTCCGGCGAGCCGGGCACCCGAGCGAGCACGTCCGCCGGGCTCGCGCACCCGGCAAGCACGGGCAGGCCGACCGCCCAGCGGCCGCACGCCTCCCGGGCGGCGGGATCCTCCCCGAGCGCGGCCCACTCCGCGTCCAGGCGCCGCAGCACGCCCGCCCGCCCACGGCCGCCACCACCAGCCCCCGTCCGTCCCGGGGCCCCTTCGCCGACGTCGCCGACCCTGCCGCCCTCGTCTTCTCCCTCGCTCACGTCGCCCCGTCCACGTCGTCACCGTCCATGTCGTCACCGTCGATGTCGTCACCGTCCCTGTCGCCCCGTCTCGATCCGGTGGCGCCATCGTGCTCGGCCGGTGTTGTCCCAGGTGTTGTCCGAGCGGGCGGACGTGTCGTCCGTGCGCGCGGGATGTCGTACGCCCGCAGGAGACGCGTCTCCGGCGTCCGAGGACCCGGCCCCGGACTACGCTCGAACCCGTGAGCCGACGTCGCTTCCCGCTGGTGGTCGGGGTCGTGGCGATCGTCTACCTGGCCGTCATGGCCGTCGTCTTCGCCCTGCTCTCGGCCCAGAACGCCGACTTCGTCCGGACGGCGACCCAGACGGAGGGCACCGTGGTCGCCCTCGTGGCGCGGGCACCCGTCGGGTCGGCCCGCGACGCGCGCACCGACAGCCGGACACCCAGCCTGGCGCCCAAGGTGACCTACGCGGTCGAGGGCCGGACCTACGAGTACGTCGCGCCGCACGGGCGCTACCGCCAGCGCCTCGAGGTCGGCGACCACGTGACCGTGCTCTACGCGTCGAGCGACCCGGCCAGCGCCCGGCTGCGGGGCGAGGGGCAGGACCTGGGCCCCGCGGTCAGCGCCGGCTTCGGCGTCGCCGCGGTCCTGCTGGCGCTCGTGCTCCTGCGGGTCCGGCGACGGGCGGCCGGACGCCGTACGAAAGCGGGAGCGGCGCGCGTCGACGCGCCTGCTCCTGCGTCCGTGGCAGACTGACCCTCGCCCTCGGCCCGGTGCGCTGCACCGCGCAAGGGCTGGCACCCGAGACCGAACGGCGACCAGACCGAGGAGGCCGCAGCGCATGACGGCGCCCACGCGCGAGCGCGGCACGGACTTCGAGCCGGTCTACCACCGCTACGGACCGCACCGGGCCGGCCTGCCGCCCCTCGTCCCGTACTTCCGCGAGCTCTGGCACCGCCGGGGCTTCGCGGCGGAGATGAGCCGGGCGAGCATGCGCGGCGCGAACACCTCGACGTACTTCGGGCAGGCCTGGCTGATCATCAACCCGCTCCTGCTGGCCGCCGTCTACTACCTGCTGGTGACGATCCTGAAGGGACGCCACGAGCCGACGGTCTTCGTCCACCTGACCCTCGGGCTGTTCGCCTTCAACCTGGTGTCCAGCTCGATCACCACGGGCACCAAGTCGGTGGTCGGGGCCGGCAAGCTCCTGATCAACACCGCCTTCCCGCGGCTGCTGATCCCGCTGTCGTCGGTCCGCACGGCGGTCTTCCGCTTCCTGCCGACGATCCCGGTGTACCTGCTGTTCCACCTGATCTTCCTGACCCACGTGTGGTCGTGGACCATGGTGCTGTCGCTCTACTTCTTCGCCACCCTGCTGCTGTTCAGCGCCGGCCTGGCGGCCTTCTTCGCGACCGTGCAGGTCTACTTCCGCGACACCTCGAGCTTCCTGCCCTACTTCGTGCGGATCTGGATGTACCTGTCTCCCGTGCTGTGGCTGCCCGAGAACGTCGCGCACTTCTCCAAGACCGTCCTCACGATCATCAAGCTCAACCCGATGTACGCGATGCTCGGCGGCTACGCCGAGACGATCCAGGAGGGCCGGGTCCCGGCCGCCGGCCTGTTCGTCAGCGCGGGGGTCTGGGCGGTGGCGGTCGCGGCGATCGGCTTCATCTTCTTCATCTCGCGGGAGCGTGATTTTGCTGTCCGCCTCACCTGAGACCACGACCGAGAGCGAAGCCTCGCCGTACGCGGTGCGCGTCGAGGACCTCTCCATCACCTACCGCACCACGTTCGAGCGCAAGCCGACCCTCAAGCAGGCGATCGTGCGGCTCGGGCGGGGCCAGCGCTCCGTGCGCGAGGTGCAGGCCCTGACGAACGTCAGCTTCGACATCCGCGTCGGCACGTCGATGGGCATCATCGGTTCCAACGGCGCCGGCAAGTCGACCCTGATGCGCGCGATGGCGGGGATCCTGCCGCCGACCTCGGGCAACGTCGAGGTCTGGGGCAAGGCCAGCACGCTGCTGGCGCTGGGCGTCGGCTTCAACCGCGCCCTGTCGGGTCGGGAGAACATCGTGCTCGGCGGGCTCGCCTCGGGGCTGTCACGCCGCGAGGTCGAGGCGCGCGCCGACGACATCGCGGAGTGGACCGAGCTCGGCGACTTCATCGACATGCCGATGCAGACCTACAGCTCGGGCATGGCCGCCCGCGTGGGCTTCTCCGTCGCGGTGCACATGAAGCCCGACATCCTCATGATCGACGAGGCGCTCTCCACGGGTGACGCGCACTTCCGTGAGAAGGCCAGCGCCAAGATGGCCGAGCTGCGCGACAGCGCCCGCGCCATGTTCCTGATCAGCCACGGGCTGAGCAGCATCGCCGAGATGTGCAACGACTGCATCTGGCTCGACAAGGGCCGGCTGATGATGCGCGGCGAGCCCGAGGCCGTGATCGACGCCTACATGGCCCACGTCAAGGTCAAGAAGTCGGCGACGACCACCGAGGAGATGTAGCCGAGGCAGAGGGACGAGCCGGAGCCGAGCGGAGGCCGTTCAGACGGCGTCGTTCCCGCGCTCCAGGCGCCAGCGGAGGAAGTCGGCGAGGTCGCCGGTCTCGCCGTCACGACCGCCGCGGCCGACCTCGAGCGGCGGTGGCGTCGGGCGCAGCCTGACCCCGACGAACCGCTCCCGCAGGCCGCCGGGGACCGTGAGCACGTAGTACGAGCCGTCGTCGCCGACCGCGACGCTCTGGTTCTTGCGCAGGTACCAGCCGACCTTGTCCGTCCGGACGCCGTGCCCGTCGAAGAGCGTGGCGCGCAGCGGGACCGGGGTGATGCCGCGGGCCCTCGCGTCGGCGAGGAAGCCGTCGACGAGCTTCTGCGCCTCGCGCGACTCCGCCTGCTGCTGGGCCGCGGCCAGCTCGGCCCGGCGGGCGGCTCCCTCGGCGCGCGACATGCGTCCGACCCTAGATCACCGGTGCTCCGCCGTCCGCCGGAACCTTGGCCACCGGTGTCTCGTTGATGCTGCGGAGCGGATCGTCCAGCGTCGACACGCCGTTCACGTAGACTTCTGTGGTTGATCTTCGGTTGATCGAGGCAAGGAACGGTAGTGAGCCAGACCGCCGACGGGCCGCCGGCGCCCGGCACCCCCGCCAAGCCGCGACGCGCGAAGCGCCGCGTGTGGCGTCGCGTCCTCATCGCCGTCGCCGCCGTCCTCGTGGTCGCCCTCGTCGGCGTGGGCGCGTACGCGTGGAACATCAGCCACCAGGTGACCAGCAACATCCACCGCGGGATCGACCTGCCCGTCGACACCCCGACGCCCGGCTCGACCTCCACGCCCGCCCAGCCGCGCGAGACGGGCGTCCTGAACTACGTGCTGCTCGGCTCGGACAGCCGTGACGAGGACGACCCCGCCGAGGGGCGCAGCGACACGATCATGGTCGTCCACCTGAACAAGAAGCGGACGAACGCCTACATCACCTCGTTCCCCCGCGACATGTACGTGACGATCCCCGGCTACGGGAAGAACAAGATCAACGCGGCGTTCGAGGAGGGCGGCCCGGCCCTCACGGTCAAGACGCTCGAGGAGCTGACCGGCGCGGACATGGACCACGTCGTCCTCGTGAACTTCGAGGGCTTCATCGACCTCACCACCGACCTCGGCGGTGTGACCGTGACGAACAAGACCGCCTTCTCCTCGCACGGCTACGACTACCCCAAGGGCAAGGTCAACATCGAGGGGAAGAAGGCGCTCTGGTTCGTCCGCGAGCGGCACTCGCTGCCCGGCGGCGACCTCGACCGCGCCGAGAACCAGCGCAACGTGATCAAGGCGATCGTCGCCAAGGGGCTCAGCGCGGGCGTCGATCTCCGACCCGGCGAAGTTCAGCTCCTTCATCGGCAACCTCTCGAAGCACCTGACCGTCGACAACAGCCTCAGCGACTCCGAGATCCGCTCGACGGCGCTCTCGCTGCGTCTCGACGCCAAGAACATCCAGCTGCTCCAGGCTCCGCTGGCCGGCTTCGGCACCGTGAACGGCCAGAGCATCGACGTGGTCGACCAGGCCAAGATGGCCGAGCTGGGCAAGGCGATGCAGGACGACACCATGGCGGCCTACCTCGCCAAGTACCCCCAGAGCTGATGGGCGGCCGCCGGTCGCCGCGACCGTGAGCTTCGTCGCCGGCCTGCGTCGGCTCTGGCGCCACCTGCTCTTCCGGCGGCTGCTGACCGTACGGGTCGCCGTCCAGGGAGCCGACGGGCTGCTGCAGGTGGCGCTGGCGTCGTTCGTGCTGTTCTCGCCCGAGCGCCAGCCGGACGCCGCGTCGATCGCGGCCGTGCTCGCGGTGACCCTGCTGCCGTTCTCGGTGCTCGGACCCTTCGTCAGCGTGACGATCGACCGCTTCTCACGACGTCAGATCCTCCTGCTCGGCGCGCTCGGGGAGGCGGTGCTCGCCCTCGGGCTCGCGGCGGTCGTGGCCACGGGCCGGCGCGACGGCGCCGCCGAGGTCGCCGTCTACGGGATCGTCCTGGTCAGCATCAGCCTCACCCGCTACCTGCTCGCCGCGCTGTCGGCGTCGCTGCCGCACACCATCGACGCCGACGAGTACCTGGTGGCCAACGCCGTGGTGCCCACGGTCGGACCCGCCGGCGTCCTCGTGGGGGCGGGGGTCGGGACGGGCCTGCGGCTGGTGCTCGGCCGCTCGATGCCCGACTCCCTCGCCAACGCCGTGCTGTTCGTCGTGGTCGCGGCGGCGTTCGTCGTCGCCGGCCTGCTCACGCTGCGGATCCCCCGCCTGGCCCTCGGACCCGGGGTCGGGACGGCCGCCGTCCGGGCCGGGGAGGTGCTCCACGGTCTCGTCGAGGCGGTCCGGCACCTGCGCGAGCGTCGCGCCGCCGGCCTCGGGCTGCTGACCATCGCCGCGCACCGGCTCGTCTACGGGGTCGTCACGGTGGCGACGATCCTCGTCTACCGGAACTACTTCCACGCCGTCGACGACGTCGCGCCCGCCATCGCGGACCTGGGGATCCTCGTGGCGGCGACCGCGGTGGGCTTCGTGGCCGCGGCTGCGGTCGGGCCGCCGCTCTCGGCCCGGTTCGGGATTCGCCGCGTCGTCGTCGGCTGCCTGCTCGGAGCGGCCGTGTTCCAGCTCGTGCCCGGCGCGGTCTACACGCGCCCGACGCTGCTGGTCGCCGCGTTCCTGCTCGGCCTCACGGCGCAGGTGATCAAGATCTGCGTCGACACCCTGGTGCAGGCGCACGTCGACGACGACGTCAAGGGCCGCACGTTCGTGCTGTACGACATGGTCTTCAACGTCGCGCTCGTGCTCGCCGCCCTGGTCGGCGCCGCCGTGCTGCCGACCGACGGCCGTTCCGTCCCCGTCCTCGTGGTGCTCGCCGCCTGCTACCTGGCGACCGCGGTGGGGTTCGCGGTGCTGAGCCGCCGCCTCCCGCTCGACCGCGGCACCGAGTCCTTGCGCGCCGCCTTCCGCACCGACGGCTGACCCGCGCCGTACGGTCCACGTGGTTGGCCGGCGACCCGTGGCGACGGTTTTTCACGTTCACGTGAAAGACCGCTGCTGCACCCACCAGATCTGCCGTGGGCAGCGCCGGACTTTCACGTGAACGTGAAAAACCTGGGGCCAGGGTGACCGGGGAGGGGAGCGGCTCAGTGCTCCTGGCGGTCCCACCAGGCGAGGAGCTCGGCGCGGGCGCGGTCGGGGCCCAGGGGGCCCTCGTCGATCCGGCGCTCCAGGAGATGGGCGTACGCCTGCCCGACCAGGCGCGAGGGGCCGACCCCGAGGATCTCCATGATCTGGTTGCCGTCGAGGTCGGGCCGCAGGGACTGCAGCTCCTCCTCCTCGGCCAGCACGGCGATCCGGGCCTCGAGGTCGTCGTACGCCGTGCTCAGGCGGGCGGCGCGGGCCCGGTTCCGGGTCGTGCAGTCGGCCCGGGTCAGCACGTGCAGGCGCTCGAGCTGGTCGCCCGCGTCGCGCACGTAGCGGCGTACGGCCGAGTCGGTCCAGGCCTCGCCCTCGGCCAGCCCGGCGCCGTAGCCGTGGAACCGCAGGTGCAGCGCGATCAGGTCGGAGACGGCCTTGACCACGTCGCCCGGGTAGCGCAGCGCGGTCAGCCGCTTGCGGGCCAGCTTGGCGCCGACCACGTCGTGGTGGTGGAAGGAGACCTTGCCGCCGGCCTCGAAGCGCCGGGTCAGGGGCTTGCCGATGTCGTGGAGCAGCGCGGCCAGCCGGTTGACCAGGTCGGGCCGCTCCGGGAGCCGGGTCTCGAGCCCGACCGCCTGGTCGAGCACGGTCAGGCTGTGCTCGTAGACGTCCTTGTGCCGGTGGTGCTCGTCGCGCTCCAGCTGCAGCGCGGGGAGCTCGGGCAGCACGTGCGTCGCCAGGCCCGTGCCGACGAGCAGGTCGAGCCCGGGGCGCGGGACGTCGGCCAGCAGCAGCTTGCTCAGCTCGTCGCGCACCCGCTCGGCCGACACGATCGCGATGCGCCCGGCCATCGCCTCCATGGCCAGCACCACGTCGGGGGCCGGGACCATGCCGAGCTGGGCCGCGAACCGGGCCGCCCGCATCATCCGCAGCGGGTCGTCGCCGAAGGAGACCTCCGGCTCGGCCGGGGTCATGAGGATCCTGCGGGCCAGGTGCCGCAGACCGCCGTACGGGTCCACGAACCGGCGCGACGGCAGCTCGACGGCCATCGCGTTCACGGTGAAGTCGCGGCGCAGCAGGTCGCCCTCGACCGCGTCGCCGAAGACGACGGCGGGCTTGCGGCTGTCCGCGTCGTAGGCGTCGGCGCGGAACGTCGTCACCTCGACGACCCACTCCGTGCCCGTGGCCCCGTCCACCACGCGGCACCCCACCGTGCCGAACTCCTTGCCGATCGTCCACACCGCGGTCGAGAAGCGGCGCAGCAGCGCCTCGACGTCGTCGGGGCGCGCCGAGGTGGTGAAGTCGAGGTCCGTCCCGAGCCGACCGAGCAGGGCGTCGCGGACGCTCCCGCCCACGAGGTACAGCTCGTGGCCGGCGCCGGCGAAGAGCTCGCCCAGCCGGTCGACGACCGGCGTCAGGTCGACCAGGGCGGAGAGGGCCGCCTGCTGGGCCTCGTCGAGCCCGGCCGCGCCGTCGGGGACGACGGGCGGCACGGACGCCGTGCGGGGAGTGGGCACGGCGTTCCACTCTACCGGCGCATGCCGGCGGCGGCGGGCGCCCGGACGCCCTCCCAACCCGCAGCACGCCCCCCGGTGGAGCCCTCGGAAGCACGGGTCCGGACAGGAGGGCCCTCTAGGATGAGCCGATGAGCAGGCGGGGCACGCAGGTCTGCGTGCGCCCGGCCCGCCGACGTACGCGTGGGCTCGTCGCACTCCCGCTCGCCCTCCTCGCCGCCCTGGTCGGCGCCTTCGGCCTCGTCGGTCCCGTCCCGACCGCGAGCGCCGACGAACCCGAGGCGCTCGCGTCGATCACCCTCACCTCGGTGACCCCGTCGCTGCCCACCCGCGACGGCACGATCACGCTCCGGGGTCGCGTCACCAACACCAGCAAGGACCCGATCGTCCGGCCGCAGGCACTCCTCTGGCGCGACCAGGCCCCCATCACCGGCACCGACGGCCTCGACGCGGCGCTCGACTCCGACTCCAACGTCCCGATCGGCAGCCGACTCGTCGAGCCGGGGGCGTTCCAGAACCTCTACACCGCCGACGAGCCCGAGCTCGCGCCCGGGAGATCGGCCTCCTTCACGGTGTCGGCGCCCGTCTCCGCGCTGGCCCTCGCCCCGACCGACGGGGTCTACCTGGTCGGCGTCCACGTGACCCAGAACGGCGTCCCGCTCGCGATCGCCCGGTCGCGCGTCTTCCTCCCCGTGCTCTCCGACCAGCCGGAGCGTTCGCTGCGCACGGCGACCCTCGTCGTCCTCGACACCCGGCCGTCGCTGCTGGGCCCGGGCCTGCTGGCCGACGACCACCTCGCCCGCGACGTCGCCACCGGCGGCCGGCTCCGCGCCCTGCTCGACGCCGCCGCCCGCGAGGACACCAGCTACGCGGTGGACCCCGGCCTGGTCTCCGAGCTGGAGACGATGCGCGCGGGCTACCAGGTCCGGACGGCGGAGGGCGGCACGACGGCCGGCACCGGGCAGGCGGCCGCGGCCCGCTGGCTCGACGACTTCACGCGGCTGCGAGCGGAGCACGACGGCTACCGGCTGCTGCTCGGCTCGCCCGACGTCGCCGCCCTCGCCCACGCCGACCAGACCGACGTGCTGCGCGCCGCCGCCGACGCCGGCCGGCGGGTGGCGGCGACGGCGGACCTCCCGCTGCTCGTCCTGCCGGCCGGGGGGGCCGCGGACGCCGCGACGCTCGAGGCCGCGACCGCGCTGCGCCCGCGCGCCGTCCTGCTCTCCGACAGCGCCACCCGGGGGGCCGGTCCGCTGCTGGCCACCGCCGGCGGCGTCCCCGTGCTCACCTACACCGCCGGCGGGCTCGGCGGCGGACCGGGACCGGACCCGTCCGACGACGCCGTCCACATCCGGCAGCGCGCGCTCGCGACGTCCTGGGTCGAGTCCGAGAGCGGTGCCGACGAGGCCGCCCAGGTGCACGTGGTGCGCACCGAGGCCCAGGCCACCTCGACCGGGACGACCGACCCGCCCTGGGCCGAGGCCACCCCGCTCGCCGACGTGCTCGCCCGGACCCCGGCCCGCTGGGACGGCGACCTGCGCTACTCCGGCTCGGCCGCCGACGACGAGCTCACCGAGGGCCAGCTCGAGGCGGTGGAGCGCCTCGCCGACCTCGAGCGCACCTGGTCCGACCTGCTCGTCGACGGTGACGAGGCGCGCGAGGACGCGGACGCCGCGGTCGCCAGGGCTGCGAGCGGCAGCTGGCGGGGCCACCGCGCGGCGAGCACGGCGTACGTCGAGCCGCAGCAGGCCAGCCTCGAGACCCGCCTGACCGACCAGGTGCGGATCAGCAGCAGCCCCAAGGTCTCGACGGTGGCCCAGCAGGGGGTCAGCTTTCCCATCACCGTCCGCAACGAGCTGGCCGAGGCCATCCGGGTGCGGCTGGTCTTCGTCTCCGACAACTCCAACCGGCTCACCATCAAGCCGGTGCGGCCGACCCCGGACGGTGTCATCGCCCCCGGGTCGGGCTTCCAGGGCACGGCCGAGGTGACCGCCCGGGCGAACGGCACGGTCCCGGTGGTCGCGCAGCTCTACACCGAGTCGGGCCGCAAGGTCGGCCGGGCCGTGCCCATCGAGGTGCAGGTCACGCAGAACGGCACCACGGGCTGGGCCATCGCCGTGGTCGCCGGCATCGTGCTGGCCGGGTCGACGACGTGGCGCATCCGGCAGGTGGGCCGGGAGCGTGCCCGCGAGGCCGAGGCGGGACCCGGCGACGACCCGGCCCTCGGCTCCGTGCCCTCCAGCGCGCTGGGGACCGCGGACGACGACGCCTCCGTGGGCAGCTGATGGCCCACGACACCCGCGTGCCGGCCCCCGGTGCGGCACCGACGGCCGACGACCGTACGGCCACCCGACGGCTGGTGTCGGCCGGCGCCGTGATGGCGGCCGGGACCGCCCTGTCCCGGGTGCTCGGCTTCGTCCGGCTGGTCGTGCTGGTCGCGCTGTTCGGCAACGCCACCCGCCAGGCGGACATGTTCGCCAAGGCCAACACCCTGCCCAACAGCATGTACATCCTGCTGGCGGGCGGTGTCCTCAACACCGTGCTCGTGCCCCAGCTGGTCCGGGCCGTCCGCCGCGACGCCGACGGCGGCGAGGCCTACACGAACCGGGTGCTGACGCTCGGCCTGCTCGGCCTCGGCGTCGTCACCGTCCTGCTCACGCTGGCCGCGCCGCTGGTGGTCGCCCTCTACACCTCCCCCGGGTGGCGCGAGCCGGCCCTCAGCGCGCAGTACACGTCGATGACCGTGCTCGCGACCTACTGCATGCCGCAGATCTTCTTCTACGGCGTGCACGTCCTCGCCGGCCAGGTGCTCAACGCGCGCGACCGCTTCGGGCCGATGATGTGGGCGCCGATCGCCAACAACGTCGTCTCGATCGGCGTCCTCGGGGTCTTCCACCTCGTCTTCGGCCGGACCGACGTGCAGGCGCCCTTCACCCACACCCAGGAGCTCGTGCTCGGGCTCGGGGCGACGGCCGGCATCGCGGTGCAGGCAGCGGTCCTGGTGCCGTTCCTCCGGGCCGCGGGGTACCGCTTCCGGCCGCGGCTCGACCTGCGCGGCTCCGGGCTGGGCCACACCTTCCGGCTGGCCCGCTGGACGCTCGGCTTCGTCGCCGTCACCCAGGTCGCGCTCGTGGTCGTCAACCGGCTCGCGACCGGGGCGACCGTGGACGGGCGCGGTGCGGGCCTGACGGCGTACACCAACGCGTACGCGGTCTGGATCCTGCCGCACTCGCTCGTGACGGTCTCGCTGGCGACGGCCATGCTGCCCGTCGGCCTCGCGCCTCGGCGCCGCCGGCGACCTGCGGGGCGTGGCGACGGAGACGATGCGGACCGTACGGCTGGCCGTCGCGGTCCTGCTGCCGGTCGCGGTGGGGATGGTGGCGCTGGGGCTGCCCGCGGCGCAGCTGGCCTTCGGGTTCGGTCGCGGCGCCCGGGACGCGTCGTTCGTGGGCTGGGCCCTGATGGCGCTGGCCCTCGGGCTCGTGCCCTTCACCGTGCAGTACGTCCTGCTGCGCGCCTTCTACGCGCTCGAGGACACCCGCAGCACCTTCTTCCTGCAGATCGTCATCGCCGCGGTCAACGTGGTCGCCGCCCTGGGCATCGTCACGCTCGTCGACGACCCCGACTGGGTGGCCGCCGGCCTCGGGCTGGCCTACTCCGCGGCGTACGGCGTCGGTGTGGTCGTGTCGTTCCGACGGCTGCGGCACCGGCTGGGCGACCTCGACGCCCACGGGCTGGTGCAGCACTGCGTCCGGCTGCTGGTCGCCGCGCTGCCCGCGGCCGCGCTGGCCTGGCTCGTCTGCTGGGCCGTGACGAGCCGGGTGGGCTCGCGGCCGGGGCTGTTCCTGGCCCTGGTCCTGGCCGGGGTGGTGGCGGTGGCGGTCTTCGTCGTCCTCGGGCGGCTGCTCCACGTCGACGAGGTCGCCCAGATCACGGGCATCCTGCGCCGCCGTCGCGCGGCGCCGGTCGACGCCGCCGACCAGACCGACCCGCCGGAGGACGCGGACGACACCGCGGTCCGCGGCGCGCTGACCAACCTCGCCGACGCCACCCCCGACGTCGCGGAGAGTTCACCCGCGCCCGGCGGTTCGGACACGCTGATCCGGCCCGGCGCTCGTAGCATCGGGGGACCACCCACCCCCGCCGCGGGTCTCGATCGGGGTGACGAGGACGCGGCGCCCGGCAGGTCCGAGGACGATGGAATGACGCAGACGGCAGTCGCCCCTCGCCGCCCGGGGCAGGACGCCCCGCCCGACCCCGACGAGTTCGTCCCGGTGTCGACCGCCGCCGCCCTGCCGACCGGCACGATGCTCGCCGACCGGTACCGGCTCGAGGAGCTCATCGCCGCCTCCCGGCCCTCGGTGACGTGGCGCGCCTTCGACGAGGTGCTCTCCCGCTCCGTGCTCGTCCACGTGCTCGCCCCCGGCGACCCCGACGAGCCCGAGCTGCTGTCCGCGGCCCGGCGCGCCTCGGTCGCGACCGACTCGCGCTTCCTGCGCGTGCTGGACGCGGTCCGCGGCGAGGAGTCCGGCGTCGGCTCCTACATCGTCTGCGAGTACGCCACCGGGCAGTCGCTCGAGGTCCTGCTGAGCCAGGCCCCGCTCTCCGGGCTCGAGGCCGCGTGGGTGGTGCGCGAGGTCGCCGACGCGCTCTCCGGCGTGCACGTCCTCGGCCTCCACCACCGCCGGATCAACCCCGAGAACGTCATCGTCACGCCCTCGGGGAACATCAAGATCGTCGGCCTGCTCATCGACGCGGTGCTGCGGCCCAACCGCAGCACCAGCGTCCCGGGCGCCGACACCGGCGAGCTCGTCGACGTCGCCGACCTCGGGCGGCTGCTGTACGCCGCGCTGGTCTCGCGCTGGCCGGGCGGACCGGCGTACAGCCTCCCCGCCGCACCGCGCCTGGGCCGCCGCTGGATGACGCCCCGCCAGGTCCGGGCCGGCGTCTCGCCCGTCCTCGACGGCGTCTGCGACTCGGTGCTCGGCGACCCGCCGCGACACCACTCCGCACCCATCACCACCGCGCACGGGCTGGTCCAGGCGCTGACCAAGGTGCTCGGCACGGCCGACGCCTCCGGCGACCTCGAGCGCCGGCTCCACCAGCCCATCCCGGTCGTGCACCACGGACCAGGCCGGGCGCCGGCGGCAGACCCCGACACGGGCGCCCCGCCGGTCAGCGCGCTGCTCGACCAGGCCACCGAGGAGATGACGGCCATCCGCCCGCTGCGGGGCGACGCCGGTTCGCCGGCCGACCGGGCCGGGCACGCACCCCTGCGCCCCGCCGCCGACGCACCGGTCAGCCGGCCGCGGACCGCGCCGCTCGCCGGGTCGCGGAACCCCACCGTGTCGGCCGCCGTCACCGGGCGTGCCCCGAGCACCACGACCGTCCGGACCACGACGACGACCGGGACCGTCGGCCGGCCGCACCAGCCGCGCCGCTGGATCGCCGTGCTCGTGGCGCTCTGCCTGCTGCTCGTGCTCGCCGGCGTCGTCTCCGCCCAGGTCCTGAGCCGGCGCCTCGGGTCCTCCTCGTCCCCGGCCACCTCGAGCGCGCCCGCCTCGTCGGCCCCCGCGAGCACCGCCCCGACCGGGGAGGTGATCCCGGTCAGCTCGGCGCGCGACTTCGACCCGCAGGGCGACACCCGCGAGGAGAACCGCGCGCAGGTCCCCTACGCGGTGGACGGCAAGACCGACACCCGGTGGACGACGGTCACCTACAAGGGCAACCCGGAGCTCGGAGGGATCAAGCGCGGGGTCGGCCTCGTGCTCGACCTCGGCGAGGCGCGCTCGGTGGGTTCGGTGAAGCTGCGGCTCAGCGGCGACGGAACCGACGTCCAGCTGCGCGTCCCGGCCCAGGACCCGGCCACCACGTCCACGCCACCGATGAGCTCCGACCGCTCCTGGCGTAGGGTCGCGAGTCGTTCGGACGCCGGCTCCTCGGCGACCCTGACGCCCGACTCCCCCGTCACCACCCGCTTCGTGCTGGTCTACCTCACCTCGCTGCCGAAGGAGGGGAGCGGCTACAAGGGCGGGATCTACGAAGCAGAGGTGC
Organism: uncultured Actinomycetota bacterium; assembly: GCA_963762775.1. Lineage (GTDB taxonomy): Bacteria > Actinomycetota > Actinomycetes > Propionibacteriales > Propionibacteriaceae > Microlunatus. Next base: position 1,025,214 of record CAVXMD010000016.1, read on the forward strand.
TCTCGTGAACGGTGGGGCCGACGACCGCCCCACCCCGCCCGCAGCCGCCCGTCGCGCCCTCGTCGCGGTCGACGACCCCGAGAGACACCGAGGACACCGAGGACACCGAGGACACCGAGGCGTCCGACGGCACCGCACCCAGCGACGCCGCGCTCCTCCGGGCCCACGTCGACGGCGACCCGCAGGCGTTCAGCACCCTCGTCGAGCGGCACACGGACCGGCTCTGGGCCGTGGCGCTGCGCGTGATGGGCAACCCCGACGACGCCGCCGACGCCCTGCAGGACGCCTACGTCGCCGCCTTCCGCCGGGCCGCGACCTTCCGGGGCGACGCCCGGGTCACCACCTGGCTGCACCGCGTCGTCGTCAACGCCTGCCTCGACCGGCTCCGGCGGGCGAAGGTGCGGGCGGCCGACCCGCTGCCCGACGACCTGGACCGGGTCGGGGTCGCAGCCGGCGAGCCGGTGCCCGACCCCCTCGAGGAGCAGGAGCAGCGCGACGCCGTGGCCGAGGCGCTCGCGACCCTGAACCCCGACCAGCGCGCCGCCCTGGTCCTCGTCGACATGCAGGGCTACCCGATCGAGGAGGCCGCGGCGATCCTCGGCTGCGCCCCCGGGACGGTCAAGAGCCGGTGCGCGCGCGGTCGTGCCCGCCTCGTCCCGCTGCTCACCCACCTGCGCGAGGTCCCGTCGCAACGAGCGGGGGCCCCGCCGTGACCGGGTGGGCCGACCCCTCCCACGGCCATACTGGCCCGGCGGACGCGTGCCGGGCCCGGGGAGCCCGCCGCCCGCGGCCGACGTCGACCCGGGGGCGGGCACCTCGTCCCCGACCACGACCCCGTACGACCGGCCACCCGGCCCCGATCCCGACAAGGACCTCCCCGTGACCGACCACCCGTCCCGCGACACCCTCGCGGACGCCGCCGAAGGGCTCCTCGAGCCCGACGACGCGGCCGCGGTGGACGCCCACGTGGCGGGGTGCGGGCAGTGCCGGGCCGAGCTGGCCGCGTTCGCCGAGGTGTCGACGGTCCTGGCCGCCGCCGCGCTCCCGCCGGTGCCCGCGTCCGTGGCCCAGCGGCTCCGTGACGTCGTCGCCGCCGAGCAGGCGGGCCGGGAGGTCTCCCCCGTCCTCCGCGCCGTCCCGGGCTCGGGCCCGGACGCCCCACCGGTCCCCCGGCACCCGTACGGCACCCGCCGGCGGCTGCACCCGAGCCTCGGTCACCGCTTCGGCGAGGACCTCCGCAAGGTCTCGCCGGGGCGCCGCTGGGCGCTGCCCGTGCTGGCCGCGGCGGCGGCCGCGCTGGTCCTCGGCTTCGTGGCGTACGTGGCGAGCGCGACGCTCGGCCTCAACGAACCGCCCGCGGTCTCGGTCTCGACCGCGCCGGGCCAGCTCGCCGACGACGCGAAGGAGCTGCGCGCGCGGACCGACCTCGACCCGCACCGCTTCTCCCAGGCCTGGTGGTGCGCCCGCCCGCTCGTCGGAGGTCGCATCGTCGGGCTGGCGTCGACCACCGCCAGCGGTCAGCCGGCCGAGCTCGTCTACGTCCGCCGGTCCGCCGGGCTCGGGGTCTCGGTGGTCACCGGCTGCGGCACGGGCGACCCCTTGGCGTCCCCCTGGCTGCAGATCGGGGAATAGCGCGCCCGCGCGGGGGCGTTCCCGTGCTCCACGAGCGCGACCGGCCTAGGCTGGTCAGCCGGACAGCAGCGGACAGCGAGGGACGAGCAGGATGAACGACGAGATCGACCAGATCGACCAGGTCCGTGACGTGATCATCGTCGGCAGCGGTCCGTCGGGCTACACGGCCGCGACCTACGCCGCGCGGGCCGACCTGCATCCGCTGGTCTTCGAGGGCTCGATCACCGCCGGCGGCGCCCTGATGAACACCACCGAGGTCGAGAACTACCCCGGCTTCCCCGAGGGCATCCAGGGCCCCGACCTGATGGACAACCTGCGCAACCAGGCCGAGCGCTTCGGCGCCGAGCTGGTCAGCGAGGACATCACGTCGATGGACCTCACCGGTGCGGTGAAGACCGTCACCGACGGCTACGGCAACACCTTCTCCGCCCGTGCCGTGATCCTCGCGACCGGCTCGGGCTACCGCAAGCTCGGCCTGCCGGACGAGGACCGCCTGTCGGGCCACGGCGTCTCCTGGTGCGCGACCTGCGACGGCTTCTTCTTCCGCGACAAGGACATCGCCGTCGTGGGCGGCGGCGACTCCGCGGTCGAGGAGGCCACCTTCCTCACCCGCTTCGCCCGCTCGGTGACGCTCGTGCACCGTCGCGGCGAGCTGCGCGCCAGCAAGATCATGGTCCGCCGGGCCGAGAAGGACCCGAAGATCACCTTCGCCTGGAACTCCGCCGTGACCGAGATCCACGGCGCCACGTCCGTCACCGGCGTGACCCTGACCGACACCCTCGACGGCAGCACCCGCGAGCTCGCGGTCAGCGGCCTGTTCATCGCCATCGGCCACGACCCGCGCTCGGAGCTCCTGCACGGTCAGGTGCACCTGGACAGCGAGGGCTACGTGCTGACCGAGTCGGGCTCGACCCGGACCAACCTGCCGGGCGTCTTCGCCGCCGGCGACGTGGTCGACCACACCTACCGCCAGGCCATCACGGCCGCGGGCAGCGGGTGCGCCGCGGCCCTGGACGCGGAGCGCTACCTCGCGGACCTCGACGACGTCGGCGACCCGGTCGTGGCGCAGGCCGAGGCCGCGCTGCTGGGCGCCGGCAGCTAGACGTACGCCGTGCGGGTGCGCCCGTACTGTCAGTCCCCGCCGTCAGGATGACGCCGGGAACCCGAGATCAGGAGCAGCAATGGCAGCAGTGGCCGAGGTCACCGACGACACGTTCGACGCGGTCGTCCTGAAGTCCGACAAGCCGGTCGTCGTCGACTACTGGGCGGACTGGTGCGGCCCGTGCAAGCAGGTCGCCCCGATCATCGAGGAGCTGGCCGCGCAGCACGGGGACAAGGTGACCTTCGTCAAGATGGACACCAACACCAACCCGGTCACTCCGGCGAACAACCACGTGCTCGGGCTGCCGACCATCCAGGTCTACGTGGGCGGCGAGGTCGTCAAGGCGTTCAAGGGCGCCAAGTCGAAGTCGACGCTGCTCAACGCCCTGGAGGAGTACCTCTGAGGTCTCGCCGTCCGGTCGGCTGACGTCCGGCGTCAGCCGGCCTGCACGGTGGGCCGTGGCGGCACCGGCTCGGCCTCGCGCCGCGCGTACGACGCCGGCTGCGAGGCAGGTGCCGGCGTCACCAGGTCGGTGAGCCGGTTCAACGCCGCGCCGAGCGCGGGCCAGCGCTGAGTCGTCTGCAGGTCCATCCGCAGCCGCGGGGTCACGGGGTGGTCGCGGACGACCGCGAACCCCACCGCCTCCAGCCAGCCCACCGGCATCATGCAGGACGGGCCCTCGTGGCGGGTGCCGACGGCCTCCAGCGCGCGGATGTCCCGGCGCGCGACCAGTCCGGCCGCGGTGCTCACCAGCTGACGCCCGATCCCCTTGTCCCGCCAGGCGGGCACGACCTGCACGGACATGAGCACGGCGACGTCAGCGCTCACCGGGGTGGTCGCGAAGGCGGCCAGGCGCCGGACGAAGCGGGCCGGGGCCAGCGTGAGGAAGCCGACGACCTCGTCCTCGTGGACCGCCACGACTCCGCAGTGGCCCCAGTGCTCGGTCACCTCGGTCGCCCACTCGGCCTTGCGGGCCGCCCGGTCGGGGTGCTCGGCCGGGGCCGCGAGGTCGGCGACGCTGCTTTCCCAGAAGGCGCAGCGTCCGCACGGGTCGCGGCAGCCGCTCGAGGTCGGCGGCCGTCATCGGCCTCAGGCGACGGGTCCCCATGGCTGATCCTCCCGACCTCGGACTGCACCCTTCGGACACCGCACCGGACGCTCAGCCCAGCTCGGCCGGGTCGGGCCAGGCGCGAGGCCGGGCCAGACCCACCGCGAAGCCGATCGTCAGCCCGGCGACCACCCCGGCCGCGAGGGCGAGGCCCCAGCGGAGCGGGGCCGGCAGCCCGGGTCGAACGGTCGGCGCCACGGCGCCATCCTAGCCAGCCCCGCGCCCCGGCTTGCGTTCTCACGGGGGCCGTCCGACGTGCGCGGCTGGGAGCGATGAGGCACCCTAGGAGGGTGGAGAGCACGCCGGAGCCGATCAGGCGCCGGGACACCCGGCTCGACAGCTACGTCGACCGGTACGCGGCCCGGACGCACGGCATGACCGCCTCGGCCATCCGCGCCCTCTTCGCCGTCGCGAACCGTCCGGAGGTCGTCTCGCTCGCCGGCGGGATGCCGAACATCGCCGACCTCCCCCTCGACGTCGTCGCGTCCACCCTCTCCGACCTCGTCGAGACCCGTGGGCTGCAGGCCATGCAGTACGGCGCCGGGCAGGGCGAGCAGGAGATCCGCGAGGCGATCTGCGAGGTGATGCGCCTGGAGGGGATCTCCGCGCACCCCGACGACGTGACCGTCACGGTCGGCTCCCAGCAGGCGCTCGACCTGGTCACCCGCATCTTCTGCGACCCGGGCGACGTCGTGCTCTGCGAGGCGCCCAGCTACGTCGGCGCGCTCGGGGTCTTCCGTTCCTACCAGTGCGAGGTCGCGCACGTCGCCATGGACGAGCACGGGCTGGTGCCCGAGGCGCTGCGCGAGGCCGTCGTCGCCCTGCGCGCGGCCGGGCGTTCGGTGAAGTTCGTCTACACGATCCCCAGCTTCCACAACCCGGCCGGCGTCACCCAGACCCTCGAACGGCGCGAGGCGCTGCTCGCGGTGGCCGAGGAGGCCGACCTCCTGGTCATCGAGGACAACCCGTACGGCCTGCTCGGCTTCGACGCCGACCCCATCCCGGCGATCCGGTCGCTGAGCGACGACCGGGTCGTCTACCTGGGCACCTTCTCCAAGACCTTCGCGCCCGGTTTCCGGGTCGGCTGGGTGCTCGCCCCGCACGCCGTCCGGGAGAAGCTCGTGCTCGCCCAGGAGTCGGCGACGCTGTGCCCGCCGACCTTCAGCCAGTTCGCGGTCACCTCGTACCTGCGCCAGCACGACTGGCAGGGCCAGATCAAGGTGTTCGCGGAGATGTACCGGGAGCGGCGCGACGCGATGCTCGCGGGTCTGGCCGACGACATGCCCGCGGGCGTCAGCTGGACCGTGCCGGCGGGCGGCTTCTACGTCTGGGTGACGCTCCCCCCGGGCCTCGACTCGCAGGCGATGCTGCCGCGGGCGGTCACGGCGCGCGTCGCCTACGTGCCCGGCACCGCCTTCTACGCCGACGGCTTCGGCAGCCGGCACCTGCGCCTGTCCTACTGCTTCCCCACCCCGGAGCGCATCCTCGAGGGCACGCGACGCCTCGGCGAGGTGCTCGCCTACGAGACCGAGCTGATGTCGACGTTCGGGGCGCCGCTGACGAGCCACCGGAGCGCCGAGCTGCCCAGCAGCCACAACGCGCCCGGCACGAACCAGGCCTGAGCCCATGACCACCTCCGACGGCCGTCCCGGTGCGGTGCCCGTCCCCGACTTCACCGTCCCGGTGGAGCCCGTCGACCTGCCGCTGCCCGACCTCGTGGTCGTCCTGGCCGGCGGTCTCTCCCACGAGCGCGAGGTGTCGCTGCGCTCCGGCCGCCGGGTGGCGCAGGCGCTGCGCTCCCGCGGCCTGGACGTCCTCGAGACCGACGTCGACTCCACCCTGGTCCCGCGGCTCGCCGACTCGGCGGGCGCCGTGGTGTTCCCGGTGCTGCACGGCGAGGCGGGCGAGGACGGCGCGCTGCGTGAGGTGCTCGCCCTGCTCGACGTCGCGTTCGTCGGCAGCGTCGGCTCGGCCTGCCGCGTGGCCTTCGACAAGTCGATCGCCACGACGGTCGTCGCCGACGCCGGGCTGGCCACACCGACCCAGGTCGCGCTGCCCCACGAGATCTTCCGCGAGCTCGGCGCCCAGGCACTGGTCGCGGCGCTCGGGGAGCAGATCGGCTTCCCGATGATGGTGAAGCCGTCCCGCGGGGGTTCGGCCCTCGGCTGCGCCAAGGTGTCGACGCCCGCGGAGCTGCCGGCCGCCATGGTCGGTGCGTACGCGTACGGACCCGTCGCCGTCGTCGAGTCCTTCGTCGAGGGCACGGAGGTCACCGTCGCCGTCGTCGACCGGGGCCACGGCCCCGCCGCGCTCCCGGCGGTCGAGATCAGGCCCGACTCCGGGGTGTACGACTACACCGCCAGGTACACGGCCGGGACCACCCGCTTCCTCTGCCCCGCCCAGCTCGAGCCCGAGGTCGCCGCCCGTTGCGCGGACGTGGCCCTGCGCGTGCACGCCGAGCTCGGGCTGCGCGACCTCTCGCGCACCGACCTGATCATCCGCGACGGCGAGCCGGTGTTCCTCGAGGTGAACGTCTCCCCCGGCATGACCGAGACCTCGGCGGTGCCCCTGGCCAGCGAGGCCGCCGGCTGGAGCCTGGGCAAGATGTGCGCGGACCTCGTCGCCGTCGCCGCCGCCCGGGGCGGTCGTCCCGTCCCGGCCGCCGCCTCCGCGTGAGCACCCCCGTCGAGGGCCCGGCGCTCGCCGCCGGGCACGTCTGGCTCAAGCAGAGCGGCGTCGTGGCGCTCGGCGTCCTGCTCGCCGCCGCCATGGTGGTGCTCGGGCTCTGGCAGCTCGACGTCTACCAGCGCCAAGGCGGCGAGGTCGCGGCCCGCAAGGCCGCCGTCCCCGCGGTCCCGATCGGGACGCTCGCCCCGGCCGGCGGGACCGTCGGCAACGGCTACGGACGTCGGGTGAGCGTCACCGGCACCTACGACCCGGCCCTGCAGGTCCTCGTCCCGACCGGTGGCGGCTACCGGGTGCTGACCGGGCTCCGCCAGGCCGACGGCAGCGTCGTGGCCGTGGTGCGGGGCTTCGAGACCACCCCCGACCAGCCGGCGCCCCCGAGCGGCACGGTGACCGGGGTCGGGGTGCTGCTGCCGTCGGAGGAGGACGCGTCCGCCGGGGCCGCCGTGCCGCCGCCCGGTCAGATCCTCTCGGTCCGGCTCCCGACGCTCGCCCAGACGTGGACGGGGCCGCTCGTCGGCGGGTTCGTCACGCTGGACGCCGACCTGTCGACCGCCGAGGGCCTCGCACCGGCCGCGGTGGAGCTGCCCGAGGCGCAGGGCCGGCTGCGGAACGGGGCGTACGCCCTGCAGTGGTGGGTGTTCGCCGCCTTCGCCCTCGGCATGAGCATCCGCGTGGCGCGCGACATCGGCCGGCTCGAGGAGCGCGACCTCGAGGCGTACGCCTGAGGGCTCCGCGACCGGTGCCTCGCACGCGGACCGACGTAGGCTCGCACCCGTGCGCAACGCCCTGATCCGCTACCGCGTGATGGCCTACGTGGTGGGTGTCCTGCTGATCGTGCTGGTCTTCGTCGGCCTGCCCCTGAAGTACATCGGCCACAACGACAGCGTGGTCTCGGTGCTCGGGGTCGCCCACGGCTGGCTCTACATGGTGCTGATCATCACCGCGGTCGACCTCGGCCGGCGGGCCCGGTGGCCCCTGTGGCGCGTCATCGTGATCGCCCTCGCCGGGACGGTCCCCGTCCTGACCTTCGTCGCCGAGCACTACGCCGCGAAGGACGTGAAGGCCAAGCTCGCCTGGAACGCCGAGCACCCGACCGAGCCCGAGGCCGTCATCGCCGACCCGCAGCCGTGAGCCCGGCTCGAACAGCCCGAACGCCTCACGCTACATAGTCCGCCTATAGAGTTTCAGGCACCGAGCAGGGCAGCGATCCGGTCCAGGTCCTCGGCCGAGGCGAAGTCGATGGTGATCCGTCCGCGCTTCTGACCACCGTCGACCCGCACCCGGGTGTCGAGCCGGTCGGTGAGCGTCTCGGCGACGACCCGGGCACGCTCGGAGGGTTCACGAGGCCCGCGCCTCGTGGGGGCCCCGACGGGTTGGTCCCGCTCCCCCAGCGTCACCATCTCCTCGGTGGCTCGGACCGACAGACCCTCGGCGACCACCCGCTGCGCCAGACGCTCCTGCCCCAGCGGGTCGGGCAGCGCGAGCAGGGCCCGGGCGTGACCGGCGCTGAGCACCCCGGCCGCCACCCGGCGCTGGACCGTCGGCGGGAGCCGGAGCAGGCGGATGGTGTTCGAGATCTGCGGGCGCGAGCGCTTGATCCGCGTCGCGAGCTCGTCCTGCGTGCAGCCGAAGTCCTCGAGCAGCTGCTGGTAGGCGGCGGCCTCCTCGAGCGGGTTCAGCTGGGCCCGGTGCAGGTTCTCGAGCAGGGCGTCGCGCAGCAGGTCGTGGTCCTCGGTCGGCCGCACGATGGCCGGGATGGTCCCGGTCTCCGCGAGCTGCGAGGCGCGCCAGCGTCGCTCCCCCATCACCAGCTCGTACCGGTCGTCCCCCAGCGGCCGCACGACGACCGGCTGCAGCAGGCCGACCTCGCGGATCGACTCGACGAGCTCGCCGAGCGCGTCCTCGTCGAAGACGCTCCGCGGCTGGCGAGGGTTCGCGACGATGGCGTCGAGGGGGAGCTCCGCGTAGGACGAACCCTCGGGCACGGGCACCAGCGCGCGTGCTGGGGCCGCCTGCTCGTCGGGTTCCGGCGCGGCCGGTGGCACGTCGGTGCGCTGGAAGAGCTCGCCGAGCCCGCGGCCCAGGCCTCGACGCTCGGTGCTGCGCTCGGTCGTCAGGCTCATGCGGCCTCCTCGGCTCCTCGGCGGGCGATCTCCTCGGCCGCCTTCAGGTAGGACACGGCCCCGACGGAGTCGGGGTGGTAGGTCAGGACGGACTGCCCGTAGCTGGGGGCTTCCGAGACCCGGACGGACCGGGGGATCGCGACGGCGAGGGTCTCGTCCGGGAAGTGGGCCCGCACCTCGTCGGCGACCTGGGCCGACAGGCGCGTACGGCCGTCGAACATCGTCAGCAGCACCGTCGACAGCGTCAGGCGGTCGTTGAGCTCACCCTTGACGAGGTCGATGGTCCGGACCAGCTGGGAGACCCCCTCGAGGGCGTAGTACTCGCACTGGATGGGGATGAGGATCTCGGTGGCGGCGACGAGCGCGTTCAGCGTGAGCAGGCCGAGCGAGGGAGGGCAGTCGAGGAGCACGTAGTCCACGGGGTGCTCGGCCGTGTGGCGCTCCAGGGCGCGGATGAGGCGGCGTTCGCGGGCGACCATGCTGACCAGCTCGATCTCCGCGCCGGCCAGGTCGATGGTCGCCGGGAGCACCTGCAGACCCGAAGCCTCGGGGGAGTCGACGACGTGGTCGGCGATCGAGTCGCCGCGGATCAGGACCTCGTACGTCCCGGCGACCCCCGGTCCGTGGTCGACACCGAGCGCGGTCGACGCGTTGCCCTGCGGGTCGAGGTCGACCACCAGCACGCGCAGCCCACCCAGCGCCAGGGCGGTGGCGAGGTTCACGGCGGTGGTCGTCTTGCCCACGCCGCCCTTCTGGTTGGCGATGACGAAAGTCCGCCGCTCGCGGGGGGCGGGCAGGACGCGCGTCGGTGTTTCACGTGGAACGTCGAGGTCGTCCGGCGCTACCGCTCGCTGGCTCAGCTCGTCCTCGTCGAATCGGGCACGCCGCGGCCCGCGGCCCTTCGGGATGACCGTCTCCTCGGTCGCCGGAGCGACAGGCGTCTCGGGCGGTGCGGACTCAGGGCCAGGCTCAACGGGCACGGAGGGAACCGGCTCGGGCGCGACCTCCGGCAGGGGAGCGTCCTCCACGGGGTCGGACACCTCCGGCGCCGATGGCGCCGGACCCACGACGCCCGGGTCGGTCGGCCAGTCGACCGTTTCACGTGGAACATCGGGCCAGCCGACCCCGGGCTGGACGACGTCGTGCCGTGGCCAACCCAGACCAGGCGCGACCTCGACGGTCACCTCCGGCCCGCTTCCGGGATTCACCCCGACGCTCATCCCGCCTCCTTCGACCGTCACACGCTAGACGCCCGGGGCGGTCCAACCGCGGTCCCACGCGGACGCGAGACCGACGGGCGGCTGCGCGGTACCGGCTGCACCGACGAGGCTCAGGTGCGGCGGACGCGGACCACCGTCGTCGGCTCCGCGTCGACGTGCGCCCGGACGGTGATGACGTCGGCGACGAGACGGTCCCGGTCCAGCTCGGACGAGACGGCGTCGACCTCGTCGACGGCGCTGCGGCCCTTGAGCGCGAGGACCACCCCGTCGGGCGTCGTCAGCGGCAGGCACCAGCCGAGCAGGCGGGGGAGCGGCGCCAACGCGCGGGACACCACCGCGTCGTACGTGGCGGTGTGGTCCTCCGCCCGTGCGCGCACGACCCGGACCCGATCGCCCAGGTCGAGCTCGTCCACGACCTCCTGGAGGAACGTCGCCCGCCGCAGCAGCGGCTCGAGCAGCGTGACCCGGAGGTCGGGTCGGCGCAGGGCCAACGGGACGCCCGGCAGCCCGGCACCGCTGCCGACGTCGACGACGAACGCCTCGGCCGGTACGAGGTCGGCCACCGCCGCGCTGTTGAAGACGTGCCGCTCCCACAGCCGGTCGGTCTCCCGAGGGCCGATCAGCCCTCTCTCGACCCCCGCTGTCCGGAGGATCTCGACGTACCGGGTGGCGGACGTGGAGGCCTCCGGGAACACCGAGGTCACGACCTCGACGTCCACCGGAGCCCCGTCCGTCCCGTCCGTGGGCACCGCGGCCTCAGGAGGCCGGCAGCACGACCACGTGGCGGCGCGGCTCCTCGCCCTCGGACTCGCTGTTCAGACCGGCCGTGGCGACGGCGTCGTGGACGATCTTGCGCTCGAAGGGATTCATCGCATCGAGCGCGACTCGATCGTCCCCACCACGAATCTGCTCGACGGCCTTCTCGGCGATCCCGAGCAGCTGCTGCCGCCGCGTCTCGCGGTAGCCGGCGACGTCGAGCATCAGGCGGCTGCGGTTGCCCGTCTCGGTCATCACGGCGAGCCGGGTGAGCTCCTGCAGGGCGTCCAGGACGGTCCCGTCCGGTCCGACCAGGACCCGGGACTCGCTGACGATCGAGACGTGCGCACGGTCGCCCTCGATGAAGGTGTCGATGTCGCCGTCCAGGTCGGCGATGTCCAGCAGCTCCTCGAGGTAGTCCGCGGCGACCTCGGCCTCGGCCTCGAGCGGGTTCTCCGACGTGCCGTCCTCGGCCTCGTCGTCGTCCGGCTCGTCCGCGGAGTCCTCGTCGGCCACCGCGAGTGAGACGTCGTCGGTGACGACGCTCCCGTCGTCGGCGGCCACAACGGTCTCCTCGACCTCGCCCTCGCTGCCGACGCCCTCGGCAGGCAGCGTCTCGCCGACCTGCTCGTCGTCGAACCGCTCCTCGGCCTGGACCTGGGCGCCTGGGTTCTCGCTCATGGGGTCAACCTTCCTCCGCGGGCCCGGGCCCGCGGCGCACACCGGAGCCGCCTACGGTGGGGCCCCGTCTGGACCGGCCATCCGCTGCGCGAGGTGCGCCGGCGGGGGACCGGAGTGGTCTCGTGGGTCAGTCCCGGCGCTGCGACCGGGTCTGCTTGCGCGGCTGCTGCCGGGCGACGCGCGGCGGGGCGCTCGCGGCGGCGGCGCTGCTCCCGCCGGACTCGGCGACGGCCACGCTGCCCCGGGTGCTCTCGGGGACGACCTCGGCGTGGTGGCGGTGGCTCTCGTGGCGCTGGCGCCGCTCCTCCCACGCCGCGTACGCGGGTGTGCCGGGCGCGGGGTTGCGGCGGATCACGTAGAACTGCTGACCCATCGTCCACAGGTTCGAGGTGAACCAGTAGATGAGCACGCCGACCGGGAAGTTGATGCCACCGACCGCGAAGATCAGCGGGAAGACGTACAGCATGATCTTCTGCTGCTGCGCGAAGGGACCCTCGAGGGCGTCCGCGGGCATGTTCTTGCGCATCAGCTGCAGCTGGGTGACGAAGAGCGTGACCGTCATGGCCACGATCAGGCCCATGGTCAGCACGTGGACGCTGGTGATGCCGTCCGCGAAGCCGACCTTGGTGAAGGTGTCGGAGATGCGCGCACCGAGGATCGTGGAGCTGTTCAGCGACTCCACGAGACCCGGGCTCACGTCCTGCTGGAGCCAGTGGCCGCGCGGGATGTTCCGCGCCGCACCGTCCAGCACCCGGAACAGCGCCAGGAAGATCGGCATCTGGATCAGCAGCGGCAGGCAGGAGGCCAACGGGTTGGCGTTGTTCTCCTTGTAGAGCTTCATCGTCTCCGCGCCGAGCTTCTCGCGGTCGTGACCGTACTTCTTCTGCAGCTCGCGCACCTTGGGCTGCAGCAGCTGCATCGACCGGGACGACTTGATCTGCTTGACGAACAGCGGGATCAGCGCCACGCGGATGACGACGGTGAGCGAGACGATCGACAGGGCCCACGTCCACCCGTTGCTGGTGCCGAAGAGCGGCGACCACACGGTGTGGAAGAGCACGAGGATGCCCGAGACCACCCAGTAGAGCGGCTGCATGATCGTGCTGCCGATGGAGACGAACGGGTCCCAGATCGACAGGGAGGTCAACAACGGGCTGAGCATCTCATCACCCTCTGCAGGACTGGCGTGTGCGGATCGGTGGCAGCGCTGGCCGCGTGCCCCGGGTGGTCGTGCGGGTCGTGCGCCGTACGGTCGTGCGTCGTACGGTCGTGCGTCGAGGCTCCGGCGAGGAGCGCCTGCTCCTCGTGCCACTCGGGTGTGCCCGGCACCGGGTCGTAGCCACCCGGCGTCCAGGGATGGCAACGCAGCAGCCGCCGTCCGGCGAGCCAGCTGCCCCGCAGCGCCCCGCGCGTCTCGACGGCACGCAACGCGTAGGCCGAGCAGCTCGGGTAGTAGCGGCAGACGTTGCCGTAGAGCGGGCTCACCACCAGACGGTAGACCTTGAGCAGCCCGATCAGGAGGTGCTTCACGGCGACACCGGGGTCGAGCCGGGGGAGAGCCGACGCATCGCCTGGCCCCAGGCCGACGCGAGGTCGGTGGCCACCCGGTCCGGGGCGCTCGCCGCGGCGGGCAACGCCCGGACGACCACGTCGCGCGGTCCGGAGGTGGTCGAGAGCTCGGAGGCGCAGAGGTGCCGCAGCCGACGCCTCACGCGGTTGCGCACCACGGCCCCCCCGACGGCCTTGCTGACGACGAAGCCGACCCGGCTCCCGGACCCGGCTCCCGTCGTGGCGTGCACGACCAGCGTCGGTCGCCCCGCACGGACCCCGGAACGGGTCACGCGGCGGAAGTCGACCGGCTCGTGGAGACGCGCCGTACGCGGGAGCACCAGGACTTCGGCGGCGGTGTCAGGCGGAGAGCTTGGCGCGACCCTTGCCGCGGCGGGCGGACAGGATCGCGCGACCGGCGCGAGTCCGCATCCGCAGCCGAAAGCCGTGGGTGCGGCTGCGACGCCGGTTGCTCGGCTGGAAGGTGCGCTTGCTCACGGGAGTGCTCCCCAGGTGTCGTTCTCGAGATCGGTCAACCGTCCTGGGCGTCCGGCGCGAGGCGCACGGGGCACAGACGGAGGTGCCGCTGCTCACAGCGACTTCCCAACGGTACGGGGGGCTCCCAAACGCGTCAAACCCGTGCGGAAGACCCGTCGTCCCTCGTGTCCAGCCGACACGCCGGGGCCGAGCAGATCGATCGCCCGCCGGGGTTGCACCACGCACTTCCCGGTTGCTAGCGTCGCGCCTCGCTTCACCACACGTCGTGCCACAGAGCTTCGGGGGTCGCTCCACGGCACGTCCCACCTGGCTTCCCGGTTCCCCCGGGAGACGGGTGCGTGCGCGTGCACAGGGTGTGGACAACACTGTGGAGCGAGAGAGACCGACCGACACGAGGACTAACGTCCGTCGGGTGGCGCCGACCCCCGGCAGGGGCGTCGTCCGCCCTCGGGGACATCGATGGATGACTACGGAGACCGGGTGAGCGACGTCGTCGACAGCAAGACCTTGACATCGGTGTCTGCGTTCGACGAGGTGGTGCTGCAGGCATCGCCCGAGCTGCGCCGCTGGCTGGACAACGCCAAGCCGCTGAGCGTGCACGACGACGTGATGATCATCGCCGTACCGAGCAACTTCGCCCGGAACCTCCTCGAGGTCCGCTTCCGGCACCAGGTCGAGGGCACGCTGAGCGGGCGCTACGGACGGCCGATGAAGATCATGGTCACCGTCGACGACGGCCTGAACCCCTCGCCGTCGTCGATCGAGCTCGACCAGGAGGCCTCCCGCGAGCGCCGGCCACCGGGGGAGCGCGAGATCCTCGACACCAACCGCGGCCGCCCCGCCGACGGCCAGCCCGCCGGCCCGGACACCCAGGGCCGCCTCGTCGACGCGCACGCCTACCCGTACGCGGGGGTGGCGGCCGACGGTCCGGCTCCCGAGGCCGGGTCGGACCTGCCGGCATCTGCGGACGGCCCCGGCGCTCCGGTCGCCCCTGCACGCCCGGCCGAGGGTCAGCGCCCCGACCACACCGGTTCCGCCTCGACGACCGCGACCGCGGGGCCCTCCCGGCCGCGCCGCGACACCGGCGCCCGGCTGAACCCGAAGTACACCTTCGAGACCTTCGTCATCGGCGCCTCGAACCGCTTCGCCCACGCCGCCGCCATCGCCGTCGCCGAGAACCCGGGCAAGTCGTACAACCCGCTCACGATCTACGGCGACTCCGGGCTGGGCAAGACCCACCTGCTGCACGCGCTCGGGCACTACGTCCGCAGCTACTTCGAGACCACGCGGGTCCGTTACGTCTCGACCGAGGAGCTGACCAACGACTTCATCAACGCGATCAGCCAGAACAAGGGCGCCGAGTTCCGGCAGCGCTACCGCGACGTGGACGTGCTGCTGATCGACGACATCCAGTTCCTGGAGGGCAAGGAGCAGACGCAGGAGGAGTTCTTCCACACCTTCAACACGCTGCACAACGCCGAGAAGCAGATCGTGATGACCTCCGACCGGCCGCCGAAGCTCCTCGAGAACCTCGAGCCCCGGCTGCGCAGCCGGTTCGGCTGGGGCCTGATCACCGACGTGCAGGCGCCCGACCTCGAGACCCGGATCGCCATCCTGCGCAAGAAGGCCGCCCAGGAGCGCCTCGTCGCCGGCCCCGACGTGCTGGAGTTCATCGCCACCCGGATCCAGACCAACATCCGCGAGCTCGAGGGCGCCCTGATCCGCGTCACCGCCTTCGCCAGCCTGAACCGGCAGCAGGTCGACCTGTCCCTCGCCGAGATCGTCCTCAAGGACCTGATCCCCGAGGGCGGGGACGCCCAGATCACCAGCAGCATGATCATGGCCCAGACGGCGTCCTACTTCGACATCTCCATCGACGACCTCTGCGGCGGCAGTCGCACCCAGCAGCTCGTGAACGCCCGCCAGATCGCCATGTACCTCTGCCGCGAGCTCACCGACCTGTCGCTGCCCAAGATCGGCCAGCAGTTCGGCGGTCGCGACCACACGACCGTCATGCACGCCAACAAGAAGATCAACAACCAGATGGGCGAGAAGCGCAGCACCTTCAACCAGGTGACCGAGCTGACGAACCGCATCAAGCAACAGGCCTCGCAGCGTTAGGTCGCTGCTGCTCCTTCCGGTCTCTTCGGTCGCCGTCGGATCTCGGACGACGGCGCTTCGCAACCATCCGCACGGGCGCGTGGTTCTCGCGCGGTGCCGGTTCGCGGTCGCGCCCGTGCTCCCGCCAGACCCGTCCACGCTCAGCGCCGTCCTCCGAGACCACTCCTTCGGGTCCCACTTCCGCGCGCTCCTCCCGCGCTCGGTGGAGGCACCCGTGGGGGGTGCCTGGCCGGGTCAGTGCTTGGCGACACCTCCAGCGGGGCCGCCCGTACAGACACGAGGGCTCTCACCAGCGCGAACACGGCGTCGCGGCGGCCGGGGGAGGCGGCCGGCCCACCTGGACCGCCGCTCGTGAACGTCGGCGACGAGGGGGCTCGGCGCGGCCACCGGGGACGTGACTCCGAAGGGAGGAGTCCGGGGGACGGCGCCGAGCGTGGATGGGTCTGGCGGGAGCACGGGCGCGACCGGTCACGCAAGCGGAGCGAAGATCACGCGCCCGTGCGGATGGTTGCGAGGCGCCGTGTCCCGGATCCGACCGGCGCAGAACGCGACCCGAACGGCCGCGACAGAAAGCCCAGGCCTAGTCGCCGATCGCCTCACGACCACGACGGACCAGGAGCGGGTCGGCGGGGTACACCACGGACGGGTCGCGGTCGGCGTAGTCGAACTGGTCGAGGAAGAAGCGCATCGCGTTGATGCGGGCGGCCTTCTTGTCGTTGCTCTTGATCGTCGTCCAGGGGGCGTCGTCGGTGTCCGTGGCGGCCAGCATGGCCTCCTTGGCCTCCGTGTAGGCCTCCCAGCGGTCCAGGGACTCGATGTCCATGGGGGAGAGCTTCCAACGGCGTACGGGGTCGATCTGGCGGATCGCGAACCGGGTCCGCTGCTCTTGGCGCGTCACCGAGAACCAGAGCTTCGTCAGGTGGACGCCGCTCTCGACGAGCATCTCCTCGAACAGCGGCGCGTGGCGCAGGAACAGCTCGTACTCGTGCGGCGAGCAGAAGCCCATGACGCGCTCGACGCCGCCGCGGTTGTACCAGGACCGGTCGAACAGGACGATCTCGCCGGCGGTGGGCAGGTGGGTCACGTAGCGCTGGAAGTACCACTGGCCGAGCTCGGTCGTGGTGGGCCTGGTGAGGGCGACGACGCGCGCGGAACGCGGGTTCAGGTGCTCCATGAACCGCTTGATCGTCCCGCCCTTGCCGGCGGCGTCGCGGCCCTCGAAGAGGATCACGTGCTTCTGACCGGTCTCGGCGATCCAGTTCTGGAACTTCAGCAGCTCGATCTGGAGGGCGTACTTCTGCTCCTCGTACGCGTCGCGCTCCATCCGCTCGGCGTAGGGGAAGTCCTCGCGCCAGCTCTCGATCGGGTCGCCGTCGGGGCCGATCAGGTCCGGGTCGGAGCCGTGCTCGTCGTGCCGCACGCCGAAACCTGCCGAGATCAGGTCGTCCAGGTACTCCCGGAACCCCTCGCGGATGATCGTCACTCTGCTTCCTCCCTGGTCGGCTGCCGCGGCCGGGCGCGGCGGGCGCGCCTGCCTGCAGCATGGCGCGCGGACGCCGTACGGCTGCGTCGGGACCAGTCTCGACCGCACGACCCGTCGGCCGGGTGACCTCCGGCTGAACGCCGGGTGACGCTGCGGCGTCCGGCCGGGGTGCTCCAAGACGTCGATCGAGAAGCGTTACAGCTGCAGCGTCACGATCCGGTGACGGCACCTCCACACCTTGGGGACAAGGGTGTGGACAACCTCGGGACCGCAGCCGGGCGGCCGGGGACGCCGCGTGGGTGGTTCTCGCCGCCGCGCAGCCTGTCCGCAAATCCTTCCCGTGTCATTCCGGGTGCTCCACACCGCGCTCCGCAGCCCCGTCGCCGTGCTGGCCAGCGCAGACGAGGCTTTGTCCACAGGTTCCACAGCACCTACGACGACGACGAAGAGAGAGATACGAAAAGATGGTCTGAGTCAGGGATCCCGCCTGCTGTGCACAGCAGGCGTCCGTGGTCCACCTCGGACCTCCCCGACCATCCACCTCGACGAGCGGAGACCCCGTGGGTCTGATCGACAAGCTGTTCCGGCGCCACAGCGACGACGACGGCGAGGAGACGGTGATCGCGCTCGACGTCGACGCCCGACGGCCACAGCTGCTGCGCCTCGAGAACGGCCTGGACACGCTGTCCCGGGCGATGCGCGAGGTCGCCGACGCCGACAACCCCGGCTGGCGCGGCCGGATCAACGAGTACTCCCGGCTGGCCGGCGACGCGATGGTCATGCGCAAGGGGACCCCGACCCGCGAGGGCGTGCTGGACCTGGTCTTCGAGGTGCGACCCGTCTTCACCGGAGCCCCGCCGCCCGGGCTGGCCTCGCTCGCCCCCCTCCAGGAGGAGGTGCTGGCCGCCGCGGCGGACCTGCGCGAGCTACGTCCTGACGAACGCGCCTGAGCCCGGCCCGGGGTCCAGGCCCGAACGGCGTCGGGGGGCCCTCCGTCGCGGCGCCGCTATGATCCGTGCGGTCGTGCCGTTGTCGGCACCGTCTGTCGAGGAGGACGCGTGAAGATCAGGCTCGAGCGCGACGTGCTGGCCGAGGCCGTGCAGTGGGCGGCCCGCAGCCTGCCCGTACGCCCGAGCGTCCCGATCCTCGCCGGCCTGCTCGTCCGTGCCGACGCCGACGGGGTGACGTTCTCGAGCTTCGACTACGAGACCTCGGCCCAGATCAACGTCAAGGCCTCCGTCGCCGACGAGGGCCAGGCCCTGATCTCCGGCCGGCTGCTCGCCGACATCTCGAAGAGCCTCCCGGCCAAGCCGGTCGACATCAGCAGCGACGACTCCCGCATGGAGCTGGTCTGCGGGAGCGCGCGGTTCACGCTGCAGACCCTGCCGGTCGCGGACTACCCCGCGCTGCCGTCGATGCCGGAGTCGAGCGGCACCGTCCCGAGCACCGTGTTCGCCCAGGCGGTCTCCCAGGTCGTCGTCGCCGCCGGCCGCGACGAGCTGCTGCCGGTCTTCACCGGCGTCCGCGTCGAGATCGAGGGCGACACCATCTCGCTGCTGGCGACCGACCGCTACCGGATGGCGCTCAAGGAGCTCACCTGGAACCCGGGCTCGCCGCAGGCCTCCGCCACCGCCCTCGTCCCGGCCAAGGTGCTCAACGACACCTCGCGCTCGATGACCGCCGGCGAGGAGGTCACGCTCAGCCTGGCCAGCGCCGGTGCGGGCGACGGGATCATCGGCTTCGAGGGCCACGGCGCGGCGGGGGAGCGGCAGACGACCACCCGGCTGCTTGACGGGGAGTTCCCGAAGGTCCGCCACATCATGAACACCGCGGCCGTCCTCAACGTCCGGGTCAGCACCGCCGAGTGCATCTCCGCGGCCAAGCGCGTCGCGCTCGTCGCCGAGCGCAACACCTCGCTGCGGATGCTCATCGCCGAGGGCTCGATCACCCTCGAGGCCGCCACGGGCGACCAGGCCCAGGCCTCCGAGGCCATCGAGGCGGTCGTCGACCAGCCGGAGGGCGGCGAGCTCGCGGTCACGGCCGCCGGCTTCAACCCGAACTACCTCCTCGACGCCCTCGGCGCCTTCGACACCCCGTACGTGAACTTCGCCTTCACCGCCCCGAGCAAGCCGTGCCAGCTGACCGGCGTGCCCGCCCTCGACGGCGAGGCGCTGACGGACTACCGCCACGTGATCATGCTGATGAGGCTGCCCAGCTAGCTCGGAGCCTCCTGCGAGGACCCGCAGGCGCGGGCAGCAGCAGGCGCCCGCTAGGTTGAGCCGACGTCGTCGGCGATAGGGGTTTTGTCATGCAGCTGGGAATGGTCGGCCTGGGCCGGATGGGCGCGAACATCGTGCGTCGACTGATGCGGGACGGCCACGAGTGCGTGGTCTACGACGTCAACCCGGACTCGGTGACCGGGCTGGAGAAGGAGGGCGCCACCGGGGCGAGCTCCATGGAGGACTTCGTCTCCAAGCTGAGCACGCCCAGGGTGGCGTGGGTGATGATCCCGGCCGGGATCACCGGGCGGACGGTCGAGGAGCTCGGCGGTCTGCTCGACGACGGCGACATCATCATCGACGGTGGCAACTCCAACTACCGAGACGACGTCCGTCGGGCCAAGGCGCTCAAGGAGAAGGGCATCCACTACGTCGACATCGGCACGAGCGGCGGCGTCTTCGGTCTCGAGCGCGGCTACTGCCTGATGATCGGCGGCGACGACTACGCGGTCGGCACGATCGACCCGATCCTGAAGACCATCGCACCGGGGCCCGGTGACATCGAGCGGACCCCGGGGCGCAAGGGCGATCTGTCCGAGGAGGAGCAGGGCTACCTGCACTGCGGGCCGAGCGGTGCCGGCCACTTCGTGAAGATGGTGCACAACGGCATCGAGTACGGGATCATGGCCGCCTTCGCCGAGGGCCTCAACATCCTGCACAACGCCGACGCCGGCACGAAGTCGGCGGCGCACTCCGCCGAGGTCGCGCCGATGGAGGAGCCGGAGTACTACCAGTTCGACATCGACACCGCGAAGGTGGCCGAGGTGTGGCGGCGCGGCTCGGTCATCGCCTCCTGGCTCCTCGACCTCACCGCGGCCGCCCTCGAGGCGAACCCGGCGCTCGACGGCCTCGCGGGTCGGGTCTCGGACTCCGGTGAGGGTCGCTGGACGGTCAAGGCTGCGATCGACCTCGGGGTCCCGGCACCGGTGCTGGCGTCGTCGCTGTTCGAACGGTTCGCCTCCCGCGGCGAGGACCACTTCGCCAACCAGGTGCTGTCCGCCATGCGCCAGCAGTTCGGCGGGCACAACGAGCTGCCGGCGGGTGACTCGCTCGAAGCCGGTGGGGAGAAGGCCGACCAGGCGGGTGGCAAGAACGCAGGTCAGTCCAAGACGGCCTAGGGCGTCCACGCTCGGGGCCGTGGTCCGTACGTCCGCCTGACACTCACCCGCCGGCCGTGGTCAGCAATCTTGGCCCGGTGCTGATCGGTGCAGGCGCCACGATCGGCCTGCGGTGTCTTGTCGGGGGGTGGGCGTGATGCCGGAGAGGAAGTCGGCGGCGGCCAGGCGGCGGCGGCGGAGGTCGGGGCGTCGAGGACGCCGGCGTTCCCGGGCAGGTCGACCGGGTCGGCGACGAGGTCGCGGAAGCCATGCTGGAAGCCCGGGCTGCTGCTTCACGTCGGGGCTGCAGACGGCCACGTCCTCGGCTCCCTCGAGCACCTGCCGGAAGGTGCCGTCGCGGTGCAGCAGGAGCCCGGTCACGCCAGCCGCGGTGTTGGCGGCCCGCGACTGCCGCAGCAGGGCGACGAGGTCCGCGGGCGACCAGGGCCGCACGACGCTGCTCACGTAGACCGTCGTGAAGATCACGGGTCGGAGGTCAGGTAGGCGGTGCGCCGTCCCTCGGTGCGGCGGCCGCCGTCGGATGGTCGGGGGCGCCGCGTGCGCGCCGTTTAATAGGGGCGTGTTCGTCGACCACCTCCAGCTGGTCGACTTCCGGTCGTACGAGGCGGTGGACGTCGCCCTCGGCGCGGGGGTCGTCGTCTTCGTCGGCGCCAACGGGCAGGGCAAGACCAATCTGGTGGAGGCCGTCGAGTACCTCTCGACGCTCGGCTCGCACCGGGTCTCCTCCGACGTGCCGCTCGTCCGCGCCGGCGCCGAGCGGGCCGTCGCGCGGGCCCGGGTGCAGGCCGGCCTCGACGACCCGCGCCAGCTCCAGCTCGAGGTCGAGATCACGCGCGGCAAGGCCAACCGCGCGCGGCTCAACCGCTCGCCGGTGAAGCGGGCCCGCGAGATCGTCGGCGTGCTGCGGACGGTGGTGTTCTCGCCGGAGGACCTCGCCGTGGTGAAGGGTGACCCGTCGGAACGCCGCCGCTTCCTCGACGACCTCGTGGTCTCCCGCTGGCCGCGGATGGCCGGCGTCCGCGCCGACTACGACCGCGTGCTGCGCCAGCGCAGCACGCTGCTGAAGTCGCTGAGCGGACGTAGCCGTGGCGGACCGCCCGGGGCGGACGCCGCCGCCACCCTCGACGTCTGGGACGCCCACCTCGCCGCTGCCGGGGCCGAGCTCGTCGAGGCCCGGCTGATCACCCTCGGCGACCTGCAGCCGCACCTGGCCAAGGCGTACGCCGACATCGCCCCGACCAACAGCGACGCGGCGGCCGCGTACACCACGGCGGTCACGTTCGAACCCGGCGCCGGGCGGGAGGCGATCGCGGACGCCCTGACCGCGGCCATGCTGGCCCGCCGCGGCGACGAGATCGCCCGTGGGGTCTCCCTCGTCGGCCCGCACCGCGACGACGTGGCCCTGTCCCTGGGCGTCCTGCCCGCGCGCGGCTACGCCAGCCACGGGGAGTCCTGGTCGTTCGCGCTGGCGCTTCGCCTGGGGAGCCTGGCCCTGCTGCGCGCCGACGGCGTCGAGCCGGTGCTGGTCCTCGACGACGTGTTCGCCGAGCTGGACGCGACGCGCCGCGAACGGCTCGCGGCCTTCGTCGGCGGCGCCGAGCAGGTCCTGGTCACCGCGGCCGTGGGCGCCGACGTGCCCGCGGTGCTGTCGGGGCGGCGGTTCCGCGTCGCGGACGGGAAGGTGACTCCGGATGACTGAGCCGGAGGACCCGCGTCCCGCCCCGGACGAGCCTTCGCCGGGCGATGAGGACCCCGTGGCCGAGCCGCACGAGGCCACCGGGCTGAGCCTGGCCCGGGAGACCGCACGGGCGCTCGGCGCCCGCGCCCGACGCCGGCGTCCCCCGCCGTCGGCCGGCCGGCGACGGGTCGACCCCGTCTCCTCGGGCGCGCACCCCGACGACCGTGACCCGCAGCCGCTCTCGCGCGCCGTGCACCGCCTGGTCGACGCCAAGGGCTGGGCGGCCGACGTCAACGTCCGGACCCTGCTCGCCCGCTGGGCCCTGCTCGTCGGTCCGTCGGTGGCGCAGCACTCGCGCCCCGAGCGCTACGCCGACGCCGAGCTCACGGTGCGGACGGACTCCACCGCCTGGGCCACCCAGCTGCGGCACATGGCCCCGCAGCTCGTGGCCATGCTCAACGAGCAGCTGGGGGCCGACACGGTGGGGTTCATCAGGGTGCTCGGGCCGGACGCCCCCTCGTGGAAGCACGGCCAGCGCTCGGTCCGCGACGGCCGCGGGCCGCGCGACACGTACGGCTGAGGGCTTGTCGGTCCTGGCGACGAGACATGGGGATCGCGTCGCGTCGTCATGCCGCGCTACTCGTCACCAGGTCAGTTCTGCAGGACTCGCCTGACCGCCCGGTGTTCGAATTGAGCTCGGCCGGCTTTGCGTCCCGTAAGAGGACCGTCTTACGGGACGCACGCAAGCCAACCGTCCTGGCAGAACCCGCGCATTCCGAAGAGTTCTTCCTAGCCCGTTGCCCTAGTCAGCGTGTTCAGCTGACGTGGGCCAGTGGTGGTCTTTGGAGAACGTCGTGGCCCAGTAGTAGGGCATCAGTTCGGCGAGGCGGACGCTGGACCATCTTGTCGGACTGGTGTCGTCGGCAACGCCGACTTCGACGTCGGGCCCCCAGAGCGCTAGGCGCTCCTGGCAGACGCCGCAGGGGGCGAGCACCAGGTCCTGCTCGCGGTCGGTGCTGCGATTGACACAGATGGAAGCCATCACGCGCTGGTCCTTGGTGTACGCCTGCGCAAGAGGGCCGACCTCGGCGCATAGACCTGCCGCGGCACTGATGTTGTCGAGACCGATGCCTGTGAGGATCGAGCCGTCGTCGAGTTGAATGGCCGCAGCAGTTTTCCATGAGGACGACCCGAGTCGGCGCTCGATCAACGCGATCGCAGCGTCGTACAGAGTTGAGTCGGCGGGCATGTCCTGATCTTGCACCGACGTCTACAAGACGGTGCTTGGGGTCGGGCGCTCGCGGCGGCCAGCCCCAGCCGGAAGGGGACCGTCTAGCGTGAACCGCCGGCACTAGACGGCGAAGAGCCACCGGCTGGTCTCGACCTCGATGAGCACCCGTGGCCCGTCAGGCTCCTCCGAGGCGATGTCCCAATCGTCGTACTTGGCAGCGAAGGCCTGCGAGACCGCAACAGGGAACTCCGACCAGTGGATGCGAGCCCGACCTTGCGCGACTACCGGACGATCCGGATCGGGCAGGGCCAGCGAGACCTGGTCCTCGAGCTGGATGTTGCGGACCTTGACGTTGCGGCGCGCCGTCGCGACCCACCAGGTGCCTTCGGCGAAGACGAACCACACCGGAGTCACGTGCGGCGACCCGTCCGGACGCACGCAGACGAACCACGCCACGAGCTCTTGGCGAAGACGCGTGAGATCGGGCCCAGGCGACGCCGTCACGACGTCGGCTCCGGCTTGGGACGGGCCAGCTCGATGACGACGCCGGCGAGGTCGGCCGACACCTGAACCCCGTGGCGCTCAGCCTCCTCGAGCAGCAGACGCGCCACGACCCCGAAGCACGCCGACAGCGGCTCGGACTCGACCCTGCTTGGATGCGTGCGCACCAGCCCGTCGAGCAGCTTGGCCGGTAATCGGTCGACCCCGCGCCCCTCAGCCTGCGGGAGATCCAGACGCTGGCAGTACAGCCTGACGACGACGTCGCGGACCGACTGCAGCATCCACAACGCCTGCCACCACCGACCTCGCCCGAGGGCCGAGCGTAGGTGCAACGCGTACAACCACCCCATCCGGACAGCCAAGTGCGACCGATCGAGCTCGCCCGCCCCGGCGACGACGGGATCGAGCGGGAACTCTCCGAAGAGCACAGCGACAGGGGCTCCACCGGCGAGCGGCTGGTCATGCGGCCAAAACGACAGATCGACCTGCAGCGACGAAGCGAGGAGCAAGACCCGGTACAGGGCACCAGAGGCGCGGATATCGAGATGATCTACGACGGGTTCCGAGTGCGCCACTCGTTCAGTCCACGTCTCGACTACCTCGACCGCCTCGACCCCGGGAGCAAGGCGCAACGCAAGGTCGACATCGGACCATTGGTCCAGCTCTCCACGCGCTGCCGATCCCAAAGACGCGGCCGCCACGACCCGAGCATCGTCCCGGGCGAACCGGGTCAGCTCGGTCCGCAGCGCCTCGCGCTCCTGTTCGGTGAACATGCCGGGCAGCCTCGCATGACCGGCACGACCGGGCTGGTCCAACCGTCCGTTCCCCTATCCGTACGCCCCTTGCCACAAGCCGACCGTCGAGCGGAGCTCGCACAAGCCGACCGTCGAGCGGAGCACGCGCGCCGACCCTGCTGCGGTCGTTACAGGACGGGCACCTGGACGGACTTCCGTGTCGAACTAGGCAGGGGACGGTCCCTGGCTGCGGTGCTGGTCGGGCTGGCGGCTGTAGCGCGTGGCCAGGTGGCGCGCCGCGACGGCTGCGCCGGCGAAGCTGGCAGCAGTAAAGACGGCCATGATCGAGATGAAGGGGCCCTCGGTCGCCGTGATTGCCGCGATCATGACGTCCAGCGCGAGAGCGCACAACGCAGCCGGGGGAAGCAGCATGAACAGCCACCGCGCGGTCGAGGCCGCTTTCGGATCGCCGCCGCGCTGCAGCGCGGCCCAGCAGCACAGTGGGGCGAGGAGCCAGGACACCACGATCGAGCTGATGAGCACCGCGAGCCAGATCGCGCCGTGGGTGATGAACGGCGCACCCGGTACGAGTCTCTCGACCACCTGGTCGGTCACCAGGACGAGCGAGCCGAAGAGGACGCCCAGCATGGTGAGCGGTGCCAGCAGGCCGATCCGTTGGGCCTGTCCCGAGACTCCCTGCTCGTGCGCCCACTGCAGCAGCGTCTCTCGGCATTCGGGCCCAAGACGCTCGAGGGTGGTTGGCCGGTGTCAGCGGCGGCAGCGAGCTCACCATGGAGTTCCTTGGTGAGGCGTTGGCGGTCGCTGGTGCGCACGCCGGCCCTTTTCCAGGTCCGACGCGCGCGTCGAAGGATCAGCTGGGGTGTCTTGTCGTCGACGACGCCCTTAGGCGCCTGCAGCACGGCCATGAAGGTTCTCCTGTCCTCAGGTAGCTACGTCGGCAGTGGATGTGGGCGAAGCGGTGTCGCCTGGGGGTTGAGTACGGCGCCGACCGCGGAGGTGATGGAAGCCCACTCGGCCCTGCCGTCGCTGAGTACTCGTCGTCCTTGTGCAGTGAGCGCGTAGTACTTGCGCGCCGGACCTCGTTCAGACGGCCGGGTTTCGGTGTCGACTACGCCTTGGCGTTCGAGGCGTGCCAGCAGGGGGTACACCGAGCCCGGCGCCACCGGCAGGCCGAGATCCCCGAGTCGCTGGCTCAGCTCGTAGCCGTACACGGCCCGGTCCTCGAGCACGGCCAGCAGGCAGACATCAAGCACGCCTCGCAGGACGAGACTGCTGCGCTCCACCACTGCCATGCAGAACAAGGTACCAATTAAAGGCTTGCACAGCAAGGGTCACGGGTGGCGCGTTGGCGTCGGCTGTCAACGGCGCAAGGACAGTGCCGCAAGCCGTCCCTCCTACGAGAACGAGCACGCCCGGTGCGCCGTGTTCAAGGCCAGGCTGAGTGTGATTCTCGTACGACCCGCCCGAGAGAATGCCCGGTGAGCGGGGGGCGGATTCGCGGAGAGGGGCGCCAGGCCCGTCGAGGTAGGACGCACGACTTGTCGATGACAGAAGCAGCGCGGACCAGCCCAGTGGCCGTACGGGTCCCGTGCTCAGACCGCGAGGCTGCTGCGCATCTCCAGGGCGATCTGGGCGGCGTCGAGGTTCGCCAGGGCCTTCTCGAGGAGCTCGGCGTCGAAGGTGCCGTCGTCGCGGGCGTCCAGCAGGGCCGCACGCTGGGCCGCGATGACGGCCAGGCGGTGCGTCTTGGCGCTCTCGAAGGTCGCGCCCGTCGGCTCGCCATCGGGGTGCGGCGGCTCGGGCACCCCCGATCCGCTGGTCCGCATCAGCTCGACGACCTGGTCGCGCTCCTCGGCCCGTTGACGTTCTTCCTCGGCCGGGTCCTGGTCGGTGCGCAACCGGCTGAGCAGTGGGCCGATCGTGGCGCCCTGCAGGACGAGCGACAGCCCGGCCACCACGAAGGCGACGAGGACGAGGACGGGGCGCTGCGGCGTGGTGTCCGGCAGCGTCTGCGCCGCGGCCACGGTGACAGCCCCGCGCATCCCGGCCCAGACGACCGTGAGGCCCTCGCGCCAGCCCAACGGCTGGCGCTTGAAGTACTCGATGTCGGCGAGCACCCGCCGGACGCGGATGGCGAAGCGTTCGAGGGCCTGCTCCGAGGGCTGACGACCTCGTGGGCGTCGGTTGATCTCGTCGAAGCCCTTCCGCTTGCCCTCGGGCGTCCCCATCCCGGCCTGGAGGTCCTGGAGCCGGCCCTGCAGCTGCTCGCCGTGGTGCGACCAGCGGCTGAGGAAGGCCAGCAGCGGCACGACGTACGCCGCCCGGACGAGCAGCACCAGCACCAGGGCTCCGACGGCGACGAGGACGGCCGCCCCCAGCCCGGCGTGGTCGCGCTCGACGTCGGTGACGATCCCCTTCAGCTGCAGGCCCATCGTGAGGAAGACGACGCCCTCCAGGACGAGCGCGACCGTGCCCCAGTTCTGGTTGTCCGACAGCCGCGCCTGCGGCGAGAGGTGCCGCGGCGCGAAGATCCCCGTCACCAGACCGGCCACGACGGCCGCGACGAGCCCGGAGCCGTGCAGGAGGCCGGCCGGCACCGAGGCCGCGAACGGGACGGCGAAGGAGATCACGGTGTTCACGGTCGGGTCGGCGACCCGGCGGCGGACGACCAGGTTCAGCCCGCCGACCGCCCAGCCGACGACGACGGCGACCAGCACCGAGATCGCGAACGACCCGATCGCGCCACCCACCGAGAAGCCGGCGGTCACCGCGACGACCGCGGTCCGCAGCAGGACGAGGGCGGTCGCGTCGTTCAGCAGGCTCTCGCCGTCGAGCATGGCCACGACCCGGCGCGACACCGGTGTCCGCTTGATGATCGACGTCGCCACCGCGTCGGTCGGGCTGACGACGGCGCCGAGCGCGACGCCCCAGGCGAAGCCGAGGCCGGGGACGACGGCGGCGAAGAACGCGCCGAGCACGAGCGCGCTGACGACGACCAGGAGCACGGACAGGCCGCTGATGGCGCCGAACTCGCGGCGGAAGTTCATCGCCGGCATCGACACCGCGGCCGCGTAGAGCAGCGGGGGCAGGACGCCCTCGAGGATCCACTCCGGCTCGACGCGGGCGCTCCCCAGTGCCGGGACGAAGCTCGCGGCAACGCCCACCACGACCAGCACGAGCGGGGCCGCGACGCCCACCCGCGGCCCGAGGACGCTGGCGCCGGCGATGACGACGAAGGCGGCCAGGAGCACGACGAGCAGCGCGGTCACGGCCACAGGATCTCAGGGCGGCAGGACTAATCCGGTGTTGACGCCGGTTGGAGAGGTTGCACAATCGAACTAAGCATCTCGACGAACGAAGGCACAGCCCTGTCCTCACCTGCCCCGGAACCCACCACGGTCACGCTGCGCCCGACGGCGCGCGGCCGCGACGGGCAGCTGCGCGGAGGAGCGGCCGCATCGATCTTCCGGTTCCGGTCGTACCTCGTGCCCTACCGCTGGCGCTTCGTCGTCATGGTCGTGGTCTCCGTGGCCGGCATCGGCGTCAGCATCCTCGTGCCGCTGCTCACCCGGCAGGTCGTCGACGGCCCGATCGCGCGGTCGGACCGGCCGGGCCTGTACGCGCTGGGCGCCGCGGCCATCGCGGTCGGCGTGCTCGAGGCGCTGCTGATGTTCGTACGTCGCTGGATCGTCTCCAAGGCCACGCTCGGCGCGGAGACCGACATCCGGGTGCAGCTCTACGCCAAGCTGCAGCGCCTGCCGCTCGCCTTCCACTCGCGCTGGGAGTCCGGCCAGCTGCTGTCCCGGATCACGTCCGACCTCTCGACCATCCGTCGTTTCCTGGGCTTCGGCCTGGTCTTCCTCGGCGTGAACGTCCTGCAGATCCTCGTGGTCGTGCTGATCCTCGTGCACCTCTACTGGCCGCTCGGGCTGGTCGTCGTGGCCTCGACGGTGCCGGTCACCTGGGTCTCGCTGCGGACCCAGAAGGTCTACACGCGGCTCTCGCGAGCCGTGCAGGACCAGACCGGCGACGTCGCCTCCGGGGTGGAGGAGATGGCCCACGCGCACCGCGTGATCAAGTCCTTCGGCCGCGCCGACCACGTCTTCACCGGCTTCGACCGCCGCAGCGTGCGGCTGCACGACACCGCGATCGCGCGGGTCCGGGTGCAGTCGTCGTTCTGGACCTTTCTCGGCGTCATCCCGAACGTCACCCTGATCGTCGTCCTGGGCCTCGGCGCGGTCGCCGTGGCGCAGGAGCGCGTCACGCTCGGCACGCTCGTCGCCTTCACCACGCTGATGATGTCGCTGGTCTGGCCGGTGACCTCGCTCGGCTTCCTGCTGTCGATGACGCAGGACTCCATGACCGCGGCCGACCGGATCGCCGAGATCTTCGACGCCGAGAACACGATCCGCGACGGCTCCGTCGACCTCCCCGTCGTCCGCGGCGAGCTCGCCTTCGAGCGGGTGTCGTTCCGCTTCCCCGACGCCGACACCGACGTGCTGCACGACCTGGACCTGCACCTGGCGCCCGGCGAGACCGTGGCCCTGGTCGGGGCGACGGGTTCGGGCAAGACGATTCTCACCACGCTGGTCGCCCGGCTCTGGGACGTCACGGGCGGGCGGATCACGCTCGACGGGGTCGACGTGCGCGACCTGCGCCTGGACCGGCTCCGCCAGGTCGTGGCGACGGCGTTCGAGGACCCGGTGCTGTTCTCGATGTCGGCGCGGGAGAACATCGCGCTCGGCCGGCCCGACGCCAGCGACGCCGACATCGCCGAGGCGGTGGAGGTCGCCCAGGCGCAGTTCGTCCACGAGCTGCCCTTCGGTCTCGACACCCGGATCGGCGAGCAGGGCATGAGCCTCTCCGGCGGCCAGCGGCAGCGACTCGCGCTCGCCCGCGCCGTGCTGGCCGACCCTGCCGTCCTGGTGCTCGACGACACCCTCTCCGCGCTCGACATCCACACCGAGGCGCTGGTCGAGGAGGCCCTGCAGCGGGTGCTCGTCGGCGTCACCGGGATCGTCGTCGCCCACCGGGCCTCGACCGTGCTGCTGGCCGACCGGGTCGCGCTCCTGCAGGACGGGACGATCACCCACGTCGGCACCCACACCGAGCTGCTGGCGACCGTGCCGGCGTACCGCGCGCTGCTCTCGGCCGAGTACGACGACAGCGCCGCCCTGCTGGAGGTCGCCTCGTGAGCACGTCCGTGGAGCCGAGCCGCCCGGCGCACGGCGACGACCGGACGGCGGTCCTGCCCCTCGACGAGCACGAGCGGTGGCGCGGGGTCGCGCTCGACGCCGGACCCGTGGACGCGACCGGCAGCCGCTTCCTGCGCGGTCGGAGCCGGCGTCTGCTCTGGTCGCTGCTGCGCCCCTACCGCGGCTGGATCGCCGCGATGATCGGCATCGTCCTCGTCGAGAACGCCGCCCGCCTCTCGATCCCGCTGCTCGTCGCGCGCGGGATCGACGTCGGCCTCCCGCCGATCGTGGCCGGCGGCAGCGCCCGCCCGCTGCTGGAGATCGTCGCGGCGATGCTCGTCGCCGTCGTCCTGCAGTCGTTGGGACGCGTCGCCTTCCTGCGGGTCTCGGGCCGGATCGGCCAGGACGTCCTGCTCGAGCTGCGGCGCCGCGTCTTCATCCACTTCCAGCGCCTGGACGTCGCCTTCCACGACCGCTACACCTCCGGTCGCGTGACGTCGCGGCTGACCAGTGACATCGACGCGATCACCGAGCTGCTCGCCGGTGGGTTCGACGGCCTCGTGTCCGCCGTGCTGACCATGGTCGGGGTCGCGGTGCTGATGATCAGCCTCGACCTGAAGCTCGGTCTGGTCTGCCTGCTGTGCTTCCCGCCGATGCTGCTGCTCGTGCGCTGGTTCGCGCGCCGCTCGGCCGTGGTCTACCGACGCGTCCGCGAGCTGTCCGCCCTGGTCATCGTGCAGTTCGTCGAGACGATGACCGGCATCCGCGCGGTCCAGGCGTACCGCCGCGAGTCCCGCAACTCCGAGATCTTCGACGAGGTCTCCGACCGCTACAAGGACGCGAACACCGCCTCGTTCCGCCTGGTCGCGGTGTTCATGCCCGGCGTCCGGCTGATCGGCAACGTCACCATCGGCGTCGCGCTGCTCTACGGCGGCCTGCGGGCGCTCGAGGGCGACCTCACGATCGGCGTGCTCACCGCGTTCCTGCTCTACCTGCGGATGTTCTTCGAGCCGATGCAGGACATCAGCCAGTTCCTCAATACCTTCCAGTCGGCGTCGTCGGCGTTGGAGAAGCTGTCCGGGGTGCTGGAGGAGGAGCCCGGCGTGCCGGAGCCCCAGCACCCGGTCCGCGTGCCGCACGCCCGCGGCGAGGTGCGCTTCGACGGCGTCGACTTCGGCTACGACCCCGCGCGGCCCGTCATCACCGGCCTTGACCTCACGCTGCACGAGGGCGAGACGGTCGCCGTCGTCGGCACGACCGGGGCGGGCAAGACGACGATCGCCAAGCTCCTGGCCCGCTTCTACGACCCCACCCACGGTCGCGTCACGCTCGACGGCGTCGACCTGCGCGAGGTGTCGGACGTCGACCTGCGGCGGGCCGTCGTCATGGTCACCCAGGAGAACGTGATGTTCGCGGGGACGGTCGCCGACAACATCGGCTTCGGGCGGCCCGAGGCGACCCGGGCGGAGGTCGAGGCGGCCGCGCGGGCGGTCGGGGCGGACACGTTCATCGACGCGCTGCCCGAGGGCTACGACACCGACGTGGCCAAGGGCGGCGGTCGGCTCTCGGCCGGTCAGCGTCAGCTCGTCGCGTTCGCGCGGGCGTTCCTCGCCGACCCGGCCGTCCTCGTCCTCGACGAGGCGACCTCCAGCCTGGACGTCCCCAGCGAGCGGCTGGTGCAGCAGGCGCTGCAGACCGTGCTGGCCGACCGTACGGCGGTGATCATCGCGCACCGCCTCAGCACGGTCGAGATCGCCGACCGGGTGCTGGTGGTCGAGCACGGTCGCATCGTCGAGCAGGGTTCGCCGGAACGCCTCCTCGACGAGACCGACGGCCGCTACGCCGCCCTGCACGACGCCTGGGAGGCCTCGCTCGCCTGAGCCGAGGCGGGTGGGTCGTCAGACGTCGAAGACGACGACCCGGTCCGCGGCGGCGCGGATCGCGGCGGCGACCGGCCGGTGGGCCGGGTGGTCGAGGTAGACGTCGCGCGCCGTCGCCGAGGCGAAGGTGACGACGAAGCCGTAGTCGAAGCCGTCCTCGAGCCCTTCGGGGCTGGACGAGTGGCCCTCGACCACGTCGACGACGTCGGGCACGGTCGTGCGGAAGGCGGCGACGGCCGGACGCACCTGCCGCTCGGCCGCGGCGGCCTCGCCGTTCTTCCAGGACACCAGGACGACGTGGGTGGTGGTGGGCACCCGCCGACGCTAGCGGGCGGTGCTCAGACCGACTCGGGCACGGGGAGGTCGCGCGCCACGACCGCGGCCGTGTCGGTGACCGTCCCGCCCGCCGCGACCGTCAGGTCGTGCCGGACGAGGGTGCTGCCGTCGATCATGCAGGCGGTGAGGGTCAGCCGTCCCGGCCGGCGTCGCCCGCGGGGCGCGGACCTGGTCGCCGTACGTCTGGAGGACCTGGTCGCGGGTCTGCTGCTCGGCCGGGCTCAGGTCGGTGCCCCCCGCGATCGCGTCCAGGTCGGCCACCCGGTAGGCGTAGCTCTGGAAGGTGCGGGTCGTGTCGAGGAACGTCTCCCCGACCGCGACCGCCGTCGCCTGCCGGCCGACGGCCCGGGTGGCGGCGTCGATCGCCTCGGCGTCGGTCCTCCCGTCGTCCTTCGCCGCCTCGTACGCCTAGTCGAACCACCGTTCCAGGGGTTGCTCGCCGACGTCGCGGCCGGTCGCCCGCAGCTCACGGCGATCGACGAGGAGCGTGGACGCGTCGGCCGAGGTGCCGTTCACGGTCGCCATGGCGTGGTTCGTCTCGTGGACGATCACCGACGGGTCGTCGTAGCCGCTCCCGATCACCATCTGCGTGCCGTCCCAGTACGCACCCTGGGTGTTTGGGGAGACACCAGATGTCGTGGTCGGCCAGCCACTGCAGCGTCTCACGGCCGCGTTCGGTGGCGAGGCGCTGCTGCACGAGATCGGGGTCACGGTCGAGGCCGTCGGGGATGTCGACGCTGTCCGTGTCGGCGGTGTCGCGGCAGCCGATCCCGAGGGCGTCGCAGTACCAGGGGTCGTCGTACGGGTCGTCGTCGCCGTCAGGCTGGTCGGTGGACGAACCGCTCCCCGCACCGTCGGGGAACCCGGCGCACGCCGTCCCGCCACCGCCGCCCGGCAGCGCCGACACGATCCGGCAGACCGCGGCGGCCGCGGCCCGTTCGAGGCGCTCGTGGTCGACGGCCACGAGCGTCGCGACGACCAGGACGCCGGCGAGCAGGAGCATCGCGACCCACTCGAGGCTGGCCTGACCCACCTGGCTGCGCTGCCGGGAGCCGTGGGTGAGCATGCAGAGAGGATGACCTGCGACGAGGGCGTCGCGGAGGGGTCGGCGGACCCCCGCGAAGGGCCCGGACCGCTAGGTCCGGGTCTGGGTCCGCGGACCCAGGGCGTCGAGGGCGGCAAGCCGCTCCAACGCCTGCTCGACGTCGACGACGGCCCCCCGCGCGGGGCGCGCGGGCCGGCGGACCACGACGACCGGGACGTCGAGCTCGCGGGCGGCGTCGAGCTTGGCGGCCGTGTGCCTCCCGCCGGAGTCCTTCGTCACGAGCAGGTCGGCGCGGTGCCCGCGCAGCAGGTCGCGCTCGCCGGCGAGGTCGTACGGTCCGCGGGAGCGGAGGACCCGCCAGGCCGGCGGCAGGTCGATCTGGGGCGGGTCGACCACGCGGGCGAGGACCGCCCGGTCGGCCCAGGGCAGGAACACCGCGAGCGACTGACGCCCGGTCGTGAGGAACGGGCGCTCGCCCGGCACGGCGAGCGCGCCCCCGACGTCGTCGACCCAGGTCCAGCGCCCCGCGTCGGGGTGGCCGGCCCAGCCCGGACGGGCCAGGCGGACCAGCGGCGTCCCCGTGCGCGTGCAGGCGGCGGCCGCGTTCGCCGAGATCGTCGCGGCGAAGGGGTGGGTGGCGTCGACGACGACGCTCACGCGATGTTCCACGAGAAACATCGCGAGGCCCTCGATCCCGCCGAACCCACCCACGCGGACCCGTCCGACGGGCAGCGCAGGCGCGGACACCCGCCCGGCGAGGGAGGAGAGGACGTCGGTGCGGGCCTCGACGAGGCGGGCCGCGAGCGCCCGCGCCTCGGCCGTCCCACCGAGCACGA
This sequence comes from uncultured Actinomycetota bacterium, assembly GCA_963762775.1. Classification (GTDB taxonomy): domain Bacteria; phylum Actinomycetota; class Actinomycetes; order Propionibacteriales; family Propionibacteriaceae; genus Microlunatus. The sequence goes on from CAVXMD010000016.1 coordinate 1,059,028, forward strand.
GGACGGTCACCGCGGGCTCCGACGGTTTTTCGACATTCGATGGCGTCGACGGCCGCTGGCCACGCTCAGCGCCGGGCACGGCCACCATCGAGTGTCGAAATACCGTCGGGAGGGTCGCGGACGGAGCGCGACGGCGACCGCGACCACCAGGGTCAGGGCCGAGGTGAGCCGGGAGAGCCGGACGGCGCGCGCGACGTCGCGGACCTCGACGGACCGTCCGTCGCCGAGGGTGCCGCGGTCCTCGACGTGGCCGCCGTAGACGTTGACCCCGCCGAGGCGGATGCCGAGCGCGCCGGCGAACGCGGCCTCGACCACCCCGGCGTTCGGGCTGGGGTGCCGGCCGGAGTCACGGACCGCTGCCACGAGCGCCGCGCGGGGCGACCCACCGGTGAACGGTGCGGCGAGGGCGATCAGCACCGCGCCGACCCGGGCGGGACCGAGGTTGAGGACGTCGTCGAGTCGGGCCGACGCCCACCCGAAGCAGAGGTAGCGCTCCGACCGGTGCCCGACCATGGCGTCGAGGGTGTTCGCGGCGCGGTAGGCCAGCAGCCCGGGGACGCCGGCCACGGCACCCCACAGCAGCGGGGCGACGACGGCGTCGGAGGTGTTCTCCGCGACGGACTCGACGCAGGCGCGGGCGAGCTCGTCGGCGTCGAGGTCGCTGGGGTCGCGCCCCGCGAGGTGGGTCACCTGCACCCGTGCGGCCTCGAGGTCGTGCCGCTCGAGCTGCTCGGCGAGGACTGTCGCCTCCCGGCCGAGCGTCCGTCCGCCGAGCACGGCCCAGGTCGCGGCCGCCGTGACGGCGACCCGGGCGAGAGGGTGTGGCGCCAGGCGCTCCAGGGCCAGGCCCAGCCCGGCCGCCCCGCCGACCAGCAGGCCGGCGTGCACGACGCCCGGACCGCGCACCGGTGCGTAGGTGCGTCGCTCGACCCACCCCGCCAACCGCCCGAACGCCGCCACGGGGTGTCCGCGCCGGGGGTCGCCGACCAGGGAGTCCACCGCGTACCCCAGGACGAGCCCGCAGGCCGTCACCCTGCCGTCACGGGGGCGTACTAGCCTCATCGGCCGTGCCTCTCGCCGCCTCGGGACCCGCTCAGCGCACGCTCGTCACCGGCGGCGCCCGCTCGGGCAAGTCCCGCTTCGCCGAGGCGCTGCTGACGGGGGCCGAGCGCGTCACGTACGTCGCTCCTGGTCCGGTCCCGGACCCTGCGACCGACGCCGAGTGGGCCGCCCGCGTACGGGTGCACCAGGAGCGCCGCCCGGCGCACTGGACGACGGTCGAGACCGACGACGTGGCCGCCGTGCTCAGGCGGAACGACCCGGCCTACCTGGTCGACTGCCTCGGCACCTGGGTGACCGCGGTCGTCGACGGGCTGGGGACCTGGGACGTGCCGCTCGCGGAGTGGCAGGCCGACTTCGACGCGCGGTTGGGCGACCTGGTCGACGCGTGGCAGGCCACGCCCCAGGTCGCGGTGGCCGTGACGAACGAGGTCGGCTGGGGGCTGGTGTCCGAGCACCGCTCGGGGCGGGTGTTCACCGACCTGCTCGGCCAGGTGAACGCCGCGGTCGCGGCCGCCAGCGAGGACGTCGTGCTCATGGTGGCCGGGCGCCCGCTCTACGTCTGAGACCGGGCCGGTGGTCACGGCTGCGCCACCAGCACCACGAGCAGCGTCGCGAACCCGGCCTCCACGGCCGCGCCCATCACGTCGCCGCTGACCCCGCCGAGCCGGCGGACGCAGTGGACGACGAGGACCTGCACGACGACCACGGCGAGGACGCCCGCGACCAGGCCCTGCCACCACGGCTGCCGGACGACGACGGCGGCGGCCGTCGCGAGGGCGAGGAGCAGCACGCCCCCGACCGCGAGGCCGGCGGCGCCGACCGAACCCGCCACCACGCGACCCAGCCCGTCGGGACGGGCGGCGGGGACGCCTCGGCGGCAGACCAGCACGAGCACGCCACGCGAGGCGCAGACCAGCAGCGCGACCCCCAGCGCGCTCGCCGGTGCGTAGGGCAGTCCGGCGAGCCCGACGACCTGCAGCAGCAGGACGACGACCAGGGCGACCGCGCCCATCGGTCCGACGTCGCCGCGACGCATCACCGCGAGCGCGCGGTCGCGGTCCCAGCTCGCCCCCAGCCCGTCGACGGTGTCGGCGAGGCCGTCCAGGTGCATGGCGCGGGTGCCGAGGGCCAGCGTGCCGACGGCGAGGACGGCCCGGACGGCGGGCGGGAGCACCGCGAGCTGCGCCAGCCAGACCACGATCCCGGCGACCAGCGCGAGCGGGACCACCGCGAGCGGGGCGAGCGCCATGGCCCGACCGGCCGTACGGCGGTCCGGGTCGTCGACGGGGCGGACCGGCAGCACGCTGAGGAAGCCGCCGGCCAGGCGCAGGGCGTCCAGCACGGGTGTCAGCCCGCAGCGACGACGTCGGTCAGCAGCGCCGTCTCGCGCAGCAGCAGGACCGCGGAGCGCAGCACGGGCAGGGCCGTCAGCGCGCCGGTGCCCTCGCCCAGCCGCATCCCGAGGTCGAGCAGCGGCACCAGGCCGAGCTTGTCGAGGGCGAGCTGCTGGGCGGGTTCGGTGGAGCGGTGCCCGGCGGCGCACCAGGCCACGACCCCTGGTTCGAGGTCCTCGGCCACCCCCAGCTCGGCGAGGGTGACGATGCCGTCGAGCAGCACGGGGACGCCGGCGCGCGCTGCACCGAGCAGGAACCCGACCCCGGCGGCGAGGTCGGCCGACCCGAGGGCGGCGAGGCGCTCGTACGGGTCGTCGGTCCGGCCCGCCGCACGGCGCAGCGCGGCGTCGACCACGCGGGTCTTGTGCGCCAGCCGGGCGTCGTCGACGCCCGTCCCCCGGCCGGTGACCTGCTCGGCCCCGACCCCGGACGTCGCCGCCACGAGCGCGGCCGCCGGCGTGGTGTTGCCGATGCCCAGGTCGCCGAGCACGAGCAGGTCGGCCCCGGCGGCGACCTCGGCGGCGACCACCTGCTCGCCGACGGCGAGGGCGTCGCGGACGTCGGCGGGGGTGAGCGCGTCCTCCCGGTCGATCGAGCCGGACGAGGCCCGGACGTGGTGGCGGCGTACGGCGGCGGGCAGCGCGCCCAGGTCGGCGTCGACGCCGACGTCGAGGACCTGCAGCGCCACCCCGTGCTGGCGGGCGAGGACGTTGGCCGCGGCACCGCCGCCGACGAGCGCGGCGACCATGGCCCCGGTGACCTCCGCGGGATAGGCCGAGACGCCGGCCCGGGCGACACCGTGGTCGCCGGCGAGCACGGTCAGCCGGACCCGGTCGATCGGTCGCGGCGGGCAGGCGTCCTGGCAGGCCGCCACCCAGGCGGCCGCGTCCTCGAGCCGGCCCAGGGCTCCGAGCGGCTTGGCCAGGCCGTCCAGCCGGGTCCGGGCCGCCGCCCCGGCCCGCGCCGAGGGCGGAGCGCTCACGCGTCGACCAGCGCAGCCGGTCGCTCGCTGCGCCGGCCGCGGACGGCGAGCCGGTGGGCCAGCTCGGCGGTGGCGAGCCCGATGACGGCCCAGAGGGTGACCTGGGTGACCAGGCTCGCCTGCCGGAAGTCGACGAGGACGCTCGCCGGGAAGCCGGCCGGGACCTCGTCGTAGGTCGGCACGAGCGCCATCGTCACGCCCATCACCAGCGCGTACGCCGCGGCGCAGGCGAGCGTGGCGTACCAGGCGCCCCAGCGGGCGGCGAGGCGGCGGCCCACCAGGACCGCGGTGACGCCGGCGACCAGGGAGATCGCGACGAGGAGGAAGTAGAGCTCCGTGCGGTAGCCGATCGTGGCGGCCTGGCCGACGGCCGGAGGGTTCGGCGGGTAGCGCAGGAACGGCACCAGGTAGGTCGCGACGAAGCCGAGACCGGCGACGAGCAGCGGGACGCCACGGGTCCCGAGCCTTCCGAACCGGCCCATCCCGAGCGCGCTGACGGTACCGATCAGGCCGCCGAGCGTGACCCCGGCGACGATCGTCGCGGTGGCGAGCCCGGCGGTGGACTGGAGCGAGCGGGGCACCACCGTCTCCGACTCGTCGGAGGCAGCCCCGGCGGCGTGGTCGTGGTCGTCGGCCGCCCCCCCGTGGTCGTGGGTGGCTCCGCCCGACTCCTCGAGGGCGATGGCGGCGCTGACCGACGGCTCACCCACGGCGTACGCCACGAAGAAGGCGGCGACGCCGGCGAGCAGGCCGGCCAGCAGCCCCCGGACGAGCAGGTCCCGGGCTGCGTTCACGGTCCCGGCCTCAGTGGCAGGGGAAACCGAGGAGGTGGCGCCCGTCGTGGGTCCACTCGTGCACGGCGGTGCCGTTGATCAGCGAGGTGGCCCCCTCCTCGGCGCCGACGAAGTACATCGCGACGAGGGCGAGCAGCGCGGCGAACGCGAGCCACGGCAGCACCTGGTGCAGCGGGACGGGCTTCAGCGTGGCGGGGGCCGGCGCGGCGACGGCGACGGCGTGGGGGGCGGTGCGGTGGTCCGTCATGGTGGTCCTCCTGGGTTTCAGCGACCCGTCGTAGGGAGCCCACGGAGGAGGGGTCTGACTCGGGGGCCCTCCGGGGAGGAGCCGCCCACACAGTGGCGCGACCGTGCCGGAGTCGCACCGGCTTCCGTCTTGTTCTCCGCGAACCCGAGCACTGTAGCGTCCCACCGACCCCGGCGCGAGGGCTCGACCACGAGCGGCCCGGGCGGGCGGCCGGAGCCGGGTCAGCCGTACGTCTCGACGTCGCTGAACAGGCTGCTGACCGACTCCCCGTGGTGGATCCGGTGGACCGTCTCGGCGAAGAGCGGCGCGACGCTGCGGACCACGAGGTTGGGCAGCCGGTGGGCCTGCGTCTGCGGGACGGTGTCGGTGGTGACGATCTGGGTGATGTCGGGCTCGGCCGCCAGCCGCTCCACCGCCCGGCCGGTGAAGAGGCCGTGGGTGCAGGCCACCGAGGCCCGCTGGGCGCCCGCCGCGCGGAGCACCCGCAGCAGCTCGACGATGGAGCCGGCCGTGGCGATCTCGTCGTCGAGGACGATGACGTGCTTGCCGTGGACGTCGCCGACGATCCGGTCGATGACCACCTGGTCGTCGGAGAGCCGCCGCTTGGAACCGGCCGCGACGGGCAGGCCCAGGTTCCGGGCGAACTCGGTCGCCACCTTGGCGTTGCCGAGGTCGGGGGAGACGACGACGGTGTCGGTCAGGTCGAAGCGGCGGAAGTGGGCGGCGAGCTCCAGCGTCGCGCTCAGGTGGTCGACCGGGACGGGGAAGAAGCCGTGCACCTGCGGCGCGTGCAGCGCCATCGTCAGCACCCGGGTCGCGCCCGCGGTGGCCAGCATGTCGGCCACGAGCCGGGCGCCGATCGAGATGCGCGGGGCGTCCTTCTTGTCCGAGCGGGCGTAGGCGAAGTGCGGGATCACCGCGGTGACGTGGTCGGCCGACGCACCCCGCGCGGCGTCCAGCATCAGCAGCAGCTCCATGAGGTTCTCCTGCACGGGCGGCACCAGGGGCTGCACGACGTACACGTCACGGCGTCGGCAGTTCGCCCGCAGCTGCACCTGCAGGCAGTCGTTGCTGAAGCGGCTGGTGCGCGACGGGCTCAGCTCGACGCCGAGGATCCGGCAGAGGTCCTCCGCGAACGCGGTGTGCGCCGACCCGCTGAAGACGGTGATCTCACCGGTCACGTCGTGCTCCTCGAGGGGTGGGGTCGGAGCTGGTCCAGCACCGTGCCCATCTCAGCGGACCCCGGTCACCGGCCGCGCACCGGGTCGGCTCGGGCCGGTACGGCGGCGAGCGGCGGGCCCGACGGTCAGCCGGCGGCGGACGACCCGTCCGGACGCGCCGGAGGACGGCGCACCGCGGGCGGCAGCTGGCGGGCCAGGTCCGCGACGGCGCCGATGACGGTGACGGCGGGGGCGCGCACACCGGCCGCCTCGCCGAGCGCGGCGATGTCGGCGACGGTTCCGCTGACCGAGCGCTGGCCGGGCAGGCCCGCGTCGGTGACGCTCAGGGCCGGCGTGGTCGGGGCCATCCCCTGGGCGACGAGCTCGGCCGTGATGGCCGGCAGCGTCGCGATGCCCATGAGCACGACGAGCGTGGTGCCGCTCCGGGCCAGGGCACCCCAGTCGAGCGTCGAGCCGGGGTCGCCCGGCGGCAGGTGGCCCGAGACGACGGTGAAGCCCTGGGTCAGGGTGCGGTGGGTCAGCGGGACCCCGGCCAGCGCGGGGCCGGCGAGGGCGGAGGAGACGCCGGGGACGACCTCGACGGGGATCCCGGCCTCGGCGCAGGCCTGCCACTCCTCGCCCCCGCGGCCGAAGACGAACGGGTCGCCGCCCTTGAGCCGGACCACCCGCCGGCCGGCGCGGGCGTGCTCGACGAGCAGGGCGTTGATGCGTTCCTGCGAGGTGAACGGGCCGCGCGGGATCTTGGCGACGTCGATCACCTCCGCGTGGGCGGGGGCCTCGTCGAGGACCGACAGCGGGGCGAGCCGGTCGGTCACCACGACGTCGGCGCTGCGGACGGCCGCCAGACCCGCGACGGTGATGAGCCCGGGGTCGCCGGGACCGCCGCCGACGAGGACGACGGAACCGACGGAGCCCGTACGCGCGGATGTGCTCCCGGCCCGGTCCGGCCGGCGGCTGCCGACCACCGGGACCCCGGCGTCGGCGCACCAGCGGCGCACGACGTCGTCGAGGGCCGGGTCGGTGACGACGACGAGGTGCACGGCGTCGAGGTCGAGGGGGCTCGGGGAGCGGCGCTCGAGGCCGAGCTGGCCACGTTCGGCGAGGTCGACGACGGTGTCGACCGGGGCGTGCCCGACGACCCGGACGACGGCGCCGGCGTCGAGCAGCGAGCGGACGGGGGCGAGCGCGTCGGCCCCGGCCCCGGCGACGAGGACGGCGCAGCCGGCGAGCTCGAGGGTGGCGGCGAAGCTCATCGCAGGCACCGCCCGATCGCCTCGGCGAGGGCCTCGCTGGTGGCCTCGTCGCGGACGGCGACCCGTAGCCAGTCGGCGTGCAGCCCCGGGAACGTCTCCCCGCGCCGGACGGCGAAACCCTGCTCGCGCAGCGCCTGCCGGAGCCAGCCGCGCGGGCGGTCGGGCCGCAGCGCGCTGGTGTCGAGGAGGACGAAGGGCGCCCGGGAGGCGGCGACCGGGGTGAGGCCGAGGGGGGCGAGGACGCCGGCCAGGGCGTCTCGTCGGCCGTCCAGGCGGAGGGCGGTCTCGGCGGCCTCGGCGCGGGCCGACGGAGCCAGGCAGGCGGCGGTGGCGGCCAGCGCGGGCGTCGAGACCGACCAGGGCGGCTGCTGCGCGCGGAGCGCGGCGACCAGGTCCGGGTCGCCGACGACGTAGCCGGCGCGGAGCCCGGCCAGGCCCCAGGTCTTGGTCAGCGAGCGGAGGACGAGCACGCCGGCCAGGTCGGCGTCGACGAGCGAGGCGGCGCCGGGGACCGCGTCCATGAACGCCTCGTCGACCACGAGGACGCGGCCCGGTCGCACCAGGGCGCGCAGCGTCTCGGCCGGGTGGAGGACCGAGGTGGGGTTCGTCGGGTTTCCGATCATGACGAGGTCGGCGTCGGCCGGGACGCGCGCGGGGTCGAGGACGAAGCCGTCGGCCGCGTCGAGCACGAGCCGCTCGACGTGGTGCCCGGCGGCGAGCAGGGCGGCCTCGGGCTCGGTGAACTGCGGGTGCACGACGACGGCCCGCTGCGGGCGGAAAGCCCGCGCGACCAGGGTGAACGCCTCGGCGCCACCCGCCGTGGGCAGCACCCGGTCGAGGTCGACCCCGTGCGCGGCCGCGATCGCCTTGGCGGCCTCGTCGGTCCGTGGGTAGGCGCCGAGCGTCTCCGTGGTCGCGTTGATCACGTCGCGCAGCCAGGCCGGCGGACCGGGGCGGGCGACGTTCACGGCGAGGTCGACGAGCCCCTCGGCCGCGTCGGTGTCGCCGTGGTGGTCGAGGTCGTGCACGTCTCGATCATCCTGCTGATCAGCGGCTTGATCATGGTCGCGACCGGCGTACGCGTGGACCGCGTCCGCGAAGTGCTGGGCGAGCGCCGGGTGACCGGCCCAGTGGACGTGCTGGTAGGAGGCGTGCAGGGAGGCGTGCCCGGTGCCGGCGGGGTCGAGGCTGAAGCCGTCCGGTTCCCCGCCGACGAGCCAGGCGGCGTCGTCACCTCGGGTGGGAGTCACGGTGGTCCTGTGGAACTCGTGCCCGGTCGCCCGGGTGCCGGCGGGGCCGAGGAGCCCGTCCTCGGGCACCACGAGGCCCTGGTAGCGCAGCGTGAGCCTCGAGGTCATGACCGCGTCGGCCTCGAGCGCGCCGACCATCGGGACGCCGTCGACCGTCCGGCAGAGGTAGAGCAGCCCGGCGCACTCGGCGACCGTCGGCAGGCCGTCCGCGATCGCGTCGGCGAGCGCCGTACGGAGGTCCTCGTTGGCGCTCAGCTCGGCGGCGTGCACCTCGGGGAAGCCGCCGCCCAGGTACAGCCCGGCGGTCCCCTCGGGCAGGGACGTGTCGGCGAGGGGGTCGAGCTCGACGGGTTCGCACCCGGCCGCGCGCAGCAGCTCCTCGGTCTCCGCGTAGCGGAACGTGAACGCCCGACCGGCGGCGACCGCGACCCGGGGGCGGGCGGCCGAGGGCGGGCGTACGTGGTCGGTCGGGTCCCAGGGTTCGGCGGCGAGGGCGGGCGCGCCGTGGGCGATCGCGAGGACGGCCTGCAGGTCGAGGTGCTCGCGGACCTGCTCGGCGAGGCGCTGCACGCTCGCGGCGGCCTGCTCGCGCTCGGCGGCGGGGACGAGCCCGAGGTGGCGCGACGGCGCCTCGATCCCGGCGTCGCGGGGGAGCACGCCGAGCACCGGGAGCCCGGTGGCCTCGAGGGCGGCGGTGATCTCGTCGACGAGGCGCACCGAGCCGGCCTTGTTCAGGACGACGCCGGACAGGCGTACGCCCGGTTCGAAGGTGTGCAGGCCGTGCACCAGGGCGGCCGTCGTCCGGGCCATCCGGGAGATGTCCACGACGACCACGAGCGGGGCGTCGACCAGCCCGGCCACGTGGGCGGTGGAGGCGAACCCGTCGCCACCCATCCGACCGTCGAACAGCCCCATGACGCCCTCGACGACGGCGAGGTCGGCCGGCGTCGGTACCGCCGCACCGTGCAGCAGCAGCGGCGCCAGCTGGTCGGGGCGGCAGAGGTGCGGGTCGAGGTTCCGTCCGGGGCGACCGGTCGCGAGCGCGTGGTAGCCGGGGTCGATGTAGTCCGGCCCGACCTTGAACCCCGCCACCTCGAGACCCTCGGCCCGCAGCGCCCCCATGAGCCCGGTGGCGACGGTCGTCTTCCCGTGCCCAGACGCAGGAGCCGTGATCACGAGCCGCGGCAGGACGTGGGGCGTACGCCGGTCGTCTCCGCCGGCCACCTGCGGCTGCCCGAGGGCTTCACCGCGGTCTGCTGCCCCCGGGAAACTCATGCTGCCCTCACCAGATCTGCCGGGTGCAGCACCAGTTTTTCACGTGAACGTGAAAAACCTGAGGCGGACGGGACCACGCCGGAAGCGGCGCGCGAGGGCGGGGGCGGCGGGGTACGGCGGGGGCGGGGTCACCACTCGATCCCCCGCTGGCCCTTCTGGCCCTGCTCGAAGGGGTGCTTGACCTGGGTCATGTCGGTCACGAGGTCGGCGACCTCGACCAGGCGCGGGTCGGCGCGGCGGCCGGTGACGACGACGTGCTGCTGGCCCGGACGGCCCGCGAGGGTGCTGACGACGTCGTCGACGTCGACCCAGCCCCACTGCATCGGGTAGGTGAACTCGTCCAGCACGTACAGCGTGTGCGTCTCGGCCGCGAGGCGGCGCTTGATCTCGGCCCAGCCCTCGGCGGCGGCGCGGGCGTGGTCGTCCTCGGTGCCGGCCTTGCGCGTCCACGACCAGCCGGCGCCCATCTTGTGCCACTCGACGGGCCCACCCTGGCCGGTGCTCGCGTGCAGCTCGCCGAGCGTCTCGAGCACGGTCTGCTCGCCGATCCGCCACTTCGCCGACTTCACGAACTGGAAGACCCCGATCGACCAGCCCTGGTTCCAGCCGCGCATGGCCAGCCCGAACGCCGCGGTCGACTTGCCCTTGCCGTCGCCGGTGTTGATCACGAGCAGCGGCCGGTTCCGGCGCTGCCGGGTGGTGAGCCCGTCGTCCGGCGTCCGTTCGACGCGTCCCTCGGGCATCAGGCCGCCCGCCCGCGCGGGACGGGGTCGAGCGCGGCGCGTTCGGCGCGGACGGCGTCGACCAGCGAACCCGCCGCCACCTCGCCGAGGCGGACGTGGTCGGCGCCCAGCCGGACGGCGAGGTCGCGGGCCAGTCCGAGGCTCATCCGTCCGGTCTCGCAGTCGACGACGAGCGCGCTGACCCCGCTCGCCCGGAGGAGCTCGGCGGCCTGCCGTGACCGCGCCACGGCGTCGGGGCCGGAGGTCGCGCGTCCGTCGGTGACGACCACGAGCAGCGGTCGGCGCCGCGGGTCGCGCAGGCGCTCGAGGCGCAGCGTCTCGCCGGCGCGGAGCAGGCCCTCGGCCAGCGGCGTCCGGCCCCCGCTGGGCAGGTCGACGAGCCGGCGGGCGGCGACCTCGACCGACGAGGTCGGCGGCAGGGCCAGCACGGCCTCCGACCCCCGGAACGTCACCAGCCCCACCTTGTCGCGGCGCTGGTAGGCGTCGAGCAGCAGCGAGAGCACGGCGGTCTTGACCGCCTCCATCCGCTTGCGCGCCGCCATCGAGCCGGACGCGTCGACGGCGAGCAGGACGAGGTTGGACTCCCGGCCCTCGGTCACCGCGTGGCGCAGGTCGGTCTGGACGAGCCGCAGCCGCGAACCCGCCGTACGCCCGCGCGCGCCCTGGTGCGGCGCCGCGGCGCGGACGGTCGCACCGAGGTGCAGCGGCCGGTGCTCGCCGTCGGGGAGCGTCGAGCCGACCGTCCGACCGGTGGTGGTCACGGCGCGGCTGCGCCGACCGGCCGTCCCCGTCCCGACACCGCGGGCGGTGAAGAGCCGGGTGCGGTAGGCCTGGCCCGGCGCCGCGACCGCGACCGCGGCGGCCGTCGGGCGGCGTCTGCCGGTCGGGCGCGGCCGGCTCGTCCTGGGCGGTCGACGGCTCGGTCTCGCGCTCCGGCGGCCGACCGTTCCCGTCGCTCGGACCGGCGTCCGGTCCGGGCGGGGTGCGCGGCGGGTCCCCGGCCTGCGCGTCGGCGGGTTCGGCGGCGTCGCCGGTGCCCTCGGAGTCGTCGGGCCGGGTGCCCGGTGGCGGCTCCTCCGGCGGCGGGCGGGTCGTCGTCGCCGAGCAGCGCGTCGAGCAGGTCCTCGTCGAGCCCGGGGGCGTCGAAGGGGTTGCGGCGGCGCCGGTGCGGCAGCGCGAGCCGGGCGGCGGCGCGGATGTCGGCCTTGGTCACGCGGTCCGGCCGTGCCAGGCCGCGTGGGCGACGGCGGCCCGGGCGGTCACGAGGTCGGCGCGGAGCCCGTCGACCTCGAACGCCGCGCAGACCCGGGCGATCAGCAGCAGCTCGTCGTCGCCCAGCGCCACCGAAGCGACCTGCGCGCTGGGCGTCGGCCAGCCGGGCGCGGAGCGCGGTCTCGGCGTCGGCCCACGTGGCCGCGAACGTCTCCGGGTCGGCGTCGTACGCCATCCGCCGGCGCACGACCTCGGCGCGCAGCTCGGGTTCGGTGGGTGCGGCGACCTCGACGGTCAGCCCGAAGCGGTCGAGCAGCTGCGGGCGGAGCTCGCCCTCCTCGGGGTTCATCGTGCCGACCAGCACGAGCCGGGAGGCGTGCGCGATGGACACGCCCTCGCGCTCCACGGTCGAGCGGCCGGTGGCGGCGGCGTCGAGGAGCAGGTCGACCAGGTGGTCGTGGAGGAGGTTGACCTCGTCGACGTAGAGCAGGCCGCGGTGGGCGGCGGCGAGCAGGCCGGGGGAGTAGACGACCTCGCCGGCGCCGAGCGCCTGGCGCAGGTCGAGCGAGCCGATGACGCGGTCCTCGGTCGCCCCGACCGGGAGCTCGACGAGCCGCGCGGGCCGAGAGGTCCGGACGGGGTGCTCGTGCGGTCCGTCGGGGCAGGTGGGGTCGACCTCGTCCGGGTCGCAGCCGAAGCGGCAGCCCTCGACGACGGCGAGCTCGGGCAGCACGGCGGCGAGGGCACGGACGGTCGTCGTCTTCGCGGTGCCCTTCTCGCCCCGCACCAGGACGCCGCCGACCTCGGGCGACACGGTGGTGAGCACGAGCGCGAGCGCGAGGTCCTCCGAGCCGACGACGGCGGAGAACGGGAAGGGCGCGCGACGTACGCGGTACCGCGGGGGCAGGCATGTGCCGGTGGGACCCTCCTGCGGGTGTCCTCGCCCGCGTGCCGTGGGTGTACGACGCGAGAGACGTCCTGACTCCCGGGCTCGGCACCTGCCTGGCCCGGTCACAGTGGCGGGACCGCTCCGGATTCGCACCGGATTCCTCTGCTCGCGACGGGCCCGATCATGTCACAGCCACCGCGCTCGGACATCGGAGCGGATCCAGCCGGGTAGTCGCGGTCGGATCCGCTCCGATCAGGCGGAGGCGAGCGCGGCGGCGTAGGCGGCCGAACCCTCGGCCGTCAGGTGGAAGCTCGACGAGTCCGGGACGAGCGAGCCGAGCGCGGCGAGCACGACCCCGTTGACCCAGGCGGGGTGGCGGTCCGAGAGCCCGTGGCCCTCGAAGGTCCGGCTGACGTCGACGTAGCGGGCCCGGACGCCGCTCGTCCGGGCGCGCTCCACCCCGCTGGCGATCGCGGCGTCGAGAGCCTCGCTCTGCGTCGCGAGCCAGGCCGCGTCCTGGTCGGAGACGAAGAGCGGCAGCACGTCGGAGGCCCGGTGGCCCTGAGCGGTGGGTCGCGTCCCGAGCAGCCGGGGGTAGCCCGTCACCAGGATCTCGGCGTCGGGCGACCGGCGCGCGACCTCGGCGAGCACGCGGACGAGCGGTACCGAGCGCCCCTGCGGCGCGGCCGCCGGCCCGCCGAGGAAGGCGATCCGGCCCTGGGCGCCGGCCTTCGTCGCCGCGCGCCAGGAGGCGCCCTGGTCGAGGACGGCCCGCAGCCGGGGTTCGGGCGAGCTGAGGCAGGCGGCCACGACCGCGGCGAAGCCGGCGTCGTTGCCGCCCACCGTCAGGGTGACCGTGCGCGTCGTGTCCCGCAGGGCCGAGACCTGGGTGCCGAGGACGTCGCCGGTCACGGCGCCCGAGCAGGCGGCCGAGACCAGGTCCTGGAACCGTTCCTGCCCCGTGGCCGCCAGCAGCAGGGTAGCTCCGCTCGGAACGACGGCAGCCACCGGCCCCGGGAACGTACGGCGGCAGGCCCTCGCCGGAGGCGTACGAGTCCCCGAGGGCGACGTAGCTCATGGCCCCAGCCTCGGCCGGAACCTGCCTCGCCGCCGGGGAGTCCTACGTCGCGGTCACCAGCAGCCGGTCCGCGTCGATCCCCAGCGAGCAGCGGGTGCCGGCGCCGAGGCCGCGCAGGGCCGAGCCGGAGAGCTGCGCGACGAGCACGGTGTCGTCGGCCGTCGCGCACCCGCACCCGGGACACGGCCCCGGAGAACTGCAGGTCGAGGACCTCGGCGGCGCCCTGCTCGTCGGGACGGACGACCAGGTGCTCGGGCCGGACGAGCGCGGTCCCCGGCCGGCCTCCACCGAACCGTCCAGCGTGGCCACCTCGACGCCGAGCACCGAGGCGCGGCCGTCGGCGACCTGCGCGGGGACGCGGTTCATCAGGCCGACGAAGTCGGCGACGAACGGGTTGACCGGGTGGGCGTACAGCTCCTGCGGGGTGTCGAGCTGCTGCAGCCGGCCCTGGCTCATGACGCCGACCCGGTCGGCCATGGCGAGCGCCTCCTCCTGGTCGTGGGTGACGAACAGGGTCGTGGTGCCGACCTCGAGCTGGACCCGGCGGATCTCGTCGCGGAGCTGGACGCGGACCTTGGCGTCGAGCGCCGACAGGGGTTCGTCGAGCAGCAGGACCGAGGGTTCGATGGCCAGGGCGCGGGCCAGGGCGACGCGCTGCTGCTGACCCCCGGAGAGCTCGGTGGCGTAGCGCCCGGCGCGGTCGGCGAGGCCGACGAGCTCGAGCATCTCCTTCGCCCGCGCGGCCCGTCTCGAACGGTCGACCTTGCGCAGCCGCAGCCCGAACTCGACGTTGTCCTGCGCCGTCAGGTGCGGGAAGAGCGAGTAGGCCTGGAAGACCATGCCCATGTCGCGCTGGTTCGAGGGGACGTCGGTGACGTCGCGCCCGTCGACGACCACGCGGCCCTCGGTGGGCTCGTCGAGGCCGGCGAGGATCCGCAGGGCGGTGGTCTTGCCGCAGCCGGAGGGACCGAGCAGCGCGACCAGCTCGCCCGGGTGCAGCGTGAGGTCGAGCCCGTCCAGGGCACGCACGCTGCCGTAGTGCCGCTCGAGCCCCTCGAGCCGGACCTCGACCCCGCCCGACGTGCCCCTGCCGACCGCCGAGGCGGGCTCCGGGGTGGTGCGCGAGGTGCTCACAGGCGTCCTTCCGTGGAGGCGGCGGGGGTCGTGGGGGCCGGGGTCCCGGTGGTGACGGCGGTGGTCCGCACCGAGGCGGTCGCCGAACGTCGCCGGCGCCCGCCGCTGACGACCGACAGCACGACCAGCAGCAGCGCCGCGAAGAGGATCGAGGCCAGCGACGCGGCGATCGACTCCTGCGCGTCCGACTTCGACTGCAGGTTGATCGCGACCTGCAGGGTGTCGTAGTTGAGCAGCGAGGCGAAGGTGAACTCGCCCAGCACCAGCGCGATGGAGATGAACGCCGCCGACAGCAGCGCGGTGGTGATGTTGGGGACGACGACCCGGACGATCACGGTCGCCCAGCCCGCGCCCAGGCTGCGGGCCGCCTCGGCCAGCGTCGTCACGTCGATGGCGGCGAGCCCGGCGTCCAGCGCGCGGTAGGCGTAGGGCAGGACGAGGACGACGTAGAGCAGGGCGAGCACGTACGGCGTGCTGCCGAAGAGGTAGTTCAGCCACAGGACGACGTTCTTGAGCCCGACGACGATCACCAGCGGCGGGACCGTCAGCGGCAGCAGGCAGAGGAACTCCAGCGGCCGGGCCGCCCACCCCACCCGCAGCCGGACCCAGATCATCGTGGGGACCAGCAGCACGAGCATCAGCACGACGACCAGCACCGCCAGCACGAGCGAGGTGACGATCGCGCCGGCCAGCAGCGGGTCGGTCACCAGCGACGCCCAGGCGGCCCCGGTCCGGCCCTCGCCGAGGAGGTCGCGGGTGCTGAAGTCGAGCATGCTCAGCAGCGGGACGATGAAGAACAGCCCGACGAGCCCCAGCACCACGACGCGGAAGGTCGTCAGCCGCCGGCGCGCGGCCCGCTGCGGCGTCCCCCTGGTCACGACCGCACCCGTCTCATCGGACCCACCGCGCCGTCCGCCGGACGAGCAGGCTGTAGCCGACCATGACGAGGGCGACGATGACGATCATCTCGAGCGCCAGGGCGTACGCGAAGTTCTGCCGGCCCAGGACGATCTCGCTGGTCAGGGCGTTGCGGATCCAGAGCGGCAGGATCGGGCTGCCCTGGCTGACCAGCGCGGCGGCGGTCGCGTACGCGGCGAAGCTGTTGGCGAACAGCAGCAGCAGCGACCCGAGGAAGGCCGGCGTCAGCAGCGGCAGGGCGACGTGGCGCCAGTACTGCCAGGTGCTCGCGCCCAGGCTCGACGCCGCCTCGCGCCACTGCACGCGGATCCCGTCGAGCGCGGGCAGGAAGACGATCACCATCAGGGGGATCTGGAAGTAGGCGTAGACCAGCACGAGCCCCTTGAGCCCGAACAGCCACACGCTGCTGGTGAGCCCGGTCCCGAGGTGGGCGTCGAGCCAGGTCGACACCACCCCCGAGATGCCCAGCGTCGCGATGAACGCGAAGGCCAGGGTCACCCCGCCGAACTGCGCCAGCACGCCGCAGATGCTCGTCACGAGTCGCCGCAGCGCCCCGTCCGGGCGACCGGTGACCACGGCGTACGCGGCCAGGGCTCCGACGACCGCACCGATCACGGCCGTGACGGCGGAGACGAGGACGCTGTTCAGCAGGGCGGTGAGCACGCTCCGGTCGGCGAGACCGGCCAGGTTCGACAGGCTGGGACGGCCCTGCTCGGCGAAGGCGCCGATCACGACCGTGACCGTCGGGACGACGAGGAAGATCACCAGGTAGACGCCGAAGGGCACCACGCCCAGCGCCGGCCGCAGCCGCGCGAGCCTCGAGCGCGCCACGCCGATCCCCCTACCCGCCCCGTCGTCCCGGACCGTCCGGCCTCAGCTCGTCGCCTTCGCCCACTCCTTGCTCAGCACCGACGCCGCCTGCGTGGTCTGCGCGGTGGTGAGGATGGTCGGCGTACCGCTGACCGCGGGCAGCTTGGCGTACGCGGCCGTGTCGATCGTCCCGGCCTGCTGCATCGCGTCGGCACGGACCGGACGGGCGCCGCCGCCGAGGAAGAGGTTCTGGCCCTGGTCGGAGTAGAGGAACTCCTGCCACAGCCGGGCGGCCGCCGGGTGCGGTGCGTCCTTGCTGACCGCCTGGTAGTAGTAGCCGCCGACCAGGGCGTCGCTCGGGACGATCACCTTCCAGGTGCTGAGCTTGGCGCTCTCACCGGCGTTGAGGTAGTCCCAGTCGATGACCAGCGGCGTCTGCCCGGACTCGATCGTCGCCGACGTCGGGTCGGTGGGCAGGAAGTTGCCGGCCTTCTTCAGCGAGGAGAAGAAGTCGATGCCGGGCTGGATGTCGTCCGCCGAACCCCCGTTGGCCAGTGAGCTCATGACCACGCCGGAGAAGGCGGCGCCGGCCTGGGTCGGGTCGCCGTTCAGCGCGACCTTGCCCTTGTAGTCCGCCTTGAGCAGGTCCTTGACGCCGGTCGGCGCGGGCACCTTGGCCGTGTTGAAGCCGATGGACATGTAGCCGCCGTAGTCGTTGACCCACGTGCCGCTGCTGTCCTTGAACTGGTCGGGGATGGTGCTCCACGTCGCCACCTGGTACGGCGCGAAGTGGTCGAGGTTCGCCAGGGCCACGGACTGGCCGAGGTCGAAGACGTCGGGCGCGCGGTCGGTGCCCTTCTGCTGGGTCGCCGCGTTGATCTCGTCCTGGCTGGCCGCGTCGGGCTGCGCCGAGTCGACCTTGATCCCGTACTTGGCGGTGAACGCGGAGATGATCGAGCCGTAGTTGGCCCAGTCCGGCGGCAGCGCGATGACGTTGAGCGTGCCCTCCTGCTTGGCCGCCGCGACGAGGGCGTCCATGCCGCCGGCGCCCTGCGCGGTGGTCCAGGTCGCCGCACCGCTGGCCGCGCTGCCCGACGCGGTGCTCGACGGCGCCGGCGGCGCGCACCCCGCGCCCAGCAGGACGAGTCCCGCCGTGATGGCCGCCGTGGCCGTGATTCGTTTGCTGATCTTCTGGGTAGGTGCAGTCGTACGCATGGTGTGCTCCCGATCCGGCCTCGTGGCCGCCTGGACGTGCTGCTGCTCGCCTCCGACCCCCGGAGCGCGATCTCTGCGAAGGATTGCACGACCCGGCCCGTCCGCCGCATCAGCACGCCCCGGGTCAGGTGAACGTTCGGCGACCGTTCGCCCCGAGCAGCCGGCACGCGTCGCCCAGCGTCTCCACCGGGTGCAGCCCGAGGGCTCGCAGCTCGTGGACGACCTCGACCGGCGAGTCGCCGCCCAGGTCCTGGTTGAGCCTGCCGCCGATGATCACGAGGCCCTCGTACGCCGTCGCGGCCACCGCCGCACCCAGCTCGCGCCCGACGTCGAGGGCCGCGCCGTTGTAGGTGCCGAGGACGACGGCGTCGGCGTCCTCCGCCACGGCGGCGTGCACGACGCCGGCCGGGGTCGCGCTGCTCGGCAGCAGGACCACCTCCGCCCCGGCCCGGGGCAGCGTACGGAGCAGGGCGTCGCGCACGACGTCGTGCACGTCCAGCACGGCGAGGACGACGCGGACCCCCTGGAGGTCGCCCAGCTCGTCGGCGAGCGCGGCGCTGACGGAGCGGACGTGCCGCGCCTTCCACGGCACGAGGTCGCCGACGACCTGGGGGAGCGGGAGCCGGAGGCGTTCCTCGAGCCCGCCGACCCCGAGCATCCGCAGCGCGAGCAGCACGTCGACCGGGTCGTCGACGGCGACGCCGTCCTCGGCGAGCAGGGCGAGCGCCGCGTCGCGGAACCCCAGCGCCCAGGTCGCCACGGCCTCCGCCTCGCGCTCGGCCCGGGCCCAGTCGAGGACGGCCCCGGAACGCCGGACGTCGGCGTCGAGCGCGTGGGCGAGGAGCTGCACCTCGAGGTTCTCCGCACCGGTCGGCACCCGCTCGGCCTCGGTCAGCGGCACCGGGTGCACGGCGTGCCCGGTCGGCCGGTGGAGCTGGGCGGCGAGGTCGACGGTGAGGTAGCGCCGCAGCACCTCCTCGTCGTGCGCGTGGTCGCCCGGGACCATGTCGACGGTGTTGCCGTAGACCATCGAGCCGAGGTGGTCGCGGTCGTGCACGTCGTCGACCGCCAGGTGCACGACGGCCCGGTGCCAGGGGTCGTCGACCAGCCCGCCGTACGAGTGCGCGAGCCGGGCGCCGCACAGGTCCTCGACGACGTACCGCTCGAGCGCGGCCCAGCCGACGTAGCTGCCGTAGTGGCCGGCCTGCATCGCCACGCCGTCGTCGAGGTAGGAGTGCAGCAGGGCGCCGCGGTCGCGCCAGGCCGCGAGCATCCCGATCGCCTCGACCGTGGCCAGGGTGACCTGGAGCGCGTCCTGCCCGCCGGGGACCTCGAACGACCAGTACTGCCCGAGGTTGCCGATGGTCGTGACCCCGGCGGCCAGTGCGGCGCGGGCGTGCGCGGCACCGGCCGGCGTGCCGATCATGAAGTCGCCGAGGTGCGGCTGGATCGCCACCACCTCACCGAGCTGCCCCCACTCCTCCGGCCGCAGGGTCGGGCCGGTCTCCTTGTGCACGCCGTCGCGCTCGGAGGCGTCGACGCTCATGGCCCGCGACAGCGTCAGCCCGAAGCGGTCGCAGGCGAGGCCGTGCTCGGCGAGGCCCGCCTCGATCTCGACCAGTGCCCGCGCGGTCGCCGGCCAGTCGGTCGACCCGACGTGCGCGTGGTAGGTCGTGCGACCCTCCCGCCGCGCGCGACGTTTGACCTCCGCCTCGCTGGCCGCGCCCTCGCGGCGCAGGTACGCGGTCCGCTGGATCGACGTCGGGGCCGCCCGCCGGCCGACCTCCAGCGCCCGCGCCCCCCGGGTGGTCACGACCGCGCGTCGATCACGCGGTCGAGCCACTCCGTCAGGAGCCTGCGCTCGGGCCCGGTCAGCACCGCGAGCCCGGGCGCATGGGCACGGATCGCGACGGCCGCGGCCATGATCCCGTCGTCGTCCGGCGCCGGGACGTCGGTGAGGACCGAGCCGAGCACCGCGTCGTAGAGGCTCGCGGCCAGCCCGGCGTCGCGGTGCTCCGGCTCGGTCGCCAGCAGCGCCTGGATCGCGCCGATCCCGGCCGCCTGGACGAGCGCGACCGCGCGCTGCTCGCTCACCCGGAGCCGGCCGGTCGCGGCCACCCGATGGATCCGGCCCTCGAGGACCTGCTGGCCGGAGCGGGCCGCGGGCGAGCGCCGTACGCGGCCGGGTTCGCTGAGCATCCGGAACACCGCCGGGTTGGCGAGCCCGAACTCGACCTGCGCCATCCAGCTCGCCCGCAGGTCCTCGAGCGGGTCGTTCCCCGCCGCCACGGCGGCGCTCTCGACCCGCGCCTTCGTCGCGACGTGGGTGGCCATGACGTGCTCGGCGACTGCGTCGAGGAGCCCGTCCTTGTCGCCGAACAGCCGGTAGATCGTCGGGGCCTGGACCCCGGCGCCGTCCGCGACGGCCCGGGTGGTCACGGCTGCCGGACCGTGCTCGCCGAGGAGCCGCGCGGCGACGTCGACGATCCGCGCCCGGGTCGCGCTGCGGGGGTCGGTCGGCTCGGCCACGGACCGATGCTAACGGAACCTTGATATCGCTGCGTTTCCATGGGTAAGGTCTTGGTGCTTCCACTGCTAACCCGAAGGACGTCCCCATGATCGTCGTCACCGGAGCGACCGGCGCCCTCAACGGCGCCACCGTCGACCACCTCCTCGAGCGCACCGACCCGTCGGAGGTCGCGGTCGCCGTCCGCGACCCCGCGCGGGCCGCACGCTTCGCCGAGCGCGGCGTCGAGGTGCGGCAGGCCGACTACGCCGACCCCGGCTCGATGCGAGCGGCGTTCGCCGGGGCCGACCAGCTGCTGCTCGTCTCCTCGAACGACCCGCACGCCGACGCTGTCAGCCTGCACGGTGCGGCGATCGACGCCGCGGTCGCCACCGGGGTCGGCCGCGTGCTCTACACCAGCCACCAGGGCGCTGCGCTCGACACCCCGTTCGACCCCGGTCGGGTCCACGCCCGGACGGAGCAGCTGCTCGAGGCGTCCGGTCTGGCCTGGACCTCGTTGCGCAACGGCTTCTACACCCACAGCCTCACCTGGCTCGCCGGTCCCTGGCGCGAGACCGGCGTGATCCGGGTCCCGGCGGACGGTCCGGTGTCGTGGACGGCGCGGGAGGACGCGGCCGAGGCGGCGGCACTCGTCCTGACCTCGGAGCACCCGTACGACGGACCGACGACGATCACCGCCCCGGCGGCCCCGACGTTCGCCGAGGTGGCCGAGATCGCCTCGTCGCTCGTCGACCGTACGGTCCGGTGCGAGGTCCTGGAGCCCGAGGCCTGGGTCGCCGACCAGAGCAACGGCGGCGAGCAGCGGGCCCGGTTCATGCTCGGGATGTACGAGGCCGCCGCCCAGGGCTACTTCGCCGGCACCGACCCGCTGCTCACCACCCTGCTCGGGCGCGAGCCGCGCACCGTGCGCGACGTGCTCGCCGCTCCGGCGGTCCACTGAGGGATGGGGTCCGCCCGGCCTCACCCCCTTCCCCCAGGAAACGCTGACTCCCGGCACCGTTCCGGCGCCCGGAGGTGTCGGGAGACAGCGGTTCCCCCGAACCGGCGCGTCCGCCGCAGCAGGAGAGGCCCGGCGTACGCCCGCGCGTCCCTAGGCTGAGCGGGTGGTCGTGGACGTGGTGGGGCTGCCCGCGGTGGGGTGGTCCGGGCTCGGCGAGGTCGAGCGCGACCTCGTCGCCGGCGCGGAGGTCCTCCTCGGCGCGCCGCGGCACCTCGGTCTCGTGCCGGAGGTCGCCGGCCAGGAGCGGTGCGCCTGGCCGAGCCCGCTCCGGCCGCAGCTGCCCGGCTTCCTCGCCGCGTACGCCGGCCGGCGCGTGGTCGCCCTGGCCAGCGGGGACCCGTTCGTCGCCGGCATCGGGTCGACCCTCGTCGACCTGCTCGGCACCGACGAGGTGCGGGTGCACCCGGCCGTCTCGTCGGTCGCGCTCGCCGGGGCGCGGATGGGTTGGGACGCCGCGACCTTCGACGTCGTCCGGATCGCCTCCGAAGGCGCGCAGGAGGTCCGCGAGCTCGTGGCCCCCGGCCGCCGGCTGGTCGCGCTGTCCCGCGACGCGGGCAGCCCGGCCGCCGTCGCGGGCGTGCTGACGGACGCCGGCTTCGGGCTGAGCGTCGTCACGGTGCTGGGTGAGCTCGGCACGCCCGCCGAGACCCGGCGCGAGACGCTCGCCGCGACCGGCGTCGACGGCGAGGTGCCCGCGCTCAACGTCGTCTGCGTCGCCTGCGCCACCGACCAGCCCGAGGCCGACGGCTCGCCGGTGCCCGGCCTGCCGGACGACGCGTACGAGCACGACGGCCAGCTCTCCAAGCGCGTCGTGCGCGCGGCTGCGCTCGCCCACCTGCGCCCGAGCGCCGACGAGCTGCTCTGGGACCTCGGAGCGGGCGCGGGTTCGGTGGCCATCGAGTGGTGCCGCGCGGTCCGCGGCGCCCGGGCCATCGCCGTCGAGCGGGACGGGGGACGTTCCGCCCGCATCACCCGGAACGCGCGCCACCTCGGCGTCCCCGGCCTGCAGGTGATCAGCGGCGTGAACGCCGACGCCCTGACCTGGCTGCCGGCGCCCGACGCGGTGTTCGTCGGGGGCGGCGCCGACACCGCGTTGCTGCACGCCGTGCTGACCATGCTCAGACCCGGCGGTCGCCTCGTCGTGCACGCCGTCACGGTGGAGACCGAGGCGCTCCTCCTCGACCTGCAGGCGACGCTGGGGGGCGAGCTCACCCGGCTCGCGGTCGAGACCCTGGGTCCGCTGGGCCGGTTCCGCGGCTGGGTGCCCGCGCGCCCGGTCGTGCAGTGGAGCCTCGTCACGAGCACCGGGACCGAACCCGACGGGGAGGACCGGGCACGGTGACCGTCCACTTCATCGGCGCCGGACCGGGGGCGGCCGACCTCCTCACCGTGCGCGCGGTCCGCCTGCTCGAGACGTCGCCGGTCTGCCTCTACGCCGGGACCTACCTCGACGAGGCCGTCCTCGGGCACTGCCCGCCGGGGGCGACCCTGGTCGACACCGCGCCCCTCGACCTCGACGCCATCACCGCCCACCTCGTCGCGGCGCACGAGGCCGGCCACGACGTGGCCCGGCTCTGCTCCGGCGACCCGTCCCTCTACTCCGCCCTCGCCGAGCAGGCCCGACGCCTCGACGCGGTCGGCGTGCCCTGGGACGTGACCCCCGGCGTCCCCGCGTACGCCGCCGCGGCCGCCCGCGTGGGCCGGGAGCTGACCGTCCCGGAGGTCGCGCAGACCGTCGTCCTCACCCGGGCCCAGGCGGCCTCGACCGCGATGCCCGAGACCGAGTCGCTGGCCTACCTCGCGCGGAGCCGCGCCACCCTCGTCCTGCACCTGGCCATCCGCCGGACCCGCGAGCTCGCGGCCGGGCTCGTGGAGCCGTACGGCGCCGACTGCCCCGTCGTCGTCGTCGCGGACGCCTCGCAGCCGACCGAGGTGGTGCTCCGCGGCACGCTCGCCGACATCGCCGACGCGGTCGAGACCGCCGGTCTCCGCCAGGCCGCCGTGATCATGGTCGGCCGCGCGCTGGCGGCCGAGGGCTTCGTGGAGTCGCACCTCTACGACGCGGGCCGCACCCGTCCCGGGACGTCAGCCGAGGCTCTGGGACCGGCACACCGGTGAACGAGTCGTTCTGGTCGACCGTCGGGTCGATCGCGCCCTTCGCCTCCGCCGAGGCCCTGAGCTACACCCCGGTCGTCGGCGCGCTCGTCCTGCTGCTCGGGGACCGCGGCCGGCGGGCCGCCGTCATCTACCTCGTCGGCTGGCTGACCGCGCTCGCGGTCGTGGCCACGACGTTCGTCGTCGGCGGTCGGGCGCTGATGCCGCGGGTGCGAATCCACGGCCCGGTGGTCGGTGTCGTCGAGATCGTCGTCGGCCTCGCCCTGGTCGTCGTCGGGGTCGTCGCGTGGCGGGGGCGGGCGATCAGCGGCCGGACGATCGACCGGCTGCTCGACCGGCTGGAGGAGGCGCACGGGCCGGCGCTGTTCCTCGCCGGGCTGCTGCTCGGTCTCGGGCCGAAGTCCCTGCTGCTGGGCCTGTCGGCCGGCGTCGTCGTGCGCCAGGCGTCCCTGCCCCTGGCCGAGGTCGTCCTGGCGGTGGTGGCGTACGTGGTGCTCGCCGGCTGGACCGTCGCCCTGCCGGTGGTGGCCTCCTTCGTCGTGCCCAAGGCGGCCAACCGGTGGTTCGAGGCGGTCGAGGGCTGGCTGACCCGGCACGGTTCGCTCGTCACCGCGATCGTCCTCGCGGTCGTCGGGGTCGTGGTCGTCGTCGACGGGATCGGTCGCTACTGACCCGACCCCGCCACGACCCTCTGCTCAGCCCTCCGGGTACGCCACCAGGTCGACGACGTTGCTGCCGTCGGCCTTCGGGGTCGCGGCCGGTCCGGTGTCGTTGACGACGTGGTCGATCGTGCCGGCGTTGTTCAGGCTCACCGTCACGAGGTCGTGGAGCCGGACGCCCGTGCGGTCGGGCACCTCGAAGGAGTGCGACAGGTGCAGGGTCGGCTCGACGTTGGTGTAGATGTACGAACCGCCGGCCCACAGCTCGTGGCGCCGCACGTCGTCGCCGATCTTGTACGCCGCCCAGCCGAGCGTCTTCCCGTGGCGCCACGCGGCCTGGTTCGGCGCGTCGTACGGGAGCTCGTTCTGGAAGAACACCGTCCGCCCGCGCTCGCCGGTCCAGACCACGTTGTAGCGCTGGTAGTGCTCGACGAACAGCCCGGTCGCGGTGACGTCGTCACCGCTGATCTTGACGCCGGTGTCGGCGGTGTTGACCTTCCAGCCGACGCCCTCGCCGTGGTCGGCGCGCCAGGCCCACAGGTTGTCGATGATCACGTGGTCGCTCTTGACGACCAGGCTGGTCGAGGCCTTGCCGACGTGCGGCCCGCCGATCCGGAAGAAGACGTCCTGGATCGCGGTCGGGCTGGCGGCGCTCGGCCCGTGCCGCCCGTTGCTCCCCGAGCCGATGACCAGCAGCGCGTCGGAGCTCCTGGTGCCCGCGTCGATCGTCAGCCCGGCGATGTCCACGCCGGCCACGTCGGCGACGCGGACCGGGACGGCCCCGCGCTCGGCGGTCAGCGTGGCGAGGCCCAGGCCGAGGACCACGGTGCCCGCCCGACGGACGTGCAGCGTGCGGTCGATCCCGTAGACGCCGGGGGTGAAGAGGAGGTTCTTGCCGCGCGCCAGCTGGTGCTCGATCGTCTTCGCCGAGTCCGACGGGCGGGCGACGAAGAAGCTCGACAGCGGCAGCGAGTCGCCGGGCGTGGAGCCGCGCGTCCAGGTCGGACCGCTCGAGGCGGTGCGGGCGCGCGGGACGAACACCTTCCACGCGCCGTACGGGTCGACGTAGAGGTACGGCTTCTCCTTGCTGGCCGGCGTGCGCTCGAGGGTCGTGTACGGCGGGTCGGGGAACGACTGCGCCGGCGCGCCCTGCACGCCGGAGAACGTCTGGTTCCACACGCCGTTCGACCAGCTGCCCAGGCTGCTGTCCCGGGTGAGCCACTGCTGCTGCGAGCCGTTGATCACGTCACCCAGCCGGGCGTCGGCGACGAACCCGCCGCTGGCGTACTGCGGTCCGGCCGTGCAGTAGTCCATGAACGAGGTCTTGCCCGTGACGTCGACCCGGCGCATCGGCGCGGCCTGCGACACCGCCCAGAACTCGGTCGCCGCCCGGCAGTCCTGGCCCCCGGTGGGGTTGATCGTGAGGTTCGACAGCGAGCGCCAGAAGTTGTTCAGCGCGATGCAGCTCTGCGCGCCGCCGGCGTCGGTCGTGCACTGGTTGTAGACGTTCACCGCGCCGTTGATCACGACGTCGCCCGGGTCCCGGCCGAGCCCGGCCACCTCGGTGTAGTAGCCCACCTGGAAGACCAGCGGGGCCGCCGAGGAGCCGTACGTCCCGGGCGCGAAGAGGATCGCGTCGCGCTCCTCGCCGAACTGGTTGTCGACCTGCCGCGCGGCGATCGCGTCGAGCTTCGCCTGCACCTCGGCCTGCGGGAGGTCGGGGGTGATCAGCGTGACGCCCGGTCCGAGGTCGAGCGGTTCGGGCGCGACGGCCGGGACCGCGGGGGCGGCCGGTCGGGTCGGGGCCGCCGAGGCGGGGGACGCGAGCCCGGCCGTGGTCAGCCCGGTCAGGGCCAGGGCGCCCGCCAGGGCGACCAGGCGTCGGCGGAGAGGGATCGCGGTGCGCGCGGGGTCGCGGTGCGTACGGGACGAGGTCGGCGTCATTGCCACTCCTGGGGTCGTCGCTCGGGTGGAGCAACGGCACCGTACCCATACCTCGTCGAAGCACCGGGGGGAGGTCCGGTCGGACGGGGGGACGGGGACCGTCGTCCTCCGCGGGATCGGTTCCACTACCCTCGGCGTCGTGACCCGGATGACGTCGCCCCGGCCCGTCGAGCCGCCGGCCCGTCGCCTCCGCCTCCTCGCGAACGTCGCGCCCGCCGGCGCCGTCGTCTTCGGGCTCCTCACCGTCTGGCTCGTCGTCGGCACGGTGGCCGGGTTCGTGCAGCTCGTCGACGGGCAGGGACCGCAGCCCGCGCTCGCGCTCGGGGTCCGCGTGCTCCTGCTCGTGGTGGAGCTCGCCGCGGCCCTCCTCGCCGCCCTGGTCGCCTACCGGCTCGCCGTCGAGGTCCCGCGCACGGTGCGTCGCTGGGACGAGGCCCTCGGCGAGCGCGTCCGGGTCCTCCGCGGCCGGTAGCCGGGGGATGGCCGAGCAGGCGTACGTCGGCACGGACTTCTACTGCGACGTCGCGATCCCGCGCCCGGGCGACCTCGACGTGGTCCACGAGGACGAGCGGGTGCTGGCCTTCCACCACACCCGGCCCTTCTGGGCGGTCCACGTCGTCGTGGTGCCCAAGCGCCACCTCGGCTCGCTGACGACGGTCGGGGCGGAGGACGAGGCGGACGTCCGTGCCCTCCTCGGCGTGGTGCAGCAGGTCGCCCGCGAGGTCGAGACGACCCACGGGGAGGCGGCCGTGCTGACCAACCTCGGCGCCTACCAGGACTCCAAGCACCTGCACGTCCACGTGCACGCGGGCGACCGGCTGCGCTGAGCCGTCGCCACGAGGTCGCTCAGGTGCTGACCAGCGCCTCGAGCAGGTCCTGCAGGTCGTCCGGCACCACGGCCGGTCCGGCCGGTTCCGTGCCGAGCTCCGGGACGGTCGCCTCGACCAGCAGGGCGGGGACCCGGTTGAGGTCGGCGAGCGGAGACATCCGGGCCAGCACCGTCTCCGTCCCGAGCCGCGCCACGGGCAGGCCGTAGCAGGTCGAGGCGGTGAGCAGCGCGGTCGAGAAGCAGCCGACGACGAGGTCGGCCTCGCCCCGCGCGAACCACGCCTCGGCGAGCTCCGCCTGGCGCGCGACGCCGAAGCGCGCGGTCGGCCCGCCCGATCCGTCCACCAGCCGGCCGACCGCCGCGCCCTGGTCGGCGCGGGCGCTCGGGTGCTGCTTGAAGACGACGCGCTCGTGGCCGAGGTCGCCGCAGCGCCGCACCATCGCGGCGTACAGCTCGATCTCCTCCTGCGGTTCGAGGAGCCCGTCGGTCGCGAGGTACTGCCCGAGCACGAGGGCCGTGGACGGGCGTTCGTGCCTGTCCGCCCGGGGCCCTCCGTCGGCCCCGGCGCCGGCCGCGACGACCTCGCGGAGGGCCGAGCTCGGGACCACCGTGCAGGCGACGTCACGCTCGCGCAGCAGCACCGGGACCAGGCCGGGGACGAGGTCCAGGTGCAGCAGCCGACCCAGCCGCCGGCCCACGCCGTCGGCGACCGGTCCGCCCGTCGGGCCGTAGCTCATGAGCCCGTCGGCGTACACCTCGAGCGGCGCCGCGGCGAAGACGCGGGCGAGGGCGTGCGCGGGTTCGCCGGCGACGCTCTCGCTCAGCAGGGTGACCTCGTCGTCGCCGAGGCCCCAGCGTCGACGCAGCTCCCGCTCCCAGCCGGGCAGGTCGGCCGTAGCGGGACGCCAGCCGCGCGGGTGCCGCGGGGCGACGGCGTCGTTCAGGTGGTGCACCGCGTCGAAGCGGTCCCGCAGCCCGGTGACCCCGGCGACCTGCGTCAGCGGCGTCGCCGTGGCCGGGTCCGGCGTGTTCGCCACCGTCACGAGCACCTGCAGTCCGTCGACCGGCAGCAGACCCGCGTCGTACGCCGCCGCCACCGTCGCCAGCCCGAACGCCGTGCAGGCCACGACGACCCTGGTGCTCACGGGCCCGACCCTGTCACGGCTCGCGCGGCCCGTGCGGTGCCGTGCGAGGCTTCGGAGGTGCCGGGTCGAGCGGAGCGGGTCCGACGCGCCCGCCGGCTCGCGGTCGTCACCGCGTGCGTCACGGTCGTCCTCGTGCTCGCGCTGCTGACCCCTGCGGGTCGCCGGCTCGCGGGCGGCGACCCGGGCCGACCGTCGGGACCGGGCCCGTCGCCGACCAGCGTCGCAACGGCGTCCCCGGTCCCCGAGGTCGGGGTGTTCGAGTGCGGGACGGGCACATCCGTCGCACGACCCGCCCGGCTCACCCTGGTCTGCACCGGGACCCGGTCCCGGCTGGTCGTCGCCGAGGTGGTCTGGGGCTCCTGGGGACAGCTGAACGCGCTCGGGAGCGCGTTGCTCGTCACCGACGCCTGCGACCTGGGCTGCGGTGCGGGTCGTGACAGCTCCTACGCGGCGACCGTCGTGCTCGACCGGGTCGAGACGACGTCCGCCGGTTCGCAGTTCAGCCGCGCCACGGTCCTGTGGTCCGACGTCGCGCCCGCCCGGTTCGCGGACCCGCTGCAGGTGCGGCTGCGCGTGCGCACCCGCTGAACGGAGCGATTCCGACCGCGAGTACCCGGTCGGATCCGCTCCGATCTTCTCCGGAGCCGCCCGCTCACGCGGGCATCGTCAGAACCCGCTGCCGGCGTAGTCCTCGCCGGCGGGCTCGGGCCGCTCGGCTCCGTCGGGGGCGTTGGTGCCGCCCTCGGCGTACGTCTCCTCGACGACCGGGCCCTGGCCCGGTCCCGGGTCCTCCGGCTGGGGCGGGTCGGGCACCTTCGCGAGCTCGGCGTCGTCCATCGCGCGCGGGTCCTGCGCCTCGGGCTCGGTCACGTCGTCCTCCTGGGGTTCCGGGTCGTCCCGGACACCGTCTCACCGTGCCGCACGATCACGGCGGGCGCTCCGCTCAGGCCGTGCTGCGCGGCGTCCAGACCTGACCGGTCGCGGTGACCCGGGTGGCGCTGCTGCCCACGATGACCAGCGTCTTCATGTCGACGACGCCGGCGTCGAGGTCGCCCAGGCTCGTGACGACGAGCGACTCCTCGGCGCGGCCGACGTCCCGGCCGAGGACCACCACGGTGTCCGGCCCGCGCACCTCGAGCAGCAGGTCCCGGGCGGCGGCGACCTGCCAGTCGCGGCTGCGCGAGGCCGGGTTGTAGAGGGCGAGCACCAGGTCGGCCTCGGCGGCCGCACGTAGCCGGCGGGCCACCAGGTCCCAGGGCTTCAGCCGGTCCGACAGCGAGAGCACCGCGTAGTCGGCGCCGAGCGGGGCACCCGCCCGGGCCGCGACGGCCTGCGCGGCGGTGACCCCGGGCAGGACCTCGACGCCCACCCCGGGGAACTCGTCGGCCACCTCGTACGCCGCCGCCGCCATCCCGAACACGCCCGCGTCACCGCCCGACACGATGGCTACGGAGGCGCCGGCCGCGGCCAGCCGGAAGGCGTCGCGCGCCCGGTCGAGCTCGACGGTGTTGCCGGTGGCGTGGACCTGCAGCCCCGGGCGCGGCGTGACGCGATCGACGTACGGGCCGTAGCCGACGACGTGCTCGACCTCGGCCAGGGCGGCCGCGACCTCGGGCGTGAGCCAGGCGTCCGGACCCGGGCCGAGCCCGACGACCAGCAGCCGTCCCCTGGACGGCGAGACGGGCGTCTCGACCACCACCGGGCCCGCCCGGTCGGCCGCGTCGGCGCGCCGGTCGGAGCCGGGCACCAGCACCATCGCGAAGTACGGCACCTGGTCGGGGTCGACCTCGCTCACGGGCAGGACGCGCTCGGCGCCGGTGCTGGCGCGCTCCACGTAGCGCGCCTCGGCCAGCCGTCCGGCCTGGCGCAGCGCCTCGACCACCCCGCGGAACGTGCGCCCGAGCTTCATGATCGCCGCCGCGTCGGTGCCCGCGAGCCGGCGGGCGAGCTCGGGGACGCCGAGGGTGCCGGGCAGGACCGTGAGGACGTCCTCGTGCCGGGCGACCGGGAGCGCGAGCGCGGCGGTCACGGCGCTGACCGCGGTGACCCCGGGCACGACCTCGCAGGCGTAGCGCTCGGTCAGCCGGTCGTGCAGGTAGGAGTACGAGCTGTAGAACATGGGGTCGCCCTCGGCCAGGACGACCACGTCGCGACCGGCGTCGAGGTGCGCGGCGAGACGGGCGGCCGAGGCGTCGTAGAAGTCGTTGACGGCGCCGTAGTAGCCGAGCGGGTGGTCGGTCGCCCCGGTCGTGACGGGGTAGACGAGCAGCTCCTCCACCGCGTCGGCGCGCACGAGGTCGCCGGCGATGCGGCGCGCGATCGAGCGGCCGGCGGTGCCCGAGTGGTAGGCGACGACGTCGGCGGCCGCGATCAGCCGCGCCCCCTTGCGGGTGATCAGCTCGGGGTCGCCGGGTCCGACGCCGACGCCCCAGAGCCGGCCCGGTGCGGGTGTGCTCACGCGAGCTCGTCCTCCGTGGCCAGGGCGTTGACCGCGGCGACGCAGAGCGCCGAACCTCCGCGCCGTCCGTGGACGACCAGGTACGGGAGGTCGTACGGGTTGGCGGCGAGCGCCTCCTTGGACTCCGCCGAGCCGATGAACCCGACCGGGATGCCGAGCACCGCCGCCGGCCGGGGGCCGCCGTCGGCGACGATCTCCAGGAGGTGGAACAGGGCGGTCGGCGCGTTGCCGATGGCGACGACGGCGCCCTCGAGCGCGTCACCCCACAGCGACACGGCGGCCGCCGAACGGGTCGTGCCCCACGCCTGCGCGAGCGCGGTGGTCCGCGGGTCGCCGAGCAGGCAGCGCACCTCGTTGCCGGCGGGCAGCCGACGCCGGGTCACGCCCGAGGCGATCATCTGCGCGTCGGTCAGCACCGGCGCGCCGGCCCGCAGCGCGCCCCGGGCGGCCTCGACCAGGCGCGGGTGGAAGTCCAGGTCGGCGACCAGGCCGGTGTCGCCGGCCGCGTGCACCATCCGGACGGCCACGACGGACTCCGCCGTGCTCAGCCGCGAGAGGTCGGTCTCGGCCCGGATCGTGGCGAACGAGTCCTCGTAGATCGCCCGGGGGTCGCAGAGGTAGGGGTAACGACGGGTGGGCGGCGTGGGCGTCCGAGGCGGGGCGGGCGTGCCGGCCACCGGGACCGGCGCCTCAGGCACGGGCCAGCAGCAGCTCGGCGAGGTCGACCCGCGTCGGGGCGACCAGGTCGACGTGCGGGGCGGTCGGCGCGCCGCAGCGGCGCTCGCAGCCGGAGAGGTGGGTCCGTTCGCCGGGACCACCGGCCGCCACGAGCTGCGCGGCCAGCGTCTGGGTGTCCGAGCGGCCCGAGGCGCACCAGGGCGCGCCGACGCAGGCGCTGACCAGGCTCCACGCGTCGTCGGGCTCGGCGACGAGCCCGACCGACTCCAGCGGTCCGCGCTCGGTCGCGCACTCTGGGAGCACGAGGCTGCGCCAGGGCGTCACCACCAGCGGCCCGCCGCCGACCACGTCGTGCACGGCGTCGACCTGGGCCGGCGAGAGCAGGCCGAGCGGGACGTCGACCACGAGGTGCCGCCCGACGGAACCGGGCGTCAGCGGGGCCGGCGGTGGGCGCAGGTCGGCCTCGGTGCCCTCGACGAGCGGTTCGGGGAGCTGGCGGACGTGCCACGCCTCGCCCCGCCGGTCGAGGAAGCGCAGGGCGAGGTCGACGAGGACGTCGGCGACCTCGACGAGCCGGGCGGGACGGACGCGACGCCGCTCGCCGACCAGCAGCTCGCCGCGACCGGCGTCGAGCGCGCGGTAGCCGAGGTCGCAGCCCAGCCCGGCCACGTCGCCACGGCCGTCGTCGAGCACGAAGAGGAAGCGCCCGGGCAGGTCGGCCAGGCGGGGTTCGGCGAGCAGCGCCCGGTCGAGGCGGGCGACCAGCGGGCGCAGGTCGGCCCGGCCGCCGGAGAGGCCGGTGAGGGGGGAGGCCGCGACGTTGCGCACCCGCTCGTGCGCGGGCGAGGGCAGGAAGCCGGCCCGGGCGACGCCGTCCTCGAAGGGTTCGGGGACCACGGCGGGCAGCCCGCGCACCTGCAGGCTGCCGCGCGAGGTCAGCTGCAGCAGCCCGTTGCCGTGGACCTGGGAGAGGCGGCTGAGCCGACGCAGCGCGTCCCCGGTCGTCTGCCCGCCCGGCACCCGCACCCGCACCATCGCGCCGTCGGCCGCCTCGTGGGGCCGCAGCACCCCCGGACAGCGGTCGGGACGGCTCTCGGGGGGCATCTGGTCATCGTAGGAGCCCGGCCCCGGAGCGCCACCCGGGAGAATGGCGGGATGAGACCCGTACGCCGACCCGCGCCCGCCCGTGCGCTCGCCGGGCTGCTCCTCTGCACCGGTGGCGCCCACCTCGTCCGTCCGCACACCTTCGACGCGGCGCTGCCGCCGTGGTTGCCGGGGACGAAGCGGGCCTGGGCCCTGGGCTCGGGCGTGGCCGAGCTGGTCTGCGCCGGTCTCGTCGCCGTGCCGCAGACCCGCCGCCTCGGCGGCTGGGCGTGCGCGGGGCTGTTCGTGGCCGTGTTCCCCGGGAACGTGCACATGGCCCGGACGGCGCCCACCCCGAGGGCGCAGGCGGTCACGCTCGCCCGGCTCCCGCTCCAGGTCCCCCTGGTGCTCTGGGCGCTCCGGGTCGCGCGCCAGGGCTGACGCCGAGGAGCTCAGCGCTCGCGGTCGACCAGCGCCCAGCTCGCGGTCGTCGCGACCGCGGTCACGGCCAGCACCGAGGGCCAGGCGCCGACCCGCTTCGCGAGCGGGTGCGAGGCGCCGAACCCCAGGACGTAGAGGGCGGAGAGCGCCGCCGTGACGGCCGGGCCCCGACGGGCCAGCCAGGTGCGGCCCGCGTACGTGCCGGCCGCCGCGAGCACCACCCCGCCGAGCGGGCGCAGGCCGGTCTCGCGGGCGACGGCGTAGCCGCCGAGGAGCCCGAGGGCGACGAGCGGGGCGGTCTGGACCTGGGTGGCGGGGCGGAGCGGCACGCACCCGACCGTACGTCGGTCCGCACGGTCCGCACGGTCCGCACGGTCCGCGCCGGGTCCCGGTCGGCCGTCGGCGGAGCATGGGGGCCGACATGGAGCAGCCTCAGCGGGACCGGGCGCAGCGGCTGGCGGTCGTGCTCGAGCGCGACGGCCCGACCTGCGCCTGGTGCGGTCGTGCGTTCGGCCGGCAGGTCCTCCCGACCACCGACCACCTCGTGCCCCGGGTCAAGGGCGGGCCGTCCTGGCTGGAGAACGAGGTCGCGGCATGCCGGCGCTGCAACGGCGAGCGCGGGCACCGCGGGGCCGTCGACTGGCTCGAGGAGTGCGGGCGGCGGGGCTGGGATCCCGACGCCGAGCGCGTCCGGCGGGTCCTCGAGCTGCTCGCCGGCGCGATCGAGGTCCGGGGCGGTCAGCGCCGGGCACGCCCGCACCTGGCCGCCCAGCTCCGACGTCTGGGACGGGACTGACCGGGTGGGAATGCCGTCGCGCCCCGGCGTGCTGTCGCTGACATGAACGTGCTTCTGACCGGGGGAACCGGGTACATCGGGTCGGCCGTGCTGCGTGAGCTGCTGCGGGCCGGCCACCAGGTCACCGCCGTCGTGCGCAGCGACGCGGCCGCCACCACCGTCCGCGGGGCGGGTGCCACCGACGTCGTCGTGGGCGACCTGACCGACAGCGACTGGCTGGCCGGACGGCTGGCCGAGGTGGAGGGCGCCGTCCACACCGCGTCGCCGGGCGACGCCAGCAGCCCCGACTTCGACCGCGCCGTGGTCACGGCCGTCCGGACCGCCTTCGCGGGGACCGCCAAGCCGTACGTCCACACCAGCGGGCTGTGGATCTACGGCAGCGGCACCGGCCTCACCGAGGACCACCCGCTGGACCCGCCGGCGCTGACCGCCTGGCGCCCGGGCGTCGAGGCCGGGGTCCTCGACTCCGACCTGCTCGCCTCCGTCGTCGTGCCGGGCGTGGTCTACGGCCACGGCGCCGGTCTGCCCACCCTGCTGGTCGACGCGCCGCGCGACGGTGCGGGCCGGGTGGTCCTCGTCGGCGACGGCAGCCAGCACTGGGGTGTCGTCCACGTCGACGACCTCGCCGCCCTGTACGTGCTGGTGCTCGACAGCGGCAGCCCGCTCGGCCGCGTCCTCGCCGTGACGGGTGAGAACCCGGTCGTCGCCGACCTCGCCGCGGCCAACGGCTCCGACGTCGTGGCCGAGCCGGTGGAGCAGACCCGGGCCCGGCTCGGCGAGGCGTTCGCGGACGCGCTGCTGCTCGACCAGGTCTTCGTCCCCGGCGCGAAGGCGGCGGCGCTCGGCTGGTCGCCGCAGGAGGCGACCCTGTTCGACGACCTCGCCCGGGGGTCGTACGCGCAGCACGGCTGATCCCGTCCTCCTGCCGACGACCGGCCTCGCCGAGACGCCGGTAAGAGCGGTCGTCCTCACGGAGGACAAAGCGCTGAAGATCTGCTGATAGTCGAGTTGAGTGCTGTGGTGCGGTGGCTGCCCCGTGGTGGGGTCGAGCCACCGGCGCCCCGCTCGTGATGGGCCAGCGGGGAGCCGCGGCGGTCCGTCGCTCGGCTCGGCGCCCACCTCCTGAGGTGGCGCGCTGACCCGGGCGACGGGCCGAAGGAGCGTCAGGACGTGAGGATCAGGCCAGGCCGAGCTGGGTGAGGATGCCGAGCTGGTCGCTCTGGCCCCAGCGCTCGACCATCCTGCCGTCGACGAAGCGGCTGATCTGCATGCCGCGGATCGAGAAGCTCTTCCCGGTCGCCGTGTGCCCCTGGTAGTCACCGGTGTGGGTGCCGGTCAGGGTGTACGCGAAGGCGACGTCGTCGTCGTCGGCCAGGAGGTGGTCGACCTCGATGTGCATGTCGGGGAACGCCTCGCGCAGCTCGCCGAACATCGCCGCGTAGCCCTGCGGGCCCGGGACCTGGCCGGGCGCGGGGTCGTGGTCGACGGAGTCAGGGGCGACGAGGTCGTCGAACGCCGCGAAGTTGCCGGTGTTCGCGGCCTCGCCGAAGGCGGTCTGCGCCGCCAGGTTGGCGTCTCGGGTCGGGTGGAGGATGCTCACGGGTCTGGCCTCTCGGTGGTCGTGGACGTCCGGGACGGACCCGGAGGGAACGGGGGCGACCGCTCTGTCGCGTACGACAGGGTAGTGCTCTACGAAGGACGACGCGGGTCGACCCGGGTCCCCGCGAGGACGCCGAGCAGCCGCCCGTACGAACCGGGCAGCGCCCGGACCACCAGGTCCGGCAGGCGGGCGGTGGCCCAGCCGATCAGGACCCGCGGCCGACGTCGTCCCACCCCGCGGAGGACCGCCTCCGCCGCGGTGGCCGGCGGGATCCGGAGCAGCCGGCCGAATCGCTCCTGACCGGCGGCGAACGTCGCCCGGTCCGCCCGCGCGGCGACGGTCGCGTCGGTGGCGATCCGGGTGGCCACGCCGCCCGGGTGCACGACGGTCACGCCGACCCGCCCGGCCAGCTCGTGGCGCAGGGACTCCGCGAAGCCGCGGACGGCGAACTTCGACGTGACGTACGGGGTCTGGCTGGGGGCGGCGAAGATGCCGAAGATGCTCGACACGACGACCACGTGCGAGCCGGGGTGCGCGAGCAGGACGGGCAGCAGCCCGTGCGTGAGCGACACGACGGCGTGCAGGTTCACCTCGAGCAGCTCCTCGAACTCGGCCAGGTCGAGCTCCTCGAGGTCGCCGGCGAGGGCCACGCCGGCGTTGTTCACGAGCAGGGTGGTGCCCGGGTGCTCGGCCGCCAGCCGGGTGCCGAGCGCGACGGTCGCGGCGTGGTCGGCCAGGTCCGCGACCACCGTCGTCACGGCGGTGCCCGGGTGCGCGACGGCGAGCTCGGCGGCCACCCGGTCGAGCCGGTCAGCGGCCCGGTCGACCAGGACCAGCTGGCTGCCCCGGGCGGCCAGTCCGTGGGCGAGCGCCTCGCCGATGCCGCTGCCGGCGCCGGTCACCACCGCGGTGCCGCCGGCGAAGACGTAGCGCCTCACCGGGAGTCCCCACGAGCCGCGGCCCGCTCGAGACGCAGACCGTCGGTCGCCCGGCCCAGCCGGAACGTCGCCACCGCGCGGAGGTGGTCCGACGGCGAGCGCCAGGGCCGACGCAGACCCTGCTCGGGCAGGCGGCCGTGCCCGCGACGGACGTAGCCGGCGCTCAGGTCGAGCAGCGGGCGCCGCTGCGCGACCGACGCGGCCGGGGCCGGGCCGGGCGTGACGACGGCGAGCCCTTGCCGCCGCATCCGGCGCAGCAGCCGCGTCACCCAGTGCGCCACCAGGTCGGCGCGCAGCGTCCACGACGCACGGGCGTAGCCGACGGTGAAGGCGAGGTTGGGCACGCGGTCGAGCATGACGCCCTTGTACGCCAGCCGCCGGCCCACGTCGACCTGCTCCCCGTCGACGCTCAGGGCGGCCCCGCCGAACGCCAGCAGCTCGAGCCCGGTGGCCCGGACCAGGACGTCCGCCGGCAGGTGGGTGCCGTCGCTCAGCAGGACGCCGTCCCGCGTCAGCCGGTCGACCGTGCCGGTCACGACCGCGGCCGCGCCGGAGCGGATCGCGGCGAAGAGGTCGCCGTCCGGGCTCACGCACAGCCGCTGGTCCCAGGGGTCGTAGCGCGGCGTGAAGTGGGTGGCCACGTCGTAGCCGGGCGGCAGCCGACGGGCCGCGGCCCCGACCAGCAGCCGGCGGACCAGCGCGGGCCGGGTCCGGCTCGCGGCCACGGTCCCCAGCTGGACGACCACGTCCCGGGACCGGGTCAGCGTCGTGAGGAGCCGCGCCGGCACCCGGCCCGCCAGCCGTCGGGCCGTACGGTCCTCGCGGGCGACGGCCGCGACGTAGGAGGGGGAGCGCTGCAGCATCGTCACCCGCGCACCGCGCTCCGCGAGCGCCGGGACGAGGGTCACCGCGGTCGCCCCGCTGCCCAGGACGACGACGTCGGTGCCGGCGACCTCGAGGTCGTCCGGCCAGTGCTGCGGGTCGACGAGCCGGCCCGCGAACGTCTCCTCACCACCCAGCACCGGTCGGTGGCCGGCGTCGTAGCGGTAGTAGCCGGTGCACAGCCACACGAACCGGCAGGAGAGCGTGCTCTCGGTCCCGTCGTGCGCCACCGTCAGCCGCCACCGCGCGTTCGCGCTCGACCAGTCCGCGCGCAGCAGCCGGTGGCCGGTGCGGACCCGGGCGTCCACGCCGTACGCGCGGGCCGTCTCACGCAGGTAGGCGAGGATCTCGGCGCCGTCCACGATCGAGCGGGCGCTGCGCCACGGGGCGAAGTCGTACGCGAGCGTGCTCATGGCCGAGTCCGACCGGACCCCCGGGTAGCGGAACAGGTCCCACGTCCCGCCGAGGTCGTCGCGGGCCTCGAGCACCGCGACCGACGCCTCAGGGCTGTCCCGGGCCAGGTGGCACGCGGCACCGATCCCCGAGAGGCCGGCGCCGACCACCACCACGTCGAGCTCCTCGACCGGGCGATCGAGCGTCACCGGGTCAGCCCGCAGCAGCTGCTCCGGTCGGCTCGAGCACCACGGCGTACGAGCCCACGCCGACCAGCCGGCAGCCCACGACGGTGCCGTCCTCGAGGACGACGGCACCCACGACACCGGAGGCGTCGTCGAACTCGACGTCGACGACCTCGCCGAGCTCGTCGCCGGCGACCGAGAGGGCGCGCTTGCCCAGCAGCCGGTGGGTCTTGCCCGAGAGGGCGTCGACGTCGGCCGGCGTCTCGGTGACGGCGGAGGCCTCGGCGACGGTGACCGCGTCGGCACCGAACGCACGGACGTCCGACCAGCGCAGGGTGTCCACCTTGCCCTCGGTCTTCTTGAGGTGCAGCGCCACGACGCGCGACCCGTCCGGGTCGACGACGAAGCCGGACACCCTGCCGACGGTCCCGGCGTCGGCGATGCTGACGACCTTGCGGCCGTCGGCGTCGGAGAAGCGGGTCATTCCTGTCCTCCCAGGTGGGCGCGGAAGTCGTCGATCGCCGCGCCGAAGCCGGCGAGGTCGTGCCGGACGAAGTTCGTCGTCGCCGCCGGGACGACGACGTGCTCCCCGGACACCGCCAGGGTGTCGGGCAGCGGGATCAGCATCGTGCCGGAGCCGTCGGCGCCGGACTCGATCTCGTAGCCGACCACGTCGCAGGCCTCGCTCCGGTCCTCGCTGACCTGCAGGATCACGTCGACGA
Organism: uncultured Actinomycetota bacterium; assembly: GCA_963762775.1. Classification (GTDB taxonomy): domain Bacteria; phylum Actinomycetota; class Actinomycetes; order Propionibacteriales; family Propionibacteriaceae; genus Microlunatus. The sequence continues at coordinate 1,096,860 of CAVXMD010000016.1, forward strand.
CGGAGCCGAGGTCGGTGCCGTCGTCGGTGAGCACCCGCGCGCCGATCACGTTCCCGCCCGAGCCGGAGCCGATCGCCGACTTGTCGATCACGGCCTGCTGCTGCTCGAGCACGCCGGCGTCGGCGATCATCACCGCTTCGTCGCCCAGCGAGCTGACCGCGGACCAGGCGAGGGCTTCCTTGAGCGGGCCCGCGAACAGGCCACGGCCGGCGAGGGTGAAGCCGCCGATGGCACCCCGACCGGCCGTGAAGATGACGTCGCGGACCTGCGCGACGTCCTCACCGGCCATGGTCACGACCGGGCGCTTCGCGAGCTCGGAGGTCCGCAGCAGCCGGCTCATGCCCCGCTCCCGGGTGACGCCGGTCCGGCCGGACCCTTGGGGTTGGCGATGACGCCCCCGCGACGGCGCCGGGCCTGGACGGCGAGCACCGCCCCGAGCACGACCAGCACCACGACGACGGCCACGATCAGCCAGCCCCACCACTCCACGCGGACGACCTTCCTCAGCCCGTCGCGGATCGCCGGGTCGCGGTCAGCGTAGCGGGCGCGAGACCGACGTGAGCCGGCACCAGGAGAGGGGGTGGGGCCGGGTCCGCCGAGAGTCAGCCGCCGGTCCCGAGCACCGTGCCGAGACGAACGCCGCGCCGGGGTGGGTGGTCGCGATCGCGGTCAACGTGGTGCTGCCGATCCTCACGGACACGGTGCTCGTGGCGGCCGGGCTCGCGCCGGTCCCCGCCCTGCTCCGCTCCGGGGTGTGGCCGCTGCTCGCGATGCTCATGACGGTCGTCCGGCAGCGCCACGTCGACGAGTTCAGCCTGTTCGTCCTGCTCGGGATCGTGGTCGGCGTCCTCACCGACGCGTTCTCCGACCCCACCCGGGCCGTGTTCCTCCAGGACTCGATCACCACCGGCCTGCTGGGCGTGATCTTCCTGGTGACGTTGCCGGTCAAGCCGCTGACGTTCTTCCTCGCCCGCCGGTTCGCGCCGGACGGGTCGAAGGTCCAGCGCGACTGGTGGGACGGGCTGTGGCGCGACCCAGGGTTCCGTCGGACCCGGCGCGGGCTCGGCGCGGCCTGGGGCCTTGCGCTGGTGGGCGAGGCGGGCGTCCGGGCCTGGCTCACCTACTCCGTCGGCCCCCGGGCGATGGTCGTCGTCAAGAACGTCGTCCCCTACGCCGTGATCGCGGTCATGGTGCTCGTGAGCGTCACCGTCGGCAACCGCTCCCGCCGACCGAGGTCGTCGAGGACGGGTCCGCCTGAGCCTCGGGTCGTGCGGTCATGATCAGGATCGGGAGCAGCGCGGGTCCGATCGTCAAGACGGGTGATCGTCGCGCTGAGCCACGAGCGTCAGGCGCACGGCTTCGGCGAAGCCGGGAGCCCCGGCCCGACCGAGCGAGATCAGCACGTCCTCCAGCTCGAGCGGGGGATGGCGCGTCGCAGCGGCTTGCTCCGCCAGGACACGAAGCATGGTCGGCTCCGCCAGGTCGAGCTGGTCGAGGGGGAAGTCGTTTGCCTCGTGACCTCGTCGAGCCGCGCGGCGCTGCGCGGACGGCGCTCTTCCTCGAAGGGCCAGGACGTCGTCGAGTCGTAGGAGACGGTGCCGTCTGGGCTGCTCGTAGGGGATCTCGCCGTCCTCGAGGAGCTTGATCAGCGTGGGTCGGGACACCCCGATCATCTCGGACGCCTGGGTCGTCGTCAGGCGCAAGGACACCGGAGCCACGGTGATGGCTCGGCCCTCGCCCATCGCTTCGGCGACGTCCTTCAGCACCTCGAAGACCTGGCTGGGATTCTCGGTCGTCACCCCGTCTCGCGCGATGAGGAGCGCTCCGTCGGCGTACGTGGCGAGAAAGGTGGTCAGGGGCTCGATCGTGCTCGGATCCTTCGGCGGGAAGACGGTCTCGGTCTGCCTGGGCCTGAGGGTGCTGCGGGGCGACGTCACGGGTGACACGTCTTCGACGGTGCCCGAAGACGTCAGAGACGCAAGCACGAGTCGACGTGCACGGCCGCGGATCTGCTGTTCACCCGGTCGGTGGGGCGCGGCTAGGCTGCCCGCACGACCTCGGACCCAGGAACCCGGTGCGACTCCGGGGCGGTCCCGCCACTGTGAGCCCGCGCCTCGACCAGACGGGTGAGTCAGAGACTGCCCGGCGTCGCGACTTTTCCCTACCTCCGGGGCGCGGACCTCGGCGAGGAGCCTGAGTGTCACGCATCGTCCTGCTCTCCACCTCCGACACCGACCTGCTGACGGCCCGCGCGAGCGGGGCGGACTACGTGGTCGCCAACCCGGGGCGGATCGCGCACACCGAGATGGCCGCGGCGTTCGAGGCCGCGGACCTGGTCGTCGCCCGGGTGCTGGGCTCGCCGCGCGACCTGTGCACCGGCTTCGCCCGGATCCGCGCGACCGGCAGGCCGATGGTCGTCCTCGGCGGGGAGCAGGCGCCCGACGCGGCGCTGATGGAGCAGTCGACCGTCCCGATCGGCACCTGCGCCGAGGCGCACCGCTACCTCGCCCAGGGCGGCCCCGAGAACCTCCGCCAGCTGCACGCCTTCCTCTCCGACACCGTCCTGCTGACCGGCGAGGGCTTCGAGGCTCCCGTCGAGCAGCCCCAGTGGGGCGCCCTCCCGCGTCCGGAGAGCACGCTCCCGCAGCTCGCCGCCGTACGCCCGCGCGTCGCGATCCTCTTCTACCGGGCGCAGTTCACGGCCGGGAACACCGCGTACGTCTCCGCCCTCGCCGACGCGATCGACGACGCCGGCGGCGTCGGGGTCCCCGTCTTCGCCGCGAGCCTGCGCGACGCCCCGGACGACCTGATCGAGCACCTCTCGACGTACGACGCGCTGGTCACCACCGTGCTGGCCGCCGGCGGCACCCGCCCGGCGAACGCGTCGGCCGGCGGGGAGGACGAGGGCTGGGACGTCCGCAAGCTGGCCGGGCTCGACGTGCCGATCCTGCAGGGGCTGTGCCTGACCACGAGCCGCAGCGACTGGGCCGAGTCGGACGAGGGCCTGTCGCCGCTCGACGTGGCGACGCAGGTGGCGGTGCCCGAGTTCGACGGGCGCATCATCACCGTGCCGTTCTCCTTCAAGGAGGTCGACGCCGACGGGCTGCCGCACTACGTGCCCGACCCCGAACGCTGCGCCCGCGTCGCCTCGCTCGCGGTCAACCACGCCCGGCTGCGGCACGTCCCGCCGAGCGAGCGCAAGATCGCGATCGTCCTGTCGGCCTACCCGACCAAGCACTCGCGCATCGGGAACGCCGTCGGCCTCGACACCCCCGTCTCGGTGATCCGGCTGCTGCGCGCGCTGCGCGCGGAGGGCTACGACCTCGGCGAGCCCGGCGAGATCCCCGGGACCGGGCCGCTGGCCGAGGTGGAGGACGAGGAGCCGGACACGACGGCGGGCAACGCCCTCATCCACGCCCTGATCGACGCCGGCGGGCAGGACCCGGAGTGGCTGACCAGCGACCAGGTCGCCGGGCCAGCGCGTCCGGATCCCCGCCGCGACGTACCGGACGTGGCTCGCCGACCTGCCGGCCGACCTCGTGGAACACGTGACGCGGACCTGGGGCGAGGCGCCCGGGGAGCTGTTCGTGGACCGGACCCAGAGCCCCGACGGCGAGATCGTCGCCGCGACGCTGCAGGCCGGGAACGTCGTCGTCCTCGTCCAGCCGCCGCGCGGCTTCGGCGAGAACCCGATCGCGATCTACCACGACCCCGACATGGCGCCGACGCACCACTACCTCGCCGTCTACCGCTGGGTCGAGCGCGAGTTCGGCGCGCACGCGGTCGTGCACGTCGGCAAGCACGGCAACCTCGAGTGGCTGCCCGGCAAGAACCTCGGCATGTCCGCCTCGTGCGGCACCGACGCGGCGCTCGGCTCGATGCCGCTGATCTACCCGTTCCTCGTGAACGACCCGGGCGAGGGCACGCAGGCCAAGCGCCGCGCGCACGCCACCGTCATCGACCACCTCGTGCCGCCGATGGCGCGCGCGGAGGCGTACGGCGACATCGCCCGGCTCGAGCAGCTGCTCGACGAGTACGCGACCGTGTCGGCGATGGACCCGGCCAAGGCCCCCGCGCTGCGCGGCGAGATCTGGACGCTCGTCCAGGCGGCCGAGATGCACCACGACCTCGGGCTGGACGACAAGCCGGACGACGAGGTGTTCGACGACTTCGTGCTGCACGTCGACGGCTGGCTGTGCGAGATCAAGGACGTGCAGATCCGCGACGGGCTGCACATCCTGGGCCAGCCGCCCGACGGCGACAACCTGGTGAACCTCGTGCTGGCCGTGCTGCGGGCCAACCAGGTGTTCGCGAACCAGGTCAACGGCATCCCCGGCCTGCGCGTCGCGCTCGGGCTGAAGGAGAACGAGTCCAGCACCGCCGAGGCCGACGCGGCCGAGGAGCAGGCGCGGGCCCTCGTGCAGGCGCTGGCCGGCGGCGGGTGGGACGAGGAGTCCGTCGACGGGATCGTGCTCGGGGTGCTCGGCGCCCCGAACGCCGGCGCGTCGGCGTCGCTCGCCTTCGCCTGCCGCGAGGTCGTTCCGCGGCTGGCCAAGACGACCGACGAGCTGACGAACACCCTGCACGCGCTCGCCGGCGGTTACGTCCCCGCCGGGCCGTCGGGCTCGCCGCTGCGCGGCCTGGTGAACACCCTCCCCACGGGCCGGAACTTCTACTCCGTCGACCCCAAGGCCGTGCCCTCCCGGCTGGCCTGGACGACCGGCCAGGCCATGGCCGACTCGCTGCTGCAGCGCTACCTCGACGAGACCGGTGAGTACCCCGCGTCGGTCGGGCTCTCGGTCTGGGGCACCTCGGCCATGCGCACCTCCGGCGACGACATCGCCGAGGTTCTCGCGCTCCTCGGCGTCCTGCCCACCTGGGACGAGGCCTCCCGCCGCGTGGTCGGGCTGGAGCCGCTGCCGCTCGCCGAGCTCGGCCGCCCCCGGATCGACGTGGTCGTGCGGATCTCGGGCTTCTTCCGCGACGCCTTCCCGCACGTGGTGGCCATGCTCGACGACGCCGTCCGCCTGGTCGCCGGGCTCGACGAGTCCCACGAGGACAACTACGTCCGCCGGCACGCCGACGCCGACCGGGCCGCCCACGGGGACGAGCGTCGGGCGACGACGCGGATCTTCGGCTCCAAGCCCGGCTCGTACGGGGCGGGGATCCTGCAGGTCATCGAGTCCGGCAACTGGCGCGACGACTCCGACCTGGCCGAGGTCTACACGGCGTGGGGTGGGTTCGCGTACGGGCGCGACCTCGACGGCGTGAGCGCGCGGGAGGACATGGAGTCGACCTACCGGCGCATCTCGGTCGCGGCCAAGAACATCGACACCCGCGAGCACGACATCGCCGACTCCGACGACTACTTCCAGTACCACGGCGGGATGGTCGCGACCGTGCGGTCGCTGACCGGGGCGGACCCGAAGGCGTATGTCGGCGACAGCACCACGCCGGACGCGATCCGCACCCGGACCCTGACCGAGGAGACGGCGCGGGTGTTCCGCTCGCGAGTGGTCAACCCGCGCTGGATCGCGGGGATGCGCAAGCACGGCTACAAGGGTGCGTTCGAGCTGGCGGCGACGGTCGACTACCTGTTCGGGTTCGACGCGACGGCCGGGGTCGTGCCGGACTGGATGTACGCGACGCTCGCCGAGACCTACGTGCTCGACAAGGAGAACCAGGACTTCCTGCGTCACGCGAACCCCTGGGCGCTGCACGCGATGGTCGAGAAGCTGAGCGAGGCCGCCGACCGCGGGCTGTGGTCCGAGCCGGACGCGGACCTCATGGACTCGCTGCAGCAGGTCTACCTCGACGTCGAGGGCGACCTCGAGGACCGGGTCTCGTGACGACCTCGACGGTATCTCGACACTCGATCGCGCTTCGGGCTCGGGCTGAGCGTGGTTCGGCGGCGGCGCGGCCATCGAGTGTCGAGATCCCGTCGTGAGCCTCGAGGTCGCCGCGCTCGACGACGAGACGCTCGCGTTCCTGACCGAGCGCCACCTCGCCACGCTGACCAACGTCCGTGCCGACGGGACGCCGCACGTCGTCCCGGTCGGGTTCACGTACGAGCCGGAGACCCGGCTGGCCCGCGTCATCACCGGGGGAGGTTCGGTGAAGGCGCGGCTCGCCGCCCGGCCCGGTGCGGTCGGTGCCCTGTGCCAGGTCGACGGACGTCGCTGGCTCACGCTCTCGGGCCCGATCCACGTCGAGCGGGACCCGGGAGCGGTCGCCGATGCCGTCGAGCGGTACGCGCAGCGCTACCGCCAGCCGCGGGAGAACCCGGAGCGCGTCGTCCTCGTCGTGGAGGTCGAGCGCATCCTCGGCCACGGCTGACACATCCGCATACCCGTACATATGCTGGTATGCGTGCGCACCACCATCAACCTGCCCGACGAGCTCTACGGCGAGGTCCGACGACGTGCGGCGGACGAGGGGAGGACGGTGACGTCCTTCCTCGAAGCGGCACTGCGTGAGGCCCTCGCCCGGTACGACGCCGGCGAGAAGCCCCCGTTCGTGGTCGTGCCCTTCCACGGGGGCGGAGTCATGCCCGGGGTGGACCTGAACAACAACGCCGCTCTCCTCGAGCTCATGGAGGAGGGTCTCGATGTTGATTCCCGACGTTAACGTGCTGGTCGCCGCGTACCGGGACACAGCAGATGGCCACGCGCCCGCCCGCTCGTGGCTCGAAGCGGCCCTGTCCGGGCCCGAAGCCGTGGGAGTCACCGACGCCGTGCTGTCCGGCGTGGTCCGCGTCGTGACCAACCCGCGGATCTTCCGACCGCCGACGTCGACGCCTGTCGCGATCGAGCAGATGAGTGCCGTCCGGTCTGCCGCTCAGCTCGTGCGGCCCGGACGGACGTGGTGGTCGATCTTCGGCGACCTGTGCGACCAGGCGTCGGTCCGGGGACCTCTGGTCGCCGACGCGGCCCACGCCGCGACGGCGATCGAGGCGGGGGCGACGTGGGTGACGTTCGACCGGGGCTTCGCGCGGTTCCCCGGGCTGCGCTGGCGCACCCCCTGACCCGACCCCGCCGCGCACCGCCGGGTCGCGCGATGATCGGACGAACCGTGCCAATGACCACGAGGAAGGCACCGCCATGGCCGAGATCCTGCTGTTCCACCACGTGCTCGGACGTACGCCCGGGATGGAGGCGCTCGCCGAACGCTTCCGGGTGGACGACGACGTCGTGCACCTGCCCGACCTCTACGACGGTCACGTCTTCACCGACCGCGAGGAGGGCAGCGCCTACGCCCGCGAGGTCGGGTTCGACACGATCATCGAGCGCGGGCGGCTCGCGGCGGAGGCGCTCCCGCGCGCCCTCGTGTACGCCGGCGTCTCGCTCGGGGTGATGCCCGCCCAGCTGCTGACCCAGACCCGGCTCGGGGCGCGTGGCGCGTTCCTGATCAGCGCGGCCGTGCCCCCGAGCGAGTTCGACGCCCCGTGGCCGGAGCACGTGCCCCTGCAGATGCACGCCATGGAGGACGACCCGTTGATGGCCGAGGGCGACCTCGAGGCGGCACGGGGGATCGTGGAAACCGTCCCCGGCGCCGAGCTCTTCCTCTACCACGGCTCGACGCACCTCTTCACGGAACGCGGGAGCACCGACTACGACCTGGAGGCGACCGACCTGCTCGCCGAACGAGCCATGGCCTTCTTCGCCGGGCTCTGAGCACACCGACCGGCGTTTGACGCCCGTCCACGTGGGGCAGGACCACGGCGATGACTGCCGTGCCCCTCGCCCCGAGCCCGAAGACCCTCCCCCTGCGCGTCTTCAACCGGCTCGAGCCGGCGGCGGCGACCACGTTCCTCCACACCTGCCTGGCGGTCGACCTCTGGGTGGAGACCCTGGTGGCCGGTCGGTCGTACGCCCACGTCGACGACCTGCTCGAGGCCGCGCGCGAGGCGGCCTACCCCTTCTCGGCGGCGCAGCTCGAGGAGGCGGTCACCGGTTACGGCGGCTCGCGGCTGGCGACGCGGCTGCGGGACGGGGGCCTGCCCGGCTGGCGGGCCGGCGGGGCGGAGCTCCGGCAGCGGCTCGAGCGCGGGGAGGCCGCGTACGAGCGCAGGTTCGGGCGGCCGTTCCTCGTCCGGGTCGCCGGTCGCTCGGCCATCGAGCTGCTCCACCAGCTCGAGACGCGTCTCGGCCACGGCGTCGAGGAGGAGGACGGGGTGCTGGGGAACCAGGTGCGCCAGATCGCGCTGCTCGAGCTCATCCACCGGGTCACGCCGGGCTGAGCGGGCGTTCAGCCGACCCGACGCCCGCCGGCGTTCGCGACCCGCGGCACCCGGAGCCGGGTCGCGACATGACGCAGCACCGGAACCATCCGGCTCCCGTCCAACGAACCCACCCGTGCGAGCTCGGCCCCGACGTCCTCGTGCTCGGTGAACGCGACCCGCTCGAGGTCGCTGTGCGTGACCACCTCGAGGAAGCGCCGGTCCCGGAGCTGCACGGGCACCAGGCGCGACCGCACGGCGCGCAGCAGCAGGTCGTGGTCCTCCCCGGACCAACCCCGGAAGCGGTCGCTCTCGTCGTAGCCGCCGAGCGCGTCGAAGTCGGTCCGGCGGAGCGCGACCCGGCCCATGCAGCCCTGCCAGCGCGGGTCGACCAGGCCGCGGTCGAGCCGGCTGGTCGCCACGACACTCCGCGGCCGCCGCGTGAAGACGGCCCGCAGGTAGGCGTCGAAGCCCGCCCCGACGAAGTTGTCGGCGTCGACGTTGCAGACGATGTCGCCGGTCGCGGCGCGGTGGGCGAGGTTCTTGGCGTGCGAGTGCCGGAAGTGCGTCTGGTGCGGCACCCGCACGAGCCGGAGGATGCCGCGCTCGCGGTAGGGCGCCAGCGCGGGGTCGTCCTCGAACCACTCGACGAGGTCGTCCGGGCTGCTGTAGTCGACGACCACGAACTCGACCGCCTCCGGCCGCACCCAGCTGACGGTGTCGGCGAGGTTGCGGGCGAGGGTCTGCCTCAGGTGGTGCGCCCGACCCATGCAGGTCGTGCAGAACGAGACCTTCACCGCCGGTCCTCCACCGGTGACCACCTCTCCCGGGCCCCCGGACGTGCTCCGGGCGCAGCGTCGGGACGGCTGCGCCGAGCGTAACGACGGGGACGCCCGGAGGTGGGCACCCGAGCCGGGACCCGTACGGCGTGTCCGGCGCTCAGCCGCCCGGTCGCAGCAGGTAGGTGTCCAGCACCCAGCCGCGCGCGGCCCGCAGCGCGGCGCGACGGGCGCGGATCTCGGGCAGCACGTCGGCGAGCCGACCGCTGACGAGCGCCTCGTCCGGCAGCCCCAGCTGCGCGCCCCAGAAGATCGTCAGGTCGGGGTGCGCGTCGACGAGCGCGGCGCAGGCCAGGTCGCCGTCGAGCATCACGACGACGTCGCCGAGGGCCGGGTCGTACTCGTCGGCAAGGCGCCGGCCGGTGGTGATGTGGACCGGCCGGCCGACCCGGTTCAGGGCGGTGCGGTGCCGCGCCGCGAGCAGGCTGACGCTGCTGAGCCCCGGCACGACGGTGACGTCGAGCGGCACGCCGTCCGCCGCCAGCCGCTCGGCGACCGCGTCGACGACCCGGAGGGTGGAGTCGTAGAGCGACGGGTCGCCCCAGACCAGGAAGCCGACCGTGCCCTCGTCGCCCACCTCGCGGCGGATCGCCTCGGCGTGGCGTCGGGCCCGCTCGGCGTGCCAGTCGCGCACGGCGCCCGCGTACGCGTCGGGGTCGCGGTCGGCGTCGGGGCCGCGTGCGGGGTCGGCGACCTGCACCACGCGGTAGCGGTCGTGGGTGATCACCGCGGCGCACAGCTCGGTGCGCAGGGCGACGAGGTCACGGGTGGCCTCGCGCTTGTCGGCGACGAGGAAGACGTCGACCGCGTTCAGGGCGGCGACGGCCTCCCCGGTGAGGTGCGCGGGGTCGCCGCTCCCGATCCCGACGACGAGGGCACGGACGCTCACGGCGCGCTCCGGGCCACAGGCCGGGCGACCCGGGTGCCGGCGAGCAGCAGGTCGACGTCGAGGTGCGTCTCCACCGCGTCGGCGAGCGTGTCGATCATGGTCTCGCGCCGGGCCCCGTACGCGGGAGCGTCGGGCGCGGGTCGCCAGGCGGTCCCGGCCCCGGCCGCGACCTCGGCGAGCCACGCGCGGCGGAAGGCGTCGTTCTCGAACGCTCCGTGCCAGACCGTGCCCCAGACCGCGCCGGCGCGCCAGCCGTCGAGGAAGGGTTCGGCGGGCGTCGTACCCGTCCGGCCGGCGCGACCGTGGTGGATCTCGTACGCCGCCACGGCGTGCCCGCGCCAGGAACCCTGCGGCCGGCCCAGCGACTTCTCGGCGTCGAAGCGCGTGACGACGGGGAGCAGCCCGAGCCCCTCGACGGGCGCGCACCCGGCGGCGCCGGTCTCGATGCCATCCGGGTCCTCGACCCGCGTGCCGAGCATCTGGTAGCCGCCGCAGACCCCGAGCACCGCGGCGCCCCGCCGGGACCGGTCGAGCAGCGCGTCGGCGACGCCGGTCCGGCGCAGCCAGGCGAGGTCGGACAGGGTGGCACGGGTGCCGGGCAGGACGGCGAGGTCGGCGCCGGCGACCACGCCGGGGTCGGTGGTGACGCGCACCTCGACGCCCGGCTCGGCGGCCAGGGCCTCCACGTCGGTCGCGTTGGAGACGCGGGGGAGCCGGACGACCGCGACCCGGAACGTGGCTTCGCCGGTCCCGGTGCCCACCCCCGCGGAACGTCGCCACGCCCCGACCTCGAGGGCGTCCTCGGCGTCGAGCCAGACGCCGTCGAGCCACGGCAGCACGCCGGCGAAGGGGACCCCGGTCCGCCGGGTCAGCTCGTCCAGCCCGGGGGCCAGGACGTCGGGGTCGCCGCGGAACTTGTTGATCACGAACGTCGTCACGAGCGCCCGGTCCGCGGGCTCGAGCAGCGCAACGGTCCCGTAGAGGGCGGCGAGCACCCCGCCGCGGTCGATGTCCCCGACCACCGCGACGGGCAGCCCGAACCGGCGCGCCAGCCCGAGGTTGACGTAGTCGCCGGCCCGCAGGTTGATCTCGGCCGGCGAGCCCGCGCCCTCGCACACGACGAGGTCGTGGTGGGCGGCGAGCTCCTCGTACGCCGCCCAGGCCGCCTCGGCGAGGTGCCGGCGACCCGTGGCGTACTGGCCGGCCTCGAGCACGCCGGCGGCGCGCCCGCGGACGACGACGTGCGCGCGTCGGTCGGTGCCCGGCTTGAGCAGGACGGGGTTCATGGCGGAGGTGGGCTCGACGTGGGCCGCCTGCGCCTGCAGCAGCTGGGCCCGCCCGATCTCGGCGCCGTCGGCGCAGACGCCGGAGTTGTTGCTCATGTTCTGCGCCTTGAACGGCACCACGTCGACCCCACGCCGGGCCAGCGCGCGGCACAGACCGGTGACGACGAGGGACTTGCCGGCGTCGGAGGAGGTGCCGGCCACGAGCAGGCCGGACGCCCCCGGACGAGTCACCGTCTGATCGTAGGTCGCAGCCGCCGGAGCAGGACGCGTCCGGCCGCCCACGGCGGGGCCGTCGCGGACCCGCCCTGCACCACGACGATCCCGCCGAGGACGAGCAGGCCGCCGAGGACCTGCGTGCCGCTCGGCAGCTGGCCGAGCAGCAGGGCCGCGAAGACCACCGCGAACAGCACCTCGGTCAGCGCGACGAACGACGCCGCCGCACCGCCCAGGCGGCGCACGGCGACGATGCCCGTCAGGTAGGCGAGGACGGCGGCCACGAGGATCAGCAGGGCCATCGGGACCCACCACGGCAGCGTGGCGCCGCCGAGCACGGTGGTGCCGAAGCCGACCGACATCGGCAGCACCCCGAGCGCCCCGACGGCCAGCAGCGCGACCGCCCCGACGCCGGTGCCCGCCGTGGTGAGGAGCAGCGGCGGGATCGTCCGGCCGCTCGGCTGGCCCTCGGCCAGGACGAAGTAGCCGGCGAGGCAGAGCATGGCGCCGAGGCCGTAGGCCACCCCGACCGGTGAGACGGTCAGGCCGTGCCGGACGTCGAGGACGAGCGCGAGGCCGACGACGGCGAGCGCGGCCCCGGCCACCACCGCGCGGGTCGGCCGGTCGCCGTGGGCCCAGCGCCAGCCGATGAGCACCACCGGCGCCAGGTACTCCAGGAGCAGGGCCACGCCGACGGAGAGGTACTGCAGCGCGCTGAAGTAGAAGAGCTGGGCGCCGGCGACCGCGACGACGCCGTAGGCGACCAGGCGACCGGACTGGCGCAGCGTCGGCAGGCCGACCCGGCGCAGCAGGAGCACGCAGGGCACCACCAGCACGAGGAAGGCGCCGCCCACCCGTGCCGCGACGAGGGCGGTCGGGGACCAGCCCAGCGCGAGGAGGGCGTGGCCGAAGGAACCCGAGAGCGCGAACGACGACGCCGACAGCAGCGCGATGGCCAGCCCGGCGGCGCGGCCGCCGGTGCGACCCGGCAGGGCGGCGGTCGAGGAGGTCGTCCCCGCCACCGGCTCGGTCGTCGTCACGGGGCTCCTCGGGTCGTACGGCGGTCACGTCAGGACCATGACGTGCTTACACTCGTGACACTATCGGGGAGCTTGTCAGGAGTCAACGTGTTGTTCAGTCATGACACGGACGAGGCGCTGGTCGAGGCCGCGACCCTCGTCAACACGCGCCTCCGGGGCGTCGACGAGCTCGACACGGTGGCGGGCCTCGAGGCCTTCCTCGACCACTTCGCCATGTCGGGCGTCCGGCTGGGGACCGAGGCCGAGCTCGCGGCGGTGCGCGACATCCGGGAGCGGGTCCGGGCGCTGTGGTCCGCCCACGACCGCGCCGAGGCCGCCCACCTGGTCAACGCGATCCTCCGCGAGACCGCCACCGCGCCGTACCTGATCGAGCACGACGGGCTCGACTGGCACCTGCACATGACCGAGCCCACCGCGCCCCTGGCCCACCGGATCGGCGCCGAGTCGGCGATGGGGCTGCTCGACCTCGTCCGCGCCGACGCCCTCGGCCGGCTGCGGTGGTGCGCGGCGGAGGACTGCGACGCGGTCCTGGTGGACCTCTCGCGGAACTCGTCCAAGCGCTACTGCGACACCGGCAACTGCGGCAACCGCGCCAACGTCGCCGCCTACCGGGCCCGGCGGCGCGACGCCGGGGCCTAGGGGTCGGAGCTCCCGAGGGGGCCTTCTGTCCGGACAGGTACGGCCGCCCACTATCGTCACGCTCGTGCGTGCGCAGGAGCTCGACCGCGACTCCGCGCTCCCGCTCTACCACCAGGTCAAGCAGCTGCTGCTGAGCCGGATGCGCGCGGAGGACCTCGCGCCCGGCGCCCGCGTGCCGGGCGATCACGAGCTGTCCCGCACCCTGCAGGTGTCGCGCGGCGTGGTGCGTCAGGCGCTGGCCGAGCTCGAGGACGAGGGTCTGATCGAGCGGGTCAAGGGCCGCGGCACGTTCGTCGCCCCGCCGCGCACGTCCGAGCACCTGGTCGCCCGCCTGACCGGGCTGCACGCCGAGATGACCGCGCGCGGCTCTCGGGTGACGAGCGTCGTCCGTCGCCTGGAGGTCGTGCCCGCCGACGACCACGTCGCCGCGGAGCTGGGTCTCGAGGTCGGGGCGCCCGTGGTGGTCCTCGAGCGGCTGCGCCACGTCGACGGCGAGCCGTGGGTGCTCACCACGACCCACCTGCCCGCCGACGTCGTGCCCGGGCTGGTCGACGAGGACTTCACCGAGCAGTCGCTGCACGCCCTGCTCGAGCGCCGCGGCGTCCGCCTCACGCACGGCCGGCGCGGCGTCGAGGCCGTGGCCGCCTCTGACGGCACGGCCGGCCTCCTCGGCCTGGCCGTCGGCTCGCCGCTGCTGCAGCTGCGCAGCACGACCTGGTCGGACGACCGTCCGGTCGAGGTCTTCGTCGCCCTGCACCGGGGCGACCGCACCCGTTTCGAGGTCGACCTCGAACGAGACCAGTCCGGCGCAGCCGTGCCGGCCGCCAGGACAGGGGAGAGGTACGCATGAGCTGGCCCGAGGGAGCGGTGGTCGTCGTCACGGGAGCGGCCGGAGGGATCGGCCAGGCCGTGGCCGGACGGTTCGCCGGGCAGGGGGCGCGGGTGTTCAGCCTCGACCGCCCGGGCCCGGCGCTGGCGGCCGAGGGCGTGGTGGGCGAGGCGGTGGAGGTCGACGTCGCGCAGGAGGACTCGGTCCGCGCCGCCGTGGCGGACGTCGTCGCCCGGGCCGGGCGGATCGACGCGCTGGTCGCGGCGGCCGGGGTGGCCGAGGGCGACACCGGCGCGAGGAGATGACGACCGAGACCTGGTCGCGCACCATCGGGGTGAACCTGACCGGGGTCTTCCTCACCTGCCGCGAGGTCGGCAGGGTGATGCTCGAGCAGGGCGGCGGCGGCCGGATCGTGGCGATCGCGTCGATGTCGGGCGCACACGTGGTCAACGTGCCGCAGCGCCAGGTGGCGTACAACGCCTCCAAGGCCGGGGTCGTCGCGATGGTGAAGTCGCTGGCCCTGGAGTGGGCCGACCGGGGCGTGCGCGTGAACGCGCTCTCGCCCGGCTACGTCGACACCCCGCTGCTGTACGACCGCACCGACCTGCACCCGACCTGGAAGGAGCGCACGCCGGTGGGCCGCTTCGCCCGGCCGGAGGAGGTGGCGGCCGCGGCCGGCTGGCTGCTCAGCGACGAGGCGGCCTTCTGCGCGGGGACCGAGCTGCTGATGGACGGCGGCTACGCGCTGCCCTGAGCCTGCCGTTGCACGAACGTGTCCGACGGCTTGTCCGGACAGGTCTTGACATCGGACCAGTGGTGCCACAGGTTAGATCCTGCATGAGTCCCACGCGCGACGGTGCCGCCCGGTGACGACCACGGGTCGAGCGCGGCGCAGAGTCCGCCCGTCCGAGAGACTGAGTGAGGTCGCTGTTCAGCGCCACCGGCGTCAAGAAGCACTACCCCGGCGTGAAGGCCCTCGACGGGGTCGACCTCGAGGGCTACGCCGGCGAGGTGCTCGCGGTCTGCGGAGCGAACGGCGCGGGCAAGTCGACCTTCGCCAAGCTGCTGGCCGGCGTGCAGCCGCTGACCGAAGGCGAGATCCGCATCGCCGGGTTCGACCACCCGGTCCGCAACGCCGCCGAGGCGGAGCAGGCCGGCGTGCTGATGATGTTCCAGGAGCCGTTGATCATCGACGACTTCACCGTCGGCGAGAACGTCTGGCTCTACAAGCTGCGCGAGGGCCGCGACATCCGCCCCTGGGCGCAGAAGATCGACTCGAACAGCGACCGGACCCGCGAGGTGCTCGGGAAGGTCGGGCTCGGCGGCCTGCGGACCTCCCAGCTCGCCCGCGCCCTCGGCCCCGGCCAGCGGCAGATGCTGTCCCTCAGCCGCGCCGAGGTCACCACCCACAAGATCATGATCCTGGACGAGACCACCGCGTCGACGAGCGAGGAGCACTTCAACGACATCCTCGACCTCGTCAGGCGCGAGCGTGAGGCCGGGACGCACATCATGTTCGTCAGCCACCGGCTGAACGAGGTGTTCGCGATGTCGGACCGGATCGCGGTGCTGCGCAACGGCCTGCTCGTCGACGTCCTCAAGACCTCCGAGACCAACCCGGACGAGATCACCACGCTCATGATCGGTCAGGCGCTGAAGGCGCTCGACCGTCCGGCACCGGCCCAGGTCGAGGGCAAGCAGCCGCTCGTCGCGGTCCGTGACCTGCACGGCGGCACGGCGGCGGGCGTCTCCTTCGACGTCTTCCCCGGCGAGGTCGTGGGGCTCTACGGCCTGGTCGGCAGCGGCCGCTCGTCGGTCGGGCGCACCATCACCGGCCAGAAGAAGGCCGCCAGCGGCACCATCGCCATCCGCGGCGAGCAGGTCCAGCTGAGCTCCCCGGGCCAGGCGCTCGACAAGTCGGTGGTCTACCTCACCGAGGACCGGCGGCTCGAGGGCTTCGTCAAGGACTTCGACAACGGCGCCAACATGAGCCTCGTCGTGCTCCCCAAGTGGGCCAAGGGCGGGGTGGTCGACGCCAAGAAGGAACGCTCCCGCGTCCGCGAGCTGATCACCGAGTTCCAGGTCAAGGGCGGGCCGAAGACGTACACGAGCTCGCTCTCCGGCGGCAACCAGCAGAAGGTCGTCATCGCCAAGTGGCTCGAGTCCGACCCGGACTTCGTGGTGCTCGACGAGCCGACCAAGGGCATCGACGTCGGCGCCCGGGCCAACATCTACGAGATCATCCACGGCGTCGCGGCCCGCGGGAAGGGCGTGCTGGTGATCTCCAGCGAGGCCGAGGAGCTGCTCTCGCTCTGCCACCGGATCCTCGTGATGCGCAACGGCCAGATCGTGGCCGAGTTCGACCCGGCCGAGGCCGACACCGACGACCTGATCCGTACGGCCCTGACGCACCAGGACTGACCACCTGAGGACCCGGCACCACCCCGCACGAACCCCGCAGGACCGTACGACCCACTGCTTCATCGACGAAGGAGCCAGACCAGATGACCGCAACGGCGACAGCCCCAGCACCCTCCGCGCAGCCGGAGGCGCAACGGAGCAGCCCGGTCCTCGACTGGCTGAAGAGCCAGTACGCCCTCTACATCCTGGTCGCGCTGCTGCTCGTGGCGACGATCACCCGCGGGTCGATCTTCTGGGGCGGGACCAACCTCACCAACCTGCTGCTGCAGATGTCGATCATCGGCGTGGTGACGCTCGGCGAGCTGATCGTCGTCCTCACCGGCGGCATCGACATCAGCGTCGGCTCGGCCCTCGGGCTCGCCGCGGTCATCGCGGCCGGCCTGTTCGGCGGACCGTCGGTGCTGCTCGGGCTGGTCGTCGCGATCATCATCGGCGGCATCGTCGGTGCGGTGAACGGCTGGCTGGTCGCCTTCCGCGGCCTGGAGCCCTTCATCGTCACCCTGGGCATGCTGGCCCTCGCCCGGGGCCTGGTCTACGCCTACGGCAACGGCATCCCGATCAACCCGGGGGCCGCGGCGACGTACGCGACCTTCGGCCAGACGACGATCCTCGGTGTCCCGCTGCTCGCGATCATCTGGATCCTGATGGTCCTGCTGATCGCCTTCCTGCTCTACCGCACCGTCTGGGGCCGCCGCGTCTACGCCATCGGCAGCAACATCGAGGCGGCGCGCAGCTCGGGCATCCCGGTCAAGACCACCCTCTGGTCGGTCTACATCCTCGCCGGCCTGCTGGTCGGGCTCGGTGGCTGGATGTTCCTGGGCCGCTTCGCCAGCGGCACGTCGACCGCGGGCAACCTGCTCGAGCTCGAGGCCATCGCGGCGGTCGTCATCGGAGGCGCCCGGCTCTCCGGCGGCTTCGGCAAGGTGTTCGGCGCGGTGGTCGGCACGATCATCTTCGCGGTGATCGCCAACCTGCTCTCGCTGCTGAACGTCTCCACGTTCCTCCAGGACGCCTTCCGCGGTGCCCTGATCCTGGTCGCGGTGACCCTGGCCACCATCCAGTTCACGCGGAAGCGCTCGACCGCCGCCGCGCCGGTCGCCAAGTGACGACGCGGAGGGGGAGGAGACCGCTCATGCGCACGACCAACCGTTGGGCCCGCAACGCCGTGGGCTGCGTCACGGCCGCGCTGGTCCTGACGGCCTGCGGGCAGATCTACCCCTCGTCGACGCCGGCGCAGGGCCCGGCCGGCGGCGTCGAGCCGTCGGTGTCGGACGTGACGATCGGCTTCGCCCAGCAGCAGCTCCAGGCGCCGTACTTCGCGGCCATGCAGGTGCAGTCGGAGGAGATCGCCCGGCAGAAGGGCTTCAAGCTGCTCTTCCAGGCGGCGAACAAGGATCCTGCGATCCAGCTCAACCAGATGCAGGCGATGATGGCGCAGGGCGCGAACGTGCTCGTCGTCAACGCCACGAGCGTCAAGGGTCAGAAGGAGATGATGACCCAGGTCGCGTCGAAGATCCCCGTGATCTACATCGACACCGGCGTCCCGGGCACCGGGACCACGAGCGTCTCGTCGGACAACCTGACCATCGGTCGGGAGTCGGGCAAGATCACCGCGAAGCGGTTCCTGGACGCCGGCAGGTCGAGCATCAAGATGGTCATCCTCACCGGTCCGGCCACCGACGAGTTCGTCGGACCGAACCGTCGCCAGGGCTTCCTCGACGGGCTCAAGGAGGGCGGCGTCACCTACGAGATCAAGGGTGAGCAGTCCGGCGACTACGCCCAGGACAGGGGCCAGGTGGCGGCGGAGAACATGCTCGCGGCCAACCCGGACACCGACCTCGTGCTCGGCCTCAACGACTCGATGGCGCTCGGCGCGTACAACGTGATCAACGGCAAGGAGCAGTACAAGAACGTCTACGTCGCCGCGTCGGCCGACGGCCAGAAGGAGGCGCTGGCGCTCATCAAGCAGGGCGGCTGCGACGGTCGCTACATCTCGACCGGGCTCAACTCGCCGTCGCTCGCCGCCGAGGAGGCGCTCGGCATCGCCGTCGACATCGCGACCGGGGCGAAGAAGCCGTCGGACTACCCGGCGGAGTCGTTCACCAAGGCCGTCGGCATCGGCTGCGACAACATCGACGAGTACTACGACCCGAACAGCGTCTTCTGAGTCGTCGGCCCGTCCGGACCACCGTCGTCCCCCGAACCCCGCCGCGGGTCCGGGGGACGACGTGCGTCAGGCGTGGGCCGTCACGAACCGGACGAGCACCTCGGCCATGGCGGCCGGGTCCCAGGCGTGGTGCGCGCCGGTGACCTCGCGGACCTCGGTCTGCGGCAGCACCTCGGCGAGCAGCCGGGACGCCTCGAGCATCCCCGGGAAGGTCGAGGTCCCGTACGCCGACAGCACCGGCACGGTCACCGCGTCGCGCAGCGCGCCGGACGCGAGGGCGGCGCTGACCCAGCGCAGCGACTCGGCGTCGGCCCGCAGGGTCACCGCGTTCGCGTAGATCGCCGGCCACGCGGGGGACGCCTTCGGCGGACCGCCTCGAGCTCGCGGTCGAGGTCGAGGACGCTCCCTGGGGTGGGCGAAAGGCCCACGCTCTCGCCGCGTCCGAGCCGGTCGAGGACGAGGGCCGTGACACCGGCGTCGGCCACCAGCCGGGCGGTGGCGGTGGTGACCGGGTCGGTCTCCCGGGACGGTCCGGCGCCGGCGACGAACACCAGCGCGGGTCCTCCGCCCGCCGGACCGTGGCGGTCGTACGCGACCCGGTCGCCTCGTCCGGTGGTCACGAAGTCGGTCATGGGGTCATCCTCTCGTCGGTCCTGCGCTGGATCCGCTACGGCCGACCGCGACAGGGGTCCCGACTCATCGGTCCGGGCGCCGCCGAAGGTCGAGGAAGTAGGCACCGCAAGTTGTTTTCCCCTGGCCACAGGCCCAGGGGTACGTTGAGCCGGATCGCCAGGTGCCGCTCCGCATGCGGCGGCAGGCGGACGGGAGGAGCACCTTGAGCGAGCTTCGTGAGGCGGGCCAGGACGACGCCGAGTCGGCCGTCCAGCTGCTGACGCCCCAGGGCGAGCGGGTCGAGCACCCCGACCACGCCTTCACCGGCGGGGACGACGAGGTCCGCGACTTCTACGCCGACATGGTCCGCGTCCGCCGGGTCGACGCCGAGGCGATCGCGCTCCAGCGGCAGGGCGAGCTCGGGCTGTGGCCGTCGCTGCTCGGCCAGGAGGCCGCCCAGATCGGCGCGGCCCGGGCCATGCGAGACCAGGACTACGCCTTCCCGACCTATCGCGAGCACGGCATCACCATCGGCCGCGGCGTGGACCCGCTGCGGCTGCTGGCCATGTTCCGCGGGACCGACCCCGGCTCGTGGGACATCGCCGAGCACGGCGTGCACCTCTACTCGATCATCATCGGCACGCAGGGTCTGCAGGCCACCGGCTACGGCATGGGCCTGGAGCGCGACGGGCTGGTCGGCAGCGGCGACCCCGGGCGCGACGCGGCCGTCATGTGCTTCTTCGGCGACGGCGCCACCAGCCAGGGCGACCTGAACGAGGGCCTGGTCTTCGCCGCGTCGTTCAACGCCCCGGTCGTCTTCTTCTGCCAGAACAACCAGTGGGCCATCTCCGAGCCCATCGAGCGCCAGTCGCGCGCCCCGCTCTACCGCCGCGCGGCGGGCTTCGGCCTCCCCGGCGTCCGCGTGGACGGCAACGACGTGCTCGCGGTGCACGCGGTCACGACCGCGGCGCTCGACCGGGCCCGTTCCGGGAACGGACCGACCTTCATCGAGGCCTACACCTACCGGATGGGCGCCCACACGACGTCGGACGACCCGACCAAGTACCGGCTGGAGCACGAGCTCGAGCTGTGGCGCGACCGTGACCCGATCGCCCGGGTCCGGGCCTACCTCGAGCGGACCGGCGCCGCCGACCAGGCGTTCTTCGACCAGGTGGCGGCGGAGGCCGACGCGCTGGCGACGCGGCTGCGCGCGGAGTGCCTCGCCCTGCCCGAGCCGGTGCTGGCCGACACCTTCGACTGGGTCTACGCGCACCGCTCGCCCGAGCTCGAGGAGCAGCTGGCCCGTCACCGGGAGTACCTCGCGAGCTTCGAGGAGGCCCGATGAGCACCAAGAGCGTGCGTCCCGGCGGTCGCGCCGAGGACCAGACGCCGGCGCCCGTCCGCACGATGACCATGGCGAAGGCCCTCAACGCGGGGCTGCGCCGCGCGCTCGAGGACGATCCCAAGGTGCTGCTGGCCGGGGAGGACATCGGCAAGCTCGGCGGCGTGTTCCGCGTGACGGAGGGCCTGCAGAAGGACTTCGGCGAGGACCGGGTGATCGACACCCCGCTGGCCGAGTCCGGCATCGTCGGCACCGCCGTCGGCCTGGCCGTCCGCGGCTACCGGCCGGTGTGCGAGATCCAGTTCGACGGCTTCGTCTTCCCGGCCTTCGACCAGATCGTCACCCAGGTCGCGCGGATGCGCTGGCGCTCGATGGGCCGGACGCCCATGCCGATGGTCATCCGCATCCCTTTCGGCGGCGGCATCGGCGCGGTGGAGCACCACAGCGAGTCGCCCGAGGCGTACTTCGCGCACACCACCGGCCTCAAGGTCGTCGCCTGCTCCAACCCGGTCGACGCCTACTGGATGATCCAGCAGGCGATCGCCTCCGACGACCCGGTGATCTTCTTCGAGCCCAAGCGGCGCTACTACGAGAAGGCGGAGGTCGACACCCGTACGACAGGCGGAGCCGAGCCGCTGCCGCTGCACGCCTCCCGGGTCGTCCGGCCCGGGCGCGACGCCACCCTGATCGCGTACGGCCCGATGGTCAAGACCTGCGTCGAGGCGGCCGAGGCGGCCGCCGACGAGGGCCGCGAGCTCGAGGTGATCGACCTGCGCACGCTGTCGCCGCTGGACCTCGGCCCGGTCGTCGACTCGGTGCGCCGTACGGGCCACGCGGTGGTCGTGCACGAGGCGCCCGTCAGCGTGGGCCTCGGGGCCGAGGTCGCGGCGCGGATCACCGAGGACTGCTTCTACTCCCTCGAGGCGCCGGTACTGCGGGTGACGGGCATGGACGTGCCCTACCCGCCGAGCCGCGTCGAGGAGGACTACCTGCCCGACCTCGACC
The DNA here is from genome assembly GCA_963762775.1 of uncultured Actinomycetota bacterium. Lineage (GTDB taxonomy): Bacteria > Actinomycetota > Actinomycetes > Propionibacteriales > Propionibacteriaceae > Microlunatus. Next base: position 1,118,360 of record CAVXMD010000016.1, read on the forward strand.
GCGTCCTCGACGCGGTCGACCGGTCGCTGGCGTACTGAGCCCGAGGAGCCCCATGGCGACGCACGAGTTCCGCCTGCCCGACCCCGGCGAGGGTCTGGTCGACGCCGAGATCGTCACCTGGCGGGTGGCCGTCGGCGACGAGATCGCGATCAACGACATCGTCGTGGAGATCGAGACGGCCAAGTCGCTGGTCGAGCTGCCCAGCCCGTACGCCGGCACGGTCAGCGCGCTGCTGGTCGAGGAGGGCCAGACGGTCGACGTCGGCGTCCCGATCATCGCGATCTCCGACGGCGCCGACGAGCCGGCCGCCGTGACCGACGGAGCACCGCCGGTGCGCAAGAGCGACCTCCGCCCGCCCGTGCCGGGCGAGAAGGTCGAGACCGAGGGCGACGCCCGGGTCGCGAACCTCGTCGGCTACGGCCCCCGGACCACCGAGTCGCGACGGCGCCCGCGGAGGACCTCCGAGCCGGAGGTGAGCCCGGGCGTGCCCGCGCCGGCTCCCGTGACGGGGAACTCGCTGCCCGCCGAGCCCGAGGCCCCGGCCGCGCGCGCGCCCGACCTGTCCGTCCCCCTGCTCGGCAGCGGCCCGGCCGTCCTCGCCAAGCCGCCGGTGCGCAAGCTGGCCCGCGACCGCGGCGTCGACCTGACGAGGCTCACCGGCAGCGGAGCGGGTGGCGTGATCACGCGCGACGACGTCGAGCGGGCGGGCGCGCCCGCCGCTGCTCCCGGCCCGGCCCCGGTGGCCGCCCGGGTCGCGCCGGCGCCGGCGCCCAGCCGGCCGGCCGACCCCGACCGCGAGACCCGCGTCCCGATCAAGGGCGTGCGCAAGGCGACGGCGGACGCGATGGTGCGCTCGGCCTTCACCGCGCCGCACGTCACGGAGTGGGTGACCTGCGACGTCACCGCGACGATGGAGCTCGTCGAGCGGCTGCGCGACCGGCGCGAGTTCCGCGGGGTCAAGATCTCGCCGTTGCTCGTCGTGGCCAAGGCGGTCTGCGTCGCGCTGAGCCGGGTGCCGCAGCTCAACGCCTACTGGGACGAGGCCGCCCAGGAGATCGCGACCCTGCACTACGTCAACCTCGGCATCGCCGCGGCGACCCCGCGCGGGCTGGTCGTGCCCAACCTCAAGGGTGCCGACGCGATGACGCTGCTCGAGATGGCGCAGGCCATCAACAGCGTCGTGAGCACCGCGCGCGAGGGCCGTACGTCTCCCTCCGACATGGCCGGCGGGACGTTCACGATCACGAACGTCGGCACGTTCGGGGTCGACGCCGGCACGCCGATCGTCAACCCGGGGGAGGCCGGCATCCTCTGCGTCGGCCAGATCGCCCGGCGGCCGTGGGTCGTCGGCAGCGGGCGCGACGAGCGCATCGAGCCGCGCTGGGTCACGACGCTGGCCGTGTCCTTCGACCACCGGCTGGTCGACGGCGAGCAGGGTTCGGTGTTCGTCTCGACGGTCGCCCAGATCCTCACCGATCCCGGGCTGGGCCTGCTCTTCTAGGCGTTGCGCCTCACCAGCGCGCGGCGTCGGTGAGGCAGAACGGGTGCCCGGCGGGGTCGAGCAGCACTCGCCAGGTGTCGCCGGGCTGCGGGTCGGCGAGGGTGGCGCCCAGGGACAGGGCCTGCGCCTCGGTCGCGGCGACGTCGTCGCAGCCGAGGTCGAGGTGGAACTGCTTGCTGCCGTGCTCGTTCGGCCAGCCGGGCCGCTGGTGGTCCGCCACCCGGCCGAAGCCGAGCGCGGGCCCGCCGTCGGGCGGGACCACCATCGCGTACTCGTCCTCCGCGGCCGCGACGGTCCAGCCCAGCAGGCCGGACCAGAAGGCCGCCTCGGCCCGGGGGTCGTCGCAGTCGAGCGTCGTCATCTTCAGCGAGGTCGTCATGCCCCCATCCTCCTAGGATCGCGTCCCGCGGCGTTCGCCCGGCACGTCGACCTGCGTCGCCTCCCGCCCGCACCCGAGCTCGCGCCCTGGGTCGAGAACCACTGGGTGCTGCGCTGGGACCTGCCCGAAGGCGTCTCCTTCCCCAGCCAGGTCCTGCCGCGGAGCGCACGGCCGACGCGGCCGCCCTCGACGCGGGCCGGCAGGGTTCGTCGGCCGACGTCGCGGCCGAGCACGGCTGGTACGACCAGGTGCACTTCACCCGCGACTTCCGTGCCCCGGCCGGCGTGACCCCGGCGAGGTGCCGCGACCGCCGCTGAGCCCGGGTGTCGTCCGTCCCGGGGCACGTGTCGTCCGTCGAGCCGGAGGTCTTCCGGAGCCGCGGCGCACCTGGCGTGCTGGAGAGATGTCGAGGCTGCAGGACGAGGTCCGCTCGCTGGTCCGTCACCGGGGCGTGGTCGCCCGGCGCGACCAGCCGGCCCTGGTGGGCTGCGTCGACGCCCTGGTCCGGACCGGACAGCTCGTCGCGGTGCTGCCCGGGGTGTACACCGCGCCCGGCCGGGCCGCCGAGCTCCGGGTGCGGTTGGCGGCGCTCCAGGCCTGGTGCCCGGACGCGGTGCTCATCGCCACGACGGCCGCGCGGCTGACCTTCTGGCCGACCGCGTCCGACGCCCTGGTCGAGGCAGCGGTGCGCCGTCGCGGCACCCACCCGGGCTTCCGCCTGGTGACGCGCAGGGTTCCCGAGGAGCTCCTCGTCCAGCGCGGACCGCTGCGGATGACCGCTCCGGCGCTGACTGCCCTCGACCTCTGCGACGACGGCGCCGACGTGCTCGACCTGGTGCTGCGCTCCAGGGCAGCGACCCTGGCCGACCTGTGGCGGGCCTTCGAGCTGACCCGCGGTCGGAGGGGCAACCAGCAGCGCCTGGTCCACCTGCTCGACTCGAAGGACGAGCCGTGGTCGGCGGCCGAACGGCGCTGCCACCGGCTCCTGCGCGAGGCCGGGATCGACGGTTGGCGCCCGAACCTCCCCGTCCGCGCCGGCGACCGGAGGTTCTACCTCGATGTCGCCTTCCCCGACGCCGGCCTGGTCGTGGAGATCGACGGGCGCCTCCACGAGGACGACGAGGACGTGTTCGAGAACGACCGCTGGCGGCAGAACGCCCTCGTCCTCGACGGCTGGGTGGTGCTGCGGTTCACCTGGAAGATGCTGACGCAGCACCCCGAGGTCGTGGTGGAAACGATCCGCGCCGCTCTCTCGGCGATCTCGGACGGCGGACGGCCGACGGCATTTCGACACTCGATCCTGCGGGAGCGCTGACCCCACGCTCAGCCGGGCTCGTCGGGGCCGATCGAGTGTCGAAATACCGTCGAGTCCCTAGAAGGCGGCCTCGGGGAGGTCCATCAGGGAGAGGTCGGTCCGCTCGGCGGCGACGCGCTCGGCGGTGAGGCGGGGCAGGACCGTCCGCGCGAACCAGCGCGCCGCGGCCACCTTGCCCTCGTAGAAGGCCTGCTCCGCCGGCACCTGCTCCTCGCCCAGCCGGGCGAGCGCGACCTCGGCGCCACGGAGCAGGAGCCAGCCGCACACCACGTCGCCGAGCGCCATGAGCAGGCGGGTGGTGTTCAGGCCGACCTTGTAGACCTCGCGCTCCTGCCCGGGGGCCTGCGCGGCGGTCACGTCGCCGACCATCGCGGCCACGATGCCGCCGACGTCGAGCAGCGCCGTCTGGAGCAGCTCGCGCTCCTCCTTGAGCTGGCTCTCGGACTCTCCGGGAACGCCCCCGCCGTCGATCCAGCCCTGCACCTGCGCGGACAGGTCGCCCAGCGCACGCCCGCGGTCGCGCACGACCTTGCGGAAGAAGAGGTCCTGGCCCTGGATCGCCGTCGTGCCCTCGTAGAGGGTGTCGATCTTGGCGTCCCGCACGTACTGCTCCAGCGGGTGGTCCTCGACGTAGCCCGACCCGCCGAACGTCTGCAGGGACTCCGTGCCCAGCAGCACCCACGACCGCTCCGAGCCGTAGCCCTTGACCACCGGCAGCAGCAGGTCGTTGAGCCGGACGGCGGCCTCGTCGACGCGACCCTCCGCGCTCGCGAGCGCCACCCGGTCCTGCACGCTCGCCGTGTAGAGCACGAGCGCCCGCATCCCCTCGACGCCCGCCTTCTGCGTCATCAGCGAGCGGCGGACGTCGGGGTGGTGGGTGATGGTCACGCGCGGGGCCGCCTTGTCGGCCGCGTGCGCCAGGTCGGGCCCCTGGACCCGCTCCTTCGCGTACGCGAGCGCGTTCAGGTAGCCGCTGGACAGCGTCGCGATCGCCTTGGTGCCGACCATCATCCGGGCGTACTCGATGATGTGGAACATCTGCGCGATGCCGTCATGGACGTCGCCGAGCAGCCAGCCGACGGCCGGGGTCGACGTCGCACCGAACGTGAGCTCGCCCGTCGCCGAGGCCTTGATGCCCATCTTGTGCTCGAGCCCGGTGGTGAAGACGCCGTTGCGCTCCCCGAGCTCACCGGTCTCGACGTCGACGTGCCACTTGGGCACGAGGAAGAGCGACAGCCCCTTCGTCCCGGGCCCGCCCTTGCCCTCGACGCCCACGGGCCGCGCGAGGACCAGGTGCACGATGTTCTCGGTCAGGTCGTGCTCGGCTGAGGTGATGAACCGCTTCACGCCGGTCAGGTGCCAGGTGCCGTCACCCTGCGGGACCGCCCGCGTACGGCCGGCGCCGACGTCGGAGCCCGCCTCCGGCTCGGTCAGCACCATGGTGGCGGCCCACTCGCGCTGCACGATCAGCTGCGCCAGCCGCCGGTCGCGCTCGGTGCCTTCGCGCCAGAGGACCTGGGCCATCTTGGGACCGGCGGCGTAGAGGAAGGCGGCCGGGTTGGCCCCGAGGAGCAGCTCGTTGGCCGCCCACTGCAGCGACGGCGGGCTGGGCTGGCCGCCGAGGTCCTCGGGGAGCTCCAACGCCCAGGCGCCCGAGTCCAGCAGCGCGCGGTAGGACGCCTTGAACGCGTCCCCGACGTGCACCTCGTGCGTCTCGGGGTCGAAGACCGGGGGGTGCCGGTCGCTGCTGGCGAAGGAGTCCGACAGCTTCGTCTTGGCCAGGTGGTCGAGCTCGGCGAGGATCGCCTCCGCCGACTCCCGGTCCAGGTCGGACCACGGTCCGGCGCCCAGCACGTCCGCTCGGCCCAGCACCTCGAACAGCGTGAAGAGGGTGTCGCGCAGGTTGGACCGGTAGTGGCTCGTGGGAGCGCTCACGTCAGCCTCCAGAGGTGGGGACCACGATGTTACTGGCCAGTAACTTAGCGCGATCGTACCCGCCGGCCCGGGGCTCGTCCCAGGAGTCCCGCGTGTCCCGGGGGGACCTGGGCGCAGACCCCCGTTCGCCGGGTCTAACGTGAGCCGACGTTGGTGAGTTCCGCCCGCCGCAAAGGAGCAGCATGACCAGGCTCGACACCAATCTCTTCGACTACTCGATCCTGGCGATCTACTTCATCCTGGTGATCGCCATCGGCATCCTGGCGCGGCGGGCCGTCGCCACCAGCGAGGACTTCCTGCTGTCGGGCCGGTCGCTGCCGGCCTGGGTGACGGGCCTGGCCTTCATCTCGGCCAACCTCGGCGCCATCGAGATCCTCGGGATGGCGGCCAACGGCGCGCAGTACGGCCTCTCGACGATCCACTACTACTGGATCGGGGCCATCCCCGCGATGGTCTTCCTGGGCCTGGTGATGATGCCGTTCTACTACGGCTCCCGGGTCCGCAGCGTCCCCGAGTGGCTCAAGCGGCGCTTCGGCACCGCGGCCCACCTCTGGAACGCGCTGAGCTTCGCGGCCGCCTCGGTGCTGATCGCCGGCGTCAACCTCTACGCCATGGCGCTGATCATCGAGACGCTGCTGGGCTGGCCGACCTGGCTGGCCATCCTCATCGCCGCGGCCTTCGTGCTCGCCTACATCACGCTCGGCGGTCTCTCCGGCGCCATCTACAACGAGGTGCTGCAGTTCTTCGTGATCATCGCGGGCCTGATCCCGATCGTGGTCATCGGGCTCAAGGACGTGGGCGGCTGGGAGGGCCTCAAGGAGCGCGTCTCCACCACGACCGTCCTCGGCGACCGCGCCTTCAGCACCTGGGCGGGCACCGGCGTCGGCAACTGGTCCAACCCGCTGGGTGACTGGATCGGCATCGTCATGGGCCTGGGCTTCGTGCTGTCCTTCGGCTACTGGACGACGAACTTCGCCGAGGTGCAGCGCGCCCTCTCCGCCAAGAACCTGAGCGCGGCCGAGCGCACGCCGCTGATCGGCGCCTTCCCGAAGATCTTCCTCCCGGCGCTGACGATCCTCCCGGGTCTGCTGATCATCGCGGTCCTCCCGCAGTACGGGCAGCAGGCCGAGGGCGTCAACTACAACTACGTGATCCCCGAGCTCATGGAGAAGTACCTCCCCAACGGCGTCCTGGGCATCGCGCTGGCGGGCCTGCTCGCCGCGTTCATGGCCGGCATGGCGGCCAACGTGAGCTCGTTCAACACGGTCTTCACCTACGACATCTGGCAGAGCTACATCAAGAAGCACATGCCGGACGCGCACTACCTGAACGTCGGGCGGATCGTCACCGTCGTCGGCATCGTCATCGGCGTGGGCACGGCCTTCATCGCCGCTGGCTACAACAACATCATGAACTACATCCAGGCGCTGAACGGGTACTTCAACGCCCCGCTCTTCGCGACGTTCATCATCGCGATGTTCTGGAAGCGGGCCAGTCCCTGGGGCGGGTTCGCGGGACTCGTCGCGGGCACCGCGGGTGCGGCGGTCTTCCAGACGTTGATCGGACCCAACTGGTCCTACATGTACCCGGGTGGCGACATGACCCGCGACCCGAACTCGCAGATCGTCAACTTCTACGCCGCCATCACCGCCTTCGTCGTCGACGCGGTCGTGACCGTCGCGGTCTCGCTGGTGACCAAGCCCAAGCCCGTCAGCCAGCTCAAGGGCCTCATGTACGGCGTCCCGGACCCCGACGCCGGCGACCCGCACGAGGGCTACGTGCGCAAGTGGTACGAGTCGCCCAAGCTGCTGGGGGCGATCATCATCGGGATCGTCGTCATCTTGTCGATCATCTTCATCTGAGGAGCCGGAATGCCCGAGAAGGAAATGTCCGGCGCCGCCAAGTCCGCGGCGTCCAAGCTGTTCGACATCCGGCTGCTCATCGGTGGTCTGTTCGTCGTGTACGGCGTCATGCTCACGATCGCCGGCTTCGTCGTGGGCCCCGCCGAGATCGCCAAGGCGGCCGGGATCAACATGAACCTCTGGCTCGGCCTCGGGATGCTCGTGGTCGGGGTGTTGTTCCTCGTCTGGCGCAAGCTCTCGCCCGACCACCCGGACCCGAACCCGACCGACGCGCCGGCGCGGTCCGGCGGCCACTGACCGAGAGGACCGGGGTCAGCCGAGGACCGAGATCCCCAGCTGCGCGGCGAGGGCGGGGGCGAGACCGTCCAGCTGGGCGGCGGTGATCCAGGTGCCGCCGAGGCCGTCGAGGCCCTCGACGGCGCCGATCCGGGCGCCGCGCAGGTCCACGTCGGCGAGCCGCGCTCCCCGCAGCCCGAGGTGGTCGACGGTGCAGCCGTCGAGACGGAGGCGCTGCACCTGCGCGCCGGCGAGGTCCAGCTCGCCGATCCGGCAGCCCACCAGGTCGACGTCGCGCCAGGTCGAGCCGCGGGCGTTCAGGTAGTCGATCTTGGTCGCCTCGACGCGGACGGCCCGCCACGACGACTCGTACAGCTCCACGGCGCCCAGCCGGGAGGCGCGGACCTCGCAGGAGCGCCAGCCCGAGCGGGGGGCCCGCAGCCCGGCCGCCTCGCAGCCGTCGAGCAGCGTCTCGGCGAGGCGGGCCCGGCTGAGGTCCGCCCCGTCCAGCCCGCACCGGCGCAGGACGCTCGCCACCACCGACACCGCCGTGAGGTCGGCGTCGAGCAGCGTGTCGCCCTCCACCAGCCGCCCGTCCAGCCCGGTGTCGAACCCACCGTCCTCGAGCGCCTCGTCGTCCGACCACGGTTGCACGCCGCGCGGTTCGACGGGTCCTGCGGCCGGTGGGCGGGGTCCGGGGTCGGGCACGCCCTCACGGTAGGCGGACCAGCCGTCCCGGGCCTGGCACCCGCCTCTAGGGTCGGCACCATGACCGCGCTGCACGACCTCCTCGTCGACCAGTTCGTCCGGGTGCACGACCTCGTGGGCGATCTCGCCCGCGCCCTCGACCTCGAGCTCGCCACCTGGCGCCCCGACGACGAGGCGAACTCCATCTCCTGGCTGCTGTGGCACCTGACCCGGATCCAGGACGACCACCTCGCCGGGATCGCCGGCGTGGACCAGGCCTGGCCGACCTGGCGCGACCGCTTCGGTCTGCCCTTCGCCCCGTGGGCCACGGGCTACGGCCAGAGCCCGGCCGAGACCGCGGAGGTGCGGGTGACCGGGGACCTGCTCGCCGGCTACCACGCCGACGTGCACGCGCTGACGCTCGCCTACCTCGAGCGCTTCGACGGCGCGGACGGCGAGGCCGAGCTCGCCCGCGTCGTCGACGACTCCTGGAAGCCGCCGGTGACCGCGGCCGTCCGGCTCGTCAGCGTGGTCGGCGACACGCTGCAGCACCTCGGCCAGGCGGCGTACGTGAAGGGGCTCGCCACGCGGGCGGCGCAGTCGTGAGCGGATCGGCGCCCGAGGCGGCGACCGGCCTCTTCTACGGCGACCTGGCGCCCTGGTGGCCGCTCATCTCGGCCCCGGACGAGTACGTCGAGGAGGCCGCGTTCGCCGCCGAGCTGCTGGCGGGCGCCGAGCCCTCGACCCGGACGGTGCTCGAGCTGGGCAGCGGCGGCGGCAACAACGCCCACCACCTCCAGCAGCGCTTCGCGATGACGCTGGTCGACCTGTCCGAGCAGATGCTCGCCGTGTCCCGCGAGCTCAACCCCGACTGCGAGCACGTGCAGGGCGACATGCGCACGCTCCGCCTCGGGCGGACCTTCGACGCCGTCTTCGTGCACGACGCGATCGAGTACATGACGACCGAGGACGACCTGCGCGCCGCCGCCGCGACGGCGTACGCGCACTGCCGGCCCGGCGGGGTCGCGGTGCTCGTGCCCGACGACATCGCCGAGAACTTCGAGCCCGCCACCGAGCACGGGGGCCGCGACGCCCCCGACGGGCGCGGCGTGCGCTACCTGTCCTGGTCGACCGACCCGGACCCGGCCGACACGACGACGACGACGGAGTACGCCTTCCTGCTGCGCTCGCCGGACGGCTCGGTCCAGGTGGCGCACGACACCCACGTCCTCGGCCTCTACCCGCGCGAGGTCTGGCTGCGGGTGCTCGCCGACGTCGGCTTCGAGGCCCGGTCGGTCGCCGAGGTCACGAGCGACGACCGGCTGCCGCGGGAGTTCTTCGTCGGGCGCCGGCCCGGCGCAGGGGACGCCGCCTGAACGACGCGCCCGGTCGTCCCCCGCGGGTGTCCTTGACCTCGCGCGCGTCGTGCAGGAGAGTGGATCCGTTGTCGGTCGGGGGGCCGCAGCGAGCAGCCTGGGTCGACCGCTTGTGGGGAGTGGTCTCCGGGCTCGGGGGTTCGACAACGTGGAGGAGGGTGACGGCCACGGCCGTCACCCTCCTGTCGCGTCCGGGCCCGCCGCCGGACGGCGGAGCGGCTTGCACCCCCTAGGGTGAGCCGGTGACCACGCGCTCGACCCCGTTCGCCCCTGGCACGCCCTGCTGGGTGGACCTCTTCACGTCCGACCCGGAGCGGAGCACGGCCTTCTACTCGGCCCTCTTCGGCTGGGAGTTCGCCGACCAGGGCCCGGAGCACGGCGGCTACACCCTCGCGACCGCGGACGGCGAGCCCGTCGCCGGCCTGATGCGCAATCGCGGCGACTCCGGCAGCCCGGACACCTGGAGCACCTACCTGGCCACGGCCGACGTCGAGGCCTCGGTGACGGCAGCGACCGAGGCCGGTGCGAGCGTGCTGGCGCCGGCCATGGCCGTCGGCCCGCTCGGCTCGATGGCCGTGCTCGTCGACCCCGCCGGCGCCGTCGTCGGGCTCTGGCAGGCGCGCGAGCACACCGGTTTCAGCCGCTACAACGAGCCGGGCTCGGTCGTGTGGGACGAGGTTCACAGCAAGGGGTTCGGCGCCAGCCGTGACTTCTACGCCCGGGTCTTCGGCTGGACGTACGACGTCGCGGGCGACACCGACGAGTTCCGCTACCTGACGGCCAAGGTCGACGGCACCGAGGTCGCCGGGCTGATGGACTCCGCGCGCTTCCTGCCGCCGGAGGTGCCGAGCCACTGGGCGGTCTACTTCGGTGTCGCCGACGCCGACGAGGCCCAGGAACGGGCCGTCGCCCACGGCGCGACCGTGCTGATGGCCGCGCAGGACACGCCGTTCGGGCGGATCGCCGACCTGCTCGACCCGACCGGAGCACCGTTCAAGCTGCACGCGACCCGGCTCAAGAACCCGCCGCCCGCCGAGTAGCCGGGTCAACTAGTTTGGAGGTCCTGAGGGGCTCTCCGCCGTGCCCCCGACCGATCTGACCGCGCACGCCCCAGGAGACCCATGACCGACACGCGCCCCGAGACCGGCTCCCCGGACGCGGCGGACGAGTCCGCCGTCGACGACACCGAGGCGCGCGAGAGCGAGATCAGCTTCGACGAGCAGCGCTACCCGGCCCGCCCGCAGCGCCTGCGCCCGCGTGGTCGGCTGCGCGGGCTCTTCCCGCGCCGGCCCAAGGAGCGGACCGGCCGGCCGAAGGGCGACAACCCCGACTACGTCGACTGGCTGCGCGACCAGTCCATGCTGCAGGACGCGTACGAGTTCGCCAAGCAGTTCTCCGGGCAGGGGAGCATGTGGCAGAACCCGTACGCCAACCCCGACCCGCGGGCGGCGATCGAGAAGGCGTCGGTGTGGTTCACGGCGTACCCGATCTCCATGATCACCAAGCCGGGCACCTCCTACCTCGGCAGCCTCGGCGACGACGACCTCTGGACCGCGTTCGAGGCCATCGGCATCGACGGCGTGCACACCGGCCCGCTCAAGAAGGCCGGCGGCATCCTGGGCTGGGAGTCGACGCCGAGCGTCGACGGGCACTTCGACCGGATCAGCACCCAGATCGACGACTCGTTCGGCACCGAGGACGAGTTCCGCGCGATGACCGAGGTCGCCGCGAGCCACCTCGGCATGATCATCGACGACATCGTCCCCGGCCACACCGGCAAGGGCGCGGACTTCCGGCTGGCCGAGATGAAGGTCGGCGACTGGCCCGGGATCTACCACATGGTGGAGATCGAGGAGAAGGACTGGCACCTGCTGCCGAAGGTCCCCAAGGGCCGCGACTCGATCAACCTCGACGCCGAGGGCGAGTCGATGCTGGCCAAGCAGGGCTACATCATCGGCCGCCTGCAGCGGGTGATCTTCTACGAGCCGGGCGTCAAGGACACCAACTGGAGCGTCACCCCGCCGGTCCTCGGGCCGGACGGCGCCGAGCACCGCTGGGTCTACCTGCACTACTTCAAGGAGGGCCAGCCCTCCATCAACTGGCTCGACCCCAGCTTCGCGGGGATGCGGCTGGTCATCGGCGACGCGATCCACTCGCTCGGCGATCTCGGCAGCGGTGCGCTCCGGCTCGACGCCAACGGCTTCCTCGGGGTCGAGAAGAGCCAGGAGGACTCCCCGGCCTGGTCCGAGGGCCACCCGCTCTCCGAGGCCGCGAACCAGCTCATCGCCAGCATGGTCCGCAAGGTCGGCGGGTTCACCTTCCAGGAGCTCAACCTCACGATCGACGACATCAAGAACACCTCCGAGCGTGGTGCCGACCTGTCGTACGACTTCGTGAACCGGCCCGCCTACCACCACGCGCTGGCGACGGGGGACACCGCGTTCGTCCGGCTGACGCTGAACGTGGCCAAGGACATGGGCGTCGAGCCGGCCTCGCTCGTGCACGCGCTGCAGAACCACGACGAGATGACCTACGAGCTCGTGCACTTCGCGACGCTGCACAAGGACGACGTCTTCAGCTACCACCGGGCGCCGATCACGGGCGGCGACCTGGCGGTCAAGATCCGGCAGGACCTGCTGGACCACCTGACCGGCGACGCGGGGCCGTACAACGCGACGTTCACGCAGAACGGCATCGCGTCGACGACCGCGACGATCATCGCCGCGTCGCTGGGGTTCACCTCGATCTCCGACCTGAGCGAGACGCAGGTCGAGCAGATCAGGCAGGCGCACCTGCTGCTGGCGGCCTTCAACGCGCTCCAGCCGGGCGTCTTCGCGCTGTCGGGCTGGGACCTGGTCGGTTCGCTGACGCTCGACCGGCGACAGGTCGCCCGGCTCCTGGGCGACGGGGACACCCGTTGGATCCACCGCTCGGCGTACGACCTGATGGACTACCGCCCCGACGCGACCGAGTCGCTGATGCAGATGCCGCGCGGCGCCGCCCTCTACGGCCCGCTCCCGGCGCAGCTCGACGACCCGGACTCCTTCGCCCGCCGCCTCGGCGAGATCCTCGCGGTGCGCAAGCGCTACGGGGTCGCGTCGGGCGTCCAGCTCGACGTGCCGCCCGTGTCGAACAAGGCGATGCTCGTCATGGTCCACCAGCTGAGCGACGCCGAGCAGATCACGGTGCTGAACTTCTCCGCCGAGGAGGTCTCGGGCGGCGTCCGTTCCGAGCAGCTGGTGCCGGGCAGCGTGCTGGTCGACATGTTCACCGACGAGGAGGTCGGGGTCGTCGACGACCTCTACAGCTTCGGCGTCCGGCTCGGGCCGCACGAGTTCAAGTCGCTGCTGGTGCTGTGCCCGGGCGAGCACCTGGTCGGCCACGGGCAGGCCGACCGGCCGAGCGTCCGCGAGTGACCGGCCGGTGAGCGACGAGCGGCCGCTGCCCGTCCTGCGGGGCGCGCTCGCGGTCGTCACGCTCGCCGGGCGGGTCCGCCCCTCGACCGCCACGACGGTGGCCGGGCAGCGGGCCGCGGACGAGCGCTCGCCGCTGGCGATGCGGAACGTCACCCGGCCCGGCCGGGGACCGCTCGTCGAGGACGACCACCACGTCCCGGTCGACGGGGGCACGATCACGGTCCGTCGCCACCGCCCTGGCGGGACGGTGCCGGCCGACGAGGCGCTGCCCACCCACGTGATCATCCACGGCGGCGCCTACTGGGCCGGCGACGTCGAGTCGTACGCCCCGCTCTGCCGCTGGTACGCCCGCACCGTGCCGTGCCAGGTGTTCTCGGTCGGCTACCGGCTGGCGCCCGAGCACGCCTACCCCGCCGGGGCCGAGGACTGCTACGCGGCGCTCGCGTGGGTGGCCGGGCACGCCGACGCGCTCGGGGTCGACCCGGCCCGGCTGTCGGTGGGCGGGGTGTCGGCCGGCGGCGGGCTGGCGGCGGCGGTCGCCCTGATGGCCCGGGACCGCGTCGGACCTGCGCTGCGCCTCCAGCTGCTCGAGATCCCGATGCTCGACCCGTCGATGAGCGGGACGTCGCTGACCACGTACGGGGAGGGGTTCGGCCTGACGCGCGCCGATGTCGCGATCGGGTGGGAGCGGTACCTGCCCGGCGGTCTCGAGGACGTGCCCGCGTACGCCGGACCCTTCGGCGCCGAGGACCTCTCGGGCCTCCCGCCCGCCGCGGTGCTCACGGCGGGCTGCGACCCGCTGCGCGACGAGGGCGAGGCGTACGCGGTCCGGCTCCGGGCGGCCGGTGTCCCGGTGGCGACCTACCGCGCCTCCGGCCACGTGCACTCGTCGCACTACCTGACCCGCTTCCTGCCGTCGGCCCGCCGGGCCGTCGACTGGACGACCGACGCGCTGCGCCGCGGCCTGGCCTGAGCCGGGGTGTCCTCCCCGCTCGGCGACGCGCTGGCCGACCCGGCGTTCCTCGCCGACCCGTACCCGACCTTCGCCCGGCTGCGTTCCCTCGGGCCGCTGCCGCTCGACGGGCGGCTGGGCGTCCGGCTCGCCGCCTCGTACGGCGCGGCGGCCGAGGCCCTGCGCAGCCGGGACCTCGGTCGGACGTTCACGGTGCGGGTCCCGCGTCCGGGTCGACCGCTCGGCGAGTGGGACGGGTTCAACGCGCTGCACCAGCACGCGCTGCTCGAGGTCGAGCCGCCGACGCACACCCGGCTCCGCCGGCTGGTGGCGCGGGCGTTCGGCCGCGGCCACGTCGAACGGCTCCGGGTGCGGGTCGAGGCGCTCGCGGCGGACCTGCTCGACGGGTGCGCAGCCACGCTGGCGGCCGAGGGGTCGTTCGACGTCCTCGCCGGGCTCGCCGAGCCCCTGCCGGTGCTCGTGATCGCCGAGCTGCTCGGGTGGCCCGCCGCCGACCGGACCCTGCTGCGGCCCTGGTCGCAGGCGATCGTGGCCATGTACGAGCCGGACCCGACGCCGGCGGCCGAGGCCGCGGCGCGGGAGGCGGCGGACGCGTTCGCCGCGTACGTCGTCGGCCTCGCCCGGGAGCGCGCCCGACGCCCGACGGACGACCTGGTCAGCGACCTCGTGGCCGTGCGCGACAGCGGCGACCGGCTGAGCGAGGACGAGCTCGTGGCCACCGTCGTCCTGCTGCTGAACGCCGGTCACGAGGCCAGCGTCAACGGGTTCGGCAACGGGCTGGTGTCCTGGCTCCGGGCCGGTGCGCCGCGGGCCGAGGTCGAGCCGCTCGTCGAGGAGATGCTGCGGCACGACTCCCCGCTCCAGCTCTTCGAGCGCACGGTCGTCCGGCGCTGCACGGTCGCCGGGGTGGAGCTCGAGCCCGGCGAGCGGGTCGCCGCCCTCCTCGGCGCGGCGAACCGCGACCCGGTGCGGTTCGCGGAGCCGGACCGTTTCGACCCGGGACGGGCGGCTCCGCACCTGTCGTTCGGCGCCGGGATCCACTTCTGCCTCGGCGCGCCGCTGGCCCGCCTCGAGCTGCAGGTCGCAGTCAGCGCTCTGCTCCGCCGCTGGCCGCGGCTGGAGCTGGTGGGCGTGGCGCGGCGGCCGACCTTCGTCCTGCGCGGCTGGTCCGAGGTCAGGGTCCGGCCGCAGGTCTAGGCGGCCCGCTCCGCCACCGAGGCGAGCACCTCGGGCCAGCGCCGGTCCAGGAGCCGGCCGCCCCGGACCTGGCCGAGGCGCAGGACGAGCAGGCCGGTGACGACGCCGACGGGCAGGGCCAGCCAGCCGACCCAGGGCCGCCAGAGGGCGCCGACGAGCACCAGCACCAGGGCGGGCAGCCCGGCCAGGGAGGTCCCGAGCAGCACGGACCCGGTGGAGGCGAGCGCGGGCAGGCCGCCGGAGCTGCCGCGCTGGAAGGGGTTGTCGCCGGGCGCCGGGGCCGGCCACTGCCAGACCGCGCCGATCCACGACCCGACCCCCAGGCCGCCGAGGGCGAGGGCCGCGCTGAGCCCGAGGGCGCCGGGCAGCAAGGCCCAGGCGCCGGTGACGGCGCCCGTCACCAGGTGCATCGCCAGCAGGAGCGGTGCGAAGACCACGAGCGCAGCCAGCACCCGGCCGCGGCGGTCGTCCACCCCGGCGACGCCGGTGCTCACGTGCAGCCACACGGCGCTGCCGTCGAAGGGGAGGTCCTGCGCCGCGCTCGAGCCGACCAGGAGGGCGAGCACGCAGGGGACGTAGGCGGCGGGTCCGGTCGAGACGTCGGGGTTGGCGCCGAGCGTCACGAGCAGCACCAGCGGGGCGACCAGGTAGCTGGCCAGGGCGGCGAGGTGCCGGGCGTCGCGCCGCCAGTAGCGCAACGACCGGACGGCCACGGCGCCGGCCGGCCCCGCGCCGAAGAGCCGGTCGAGCCGTCCGCCGACCCGGACCCGGCCACCGCCGCCGCTCCCGGCGACCGGCTCGACCAGGCGCCGGCCCAGGACGTACGCCCAGACCACGGCCAGGCCCGCGACCAGCGCCAGGGCGAGCACCAGGTGGGCCGCCGCGACGAGCCACGCCCCGCGGGCGACGTCGCCGGGCAGCGCCCAGGCCCAGCCGAACGGCGTCCACGCGGCGACGGTCGCGGCCCGACGGAGCAGGAGCTCGACCCCCGCGAAGTCGCGGTCCACCGAGCGACCGGCGAGGTTGGCGGCGACGGCGAACACCGCGCCGACGAGGGCGAGCAGGACGGCGGCGACGTCGCGGAACCGACGTGAGGCCAGGAACGAGGCGAAGGTCGAGGTCGCGCTCCGCGACAGGAGCACGCAGGTCAGCGTGCCGAGCACGGCGGCGACGAGCGCCGCGAGCAGGGGGAGCGGCGCCCGGGCCCAGGTCACCACCTGGCCCAGCGCGACGAGGACCGTCGCCACGCCGGGCACCCCGAGCAGGGCGGCGACGAGCAGGCCGGGCACCAGCTCGCGGGCACGGACCGGGAGGAGCGCGAACCGGGCCGGGTCGACCGTCTCGTCCACGCCGAAGACGAGCAGCGAGAGCAGGAGCCACCCGAGCGTCAGGGCGGCGAAGGCGAGGACGGTCACCTGCGCGGTGACCTCCGTGGAGGTCCAGCGGAGCGCGATCAGGCCGGCCCACGCGCCGGCGACGACACCCAGGGCGTACACCGCGCCGAGGACCAGCCCGACGGTCCGCCAGACGCTGCGGTGCAGGCTGTTGCGCAGCAGCGTCAGCTTGAGCCGGACGAGGAGCGCAACCACGTCAGACCTCCCTCGTCGCCGGCCCGGAAGCCGACCAGCTCCAGGAACCGCTGCTGCAGCGTCGAGCCGGCCCGGACCTCGTCCAGCGGACCGGCGGCCAGCACCCGGCCCTGGGCGACCACGGCGATCTCGTCGCACAGGCTCTCGACCAGCTCCATGACGTGGCTCGACAGCACGACGGTGCCGCCGTCTCGGGCGTAGCCGCGCAGGATCGAGCGGATGCCCTCGCCGGACACCGGGTCGACGGCCTCGAACGGCTCGTCCAGCACCAGCAGCCGGGGCGCGTGGACCAGCGCGCAGGCCAGCCCGATCTTCTTGGTCATGCCGGCCGAGTAGTCGGCGACCAGGGTGTCGGCGTCGGCGGTGAGCCCGAGCGCCTCGAGCAGGTCTCCCGCGCGCGCCGTGATGTCGGCGGGCGGGACGCGGCGGAGCCGACCGACGTACGTCAGCAGCTCGCGCCCGCTCAGCCGGTCGAAGAGCCGGACCCCGTCGGGCAGGACCCCCATCAGCGCCTTCGCCGCGGCCGGGTCGCTCCAGACGTCGTGGCCGAGGACGCGGGCCGTACCGGCGTCGGGCCGCAGCAGCCCGGTCGCCATCGACAGGGTGGTCGTCTTGCCCGCGCCGTTGGGACCGACGAGGCCGAAGAGGCAGCCGGAGGGGACGCCGAGGTCGAGCCCGTCGACGGCCCGCCTGGTCCCGAAGGTCTTGACCAGACCGGCCAGCTCCATCGCCATCGGCATGAGGTCAGTCAACCCGAGGGCTTCCCGCTCGTGAGCCCGAGGGGCCCGCGCCGGGGGCGTCAGGCGGAGAGCTGCGTCCGGACCCGGCCGAGGAAGGCGACGAACCCGTCGAGGTCGGGCTCGTCCTGCGTCGGCTGGAAGACCAGCGACGTCACGCCGAGGCCGGCGATCCGGCGTACGGCGTCCACGAAGACGTCGGCGTCGCCCGCGGTGCCGATCGTCGGGCTCGGTTCCCGACCCCAGAGCGGGACCTCGGCGTCGACCCGTTCGCGGGCACCCGGACCCATGGCCGCGATCTCGCTGTAGACCATCGGGTGCCCGATCCCCCGGACGGCGGTGATCCGCGCGGCGGTGTCGGCGATCTCGGCGTCGGTCCGGGCGTTGGCGAACAGGTAGCCGTCGCCCAGCCGGGCCGCCTGGTCGACCGACTTCGGGCCCGTGCCGCCGATGAAGAGCGGGGGTGCGGGCCGCGGCGGCCAGTCGAGCCGCACCCCGTCCAGGTGGACGTACGTCCCGTCGGTCGTGACCTCCTCGCCCGCGAGCAGGGAGCGCAGGGCGGTCGCGTACTCCTCGAGCAGCGTGAGCGGCGAGCGCGGCCGCCCGCCGACCTGGGCCATCCACTCCTGGACGCCGTGCCCGATGCCCGGGACGAGCCGGCCCGGGAAGAGCCGCGCGAGCGTGGCGACCTCCATGGCGGTGAGGGCGACGTTCCGCAGGGGCGTCGGCATCAGCCCGATCCCCACCCGGATCCGCGTCGTGCTGGCCAGCGCCACGGCCGCCGAGGCGATCCCGCTCTGCTTGAAGCAGTCCTCCCACACCCAGAGCTCGTCGAGGCCGGCCTCCTCGACCGACCGGGCGAGCTGCACCAGCGTCTCCGGCGCGAGGGTGGGCACGAAGCAGACGCCGAGGGCGGGTACGGGTGTCACCCGCCACATCCTGCCCTCGGTCGCCCGGGCTCAGGAGGGTCGGGTCCGGACGACGACGGAGTAGATCCGCCACCTCCACGGTGGCGGATCTCCTCCGTCGTCGTCACGGCCGCTCCCAGACCACCTCGGCGGCGTCCTTGTCGGGGCGCAGGCCGCGCCAGACGGGGTGCCGCATGCGGCCGGGGCCGGTGAGCTCGGCGTAGGTGACCTCGCCGACGAGGTCCGGGCGCACCCAGTGCGCGTCGCGGGCGTCCTCGCGCGGGACGTCGACCAGCGGCGTCGTCTTCCGGCCCCGGCTGTCCAGGCGGTGCTGGACGTCGGTCAGGGTCGCGGCGTCGAAGCCCGAGCCCACCCGGCCCACGTAGTGCAGCCCGTCCGGTCCCGGGATCCCCATCAGCAGCGAGCCGAAGGTCGAGCTCCGACCGCCCTGGCCGGGACGCCATCCGGCCACGACGACCTCCTGGGTCAGGAAGTTCTTGATCTTGAGCCAGGTCTTGGCGCGGCGGCCCGGTGAGTAGACGGAGTCGGTCCGCTTGGCCACGACGCCCTCGAGCCGCAGCTGCCGGCTGATGTCGCGCGCCGCCTCGAGGTCGCCGTCGAAGACCGGAGGGACGTGGACGCGCTCATCCAGCGCGTCCAGGCCCAGGCCCTCGAGGAGCGTACGGCGCTCGGCGTAGGGGACCTTGACCAGCGAGCGGCCGTCCAGCGCGAGCACGTCGAAGACCATCAGCTGCGCGGGCCAGGTCTGCGTGGCGCGCTCCACGTCGGCGGGACGGCTGAGGTTGATGCGGTTCTGCAGGAGGCCGAAGTCCGGCCGACCGGCCGCGTCGGTGACGACGATCTCGCCGTCGAGCACGGCGTCGCGGACCGCGAGCCGGGAGAGCGGCGCGACGACGTCGGGGTAGGCGCCGGACTCGTCGCGGCCCTTGCGGCTCAGCAGCCGGACGCGTCCGCCGGCGAGGTAGGCGACGGCCCGCACGCCGTCCCACTTCATCTCGAACGCCCAGCCCTCCTCGGGCCCGAAGTGCGTCCCGTCCGTCAGCGTCGCCAGCATCGGGGCGACCTCGAGCGGGAAGCCTGCGTCCTCGGAGACGGCCGGCTCCGGGTCCGGCTCAGCGGGCGCGGCCGGCTCGGACGACGGGTCGGGGTCGGGCGCCATCAGGTGCATCAGCCAGCTCCGGTCGGCCTTGGTGCCCTTCGCGTTCTTGCCGCCGCCGGTGTGGATCAGGGCGTACTTCCGCAGGCCGCCGCCAAGGCCGCCGTCCGGTCGGCCCTGGAGGGTGACGACGACCTCCTGGCCCTCGCGCCACTTGTGGAGCTCGAAGGTGCCGGAGTCCCAGATGCTCACCTGGCCGCCGCCGTACTCGCCGCGCGGGATCCCGCCCTCGAACGTCGCGTACTCCATCGGGTGGTCCTCGGTCATCACGGCCAGCCGGTTGGTCTTCGGGTCGGTCGGCGGCGACTTGGGCACGGCCCAGCTGACGAGGACGCCGTCGTGCTCGAGCCGGAAGTCCCAGTGCAGCGCGCGGGCGTGGTGCTCCTGGATGACGAAGACCGGCGCGACCTCGGCCTCGGGCCGGGGGGCGGGCGCGGCGGAGGGCACGGGCTCGGGCGTCCGGTGCGCGTCGCGCATGCTGCGGTAGGTGCTGAGCCGGTCCCGGGCGGGCGCGTCGAGCGCGTCGAGGTCCGGCGCGAGCGGCCCGAGGAGGTCGCCGCGCTCCGCGACGCGGGCGAGCACGTCGGCGTACGTCAGCTGGGCGAGGCCGGGGTCCTCGAGCTCCTCCCAGGTCCGCGGGGCGGCGACCCAGGGTTCGGGGCGGCCGCGCAGCGAGTACGGCGAGACGGTCGTCTTGCTGCCGTTGTTCTGGCTCCAGTCGACGAACACCTTCCCGTCCCGGTCGCTGCGCCGCATGCTGCTGATCACCTGGTCGGGGGCGTCGGCCTCGAGGGCCAGCGCGAGCTCGCGGGCCACGGTCGTGGCCTGCTCGGTCGTCTGGCTCCCGTCGAGCGGTGCGTAGAGGTGCAGGCCCTTGCTGCCGCTCGTGACGGGGAGCGGGTCGTGCCCGATGTCGCGCAGGATCGCCCGCGCCCGCCGCGCGACCTCCGCGGCGTCGGCCAGCGAGACGCCCTCGCCGGGGTCGAGGTCGAGCACGAGGCGGTCCGGGTGCTGCGGCGTCCCGGCCGCGTCGAAGCGCCACTGCGGGACGTGGATCTCCAGGCCCGCGAGCTGGGCGATCCAGGTGAGCGTGGCGAGGTCGTCGACGACCGGGTAGTCGTTGTCGTGGTCGCGGTGCTCGATGGTGAAGCGGCGGACCCAGTCCGGCGTCCCGGCGGCGAGGTTCTTGGCGAAGAACACGGTCGGGTCCTTGCCGTCGTGCCCCTGCACGCCGTCAGGCCAGCGCTTCCGCGTCGCCGGGCGCTGCCACAGGTGCGGCAGCATGGTCGGGCCGACCTCGGCGTAGTAGGCGATGACGTCGGCCTTCGTCGTCCCCGTGGCGGGGTAGAGGACCTTGTCGAGGTTCGTGAGCCTGAGCGTGCGGCCGTCCACGGTGACGGACTGGCTCTGCGCCGCTCGGGCCATGGCGGGAGGGTATCGCCGACGGTCCTCGGTGCCCGGCCCCCTTCCCAGCAGGCCCCACTTGCTGCCAGGATGCGGCCCACCCCACAGGAACTGGAGCACGCCTCGTGAAGAAGCCCGTCGTCGCCGCCATGGCCGCCCTCGCGGTCACCGCCCTCGTCGCCCCTGCCGCTCCGGCCGCTGCGGTCGACACCGTGGACACGAGCAAGCTGCGCAGGGCGGTGACGGTGTCCGGGATCCTCCAGCACGAGCGCGCCCTGCAGAGCATCGCCAACCGGAACGACGGGACGCGCGCCTCCGGCACCCCGGGCTACGACGCCTCGGTCTCGTACGTGGTGAAGAAGCTCAAGAAGGCCGGCTACTCCGTCAAGACGCAGGAGTTCACGTTCCCCTTCTTCCGAGAGCTGGGGCCGACGACGTTCTCCCGGACCGCGCCGACCGCCGCCGACTACGAGGTCGCGACGATGACCTACTCGGGCAGCGGCGACGTCACCGGACCGGTGGTCGTCGCGGGCGGGACCCTGCTGCCGCCCGGGGCCGAGGCGTCCAGCAGCGCCTCGGGGTGCTCGGCGAGCGACTTCCCCGCCCCGCCGAGCCCGACCGCGGTGGCTCTGGTCCAGCGCGGCACCTGCTCGTTCGAGGACAAGGCGACCAACGCCGACGCGGCCGGGTACGCGGCCGTGGTGATCTTCAACGAAGGTCAGGAGGGCCGGACCGAGCTGCTGCAGGGCACGCTCACGGACCCCATCGACATCCCGGTGGTCGGCATCGACTTCGCGACGGGCGCGGCTCTGGCCGAGCAGGCGGCGGCGGGCTCTGTCACGGTGAACGTCAGCACCTCGACGGAGTCGGACCCGACGCGCAAGACCAAGAACATCATCGCCGACAGCCCGAAGGGCAAGAGCGGCAAGACGGTCGTCGTCGGGGCCCACCTCGACTCCGTGGTCGCGGGTCCGGGGATCAACGACAACGGCAGCGGCAGCGCGACCATCCTCGAGATCGCCGAGCAGCTCGACGCGCTCGGCTACACCAGGAAGGGCAAGCTCCAGCAGCAGGTCCGGTTCACCTTCTGGGGCGCCGAGGAGCTCGGGCTGCTCGGCTCGGAGCACTACGTCGACGGGCTGACCGAGACGCAGCGCTCCAAGATCTACGCCAACCTGAACTTCGACATGCTGGGCTCGCCGAACTACGCCCGCCTGGTCTACGACGGCGACGGCTCGGAGACCGGGACCGCAGGTCCTCCCGGGTCGGCCCAGATCGAGAAGATCTTCACCGACTACTTCACCTCGCAGGGGCTGAGCACGGACCCGACGGCCTTCGACGGGCGCTCCGACTACGGACCGTTCATCGCCGAGGGGATCCCGGCCGGCGGGCTCTTCAGCGGGGCCGAGGAGATCAAGACGGCGGAGCAGGCGGCAGAGTTCGGTGGGACGGCGGGGGTGGCGCTCGACGCCTGTTACCACCAGGCCTGCGACGACATCACGAACCTGAACACGCAGGCTCTCTACGAGCTGGGGGACGCCGCGGCCCACGCGACGCTCGTGCTGGCCCGGACGAAGACCGGCTTCTTCCCCGACGGCAGCCGCGTGGGTGCGCGCGCGGTCGCGCGCCCGCTCGTCACGGCCGGGCCGCACGCGCAGGTCTGACGGGCCGGGGCGGGGCTCGGGCGAGGGCTGAGACGTGCGTTCGGTCTGGAAGGGCGCGATCACCTTCGGCCTGGTGAACGTGCCCGTCAAGCTCTACAGCGCCACGCAGGACCACGACGTGGGCCTGCACCAGGTGCACGACGCCGACGGCGGGCGCATCCGCTATCAGCGCACCTGCGAGGTGTGCGGCAAGACGGTCGCCTACGAGAACATCGACAAGGCGTACGAGGAGGGCGGGACGACGGTCGTGCTCACCGAGGACGACCTCAAGTCGCTCCCGGTCGAGCGCAGCCGCGAGATCGAGGTCGTGGAGTTCGTCCCGAGCGACCAGATCGACCCGGTGCGGCTCGACCGGAGCTACTTCCTCGAGCCGGACGCGAACGCGGCCAAGGCGTACGCGCTGCTGCTCACGACGCTGAAGGAGACGGCGCGTACGGCGGTCGTGCAGTTCTCGCTGCGGCAGAAGACGCGGCTCGGGGCCCTGCGGGCCTACGGCGACGTGATGATGCTCCAGTCCCTGCTGTGGGACGACGAGGTGCGCGAGGCCGACTTCGACGCGGTGCAGGACCCCCCGAAGGTCTCGGCGGGGGAGAAGAAGATGGCCTCCTCCCTGGTCGAGAACATGTCGGCCGACTTCGCCCCGGACCGCTTCACCGACGACTACCAGGAGCAGCTGCGCACCCTGGTCGCGGCCAAGCTCGAGCAGGGCGACGCGCTGGACACGGCGGCGACGTTCGGCGAGGACACCGACGAGAAGGACTCCGCGGACGTGATCGACCTCGTCGAGGCGCTGCGCCGCAGCGTCGAGGCCAACCGCGCGAAGCGGTCGGGTGGGGAGAAGCCGGGAGCGCGGCGAAGAAGGCGCCGGCGAAGAAGGCGCCCGCGAAGAAGGCCTCCGGGACCAAGAAGGCGCCGGCCAAGAAGGCGCCGGCCGAGAAGGACGTGGCGAAGAAGGCAGCGACCAAGAAGGCGGCGGCCAAGAAGTCCGCCTGACCGGGATGTCCGGTCGGCCCGCCTAGATTGGGGGCATGGGAATCGGGACCGGCGTCGTGCTCATCGTGCTCGGCGCGATCATCGAGTTCGCGTGGACGGGCGACATCCCGTACGTCGACGACGACGTCCTCGGCACGATCCTGATCATCGCCGGCATCCTGACGATCGTGCTCGTGATCATCGTCAACGCCCAGCGCAGCCGCACCAAGAACGTCCAGGAGACGCGCTACCGCGGTCAGTAGCCCTTCGTCGACCCTGGCTCGGGCCCACCTCATCCGCCCCAAGTTTTTCACGTTCACGTGAAAAACCTCGCGCTACCCACGCGAAACCGGTACTGCCCACGGCAGATCTGCCGTGGGCAGCAGCAGTTTTTCACGTGAACGTGAAAAACCTCGGCCCGGCCCGGGCCGGCGAGCGTCAGCGGAAGATCAGCGGGAGCACGAAGAGCATGGCCATCGACCAGGTGACGTGCGTCAGGATCGGGGCCAGGACCCCACCGCCGGCCCGGCGCTGCAGGCCGGTGACGAGCCCCAGGACCGCGGCCGCGAACACCAGGACGACGTTCCCGCCGGCCACGGTGGCGAGGGCGTAGACCAGGGTCGAGATCAGGACGGGGTGCCGGACGCCGATCGCCGCGAACAGCGCCCCGCGGAAGAACAGCTCCTCGGCGATGCCGTTGACGAGCGTGATCACCGCGACGAGCACCAGGTTGCCGGCGGCGGCGTAGCCGAGGACGTCGTTGGCGAGGCGGGCGAGCACGGGGATGTCGCGGATCACGAGGCCGCCGACCACGAAGACGCCGGCGAGCAGCAGCCCGAGCAGGATGGGCGTGACGACCGGGCGGCGGACGCGCGAGCGCAGCACGATGTGGCCGAGGTGGAGCGGTCCCGAGGCGAGGCTGCCGAGGACCCAGGTCGCGGCGAGCCCGAAGGTCAACGGGTAGAAGGCGGCGTCGCCGGGCTCGGTGGAGAACGACAGGCCGAGCAGGGTCGCGCCGACGACGAGGGTGACGACGACGACGACGCGGCGGCGACGGAACTCGCGGTCGGACTGCCGGTGGTCCCGCTCCACCTTGTCGATCAGCACGGGCCGGACGACGCCGACGGCCCGGCCGGCGATGCGGGCCCGGCGTCCACCGGCGCGCGTACGGGTGGTCGGGTCGGGCGTCGTCATCGGCGCCGGCCGGCCCCGGCGGGCCCGAGGACCCGCTCACGCTCGGCCATCGCCTCGCGGACGGCGTCGTCGTAGCCGAGCAGCCGGCGTGGCACGACCTGCCTGATCGAGGTGTCGGTGACGACGACCTCGTTGCTCATCGAGTCGATGAGGTTGCGCGCCGTCTCGGTGTCGACGTCGGTGACGAAGGCCAACCAGTGCGACGAGAGCCGCGGCGTCAGCAGCGGGACGGCGAACGTCGGCAGCGGCCGGTGCTTGATCACCTGCGAGGCCCGCTGCATCATCTGCACGTACGTGAGGACCTCGGGGCCGCCGATCTCGTACACCCGGCCCTCCGTCCCGGCCGGCTCCAGCACCCCGACGAGGTACGCGACGGCGTCGGTCAGGGCGATCGGCTGCGTCCGCGTCGTGGCCCAGTGCGGCACGACCATGGCGGGCAGGTGGTCGACGAGCTGGCGGGTGATCTCCCAGGAGATGCCACCGTGACCGATGACGATGGCGGCGCGCAGGACGGTGACGGGCACACCGTCACCGGCGAGCAGGTGCTCGACCTCGCGGCGCGACCGCAGGTGGGCGGACAGGTCGGAGTCCTCGCGGCCGAGGCCGCCGAGGTAGACGATGCGTCGGACGCCGGCCCGCTTCGCTGCGGCGCTGAAGTCGCGGGCGGCACGTGCGTCCGCGTCCTCGAAGTCCTCCCGGTCGAGGGAGTGCACGAGGTAGTACGCGGCGTCGGCGCCGTCGAGCGCCGGCGCCAGGCTGCTGGTGTCGGAGACGTCGCCGTAGACGGCCTCCCCGGCACCGTCGTAGTCGTCGGGGTGCCGGGTCATCGCCCGCACCGAGTGGCCGGCGTCGACCAGCGCCCGGCACAGGTGCGAGCCGACGAAGCCCGAGGCACCCGTCACGGTCACGGTGAGCGGCACGTGGTCCTCCTGTCGCTGTCGACACCGAGCCTACGGCTGCAGCTACCCGAGGTTCGCCGTGGCGGTGGCTCTGCGATGCGGCGAGGGGGCACGCACCCGCAGCGAGCCCGGATCGACCTTCGCGCGCAGCACCGTCGCGTTGCCCTCGACGTCGCCGTCGACCTCGTACGCGTCCTCGTGCTCCAGCCGGATCTCCACCTCGCGGCCGGACCAGACCTGGACGTGGTCGTCCTTCTGCGGTCGGCGCGTGACGAGCCGGACGAGCGCCTTGACCAGGTGGGTCGGCCGGGAAGGAAAGGCCACGTAGAGGTAGAGCAGCCCGTCGTCAGGGCGGGCGCCGGGGATCAGCTCGAGGTCGCCGGTGAGCTCGCCGCAGTTCCCGATGACGCAGATGATCGCCTTGCGCCGGTGGTGCTTGCCGTCGATCGTCAACCGGGTCGGGACGGGCAGGCGACCGACCGTCTTGGCCGCCGACAGGAAGTACGCGCCGGGCCCGATGAACTTCTTCAGCCGGGAGTCGACACCGTCCATGATCATGGCGTCGAGACCCGTACCGGCCATCACCGCGAACCGGTCGGGTTCGCCCCCGTCCACGGTGAGGACGACGGTGTCGATGCAGCGCTCCTCGCCGCCGAGCGCGACCTCGAGCGCGCCGCCGACGTCCAGCGGCAGCTCGAGGTTGCGGGCCAGCAGGTTCCCGGTGCCCGCCGGCACGATCCCCAGCACGACGTCCGTGCCGGCCAGCCCGGCCACGACCATCCGTACGGTCCCGTCGCCGCCGGCGACCAGCACCAGCTCGACCCCGGTCTCGACGGCCTGGCGGGTCATAGCCCGACCCGGGTCGTCCTCGGTGGTCTCCAGCCAGAGCGGTTCGCCGAGGCCGGCCTCGACCAGGCGCCGCCGGACCAGCGTGCCGTCCTCGTCGCTCAGCTTGGTCGGGTTCACCACGACGGCGCAACGCGCTCCCTCGGCCATGGGGCGAAGCCTAGGGGGCAGGCGGGGCTCGGCCCGGCCACGACCGTGACCGCGAACTAGCGTGGTGGCATGGACGAGGTGGCTCAGGGACGGGCGGAGCCGACGGAGCCCGCCGCGGCGGTCGAGGCGTTCTGGGCGGAGTTCTGCGCGGGCACCGGCACGAACGGGCGACCGGCGGACGTCTTCGCCTTCGGCGACTCCGCCACCATGGCCGACGAGCTCGTCGGCCTGGTCCTCGCCGGGACGAAGCGCGCGACCGCGGGCGCGCTGCGTGACTACGCCGACGAGGGTTGCGTGCCGGCGGTCGGCGACCACGCGGTCGTCGTCCGCGGCGACGGCTCGCCCGCGGTGGTGCTGCGGACGACCGACGTCCGGACCGGGGCCCTGAGCAGCGTCGACGACGCGTTCGCGTGGGACGAGGGGGAGGGCGACCGGACGCGCACCGGCTGGGTCGCAGCGCACCGGGCGTACTTCCGGCGCTGGTTCGCTGCGACCGGACGGGCGCCCGAGGAGGACCCCGAGCTGGTGTTCGAGCGGTTCGCGGTGGTCTGGCCGTGCGAGGGTCCGCCGCTGGGCGGTGAGGGGCTGAGCGCGACCGACGAGGTCCGCACCGAACGGCTGCGGCTCCGGCGCTGGACCGGCGCCGACCGGCCGGCCTTCGCCGCGATGAACGCCGACCCCGAGGTGATGCGGCACCTGCCGGCGCTGCTGGACCGGGAGGGTTCGGACGCGCTGCTCGACCGGCTGCTGGACGTCTGGGCCGAGCACGACCTGGGCCTCTGGGCGCTCGAGCGGCGCGACGGCGGCGCGCTGCTCGGGTGGACGGGGCTCGCGCCGATGCCGCCCGGGACGCCCGGCGCGGGGGAGTGGGAGGTCGGCTGGCGCCTGGCCCGCGCGGCCTGGGGGCACGGCTACGCCACCGAGGCGGCGACCGCGGCCGTCCGGGTCGCCCGCGGGCGCGGGCTGCCCCGGCTGTGGTCGATGACCGTCCCGGCCAACGTCCGCTCGATCGCCGTCATGCGTCGCCTCGGCATGGTCGAGCACAGCGTGTTCGAGAACCCGCGCTTCGCCGAGGGCCACCGCCTGCGCACCCACGTGGCGTACGTCCTCGAGCTCTGAACCCGCGCAGCCCCGACCGGCGCCGAGCACCACCACCAGACAGCGGGGAGTACGGACGGGACCTCGCTCAGTCGCCGAGCGCGGCGAGCGACTCCGCGGCCTCCTCCGCGGCCGAGCGGCGGGAACGGACCTGCTCGCGGGCCGTACGGGCGGTCGTCCGGGCGTCGCGCTCGGCGTCCTCGGCCCGCGCCAGCTCGTCCTTGAGCCGGTCGACCTCCGCGGCGGCGTGGTCGGCCTCCTCGGTCGCCCGGTCGGCCGCCTCCTGGGCCTCGTCGAGCGCGGTCTGCGCGGTGTCACGGGCCAGCGCGAGGGCCGCGCGCTTCTCGGCCGCGGCCCGGCGGCGACGTTCGGCGACCTCGTCGGCCGCACGTCCGTCCTTCGCCGCCGAACCCTTCCCCGCCGGCATCGAGGCCGCCAGCATCGCGGCGAGGTCGTCCCCGCCGCTCTCCGCGGAGGTCTCGGCCGGCCCCCCGAACCCGCCGTACACCGCGGCGCCCGCCAGCCGCGCCCCGCGGACCTGGTCGGCGACGGCCGGTTCGCCGAGCGCGGCTTGCAGCGTCTGCGCGACCTCGGTCCGCGTCGCCTCGGTGGGTGGGTGCCCGGCCTCCTGGCCGAGCGTCGTCGCCCGCCGGACCAGGGCGTCGATCTCGCGGCGTCTCCGGGCGGAGAGCTCGCGGAGCGCAGCGCCGTCGCGACGCTCCTGGGCCTCGCGGAGCGCGTCGCCGAGGGCGAGCAGCGCGCTCATGGCCTCCGGGTCGTCGCGGGCGAGGGTGTTCACGAGCCAGGCGGTCCGGGTCGGCTTGCGCAGCGCCCCGATCTCGCCGGCGAGCACCCGGTCGCGCGCCGCGCGGGCCTGCTTGACCAGTCGCGTCCGGGCCTCGACGAACTCCTCCGGCGCCAGCGCGTACAGCTCGGCGGCTGCGGCCTCGAGGTCCGTCACGGCGCGGTCAGGGTCGGGCGGTGCTCAGCGCGGCGAGGGCAGCCGGGGCGGGGTGAGCGGGGCGACGGGCTCGGGGTAGTGCAGCGTCACGTTGTCGATCAGGCGGGTGCCGCCGACGCGGGCGGCGACCACGAGCAGCACGTCACCGCCGGGCTCGGGGCCCACCTCGGCGAACGTCTCGGGGTTGACCGCGGCCAGGTAGTCGAGCTCGAACTGCTCGTCCTGGTTCGCCCGGTCGAGGACCTCCCACGCGGCGTCGAGCGCGGGTGCGAGGTCCGGCTGGGCCGCGGCCTTCTCCAGCGCGGTCGACAGGCTGAGGGCCAGTCCGCGGTCGGCCGGGCTGAGGAAGACGTTCCGGCTCGAGAGCGCCAGCCCGTCGGGCTCGCGGACCGTCGGCGCCCCGACGACCCGGACGTCGAGGTTGAGGTCGACGACCATCCGGCCGATGCAGGCGAGCTGCTGGGCGTCCTTCTGCCCGAACACCGCCACCTGCGGCCGGACGAGGTTGAGCAGCTTGAGCACGATGGTGAGGACCCCGTCGAAGTGCCCGGGCCGTACGGCGCCCTCGAGCACGGCGCCGATCGTGCCGGCGCTCACGCTGACCTGCCGGCCCGACGGGTAGAGGTCGCTGACCGCGGGCACGAAGACGAGGTCGACGCCGAGCTCGGCGCAGCGCTCGAGGTCGGCCTCGAGCGGGCGCGGGTAGCGGGCGTAGTCCTCGCCCGGGCCGAACTGCAGCGGGTTCACGAAGATGCTCGCCACGACGGTGTCGCTGAGCTCGCGCGCCTGCTCGACCAGCGAGGCGTGGCCGGCGTGCAGGGCGCCCATGGTGGCGACGAAGCCGACCCGGTGGCCGGCGGGCACCTCGGCGCGGAGCCCGACGAGCTCGGCGGTGCTGCGGGCGACCCTCATCCGCGGACCGGGACCGCCGGAGCGGCCGGGACCGGCGGGACAGCCGTGGCCGACGTCGGCGCGGAGGTGTCGGCGAACGTGTGCTCGGCCGCCGGGAAGACCCCGCTCGTGACCTCCTCGACGTAGGTCGCGGCGGCCTGCTCGAGGACCTGGCCGAGCTGCGCGTACTGCTTGACGAAGCGCGTGGTCGGACCCGGGCGCAGGCCCATCGCGTCCTGCCAGACGAGCACCTGGGCGTCGCAGCCGGGCCCCGCCCCGATGCCGACGGTCGGGATGTCGATCTCGGCGGTCACCTGCGCGGCCAGGTCGCCGGGCACCATCTCCAGCACGACCGCGAACGCCCCCGCGTCGGCGACGGCGTGGGCGTCGGCCAGCAGCTGCTCCGCCGCGGCGCCGCGGCCCTGCACGCGGTAGCCGCCGAGCTGGTGCTCGCTCTGCGGGGTGAAGCCGACGTGGCCCATCACGGGGATGCCCGCGCCGGTGACCTTGCGGATCTGGTCGGCGACGCGGACGCCGCCCTCGAACTTCACCGCGTGGCAGCCGCCCTCCTTCATGAAGCGGATGGAGGTCTCGAGCGCCTGGGAGGGGCCGTCCTCGTACGAGCCGAAGGGCAGGTCACCGACGACGAACGCCCGCCGGGTCGACCGGGCGACCGCCCGCACCAGGGGCAGCAGCTCGTCGACGGTGACCGGCAGGGTGGAGTCGTAGCCGAAGACGTTGTTGGCGGCCGAGTCGCCCACGAGGAGGGCCCAGACCCCGGCGCCGTCGAAGATCGAGGCGGTGTACTGGTCGTAGCTGGTGAGCATCGCCCAGCGGCGGCCTTCGCGCTTGGCGCGGACGAAGTCGGTCAACCGGATCCGGCGCGCCGGCGTCGGCGTGCCCTCACCGCTCACGGGCTGGTCCACCCGACGAGCCTACCGTCGGGCGTCCGGCCCTCCGGCGCCGTGACGTCCGCGCAGGACGGTCGCCCCGAGGTCCTCGTCGGTCCGGACGGAGGCCTCCAGCCCGGCCCGGGCGAGCGCCTCGAGCCCGGCCGCCTCCTGCTCCTCGCTCGTCTCCACGAGCAGGGTGCCGCCGGGTGCGAGCCAGACGGGCGCCGCGAAGGCCACGCGACGGAGCAGGTCGAGGCCGTCGGCGCCGCCGTCCAGGGCGAGCGGCGGCTCGTGCTCGCGGGCCTCGCGGGGCATCAGGGCGAGCGCGGCCGTCGGGACGTACGGGACGTTCGCGGTCAGGACGTCGACGCGGCCGCGGAGGTCGTCCGGCAGGTCCGCGGCGAGGTCGCTGCGCAGCACGCGGGCGCCGGGCAGGTTCCGTCGGGCGCAGGCTGACCGCGGCAGGGTCGAGGTCGGCGGCGACGACCTCGAGCGTCCCGGCCGGGTGCCCGGCCGTGCGCAGCGCGTGAGCGACGGCGGCGGCGACGGCACCCGAACCGCAGCACAGGTCGAGCAGGACGACCGGCGCGTGGTCCGCCGCCGCCGTCGTCGCGAGGGCGACCGCCTCGGCGACCATCAGCTCCGTACGCCGCCGCGGCACGAACACGCCCGGGTCGAGCAGCCACCCGGACGCCGGCGAGCTCGGCCCAGCCCAGCACCTGCTCGAGCGGCAGCCCGCCTCCCGCGCAGCGGCCAGCCGGTCGACCTCGGCCGGCCCGCCACCGACCGCGTCGGCCTGCTCGAGGATCAGCGCGGCCTCCTCCTCGGCGTACACGCACCCCGCCGCCCGGAGCCGAAGCACGAGCGCGTCCGGCGCGGTCGCCTCGGTCCCGGTCACAGGTGCGAGAGGACGATCGCGGAACGGGTGCGGCTCACCCCGGCGTACGCCCGGAGGTGGCCGAGGACGCGCTCGAAGTGCGGGGCGTCGCGGGCGCGGACGAGCAGCATCCCGTCGGACTCGCCGGTCACCGTCCAGGCCTGGACGACCTCGGGGATCGTCGAGACCATCTCGGCCATCCGCGCGGGCGGTACGCGGCCCTCGCAGTAGAGCTCGACGAACGCCTCGATGGTCCAGCCCAGGGCGGCGGGCGCGATCTCGGCCGTGAAGCGCTGGATGGCGCCGTCCGCCCGCAGCCGGTCGACCCGCCGCTTCGTCGCCGCGGTGCTCAGCCCGATCCGGTGCCCCAGGGCGGCGTAGCTCTCTCGGCCGTTCTCCCCGAGGACCGCAAGGATCTTGCGGTCGATGTCGTCGATGCGCAACGAAGACCTCCAGACTTCGGACATTATGCTACGGCTGTTGCGGCCGTCGCGAAATATCCTGGACGCGTGACCACGACCGTCCCCGCCGAACCGCAGCAGCAGCAGCGGGGCGTCCGGGCGCGGCACTACCTGATGTGCCCACCCACGTCCTTCGACGTCACGTACGCCATCAACCCCTGGATGGACCCGAGCGTCACGGTCGACCGGGCGCGGGCGTACGCGCAGTGGTCGGCGATCGTCGCGGCGTACGAGGCGGCCGGGCACCGCGTCGACCTGCTCGAGCCGGTCCCTGGGCTGCCCGACATGGTCTTCGCCGCGAACGGGGCCACCGTCGTCGACGGCCGGACGCTGCTGGCGCGGTTCGCGACGCCGCAGCGCGCAGCCGAGGCGGCGACGCACCGGGCGTGGCACGAGCGGCACGGCGTCCTCTACGGCGGCCGTGGGCTGGCCGAACCGGTGGCCGTGAACGAGGCCGAGGGGGACTTCGCGGTGCTGTCGTCGGTCGTGCTCGCCGGGCACGGATTCCGTACGAGCCCCGACGCGCACGCCGAGCTGGCCGCCCTCACCGGGCGCGAGGTCGTGAGCCTCGAGCTGGTCGACCCGCGCTACTACCACCTCGACGTCGCCCTCGGCGTCGTCGACGCCGACACCGACCGCATCGCCTACCACCCGGCCGCCTTCAGCGCGGCGTCGCAGGCCGTGCTCGCCGAACGTTTCCCCGACGCCGTGATCGCCGACGACGCCGACGCGATCGCCTTCGGCCTGAACCTGGTCGGCGACGGCCGCAACGTCTTCATGCCCACCGGCGCCTTCCACCTCCGGGAAGCCCTCGAGGCGGCCGGCTACCGCTGCGTCGAGCTCGACACCTCCGAGCTGATGCTCGGCGGCGGCAGCGTCAAGTGCTGCACCCAGGAGATCCGTCCCGTCCCCGACCACCTGTCCGACCCGCAAGGAGACCCGCGATGACCGCCGTGCTCGACGCCCTCACCCGGTCGGCCGCCGCCGACGCCCTGCTCGCCTCCGAGGCCGAGCACGTGGCGCACAACTACCACCCGCTCGAGGTCGTGGTGTCGCACGCCGACGGCGCGGTGGTGACCGACGTCGACGGGACCGACCACCTCGACTTCCTCGCCGCCTACTCGGCGACGAACTTCGGCCACGGCCACCCGCGCCTGCTCGCCGCCGCCCGCGCCCAGCTCGAGCGCGTCACGCTGACCTCGCGCGCCTTCCACCACGACCAGCTGGCCCCTTTCGCCACGGCCCTCGCCGCGCTCGTCGGCAAGGAGATGGTGCTGCCGATGAACACCGGCGCCGAGGCCGTGGAGTCGGGCATCAAGGTCGCCCGCAAGTGGGGCTACCGGGTCAAGGGCGTGCCGGCGGGCCGCGCCGAGATCATCGTCGCCGGCGGCAACTTCCACGGCCGCACGACGACCATCGTCAGCTTCTCCGACGACCCGGAGGCCCGCGACGACTACGGCCCGTACACGCCCGGGTTCGTCACCGTGCCGTACGGCGACCTCGACGCCCTGACCGCGGCGATCACCGACCACACCGTGGCCGTGCTGCTCGAGCCGATCCAGGGCGAGGCCGGGGTGCGGATCCCGCCGGCCGGCTACCTGGCCGGGGTACGCGCGGTGACCCGCGCGCGGAACGTGCTCTTCATCGCCGACGAGATCCAGTCCGGCCTCGGCCGGACGGGCCGGACCCTGGCCTGCGAGCACGAGGGCGTCGTCCCCGACGTCTACCTGCTGGGCAAGGCGCTCGGCGGCGGCATCGTCCCGGTGTCGGCGGTCGTGGCCGACGCGGACGTCCTCGGCGTGCTCGAGCCGGGCACCCACGGCAGCACGTTCGGCGGGAACCCGCTGGCCTGCGCCGTCGGGTACGAGGTCGTCTCGATGCTCGCGACCGGCGAGCTCCAGGAGCGGGCCCTCCGGCTGGGCGAGCACCTCCGGGCCCGGCTGGAAGCCATGCTCGGCCGGGGCGTCGTCGGCGTCCGGGTGCGCGGGCTGTGGGCCGGTGTCGACATCGACCCGGCGCTGGGCAGTGGCCGCGACGTCTGCGAGGCCCTCGCCCGCCACCACGTCCTGGCCAAGGACACGCACGGCTCGACCATCCGGCTCGCGCCGCCGCTGGTCATCACCGAGGCGCAGCTCGACGCCGGCCTCGACGCTCTCGAGGACGTCCTGCGCGAGCTCGCCCTCCCGTCCTGACCGTCCGCGAGAGGTGACCTGCCGCGTCCTTCCGGACCGGGAACGCGCGGCCACCTACCTCTGGCGCGCCCGGCGGGGTCAGAAGCGGCGGCTGACGAACCCGACGACGCGGTTGCGCAGCGTCTTGTGCGAGCTGCGGCGGACCTGGAGGCGCCGCCAGGTCAGGGCGGCCAGGGCCGCGACGGCGACGCCGGGCAGGGACATGTCCTGCACGGTCGGCGGCGTCCGGCGGGACAGCAGCTCCGAGGCGCCGACGATCGAGGCGGAGGCGAGCAGGCCGTCGATGACCTTGTCGAGGACCTCGTCGGGGTCGTGCAGGTTGACGTCGAGGACCAGGCCTTCGCGGCGCAGCCGTACGGCGAGGTCGGCCAGCTCGTCGGGCAGCGGGCCGAGCAGCCGCTGCCAGCTGCGCAGCGTCTTGCGGGCCTCCTTGAGCAGGGCCGCGGGCTTGTAGCGGTCCGCGACCATCTGCGTGAGGTACGGCCGCAGCATGTCGTCGAGCGGCACGGTGCTGCCGAGCTGGAGACCCAGACCCTGCAGCCGCATCAGGACGCGCAGCGGCATCAGCAGGTCCGACGGGAAGGTGAGGTGGTTGTCCCGGAACAGCTCCAGCAGGTGCTCGAGCGCCGGGCCCAGGTCCTGCTCGCTCACGCCGGCCCGCAGCCAGCGCTGCATCCAGCCCTCGACGTCGGTCTGCAGGGCGTCCTCGTCGACCTCGACCGAGGCGCGCGTCACGGTCATCAGCGCGTGGGTGAAGTCGTCGGCGTCGCGCTCGGAGATCGCGAGCAGCAGCGCCTGGAAGTCGAGGCGCCGGCGCTGGGTGAGGTACCCGACGTCGCCGAAGTCGAGGATCGCGAGGTGCGCGGCGTCGGGCAGCAGGAAGTTGCCCGGGTGCGGGTCGGCGTGGAAGACGCCGTCTCGGAAGATCATCGCCAGGAAGAGGTCGCTGGTGCGCTGGACGAAGCGCTCGACGGTCCAGCCCGACGCCTCGAGGCTCGCGCGCGTCCCGACCGTCCCGCCGTGCAGGCGCGTCATCGTGAGGATCTTGGTCGTCGAGAGCTCGGGGTAGGCGGCGGGCACCACGACGTCGGTGTCGACGGCCAGGCTCTGGCCGATCTGCTGCAGGTGGTGCAGCTCGTGGGTGAAGTCGATCGCCGCGCTCATCAGCGCCGCGAACTCCGCCACCACGGCGACCGGGTTGTAGCGCGCGAGCCCCACGTCGAGGGCCTGGACGGAGCGGGCGAGCGCGCCCATCAGCTCGAGGTCGCCCGTGACCTTGCGGTCGGCCTCGTGGTGCAGGACCTTGACCACGACCTCGGTGCCGTCGGGCAGCGTCGCGGCGTGCACCTGGGCGACCGAGCCGGAGGCGAGCGGTTCGGGGTCGAAGGTCGCGAACACGGCGGTGAGCGGACGTCCCAGCTCGAGCTCGACGGTCCGGGCCGCGAGCCCGGGGGCGTCGGCCGGCACCGCGCTCTGCAGCCCGCGCAGCGACTCCGCGACGTCGGCGCCCACGATGTCGGCCCGCAGGCTCAGCATCTGGCCGAGCTTGACCCAGGTCGTCCCGAGCTCGACGAGCGCAGACCGCAGCCGCTCGCCGGTCGTCAGGGCGACCAGCTCCGGGTCGGCGAGGTGCAGCCCGGTGAGGCGCAGCAGCAGCGGGGTCGGTTCGTCGCCGATCACGGCGCCGACGGCGGAGGCGAGCTGGGTGAAGCCGTACCGGGCGAAGACGTCGATGATCTCGACGACCCGGCGGCGCTGGTGGATCAGCACCCCGCCGACGTCGCTCATCACCGCTCCTCGCCCGCGGCGCCGGTCGGCGCGCTGCGTGCCGACCCTAACAACGTGGACCCCGCCGTACGGGTGGTCCGACCAGCCCCCGCGCCATCCTCCCGCCGCGGCGGTCGTCGCCCTGTGGGTGCGGTTTCCCAAGAGATCATGGGGAACCGGCACCTCCCTCGGCAGATCTGCCGAGGTGAGTGCCGGTGTCCCAGGAGATCATGGGAAACCGGCGTACGGCGTCAGGGCCGGGGGTCGCGGGCGTCGTAGTCCCAGAAGCGGCGCTGGAGCGCGATCACGGTGACGAGCACGGCGACGCAGAGCAGGCCGCCGCCGAGCGCGGCCCAGGCCTCGCCGACCTGGTCGGACGCGGTGCCGAGGACGAGGTCCCCGAGGCGGGGTCCGCCGGCGACGACCACGATGAACACGCCCTGCAGCCGGCCGCGCATCGCGTCCGGGGTCGCGGCCTGCAGGATCGTCTGCCGGAACACCGAGCTGACCGCGTCGGCGCCGCCGGCGAGGGCGAGGAACACGAACGCCACGAGCAGCCCCGGCACCAGGACCGACGCGGGCGAGGTCCGGCCGACACCCAGCAGCACCGCACCGAACGCCGCCACCGCGAGCCCGAACACGACGATCGAGCCGACGATCACCCGGCCCTGGCGGCGTACGCGCACCAGTCCGCCGGACAGCAGCCCGGCGAGCACGGCCCCGACGGCGAACGCCGCGCTCAGCTCGCCCGTGGTCGCGGCGCCGCCGCCCAGCCAGAGGACGCCGACCGCCGGCAGGAGCACCCGCGGCATCGCCAGGACCATGGCGGTCAGGTCGACGACGAAGGTCATCCGGACGTTCGGCCGGGTGGCCAGGTAGCGCAGGCCCTCCAGCACGGAGGCGACCCCGCGCTTGGCCGGCTCGTCCGTGGCGCTCTCCGCGGGCGGCAGGTCGGGCAGGCGCCACAGCGCCCAGAGCGCCGCGCTGAACAGCACGACGTCGACCGTGTACGCGAGGCCGAAGTCGCCACCGGCGACCAGGAACGCACCGAGCAGCGGGCCGACGACGAAGGCGATGTTCCAGGAGACGGTCTGGAGCACGTTCGCAGCGGGCAGCAGCTCGGGCGCCACCAGCCGCGGGATGATCGCCGACCGGGCCGGGTTGTTCACCGCGAACCCGGCCGACTGCAGCGCCACCAGCCCGTACAGCAGCGCCACCGAGTCCAGGTGCAGCCAGGCCTGGAGCGCCAGCAGGCCGGAGACGACCCACAGCCCGACGGAGGCGACGAGGGCCACCTTGCGGCGGTCGTACACGTCGACGAGGGCACCGCCGTAGAGGCCGAGGACCACCAGGGGCACCAGGGCGCAGACCCCGAGGACGCCGACCGAGAAGGTCGAGCCGGTGATCGCGTACACCTGGAGCCCGACGGCGGTCACCGTGAGCTGGGTGCCGAGGTTCGACACGCTCAGCCCGAGCCAGAGGCGTCGGAAGGCCGGCGTGCTGCGGAGGGGCGTCAGGTCGAGCAGCACAGCCATAGCCGGGCTAACGTACCCGGCTCCCCGTGGGCCGGGTGGGAGAGTGAGACCGTGCCGTCCGAGGAGCTCCCGCCCGCCCGTCAGCTCGTGACGACCTGGTGGGTCCCCGAGCAGTACGCCGGGCAGACGACCGCCACCCTGCGCCGGATCGGGGAGCAGGTGCAGCGCAGCGGGCGTCCCGTCGACCTGCTCACCTTCAGCGCCCTGCAGGACGCGGCCGAGATCACCGAGCGGCTGACGGCGCGGGGCACGCTGCCGGAGGGGGTGACCGTACGGACGCTGTTCAGCGACCTGCGGGC
This sequence comes from uncultured Actinomycetota bacterium, assembly GCA_963762775.1. Taxonomy (GTDB): domain Bacteria; phylum Actinomycetota; class Actinomycetes; order Propionibacteriales; family Propionibacteriaceae; genus Microlunatus. The sequence continues at coordinate 1,155,791 of CAVXMD010000016.1, forward strand.
CTGGGACGCCGAGGGCGTCCTGGTCGACCGGCTCGCGACGATGCCACCCACCGAACCCTCCCCGGACACGGCCGTGCCGACGGTCGAGGAGGAGGGCAGCCGGTGGTGCCTGCGCACGTACGACGTGCACCGCGAGCTGGTGCACTCCGAGATGTACCGGGCCGACGGCAGCCTGCTGGCTCGTGACTTCCCGGTCGAGGGGGACGCCGGCAAGCGGCGCTACCAGCAGTTCTTCGACGTCGAGGGCCGCCCGACCGTCCTGGCCGGGAGCACGTGGGACGTCTACTACCTCTGGCTCGACCACCTCGTCGGCGACGGCCCGGCCGTCATCACCAACGAGTCCAAGAGCACGGCCCGCTTCCTGTCGCGCTACCTCAACCCGCGGGCCACGACGATCCACGTCTTCCACGAGTCGCACCTGGCCGACGCCACGAACCCCTACCTCGGCGACCTCTACGTCGCCCACCGCCGGATCGTGCCGCACCTCGACCGCTTCGACGCGGTCGTCTTCCTCACCCGCAAGCAGCGCCAGGACGTCGCGGAACGCTTCGGCGAGGCCCCGAACCTGCACGCCGTCCCGAACGCCGGACCGCCCGTCGTCGTCGAGCCCGAGCCGCCCAGGGGCCTGCTCGCCCGGCTGAGGCCCGGCCCGGACCGGCCGGAGCGTGGCGTCGTCGTCGCGACGCTCAAGCCCCTCAAGCGCATCGAGCACGCCGTCGCCGCGGTCGCGCTCGTCCAGGGTCGCGGCGGCCGGGCGGCCGACTTCGGTCTGGACGTCTACGGCAAGGACGCGGGGAGCCGCGCCTCCATCGAGCAGGCCGTCGCGGAGACCGGGAGTGCCGCGTACGTGGCCCTGCACGGCTACGCGCCGGGCGCCGCCAGGCACTTCGCGGCCGCGTCGTTCTCGCTGATGACCTCGACCACCGAGGGCCAGTCGCTGGTGCTGCTCGAGAGCATGGCGGCGGGCTGCGTCCCGATCGCGTACGACATCCGCTACGGCCCCGACGAGCTGCTGGTCGACGGCGAGACGGGTTTCCTCGTGCCGCCGGGCGACGTGGCGGCGTTGGCCGACACGATCGCGCGCTTCCTGGCCCTGCCCGGCAAGCGGGTGCGGCAGCTGCGCGAGAACGCCCGCGAACGGCTGGCCGCCTTCAGCGACGCCGAGGTCTACCGCCGCTGGACCGACGTCCAGCAGGCCGCCGTCGAGGCGCGTTCGCACCGGCTGAGCATCACGGGCGTACGGGTGCCGGCGCTGACGGTCACGACCGCAGGGCCGCGGTTCGTGCTCGCGACGCAGGTCGCACTCACCTGGGACTCCGCTGGCTGGAACGCTCCCGGGCCGCTGCCGGCGCCGACCGCGTCGTGGCTGCTGGTCGGGCGCGCGACGGGACGTCCCTGGCGCCGGCCGCTCGACGTCGAGGCCACGTCGACCGCCGACGGGGCGACGCTCACGCTCGGCGGGGCCCTCGACCCCCTCCTGGTGCAGGTCGGCGAACGTCTCGCCGACGTCTACGTCGAGGTCACGGCGGGCTCGTCGGTCCGCCGGGTCCGGCTCAACGGTGACGTGAGCGCCGAGGTCGGCACGAGCGAGCTCTACGCCACCGGCCACGGCAACGTGAGCCTGCGGCGCCGCTGAGCTCCACCGTCGGGCGCTGCTCCACCCGGAAAACCACTGCCACCCACGGCAGATCTGCCGTGGGTAGCGACGGTTCACGTTCACGTGAAAAACCGCGGGACGGGTGCGACCCGGGTGCGAGACCGGACGCCCCGCGCCCGAGCCCGCGAGACGGGTTGGGCGAGCGGCCCGGGTTCAGGAGATGCGGGCGCCGCTCGAGGTGGCCGAACCGGTGTTGTAGCCGTAGCGCTTGGCGGTCGCGGTGACGGTGATCGTCTTGCCCCGGTCGGCGCTGGTCGTCTTGTAGGTGCTCTTGGTCGCGTCCTTGATGGCCACGCCGTTGCGCTTCCACTGGTAGCTCATCGACGCCCTCGTGGTCGGGTAGGACCCGGCGAGCCACGGCGTCGCGGTCACGCTCAGCGTCTTGCCCACGCTCTTCGTGCCCTTGAGGTAGGCCTTGTACTTCGAGCGGAAGTCGGCGTTGTCGAGGGTGACCTTGATGCCCAGGTCCTTGGAGACGTCGAGCTGCACGCTCTCGGTCTTGAAGCCGTCGCCGGAGTAGATCCCGCGGATCCAGAAGGAGCCGGAGCTCAGGCCCTCGAGGGAGAACTTCCCGTCGTTGTCGCTGCGCGTCAAGGAGATGACGTCGCGCTCGTCGCCACGGGCCGCGATCGCGGTCAGGTCGACGGCGCGGACCGGGTTGCCGCTGCGGTCGACCACGGTGCCCGAGACGACGTGGCCCTTGTTGATGTCGACGTCCGGCGCGGTCGTGGTCTTGCCGAGGGCGACCTCGATGGTCGACGCCGAGCCGTAGGTGAAGGCACCGTCGCTGCCGGAGCGAGCCCACGCCGAGGCGTAGTTGCCGCCGCCGGTGTACATCAGCTGCACCTTGTAGGTGCCCGGACGCACGTCGAGGCTGTACTTGTTGTCGGAACCGACCGTCACGGCCTCGGCGACGTTGCCGGCCGTGGTGTACGCGGCGGCGGTCAGGTCGCTGCCGGTGACGCCGGAGACCGAGCCGCTGATCGTGCCGCGGCCCACGATCGACTTGGCGGTGACGACCTCGCTGGACCCGCTGGCGCGCTTGCCGTCGGCGTCGACGAGGTAGACGACGGCGAAGTAGGTGGTGTCTTCGTCGAGGCCGGTGATCTTGCCCGACGTCCCGTCGAAGACGCCCGAGGTCTTCTGGCTGACGGTCTGGGCCCGGTCGAGGGCGTAGGAGACGCGGTAGCCCGAGCCGTCGGGGGCGCCGGAGACGCCGGTCCACGACAGCCCGACGCTCGTCGAGCCCTGGCTCGTCTCCTTGAGGCCGTCCGGCGTCGCCGCCTTGTAGCTGGTCGTGGTCTGGATGATCTCGAGCGAGTCACCGCTGAGGCGGGTCTCCGAGGTCGTGCCGGCCGCCGGCTTCACCACGTACGCGAGGATGTAGTAGGTCGTGCTGCTCTTCAGGCCGGTGAGGGAGACCGAGCTGGTCGTGGTCGTGAAGTACTTGGTCGGGTTGCCCTTGGAGTACACGCGGACCGTGTAGCCGGGAGCCCCGTCGATCGCCTTCCACGACACGGTCATGCTGTCGCGGTCGACCTTGCTGCGGTAGAGGTCGCCGGGGGCGGCGTAGTCGTACGTCGGGGTGGCCTGCGTCGCGGCGCTGTAGGTGCCGACCTTGCCGCTGTCGGAGACGTCGGCGACGCGGACGTAGTAGGCCTTGCCGGTCGAGAGCCCGGTGAGCGTGGTGTCGCTGTCGGTGATCGCCGGGTCGCCCTTGGCCGGCAGCGTCGTCGTGCCGGACGCGAAGCTCGTGCTGGTCGAGTACTGCACCTTGTACGAGGCGGCGCCCTTCACCGACGTCCAGTCGACCTTGAGGGCGGTCGGTGACGCCTTGTCCGAGGTCACCGTCGGCTTCGTGACGTCGGCGACCGCGGTGCTCGTGGTCAGGCCGGAGCCGACGAGGGCCACCACGGCAAGGGCTCCGAGGCCCGCCCGGACCCGCGTGGGAACAGCCTTCTCGACGCTCGGCACAGTCTGCAACTCCACTCCTCGGACCCCTGGAACGATGCGGAGCCTATCAACGACGGCGGCTTGGCGAGGCCTCGGACGACGCGCGCCCCGGGCCGGATCGCCGCCGACGGGTCGCGTCGCGCTCACGCACAGCCGCCCGGCGTATGGGCAAAGAATTTCCTTAAAGGTGTGTCGGTCGTTGACTTCAGGGGTTAACGGATCCTGAAGAGACGATTAGGGTTCCCCGGGACCCGGGGGGAGCACGCGGTAGGTCTCGACCCGAGGAGCCCAGAAGATGGTCCGTCCCACCCACGTACTCCTGCACCTGATCGGTCGGCTGCCCCGCCGGAACCGGCACCGTGTCGTCCCGCTGGTCGTCTCGCTGGTCGTCGTGGTGCTGCTCGGTCTCGGTTCCGTCGCGACGGCCGTCCCCGCCCAGGCCGCGACCGCCGCACCCACCGGTGTCGCGGTCCGTGCGACCGGCAGCACCACGCTGACCGTCTCCTGGTCGGCGGTCAGGGGCGCGCCGCGCTACCGCGTCGCGTACTCGACCTCGAGCTCGATGAGCGGCGCCACGTACAGGCGCGTGACCGCGCCGACGCTGGGGCTGACCGGGCTGGAGCCGTCCCGGCGCTACTACGTCAAGGTGCGCGTCATCTCCTCCGACGGCGACGCGCTCAGCCCCTACTCCGCCGCGGTGAGCGCGACGACCTCCGCACCGGCGGCGCAGGCCCAGGCGACCGCGGCCGACCTGCGGGTCGGCTCTTTCAACGTCAAGTGCTTCAACTGCCTGGGCACCCACCAGAACGAGCGCACCTGGTGGGACCGCCGCTCCGACGTGGTCCGCACGGTCCTCGACCAGCGCGTCGACGTCGTCGGCATCCAGGAGGCGAGCCAGGCGTGGCTCCCGGCGACGAAGGGCGGCAAGGGCCAGGACCTGAGCCAGTTCGAGGACCTGCGCAACCGGCTCGGCAGCAGCTGGCGGGTGACGAACGCCAACCGGAACAACTGCGTGAAGGCCACCACGCCGACGCGCTGCGTGGCCAAGGACCAGGGTGCCTCCAAGGGCACCCGGATCCTCTACGACAACAACCGGGTCGAGCTGCTCGCCCAGGGCTCGAAGCTCCTGCCCAGCCCGGAGGACGACCGCTTCATGGCCTGGGCGGTGCTGCGCCAGCGCAGCACCGGCAAGAAGTTCTTCTTCGTCAGCGCGCACCTGGAGCCGGACAAGGACTGGAAGCTGCACGTCGCCGAGGCCGACACGCTCGCCAAGGAGGTCGCCAGGCGCAACCCGTCGCGGCTCCCGACCTTCATCACCGGCGACATGAACTCGCACAAGAACTCGCTGAACCCCTCCGGCCAGCGCGACAACGGCGTCTACGACGTCCTCGTCGACCGGTACGGCTACGTCGACCCGCTCGGCAACCGGTCGGGCACGACCACGACGACCCCGGGAGCCACCGTCGAGAAGCGGGTCAACACCTACCTGAGCAGCTTCAACGACTATCTGCCGGTGCCCAGCCCGGAGTACTTCGGCCGTCGTCCGAACGGGACCTACATCGACTACGTCTTCACCTCGAAGGGCGTGCGGGTGAAGGAGTGGGAGAACGTCGCCAGGCTCGACGCCCACCACCACTACGTCGGCAAGCAGGCCTCGGACCACAACATGCAGCGCGTGACGGTGGTGCTGTGATTCTGTCCTCGCTCCACTCGGACGCGTCCCTCGCTCTGGTCCGGCGCTTTCGTCGTCGCCGGTGACGACGGAAGAGCGTGTCGTCACCGGCTCCTCCGCAACGCGCCGGCGCTCGGGCCGGTGCGTCCAGAGTTCGCGTGATGCCCAGGCACCGGCGCGCCGGTCGGTGGTGCTCGGGCTCCGGCGCTCGGAACGGCGCGTCCAGAGTCCGGGTCGCCGTCGTCCTCGTCGGCGTGGTGCTCAGGCGCCGGGGCTGCTGCCCTCTTCCTCCTCCTACTTGCGGATGGCGAGCAGGCGGCGGACCACGCGTTCGGCGGAACGACCGTCGTCGTGGTGGTTGAAGCGCTCGACCCAGGTGTCGTACGCCGCGGCGTAGCGCTCGCCCGCCCGGTCGAGCTCGCGGAGCGCCGTCACGACCTCGTCCTGCGTGGACAGGACCGGTCCCGGGGCCACCTCGGAGAGGTCGAAGTAGACCCCGCGCAGCGAGCTGCGGTAGTCGTCCATGTCCGGCACGAAGAAGATCATCGGCCGCCGCGTCACCGAGTAGTCGAACATCACCGAGGAGTAGTCGGTGATCAGGGCGTCCGCGGCCAGGAACAGGTCGGTGACCTCGGGGTGCGTCGTCACGTCGATGACGCCCGGCAGGTCGTCGAGGCTCGCGCCGAACTTCACGGTGCGGGAGTGGCCGCGCAGCAGGACCACGAAGGAAGGGCCGAGGTCGGCGCTCAGCCGCTCGAGGTCGAGGAACGTCACCATCGTCGTGAGGTTCTCCCGCCAGGTGGGGGCGTAGAGCACCGCCGTCTGGTCGGGACGGATCCCCAGCTGCGCCCGGATCGCCGCACCGTCGCCGGCGTACGGGCTGCCCGGCGTGAGCGGGTCGTTGCGCGGGTAGCCCTCCTCGAAGAGCGTCTCGTGCCAGTCGTAGGCGGACTCGAGGATGACGCTCGAGTGGTGGTTCTGCGACAGCAGCACGTCCCACTTGGACTGCTCGAGGCGGATCGTCGCGATCTTGGACTTGGGCTGGCCCGAGCGGTCCAGGCCGATCCGCTTGAGCATCGACCCGTGCCAGGTCTGCAGCACGACCTGGAAGGGCTGCGGGTGGAACGTGCGCCGCAGCCAGTCGTTCGCCACCACGTAGCGCGAGGTCGCCCGGGCGTGCCACCACTCGCGGGTGCCGCGCACGACGGTGATCGCGCCCGGGGGCGTCGGCACCGAGGCGTCGGTCACCCCCCAGAAGCGGGTCAGCTGCGGGTAGCGCGCGGCCAGCTCGCGGTCGATCGCCCTCGGGTTGCAGGTCGCCGCGCGGCCGTAGAAGCTCTCGAGGTAGACGGCGTTGCGCGGGCTCCAGGAACGGCGCCGGTAGAGCCGTTCGAGCCGGCGCTGGTGGAACGAGCCGACCTCGTCGTCGCGACGTGGGGGCGAGATCCCGAAGCGCATCGAGCGGCCACCGCCGGACTGCAGCCGTAGCCGGAAGCCTTCGAGGTGGTGCATCTCCGGCATCCGCCGGGTGACCCCGGGGACGTTGGTGACGGGCAGGATCACCCCGTCCGGGGTCCGTGCCCGCAGCACGTACCCGCCGAGGCGCGGGGGCAGCGGCTGGCGGTCCCACACCGGGGCCAGCAGCGGCGCGAAGGCCTGCCACGTGCCCTGGCCGTGCTCCGCCGGCGTGAACGTCGCCTGCACGGGCAGGACCTGGCGGGAGCCGCTGACGACCAGCTCGGGCGTCCGGCCCTCCTCGACGGCGGTGCCGAGGACGTCGCCGAGGACGTAGCGCCCGTGCAGCACCAGGCCGGGCGGCCGCTCGCTCACGGACACGTCGTCGACCAGCACGCGACCCGGCGCGTCGACCAGCAGCAGCCGGCCGTCGCCCGTCGCCGAGACCAGCAGGGTCGAGGAGGGCCAGAGCCGCGGGCTGTCCGCGTCGAGGTCGGTCGCGACCGCGACCGTGGCGCCGTCGGCGGTGTGCACGACGATCCCGCGCTCCAGCGAGAGCGGTGCCTCGCGGTCGGTGGCGAGGGCGGTGCCGCTGGGCACGTCACCCTCGAGACGGAACAGCGCCCGCCCGGCCTCGTCCGAGCCGGCCGCGGTGCAGGTGAGGGCGTCGAGGGCCTCGCCGCTGCGCACCGAAGCCCCGGTCGGCGACGCACCGGTGGTGCTGACGAGGACCGACAGCCGGCGGCCCTCGATCGTGAGCTCGCGGGCGACGACCTCCGGCCGGTGGCGGCGCAGGGTCAGCCCGCGAGCGCCACCCGCCCACCGGGCGATGAGCTGGGTGTCGTCGTCCTGCGTCGAGGCGAAGAGGTGGCGCACCGAGCCGAAGCGGTACCGGCTGGTGAAGGTCCCGGTCCGGTCCCGCCCGGCCCCGATGACGCGGACGTGCACGACCCAGGGCTCGCTGCCGCGGGTGGCGAGGAGCGGGCCGAGCTCGAGGGTCGCGGTGAAGGCGGTGTTGCCGTAGTCGTGCTCGCTGCCGGCCGGGGCCGCGGCGTTCACCTCGGGGTCGTAGCGCATGGTGACGTCGGCGTCGACGCGCTGCCCGTCGCGCTCCAGCCAGACCCGGGTCCTCGGCGGGCCGTCGACGTGGCCGTAGCCGCGCTCGTACGCCCAGCCGGCGATCTCGAAGGTCGTCGGCCCGGTCCAGCGGGCCCGGCGCAGGTGGGCGACCCAGCCGAGCTGACGCCCGGTGACCCGGGAGCCCACCGTACGGGCGACGAGCCGGACCCGGCGGTAGCCCTTGGCCACCCGCGGGTTCTCCGAGCGCACCACCTCGAGCACGGTCGTGCGCACCCGCTCGCGGACCTGCCGACGGAGGCGGGCGGGGATCAGGCGCCTGCGGCTCACGGCACCGCCCGGAAGGACGTGCGCGGCACGGGCTCGTACGGTCCGCTCACCGCAGGACGACGGCGTCGGCGCGTGCGGCCTCGACGATCGCGGCGATGGCGATCGACTCCGAGGACCGGAGCTTGAACGACTCGGGCGTGGCGTTGCGGATCAGCGAGGCGAACTCCGCCACCTCGTAGCGCAGGCCGTCGCCGTCGAACTTGAAGTAGTACTTCTTGTTGTCGCTCGGGTCCTCGAAGCGGGCCTCGAAGTACTCCGTCTTCCACCACGGGGCGGGGACGTAGATGTAGCCCTTCGTCCCGGCGACCACGAGGTCGCCCTCGGCCTTGACGCCGATCCCGACGCGCGCCGACGCCACGGCGTGCGGGTAGGTCAGGTCGATCCGGGAGAACGTCTCGACCTCGGCCCCCTCGGGGCGCAGCGAGGACGCGACGACCCGGGTGTACGCGGTCCCGAGCAGCTTGACCACCGCGACCAGCGGGTAGCTGGCGAGCTCGGAGATCGCCCCGCCGTCGGGCGCCTCGAGCTCGCGGCCGGAGTCGACGAGCTTGGTGAACGTCGCGTCCACCGAACGGACCTGGCCGATCGAGCCGCTGCGGGCGACCGCCACCATGCGCTGGAAGCCGGGGGCGAAGGCGGTCTTGACCGCCTCGAGCAGGACGACCTCGTGCTGCTCGGCGATGCCGTAGAGGTGCTCGGCCTCGGCCCGCGTCAGCGCCAGCGGCTTCTCGCAGAGCACGTGCTTGCCCGCCGACATCGCCTGCCGGGCGAGCTCGCCGTGGGTGCCGTGCGGCGTCGCGACGTAGACGGCGTCGACCTCGGCGAGCAGCTCGGGCACGGTCTCGGCGACCACGCGCAGCTCGTGGGCGTCGGCGAACTTCTGCGCGCTGGGCAGCTGCCGGCTCCACACGCCCTCGACGGTCACGCCGGAGACGAAGCGCGCCTCGTCGACCATCCGGTTGGCGATCCGGCCCGACCCGAGGACGCCGATGCGCAGGATGCCGGTCTCGTCGCGGAGCTGGGTGGAGGAGACGCCCTTGGTGCGCTCGAGGTAGACGACCTTGCAGTAGTCGTTGAGGTAGTCGAACTTGCCCAGCCAGTCCGAGCCGATCGCGAAGATGTCGACGTCGTACTGCTGGATGTCGTTGATCTTCTGGCCTTCGTACTCCTCGATGATCACCTTGTCGGCCAGACCGCTGCCCTGCACGTTGTGGATGCGCTCCATGAGCGACTGCGACACGTTGAGCTTGCCGCGCGTGCTGTCGTAGTTGTCCGTGGTGACCGCGACGATCAGGTAGTCGCCGAGGGCCTTCGCCCGCTCCAGCAGCCGGACGTGACCGTCGTGGAAGAGGTCGAAGGTCCCGTAGGTGATGACCCGCATGTCCACCAGCTCCTCCCGGCCGGGCCGCTGCTCTCCGGCGGGCCCAGGGGCGTCGGGAGGGGTGGGAGAGCGTGCCCGGACGGCGGCCACTCTAGTGGCCGCCCCGGCGGCCCCGGGTCGCGACACCCGCGTCGCCGGGCGGCGGGCCGGGGCCCCGGCGCTACGCTGCCGCCGTGCTGAAGTCCCGGGCCAAGCAGGCCGTCCGACGGGCGCGTCGCGTGTGGGACGCCGCCGCCGCTCCGAGCCGTCCCGCCTCCGCGACGGCGGGTCGGGCGGTCGCCGCCACCCCTGCCGCGCCCCCGCAGGCCCCCGACGTCGCGCCCCGCTTCGACCCGCTGCCCGCGCTGCGGCCGCTGCCGCCGGCGAAGTACGTCTTCGTGGTCGGGGCCATCCCGCGCAACTTCGGCGGCCGGACCGCCTCGATCCTCAACAAGTGCCGGCTGCTGAAGGAGCTCGGCGGGGTCGACTCGGTCATCGTCACGCTGAACTACTCCTCCGAGGTCGACGACATCGCCGCCGACCTGCGGCGCCGCGGCCTGCTCGTCGAGGGCGTCGAGATCGTGAACCTGCACGACTACTTCAACGCCGAGTCGGACGTGGTCGCCGAGCCCGTGCACCACGAGGTCGACGAGCCGGGCATGGACAAGATCCGCGACCCCGACCAGGAGGTCTACCGCTACTACGAGAACGGCGTCTACCGGCTCTACAAGCGCTTCGACCACGAGGGCCGGCTGATCGTCCGGGACTGGTTCAACGAGAACCGGGGCCGGACCCGGCGCGACGAGTTCAACGCGAACGGGACGATCCGGCGCACGACCTACATGGACCTGCAGCACAACAAGCCGCGCCAGGAGGTCTTCTTCCGGGCCGACGGCACGCCCTACATGAACAAGTGGCTGGCGGTCGTCCCGGACTCGCGCTTCGGGCGGGTCGAGCGGATCACGATGCTCGACTCCCGCGGGGCGCCGTACGCGGTCCTCAACAGCAACGTCGAGCTCATCCAGTCCTACCTGGACCGCCTGATCGGCGACGACCACGCCTTCCTGACGGTGGAGTCCCGGCGCTCGGACGGCGAGACGCTGACCTACCTGCGCCCCAACGTCAAGCACGTCTACGTCCTGCACAACCCCCACATCACGCCACCGTTCGACGACCTGGCCGCTGTCCGGCCTTCGTACCGGCCGATGCTCGACCGCCGCGACGCGCACGGGGCGGTGGTGTTCCTCACCAACGCGCAGCGCGCCGACGCCGAGGCGGTGTACGGCGAGCAGGCGAACTTCGCGGTGATCCCGCACCCGGTGGCCCCGGTCGAGCCGGTGCCGTTCGAGGACCGCGACCCGCACCTCGTCGTGATGCTCGCCCGGCTCGACAGCCAGAAGCGGATCCCGCACGCCATCGCGTCGTTCGCCCACGTGGTGAAGGCGCTGCCGGAAGCGCGGCTCGAGATCTACGGCACGGGCGCCGACAGCGAGGTGACCGCGCTCCAGCGGCTCATCGACGACTCCGGTCTGCGGCAGAACGTCACGCTCGCCGGCTACACCAAGGACCCGGCGGCGGTCTACCGACGGGCGTCGTGCTCGTTGCTGACGAGCCGCTTCGAGGGCTTCGGGCTGGTGCTGCTCGAGAGCCTCGGCCACGGCTGCCCGGTGGTGAGCTACGACGTCAAGTACGGCCCGGCCGACATCGTGGCCGACGGGGTGAACGGCTTCCTCGTCGGCTCCGGGATGCAGCAGCAGATGGCCCGGCGGGTGGTGGAGATCCTGACCGACGAGCCGCTGCGCCGCCGGCTCAGCGAGAACGCCGCGCAGGTCCGGACGGAGTTCAGCGAGGAGACCTTCGTGGCCCGCTGGTCCGAGCTCTTCCACACCCTCGACGACGCGGGCTGGGCGGACGCCCCGGCTCGCTGAGCCACGGCGGGCCCGCCCGTCGACGGGCGTCGGCGGTCACTCGTGACCGGCGCCGCCCTTCTCCTTCTTGCTGTGCCACAGGCCGAACACGGTGCCGGCGACGGCGAGCAGGAGCAGCGAGCCGCCGATGATCCAGGGCGCACCGCCACCGCCGTCGTCCTCGGGGTCCGGGGACGCCGTCGCCGAGGTGGCCGCACCGCTGCCGGCCTCCTCGGTGGTCGGGCCGGGGGGCGCCTTGACCGTCGAGGGCGGGTCGGTGGCCGGCGGCTCCGCCTCGGACGTCGTCGGGGCCTGCGAGGTCACCTCGATCCCGGGCGTGCCGGCCGTCGAGGGCGCCTCCGGGCGCTCGGAGCCGTTCGGGTTGGTGCCGCGCAGGACGGCCGGCTCGTCGTCCTCGCCCGACCAGGAGCGGTCGGCCAGGTCGGCGAAGTCCCCGTCGCCGTAGCTGAACTGGTAGGCCCCGCCCTCGAGGTCGCCGTTCGCGGCGTCGACCCGGAAGTGCACGGTGTAGGTCCCGCGGTCGAGGCCGCCGCGCAGCCGGCTGGTCACGTTCGTGCCCTCGACGATGAGCGCGCCACTGGTGACGTTCTTGCCGTCGGGCCCGATCACGAGGACCTTGGCCACGCTGGGGTCGACCTCGCGCGAGAAGGCGAGCGTGACCGCGCCGGGCTGCTGCGAGAGCTCCTGGCGCGAGCGGGGCTCGGAGGCCACCGGGGTGACCGCCAGCGCGGGGGCCGCCGTCAGGGCGGCCGCGGCGGCCGTGCCGAGCAGCAGGGCGACGAGGGCGACCAGCGCCGCCAGGGCCCGGCTGCGCCTGCCGACGAGGGGGCTCCGGCGCTGCGTCACGTGCTTCTCCCACCGCTCGCCGGGGTCCGGCCCGGACGTCGCGAGTGCTGTCGAGTTCAAGGTGACCGGGCGGAAATCATTGTATGGTTCGGTGCGTCGTGACCATGGCTGCGCCGCGCGGGTGCGACCGTGGGTCATCGCCGCCGGGGCACCGGCACGAAGGGCCCACGAGGGTCGTCAGACGAGCTGTCGGAGGGTTTTCAAGCGTGTTCGAAGCGTTGCGGTCGTTCCGCTCCCGTGCGGGTTCGCGGCTGCGTCTCGTGGGTCTGGTCAGTGCGCTGGCCGTGACCTTCGGCCTCCTGGTCGGCCCGGCCAGCGCGATCACGCTCGACCGCACCGGCTCCGGGGCGATCGCGCTGCCGAGCGGCGACTCGTGCCCGACGATCGCGACGCCGGCCCCGTTCGAGGCCTGGTTCAACATCGACGACATGGAGCAGCGGGGCTTCTACGACCCGACGAACAACAGCCCCTGGGACTACTCGAAGAAGCTGTCGCAGGTCATCTGCGGAGCCAAGCAGGGCTCCACGATCAAGATCGGCATGTTCTTCATCCGGGCCCTCGGCACGATGCAGGCCGACGGCGTCGGCACCGCCCTCGGCGACCGGCCCGAGTCCGACCCCGAGGTCGTCTACGACGCGCTGGAGTGGGTCAAGGAGCACCGCGGGGTCACCGTGGGGCTCGTCCTCGACGGCGGCGCGATCAACCCGGCCGGCGAGAAGGCGAAGATCGCGCAGCGCCTCAAGGACATCGCCTCCGTCTACTACTGCGACAACGGCTGCTTCAACGTCAACAAGGACAAGGTCTACCCGTACGCGATCAACCACGAGAAGTTCCTGACGATCTCCGACACCACCTGGTCGGGCTCCGGGGGGTCGCACCCGGCGATCCTGTCGCTCTCGGGCAACTTCGCCCGGTCGCAGCTGCGGAACTACCACCAGGAAGTCACGCTGATCTACGACGACCACAAGATGTTCGACATGTTCGACACCCGCTTCGACGCGATGAAGTACTGCGCGACGAAGAACTGCCCGTCGGCGTCCGGCTTCCCGGCCTCGGTGCAGCTCACCAAGCAGCGCGGGATCTGGGTCGACCCGATCTACCGCCACTACACCGACGCCGGCCGTGGCACCACGGTGTCCTTCACCCCGGCCACGCAGGACGCCCGCGACTTCTACGTGCAGCAGTTCGACGACGTCGACTGCACCGTCGACAAGAACATCCGGATCGCGATGTTCAAGCTCACCGACGCCAAGGCCGAGCAGATGGTCAACTCCCTGACGCGGCTCAAGTCGCGCGGCTGCGACATCTCGATGCTGCTGACCTTCCAGGGTGGCAGCACGACCATCTCGCCCACGGTGGTGAAGGCCCTCAAGAAGGCCGACATCCCGACCCGCTGCACCTCGGTCGCGATGCACACCAAGCTGATCCTCATCGGCCCGGAGCACAGCAACCTCGGTCGCGTCCTCGTCGGCACGCAGAACATGTCGGTGTCCGGTCTGCGCTACAACGAGGAGCACGTCTTCACGCTCGACACCCGGTCCGCCTCGGACCAGTACCTCGAGCCGATGCGACGCGTCTACAGCCAGTACATGAACGGCTGGTACGAGCTGTCGAAGGACACCCGCAGCTGCAGCTGAGCGCACCACCCGTGCTCAGAGGCAGGGATCCCGCCGGTGCGACCCGGCGGGGCAGCCTCCCGCGCTCGGGGCCGCGGCCGTCAGGGGTGGCCGCCCTCGCCGCCGGCGTCCTCGCTGTACTCCCCGGCCCGCTCGTCGTCGAGCGTCGTGATGTCGTCGTGAGCCGCCACCTCGCCCTCGGCGTCCTTGGCCTCGCGGATGGACTCCGCGGCGCGCTCGAGCGGCGTCTCGTCGGCGTCGGTGGTGGGGTCGGTGTTCGGCTGGTCGGTCACGGGCCCAGTCTGCCGGTCGCGCGTCGGGCCGCCCCGGCCGGGCTCGTCGCGTCCCCCGGTGGTGCCCGCCCGTGACCTCTGACGAGGGCCTCGGGACCGTCGACGGGTCAGGGCTTCCCGGGCCGGACAGCGACGTCGACCCCTCCGACGGCCGGCGCGAGACGGTCACCCAGCGGATGGACCGCAACTGGGTCGAGCTCCTCCAGGAGCTCCGCGTGACCCAGACGGGGACGCAGATCCTCACCGGCTTCCTGCTCGCGGTGGCGTTCCAGCAACGGTTCGGCACGCTCAGCACCGGCCAGCGCCGCTTCTACCTCGGGCTGATCGTCACCGCGGTCCTCACCACGGCCCTCGCCCTCGCCCCGGTCAACCTGCACCGGGCCCTCTTCCGCCGGCACGCGAAGGTCACGCTGGTGACGGTGTCCAACGTGCTGCTGCGGATCGTGCTGGCCGGCGTCGCCCTGGTCCTCGCGGGCACCATGGTCCTGATCTTCGACGTCGTGTCCGGGACCGGCGCCGCGATCGCCGCCGGGGTGGTGTCGGTCGTCGTCCTGGTCGCGCTCGCCGCCCTCCCGCGGCTCGTGCACCGACCCTGAGGCTGGCGGCACCCGCCTACCCTCGGACCCGTGCTGACCCCGGAGGTGCTCGCCCGTCCGGCCCCGGAGGTGGCGCCGCTCCTGCTCGGTGCGGTGCTGCGCCACGGCGGCGTCGCCGTCGAGCTCACCGAGGTCGAGGCGTACGCCGGCCGCGACGACCCGGCCTCCCACGCCCACCGGGGACCGACCCCCCGCAACGAGGTGATGTTCGGTCCGCCGGGGCACCTCTACCTCTACTTCTCCTACGGCATGCACTGGGCCGCGAACGTCGTCTGCGGTCCCGACCAGACGGCCGGCGGCTGCCTGCTGCGGGCCGGGCGGGTCGTCGAGGGCGTCGAGCTCGCGCGCGAACGCCGGCACGGTGCGGTCGAGCGCGACCTGGCCCGCGGCCCCGGCCGGCTGACCCAGGCCCTGGGCCTGCACCTCGAGCACCGCGGCACCGACCTCTTCGCCGGCGGCGAGGTCCGCCTCGAGCCGGGCGACGGCCGACCGGTCGAGGTCGCGACCGGGCCGCGGGTCGGCGTGTCCCGGGCCGCCGACGTCCCGTGGCGCTTCTGGGTCGCCGGCAGCCGCTACGTGTCGGCGTACAAGCGCAGCCCACGGGCTGTTTGATCTCGTTCGCGCCCGGTCGCTGCCCCGGGATCTGGTGTCTTCCTCCTCGCTCGTCACGACGGAAGAACGTTGTCGTGACGCTCTCGTCGTCCAGACACCAGAGGGGGCGCTCCCTACCCGACGCTCATGAGGGATCGTCGAGCGGCTCGAGGGCGCCGAGGAGCGTGGGGAAGAACTCGGACACCGTCGGGTGGATCGGGAGGGCGTCGCGCACGGTCGGGTAGCGGACGCCGGCCTGCATCGCGACGCTGACCACCTGGACGACGTCGTCGGCCTGCAGCCCGAGGATCGTCGCGCCGAGGATCTCCTCGGTGTCGGCGTCGACCAGGACCCGCATCACCCCGGTCGTCTCGCTCTCCAGGACGGCCCGGCTGACGCTGGACATCGGCAGCTCGCCCTTGAGGACGGTGCGCCCGGACTCGCGTGCCTGCGCCGAGGACCAGCCGACGCGGCCGAGCGGCGGGTCGGTGAACATCGCGTACGTCGTCACGCGCCCGGCGACCGTCCGCGGCGGGTGCAGGTAGATGTCGCCGTCGGAGTAGGAGGTGTGGGTGAAGGCACCCCGGCCGTTGACGTCGCCGAGCGCCCAGACACCCGGGACCGACGTGGCGTAGCGGTCGTCGACGTCGAAGAAACCGCGCTCGTCGGTCGCCAGGTGCGTGTCGGGCCCGAGCAGGTCGGAGTTCGAGCGGCGGCCCGTGGCGACCAGCAGGTGGCTGCCGGTGACCGTGCCGACGTCGGGCACCTCCAGGGCGACGCCGGTGCCGTCGCGGCGCACCGACGACGGACGCCCGCCGACGATCCGGACGCCCTCGTCGGTGAGCAGGTCGGTGAGGATCTGCTGGACGTCGGGGTCCTCGCGCGCCGCGATCCCCCCGCCCGCGACGATCGTCACCTCGGAGCCGAAGCGGCGGAACATCTGCCCGAACTCGAGCCCGATGTACCCGCCGCCCACGATCACGAGGTGCTCGGGCAGCGCCGTCAGCGCGAGGAGCTCGATCTCGGTCAGGAAGTCGACCTCGTCGAGCCCGTCGATCGGCGGCACGGACGCCCGGGTGCCGACGTTGAGGTAGACCTCGGCCGTCGTGAGCTCGGTCTCGGACCCGTCGTCGGCGGTGACGACGACGCGGTGCTCCTTCCCCTCCGGGTCGCCGACGAGCGTGGCCCGGCCGTGCAGGTAGTCGAGGTTCTCGGTCGTGTCCAACGAGTCCTGCAGCGAGGACACCATGCCGGCGATCATGGTGTGCACCCGGCCGATGGCCTCGCCGAAGTCGACCCGCACCTCGCCGACGTGGACGCCGAAGTCGGCGGCCCGGCGCGCCGAGTGCGCGACCACGGCGCTCGCCCGCAGCGCCTTCGTCGGCCGGCACCCGTGGTTGAGACAGGTGCCGCCCGGCTGGGCCATCTCCACGACCGCGACCCGCTTTCCCTGGGCCGCGTAGGAGAAGGCCACGCTCGGGCCGGCCTGCCCGGCTCCGATCACCACTGCGTCGTACTGCGTCACCTGCTGGTCTCCCGTCCTCGGCGACGGCCCGTGCCGGTCGCTCCTGAAGAGGTCACGGTAGGACGTCACGGATTGGGCAACGTGCGCGCCTTGTGCCTAGAGTGCCGCCTGACCAGAAGGTCACGATCCGATCACGACGCGGAGGAACCACGTGCCCCGACCCCGACCCCGCCGGGCGCTGCGCCCGCCGGTCGCCGTCCGCGTCGCCCGCGTCGCCGTCCCCCTGGCGCTCGTCGGGCTCGGGACCGGCGGCGTCGTCGCGTTCGCGCTCCCGGGGTCGGACCCGCAGACCGCCGTGCCCGCCCCGGCCGCGAGCGTCCCGGACGTGTCGGTCCGCGACCAGGCCGTGAGCCGGGACCTCGGGCGCACGCCCAGCCCCACCCCGGCCTCGACCCCCTCGGCGACGGCCTCGCCGACGCCGACGCCGCCGCCGTCGAAGGCCGGCACGACGGAGGACGAGCCGCAGCAGAAGAAGGCCGAGCCCACCGCGGACGACCTGGCCGCCGCCCCGAAGGTGTCGGGCTCGATGTACGCGACCGACGACCTGGACATCCGTACCGACCCCTCGAAGAAGTCCGACGTCGTGGCCGAGGTCGACCCCGGCACCAAGCTCTCCGTGACCTCGACCGTGCGCGACGGCTTCCGGCTCGTGACCTACCGGGGCAAGGGCCGCTGGGTGACGGCCGCGTACGTCTCCAGGTCCAAGCCCGACCCGGCCACGACCGGCGGGGTCTCCGAGCGCCCCTGCGGCCAGGGTTCGGCGATGGAGAGCGGGCTGACCCCCGACGCGGTCCTCGTGCACCGCACGCTCTGCGCCCGCTACCCCCAGATCACGTCGTTCGGCGGGACGCGCGGCGGGGGCGGGTTCCACGCCAGCGGCCAGGCCGTGGACTGCATGATCTCCGACCCGACGGTCGGCTGGCAGGTCGCCCGCTGGGTGCGGGCCCACGCCCGCGAGCTCGGCGTCAGCGAGGTCATCTACTCCCAGCACATCTGGACGGTCCAGCGCGGCAGCGAGGGCTGGCGCTCCATGTCCGACCGTGGCTCGCGCACGGCCAACCACGACGACCACGTGCACGTGTCCGTGTACGGGAGCCGCGCCGCCTGAGCCCGGTCCCGAGACCGGTCGCGAGCGCCGTCGGGCATCCGTCCCGGGGGTCCGCTCCGAACCCCTGGTGATGCCGTCCTCGTCGACGGCTGTTCACCTGCTGCTGCCTTGTTGGCAGCCGCACGACGGACTTAGGGTGCATCCATGGCGGACACGTACCAGGTGGTGCTCGGCGGCCTCGCCGTCGTCATCATGGTGCTCGTCCCCATCGGCTGCGTCCTCCTGTGGGACCTGCTGGCCGGTCGTTGGGACGAGAGCATCACGCGGTTCCGCGAGCGCCAGATCACGTCGGCCGAGCACCGCCGCACGCTGCGCGCGATGCGCAAGATGCACGGCGTCCCCCTCGAGCGGCTCGCCGCCGACCTCCGTCGCCTGCGCGAGGTCGTCCGCGCCGACGCCCACCGCTCCGCGGCGCAGCAGCTCGGCAACCGCCTCGCCTACGACCACATCCTCATGCAGGCCTGCTCGATGCTCGAGATCGAGCACGAGCTCGGCGAGGAGACGAACGGCATGGAGCGCGACATCGAGCGGCTCCGTGTCGAGGCCGAGCTCGAGCGCGCCGGCGTCGGCGTGACCGACCGCGGCTTCGGTCAGGCCGCCTGAGCCTTCGCGCTCCGGCACCCGGGGACGGGTGCTGCCACCTTGCTCGCGTACAACCGCACACCCGGCGGACAGCCGCACCAGCCCGGCGGTGTGCGGCTGTCCGTACGGTGCGCGGCAGCGCCGGCGGGCGGAGTTCGGTGCACCTTGAGCCCTTCTTGAGCCTTTGATCCTTGAGTCGTCAATCTTTCGCACGTCCTGAGCGAACCGGGTCGCCGGGCTTGAGCGGCTGCGGAGGTCCGGGCGGCAGAGTCTTCCTCACCAGCCCACCGGGGCCGGGGAGCAGGCGGGGGCCGCTCGGACGACGACCAGCAGGAGCCCCCGATGACCGTTCCCCGCGAGACCCGACCCGCAGACCTGACGGCGTACGCCGCGCTGCCGGCACCAGGGCGCGGCCACGACGGCCCACCGCCGGCCGCTGCACCGACCGACGAAGCCCGCTGAGGCACCGGTCGTACGACGTGTCGACCGCGGGCAGCTGACGCGGACGACCACGACGCCTCGCCGAGCAGGAGCGAGGCGCCTGCCAGACGCCGGCCGCGGGGCCTGAGATCGAGGGACAGCCCGCGACCGGCGAGCAGGAGGAGACGTCGGGCTGGGGAGCCCGACCCGGCGTCCGCCAGGGGAGCGGACGTCGACGCAGGACCGCCGGGAGGGGATGCCCGGCTCGGCGCCCGGGTGGGGATCCGGGAGCCGGATGAAGGGCCGGTGGGCGTGGGGACGCCTGTCGGTGAGGGGACCCGGCGCGCGGAGGGGACGTGCGCCGAGGGGCGGTCGGCTGACACCGACCGCCACCAGGGGACCGCTGCTCGGCGCCGGGGGACGCCGGGTGGCGGGCGGGGGCCTGCGCTGCGGCTGGGGGGTTGCTGCGCAGGCCCTCGTTCTTCGTCCAGGGTCCACGGAACAAACCCCTGCAGGAGACCGTTGATCTGGTACAGTTCGATATCGAAGGCTTTCGAGCCTAAGACCACCACATCAAAGACTTCAGACAGGAAGCAAGAGAATGTCCCGCCTCAGCCAGGCCATCCGCCGTCACCGTGAGACCGCTCGCCAGGAGCGTGAGCTGGCCCGCGCCTTCCGTTCCGCGTCCGGCTCCGACATGCGGACCGAGCTGATGCACCTCGCGAGCAACCGCATGCGCTAGTCCTGCCAGCTCCGCCCGAAGGGCCTCCCTCGTACGAGGGAGGCCCTTCGGCGTTCTGGGTCGTCGCCGTCCGCGCTCCACCACGACCGCCTCGGGCGCCGGTGCCTGGAGGAGGAGGGCGTGACGACACGCTTTTCCGTCGTCACGAACGACGACGAAGGCATCGGGTTGGAGCCCGAGGCGCGGCGGAGCGAAGCGGAGCCAGAACTACAGAGCCCCGGTCGTCCACAGCACCCCGCTGCCACCGGCGAGCCGGGCGGCGAACGCCACGGCCTGCGCGTCCGTCAGGCCGCTGACGAAGTCGCTGATCCCGCGGCCCCGGGCCATGCGGGCGAGGTCGGCGTCGGTCGTCCGGGCGCCGAGCCGGTCGGGGTGGTCGCGGGTGAGGCGCTCGTAGCCGTACGTCGCCGCGGCGACCAGGTCGACGAGCCGCCGCGGTGCCCGGAAGGCGTCGGTCGGGTCGGACAGCCACTCGTCGAACCCGGTCACCAGCTGCTCGATCGTGCGCTCCTGCCCGCGCTGCAGCATCGCGAGGTCGGGCCGCTCGAGGATGAAGTAGGTGTTCACGAACTTCAGCACCTGGACCTCGTGCCACGCGCGTGAGGTCATCTGCACGTAGCCGGAGCGGACGGCCGGGTCCGGGTTCGGCGTCACCGACATGACGAGATGGTCGATCCAGCGCGAGGTGAAGCCGGAGATCGCGCGGTCGCTCTGCATCGACCCGTCGTAGGGGACGGCCAGCACGCCGTCGACGAACTCGTCGCCCACCGCGGCGACGGCGGCCGCGAACGTCGCCTCGTCGAACATCCAGCCGTCGCGGGCGCGCAGCCGGCGTCGCAGTCGTTCGAGCCCGGCCCCCGGCGTCCGCCCCATCTCGGCCAGCCGCCGCCCGCCCAGCTCGGTGAACACCGCCCGGTCGGTCTCCCACGAACGGAACTCGCTCGACACCGGCGAGAACTGGAGCACGCCGGAGCGGTGGAAGTCCTCGACGTCGTGCAGCGAGTAGGCGATGTCGTCGGCCAGGTCCATCACCGAGCACTCCAGCGTCTGGCGCCCCGGGGGCAGCTCCGGGAAGGCCCGCAGCGCGTCCAGCATCTCGGGCAGGTCGATGAGGTAGGTGGAGAACTTCGCGGCTCCCGTCCCCCCGCGTCCGTGCCCGGCGCCGCGCGGTGGCACCTCCCAGTCGGTGGGGTGCGGGTCGGGCCAGTGGTGACGGGCCCAGGGGTACTTGAGGACGGCGGCGCGGACGGCGGCCGTGAGGTTCAGCCCCTCGTCGCCGGGGCCGTGCACCTCGAGCTCGGTGAGGATCCGGAACGTCTGCGCGTTGCCCTCGAAGCCGTCCGCGAGCCCGAACCGCTCGCGCGCGAGCCGGTCGAGCACCCGCTCGCCGAGGTGTCCGAACGGCGGGTGGCCGAGGTCGTGCGCGTTCGCGGCGGCCTGCACCACCACGTGGTCGAGCCCGCCGAGGTCGCGCAGCAGCTCGCGGTCCTCGCTCCGCAGCAGCCGTACGGCGATCGCCCGCGCCACGGCGGTGACCTTGATCGTGTGCGTCAGCCGGTTGTGCACGACCCCGTTCGTCGCGCCGGCCGTGACGACCTGCGTGACCTCGGCGAGCCGGGAGAACGACTGCGCGAAGCGGATCCGCTCGAGGTCGGTGCGGAACTCCGACTCCCCCGGCGCGTACGGGCGCTCCGACTCCGGGCGTGCGCGGGCGAGCCGGGGGTCCATGGGCACACGTTAGACGGCGTGCTCCCAGGCGGACCTCAGTCCGGCCAGACCGCCTGCTCGAGCGCGCGCCACGTCGCGTAGCTCAGCCGGCCCGTCGGCTCGAGGTCGTGCGCGCTCTGCCAGGCCTTCATCTTCTCGACGGTCTCCGTGGAGTACGTGCCGGTCTGCTTCGCCCCGACGATCTTCTGCACCGGCTTCACCGCGGCGTACGCGCTGCCCTTCTTCATGGACCGGCCCGAGTAGGTGATGAGGGTCTTCAGCGTCGACGAGGCGCCCTTCGGCACCGCGACCCTGCCCACCCGCGGGCAGGGCGTCGGGTTGGGCTCGGAGTAGCCGTACGCCCAGCTCAGGTCCGCCGGGCGGCAGCGGCCGTAGTCGGGAGCGGCGACCGCCCCGGTCCAGTAGGACGTGCGGCCCATGGCGCCGGCCCACGAGAGCGACAGGTGCATGTGGTTGCGGTGGCACGCCGCGTCGAGGCTCTTGGCCTGCTTGTCCTTCGCCTCGCAGCCGTTGTACTCGCGCCACCCGTCCTGGGGCCGGTAGGCACCCCAGATGTGGTTGTCCCAGATCACGTACATGACGCCGAGCCGGCGGGCGTTCGCGTACGGGTTGCCCTGCGCGTCGGTCGCGAGGAGCCAGTCGATCACCGCCTGCGCCTGCTTCTTCTGCTTGTCGTCGCGGACGCTGTTCATCCAGTCGACCGCGCGCCCGTCGTGGTGCTCGCTGTTCGCCGTCGCGGGGCAGGCGCGGGCGCCGCCGAACGACGTGCCGGGGTAGGTCTTCACGAGGAGCCTCCCGAGGAGCACGGTGCCGGGTCGCGCGGTCGGCGTGCAGGAGTTCGCGGGCACGTACGCGGCGAGGGCCTCGATCCCGGCGGGCACCCCGGCCGGAGCGGGCGGCCTCGGCGTGGCCGCGGACGCGGAGGGCGAGGCCGCGCCCGCCAGCAGGGCGACGGACAGCCCGAGGACGAGCAGGACGCCGCGGAGGCGGCCGGCGGCGGCGGGGAGGGCGGGGGTCGGGACCACGGTCGGCTCCTGGGACGGGGTCGCGGTGCGACCGGTGCAGCCCCCCGGCAGCACAGATCGTAGGTGGGAGCAAGGACCGACACGCCGGTTCCGGTCGATCGTTGCCGCGGGGTCGTCGTGACCCCGCGGCGCCCCGAGCGCCCACGTCACTAGGCTGCCGCGCAGGGTCGGTCGCGGCCCGTACGCGAGGAGACGAGAGAACATGAGCGATCCGGTCGACGCCACCACCACCCCGGCCTGGGCCCGCCTGACCGAGCTGAAGGCCGCGTACGAGCCCGACCTGCGCGCCGCCTTCGCCGACGACCCGGACCGGGCGAGCCGCTTCACGCGGACGGCCGCCGACCTCTACGTCGACCTGTCGAAGAACCTCGTGGACGACGAGATCCTGGCCGCGCTGACCGACCTCGCCGAGCAGACCGGCGTGCCCGCCCGGCGTGACGCGATGTTCGCCGGCGAGAAGATCAACGTCACCGAGAACCGTTCGGTCCTGCACGTCGCGCTGCGGATGCCGCGCGACGAGAGCCTCCTCGTCGAGGGCACCGACGTCGTCCCCGAGGTGCACGCGGTCCTCGACAAGGTCTACGCCTTCGCCGACAAGGTCCGGTCCGGGGAGTGGGTCGGCGTCACCGGCAAGCGGATCGAGACGGTCGTCAACATCGGCATCGGCGGTTCCGACCTCGGGCCGGTCATGGTCTACGAGGCGCTGAAGCCGTACGTGCAGGAGGGCCTCACCTGCCGATTCGTCTCCAACATCGACCCCACCGACGTCGCCGTGAACACCGCCGACCTCGACCCCGAGACGACGCTGTTCATCGTCGCGAGCAAGACCTTCACCACGCTCGAGACCCTGACCAACGCGCGCCTCGCACGGACCTGGCTGCTCGACGGGCTGCGCGCGAGCGGGGCCGTGGGCGAGGGTGACGACGCCGCCCGCGCCGCCGTGGCCAAGCACTTCGTGGCCGTGTCCACCGCGCTCGACAAGGTCGAGGCCTTCGGCATCGACCCCGAGAACGCGTTCGGCTTCTGGGACTGGGTCGGCGGGCGCTACTCGGTGGACTCCGCCATCGGCACCAGCGTCTGCGTCGCGATCGGGCCGGAGAGCTTCGCCGCCTTCCTGGGCGGGTTCCACGCGGTCGACGTGCACTTCCGCGACACCCCGGTGGCGCAGAACGTGCCGATGCTGATGGGTCTGCTCAACGTCTGGTACGACGGCTTCTTCGACGCCCAGTCGCACGCGGTGCTGCCGTACGCGCAGTACCTGCACCGTTTCGCGGCGTACCTGCAGCAGCTGACGATGGAGTCGAACGGCAAGGGCGTCCGCTGGGACGGCACCCCGGTCACCACCGACACCGGCGAGGTCTTCTGGGGCGAGCCGGGGACCAACGGCCAGCACGCGTTCTACCAGCTGATCCACCAGGGCACGCGCGTCATCCCTTGCGACTTCCTCGCGGTGGCGACGCCCGCGCACCCGTTGCGCGACGGCGACGCCGACGTGCACGAGCTGTTCCTGGCGAACTTCTTCGCGCAGACCGCGGCGCTGGCGTTCGGGAAGACGGCCGACGAGGTGCGGGCCGAGGGCACGGCCGAGGCGATCGTGCCGGCCCGGGTGTTCACCGGGAACCGGCCCACGACCTCGATCATGGCGCCGGCCCTGACGCCGGCCGTCGTCGGCCAGCTGATCGCGCTCTACGAGCACATCACGTTCACCCAGGGCGTCGTCTGGGGCATCGACAGCTTCGACCAGTGGGGCGTCGAGCTGGGCAAGCAGCTGGCTCAGCAGGTCACCCCCGCCGTCGGCGGCGACGAGGACGCCCTCAGCCAGCAGGACGCGTCGACCCAGGCGCTCATCCGCTACTACCGCGAGCACCGGGCCTGATCGTGGCGGTACCGGAGCGGTTCTGACCGCGTAGTCGCGGTCGGAATCGCTCCGATCCTGGGGAGGGCAGCGTGGACGAGCAGGACCGGCGTCACCTCACGCAGGCGGTCGACCTCGCGGAGGCGGCGCTCGAGGCCGGCGACGAGCCGTTCGGCTCGGTGCTGGTCGACGGCGCCGGTCGGGTGCTGCAGACCGCGGCGAACGAGGCCGTGCACCGCAACGCGACCCATCACCCCGAGCTGACGCTCGCGCAGTGGGCCGGCGACCACCTCGACGCGGCGACGCGGGCGGCGGCGACGGTCTACACCTCCGGCGAGCACTGCCCGATGTGCGCGGCCGCGCACGCCTGGGTCGGGATCGGCCGGATCGTCTACGCCTCGTCGGCCGAGCAGACGGCCCGCTGGACCGCCGAGCTCGGCGGCGCCCCGTCGCCGGTCGCGGTGCTGCCCGTGCCGGCGGTCGCGCCGCACGTCACCGTCGAGGGCCCCGACGACGTCCTCGGCGAGCGCGTGCACGGGCTGCACCGGCGGTTCCACGCGGGCTGAGCAGCCGGCGCCCCCGCTCAGCCGCCGGGGAAGGGTTCCGGGGCGGTCGCCGGGTCGTCGTCGGTCGCGGCCACGAGGCGCGGCTCGGCCTCGGTGAGGACGAAGGGCAGGCTGAGCGGCGAGCTGAAGCCGAGGTCGACCTCTCCGCGCACGCCGACGACGGTGCTGCCGCCCACCCAGAGGTCGTCGCCCACCTGGTCGACGTACGCCCGGCCGCGGCGCCCGAGCGCGGTGCCCTGCGCGGCGACGTAGCTCCGGGACGCCCGCCCGGTGGCGACGAGCCACTGCCCGAGGGCGGCGTTCAGGCTGCCGGTCACGGGGTCCTCCGTCGGCCCGGGCAGGAAGAAGGCCCGCACCTCGTACGCGACCTCGCCCCCGGCCGGGTGCGGACCGGCCACGCCGAGGTCCGGGAAGCGCGTCATGCCGCGGGCGTCCGGCGCCAGCGACAGCACGGTCGTCGCGCTGTCGAGGAGCACCATCACCCAGCCGGGGCCGTTGTCGCCCCACTGCGCGTCGACCACGGCCGAGGGGTCGACGCCGAGCGCGGCCGTGATCTCTGCGAGGTCGGCCTCCTCGACCGGACCGCCCCGGAGCAGCGGCGGCGCTGCGAAGGCGAGCCGGTCCCGGTCGCGCCGGACGCGTACGAGCCCGGCTCCGCACTCCTGCACGAGGACGTCGGGGTCGGCGGGGCTGCCGCCGGCCTCGAGCCAGGCGTGGGCCGACCCGAGCGTCGGGTGCCCGGCGAAGGGCAGCTCCCGGCTGCCGGTGAAGATCCGGACCCGGTAGTCCGCCCGCGGGTCGGTGGGGGCGAGCAGGAAGGTCGTCTCCGAGAGGTTCGTCCACGCCGCGAACCGTTGCAGCGTCGCGTCGTCGATCCCCTCGGCGTCGTGCACGACCGCGACGGGGTTGCCGTAGCCGAGCTCGGAGGCGAACACGTCGACCTGGGTGAAGCGGCGCATCGCGCCATCCTCTCCCGCACCGCGCAGACGGGCCCCCGCACCCGTGAGGTGCGAGGGCCCGCGCGAGAACGGTCAGCCGGTCAGGCCGCGGTCGCCGCGAACGACTTCGCGTCGATGACGGCGCGGTAGCGGACGTCGCCGTCCACGACCTTCTCGTAGTACGCGCCGACGTCCTGCGCGTCGATCAGCTCGATCGTCGCGGTGATGCCGTGCTCGGCGCAGAAGTCGAGCATCTCCTGGGTCTCGGGCAGCCCGCCGATCTGCGAACCCGCGTAGCTGCGGCGGTTGGTGATCAGCGAGAACATCCCGAACTGCTGCGGCTGGCTCGGGGCGCCGACGTTCACCAGGGTGCCGCCGCGGGCGAGCAGCCCGAGGTAGGCGTCGACGTCGAGGTCGGCGCCGACGGTGTTGAGGATGAAGTCGAACGAGCTGGCCAGCTCGTCGAACGCCTTCCCGTCCTTCGTCGCGTAGTAGTGGTCGGCCCCGAACGCGCGCCCGTCCTCCTCCTTGGAGGTCGTCCGGCTGAGGACGGTCACCTCGGCGCCGAGCGCCTTCGCGATCTTGACGGCCACGTGGCCGAGGCCGCCCATGCCGACGACGGCGATGTTCGAGCCGGGCCCGACGCCGTGCGCCTTGAGCGGGGAGTACGTGGTGATGCCCGCGCAGAGCAGCGGGGTGGTCGAGGCCAGGTCGACGCCGTCGGGGATGTGCAGCACGAAGTGGTCGCGGACGACGACGCTCTCGCTGTAGCCGCCCTGGGTGACCTCCCCGTGGTAGTCCGGCGTCGCGTACGTCTCGACGGCGCCCTTCTCGCAGAACTGCTCCTCACCGTCCTTGCAGGCGGCGCACTCGCCGCACGAGTCGACCAGGCAGCCGACGCCGACGGTGTCGCCGACCTTGAAGCCGGTCACCTCGGCGCCGATCTCGGCGACGGTCCCGACGATCTCGTGCCCGGGCGTGATCGGGAAGGGGCGCTCGCCCCACTCGCCGCGGACGGTGTGGATGTCGGAGTGGCAGACGCCGGCGTACGCGATGTCGATGCGGACGTCGTCGGGGCGGAGGTCGCGGCGGTCGAGCGCGATGGTCTCGAAGTCGGCGCCGGGAGCGGGGACGGACAGGGCGGTCACGGTGGTGGAAGTCATCGCCTGGTCGAACCCCGCTCGGCCTCCCCGTGTTCCCCTCCCCTCACCTCGGCTCTCCGCGCGGTTGTCGACACCCGCGACGCGACACGCCGGCCAGGCGTGACGGCTGTCGACAATCGCACCCAAGAAGCGGAGGAAGAGGGGAGGGGCGAAGGGGGAGGGGCGAAGGGGGAGGGCTAGCGGCCGGGGCCCTGGGCGCGGACCTTGTCGACCGCTTCCATCGCGGTGCGCAGGTCGGCCAGCCAGCTCTCCGTGTGCTCGCCGACGAGCGCGACAGCCCAGGACAGCGCCTCGGAGCGCGACCGGGCGACGCCGGCATCCACCAGGGTGTCGAGGACGCGGCGTTCGGGCTGTCGGAGGCGGGTCATGACCGGCACCGACACGTTCGTGAACAGCGCCCGCGTCCCGCCGAGCCGGACGCCCCACGAGACCTTGCGGCCGTAGCGGGCCTGCGCCTCGTCCGCGATCGCCATCCGCGGCTCGCGGGTCTCCTCGCGGAACCGGCTGATCCGGCCCTGCGTCGCCGCCTCGTCCGCGGTCTCGTCGGTCAGCGTGCCGACGACGGTGATCTCCTCGCGGTCGACGGTCACCTCGACCTCGCCGAACCATCCCTCCGGCAGCCGCCCCTCGAACCACGACCGCGCGTCGTCCGCCGGGGGGACGTCGACGTTCTGCCAGCCGCCGGGCCGCCTGCCTCGCCGCCGGCCGCCGCCGCCGTGCTCGTCCTCCGCTGCGTTCCACATGGTGTCTCCTCGCTTTTGATTACATGGTTACACCGCAACGGGCGACAGTCCAGGCCGGAGCTGTTCGTCCGTGGGGAACCGCTGAGGTCCGCCCGGGTCGACGGGCCCCGACCTGCGCGCGTCCCACCCGTCGTGCTTTCCCCGCGTTCACGTGCGAGACCGTTGCCACCCACGGCTGATCTGCCGTGGGTAGTACCAGTTCCGCACGTGAACGTGAGAACCCGAGGGCGCCCTCCGCCGGGGCGCGGGGAGTGCGCCCGGGCTGTCGGCCAGGAGAGAGGGGAGCTCCGGGCGACGGCTCAGCCGGCGAGGGCGCGGTCGAGCGAGGTCTCGCGCTCCCCGAGGACCGGTTCGCGGCGGGTGCCGAGGTCGATCACCGTCTTGACGCAGGCGAGGAGGTCGCGCAGCGCGCCGCGGCGCCAGGCCTCGCCGCCCTGCACGCTCGTGTCGCCGACGCCCGTCGCGTCGAGGCCCAGCGCCCGGCAGGTCGCGACGGCCCGGGGGAGGTGGTAGCCCTGCGTGACGACCACGACCCGGTCGACGCCGAAGACGCGCTGCGCCCGGACGCAGGAGTCGTACGTGTCGAAGCCCGCGTGGTCGGCGACGACCCGGTCGGCCGGCACCCCGGCGTCGACCAGGTAGCCCCGCATGGCGTCGGGCTCGTCGTACTCGGCGGCCATGTTGTCGCCCGAGACGAGGATCGCCCGGACCTTGCCGTCGTCGTAGAGCCGCTTCGCGAGGTCGAGCCGCCCCGCGAGGAAGGGCGAGGGCCGCCCGCTCGGGTAGACCTGCGCGCCCAGGACCAGCGCGACCGGCGCGGGTGGGACGAGGGCGGCGTCGTCGTACGTGTGCCCGGCCGCGGTCGCCCGGACCCAGACGACCGAGCCGACGACCGTCGCGCCGGCCGCGACCCCGAGGCCGACCAGGGCGAGCGCGCCGCGCCGAACCCACCGTCCACGCGTCGCCGCCACCCGGCCAGCGTACGGACGCGTGCGGGGTTTCAGGACTGTCAGAACCCTCCGGCACGATCGGACCCATGAGCACGACGAGCGCGGGGTCCGTCAGCGCGAGCCTGCCGGTCACCGGTCCGTACGACCTGCGCGAGGTCGCGCTGATGGGGTTCGGTCATCGCGACGAGGCGTCCTTCGACGGGGTGATGCGGATGGCCTTCTGCCTCGACGCCGACCTCGAGCGCCAGGTCGGCGTCGAGGCACGCCAGGTCGGCGACCGGCTGGACCTCATCCTGCGTCCGACGGGGGACGACCCGCCGCTGAGCGACGCCGAGGTCGCCTCCGCCACGGCCCAGGTCGCGCGGGTCG
Source organism: uncultured Actinomycetota bacterium (assembly GCA_963762775.1). Taxonomy (GTDB): domain Bacteria; phylum Actinomycetota; class Actinomycetes; order Propionibacteriales; family Propionibacteriaceae; genus Microlunatus. The sequence goes on from CAVXMD010000016.1 coordinate 1,184,879, forward strand.
TCTCGGTCGACCACGACGGCGCGGCCTTCCACGCCCTCTGCGCGGCCGACCCGGCCCTCGCGCCGCTGCACGCGGTCGCGCCCGGGTTCCGTCCGGCGCTCTTCTACTCGCCGTACGAGGCGGTGGTCTGGTCGATCCTCAGCGCGCGGCGGGCCCGGGCGCAGGGCATCGGGCTGCGCCGCCGGCTCGCCTCCGAGCTCGGGGCCACGGTCGAGCTGGCCGGCGTGACGTGCGAGGCCGTGCCGACGCCGAGCGCGCTGCTCCGGATCGAGTCGCTGCCCGGTCTGCCGGCCGACCGGGTGCCCCGGCTGCACGCCGCGGCCGAGGCCGCCCGGCGCGGCGAGCTCGCGGTCGACACCCTGCGCGCGCTGCCGCCGGCCGAGGCCGAGGTCCGGCTGCAGCGACTCCCGGGGATCGGCCCGTTCTACAGCACGCTGGTCGTGGTGCGGGCCTGCGGCCATGCCGACCTGCTGGCGGCGGGGGAGTCCCACGTCCGCGAGGCCGTCCAGGGGGCCTACGGGCTCGACCACCTGCCGTCAGCGGCCGAGACGGCGACGATCGGCGAGGGCTGGCGGCCCTACCGGACCTGGGTCTCGGTCATGCTCCGCGCCCTCGCGGGACGGCTTCCCGGTGGCTGACGCTGGCCGGTCCGGGTGACCACGTCCGGTCCGGCTCCGGCGCCGCTCGGCTACGGTGAGGTCCCCTCGGCCGCGGGTGCCGACGGGGGACCAGGGGTGAGGCGCTGAACGGGACCGTGCGGCTGCTGAGCCTGCCGCCGCACCACCCGTACGTCGTGGCGGTCGCGCCAGCCGCGCCGGCCGGGGCGGTCGCGGTCCGCCCGGGGCGGGTGGCCGGCTGGGAGCCCGACCCGTTCTTCGACACCGACCGGGTGGCCGCGTGGGCCGAGGAGATCGACGTGGTGCACCTGCACTTCGGCTACGACCACCTCGAGCCGACGCAGGCGCAGGACTGGGTCGCGGCGCTGCACCGGGCGGGCTGCCGCTCGTGCTCACCGTGCACGACCTGCGCAACCCGCACCACCCCGGTCCGGCTCGCCACGACGCCGTGCTCGGGGTCCTCGTCCCGGCCGCGGCCGCCGTCCTCACCCTCACCCCCGGGGCGGCGGACGAGGTGGCGCGCCGGTTCGGCCGGGAGGCCCTGGTGGTCGCTCACCCCACCCTCGTCGACCCCGCCCGGACGGCCGGCGTCCGCACCGAACCCGGGCTGGTGGCTCTGCACCTCAAGTCGCTGCGGACCAACGTCCCCGAACCCCTCGCGGTCGTCGCGGCGGCCGCCGAGGGTGCGCGGCGCGGCGGGGGCCGGCTCGAGGTCGACGTCCACCCCGGCGCGCTCGACGACCCCCGGCTCGCCGGCCTGGACGCGCTCGCGGACGCGTACGGGCCGACGGCCCTGGCCGTCCGGGTGCACGAACGCCTCGACGACCCGGCGCTCGAGCGCTACGTGCGGCGGGCCCACGTCACGGTGCTGCCCTACCGGTGGGGCACGCACTCCGGCTGGCTGGAGCTGGCCCGCGACCTGGGGACACGGGTCGTGGCGCCGAGCTGCGGGCGCTACGCCGAGCAGTGGTCCGACGTCGTCTCCTACCGACACGACGAGGAGGACGGCCTCGACCCGGCCAGCCTGACCGCCGCGGTCGGCACCGCGCTCAGCCGACCCGCACCGGCACCGGCCGACCGGACCGAGCGGCTCGCGCAGGCCGCGGAGGTGCGCGCGGTGCACGCCCGGGTCTACGCGGTGGTCGGTGCCGACCGGGCGGCGGCCGTCTCGTGAACCTGCCCGACCCGCGCGTCCTGCACGTCGTCGTCGGTCCCGACCAGCACGGGGTCGTCCGTCACGGGGTCGAGGTCGCGACGGCCTGCGGCGACGCGGTCGTCCGGACCGCGACCCCGGAGCCGCCGGCCCCCACCCTGCTCGACGACGTCGACGTCGTGCACGTCCCCTTCACCGACCGGCTGTTCGCGGAACGCTGCGAGGACGCGGCCGCCGCGTTCGAGGTCCTCGTCGCTCCGGTCCGCGCCCGGGGGCTCGGGGTCTCGGTCACGCTGCACGACCTGCCGGCCGGCGACGACGCGCTGCAGGTGCGGCGCCGGGCCGCGTACGACCGGGTGGTGCGGGCGTGCACCGGGGTGGTCGTCAGCAGCCGCCGCGAGCTGGAGCTCGCCGGCCGGCTCGACGAGCACGCCCGCAGCCTCCGCCTGGTCCCGCTCCCGGTCGACCCGGTCCGTCGACCCGAACCGCCGCCCCCGGCCCGCTGGTCCGGCCCGCGCGACGTCGTCGTGCTCGGCTTCCTCTTCCCCGACCGGGGGTACGAGGCCGTCCTCGACGCCCTGCCCGCGGGTGCCGACCTGCTCGCCCTCGGCCGCCCGTCCGCGGGTCACGAGGACCTGCCCGACGCGTACGCGGCCCGGGCCAGCGCAGCGGGTCGGACGATGCGGACGAGCGGGTTCGTCGCGGACGCCGACCTCGCGGCCGAGCTCTGGGCGGCGGGGGTGCCCGTGGCCCCCAACCGCCGGGTGGCCGCGTCCGGGTCGATCGGCACCTGGGTCGCCCACGGTCGCCGACCCCTGGTCCCGGACACGGACTACACGCGCGAGCTGGCCGGACGCTGGCCCGGGGCGCTGACCCTCTACGACGCCGACGACCCGCACGCCCTGCGGGCGGCCCTCGCCCGGGCCGCCGCCGAACCCCGGTCGACCTGGGTCGACGACCCCGAGGCCGTCGGACCCCGGCTGCCGCAGGTCGCCGAGGCCTACCGGCGGCACTTCCTCGGAAGCGTCCCGGACCGGGCGTACGGGCTCGGCGACGGTCGCGTCGTCGTCGCCGGCAACCGCTGGGACCTGCTCGCGGAGGCACCGGCCCGCCCCGTGGCCGTGAGCGTCGTCGTGCCCTACCACCGCGCGCAGGCCGACCTCGACCTCGTGCTCACGGCCCTGACCCTCCAGGACCACCCGCACCTCGAGGTGGTCGTCGCCGACGACGGCTCCCCCGAACCACCGTCGCTCGCCGCCGCGGGCGACCTGCCGACGACGCTGGTGCGCCAGGAGCGGGACGGCTTCCGCGCGGCGGCCGCGCGGAACCTCGGCGCCCGTGCCGCGTCGGGCGACGTGCTGGTCTTCCTCGACGGCGACACGGTCCCCGAACCGGCGTACGTGTCGACCCTGGTCCGGCTGCCCTCGAGCTGCCCGGACGCGCTCGTCGTGGGCCGTCGACGGCACGCCGACCTCGCCGGCTGGTCCCCGGCCGAGCTGGCCGCATGGCTGACGCGACGCCCCGGGGCCCGGACGCCCACCGAGCTCGACGAACCCGCCTGGCTGCGCGACGGCTACGCCGCGAGCGACGACCTGCTGCGGGCCGACGACCGCAGCCACCGCTTCGTCATCTCGGCGGTCCTGGGGCTGCACCGCGACCTGTTCGCCGAGGTCGGCGGGTTCGACGAGCGGTTCACGGCGTACGGCGGCGAGGACTGGGAGCTGGCGCACCGGCTCCGGGTGGCGGGCGCCGTGCTCGCGCACGTCCCCGGGGCGGTCGCGTGGCACGACGGCCCCGACTTCGCGGGCCGCGCGGAGCAGGCCGGGCTCGGCACGGCGAAGAGCGCCGAGACCCTGATGCTCAGCCGGCTGCTGCCCGACCCCGTCGCCCGGGGCGGGGGGACCTGGCCCCTCCCGGCGGTCGTCGTGGAGCTGACCTTCGCGGACCCGGTCGCGGTCCTCGCCACGGCCCGCGCGGCCTTCGCCGACGGCACGGACTGCGGGGTCTGGCTGACCGGCGACCCGGTCGCGGCGGCGGCGACGGTCGCAGAGCTGGGCGACGCGCGGGTTCACGCCGGACCGGTGCCGTCCGAGGTCGCCGGCCGGGCGGCGACCGTCGTCCGGGCCACCCGGCCCGTCCGCCTCACCGGTCTGGCCGCGCTGGTCGCGGCGGCTGCGGCGCAGGGTCCGCTGAGCAGCCCCGGGCTGACCGTCGTCCCGCGCCGGACGACCCGACGAGCGGCACGCCGGGCCGCCGCGACCGGGGTCGACGCCGACGCGCTGGCCCTGCGGCTCTTCGGCGGCCGGGACGTCCTCGGTCCGGAGACGACGCCGACGCCCGTCGACCTGGCCCACGAGCTGACGCTCCTGCACCGCCGCCGTCCCGCGGCGGGCTGACTCCTCGAGCGCTGCCGGACGGCTACTGGTCGGTGCGCCGGACGTAGACGCCGACGACGGAACCGGTCCACCAGTCGGTGATCCCCTCGAACGCCTCGATCACGCGGTCGTGGTCCCAGTCCTCCTCGACGTGGTGCTCGTGCGGGTTCCCCTCGAGGTGGCCCTGGGGGTAGTGCACGATCGGGATCGACAGGATGACCGCGTGCTTCGCGGCGGCGCAGGCCCGGCGCCAGAGCTCGCGGGCCTCGGCCTCGACCATGTGCTCGGCGACGTCGCCCATGATCACGAGGTCGACCTCGGGCAGCGGCGTGGTCCGGGCGTCGCCGACCACGATCTCGTCGTAGTGGTCGCGGAGGCGGTAGGTCTCGACGTAGGGCGCCCAGACCTCCAGACCGGTGATGTGCGCGACCGCCGGCCCGGCCAGCAGCTTGGCGTACGTCCCGACGCCCGGTCCGACGTCGAGCACGGTGAGGGGGCCGACCTCCGCGGCCAGCCGCTCGACCACCTCCCGGGTCCAGGGCTTGCCCTCGGCTGAGCTCTGCGGCACGCGGTCCTCCTGGGACGGTCGGTCCCGGGACCAGGCCCGGGTCGGGAGAGCAGTCGATCAGACGAGGTCGCGGACGCGACCGGCGGCACCGCGGACGAGATCGGCCAGCAGCTCCTCGTACGCGCCCACCATCCGGTCGGCGTCGAAGCGCAGGGCGCTCGTCCGGACCCGGCCGCGGTCGAGCCGGACCGCCTGCAGCAGCGCCGTGGCGAGCGCCTCGGGGGTCGCGTCGGTCGCCAGGACCCCGCCACGGCGGTCGACCACCTCGCGGGCCGCCCCGGCCGGCAGCGACGCGACCGGCGTCCCGCACGCCATCGCCTCCGCCGCCGCGAGACCGAACGGCTCCTCCCAGCGCGGGGAGAACAGCAGGACCGTCCCCGCCGCGAGGAAGGCCCGCAGCTCGTGCTGACGGAGGTGGCCGACGTAGGTCGCGTCCGCGCCCAGCCGGGGCTCGATCGCCTCGGCGAAGTACGCCGGATCGGAGACGGGGCCGCTGATCCGCAGCGGCCAGCCCGCGAGGCGGGCCGCGTCGATCGCGACGGCCAGGCCCTTCTCGGGCGTGATCCGCCCGGACCAGACGGCGTGCGGGGTGTCCCGGGCCGGCTGCTCGATCGGGGTGCCAGCGCCGCAGGTCGACGCCGTTCAGGACCCGGCCGACGGCGGGCAGGTGCCGCTGCCAGTCGCGCTGGGTGCGGGTCGAGACGGCGACGAAGCGGTGCAGCGCCCCGGGACGCCAGCCCGGCGTCGCGACGACGGCGAGCGTGCGTTCGAGGGTCGCCGGGGTGTGCAGCACCGTCAGCGTGGGCACGGTGGCGGTGCGGGCGTACGGGACCGGGCTCAGGGTGTTGTCGAGCAGCGCGTCGAAGCCGCCGAGCGCGACGAGGTCGAGGGCCTCCCCGTACGCCTCGTCGAGCCGCAGCTCCGCGAGATCGACCCCGTCGCGGCGCCCGAGGCCGAAGGTCAGCCCCGGCTCCACGATCTCGACGACGCCCACGGTGCCGTCCGGCGTCCGGCTCCCGCCCTGGGCGAAGAGGGTGACCTGGTGGCCGCGGGCCGCCAGCGCGTCGGCGGTGACCGCCGTGTGGGCCTCGAGGCCGCCGCGGAAGGGTTCGGCGACGGGGTGGCGGGAGTGGGCGAGGAGCGCGATCCTCACGCGACGCCCGACGCCGACGCGCGCGGTGTCACGTCCGCCGCCAGCCGGCGTCCGCGGGCTCGACGAGCCCGCGGGCGGCCAGCTGCTCGAACCATCCCTGCATCGGCCACCATCCCCACCGTTCTGCGAAGACCGCTCCGTTGCGCAGCAGGTCGTCCAGGTGCTCCACCGGGGGCCGGCTCACCGGGTGCCACTGGTGCCAGGTGAGGGCGCCGCCGACGAAGGTCAGCCCGGCTCCGGCCCGCCTTGCACGGAGGGCATAGTCCGTGTCCTCTCCTCCATACCCCTCGTAACGCTCGTCGAAACCACCGATCTTCGTCCAGCTCGGCGCCGTGACCGCGAACGACAGCGACCAGAACAGCGCGGGGTCCACGTCCCGCTCGACCGACCCGTCCGCGGGGCAGGGTCGGGCGGGATGGAAGTGCGCGGTCGGCAACGCGTCGAGGTCGTAACCGTCGGGCCCGGGCTCGGGCAGGTAGCCGGTCGGTCCGGTGAGCAGGTCGCCGTTCCGCGGGTCGGCGACGGCCCGCTCGTACGCCGCGAGGGTCCCGGGCGCGACGAGGCAGTCGACGTCGAGGAACACCAGCAGGTCGGCCCCGGCGTCGAGCGCGGTCCGGGCGCCCAGGTTCCGCGCGGCTGCGAGGGGGAGGCCGGCGGTCCCGGGCGGGCCGGGCACGACGAGGGTCGAGGCGGCCACGACGTCGGCGACCCCCGGGTCGTCCATGGCGACCACGACCCGCAGGTCCGGCACGCGGTCGGAGCGGGCCAGCGACGCCTCCTGGCGCCGCAGGTGGTCGTGCCGGCCGTGCGCCGTCGTGACGACGGCGGTCCTCACGGGGTGGACCCGTACGGCGCCAGCAGGGCGGCGAACCGCTCGGCTCCCCGGCCGTCGTTCCAGGACGCCCAGCCGGCTGCGTCCAGCTCGGCGGCCTCCTTCAGCAGCCGGTCCCAGCGGTCGGGCTCCGGCCAGGCGTCGAGGACGACGGCCGGCATGCCGAGCTCGCGCAGCACCCGCGCCATCTGCCGCTGCTCGCCGAACGGTCGTTCCTGGGGCACGAGGACGGCGGGCCGGCGGGCGGCGGCGATCTCGGCGACGGCGTTCTGGCCGCAGTGGCTGACCACGACCCCGGCGCCCTGCAGCAGCGGCCACGGGTCCTCGACCCAGTGCCGGGGCGAGAGCGAGGTCCAGTCCCAGCTGGCGGTCGCGGAGGCCGCACGCTCGACCCGCTCGTCGGTCACGTCGGTCCCGCCGCTGCCCGCCAGCACGAGCACGCAGCGCTCGTCGACCGGCACCAGCCCGTCCGTGACCGGGAAACGGCTGATCGCCCCGACCGCGACCGGCCGCGGGCCGGCGTCGTCGGCCTCGAGCAGGTCGGCCGCCGCCTCCGGCCAGGGCCCGACGACGACGTCGCTGACGGCGTAGCCGAGCCGGTGCGGAGGGTCGACGCGGGTGCCGGGCAGCGCCACGGTGACGACCGGCACGCCGAGCAGGCGGGCCAGCAGGGCCACCTCGACGGAGACGTCGGCGACCAGAGCCCCCGGGTTCGTCTCGGTCAACGACGCAGCCAGGCGCCGCATCCGGGCGTCGTAGCCCGGGTGGCCGAGCGGTGCGTAGTGCAGCGAGCCACCGGCCGTACGACGCGGGTCCGCGGGACCGCCGCTGTCGTCGGCCAGCCTGCTCCAGGACCCGTGCCAGCCGGTCGGCCGGTCGTGGGTGGAGTACCCGTCCAGGCCGTCGGGCGTCGCCCGCGACACCGCCGTGGCCCGGTGCAGGTGCCCGTGGCCCTGGTGGTGGGCGTAGTAGGCGATCCGGGGCACGGCGTCAGCGTAAGGTCCGCGCAGCCCCGGGGCACGACGAACGACCTAGAGACCGAGCCGGTCCCGGCGCTCGGCGTGCCGGACGGCGGAGTCGGCGACGACGTCGGGGTGCGCGGCGTAGTAGGCGAGGTGCGCGGCGAGCACGTCGGCCGGCGGAAGCGCCTCGTGCCGCACGACCCACTCCGGGCGTACGACGTCGTCGGCCCAGCCGAGCGCGTCGACGACAGCCCGTTCGACGGGCGCGCGACGTTCGCCGAGGTACTCCCGCGCGGGCGGCTCCGGGTCGTCGACGTCGAGCCCGAGCGAGCGCAGGACCCGGCCGGCGACGGCGGCCAGGACGCGGTTGGTCGGGTGCGACAGCGTGAACATCGCCCCGGGGCCGAGCAGGTCGTGCCCCGCGACGTCGGTGCCCTCGTCGCGACGGGCCAGCTCGGCCACCGACGCCGCCGCATTGGCGCGCACCTGGTCGGCGCTCGGCTCTGGCCACCAGTCGAGCGTCGCGGCGACGTCGAGGCCGCGCCCGGCCGCCACCAGCGCGCGCAGGTCGTGGTAGTCGGTGAGCGGTGCGTCCACCCGGGCGCCGGTGCCGTCGTGGGCGTTGACCTCGTACGGGAAGGCGCTCGAGTCGAACATCACCGGCACCGTCACCAGCGGGGCGCCGGACGGCAGCCGGTCGGCGAGCTGCCGGGTCCCGCAGCCGGGGACGCGGTACTCGTCCCCGACCGGCTGGCTCACCAGCGCGCCCATCGTCGGCAGGGCCTGCTGGATCTGGGCGAGCTCCTCGGGGGTGACGAGGAAGACCGGCGCCACCTCGAAGACCTCGCAGCCGTGCGCGGCGAGGGCGGGTCGCATCAGGTCGGCCAGGGGAGCGGCCTGGCAGTTGCCCCAGACGAGCACCGCGCGGCCGGGTTCGAGGACGGTCATGGCACCCATGGTGACCCGGACGGCGGCGGGGACAATGGCCGGATGCCCGAGGGAGACACGGTCTGGCTGGCCTGCCGGCAGCTCGACGCCGCGCTGGCCGGGCGGGTGCTGACCCGCTGCGAGCTGCGCGTGCCGCAGCTGGCCACGACCGACTTCACCGGGGTGGAGGTGCTCGGGGTCGCCTCGCGCGGCAAGCACCAGCTGACCCGGTTCGCGAACGGCTGGACCCTGCACACCCACCTCCGCATGGACGGCGGGTGGCGGGTCTACCCCACGGGCCGGAAGTGGACCGGTGGACCCGCCTGGCAGATCCGCGTCCTCATGGTCAACGCCGACGCGGCCGCGGTGGGCTACCGGCTGCCGGTCACCGAGATGGTGCGCACCGACGCCGAGGACAGCGTGGTGGGCCACATCGGGCCCGACCTGCTCGGCGCCGACTGGGACGCGGACGAGGCGCTGCGCCGGCTGCGGGCCGACCCGGGCCGTACGGTCGGCGAGGCCCTGCTCGACCAGCGGAACCTGGCTGGCATCGGCACCCTCTACCGCGCCGAGATCCTCTTCCTCCAGGGCGTCCACCCGCGGACCCCGGTCGCGGCCGTGCCCTCGCTCGAACGCGTCGTCGGCCGGGCCAAGCAGCTGCTCGAGGCGAACAAGAACACCCACGACCAGGTCACGACGGGCAACCGCCGGCTCGGCTCGCACTGGGTCTTCGAGCGCCCCGGCCAGGACTGCCGCCGCTGCGGCACCCGGATCGAGACCGAGGAGTTCGGCCCGACGGGCGTCGAGCGCCGCAGCTACTGGTGCCCGCACTGCCAGCCCCTACGCTGACCGGGCCCGTACGGCCCCGGCCCACCTCCGGCACCCCTCCACACCCCCCGCACCCCTCCGTCTCACGTGCCCCTCCATCCCACGTAGACGTGGGACGGAGGGGCTCTGCACAGGGTGGAGGTCGTGCCAAGCCCACCGAACCCGTGCAAGGCGCGGAACCTCAGCACCCCGCTCGTAGGGTCACGGGGTGACGAGAGTGCTGATCAGCGGGGCGAGCATCGCCGGGCCGGCCCTGGCCTTCTGGCTGCGGCGCGCCGGGTGGGAGCCCGTCGTCGTGGAGCGGGCGCCCGGGCTGCGGCCCGGCGGGCAGAACATCGACATCCGCGGCGCCGCCCGCGAGGTGGTCCGGCGGATGGGCCTCGACGACGCCGTGGCCGCCGCGACGACCGGCGAGGAGGGCACCGAGTTCGTCGGGAGCCGGGGCGAGACCGTCGCGGCCTTCCCGGCAGGGACCGACGACTCGAGCGGTGCGACGGGCGAGCGCGAGATCCTGCGCGGCGACCTCTCCGAGCTCGTCGTCGACGCGACGCTGGCCGCCGAGCGGCCGGTCGAGTACCGGTTCGGCGACCGCATCACCGGCCTGACCGAGCACGACGACCAGGTGCTCGTCACCTTCGAGCACGGGCCCGACGAGCGCTTCGACCTCGTCGTCGCCGCCGACGGCATCGGGTCCTCGACGCGCGACCTGGTCTTCGGCGACGAGGTCGAGATCCGTTCGCTCGACCTGCAGATCACGTACGGGACGATCCCGCGCACGCCTGACGACAAGCCGCTGTGGCGCTGGTACAACGCCCCGGGTGGCCGCAGCGTCACGCTGCGCCCGGACACCCACGGGACGACCCGGGCCACGCTCACCCGGATGACCGACGGCGCGACGCGGGCCGGTGTGCAGGACCGGTCCTCCACGGAGCTCCTCACCGGCCTGCGCGCCGACTTCGGCGACGCCGGCTGGCAGGCCCCGCGGGTGCTCGCGGGGTTCGCGGAGGCCGAGGACCTCTACTCGGAGTCGGTCGGCCAGGTCTTCGCCCCCACCTGGGCGCGGGGGCGGTTCGGGCTCCTCGGCGACGCCGCGTGGTGCGCGGCTCCCGTGAGCGGGATGGGGACGAGCCTGGCGCTCGTCGGCGCGTACGTGCTGGCCGGCGAGCTGACGCGCCACGACGACCCCGTGGGCGGGTTCGCGGCGTACGAGGAGGTCATGCGGCCCTACGTCACGCAGGCCCAGAAGCTCCCGCCGGGCACGCCGCGGGTGGCGAACCCGCGGTCCCGCCTCGGCATCGCGGCGTTCCACACGGTCCTGCGGGTCGCCTCGCACCTACCGTCGTGGGTGGGCGCCAAGGTCTTCTCGCCCCCGGCCGAGGCGATCGACCTGCCGACGTACGAGCGCATCGACTGACGGGGCTTCAGCCCTCCGGGGCCGCCTCGAAGGCGCCCGCCCGGCGGGCCACGACGACCGCGGCGGCGGCGCTCCAGGCCTGCGGCCGGCAGGCGGCCGGGTAGGGGACCGGCGCGCCCTCGCCGCTCCACAGCTCGGGCAGTCGCTGCTCGAAGGCGACCGAGGCGGCCAGCAGGCCTTCGACCAGGCCGTCGGCCGCCTCGCCGAGACCCGCACGGACCAGCCCGTCGACGACGATCGCGGTGTCGTGCGGCCAGACCGAGCCGCAGTGGTAGCTGAGCGGCGCGTACGCGACCGCTGTGTCCGCCATCGTGCGCAGACCCAGCCCGGAGTCGAGCGCCGGCGAGGAGACGTGGCGGGCGACCCGCCACTCCTCCTCGAGGTTCAGCAGGCCGGTTCCGACGAGGTGGCCGATGTTGCTCGTGAGCGCGTCGACCCGGTGCCCGGTGCCGTCGACCGCGAGCGCCGGGTAGGCGCGCTCGTCCGGGTCCACGCCCTGGGCGCCGCACCAGAACGACGCCCGGAACCGCTCCTGCAGGCTGCCCGCCCAGGCCCGCAGCGCGTCCCCGCCCGGTCGGTCGAGGCCGTCGAGCAGCGCGGCCCCGGACACGGCCGCCTCGTACGCGTAGCCCTGCACCTCGCAGAGTGCGACCGCGCCCTCGGCGAAGCGCCCGTCGGCGAACCGGACCGCGTCGTCGCTGTCCTTCCACCCCTGGTTCGCGAGGCCCTGGCTGCCCGCGCTGACGTAGCGCACGAAGCCCTCGACCCCGTCGACGTCGGCGGTCTGGGCGGTGAGCCAGCCGAGCGCGGCCTCCAGCGGCGGCAGCAGCTCCGCGACGTCGTCCTCGGCGAGCCCCGCGCGCCAGGCGTCGTGCAGCAGGCAGACCCACAGCGGGGTGGCGTCGACCGTGCCGTAGTAGAGCGGGGGCAGCGTCATGCTGCCGAGCTGGAAGCCGGTGCGCCGCAGCTCGTGCGGGATCTTGCCCGGCTGCTCCCCGGTCCGGGGGTCGTCGACCCGGCCCTGGAGGCAGGCGAGCGTGCGCAGCGTGCCGCGGGCGACGTCCAGGCCGAGCGGGAGGGTGAGCCGCGCGGCCCAGAGGCTGTCGCGGCCGAAGAGCGTGAAGTACCAGGGCGCACCCGCGGCGTAGAAGACGTCGCCCGGGTGGTCGGGCAGCGCCGTCGTCAGGCTCGAGAGGTCGGCCACGGAACGCTCGAGCCACGGCCCGAGCCGCTGGTCGAGGCCCGCGGGCAGCAGGACCGTCCCGGGCACGAGGTCCGGCGGCGCGGCGACGACGACCGGGTCGGGGTCGACGACGTCGGCTGTCCAGCGGACCGTCGCCGAGGAGCGGGCCGGGACCGTGACGGCCCAGGTGAGCGTGAGGTGGTCACCCTCGACCGCGGTCGCAGCTCCTCCGGCGTCGAGCGTCACGTCGATCCCGCCGGTGCTCCAGCCGTGGCCGTCGTCGTCGGGCGCCGAGGGAATCCGCTGCCGGCCGGTGCGGACCACGTCCATCGGGGAGGCGTCCGGGGTGAGCCGTACGGCGACCTCGACGGCGACCTCGACGTCCAGCGTCGAGCCGACCGTCAGCGCCTCGACCAGCCGGCCCGGCGTCACCGTGCGCGTCCGGTCCAGCCGGACGCGCGGGTCCCCGGAGTCCGCGTGGGCGGCGTCGAGCCCGCGCAGCAGCGAGGTGAAGACGACGCTGCCGTCGTCCTGCCGGCGCGTCGAGACCAGCACGCCCGAGTCCCCGTCGACGGTGACCTCGAGGCCGCTCAGGAGCCGGACGTCGCCGTGCAGGAGGCCGACGACCCCGGCCGCGCCGTCGCTGCGCGGCCGGACCTGACCGTCACGGTCCGACCAGACCTGGGTCGGCGCCGCGACCTGGCTGACGAGGTCGTGCAGGAAGGGCTGGAGCGGCTGCGGCACCCGACCCATGCTCCACCTGGCCGTCTCCTGCGCAGACCTGCCCACCCGTTGTCGACGACCGCCGCCCGATCAGCCGAGTTCCGGGGTCGAGGAAAGAGTTTCTCGAGGAGAGGCTCAGCAGGCCGTCATCCGAGGGCGGCTTCGTAGTCCTTGGCCTTCGACGGCGGCAGGTTGCCGGTCACGCGAACCAGAACGGGACCGTTCAGGTAGTCGTACTCGTTGACGAGGCCCGAGCTCTTCCCGATCGCCTGGAGGTAGTCGGCACGTTGCTTCGCTCCGTCGGCGTCGGGATACACCTCTACGGATCCGCCTCGCTCGATGGCGTCGCTGTCCGCGTACTCGACGTCCTTCTTCGAGATGCGCGAGTCCGAGAACGCGATCTTCGACGTGTACCCGTTTGGTCGTCCCAGCAACTTGTTGGGGTCGTCATCCTCTGTGTATGACTTGACCAGCTTCACCGAGTCGATCTTCTCGGCGAGGTCGGTGAAGACCTCGTCCGCCGACCGAGGATCCGCCGGTTCCGGTGTCACGACCGTCGTCGGAGCTGCGCTAGGGCTGCTCACCGACGGGGTTGCCGGCGGCGAGGGATCGATGCCGCAGGCGGCAACACCTGACAGCGTCAGCGCGAGCCCGACGAGTGCGGTGGCAGCGCGTCTGCTGGTGAACATGGGACTCCTCGGGGGTAGGGCCTCAGGAAGCACGACAGGCTATCGGCACGGGTCCACGAGTACGGGGTCCAGATCAATCAACGCCGAGAGGCCCGTGATCCGAGAGTGCCGCGCGCGGGTGCGCCGACTCGGCTCCCAGGCATCGGCGGGCCGTCGTGCGCGCCCGGGCGTCCCGAGGGACGACGACACCCGAGCAAGCCGTCATCTGAGCGCCCGGGGCGGCAGGGCCCGTGCGGGGCCTCTCTGCAGGAGCGCCCGATCCGTACGGCACGCGGAAAGGTGGTCGGTCGCACGCGACCGGAGTGGGAGAATCGTTGACCGTGTCCTCCCTCCCCTCGCAGCTGGGCGCCCGTGTGCGGGCCGCCGCCGGTGTCGACGCGGAGCTGAGGGCGGCGACGCGCCCCGAGTTCGGGCACTTCCAGTCCAACGTCGCGCTGCGGCTGGCCAAGACCGAGGGCAAGCCGCCGCGGCAGGTCGCCGCCGAGGTCGTCGCCCGCCTCGACGTCGACGACCTCTGCGAACCGGTCGAGATCGCCGGCCCCGGCTTCCTGAACTTCCGCCTCCGCGCCTCGGTGCTGGCCGCGTACGTGACCGACCAGCTCGCCGACGCGACGCTCGGCGTGGCGCAGGCCGAGCGCCCGCAGCGCGTCGTCATCGACTACAGCTCGCCGAACGTCGCCAAGCAGATGCACGTCGGCCACCTGCGGACGACGATCATCGGCGACTGCTTCAACCGCGTCCTCACCGCCGTCGGCCACGAGGTCCTGCCGCAGAACCACCTCGGCGACTGGGGCACGCAGTTCGGCCAGCTCGTCGAGCAGATCCTCGTCGAGCGCCTCGACGCCGCGACGCTGACGCTGCCCGAGGCCGAGGACCTCTACAAGCGCGCCGCGGCGCACTTCAAGGCCGACCACGACTTCGCCGACCGCGCCCGCCTGCGGGTCGTCAGGCTGCAGTCCGGCGACGAGGAGACGCTGCGGATCTGGCGCGACCTCGTCGACGTGTCGCTCACCGGCTTCAACACCACGTACGCGCGGCTGAACGTCCTGCTCACCGACGAGCACCTCGCCGGTGAGTCGATCTACAACGCCGTCCTCGCCTCGGTGGCCGACGAGCTCAAGGCCAAGGGCGTCGCGGTGGTCGACGACGGCGCGCTCTGCGTGTTCGTGCCCGGCTTCAACGCACCCATGATCATCCGCAAGCGCGACGGCGGCTACGGCTACGACGTGACCGACCTGGCCGCCCTGCGCCACCGGGTCCGCGACCTGCACGCCGACCGGTTGATCTACGTCGTCGACGTGCGGCAGGGCGACCACTTCGCCCAGGTGTTCGCGGCGAGCCGGATGGCGGGCTGGCTGCCCGACGACGTCTCCGCCGAGCACGTCGGCTACGGCATGGTGCTGGGCTCGGACGGCCGGCCGTACAAGACCCGCGACGGCAAGGCGATGCACCTCGCGACCTTGCTCGACATGGCCGAGGAGATCGCCTCGCCGCCGGTCGCCCTGGCGGCGATCAAGTACGCCGACCTGTCGAACGGGCTGAACAAGGACTACGTCTTCGACATCGAGCGGATGGTGCAGACGACGGGCAACACCGGCCCGTACCTGCAGTACGCGCACGCCCGCATGACCCAGGTCCTGGCCCGGGCGAGCGCGGAGGGCGTCCTGCCCTCGCGCGAGGCCGTGACCGTGCTGGCCGAGCCCGAGGAGCAGGCGCTCGCGCTGCTGCTGTCCGGCTACGGCGAGGTGGTCGCCGAGGTCGCCGCGACCCTGCAGCCGCACAAGCTCTGCACCTACCTCTACGACCTCGCCGGCACCCTCTCGGTCTTCTACGAGCGCTGCCCGGTGCTGCGCTCGGAGGGCGAGGTCCGCGACTCCCGGCTCGCCCTGTGCTGCGCCGCGAAGCGGGTCCTCGCCGCCGGGCTGGACCTGCTCGGCATCGAGGCCCTCGACCGGATGTAGGCCCGGGGTGCTGATCCTGCTGCCGCCGTCGGAGGGCAAGGCGGCGCCGGCCCGCCGCGGCCGTCCCGTCGACCTCGCCGCGCTGCCGCACCCGACGCTCGCCCCGCTGCGGGAGGAGCTCCTGGACGCGCTCGCCGAGGTCAGCGGCCGACCCGGTGCGGCCGAGGCGCTCGGGCTGAGTCCCGGGCTGGCCGCCGAGGTCGCCCGGAACACCAGCCTCCGCACGACCCCGGCCCGCCGGGCGATCGAGGTCTACACCGGCGTCCTCTACGCGGCGCTGGACCACGCGACCCTGACGCCCGCTGGACGCCGCCGCGCGAACCGGACGGTCCGCGTCCAGAGCGCGCTGTGGGGACCGGTCGGTCCGACCGACGCGATCGCGCCGTACCGGCTGCCGATGACGGCGACCCTGCCCGGCGTCGGGACGGTGGCGGCGCGGTGGCGGGCCGTGCTCGGACCGGTCATGACCGCACTCGCCGGCGACGGCGTGGTGGTCGACGGGCGCTCGTCGTCGTACGCCTCGGTCTGGCGCCCGACCGGGCCGGCCGCGTCGGCGTACGTCGCGGTGCGGGTGTTCACGGAGACGGACGGCCGGCGCACGGTGGTCTCGCACTCCGCCAAGCACACCCGCGGGCTGGTGGCGCGGTGGCTCTGCGAGACCGAGCGCGCCCCACGGGACCCGGCCGGCGTCGCCGGGGTCGTGTCCGAGCACCGCGACTGCGAGCTGGTGCCCGACGGGCGGGGCGGGTGGTTCCTCGACGTGCTCACCCCCGCGGCATCGTCACGGGCGTGAGCGTCCCGTTCCCCGAGGCCACCGCGCCCGCGTCCTCGCGGACCGAGGTCCTCGGCCGGTACCTGGCCTACCTCCGCGACGGGATCGGTCGCCGGCTCGAGGCGATGAGCGTCGAGGAGGCGCGGCGCAGCCGGGTGCCGTCGGGCTGGACGCCGCTCGAGCTGGTGCGGCACCTGACGTTCATGGAGCGGCGCTGGTTCGTCTGGGGCTTCGAGGGGACGGTCGTCGACGACCCGGACGGCGACGAGGTCGACGGCCGGTGGGTGGTGCCCGAGAGGCTCGGCGTCGCGGAGGTGCTGGCGGCGTGGCGGGCGCAGGCCGCGACGAGCGACGCGGTCCTGCAGCGCCACGACCTCGACGAGGTCGGTCGGCCGAGCGAACGCTGGGGCGGGGACCCACCGCCGACGCTCGAACGGGTCGTGCTGCACGTGCTGCAGGAGTACGCCCGCCACCTGGGGCACCTGGACGTCGTCGCCGAGCTCGGCGGCGGGGTCACCGGCGAGGTCTGAGACCGGGTCCGAGCAGGTCCTGCTCGTTCCGGAGCGCTCGATGCCCGATCCACGTCCTCAGGGGCCCGATACGTCGGACGAGCGCTCCGGAACGCGCGGATCGGTCGGGCGACCTACTCGACGATGGCCGACTCGGACGTGCCCTCGCGGATCAGGGCGGGCTGCTGCAGGCGGTTGGCGGCGAGCCAGGCCGCGCCGACGATGCCGGCGGTGTTCCGGAGCTTGGCCGGGACCATCTCGGCGTTGATCTTGATGAGCGGCAGGAACTTGTCCGCGTCCTTGCTCACGCCACCCCCGACGACGATGAGGTCCGGCCAGAGCAGGGCCTCGATCGTCTCGTAGTAGCGCTGGAGACGCTTGGCCCACTTCTCGTAGGACAGGCCCTCGTTGTCCTTCACGCTCGAGGCGGCGCGCGACTCGGCGTCGTGGCCGTCGACCTCGATGTGGCCGAGCTCGGAGTTCGGCACGAGGACGCCGCGGTAGAGGATCGCGGTGCCGATGCCGGTGCCGAGCGTCGTCAGCAGGACCAGGCCGGGGTGGTTGGCCGCGGCGCCGTACTTGACCTCGGCCACGCCCGCCGCGTCCGCGTCGTTGACGAGCAGGATGTCGCGCCCGAGCCTGTCCTCGAAGACCTTCTCGGCGTCGCAGTCGATCCACGACTTGTCGATGTTCGCGGCCGAGCGGGTGATGCCGTGCGTCACGACCGCCGGGATGGTCACCCCGATCGGGCCGTCCGCGGAGATCTGGGACGAGAAGTGGTCGACGATCTCGGCCACCACGTCGGCCACGGCTTCGGGGGTCGACTTCTTGGGGGTCTCGATCCGCAGGCGCTTGGCCGCGAACTCGCCGGTGCTCAGGTCGACCGGTGCCCCCTTGATCCCGCTGCCGCCGATGTCGATCCCCAGGACCGGAGGGGTGCCGGTCGCCGTCGCCTCGCTCATGCCCGCACCCTAGCGACCGTGCCCGGGGCCGCTACCCCTGGCCTCGGCCCGGCCCGGAGCTCAGCCCCAGCCGTACGCTCTCCGCGTCGACCAGGGCGGTCGAGACCTCCCACAGCCGGCCGGCCGTCTCGGGGTCCAGGGCCCAGGGCCGGACGCCGTTGGTGCCGTTCACGATCTCCTCGACCACGTCGGCCTCGTGGTTGTCCTCGAAGTAGCGACCGCCGTAGCCCTCGAGCTCGGGGGCGGTGGCCAGCAGGACGGAGGTCGACGCGCCCTGCTCCGGGGTCTTCATCATCCCGGCGGCCTGCACCCTGAGCTCGGCGACCACCTGAGGGTCCCAGTGCTTCTGCAGCCCGGTCCAGATGCCGCCCGGCATCAGCGCGTTCACGGTGATGCCCTCGTGCCCCCAGCGGCGCTGCGCCTCGACGGCGAACAGCACGTTCGCGGTCTTCGACTGCCCGTACGCCAGCCCCGGCTCGTAGGGCCGGCGCAGGAACATCAGGTCCTCCAGGTGCACCGGCGAACCGCCGTGGCCGCTGGAGGCGACCGAGACCACGCGCGCCGAGCCGGCGGCGGCCAGGGCGTCGTGCAGCCCGACGGCGAGCGCGAAGTGGCCGAGGTGGTTCGTCGCGAGCTGCGACTCCCAGCCGGCCGCGGTGTAGGCGAGCGGGGTGTCCATGATCCCGGCGTTGTTGACCAGGACGTGCAGCGGACCCGACCACGCCTGCACGAAGGCGTGCACCGACGCGAGGTCGTCGAGGTGCAGCTCTTCGACGGCGACGGCGCCGCCCGTCCCCTCGATGCTCCGCCCGATCTCGTCGGCGACCTCGCGGCCCTTCGCGGTGTCCCGGACGGCGAGGGTCACGTCGGCCCCGGCCCGGGCGAGGGACCGCGCGGTCTCGACGCCGATGCCGCTGGTCGCCCCGGTCACGATCGCGCGCTTCCCGGTGAGGTCGATCCCGGCGAGCACGTCGTCGGCGGTGGAGTCCCTGGTCAAGCCCCGGATGTCGGTCATGGTCATGGTGGTGCCTCTCGTTCAACCAACTAGATGGTTGAAAGCCTAGATCGTCGGTCCGGGAGAGTCAACTGACCGGTTGGTAGTAAGATCGGGGCATGCCGATCCGCGACGCCGACGCCACGCGCGCCCGGATCATGGCCGCCGCGACGGCGGAGTTCGCGGAGCACGGCCTCGCCGGGGGCCGGGTCGACCGGATCGCGGCCGCCGCGCGGACGAACAAGGCGCAGCTCTACCACTACTTCGGCAACAAGGAGACGCTGTTCGACCTCGTCTTCGACCGCTACGTCCAGCTGAACCTGACGAACGACCCGCTCGACGCCGAGCACCTGCCGGAGTACGCGGTCAGCATCTACGACTACTACCTGCGCGACCCGGTGCTGGTCCGGCTGGCGACCTGGGCCCGCCTCGAGCGGAACCCCACCGGCGACCTCTTCGTCCGCGCCGGGGGGATCGACCCCGCGGTGGTCGGGCGGATCGAGGCCGCGCAGGCGAGCGGCGTCCTGGTCGACGAGGTGAGCGCGATCGACGTCTTCAGCCTGACCATCGCCATGGCGGGTGCCTGGGCGCAGGCCTCGCTGACCGTCACCTCCACGAGCGACGAGCCCACGGCCGTCCACGACCGCCGCCGCTCCGCGCTGGCCGCCGCCGTCCGGGCATCCTTCTGCCGCTGAACCCTCGACGGCTCTGCGGCCTCAGGCGGCGTCGGCCGTCGAGGGGGAGTAGTCGAGCAGCTGGGCGACGAGCAGCAGCCGGTTCATGTCCTCGCTGCTGATCTGCCGGCCGTACGGGCCGCGCGCCCGGGCCACCGAACCCCCGATGCGGACCAGCGCACGCCGGTAGCCCTCCACCTGGTCGTCCGGACCGAGGGCGGTGACCACGTCGCGCAGCCCCGACACCACGGACCGCCCGTCGAGCTCGAAGGAGAGCAGCAGCCCCGAACGGTCGGCGGTCAGGGTGGCCAGCAGGCCACGGGCCTCGACCGGGGCACGCAGCCCCTCGCTCACCACGGCGTCCCAGAAGGCGTCGAGGTCGGGCCCGAAGAAGCGGGTGTGGGTCCCGACCAGCGCGCTGAGCACCCACAGGGGCCCGAGCTGCAGCGTGCGGACGTCCTCGGAGTGCACCGGATCCCTCCTCGCGTCGTCGTCGAGCCCCCGATCAGTCTGCGACGGCCCGGGTGAGTTCACAACCTCCTCGGTCAGGCCGCGTCGAGCTGGCGCAGGCACCAGCCGTACGTGCGCGGGTCGGCCTCCGCCGTGTCGGAGAAGTAGAAGGCGAAGTAGCGACGGTAGACCCCGATCCAGCGCGCGACGTCGGGCCCGTAGCGCTGCACCGCGACCCCCAGCAGCCACTCGCTGTCGGCGACGGCGGCGTCGTACGGCTCCAGCTCGAGGAACGCGACCGCTCCCGTCAGGTCCATCAGCGGGTCGGCCTGCAGCGTGTGCGGGCTGAAGTCGCCCACGCCGCTCACCCGCGGTCCGCTGTCTGTGCCGGTGACGTAGACGTTCGGCGCACCGAGGTCGCCGTGCACCAGGGTCGGCGTCACCGTCCGCCGGGCCAGGTCGTGCTGGAGCCGTTCCCAGGCGTCGGAGACGTGCGGGACGTCGCGGGTCAGGTCCGCGCGGCTGCGGGCCGTGGGTCCGGCGAGCATCGCCGACAGCAGGCCGGTGAGCGAGCCGTACGTCCGGGGCGCGCCGTCCCCGACCAGCCGCGCGAAGCCCGGCAGGGGCATCGGCAGCCGCGACAGCGCCTCGGTCGCGTCGAGCAGGCTGGCGAGCGCGGCGCGCCGCGACGTCAGGTCGGCGGTGCGCAACCAGGTCGAGAGCGAGCCGCCGGCGAAGCGCCGGTCCACGGTCCAGGAGCGCCCGTCCGTCACCCCGGCGTCGAGGACGAGGGGGAGCTGCGGGCCGGCGTACGTCGGCGGCAGCGTCTGCGACCAGAAGCCGTACAGCTGGCGCAGCTGCCCGACGACGGGCGAGGTCGCGCTCTCGTGGCCGGCGCGGTAGACGCGGGCCACGCGGTCGTCGTCGAGCGCGAACACCAGGCTCTCGCCGCCCGCGCCGAGCAAGCGGTCCCGGCCCGTGCCGAGCGCGGCGAGCACCACGTCCGTGCCCGCCTGCTCCTCCGGGGTCTCGGGCGAGACGTCGGCGGCGGGAGACACCTCGAGCGCGGCGGCCTCGCGGGCGGCGCGGGCCCGGTCGAGCTGGCCGAGGGCGAGCGCGCGGGCCACCGAGACGTCCAGCTGGTGCGCCACCGCGTGCACCGGGCCGCGCGGGGTGTCGACGTGGACGTCGGCCAGCCGGAGCCTCCGCTGCAGCGGGCCCTGCTCGATGCGGACCGACTGGGTCTTGGCGTGCGGCACGACGTGGCGCTCGTTGACCAGCCAGCCGTGCTGCGTGACGATCGCCCGGTCGTCCCAGCCGTAGCGCAGCGTCCACCAGTCGAACCAGCGGAACACCCGGGCCCGGCGGGGGACGGGGTGCAGCTCGATGTCCTCGACGGCGAAGCCGGGCAGCACCCGGCTCAGGGCGACGCGCACCTGGGCGCGGTTCGCGACCGGCAGCAGCACGCTGGTGGCCGCGCCGCCGTTGTCCTCGCGGTCGCGTGAGCCGTAGCCGACGATGTCGACGTCGACGCGCCACCAGCCGGCCCAGCGCCACAGGACCGGCTGCGCGAGCTTGACGCCCTGGATGCGGTCGACGGGCACCGTCTGGCTGGTGAGGTTCGTGAGGCCGCGGGTCACGCGCAGGCCGCGCGAGGACTCCGCCAGCGTGAAGTGGAACATCGCGACGACCCGGCGGCTGATCAGCGAGAAGACGCCGAAGAGCATGGGCAGCACCCCGCCGAGCGCGACGAACCCGATCCCGGTCGACGCGGCGACGACCGCGATGGCGACCAGCACCAGCACCGGCACGAGGAACTCGGTCGAGAGGACGAAGCTGCCGACCAGCGTCTGCGGCGGGACCGTCACGAGGGTCTTGTCGGCGACCCCCGCGTCGAACATGACGTCCGGGGCGGGCCCGTCGCTGTCGGCGAGCCGGGTCGCGCTGCCGTGCGCCCGCGCCAGCAGGTAGTCGCGCAGCCGCGACGCCTTGGCCCGCGAGAGGTAGCGGAGCCGGATGCCGCTGTCGCCGGCGCCGGCCTCGATGCGCAGCTCGCCGAGGCCGAAGACCCGCGCCGCGAGGGGCTGGATCACGTCGACCGACTGGATGCGCTCGAAGGCGACCCGGCGGGAGGTCTTGAAGAGCACGCCCTGCTCGACGCGCAGCTCGTCGTCGTCGATCACGAAGCGGGTGAAGCGCCACGAGACGTAGCCGGCCCCGCCCGCGAGCAGCGCCAGCCCGAGCACGCCGCCGACGACCCAGGTCAGGCCGAGGCCCGCCATCCCCTCGCCGTTGCTGGCGTTCTCGACGAACCGTTGCCCGAAGCTGACGACGACCGCGACGAAGACGATCCAGCCGCGGATGAACGGGGTCAGCGGGTGCGGCCGCTCGGTCTGCTTGACGACCGGGGCGTCCGGGAGCACGGGGGCGGCATCGGTCGGCTGGTCGCCGGGTCCGGCGTCGGGTCCGTCGGCGGGCGCCTCGGTGGTGGGACCGGGGGGCTGGGTCACAGCCCGGAGGCCTGGGCCTCGCCCAGCTCGGTCAGCCGGTCCCGGAGCCGCGCCGCCTCGCCCGGCGTCAGGCCGGGGATGGAGGCGTCGGTCTCGGGGCTGGCGGTCTTGAGGGTGACGGTCGCGAGGTCGAAGGCCCGCTCCAACGGCCCGGAGGCCACCTCGACCAGCTGCATGCGGCCGTACGGGACCGCCACCAGGCTGCGGAACAGGACGCCGCTGGTGATGTAGAGGTCGTCGTCCCGCTCGACGTAGCCCCACGAGCGGTAGGTCCGACCGATCAGCACCCAGCGCACGGCGACGACCACCACCGCGATCCCCCACAGGACCGCCGAGAGCCACCACCAGCCGAGGGCCAGGCCGACGACGAGGGCGGGGACGGTGAGCAGCACCGGGGCGACCACCAGCGTGGTGACCCGCCGCAGCGACTGGTAGCGCGGCGACAGCCGGTGCCACTCGTACTCCGGCGGGGCGAACAGGTCGTCCATGGTCAGGCCAGCGTACGGCGCGGGCGTCGAGGCCCCCCGAGAGCACGACGGCTCGGTGGTGCGGCCTGCCGAACCGGTGGCGGAGGGCTCTCCGGCTCGAGTCCGGTAGAGTGCAGATCCGCTGCTGCGAGGCGACTCGGGCGGCGCTGCGGACGTAGTTCAATGGTAGAACTTCAGCTTCCCAAGCTGATGGTGCGGGTTCGATTCCCGTCGTCCGCTCCAGAACGTCCGTCCCGGTCAGGGCGCGACATCTCCTTCCGTCTCCTGCGCCGCCGCTGTGGTCTCCGCGGCGTCGCCTGCGCGCAACAGCTGCCGGATGCGTTCGCGGGCGTCGTCCAGCGAGCGGGAGGTCAGCCGGGCGGCGGTGTCGCCGTCGCCTGCCGCCGCGGCCGCGAGGAGCGGGGCCTGGAACGACGCCCACTGGTCGGGGTCGGAGCCGCTGCGCACGCCGAGGAGCTTGAACGCACGGCAGCGCCGCCAGAGGCCCTGGACGAGCTCGACGAGGACGGGGTTGCCGCTCGCGACGTAGAGCAGCCGCAGCAGCTCCTCGTCCCGGTCGAGCGCCTCCGCCGGCCGGCCGTGCTCGACCGCGGCGACCAGGCCCGCCTGCTCGATCCTCATCGCGGCCAGCCCGGCCGCGTCGATGCGTGCCGCGCCCAGCCGCGCGGCCTCGACCTCGAGCAGCGAACGAGCCTCGTACACGTGCGCGAGCTCGTCGAGGCCCACGTCCACCACGACGGCACCGCGGTGCGGGAGCCGCTGGACGAGGCCGGCCTGCTCCAGCCGCCCGAGGGCCTCGCGGACGGGCATCGAGCTGGTGCCGAGCTGCTCGGCGAGGTCCTGCAGCCGCAGGCGGGCGCCGGCTGCGATCTCGCCGTTCATGATCGCGTCCTGGATCGCCGTGAACACGTGGTCGGTGAGCAGGGCCGGCCCGGCGAGTCGAGGGAGGCTCATCCAGCGATCGTAACGTCCGGGTCTAGATCTGATATCTGATCAGATCTATGCTGCTCGGACCTGATGCCGCTGCAAGGAGTGCTGGTGACCGTCCACGACCTCTTCCCCGGTTCGCCCGGAGCCCTGCGTTGGCCGACGGTGTTCTCGCCGTTCCAGCTCCGGGGCCGTACGGTCCCCAACCGGATCGTGTCGACGCCGCACGCGACGGGCTGGGGGCACGGCGGGCTGCTGAGCCAGGCCGAGGTCGACTACCACGTGCGCAAGGCGGCCGGGGGTGCCGGACTGATCATGACGTTCGGCTCGGCGTCGGTGGACCCGTTCAGCGCCGCCTCGTACGGCTCGATCTCGCTCTGGGACGAGCGGAACGACGAGCGGCTCGCCGAGCTCGCGCGTCGGGTCCACGAGCACGGCGCGCTGATCATGTCGCAGATGACCCACATGGGTCGGCGGGGCAACTCCCTGCTGTCGGGGGTCGCGCTCAAGGCGGCGTCCGACCTCCCCGAGGGCGTGCACCGCGAGGTGCCGGCGGTGCTGACGCTCGAGGAGATCGAGGTCCTCGTCACCCGCTTCGCAGACGCCGCGCGCCGGTTGATGGACCTGGGCTGGGACGGGGCGGAGGTGACCGCGCACGGCGGGCACCTGGTCGAGCAGTTCTACGACCCGTACGTCAACGACCGCACCGACCGCTACGGCGGCTCGCTGGACAACCGGGTGCGGTTCGGGCGGGAGGCGCTGGCGGCCGTGCGGGCCGCGACGTCCGACGCGTTCCTGGTGGGGTTCCGGATGTCGGCCGAGCAGGGGCTGGGCACGGGGGACGGGATGAGCGTCCGAGACGTCGAGGAGGTGGCCTGCGCGATGACCGCGGACGGAGCGGTGGACCTCCTCAGCATCGCCGGCGGCAGCGGCTACACGACCCGCTCGAGCGCGACCTTCGTCCCCGGGGACGAGCTGCCGGAGAACTACAACGGCGCCCACGCCGGGCGCCTGCGGCGGGCCACGGGGGTCCCGGTGCTGGTCGCCGGGCGCATCCTCGACGCGGCGTCGGCCGAGCGCGTCCTGACCGGCGACGGCGTCGACCTGGTGGCCATGACCCGCGCGATCATCGCCGACCCCGACCTGCCCCGCAAGAGCGCGGCCGGGATCACCCCGCGACCGTGCATCAGCCACAACCAGGGCTGCATCGGGCGCCTCTACTCCGGCCAGCCGATGTGGTGCTCCGTCAACCCGGGCATCCGCGAGCCCGAGGTCGACCTGCCGTTCTTCGAGCCCTCGAGCCTCGTGCGTCACGAGGTCCCGGCAGCCGACGCGAGCGCTCCCCCGGTCGTGGTCGTGGGCGGCGGGGTGGCCGGCGCCGAGGCGGCCCACCGTGCCGCGCGGCGCGGCCACCGGGTCGTCCTGCTCGAGCGGTCCGACCGGATCGGCGGCCGCGCCGAGGTCGCCGGGCTGCGTCGGGGGCGCGAGCGCTGGGGGCTCTACCTCGACTGGCTCCACGAGCAGCTGCGGGCGCACCACGTCGACGTCCGCCTCGGCGCGGAGCCGTCCGTCGGCGAGATCCTGGCCCTCGAGCCCGCGTCGGTCGTGCTCGCGACCGGTTCGACGCTGCGGATGCCCGCCTGGACGCAGGGTGCGCCGACGCCGGTCCACGACGCCGACGACCTCGTCGCCGACCCGCCCCCGCCTCCCGTCCCCAGAGCCCGTGCGCTGGTCGTCGACGACGAGGGCGGCTTCATCGCACCCACCGCCGCGGAGAAGCTCGTCGCCGCAGGGTGGTCGGTGCAGATCGCGACGAGCCTCCCGCACGTCGCCGCCGAGGTCGACGCGACCCAGGCCTGGTGGGTGCGCCGCCGCCTCAAGCAGGCCGGCGTCGAGCTCGTCGACTCGGTGAGCCCGACCCACGACGGCACCACCTGGACGTTCGTCGACCTCGAGTCCGACGAGCGCCGCCCCGTCGGCGAGCTCGACCTCGTGGCCCTGGCCGGGATCCGCCGCAGCCGGGACCCGCTCGGCGAGGCGCTCGCGGAGGCCCGTCCCGAGCTGGGCGTGGTACGGATCGGCGACGCCCTCGCCCCGCGGAACCTCCTGGACGCGGCCGCCGAGGGCGCGCGCGCCGGGTCGGCGTGGGCGGACCCGGGTCTCTCGGTCGCGCTGCCGAGCCTGGTGTCGGCCGGCTGAGCACCGGGTCCGCCGGGCGGCTGCGGCGGTCGACGTCGCACGTCCCGGCGCGGGTCCTCGGCCATGACGGCGAGGACGAGGAGCGTCTGCGGGGAGGGCCGCCGGGCCGTCCGCACCCGGGTCACGCGCTCGGCGACCGGTCGGCGAACGTGAGCCCGATGCGCCGCCCCACCCGGCGGAGCAGGGGTGCGGGCTCGGCGATGCACCGCGCGACGTCCGGCTCCTCGTCGGTGAGCGGGTACGCCGCGTCGATGCCGGCGCCCTCGAGCTGAGCGGTCGTCAGGGAGGTCCGGCCGCACACGGCGACGGTGCGGACGCCGAGGCGGCCGGCGAGCCGCGCCACCCCGACGGGCGCCTTGCCGGCGAGGGACTGCTCGTCCAGGCTGCCCTCGCCGGTGACGACCAGGTCGGCGCCGGTCGTGAGCCGCTCGAGGTCGACGAGGTCGATCACGAGGTCGATGCCCGGGACCGCCTCGGCCCCGAGGACGGCCAGCGCGGCGAAACCGACCCCGCCCGCCGCGCCCGCGCCAGGACTGCCCGCCGCCGCGGCTGCTCCCGGCAGCACGGAGGTGAGGCGCTCGGCCCACGTCGACAGCCCTGCTTCGAGCAGCGCGACCTGCGTCGGGTCTGCGCCCTTCTGGGGAGCGAAGACCTCGGCGGCGCCGCGCGCACCGAGCAGCGGGTGGTCGACGTCGGTCGCGAGCAGGAAACGCGTCGTGGCGACCCGCGGGTCGAGCCCGGAGAGGTCGACCTCGACGAGCCCGGTCAGCGCAGCGCCGC
The DNA here is from genome assembly GCA_963762775.1 of uncultured Actinomycetota bacterium. GTDB lineage: Bacteria > Actinomycetota > Actinomycetes > Propionibacteriales > Propionibacteriaceae > Microlunatus. Next base: position 1,211,529 of record CAVXMD010000016.1, read on the forward strand.
CGTCGTCCACCGGGTGCCCAGCATCGTCGGTGATCCGCGCGCCGAGCGCGACGAGCAGGCCGGCGCCGCCGTCGGTGCACGCGCTGCCGCCGACGCCGAGCACGACGAGACCGGCACCGGCGTCGAGCGCGGCCCGGACCAGCTCTCCGGTGCCGCGGCTGGTGGCGCGCAGGGCGTCCGGTCGGCGCTGACCCGAAGGGGTCCTGGGCAGGACGTCGAGCCCGGACGCCGTGGCCAGCTCGATGACCGCCGCCACGGTCCCGGATGCGCCCAGCGGCCGGCCGTCACCGATCGCGAACGTCGCCCGGACGGGGTCGCCGAGCGGTCCGGTCACCTCGACGGTGACGGGGCTGAAGCCGGCGGCGAGCGCGGAGGCGACCGTCCCGTCCCCACCGTCGGCGATCGGGACCGCCGTGATCTCGGCGTGCGGCAGGACGTCCTTCAGCCCGGCGGACACGTGGGCGGCGACGGCCGCGGCGCTCAGCGAACCCTTGAACTTGTCCGGCGCCACGACGACCCGCGGGACTGCGGCGCCTCGGGCGGCGACCTCGACGGGCGCGCTCACGGACGGGAGGAGCCGGGCCGGTCGAGCAGGGCGAGGGCGGCGCCGTGGAGGCCGGCGTCCCCGTGCAGCTCGTTGCCGCAGACCCGGGGACCGGGATCGTCGTCCTGGGCGAGCGACGCGGATGCGACGGCCGATGCGCAGCGGAGTCCAGAAGACGCGGACCGGCCAGGATGACCCGCCGCCGAGGGCGATCGCCTCGGGATCGAGGAGGCGGATGAGGTTCGCGAGCTGCGTGCCCGAGGGTGCCTCGGCGGTGTCGGTGACGATCGAGCCTGGGCGAGCGGATCGCCGGCCCGGGCGGCTGCCGGCCACCTCGGCCGCGGTGACGAGCGTCGGGCTGCCGAGCCGTCGCAGCGAGCACGACACGCGGACCCCGCGCAACGCAGCCCGCGCGGTCGAGGGCGATGGCGGTCCGGAACTGACCTCCTCGAGACGTCACGGGTCGTGCCGGCCGGGACCGGTGATCCGGAGTCCGGCCGAACTCGCCGATGTGACCCGCTGTGCCCGACGAGCAACTGACCGTTCGCGATCGATGCCGCACCCGATGCCGGTGCTGACGGTGACGTAACAGAAGTCGCGGGTGCCGCGGCCGGCGCCGAGCTTCCACTCGGCGACCGCGGCGGCGTTGGCGTCGTTGAACACCTGCACGGGCCAACTCGAGCGCTCCTTCCAGCTTCCGATCCGAGCGGAACGTGGTCGAAGTCGCTGCAGCGTCGGCGCGCGAGCGGATGACTCCGGCGAGCGGCTCGACGGGGCCGAGCGCGCTGACGCCACCGGCGGACCCGTGCGGCAGTGCTTCGGCGACCGACGTGCCGGATCTGGGCGACCACGTGCCGATGACCTCGGCCGGCCGTGCGGGGCGTCGCGACGCTGCGCGTGAGAGCATGGTGCCCGGCCCTCGAAGACGGCGGTCCGGATCTGCGTGCCCGCCGACAGATCGACGGCCGGATCTGCGGGCCGCCCGAGGTGGACGTGGAGGAAGACGCGGCGCTGCTGTCCATCGGGTCGGGAGGGTTCCGCGCAGGAACGTGTGAAGAGCAGCCCGGATCTGCGGCGGCGAAGCCGGCGGGGTCGGCGTCCTTGCTGGGCACGGTGCACAGCTCGGCACCGGGGATGGCGTCCGGCGTACGCCTCGGCGATCTCGTAGGGGTGGAAGGGGTCGTCGCGGTGCCCGATGACCAGGGTGGGGACGTCGATGGTCGGCCCACGCCGGCGGTCGACGGTGGTCGGGCTGGCGGCCGGGAAAGGCGACGGAGCAGCAGGCTGTTCTCGGCTGCCCGCGGCCGGGTGAGCTGGCCGAGACAGGCGCGGCCGCGGCGGCCGGCCGACCTGCGGTAGTCGCGACCGTGCCGGTAGGTGGCGGCCTGCTGATGGTGGCTCGGCCAGCCGCGACACCGTCGGCCAGCAGCTCGTCGAGGACCTCGGCGAGCTCGCGGTACGCCGCCTGGTTGCAGCTCGGCCTGCGGCCGGTCGAGCCAGGCCGGCCGGCAGAGCACCAGCGCGGACACCCGCTCGGGGTAGCGAATCGCGAGATTCAGCGCGGTCCCGGCGCCGAGGGAGATGCCGCCGACGACGAACCGGTCGAGCCCGAGCTGATCGGCCAGCGCGATGAGGTCGTCGGCGAAGACGTCGAACGTGGCCGCCTCGGCGGGGTCGATGGTCGTTGCTCGGGGCGTGCCCGCGGGCACTCAGGCAGACGACCGGCACCGGTGGTCGATCGCCGACGTAGCCCAGCGGCTGGGCGATGTTGCCGCCCATCCCGTGCTGGAAGAAGAACGGCACCGCCGCCGAACCCGCCTCGTCACCGCTCGGCGTGCAGCAGTCGTACGCGGGTCGCGCTCCCGATCTGCAGCGATCGGCTCATGCAGGGTGGTCGCCGGCCAGAGCGACCTCGAAGGTGGTGACGGCTAGCGGGCACGTCGGTCTCGGTCGAGGCCGTGGGTGACCAGCGTGCCGGTCGAACCCGGCAGCGTGCAGTCGATCGCACGATCAAGCGGCCAGGGCAGCCAGCCCCGCGCCGGCGCGGACCGGGGCCCGGCCGGCGGCGAGTTCCTTGGCGTGTGCCGAGCAGGAGGTGCGGCGCCAGGGTCGTCGATGTCGCCGGCGATCGACCCGCTCGGCGGCGCCGGGGTCGAAGTGATCGGGGTCGAGCAGGTTGGCCGCGTCGTAGACGACCCCGAGCACGGCCGACCCCACCTCGCTCGAGCATGGGCACGGCCTGCTCAGCGGTGGCCGACGACGTTGCTGTGCTCGGGCTCGAAGGCCAGCGAGACGCCGTGAGGCCTCCGCGATGCCCGGCCAGCGCCCGCAGGGTGGCGCGGGAATCGGCCCAGGCCGCTGCGGTGCGTGTTGTCGGATGTGCCAGCGCCACATGTCCTCGCGGATCGCGGGAGCCGCTGCTCAGCGTGATGACCGCCGATGCCGAGATCGCCGGGCCGCGGTGACACAGGCTGCGGGAAGCGGTCGAGCGAAGTCCTGCCGGTGGGCCGGGTCCGGGTGGGCGGCGTTGAACGTGCCCGAGATCGCCGGCGAGGTCGACGCCGGTACCGCTCGGCGGCCGAGCCGGATCCGCTCGAGGACCGTCGGCGGGGACCGGGTTCGGTCGGGATGGTCGGCAGCCCGACGACGGAGAGGTTGAACTGCGCGGCGGGGATGCCGGCGTCGGCCACGGCCTGCAGGCAGCTGCTGGACGTCGGGCCGGTCGAAGGTCTTGGCGAAGATCCCGAGTCGCATCACCAGCCCTCCCGTCACGTCGTCGAGCTGCGACCCAGTCGCCGGCCTTGACGGACTGGGCGAGGGCGACCATGGCCCGGACCGAGGCGAGGCCGTCCTCGGCCGTCGCGCCGCGCGGGGTCGACGCCCGTGGTGGCGGCGGCGACGAGGTCCTCGATCTGCAGGCGGAAGACGTTGGCGTCCTCGCCGATCGGCTGATGGTACTGGTCGTCCCGGGTCGAGAACGCCTGGACCTCGGCGGCGCGCAGGTGCCAGGGGTTGAACAGCTTGCCGACGACGCTGCCCTCGGAGCCGTAGACCTGGAAACCCTCCCACCAGTCCATCCGGACGGCGATGGTGAGGTCGAGCTGGCCGAGGCAGCCGTTCGCGTACGCGACCTCGAGGAACCAGCAGTACGTGCCGGCCTTGGTCGACAGCCGGGCCCGGATCGCGGTCAGCGGACCGCCGAGATAGCGGGCGGTGTCGAGCAGGTGCGAGCCGTGGCCCGAGGACCAGGTAGCGCTCGCCGGTCGGCCTTGGGGTTGCCGGGCGGACGCCGCGCGGCGGCGCTGGTCTCGATGATCGGCTGCAGGGTGTCGGTGATGGGGTAGCGGTAGGTCGAGTCGCAGTACCAGTGCTTGAGCCCGATCAGCTCGCCGATCTCGGTCGCGGATGAAGTCGTGGGCGAAGGCGACCCCGGGGTCGTAGCGCTTCTCGTGGCCGACGAGCACGACCTGGTCGCTGCGCTGCTGCGGCCTCGACGCAGGGCCTGCGGCGTCCTCGACGGTGGTGGCCATCGGCTTCTCGACCAGGACGTGCTTGCCGGCCTCGAGGGCCTTGATCGGCCAGCGGGACGTGGAACTGGTCGGCCACGGCCACGATGACGGCGTCGACCGCCTCGTCGGCGAGCATCGCGTCGTAGTCGTTGAACGTGGTCGTCGGCTGGTGGACCGACGGCCATCCGTTCGCGCAGGTCATCGGCGGCGTCGCAGATGGCGTAGAGGTTGGCGGCCTTGGACTTGCGGATGGCGGGGAAGTGCGCGGCCTGGGCGATCTGGCCGGCGCCGAGGACCCCGATGTTGAAGGTGGATTCGGCAGTGGAGCTGGACAAGGGAGTGGTCATCCTCGAACGAGTGGGCGGCTGGGTCGTGGTGCGTGGTGCGTGGTGCGTGGTGCGTGGTGCGTGGTGTCACGGGTGGTGGGCGGTGAGCACCCACGGCGCGCGCCCCGAGGGGCGAGGTGGGAGGTGGGCCCCCGCGGCCGGCCGGATCCGAGCCGCGGGAACCCACCCCGGTCCCGGCTACTTGATGAGCGTCTGCAGCTTGCTCTGCATGGTGGTGAGAGCCTCCTGCGGGCTGGTCGTCTGCTGGAGGGCGGCGTACGTGCCGTCCTGGATGGCCAGCGTCGCGTCGCCGTAGTTGACGACCTTCGGGCGCGGCTTCGCGGTCTCGACCGACTTGAGCAGGATCGGGAACTGCGGGAACGCCTTCAGGATGTCGGCGTCGGTGTAGAGGCTGGCGTTGACGGGCGCGGTCGAGGTGGCCAGCGTGTTGGACTTGGCCTGCTCGTCCGACGACAGGAACCGGATGAAGTCGGCCGCGGTGCCCTTGTTGGCCGCGTTCGTCGCGATGCCCAGGTTGTGCCCGCCCAGGCTCGAGACGCCCGGACCGTTCAGACCCGGCAGCGGTGCGACGGCGAACTTGCCCTTCACCTGCGAGGAGGAGTCGTTCGCGGCGTGCTGGTACACGTACGCCCAGTTGCGCAGGAAGATCAGGTTGCCGTTCTGGAACGCGGTCCGGCTCTCCTCCTCCTGCCAGGTGAGGGCCTTCTTCGGGATGTAGCCGTCCTTGAAGCCGTCGGAGAGGAAGCTCAGGCCCTGCAGCGACGCGGGGCTGTCGACGTCCGGCTTGCCGTCGGCGTTCGTCAGCTCGCCGCCCGCCCCGTTGATCGCCTCGGCGACGTTGACCGTGAGGCCCTCGTACTTCTGGAACTGACCGGCGTAGCAGTCGAGGGAGGAGCCACCCTCACCGGCCTGGATCTTCTTGCAGTCGGCGATCATGTCGGCCCAGGTGGTGGGGGCACGAGCTGATGTCGTACTTGTCGAGCAGGTCCTTGCGGTAGTAGAGCAGGCCGCCGTCGGTGGTGTTCGGGTAGGCGTAGAGCTTGGTGATCGTTGTAGACGTGCACGGGCAGCTGGAGGGCGTACTCGAGCTGTTCCCCGAGACCCGGCTGATCGACGCCTCGGCCTCGGCGAGGTAGGTCGCGCTCTCGACCGGCGCCTCGAGGAAGCCCGAGGTGTCGAACTGGTCGGTGGGCAGCGGGATGATCCAGCCGTTCGCGGCGAACTCGGCGGTCCAGACGTCGTCGACGCTGACCACGCCCATCTGCGGGTTCTTGATCTGGCTGTTCTGGATCATCTGCTGGCGCTGCTGGTCGGCGGCGTCCGGCAGCTCGTGGAGGGTGACCTTGCCCTGCGGGTGCTGGGCGTTGAACTGGTCGATCTGCTTCTGCAGGTTGCCGGACACGTCCTTGCCGGTCCAGTACTCGGTCGGGCCCTGCGCGGTCAGGTCGGCCGCGGCGGCCGACGACCCGCTCTGCGGGCTGCTGGAGGACGAGCCGCCGCCGCACGCGGCGAGCAGCAGGACGCCGGCGCAGGCGGCCGCGGCACCGACGGTGCGCAGCTGCTTGCGCGACAGCAGGAGGGGCGGGTGGTTCGGGGCGGGGAACATCAGGTCACTTCCTCGTGGGTTGGTTGGACGAACAAACAGACGATGAAAAGACGGAGGGTGGCTGGGTTGGCGCTGATGTCAGGAGGCGACCCCGACGAACGGCAGCGGCTGGGCCGGTGCGGGCCCGAGCAGGGGAGGGACGGCGAAGAAGGAACGCATGCTGAGCGCCACCGCGCCGAGCGGTTCGCCGAGCGGACCGAGGCTCGAGAGCCGCCAGGTGCCGGCGATCCCGGCGGGACCGTTCAGGCTCAGGGACCGTTCCAGCGCGGTCGTGCCCGCCTGCAGCAGGGCCGAGACCGATCCGCCGAAGACGATCACGTCCGGGTCGAGCGTCCAGGCGAGCGTGCCGGTCAGCCAGCCCAGGGTCGTCTGCCAGCGGTCGCGCAGCTGCTCGGTCCGCGCATCGCCGGCGTCGAGGCTCGCGACCAGGTCGTCCCAACCGGCGTGGGGGCCGGCGTACGTCCGGTGCTGCTCGAGCACGGCGCCACGCCCGAGCACGTCCTCGACGGTCGCGCCGGTGCGGGTCGCGCCGTCGAGCAGGCCGGTGTCGGCGGGGAGGCGGATGTGGCCGGACTCCCCGACCCGGCCGGCGCCGCCGCGGTACAGCTCGCGGCCGACGAGCAGGCCGGCGCCGACGCCCGAGGTCAGCAGGAGGAAGAGCAGGTTGTCGCCCTCGGTGCGGTCACGCAGCTGCTCCTCCGCGAGGGCGGCGGCGTTCGCGTCGTTCTCCACGTGCAGCGGGACCCCGAAGCGGGCGCGGACGACCTCGCCCAGACCCGTGTCGCGCCACCCCAGGGTCGGGGCCCACTCGAGACGGCCGTCCGACGTCACGATGCCCGGCACCGTCATGCCGATGCTCTGCAGCCGCCGCCCGCCGGTGATGCCCGCCAGCAGCTCGGTCAGCCGTTCCTCGGCGGCCAGGACACCGTCCTGGGGCCGCGACGGTTCGCTGACGCGGGCGATCTCGGTGCCGGTGAGGTCGCAGACGACGGCCGTGAGCGCGTCGTTGCCGAGCTCGAGCCCGCCGAAGAAGGCGCCGGTGCACGCACCGGCGGCCCGCTCAAAAAAAGATTCAAGTTTTCTCGGGCCCGGGCGTGACGATCCTGGACCAGCGGCGTCCTACCTGATGACAGTCCATCGATCTACTCCCCAGGAGCACCGCATGTCGCAGTCCGCCATCCCGAAGACCGCCGAAGAGTCGAACGCCGCCCAGGCCAAGGCCTCTGCCGACGCGGAGAAGAACAGCGCCAAGCAGCTCGACGCGCTGCACACCGAGCACGGCGACACCACGATCGCCGACTCGGTGGTCGCCAAGATCGCCGGGATCGCCACCCGCGAGGTCACCGGGGTCTACGCCATGGGCAACGCCGCGCGCCGCGCGATCAGCGGGATCACCAACCGCGTCACCGGCAACACCGGCCCGGCGAACGTCGCCAGCGGTGTCAGCATCGAGAAGGGCGAGAGCCAGACCACCGTCGAGGTCTCGGTGATCGTGGAGTACGGCGTCTCGATCGTCGACGTGAGCGAGCAGATCCGCGAGAACGTCATCCGCGCGGTCGAGTACGGCACCGGCCTCGAGGTCGTCGCCGTCGACGTCGACGTCACCGACGTGCACCTGCCCGACGAGGACGACGACTCGTCCTCCTCGAGCAGCAGCAGCGACCTGCGCTGACCCCCGGCGACTGACCCAGCTGTGGCGGCACCGCCGCCGCACCTCCGTGGTCCGGCCGGGCGTCCCCCACCCGGCCGGACCCGCCTTCCTCCCCTGCATCACCCGACTCACGTCTCGTCCGTCTCGACTGCCTGAAAGGCCTCTCATGTCCCGTTCGTCCATCGCCTTGTTCGTCGGGCTGATCCTCGGCCTCACCGCCGCTTTCGGCACCTTCGGCGAGTTCGTCATCGTCCTGCTCTTCGGTGCCATCGGTCTGGTGATCGGCATGATCTTGGACGGCAAGATCGACGTGGCCGCGCTCGCCGGCCGCGCCACCGCCAAGAAGTGAGCACCACGACCAGCCCCCGCGAAGCGGCCGGGTCCGGGCCGACCGCGTCGAGGACGGGCGCCCCTCGCGCGGACCTCGACGAGAGCCACCGACCTGCCGGCACGACGGACGGGGACGGGGTACGTCGTCGTGGCGCGACGGTGATCGCGGACAAGGTGTTCGAGAAGATCGCCGGCCAGGCCGCCAGCGAGGTCGCCACCGCCCGCGGCCGCAGCGGCGGAGTCCTCGGGATCGGGTCCGACGCCGACGCCGACGCCCGACCGAAGGTGGACGTCGACCTGTCGGCCGACTCGGTCGACCTCGACGTCTCTGTCGGCATCGCCTACCCGGGCTCCATCCGCAGCGCTGCCCAGCAGGTCCGCGAGCGGGTCACCGAGCGGGTCCAGGAGCTGACCGGTGTCCCGGTGCACCGCGTCGACATCGACGTCACCTTCCTCACCGTCCCGGGAAGCCTCGACCACCGTCAGGAGAAGCTGCGATGAGCCGCACCAACGCCAGGTCGCGCAGTCTGCGGCGGCGCCCCAGCCGGGTCGTCCCGGCCTCGATCGTCGCCGTCGTCCTGCTCGCCCTCGGGGCCCTGACCGCGATCGCCGCGATCGCCAGGCTCGTCAACGGGACCTGGGCCAGCCAGGTCACCGGACCCGCCCAGACCGTCTCCGGCCTGACCTGGGGTGCCGCCGCGGTCTCGTGGGCGGAGCCGTCCTGGTCGTGCTCGGTCTGGTGCTGCTGATCGCCGGTGTCAAGCTCGGTGCGTTCGGCAGCGCCGAGCTCGCCGCCCCGGCCGGTGGGCAGGTCGGCGAGACCGACTACGTCATCTCCACCCGGGCGATGGCGCACCTCGCCGCGGCACAGGCCGACACCGTCGACGGTGTCGACAAGGTCTCCGCCTCCGCGTCCGGTCGTCGGGTCCACGTCAGCGTGACCACGACCTCGGAGCAGGCCGACCAGATCCGCGACCGTGTCCAGGCCGGTGTCACCGAACGTCTGAGCGCCGCCGGCGTGGCGCCGGCACCGCGGGTCACCGCCACCGTCCGTACGAAGGGAATCTGATGCGTCAGACCGCCGCCCGGCTCAACCGGGCCTGGCTCACCGTCCTCGGCGTCCTGCTGCTGCTCGCCGGGCTGGCCGTGCTCCTGATCGGCACCGGGCTCCTGATCCCCGCCGCCCGCGCCGTCGGGCTCGACGTGTCCCGGCCCACCCCGTCGAACCACCTCTTCGGCGCCGGGACCACCGCCGCGTTCTCGCTGACGTGGGTCGTCCTCGTCACCGCGGTGGTCGGTGTCGTGGTCGGGCTGCTGGGCCTGGCGTGGCTGGTCGCGCAGATCCCGCGGAGCAACGAGGCCAAGCCGTTCCGTCTCCACGACGACGCCCGTACCGGGCTGACCCGGTGCGAGCCCTCGGTGCTGACCGACGCCGTCGAGGAGCAGGTCAAGGCTCTTCCGGGGGTGCAGAACGCCAGCGCCGTCCTCCGCGGCAACGCCTCGGCGCCGGACCTGACCCTCAAGGTCACGGCCAGCGACCGCACCGACCTGCCCCGGCTCCTGGCCACCATCCAGAACACCGTGGCCAGCGACCTCGCCGGCGCCCTCGACACCCAGCTGCGCCGCCTCGGCGTCCAGGTCGAGGTCGACAACGTCAAGACCAAGACCAGCCAGATCACCGTCTGACCGTCCGACCCGTCGAGGCCGTCCGGCCTCGGCGCCAGCTGCTGCACGTAACGAGAGGCACCACCATGAGCGACTTCGCCGACAAGGCGCAGGACAAGGCCGACGAGCTCGCCGGCAAGGCCAAGGACGTCGCGGGCGATCTCACCGACGACTCCTCCCTGCAGGCCGAGGGCAAGATCGACCAGGGCGCGGCGAAGGCCAAGCAGGCCGCCGGTCAGCTCGGCGACGCTGCCGAGAACACGGTCGACCAGGTGAAGAAGAGCCGCGGTCCGGTCTCCGCGCTGCACCGCGTCGGGATGCAGAGCGAGTGGATCTATGCCGCTGGCTTCGCCTCGATCGGGCTCTCGCTCGGCTCGTGGCTGATCAGCCGCAACAAGACCGGCGACAGCAAGGCCCAGTCCGACCGCTGGGGCATCTTCATCGGCCACTGGGCTCCGACCTTCATGGCCCTCGGTGTCGCCCTCAAGGCCGACGAGGACTGAGCTCCGGCCCCCGTGCCCCGCCTCGACCCCTCGCGTCGCCCAGAGCGAGAAGCAGGAGACCCATTTCCTGCTCGAAGGCGCGGGTCGGCAGTCACGGCCCGCGCACCTGCCGTGCGGCTGCTGAGCCGGGAAGGACAGATCGATGATCGACCGGGACGAGGCCGAGCAGCTGCTCGAGGCCGAAGGTCACCTGTTCCTGGGCTCCGGCCTCGACGTAGGTCGCGACGCGGGGCCGGTGCTGCGGGTCTACCTCGACGAGTACAGCGGGTGGCCCAGCTTCGCGACCGTCGCCGCTGCGGTACCCGGCCAGGAGTCCCTGGTCGCGCTGCACGAGGCCGAGGTGCGTGACGAGGGCGACGGCATCCAGGTGCCGTACAGCGAGGACAAGGTCGACCGTGCGCCCACCGTCGCCGCCGAGCAGGACCTCTCCATCTCCGAGGAGGACGCCCTGTTCGACTACTACGGCGTCCCGGTCGACGGCGTCAGCCCCGTCGTCGAGCACCTCGGCTCCGTCCTCGTGCCCCACGAGACCGCCGTCGGCTCGCCCGGGGCGGACGGCCCCGACGTCGTCGAGCACGACGTCGACCGCCCGGCCGGTTGACCGGAGACCAGCCGAGATCTCCGAACCAGCCCTGACCGTCGGCACCCCGGGTGACCGACCGACTCGTCCGCCGCCGCCCCGCCGTCTGACCTCTGCCAAGCCCACCGATCCAGCGCCACCGTTCCCGAATCGAGCTGACGAATCATGCCTCCCGCCACCTCCGGCGCCACCGCCACCGACGTCAAGCTGAGCGCCAAGCTCGGGGCCGAGTTCCTCGGCACCTTCGGGCTGGTGTTCGGCGGCTGCGGCAGCGCTGTGCTCGCTGCACTGTTCCTGAACGACGACGGGGTCCAGCTCGGCATCGGGTTCGCCGGCGTCGCCCTGGCCTTCGGGCTGACCGTCCTGACGGGTGCGTACGCGTTCGGTCACGTCTCCGGCGGCCACTTCAACCCGGCTGTCACCGTGGGGCTGGCCGTCGCCCGGCGCTTCTCCTGGTCGCAGGTCGTGCCGTACGTCATCACCCAGGTCGTCGCCGCGACCCTGGCCGGGGGGGTGCTGTTCGTCATCGCCACCGGCCGGACCGGAGCCACGGCCGCGACGGTTCGGGCGAGCGGGTTCGCCACCAACGGCTACGGCGCCCACTCACCGGGGGGTTACGGGCTCGGTGCGGCGCTGCTCACCGAGATCGTGCTGAGCGCAGCGTTCCTCTACGTCATCCTCGGCTCCACCGACAACCGCGCCCCCAGAGGCTTCGCCCCGGTCGCGATCGGTCTCGCGCTCACCCTGATCCACCTGATCAGCATCCCCGTCACCAACACCTCGGTGAACCCGGCCCGTAGCCTCGGGGTCGCGTTCTACGAAGGCGGAGCCGCCCTCGGGCAGGTGTGGCTGTTCGTCCTCGCCCCGCTGGTCGGCGCGGTGATCGCGGGTGCGACGTACGCCTCGATCACCGGAGCCCGCGACGAGGTGGTGGTCGACGTCGGCATCGCGAACAACCCCGCCATCGGTATCGCCAAGAAGGTCAGGGACGTCGTCGCCGGCGACCACGGCGACCACCGCGGGAGCGAGGACAAGGGCGACGACAGGTCGAGGGGACGGGGCTGACGTGGCGCGCAGCTCGCTGGTCACGGCCGCGTCCCCGCAGCGGTACCCGGTGCTGGTACGCCGCCGATGAGCGAGAACGGTGGCCACGACGACGCCCGACCAGGTGACGCCGAACAAGGTGGGCAAGGCGACGAGGGTGGGTCGGGGCAGGGTCGCCTGGACGAGGCGACGCTGGTGAGTCGGGCGCAGGACGGCGACGTGACGTCGTTCGAGACGCTCGTGCGGCGCTACCAGGGTCCTGTCTTCGGACTCGCGCGGCGCATGCTCACCGACCGGGGTGACGCCGAGGACGTCGTCCAGGACACGTTCGTCATGGTGTGGCGCCGCCTGCCCACTCTCGTCGACACCACTGTCTTCCGTGCCTGGGTGTTCCAGATCGCCACCCGGCGCTGCCTGAACGTCCTGCGCACCAGAGGTCGGCGCCCGGGCACCCCGGTCGAGGAAGCAGACCTCGAGGCCGCCTCCGACGCCACCGACCCGAGGCAGGCGTTCGTCGGCGACCCGGCCGCTGCTGCGCAGCAGACGGCGCAGCGCGCCGGGCTCGACCAGGCCCTGGCCGCACTGCCCGATGAACAGCGGGTCTGCTGGGTGCTCCGAGAGATGAACGAGCTCTCCTACCCCGAGATCGCCTACGCCACCCACCTGCCCATCAGTACCGTCCGCGGACGGATCGCCCGGGCCCGGCAGAACCTGATGAGAGGAATGGACGCATGGCGCTAGCCGCCTCGTCCACGCAGCTCGGCTGCGGACGCGACATCGACCAGGTGTGGGACCATCTCGACCAGGCACCCGACGCCCACGAGCTGACCTGCCCCTACTGCCGTGCGGCGCGGACCGACCTGTCCGGCCTCGCCTCGGCCACCCAGGCGCTGCGCGACGACGCCGCAAGCAACCCGGACCTCCAACCCGGCGCGGGCCTGCTCGACCGGATCCTCGCCGTCGCCCGCTCCGAGGTCCGTCGCGGCCGCCGCTTCCCGCTCGACCAGCCCGGCCCTGAGCGGACCAGCTCGAGCACCGTCGCCGAGCAGGCCGTCACCGCCGTCGTCCGGCGCACCGGTGACCGCACCCGACAGGTCCAGATCCGCCGCTGCCTCCTCACCCTGCACGATGCCGGTCCGGCCGGCGCAACTCCGTCCGGCAGCACCGCCGTCGACGTCGGTCCGGCTGCCGTGGCAGTGTCTCTGCGTGTGAGCGTCCTGCGTGACCTGTCCATCCCGGAGGCCAGCCGCCAGCTGCGCGCCGCCATCATCCACGCCGTCCAGCAGGAGGTCGGGCTGCAGGTGGTGTCGGTCGACATCACCGTGGAAGACCTGCACGATGCCTGACAGCCTCGTGACGGTCGAGGTCGAAGCCGCACCGCGGTCCAGCCACGAAGCGCTGCTGACGGCGATCAAGGCTGCGGTCCTCGCCGTTCCTGGCGTGGTCCGGCTCGAACCCACCCTCAGCACGGGGGGACCTGCCGTGCTGCTGCGTCGCGGACCCACCGACGGCATCCGGCTTCTCGACCGAGCCGGGGTGGTCGACGTCGACGTCGACATCGCCACCGCAGCAGCCTGGCAGGCCCGCGAGGTCACGCACCACGTCCAGGCCGGCCTCGCCGCCCTCCTGCTCGTCCACGGTTACGTCGCGGGCTCTGTCACCGTCAGCGTCCTGACGATCGAAGCCGTGCCCGAGTTGCCGTAGAGTCCACGCCCGGACGCCGAGCGGCTGCCGGGGAAGCAGGGGGTCGCCGTGTCCGAGACGCCGGGCAGGACCGGGACGGGTGCCGCCGACCCCGACGACGGGGTCCTCGAGAGGGCGCTGAACCGGGTCGTCTCGATGAACGCCGACCTGGCCCGCTCCCACGTGCGCCGCTTCGGGGCCGGCAAGACCGGTGCGGCGCTGCTGAAGCGGCTCGACCGGCAGTACCGCCTGACGATCGCCGGGTCCGGTGCGGCCGTGGGGGCGTCCGCGATCGTCCCCGGCTTCGGCACCGCGGCCGGGGTCGCGCTGTCGGGCGGCCAGGCGGTCGCGACGCTCGAGGCCACCATGCTCTACGTGCTGTCCTACGCCGAGGCGACCGGCGTCGAGGTCGGCGACGTCGACCGGCGCCGGGTCCTGCTCATGGCCGTGCTGCTCGGCGAGAGCGGGAGCCGGCTGGTGGAGAAGGTCGTCGGCGACAGCGACGAGCACTGGGCCGCGCTGGTCGCGCACGGCCTGCCCGCCGAGGTCGTCCGCCAGGTCAACACCCAGCTGCGGGGCAAGTTCCTCGCCCGCTACGGCGTGGCCCAGGCCGCGACCGCGCTGGCCCGGCTGCTGCCCTTCGGAGCCGGTGCCGCCGTCGGCGGGATCGCCGGCGCGGCCAGCAGCGGTGCGGTCGTCAAGGCCACCCGGAAGGCGTTCGGGGTCTGACGCCCGACCGCACCATCCGCCGACCCTTGAACCCTGACCGAAGGACGCTGACGTGCTGCCCGACCTGATCGCCCGGCTGGAGGCCATGGGACGGTCGTTGCTGCTGACGCTGCCGAACCTCGCCATCGGCGTCCTGGTGCTGCTGGTGTTCTGGCTGGTCTCACGCCTGCTCTCGCGCGGCGTCCGCTCCGTCGTGGCACGGGCTGGCCAGCCCTCCGGCGTGCAGGTCGTCCTGGGCCGGATGACCGGCTGGGTGGTGCTCGCCCTCGGGCTGCTCGTGGCGCTGGCCGTCGTCTTCCCCACCGTCACAGCCGCGTCCCTGTTCGGCGCCCTCGGTATCGGCAGCGTCGCCATCGGCTTCGCGTTCAAGGACATCCTGCAGAACCTGCTCGCGGGCATCCTCATCCTGCTCACCCGCCCGTTCCGCATCGGCGACCAGATCGTGTCTGGCGCGCACGAGGGCACCGTCGAGGACATCGCCGTGCGCTCGACGTCGCTGCGGACCTACGACAACCGCCGGGTCGTCATCCCGAACAGCGAGCTCTACACCAACCGCGTCACCGTGAACACCGCGTACGACCGTCGTCGGCTGAACGTCGACGTCGGGATCGGCTACGGCGACGACATCGACGAGGCCAAGCAGATCATCCGGGACACCCTCGCCGGCCTCGACAACGTCGTGACCGATCCCGCCCCCACGGTCCTGGTCACCGTCCTGGGCGACTTCGCCGTGAACCTGCAGGTCAGGTTCTGGATCGACCCGCCGGCCCGCAAGGAGGCGGTCGAGGTCGCCGACCAGGTGCTCACCGCGATCAAACCCGCCCTGATCGGCGCCGGGATCGACCTGCCCCTGCCCACCCAGCAGGTCCTCCTCCACGACCAGACCGAACCCGCCGACGGCGACCGGTCCCGCCAGCGCGAGGGCTGGCCTCCTGACCCCCGCGCCGACCCTCGTGCCGACCCGGAGCCCCACCCCGTCACCGATGAGAAGGTGCCCACCGCATGAAGCTGTCCGTCCGACGCGCCACGCAGACCGTGCAGGACGCCGTCCGAACCTCGCTCTGGCCGCTCCCGACCTTCGGGGTCCTGCTGGCCGTCGTCCTCGGCATCCTGGTGCCGCTGCTCGACGTCCGCGTCGACACCCACCTGTCCGGGCTGCTCGACACCCTGATCTTCAACGGCGACCCGGGCGCGGCGCGGACGGTCCTGGACGCGATCTCGAGCTCGCTGATCACCGTCACCTCGCTCACGTTCTCGCTGACGGTGGTGACGCTGCAGCTGGCCAGCAGCCAGTTCTCGCCCCGGCTGCTGCGGACGTTCACCCAGGACCTGTTCGTCCAGGTCACGCTGGCGATCTTCCTCGCCACCTTCACCTTCTCGCTCACCGTGCTGCGCTCGGTCCGCTCCCCCTCCGAGGGCGGCACCATCTTCGTGCCCCGGGTGTCGGTCACCCTGAGCTTCCTGCTCGCCCTGGCCAGCGTCGTCTCGCTCGTGCTGTTCCTCGCCCACCTCACCCGTCAGATCCGGGTCGAGACGATGCTGCAGCACGTCCACGACGACGCCCTCGACACGATGTCCACCAACCTCGTGCGCCGCGACGACCCGGCCGCGTCCCGGACCGCCCCGGCCCGGCCCGCGGACCCGCAGGTCCTGTGGGCGCGATCGTCGGGCTTCCTGACCAGCGTCGACCAGGACGAGCTCGTCAAGGCCGCGTGCCACGCCGACGCGTTCGTGTCCGTCCAGCGTCGTCCCGGGAGCTTCGTCGTCTTCGGAACCCCCCTCGCGCACGCCTGGCGCACGGACGGGGGCCGGCTGGGCGCCGAAGACCTGGAGAAGCTGCAGGACCAGGTCGGCGCCGCGGTGAACCTCGGTCAGGAGCGGACCGCCGCGCAGGACGTCGGCTACGGGCTGCGGCAGATGACCGACATCGTCAACAAGGCACTCTCCCCGGGCATCAACGACCCGACGACCGGGATCCACGCCCTCGGCCAGAGCGCTGCGCTGCTGGGCGCGCTCACCGACTACGACCTCGGGCCGCTGGTCCTCGTCGACGACGACGACCGGTCGAGGGTGACCCTGGACCGACCGGGCTTCGCCGAGATGCTGGACCTCGCGGTCGCCCAGCCACGGGCGTACGGGGCGTCGGACCCCCAGGTCCTCGGCCGCCTCTACGAGCTCCTCACCGACGTGGCCTGGCGGGCCCTTCCCGAGCACCGCGAGCCCGTGCTCGACCAGCTCCGCCGCCTCGACGACACCGTCGCCGAGCAGGACCTCGACCGGACCGAGACCGACCGGCTGAGCCGCGCCAGCAGCACGGTGCGCGAGGTCCTGGACTCCGACGAGGCCGACGTCACTCCTCGGTCCGGGTGAAGAAGGCGTCCAGCTGGTCGTGGTCGGCCCGGTCCGCCTGCACGAGGAGCTCGTCGCCGACCTGGAGCTCGGTGTCGCCGTTGATGGTGACGGCCTGGCGGTCGCGGACCAGGAAGTTGATCCAGAAGTCCTCGCCCAGCTGACCCAGCGAGGACACCGTGCGTCCCGCGGCAGCGGTGCCGTCGCCGACGGTGAACCGGGCGACGCCCTGGGGCTCGTCGCGCAGCCGCACGCCGAGCACCCAGGGATCCGGTTCGACGGTGCTCATCGGCAGCCTGAGCAGCCGGGCCGCCGTCGGGGTGAGGGTCGCCTGGACGAGCACCGAGAAGATCACGACGACGACGATGATCCCGTACAGCTGCTCGGCGCCCGGGACGTCGGCCTCGCGCAGCATCTCGGCGAGCAGGATCGGGACCGCACCCTTCAGACCGGCGAAGAGGACGAAGACCTTCTCGTTGCGCCCCAACCCGGACCGGACCAGGCACAGCCCCACGAAGAGGGGGCGCAGGACGAGGGTCAGGACCAGCGCGAGCACCAGCCCGGTGAGCCACACGCCCGTCTGGGCCAGCACGGAGAGCCGGACGGTCAGGCCGAGGACCACGAAGACCACGATCTCGGCGACCCCGGCCAGCGCGGAGTGGAAGCGCTCGATCTCCCGCTTGAAGGGGGCGCGCTCGTCGCCGATCACGATCCCGGCGACGAACACCGCGAGGAAGCCCGACCCGTGGGCCAGGGTCGTCACCCCGTAGAGCACCAGCACGTACGCCAGGGTCCGGACCGGGTAGAGCGCCTCGCTGGGCAGCGGGACGCGTCGGATGAAGACGACCATGAGCTTGCCGCCGGCCACGCCGATCACCGCGCCCACGGCCATCTGGACGACGAAGACCAGCCCCACCTGCGTGAAGGCCGCTCCGCTGACCGAGCCGGCGGCGAGCAGACCCGCGAGCAGGGCGATCCCGACGGGGTCGTTCGCCCCGGACTCGCCCTCGAGGACGGTCGAGCTGCGGCCCTCGATCTCCCGCTTGCCGAGCACGGAGAACACCATCGCCGGGTCGGTCGGGGCGACCGCGGTGGCGACGAGCAGCGCCGCGAACCACGCCAGCCCGAACGACGCGTGCAGCAGCAGCGCGGCCGCCCCGACCGTCAGGAACGTCCCGACCACGCCCGCCGTCACGACCGTCCCGGCCGCCTCGCGGAACCGGCGCCAGCCGATGTGCAGCCCGCCGTCGAAGAGGATGAACAGCAGGGCGACCGTCACCAGCCGCTCGACCGTCTGCTCGGGCGGCTCGCGCACCAGGTGCAGCTGCACCACCACGGCCGCGGCGACGAACATGACCGCCGGAGCCGGCACCCGGATCCGCTCGGTCAAGCGGTTCGAGAAGACCGCGGCCAGGCCGACCAGGCCGATGACGAGCACCGCCTCCGCGTACGACGTCACGTCATCCACGAGCCATGCCTCCTCCGCCTCGGGCCTCCCGGCCGGGAGCGGGGTGCCGCGCCGCACGAGCGGCGCTCCGCCAAAGACCCCGGCGTACGCTGCCACACATGAGGCGCTGGCCGGACGGGACCCGAGGATCGGTACTCCTGCTCGCCCTCGCGATGGTCCCGATCCTGCTGATCGCCGTCCTCACGATCCTGCTCCACATCGACTGACGGCACGCGCGCTCCGTCAGCTGCGCGAGCGTGCCTTCGGCTGCGACCTCGACACGTCACGGCCCTCCGCCCGGCGACCGCGGGGCAGCGCGGTCGCGATGCGGCGGAGCCGCCGAACGGTGCTCGAGCTCCGGGCCCGTCGTGCGAGCTTGCGGACCCGCTCGACGACGTCGGGCCGCCGGGGCGGCGCCATCAGGACCTCGCGCCAGGCCTGCTCGAAGGCGGCGGCCGGGTGCCGCTCGACGATCTCGCCGGCCCGTCGGCCCATCTCCACCACCCGCTCCGGGTCGGAGACCAGCGAGACGACCGCGGCGGCGAGCGCGGCCGGCTCGTGCTCGGCGACGAGCAGCCCGTCGACGCCGTCGGTGACGAGGTCGCGCGGGCCGTAGCGGATGTCGTACGACACTGCCGGGGTCCCGCGGCTCATGCTCTCGGTGACCACGCGCGGCGAGCCCTCGAAGGTCGAGGTCAGCAGCACGCACGCGGCCCGCGCCTGGGCCTCGCCGACGGCCAGCGAGTAGCCCATCAGCCTGACCGACGCGCCGACGCCGAGCTCGTCGATCAGGGCCTGCAGCTTCGCCTGCAGCGGGCCCTGGCCGTAGATCTCGAGCCGGGCGTGCGGCACCGACTCGAGCACCAGCGGGAACGCCCGGATCGCGTGGTCGATGCGCTTGCGCTCGATCAGCTGCGAGACCAGCAGCACCAGCGAGGGGTCCTTCTCGACCGGCTCCTGCCGGGCGTCGCGACCGGGGTAGCGGATGGCGCTCAGCGGCATCCCGGGGACGTCCTCGTCCAGCTCGC
Source organism: uncultured Actinomycetota bacterium (assembly GCA_963762775.1). Taxonomy (GTDB): domain Bacteria; phylum Actinomycetota; class Actinomycetes; order Propionibacteriales; family Propionibacteriaceae; genus Microlunatus. Next base: position 1,230,544 of record CAVXMD010000016.1, read on the forward strand.
TCAGCTGCTGCTGGGTCTGGCAGACGATCTGGTCGACCTGGTCCGCGTGCTCGAACAGCGGGCGGAAGCTCGGCCGGACGCCGCTGGCGCGGTCGTCGGGGTCGCGGTAGTGACAGTTGTGCAGCGACGCGATCTTGCGGTACGCGTTCCGGGACGCGAGCAGCACGGGGTCGTTGCTGCCGCGCTTGAGCGAGAAGAGCACCGGCCGCGGCAGGGACGCGATCTCATCGTCGACCCAGTCGGCCACGACCCGGTCCCAGTCGACCGGGTTGCCGTCCGCGTCGACGCCGCGTTCCTCCTGCTTGCTGTTCCGCCCGGGGTACGTCGTCAGGAACGGCCGGCCCTCGGGGTCGAAGTAGCGGAACCGGAAGGGCAGGCGCTGCCCCGGGCGGAAGTCGGCCAACCGGAACGGCTCGCGGCCCTTGAGCTTCTGCGGCCGGGTCAGCGTCTCCTCCTCGCCGGCGACCGCGTACGCGTCGAGCGGGGGTACGCCGAGCTGGTCCATCCAGGCGCTGTGGGCGAAGAAGTTCCGGATCTTGACCCGCGGGTGCAGGCTGCCGCGCTCCTTGAGCTCGCGCGGGACCGAGTACCAGCTGGGTGTGAACCCGGTCGTGAGGAGCAGCACCCGTTCCCAGTCCTTCGCGAAGAGGGTGGCGCGCTCCTGGACCGAGCGCTGCAGACCACCGCCCTGGGCGAAGAGCTCGGGGAACAGCAGGCACGGCGTCTCGACGGTCCGCAGCGTCGTCGGGCTGGTCATGGACGTATTTTTCCCCAGGTCACCAGAAGGGGCGGTGATCGACCCGGGAGTGTCGCCCGCCGATCGCTCGCCGACGTCGTCAGCCCGGCACGATCACCCGACGAATCGCCGACGCCTGGAGACGCGCGACGGCGACCTTCTGTGACTTCCGGCGTCAGCGGGCACGGGTGCTCACGCGCCGGGTCGTGGGGGCTCGGTTCGCGAGGTCAGTGGCGCAGCCGGCCGAGGAGCCCCCCGACCAGCCGGCGCGCCCGGACGAGCACCTCGGGACCCGCGCCCGTCGAGGCGGGGCCGCACAGCTCGATCGCCAGCCGGCGGACGTGCTCGGCGAGATCGTCGTTCGCCACGTCCCACTCCTCGTAGCGGCGGCCCGGGAGCCGCGCGACGTCGAGGTCCGTCCCGAGCACGACGACCCGTTCGGACACACTGAGCGAGGAGACGCTGAGGCGTTCCTCCGTGGCCGGGTTCAGGCCCATCTGCACGAGGATGTCGTCGCCGCGCCCGCCCGGTTCGGGCCGCTGGGCCCCCGCGGTGCGGATCTCGACCTGGTCGCCGACCAGGCGTCGCAGGAGCGTCGCGGCGATCTCGGGCGAGCTGGCGTCGTCGCCCACGAAGAGCACGCGGGGGCGCCGGCCGCCGGGCGTTCGTGGTGCAGCGTCCACGGTTCCTCCGACGGTTCGGGTGCCCGTACGCGCCGGAGGTCCTGCGGATCCCGGCACCGGGTGAGGTCGATCGTAGGGCTGCGCGTACGCCTGCTCAGGACACGGCGGCGGGCGCGTTCGTCGTCCACGCCCGCAGGCGTTCGTTGACCGCCTCGGGGCGCAGGCAGGCCGCGGCCGCGAGGAGCGCGGCACCGGTCGCGCCGCGACGCTCAGCCGCGCTCACCCGCGACCTGGACGACCATCGTCGCCCGCGACCGCGTCGAGCGCACCAGGTCGGCGTTGCGCCCGTCGCTCCCGGTCGAGCGGGACCAGGCCTCCTCGGTGCTGCGCCCGAACCGCTCGTGGCGGGCGACGAGCCGGGCGAGGCGGAGGTCCTCACCGGGGTCGACGAACCAGCAGGCGTCCAGCACCGTACGGACCCTGGCCCAGTCGTCGCCCTCGGCCAGCAGGTAGTTGCCCTCGACGACGACGAGGGGCACGCGCGCCGGGACCCCGACCGCGGAGCGACGACTCCTCCAGGCCACGGTCGAAGACGGGGACGTAGACGACGGCGTCCGTACGGTCGCTCAGCCGTTGCAGCAGGTGGGCGAAGCCGGCGACGTCGAAGGTGTCGATGGCACCCTTGCGCTCGAGGCGGCCCAGGCGCGCGGGCTCGTCGTCGCGGAGGTGGAAGCCGTCCATGCTCACGAGGACCGCGTCGTCGCCCAGGGCGGCGACGACGGCCTCGGCGAGCGTCGACTTGCCCGGGCCGGGGGCTCCGGTGATGCCGAGGAACGTCCGCCGGTCGGTCCTGACCAGGCCGCGGGCCAGCTCGACGAGCCCCGCGGTGGTGTGCGGCTCGGGCTCTTCCGGCTGGCGGGACGGCAGCGGCGCGCTCGTCGCCATGGGCACCTCCGTGGTGGGTCCTCCATCGTGACGTCAGCGGTTGGACAGAAGCAGCGGACCTTCTGTAATAACGCCGTCAAAACTTCGAGGAGGACCTCATGCGACGACGCCTGTCTCCCCGCTCGACCTTCGGACCGCTGGTCCTGGCTGCCACCACCGTCCTCGCGCTCGCCGGCTGCGGCGGCTCGAGCGGGACGCCGGACGCCGGCTCCAGCGCCGGCGGCGGCGACCAGCCCGTCGCCGTCACCCTGATCACCAAGGACTCGGTCAACCCCTTCTGGATCGCCATGCAGAACGGGGCCAAGCAGGCCGCCACGACGAACAACGTGCAGCTCACCACCGCGGCCGGTGCCGCCGACGGTGACGAGGACGGCCAGGTCAAGGCCATCGAGGCCGCCGTGGCCCGCGGCGACCAGGGCATCCTGATCGCCGTCAACGGCCCCGGCGTGAACACGGCTCTCGACAACGCCCGCAAGCAGGGCCTCTACGTCATCGCGCTCGACACCCCGCCGGAGCCGGCCAGCACGGCCGACATCACCTTCGCGACCGACAACTTCGCGGCCGGCGAGGCGATCGGCAGGTGGACCGCCGCACAGCTCGGCGGCAAGAAGGCGACGATCGCGCTGCTCGACGCCTTCAACGACAAGATCATCTCGGTCGACTACAACCGCGACCAGGGCTTCCTGACCGGCATGGGCATCGACACGAAGGACAAGACCAAGAACGGCGACGAGGACCCGACCGGCACCTATCCGGCGGCCAGGGCGGCGACTACGAGATCGTCTGCAACGAGCCGACGCAGGGCGCCCAGGACGGTGGCAAGTCGGCCATGGAGGCCTGCCTGTCGAAGAACAGCGACATCAACGTCGTCTACACGCTGAACGAGCCGGGCGCGCTGGGCGCGTACGGGGCGCTCCAGTCGGCGGGCAAGGCCGACGGGGTGCTGATCACCTCGGTCGACGGCGGCTGCCAGGGCGTGGAGAACGTGCAGAAGGGGGTCATCGGCGCCACCTCGCAGCAGTACCCGCTGAAGATGGCGCAGCTCGGCGTCGAGGCGATCGCCAAGATCGCCCGCGGCGGCGAGAAGCCCGCCGTCACGCCCGGTCTCGACTTCTACGACACCGGCGTGAAGCTCGTGACCGACAAGAAGGTCGACGGGCTGGACAGCATCGACACCGCCGAGGGCCTGCAGCTCTGCTGGGGCGACAAGTAGTCGACACCCGGTCCTCGAGCCAGACCGTGCTCACGTTCCTCCGACGGACGACCCCGGGTGAGCACGGTCGGGCCCGACCTCCGCGGTCATGATCAGCAGCAGCCGATCATGGGACCGACCGGTCACGAGCGGGGCCGGACCTCGCCCATCTCGTTCCAGCCGGTCGCGTCGATCGTCTCGCTGATGATCTTGGGCGTGGCGCTGACGTAGTCGGGCAGCTTGTCGACCGCGGCCTTGAAGTGGTCGCTGCCGACGTGCGCCGCCCCGGCCTCGCCGTCGCGGAATCCCTCGACCAGCACCCACTCGTCCGGGTCGTCCACGCTGCGCGACCAGTCGAAGAAGAGGTTCCCGGGCTCGGCGCGGGTGCCCTCGGTGAAGTCGCTGACGATGCTGGGCCAGTCGTCCGCGTGCTCGGGACGGACGGGCCACCTGACGACGATGAAGATCACGGGACCCACTCTGCCGTGCCGGCCGGCGGGGCGAGGGCGGTGGTCCCGGTGCGACCGGCGGTGCAGCATGGTGGTCCTGACGCTCGACGAGGAGGAGCCGTGGTGCTGTTCGCCGGTCTGCGGGCCGCGCCGCCGCGCGGGCTCGTCGCCGACCTCGCGGCCGTCGTCGGGCGCGACCACGTCCGCTGGACCGACGGTGACGTCGCGCCGTTCAGCCACGACGCGACACCGCTCTTCAGCGCCCGGCCGGACGCCGTCGTCTTCCCGGGGTCCACGGCCGAGGTCGCCGAGGTCCTGCGGCTGGCGACGGCCGCCCGGGTGCCGGTGGTCCCGCGCGGCGCCGGGTCGAACCTCGCCGCTGGCACCGTGGCGCTGCAGGGCGGGGTGGTCCTCGTGCTGACCCGGCTCGACCGCGTGCTCGAGGTCAGCCGCGACGAGCTGCTGGTCGTGGCCCAGGCCGGCGCGACGACGGCCGAGGTCGCGACGGCCGCGGCCGCGGAGGGCCTGCTCTTCGCGCCCGACCCGGGCAGCCGCACGGTCTCCACCGTCGGCGGGAACGTGGCCACCTGCGCCGGCGGGCTGCGCGGCCTGAAGTACGGCGTGACGCGCAACTACGTCCTCGGGCTGGAGGTCGTCCTGCCGACCGGCGAGGTGATCCGGACCGGCGGCCGGCTGTGGAAGGACGTGGCCGGCTACGACCTCACCCGGCTCCTGACCGGGTCGGAGGGCACCCTCGGCGTGATCACCGAGGTGACCCTCGCGCTGCTGCCGATGCCGGAGACGGCGAGCACCGGGGTCGCGTACTTCGCCGACCTCGCGGCCGCGAGCCGGGCCGTCACCGCGATCCTGCGGGCGGGCGTCGTCCCGGCGACGCTGGAGTTCCTCGACGCGACCTGCATCGCAGCGGTGGAGGACTTCGCGCACCTCGGCCTGCGGCGGGACGCGGGCGCGCTGCTGCTGTTCGGCGACGACGGCGAGCCGGACGTCGTCGCGCGCAACCTGGCCCGGATGGGCGAGCTGTGCGACGCCGAGGGTGCGACCGAGGTGACGCTGGCGCGCGAGGTGGCCGAGTCCGAGGCCCTGCTGAGCGCCCGGCGCTGCGCCCTGCCCGCGCTCTCCCGGGTGGACACGCTGCTGGTGCTCGAGGACGTCACGGTGCCGCGTCCGCGGATGCCGGAGATGGTCGACCGGATCCGCGACGTGGCCCGTCGCCACACGCTGACGATCGGCACGTTCGGGCACGCCGGCGACGGCAACCTGCACCCGACCGCCGTCCTCGACGTGCACGACGAGGCGGCGGTCGAGCGGACGCACGCGGCGTTCGCTGAGATCTTCGGTGCCGCGATCGAGCTCGGCGGCACGATCACCGGCGAGCACGGCGTCGGCGCGGCCAAGCTGCCGTACCTGCGCGCCCGGCTCGGCGACGACCAGCTCGCGCTGCTGCGCCGGATCAAGACCGCCTTCGACCCCGCCGGGATCCTCAACCCGGGCAAGCTCGGTTCGTGAGCGACCCGTCCGGCGAGCCGGCCGACGCACCGGCCGACGCAGCTGCCGAACCCGCGCCCGAGGGCCGCGGCATCTTCCCGGCCGAGCTGCTCGACCGCTGCATCTCGTGCGGCTTCTGCCTGCCGGCGTGCCCGACGTACGCGCTGACCAAGGAGGAGAAGTCCTCCCCGCGCGGCCGGATCGGGCTGATGCGGATGCTGGAGACCGGCGAGCTCGACGAGGACGACCCGACGCTGCAGCACGAGGCGTCCTTCTGCCTGGGCTGCCGGGCGTGCGAGCCGGTCTGCCCGGCCGGGGTGCAGTACGGCCAGCTGCTCGAGCACTGGCGCGACCACCAGTGGCGCGGTGTCCACGCACCGCCCGTCGCCGCGGGGCTGCGGGAGGCGGTGTCGCACCCGAGGCTCGTCGAGACGGTCGGACGCCTCGTGCCGCACGCCCGTACGGGGCCGTCGGACGCTCCCGCTCCCGAGCGGGCCAGCCTGATGCTCGGCTGCTTCGAGCGCGGCCTGTTCCCGGAGGTCAGTCGGGCCGCGCTCGCGCTGCGGCCGGAGCTGGAGTGCCCGGCCGACCAGGGCTGCTGCGGCGCGCTGCACGCGCACAACGGCGACAGCGCCACGGGGGACGCGCTCGCCGAGGCGTTGGGGGAGCGGCTGCCCGGCACGATCGTCACCACGGCCGGCGGCTGCGCGGGACACCTGGCGCAGGTGCTCGGCGACCGCGTGCAGGAGCTGTCGGCCTACGTCGCGCGGCACCCGTCGGAGGAGGACGCGGGCGAGGTCCGCGTGGACGGCCGCCGGGCCCGGGTCGGGATGCAGGACTCCTGCCACCTGCGCAACGGGCTCGGGGTCTGGCAGGAGCCGCGCGCGCTGCTGGCCCGGGTCGCCGACTACGTCGAGGTGCCCGGCGCGGCCTCGTGCTGCGGTTCGGCGGGGTCGTACTCGCTGCTCCGCCCGCGCGACAGCCGCCGGGTGCTCGCGCCCAAGCTCGACGCGATCGAGGCGCTCGACCTCGACTACCTCGTCACCGTGAACCCGGGCTGCCAGCGCCAGCTCGTCGGCGGGCTGCGTCGGCGCCGTTCGCGCACGAAGGTGCTCTCGATCGCCGAGCTGCTGGTCCTCGCCCGCGACGGGGGTGGCCCGGCGCGGAGGGGGTGGCGTCCGTGGCGTCGCCGCAAGACCGGTGCCGAGGACGAACCCGCGCCCCTCGTCGCCCACCTGAACGACCGGCCCGCCCCCGACGACCCCGGGGCCTCGGGCGCGGGACGCGCGTAGCCGGGCGGGAGCGAGGGCGACACTGGCGTCGTGGCGCACAACGGGATGCTCATCGTCGGCTTCGACCTGAACCGCAACCTCTGGCTGTGCCAGGTGCCGGACCACGGCGAGCTGGTCGGCTGGCCGGCGGTCTTCGAGTACCTCGACCGCCAGGGCTACCGCGTCGTCTCGTCCTGCGTCGACTACTACGACGCCCGGGTCGCGACCGACATCACCCCGAGGTCACCGACGTCGCTCGACGCCCGGATCTACCGCCTGTTCATCGTCCGCGAGGACTGAGCGGGCGCCGTCCGGTCCGGTTCAGGACCGGCGGACGAGCGTGACCAGGTCAGGTTCGAGGGCTGCGAACGCGCCGTCCGTGAGCGCGGACTCTCCCACCTCGCGGGCCCAGGCCAACGTGTCCGTCGCGAGCTGGAGCGGCGTCGAGAAGGTCAGTCCGGCTGCGAGGGCCTTCGACGAGTCGATGGCCAGCTGCGGGATCTGGTCCTCGGGGAACCAGAGCGGCCGCTCCTCCTCGTCGATCCCGAGCAGCCTGCGGCGCATCAGGTCCTCCGGCGCGACGACCGTGTCGAGGTCGGTGAGCGAACCCCCGCCCGCGGCGACCACGCAGGCGTCGAGCACCTCCCGCAGCGTGTCCGGTCGACCCGGTCCGACGCAGTTGTACGTGCCGCCGCGGCCCTCGGCGAGCATCCGCACCGACCAGGCGGCGATCGAGCGGGCGTCGGAGTACTGCACTGCTCGGTCCAGGTCGCCGGGCACGAGGACGGTAGGAGCGAGCGAGCCGTCGAGCGCGCCGGCGAGCCGTACGGGCCAGTAGGTGCAGCGCGTCGAGCGCGGCCCGACCATGATCCCGACGCGGGGGAAGAACGCGTGCTCGCCGAAGCGCGCACGCACCGCCGCCTCGCCCGCCAGCTTGGCCACGGAACGTTCCTGGAGCCGGTCGGTCTCGAGACCGGGGGTGCGGACGGGAGCGGTCTCGTCGGGGACGTCGGGTCCGGTCGGCGCGTACACGCTCATGCCCGAGACGTAGCCGTACGTCCCGACCGACCCGGCGAGCAACGCCGCCGTCTCCGCGATCGCCGGGGCGCCGTCGTCGGTGTCGTCGAAGGTGTCGAACACCGCGTCCCAGTCGCGCCCGCGCAGGCCTGAGAGGTCGCCCTTGCGGTCGCCCGTGACGACGTCCACGCCCTCGACCGGCGCGTGCCCCGAGCGGCTGAGGACGGTCACGGCGTGCCCGGCGTCGAGCGCCGCCGCGACCACGTGGTAGCCGAGGAACCCGCCGCCGCCGAGCACCAGGAGTCGCATGGCCGGAGGCTAGCGCCGACACCCTCCGCGCCCCGGTGCCGGCGGCGGGCGTGGGTACGGTCGGGGCGAGACATCCGCCCCACGAGAGGACGCCACCATGGCCACCCCGGAAGAGATCGCCAAGCTGGTCGACCTGACCAAGGACATCAAGATCGCCATGCTCACCACCGTCGAGGGGGACGGCTCCTTCGCCGCCCGCCCGATGGCGCAGCAGGAGGTGCAGGCCGACGGCTCGCTCTACTTCTTCACCGAGCGCGAGTCGAACATCGTCCGCAACATCGCCGCGAACCCGCACGTCGGCGTCGCCCTCAGCTCCAGCAGCGTCTGGGTCTCGATCGCCGGGACCGCGAGCATCGTCGACGACGTCGCGAAGAAGAAGCAGCTCTGGAACGCGGGCGCCGAGGCCTGGCTCCCGCAGGGCCCCGAGGACGCGAGCGTCGCCCTGATCTACGTCGACAGCGACTCCGCGGAGTACTGGGACACCCCCGGCGGCCGCGTCGCCTCGGTCTTCAGCTTCGTGAAGTCCAAGGCCACCGGTGAGGCGTACGACGGCGGCGAGGTCACGAAGCTCGACCTCTGAGGCCGGTGCCGTCTCCCTGTCGGTTTTTCACGTTCACGTGAAACTCCCGCGCTGCCCCCACCAGATCTGGTGTGGGCAGCGCGGGTTTTTCACGTGAACGTGAAAAACCTCGGGCTGGGGCTGGGGCTGGGGCTGGGGCTGGGGCAGCTGGGGCTGGGGCTGGGGCGCTGGACGAGGGGGCCAGGGCGCGCGGGCTGGCAGAGTTCGGCGTATGAGCCTCGCCGACTTCGCGCGCTACCCGCTGACCTTCGGGCCGAGCCCGGTCCACCCGCTGCGGCGGCTGACCGCGCACCTCGGCGGGGCGCAGGTCTGGGCCAAGCGGGAGGACTGCAGCAGCGGGCTCGCGTACGGCGGCAACAAGACCCGCAAGCTCGAGTACATCGTCCCCGACGTGCTCGCCTCCGGCGCGGACACGCTGGTCTCGATCGGCGGCTACCAGTCCAACCACACCCGCCAGGTCGCCGCGGTCGCCGCGCACCTCGGGCTGGGGTGCCGCCTCGTGCAGGAGCACTGGGTGAACTGGGACGAGCCGGGCTACACCGACGTCGGCAACCTGCTGCTCTCGCGCGTCATGGGTGCCGACTCGCGGCTCGACCCCGCGGGCTTCGACATCGGCATCCGGCAGTCGTGGACCGACGCGCTGCGCGAGGTCGAGGAGGCGGGCGGGACCCCGTACGGCATCCCCGCCGGCGCCTCGGAGCACCCGCTCGGCGGGCTGGGGTTCGCGGGCTGGGCGGACGAGGTCGAGCAGCAGGAACGTGAGCTCGACGTCTTCTTCGACACGATCGTCGTCTGCACGGTGACCGGCTCGACGCACGCGGGCATGATCGCCGGGTTCGCTGCGCTGGAGGACGCCGGTGGCCGCCCGCGCCGGGTGGTCGGGATCGACGCGTCGGCGACGCTCGACAAGACCCGCGACCAGGTCGGGCGCATCGCCCGCCACACCGCGGAGCTGATCGGGCTCGAGCGCGCGCTGCGGGACGACGAGATCACGGTCCTCGAGGGCTGGGCCGGCGACGAGTACGGCGTCCCGGTCGACTCGACGCTCGAGGCGATCAAGCTCAGCGGGCGCCTCGAGGCCATGATCATCGATCCCGTGTACGAGGGGAAGTCGATGGCCGGGCTCGTCGACCTCGTCACGAGCGGCGAGATCGGTCGGGACTCGACCGTCCTCTACGCGCACCTCGGTGGCCAGCCCGCGCTCAACGCGTACGCGTCGCTGTTCTCCGGCTGACCGGCTGACGAGCGGGAGGTGGCCGCGCCGTCTCGTGTCCGGATCGCGCGGCAACCGACCTCGCGCCGCCGTCCGGAACGTGCCGGACGTCACCCGATACCAGCGGTACTGAAACTCCACCTTCTCGATACTCTTGGTATCGAGAGGGAGGCACCATGACCACCAGCGCACGCGTACGGCCCCTGCGGGCCGACGTCCGGGAGCAGATCGTCGCCGCGGCGGGCGCGGAGTTCGTCGAGCGGGGCTACGCCGCGACCTCGGTCGCCCAGGTCGCCGCCCGGGCCGGCTTCACCAAGGGCGCGGTCTACTCGAACTTCGGCGGCAAGCCCGAGCTCTTCGCGGCCGCCATGCAGGCGTACTTCGCCGAGGCCGTGGTCGGGGCGTTCGCCCAGGCCCTCGCCGCTGCGGCGGCGCAGCCCGACGTCGCGCCCACCCAGGCGATGGCCCACGCCCTGGCCGACGACGCCGTGCTCGGCGAGCGGTGGCCGGCCCTGCTGGGCGAGTTCCGGAACGTCGTCACCCACGAGCCCGACCTCCGCGCCCTCTACGCCGAGATCCGCCTCACCCAGCGGGCGCAGCTGGTCGACGAGCTGCGCCGCACGGGCGAGCAGGTCGCGCTCCGGCCGGGCCTCGACCTCGAGGTCGCCGCCACCCTGCTGCACACCTGCGTCCACGGGCTCTCGGTCGAGCGGACGGCCGCTCCCGAGGCGATGCCGACGCCCCTGGTCGAGGGGCTCTTCGCCCACGTGCTCGCCGGGATCCTCGCGTGACCGCGTCCGCCGCCGCCGTCGCCGCCCGCCACCTCTCCCTGGTCGGGCCCGAGGGCCCGGTCTTCACCGACGTCTCGCTCGACCTGCCTGCCGGCCGGCTCACCGTCCTCGTCGGCCCGTCGGGCAGCGGCCGTTCGAGCCTGCTGCTCGCCCTCTGCGGCCGGATGCGCGGCACGACCGGCCTGCTCGTCCACAGCCGTCACGTCCGGACCCGCCGCGACCTCCGGGCCCTGCAGCAGGCGACGTCGGTCGCCCGCGCCGGGACCTTCGTCGCCCCGGAACCGCGCCTGACCGTGGGCCAGTCGGTCGCCGAGCGCGCCCTGCTCGACGGCGTCCGTACGGCCCTCGCCGCGTCCGCGTTCGCCGCGGCCGAGGAGCTGCTCGAGGTCCGCCTCGACCGCCACGTCGCGGTCGAGCGGCTGACCGCCTACGAGCAGGCGGCCCTCGCCGTCGCGCTCGCCCTCGTCCGCCCGGCCGACCTCGTCGTGCTCGACGACGTCGACGCCGACCTCTCGCTCGACGACCAGCGCCGGCTGCTCGACGGCCTCGCGCGGGTCGCAGCCGACGGCCCCGCCGTCCTGGCCAGCACCACGGAGTCCGCCCCGGTCCCCGCCGACGCCCTGCTCGTCACCCTCGCCCCGCCCACGGAAGTCCGCTGATGCCCCGCCCGACCCGACGCCCGACGACTCGTACGCCCCGGCTCCCGCTCCTCGGTCGCTTCGAGCTGCTCCGCTTCCGCGGCCGGCTGCCGAAGCTGGCCCTGGTGTTCGTGCTGATCGTGCCGCTCCTCTACGGCGCCATCTACCTCGCCGCGAACTGGGACCCGTACGGACGCCTCGACCGGCTCCCCGTGGCCGTGGTCAACCAGGACACGGGCACGACGTACGGCACGACGGCCGTCCACGCCGGCGACGACTTCGTGGCGGGCCTGCACGCCCAGCAGACGTTCGACTACCGCGACGTGACCGCCGCCGAGGCGGACCGCGGGCTGGCGGAGGGCGACTACTACCTGGCCATCACCGTGCCGCCCGACTTCTCCGCGGATCTCGTCAGCGGCCAGGGCGACGACCCCGAGCGCGCGCAGATCATGCTGCGGCGCAACGACGCGAACGGGTTCGTCATCGGGAGCATCACCAACAGCGCGCAGAACGCGGTCGCGCGCTCGGTCGACGAGTCGGCCAGCGAGAGCTACTTCGACGCGGTGTTCGCGAACCTCGCCACCATCCGCAGCGGGTTGAGCGACGCCACCGACGGGGCGGCGAAGCTGCACGACGGCACGGTGTCGGCCGAGAAGGGGTCGGACCGGCTGGTCGACGGTGCGAGCAGCGCCGCGAGCGGGGCGGACGACCTGCACGCCGGCGCCACCCGGCTGGCGGGCGGGCTGACGGCGGCGAAGGCGGGTTCCGGTGACCTCGTCACCGGGATCGACCGCCTGCACAGCGGCGCCGGCGACCTCGCCGACGGCGCGCGTCAGGTCGCCGACGGCACCCAGCGGCTGAACGACCAGGTCCAGCCCGTGCTGACGACCGCGGCGCGCGACCTGCCGGAGGTCGAGGCGCAGACCAAGGACGCGGCGGCCCGGCTCGACGACCTCGCGCAGACCGCGGCGGGGAGCACCGGCTCGATCAGCAGCGACCTCGCGACCGTCGGCACCGCCCTCGACTCGCTCGCCCGCGACAACCCCGCCCTGGCCGACGACCCGGCGTTCCGGCGCGCCCAGCAGCGCGTCGAGGCGGCCTCGGGCCGGGCCGACGACATCGCGGGAGAGGTCAAGGAGGGCGCGGCGACGGTGCACCGCGTCAACGCGCTGGTGCAGTCGACCGGCGACCTCGCGGCCCGGGCGAAGCAGGCCAGCCGCGACCTCGACCGGCTGGACGACGGCGCCCACGACGTCGCGTCCGGCGCCAGGACGCTGAACGCCGGCCTGGGCACCGCCGAGTCGGGCGCCCGCACGCTCGACGCGGGCCTCGGCACGGCCTCGACCGGGGCGGACCAGCTCGCGGGCGGCAGCGCCACGCTCGCGTCCGGCCTGCACGACCTGTCCGCCGGCACCGACGACCTGCACGGCGGGCTCGGGAAGCTCGCCGCCGGCTCGAAGACGCTGGCCACGCAGCTGCAGCGCGGCACGGACCGGATCCCCACGCCGACGGCCGACGAGCAGGACCGCGCCGTCCAGGTGCTCTCCTCGCCCGCCGACGTCTCCATGACGATCGACAACCCGGCCACCTCCTACGGCCGCGGGCTGGCGCCGCTGTTCTTCTCGATCGCCCTGTGGGTGTTCGGCATCTCCGCCTTCCTGGTCCTGCGCCCGATCTCGGGTCGGGCGCTGGCCGGGCGGGCGAGCGCCGTACGGCTCGGGCTGGCCGGGTGGGCACCGGTCGGGGCCGTCGCGGTCGTCGCCGGCTGGCTGATGCTCGGCGTGGTGTGGGCGACCCTCGGGCTCGACCCGGTGCACCCCGCCCTCGTGGTCGGGGTCGTCACGCTCGGAGCGGTCGCCTTCTCCGCGGTGGCGCACCTGGCGCGGACCGCGCTGGGCACGGTCGGGGCGAGCCTGCTGCTGGTGACGCTGATCCTGCAGCTCTCCGCGGCGGGCGGGACCTACCCGGCGGCGATCCTGCCGGGCTTCTTCGCCGCGCTCCACCCGTTCCTGCCGATGACCTATCTGATCGACGCGTTCCGGGTGGCGATCACGGGCGGCCTGACGGCGCACCTGGCGCGCGACGTCGCGGTGCTCGCCGCCGTCGCGGTCGGCGCGCTGGTCCTCACGGTCCTGACCGTCGCCCGCCGCCGGCTGCTCCGCGTCGCCGACCTGCACCCGCCGCTCGTCGCGCCCTGACCACCGGGTTGCCGACGGGATCTCGACACTCGATCCGCCCCCGGCCGTGAAGCCACGCTCAACGGCTCGTCACACGCCGATCGAGTGTCGAGATCTCGTCGAACGCGTCACCGTGAACCGCGGCGTCTGCACGACGACCTGGGTCGAGCCGACCCGGTTCCGGAGGATCGGCAGGTAGGGCAGGTGGCTGTTCCAGACCGTCCACAGCTCACCGCCCGGGCGCAGGGCCTGCGCCGCCCCCGCGAACAGCCGCGGCGCCGTCTCGCGGTCCACGGCCGTGCCCCGGTGGAACGGCGGGTTGCAGACCACGAGGTCCACCGAACCCTCGTCGACCCCGGCGAACCCGTCGACCCGGACGGCCTCGACCCGGTCGCCCACGCCGTTCGCCGCGGCCGTGGCCGCTGTGGAGCGCACCGCCGCCGCCGACACGTCCACGGCCCGTACGCGCGCGGACGGCAGGGCCCGCGCGACCGCGGCAGCGAGCACGCCGTTGCCCGAACCCAGGTCGACCACCGACGTCGCGTCGCCGGGGAGCCGGTCGAGCCGGTCCAGCAGGACGCGGGTCCCGACGTCGACGCCCGTGCCCGCGAACACCCCGCCGTGCGCCACGACCGTCAGGTCCAGGTCGTCGTGGTGCTCGCTCGCCGGCCACGCCGACGCCGAACCCGGGCGCGGCCCACCCGCCACCAGCGCCCGCGCCTTGAACCGCCCCAGCGACGCCCGCACCTCGTCGAAGTGGCTCCCGAGCACGTCGTTCATCCCGCGGCTGAGGTGGCGGACCAGGCCGCCGGCGAGCAGCACGACGTCGGGCTCCGCGTACGCCGCCACCGCCGCCGCGAGCTCGTCGAGCGCCGCGAGGCCCTTGGGCAGCCGGGCGACGACGAGCCGGGCGCCGGTCAGCAGCCCGGCGTCGGGCCAGCCGCTCGCCTCGCGTCCGGTGGCGGCGCCGACCGACCGCTCGTCGAGGAGCGAGTCGGACCACCACCCGGTCACGTCGGGCAGGCCGTCGACCAGCGAGCCGGTGGTGTCGTCGAGCACCACGGTCGGGCGGCCGGCGTACGCCTCGGCCTCGGCGAGCAGGAGGCGGTCGACGCCGTCGGGGGTGGGCATCCGCCCAGTCTCGCGGCTCCGAACACCTCGTCGACCGCGCACCTCTCCGGTGGTCCCGCGACCGCAGCCCGTGGCGGTCCCGGGGGTCACCCCTGTGGCCCACGTCATGCTGCGGCCTCGAGCGAGTTAGGTTAGCCTTACATTCATGAAGCCCGGTTCAGCAGTCGGCGGTGACGTCGCCCCGCGCCCGCAGCGCAAGCGCGTGGCCCGCCGCGCGACCGTCGTGTCGACGGAGTGGCTCAGCCCGTCGATGGTCCGCGTGCTCTTCACCGGCCCCGACCTCGTCGTCATGCGCGACCGGCCCTACACCGACCACTACATCAAGATGCTGTTCGCCCCGGCGGGCGCCCCGTACGCGTGGCCCTTCGACCCGGAGCAGGTGCGCGAGGAGCAGGCGCCCGAGCACTGGCCGGTCACCCGGACCTACACCGTCCGCAGCTACGACGAGGCCACCAACGTCATGGCCGTCGACTTCGTCGTCCATGGCGACGAGGGTCTGGCCGGCCCCTGGGCCCGTCGCGTGCAGCCCGGCGCCGAGATCGGCTTCTACGGTCCGGGCGGCGCGTTCACCCCTGACGCCGCGGCCGACGCCCACCTGCTGATCGGCGACGAGGCGGCCCTGCCCGCCATCGCGTCCAGCCTCGAGCGGCTCGACCGCTCGGCCCGGGCGCACGTCTTCGTGGAGATCGAGGAGGAGGACTGCCGTCAGCCCGTCCCCGGTCCCGACGGCCTGGTCGTCACCTGGGTCGTCCGCGGCGACCGGTCGCACGGCGAGGCGCTCGCCGAGACGGTCCGCGCGGCCCGGCTGCCGCAGGGCTGCCTGAGCATCTTCGTGCACGGCAACGCCTACATGGTCCGCGACCTGCGTCGCTTCCTCTGCGCGGAGCGGTGCGTCGAGCGGTCGTGCGTCTCGATGTCGGGCTACTGGCGTCCGGGCGCGACCGAGGACCTGTGGCAGGCGACCAAGCGCGAGTTCAACGCCGTGACCGAGGCCGCCGCCGCGCCGCTCGCCGTCTCCGCCTGACCCACGCGCCGGCCGGGCTCAGACGCGCCGCGCCAGGTGCAGCCGTACGGTCGCGTCCACCTCGACCTCGTCGGGCAGCACGGCGCCGATGCGCGCGAGCAGACCGTCCCGCGCGGCAGCCGGCAGCACGAGGTAGGCCGAGACCGTCGCGAGCACCGCGAGGTGCTCGGCCCGGCTGCGCTGCACGACCCGCCTGACGTCGTGCTCCTGCACGTCGACGAAGCGCAGGTCCTCCTCGAGCTCGGAGCCGGGCCACCAGGTGCCCGAGGGCCCTTGACGCTCGGTGAGCCGGATCTCGTCGACGATCACCTCGCGCCGCAGCGCGGCGAGCGCGTCCTGCAGCTCCGGGTCGACCAGCCGCGAGCCCGCCCACGCGCTCCCGAACAGCGCCACCGTCCCGCCCGGTCGCAGCAGCGCCGCGGTCCGGTCCCAGCGCTGCGCCGGGTCGGTCCAGTGCCAGGCCGAGGCGGAGAGCAGGAGGTCGTACGGCTCGGCCGGCGGGGCGTACGACTCGAGCGTCGCCAGCACGACCTCCACGTCGAGCCCCGCCGTGGTGCGCCTGAGCACCGCGGCCATGGCCGGGTCGGGCTCCACCGCGGTCACGGACAGGCCCCGCCCGGCGAAGAGCCGGGTGGCCTTCCCGGTCCCGGCACCCACCTCGACGGCGCGGGCGACCGGCCGGCCCGCGTACGCCAGGGTCAGGTCGGCGACCGCGTCGGGGTAGCCGAGCCGGTGCCGTTCGTAGGCGCCGGCCGCGCCGCCGAAGGACAGGGCACGTTCACTCACGACCACGGACGTTACGGGGCCCCCGACTACGATGCCCACCGGTCGGGGCCGGACGGGCGCCGCGCGGAGGAGGCCGGATGAGCGAGCTGGGGCGCTGGCGCGCCACCTACACGCCGGGATCCTGGCTGCTGCTCTGCGGCCCGTCCGCCGCGGTGGTCCTCGAACCCGCCGACCCGTCGTGGTCCGACCTCGTCGAGACGCTCTGGGACGAGGTGGTCTCCGCCGACTCGATCGGCGACCTCGCGGCCCGGCTCGCCTGGTACCGGATCGACACCATGCCCAGCTTCGCCGCGTTCTTCTGGACGTCGGAGGGCATGCGCTCGCTGGTCCGCGGCGCCGTCACCGTGGTCGACGCGGAGAGCGGCGACGTCGTCGTCACCGGCGAGGGCGTGCAGACCTGGGTGGAGACCGGCCTCGGGTCGCTGCGGCAGGTCCGGGTCGAGCTGTCCGCCGCGAAGCCGGAGGGGACCTTCCCGCTGCCGCTCGTCGTCGGGGCGGTCGGGGTCTCGGCGGTGTTCCTCGACGCGACCGACGAGGCCGTACCCACCTCGCCGCAGACCGACGACGCCGTGCTGACCGACGCCCTGCTCGACGAGCCGCACCCCGGCGGTCCTGCCGTGGACGATCCGGCCGAGCCGCCCGCGGCGCTCGACGACGCGGTGACGCGTCCCGTCGACGCCCCCGAGCAGACCGAGCTGTTCGACGAGGACGAGCTGCTCGGCGAGCCGACGGGCGAGCTGCGCTCCGAGCACGAGAACGCCGAGACCCGCTGGGTACCGATCCCGCCGCCGCTCGTGGCCGCGGTCGCCGCTCCACCGCCCCCCGGGGTGAAGGAGGGCCCGACCCTGGCGGCCGTCTCGTGCGCGTGGGGGCACCCGAACCCGCCCGGCTCCCGGCGCTGCCGGGTCTGCGACGCGCTCGTCGCGGACCAGTCGCCGCACGTCGCGCCGGCCCCGGTCCTGGCGATCCTGCGCGCGAGCAACGGGTCGGCGGCCGAGCTCGTCGGCTCGGTGCTGGTCGGGCGCGCGCCGGCCCGCGACCGGGCGCGGGTCGAGGACCCGGAGCTGCTGACGGTGACCAGCCCCAGCCACGACATCAGCCGCACCCACCTGGAGGTCTCGGCCAGCGGCTGGGACGTCGTCGTCACCGACCTGCACTCGACGAACGGCACCGTCCTCGTCGCGCCCGACGGGGCGTCGCGGGTGATGGACCCGGGGGAGAGCGCGGTCGTCGCGCTCGGCACGGCTCTGGAGCTGGCCGACGGAATCACGGTGCTGATCGACTTTCCCCAGTAACGTGAGGCCCGCCCCCCACGTGATCGCGCCGGACCCTCCAGCGCGGCAGACGCAGCACGCGGCTCGAGCGGTCGCCGAGGAGCAACCATGACCACGGCAGGACCACACGCGCCGGCCCGGGACACGGGCCTGCCGCCCGGTGTGCTCGTCGGCCCGCTGGGCCGGCGCCTGCTGGCGTACGTCGTCGACTCCCTCGTGCCCGCCGCGGCCGGGCTCGTCGTCGGCACGACCCGGGGCGGTTCGCCGGTCCTCGCGGTCGTGCTCGGCGTCGTCGCCCTGGCCTGGGGCGTCCTGTGCTGGCGCCAGCTCGCGGTGCGGGCGGCGACGCCGGGCATGAAGCTCCTCAAGATCCAGCTCGTCGGCTTCTTCGACGGCCGGCCGGTCGGCTGGGGGCGGGTGCTGCTGCGCTGGTTCGTCTGGACGGTGCTCGCCGCGACCGGGATCGGGCTGCTGCTCCTGCTGGTGTCGGTGCTCACGAGCCCGCGGCGCCAGGGCTGGCACGACCGCGCGGCCGGGGCCGTCGTCATCGTCGCCCGCCCGCTGGCCCCGCCCCGCTCCACGGCGCGACCGGACGCTGCCGCTCGCCCGCCTGCCCGCAGGCCCGGCGCTGCGCCCGCCGACGACGAGTCCGCGCGGCCCGCGCCCGCCGTCGGGGTCGCTCCGGTCACGGCGTCGGTCGCCGGCGACCCGGCCGTGGGTCCCGAGCTGGCTCCGCTGGCCGGCGAGCCGCCCGCGTCGGCCGGCCCGGCCCGGACGAACGGCGCCCACCGGACGATCCTCGACGGCTGGGTGGCCGAGCTCGACGACGGCCGGGTGATCGACGTCCGCGGCCTCGTCCTCCTGGGTCGCAACCCGCAGCCCGCCGAGGGCGAGGACGACGCCCAGCTGATCAAGCTCTCGGACGAGTCGCGCACCGTCTCCAAGACGCACCTCGCGCTCGGCGTCGACGACGCCGGGCTGTTCGTGGTCGACCGCGGCTCCACCAACGGCTCGACCATCACGCCGCCGGGGCGCCCGGCGCAGAAGGCCGGGCCCTTCCACGCGGTCTCGGTCGGCGAGGGTTCGGTGGTCTCCATCGGCGACCACTGGGTGCGCATCCGCCGCGAGGGCTGAGCCCGGGCGAGCAGGGCGCGGGTCCGGCCCGGCCGGATAGGGTCACGCCATGCTGCTCTCGGACCGCGACATCCGCGCCTCGGTGGAGGCCGGACGCATCGCGCTCGACCCGTACGACCCCGGGCTCGTGCAGCCGTCGAGCATCGACGTCCGGCTGGACCGCTACTTCCGCGTGTTCGAGAACCACCGCTACCCGCACATCGACCCCGCCGAGGAGCAGCCGGAGCTGACCCGCTCGGTCGAGGTGGAGCCCGAGGAGCCGTTCATCCTGCACCCGGGCGAGTTCGCGCTGGGCTCGATCTACGAGGTCGTGTCGCTGCCCGACGACGTGGCGGCGCGCGTCGAGGGGAAGTCCTCGCTGGGCCGGCTCGGGCTGCTCACGCACGCGACCGCGGGGTTCATCGACCCGGGCTTCTCCGGCCACGTCACCCTCGAGCTCTCGAACGTCGCCACCCTGCCGATCAAGCTCTGGCCGGGCATGAAGATCGGTCAGCTCTGCTTCTTCCGGCTCACGTCGCCGGCCGAGCACCCGTACGGCTCGGCCGTCTACGGCTCGCGCTACCAGGGCCAGCGCGGCCCGACGCCGAGCCGTTCGCACCTCGGCTTCGTCCGCGGTGGTGTGTAGGAATCGCGAGCGGCGGTGGTCTCTACCGGACCACCGCAGGATCCGCGTCCGAGCGGAGCGAGGACCGAGAGCCTGCGCACTCCCCGCAGAGGCCGAAGATCTCCACGTGGTGCTGCACGGCGGTGAAGCCGTGCTCGGCCGCCACCGCGTCGGTCCAGCTCTCGATCGCCGGGCCCTCGACCTCGACCGTACGGCCGCAGCCCCGGCACACCAGGTGGTGGTGGTGCCCGGTGGAGCAGCGTCGGTAGGCGGTCTCGCCGTCGTCGGTGCGGATCGCGTCGAGCTGGCCGGCCTCGGTCATCAGCTGCAGGGTCCGGTAGACCGTGGTCAGCCCGATGTCCTCGCCGGCGTGGCGCAGGTCGTCGTGGATCTGGCTCGCGGTGCGGAACCCGGGGGTGCGCTCGAGCAGCCCGCCGACGGCGGCCCGCTGCCGCGTGTTGCGCTGCGGAGCCCTCGCCATCAGCTCGCCGCCTCCGTCGCGAAGCGGGGTGCGCGGGGGGACCGGCGCTCCCGGAGGCCGCCGACGACCCGGCAGACGACGTAGATCAGGAACGACAGCGTGGTCACGTACGGGCTGATCGGGATCGACCCGCCCAGGGCCAGCATGATCCCGCCGACCATCGACACGACCGCGAAGGCGCACGAGAGGACCGGCACCAGCACCGGCGAGGCGGACAGCCGGAGCGCGGCGGCGGCCGGGGTGACGAGCACGGAGAGCACCAGCAGCGAGCCGACGATCTGCACGGACACCGCCACGGCCAGGCCGAGCAGCACCATGAAGCCGATCGACAGCGCCACCGCCGGCACCCCGCGCGCCTCGGCGACAGCCGCGTCGATGCTCACGAACATCAGCGGTCGCCACAGCAGCAGCAGGGAGACGACGACGACCGCGCAGATGATCAGCAGCGCCGTCAGCCGCGGGTTGTCGACGGCGACGATCTGGCCCGTGAGCAGGCCGAACTTGTTGGCCGCCCGGCCCGAGTAGAGCGACAGGCACAGGATGCCCAGGCCGAGCCCGAAGGGCATGAGGACGGCGATGATCGAGTTCCGGTTGCGCGCGCGGCTGCCGAGGATCCCGATGAGCAGGGCCGCGGCGAGCGAGCCCGCCAGCGAACCCTCGACGACGCCGAGCCCGAGGAGCAGGCCGGCGGCCGCTCCCGCGAAGCTCAGCTCGCTGATGGCGTGCACCGCGAAGGCCAGGTCGCGCGCCATGACGAAGACGCCGACCAGGCCTCCGGTCAGGCCGAGGACCGCCCCCGCGATGATCGAGTTCTTCACGAGGGCGAGCAGCTCGCCGTAGTCCTGGAACTGGAAGAGCTGCGACCACAGGTCCGCGAGCGTGGCGTGCATCAGTGGTCGGTCCCGTCGTGGTGGGGCGCGTGCTCGTGACCCTCGTGGGCGTGGTCGGGCAGGCCGACGACGATGATCCGCCCACGGGCGCGGACGACCTCGACGGGGGTGGCGTAGAGGTCGCTCAGCACCTCGGAGGTGAACACGTCGTCGACCGTGCCGACGAGGGCGTGCCCGTTGGCGAGGTAGACGACGGTGTCGACCATGTCGAGCACCGGGTTCACGTCGTGGGTGATCATGAGGACGGCTCGGTCCTGATCACGTCGGCTGGCGTCGATCAGGTCGCTCACGGCGCGCTGCTGGTGCAGGTCGAGCGAGATCAGCGGCTCGTCGCAGAGCAGCAGCGACGAGTCGCCGATGAGGGCCTGGCCGATGCGCAGCCGCTGCTGCTCGCCGCCCGACAGGCTGCCGATCCGCGTACGGCCGAAGCGCCGTGCGTCGACGGTGTCGAGCATCGCGTCGACGCGGCGCCGGCGCGACGCGCTGGGCAGCGGCAGGCCGAAGCGGTCGCCGTCGATGCCGAGCGCGAGGAAGTCCCGGGCTCGCAGCGGGGTGCCGCGGTCGGCCAGGTGCTGCTGGGGGACGTAGCCGACCGAACGGTGGCCGCGCCGGACGGGTTCGCCGAGGATCTCGATGGTGCCGTCGGTGAGCGGCTGGGTGCCGAGGATCGCGCGCAGCAGGCTCGTCTTGCCCGAGCCGTTCGGCCCGAGGACCGCCACGAACTGGCCGGGGACGACGTCGAGGTCGAGGCCCGACCAGAGCAGCCGGTCGCCGTAGCCGAGGGCGGCGTCGCGGATCGACAGCACGGGGGCGGTCGTCCCCGGGGCGCGGCGCTGCTCCGCCGCGGTCGTCACGGAGCTCATCATCCCCGCAGGGCGGTGGAGACGGCGTCGAGGTTGCCCTGCATCCAGCCGACGTAGTCCTGGCCGGCCGGGAGGGTCTCGGTCACGGCGACGACCGGGATCGCGTTCTCCTGCGCCGCCCTCAGCACGGCCTCGGTCTGCGGGCCCGTCGTCTGCTCGTTGTACGCGAGCAGGCCGACCTTCTTCTCGCTGAACAGCGCGAGGGTCTCCTGCAGCA
Organism: uncultured Actinomycetota bacterium; assembly: GCA_963762775.1. Lineage (GTDB taxonomy): Bacteria > Actinomycetota > Actinomycetes > Propionibacteriales > Propionibacteriaceae > Microlunatus. The sequence continues at coordinate 1,252,395 of CAVXMD010000016.1, forward strand.
CGGCCGGGGGCACGTCGCTGCCCTCCTCGACCGCCTCGCTGAACGCCTCCGGCGTGCGGTCGACCAGACCCGCCGCGTCGAGCAGGTAGAGCGGGACGGGTTCGGTGATGGCGACGCCGGTGCCGGCACGCTCGCTCTTCAGGTCGGCCTCGGCCTTCTCCAGCCCCTCGAGCTCCGTGGTGAACGCGGCGGTGTTCGCGCGGAACGTGTCGGCCCGGTCGGGGGCGAGGGTCGCGAGGTCCTGGCCGAGCCGGTCGGCGAGCTTGATCATCGTCGGGACGTCGTACCAGAGGTGCTCGTTGAGCTCGCCGTCCGCGGGGTGCTGGTCGTAGCCGGAGACGTCCGCGACGTCGATCACCTGCGGCTTGCCCGACACCGCCGACAGCATCGTGGCGACGAAGTCGTCGTAGCCCCCGCCGTTCTCGACGACGAGCTGGGCCTTGCTGACCGCGAGCTGCGTACGGGCGTCGGCCGCGTACTCGTGCGGGTCCTTGTCCGGGCTGTCGATGACCGACGTCACCGAGACCGCGTCGCCGCCGATGCTCGTGACGATGTCGCCGTAGACGTTCGTCGACGCGACGACCGCGACCGTGCCGCCGGTGCTCGCGGTGCCCGGCGCCGCTGACGTGCCGGAGCAGGCGGCCAGGCTCAGGGCCAGGGCGGCGAGGGGCAGGACGGCGAAGCTCCGCATGGCTCCGACGTTAGTGAAACTGAAAACGGTTGTCAAAAGCGTTAGTGGGGGGGTCGGCGCGCGTCAGGACGCCGTGAGGTCGACCACCGGACGGCGGTCGACCTCGAGGACGTACGGCGACCTGGGTCAGGGCACGGCAGGCTCAGTGCTCGTCGTAGTGGCCCTCGTGGGAGGCGTGGCGGTGGCCGTCGTGCACGTAGTCGACGTGGTCGTCGTGGACCACGGTCTCGTGCCCGCAGTCGGCGCCGTGCTCGTGCGTGTGGTCCTCGTCGTGGGAGCGGTGCTCCTCGGTCTGCACGGTCTCGTTCGTCTGGTCGGTCATGCGTCCTCCTGTCGTGGTGCCGCCGGTGGGCGGGCGAGACCAGTGAAGGCCGTCGGTCGCGCGCAGGCAACACGACGCCGACATCCGTTCTCGTCAACGGCCAGACGCTTGCTCGCACGCGCCCCGCCCGCAGTGGGGAAGAGCTGGCACCGCTGCGCTGCCAAGAGCTCCCCGTCGGTGTCGGCCGACGGGCTCAGCGGCCCCGTCGGACCGACTCGAGCAGCAGCTGCGCGACGTCGAGGACCTCCACGGGCCGTGCCGCCGAACCGTCCTGGAGCGCGTCCACGCCGTCGGTGAGCATCGTGCGGCAGAAGGGGCAGCCGGTGGCGATCGCCGGACCCGCTGCTGACGGGTCGGGGGCACCGGCGGCCGCGAGGGTGGCCAGCGCCTCCTCGGCGCGGTTGGCGTTGATCCGCGTCCCGAGGTCCTCCTCCATCCACATCCGCGCACCACCGGCGCCGCAGCAGAAGGAGTCCTTGCCGCTGCGCGGCATCTCGGCCACGGTCGTCCCCGGCAGCGCACCGAGCAGCTCGCGCGGGGGTTCGTACACCTGGTTGTGCCGGCCGAGGTAGCAGGGGTCGTGGTACGTGATCGTGCGTCCGGCCGCCTCGTCGCCCTCGGCGGGGGCGACCGGGGTGAGCCGGCCCTCGCGGACCAGCCGGTTGAGCAGCTGGGTGTGGTGGACGACCTCCAGGGAGAGCCCGAGCTGGGGGTACTCGTTCTTGAGCGTGTTCAGGCAGTGCGCGCAGGTCGCGACGACCTTGGTCGCGCCGGCCTCGCGCAAGGTGTCGGTGTTCTCCGCGGCGAGCTGCTGGAAGACGAGCTCGTTGCCCGCACGCCGGGCCGGGTCGCCGGTGCAGGTCTCGCCGCGCCCCAGCACCGCGAACGTCACCCCGGCGGTGTGCAGCAGCTCGGCGACGGCCCGGGTCGTCTTCTTGGCGCGGTCGTCGTACGCCCCCGCGCAGCCGACCCAGAACAGGTAGTCGACGCCCGCGAGGTCCGCCACGTCGGTGCCCACGACGGGGACGTCGAACGGCAGGTCCTTCGCCCAGGCCATCCGGTCGCGCGGGCTCGCTCCCCACGGGTTTCCCTTGGTCTCCAGGCCCTTGAACAGCCCGTTCAGCTCGGCGGGGAACTCCGAGGACATGAGCACCTGGTGGCGCCGCAGGTCGACGACGTGGTCGACGTGCTCGATGTCCACCGGGCACGCCTGGACGCAGGCGCCGCAGGTGGTGCACGACCAGAGGACGTCGGGGTCGATGACACCCACGCGCCCGGCCTCGATGGTGATCGGGTCGGGCTCCCCCGCTCTCGTCGGCGCATAGCCGGTCGGGCCGACGAGAGGACGTCCCGCCTCGGTCCGCAGGGCCTCGGGCAGGGCGTCGCGCCGGTCCTCCGACGTGCGCAGCCAGGGGGCGCTGGCGTGCGCGTGGTCGCGCAGCCCCATGACGAAGAGCTTGGGCGAGAGCGGCTTGTCGGTCGCCCAGGCCGGGCAGGCGTCCTGGCAGCGGCCGCACTCGGTGCACGACGTGAGGTCCAGCAGTCCCTTCCAGGTGAAGTCCTCGACGCCGGCCGTGCCCAGGCTGGCGTCCTCGTCCAGCGCGTCGAGGTCGCCGAAGTCGACCGGCTCGCCGCCGGCGCGCACGGGCAGCAGGGCGCCCAGCGCCGGGGCGCCGTCGGCGTTCCGCTTGAACCAGACGTTCGGCCAGACCGTGAAGCGGTGCCAGGCGACCCCCATCGTGGTGTCGAGCCCGAGCACGACGAACCACGCCATGGAGATGACGATCTTGAGCGCCGCGACCAGCGGGACGGCGGTCTCCAGCGCGGAGGTGCCGATCCCGGCCGGCAGCAGGAACCAGGTGAGCGGGAAGTCCCAGCGTGTCGTCCCCGGCTCGGTGGACAGCAGCTGCCACTCCAGCGCCCGCAGGGCGAGGACGCACAGCACGATGCCGAGGATCGTGAGCTCGACGTAGACGCCCTTGCCCCCGTGCGAGCCGAAGAACCGCGACGCCCGACCGCGCCCGCGCTGCGCGAGCCGCACGCCGATCAGGGCGAGGATCGCGACCAGCCCGGCCCAGGCGATCAGCTCGGCGGCCCACTCGTAGACCAGCCAGTGCCCGATCACGGGCAGCACGAAGCGGGGGTCGAACAGCTGCCCGTACGCCGTGACGAGCGTGAAGAACAGGGCGCCGAACGCGACGAAGACGCACCAGTGCGCCGCCCCCACCCACGGCCGCTGCAGCATCCGCGTGTGCCCGAGGGTCTCGGTGAGCATCGTCCGCCAGCGCTGCAGCGGGCGGTCGCTGCGCCGGGCCGGGCCGCCGAGCGAGACGACGCCGACGATCGTCCGTACGGCCCGGACGAACAGGGCGACCCCGACCACCGAGATCGCGAGGGCGACCACGACCGCGCCCACCACCGCCACGTCCGCCACGTCGCCTCCTCGTCCGGGTGCACGTAGGTTACTCACCGGTAACTTGCGCGCGGGCCGCCCGTCGGTGCGCCGGACCGCACCCCTCGGGAGCGGGGCGCGCCGGTCACGGCCCCAGGAATTGTCGGGGACCCCCGTTATGGTCGTGGGCGACATGTCCGGATGAGCAGTTCGACGTCGTGGGGTCAGCGTGATCGAGTTCAAGTCCGTGAGCAAGACGTTCGTCGGCGGCACGCACGCCGTGCAGGACCTGAGCCTCACCATCCCGTCGGACAAGATCACCGTCATCGTGGGCCCCTCGGGCTGCGGCAAGACGACGACGCTGCGCATGATCAACCGGATGCTCGAGCCGACCAGCGGCCAGATCCTCTGGGACGGGTCCCCGCTCAAGAGCCGTCGCAAGACCGCCCTGCGCCGCCAGATGGGCTACGTCATCCAGAGCGGCGGGCTCTTCCCGCACCGCACCGTGGTGGAGAACATCGGCGCGGTGCCCGGCCTGCTCGGCTGGGGCAAGGACAAGACCCGCAAGCGCTCCCTGGAGCTCCTGACCAACGTCGGTCTCGACCGCGTCATGGCCAACCGGTACCCCGCACAGCTGTCCGGCGGGCAGCAGCAGCGCGTGGGTGTCGCCCGCGCGCTGGCGGCCGACCCGCTGGTGATGCTCATGGACGAGCCGTTCTCCGCGGTCGACCCGGTCGTGCGCACCGAGCTGCACGAGTTCTTCCTCGGCCTGCAGCGCCAGCTCAGCAAGACGATCGTCCTCATCACGCACGACATCGAGGAGGCGATCAAGCTCGGTGACCAGGTCGTGATCCTCCGCGTCGGTGGCCGCCTGGCCCAGGCCGGCCCGCCCCAGGAGCTGCTCGACGAGCCGGCGGACGCGTTCGTCGAGGGCTTCGTCGGGCGCGACCGCGGCTACCGCTCGCTGTCCTTCCTCCCGGCGACCGACCTCTCGCTGGGCGAGGTGGCCGTGGTGCGCGAGGCGACCTCGGGCCCGGCCGGGGAGCCGACCCTCGTGCTCGACGGCGACGCCCGCCCGGTCGGCTGGGTCGACGCCGAACGCCCCGGGCTCGTGCACCCCATCGGCGCGACCTTCGTGCGGGAGGCCGACACCCTGCGCGCGGCGCTGGACTCCGCGCTGACCTCCCCGTACGCGATCGCGGTCGCCGTGGAGCCCGAGACCGGCCGCTACACCGGCACGGCCACGGCCGACGCCATCCTCGACCAGGTCCGGACGGCCCGGCGCACGCACCCCGAGTCGGTGACCCTGGAGGCCGCCGAGGCCCGCGAGCAGCAGTCCGCGGACGCGGAGGCGGCCGTGACCACGGCGTACGCCCAGCTCGACGAGATTCCCGACGACGAGGCCCCCGCCGGCGAGGGCCGGGTCCAGGACGCTCCGGCGCGAGACGAGCTGTCGACCCCCCAGGAGGCGGAGCCCGCCGACGCCGGCCAGGAGCTCGGGCCGGGCGGCGCGAGCGCGGTCGCCCTGGCCGACGGACCCGACGCCGACGCGGCGCGGCGCGAGGGGACCGCGGAGGTCCCCGAGACGCCCGAGGACGAGCAGCCCACGGCGATCCGCGGGCCGCAGCACGACGACGTCACGGAGGAACGGCCCCGGCCGGCGACCTACACCCAGCCGCGCTCGCTGCCCGACAGCGGGGAGCGACGCGGATGAATCTCGACTGGACCTGGATCAACCGCAACCTCGGCATGATCGGCGGCCTCACGGCCCAGCACGCGGTGCTCGCGGTCGTGCCGGTGCTGGTCGCGCTGGTCGTGGCCGTGCCCCTGGGCTTCCTGGTCCACCTCACGGGTCGGGCGGCGAACGGGATCCTCGCCGTCTTCGGCGTGATCTACTCCATCCCCTCGCTGGCGCTGTTCGTCGCACTGCCGCTCGCGCTGGGCACGGGCATCCTCGACCCGGTGAACATCGCGGTGGCGCTCGCGATCTACTCGATCGCCCTGCTCGTCCGCAGCGTCGTCGACGGCCTCCGCTCCGTGCCGTCGGCGGTCAAGCAGTCGGCGTCGGCGATCGGGTTCGGCTGGTTCCAGCGTCTGGTGCGCGTGGAGCTGCCGCTGGCGATGCCGGTGATCTTCGCGGGCCTGCGGGTGGTCAGCGTGTCGAACATCGCCCTGGTCAGCGTGGCCGTCGTCGTCGGCGGGGGCGCCCTCGGCCAGCTCTTCAGCATCGGGTTCTCGCGCTACTTCTACACCCCGGTCATCGTCGGGCTGCTCCTGACGCTGCTGCTGGCGCTGGTCGCGGACTCGGTCATCCTGCTCGTCCAACGGGGCACGCTGCCCTGGGCGAAGAGGCGGCGGACCGCATGAGCTACTTCTCCTTCCTCCTCGACGCGAGCCGCTGGGGCGGCGACGGCGGCACCGGACAGCTGCTGCTGCAGCACCTCGGCTACACCGTCGCGGCCGTCCTCATCGGCGCCGTCGTCGCGATCCCGCTCGGCGTGCTGATCGGGCACACCGGGCGCGGTGGCTTCTTCGTGATCGGGCTGAGCAACGCGGCTCGGGCGATCCCCTCGATCGGCTTCCTCGTGCTGGTCGTCCTGCTCCTCGGCACGGGCTTCGGCAAGACGGTCCTGGTGCTCGCCGTGCTCGCCCTGCCCGCGATCCTGACCGCCACCGCGGCCGGGGTCGCCGGCGCCGACCCGGACGCCGTGTACGCCGCCAGGGCGATGGGCATGACGGGCGGGCAGGTGATCAGCAAGGTCGAGTGGCCGCTCGCCCTCCCGCTGGTGATCTCCGGGATCCGCAGCGCGACCCTGCAGGTCGTCGCCACCGCGACCGTCGCGGCCTACGCCGCGGGCGGCGGGCTGGGCCGGCTGCTCATCAGCGGCCAGCTCAACCGCGACTACTCCCAGATGCTCGCGGGCGCCCTGCTGATCGCCGTGCTGGCCATCGTCCTCGACCTCGTCATCGGCGGGATCGGCCGGCTCGTCGCCCGCCGCGTCCGCCCTGCTCGTACGACACGCGCGACCGCCCCCGCGGCGGCCGCTTAACCTAGCCGGACGGTAGGGAATCTCCCTGCCCCGAACCTCGGAGACCAGTCCATGACCATCAAGCGCTCGTTGGCCGCCCTCGGCCTGACCATCACGACGCTCGTCCTCGCCGCGTGCGGTGGCGGCAGCGCCAACCCGCTCGCCAGCTCGGCGCCCCCGTCCGGCTCCGCCGGCGGCACGAACACCCCGATCGTCGTCGGTTCCGCGGACTTCACCGAGTCCCAGGTCCTCGGCGAGATCTACGCCCAGGCGCTCACCGCCAAGGGCCTGCAGGCCACCACCAAGCCCAACATCGGCTCCCGCGAGGTCTACCTGAAGGCCCTCCAGGAGAACTCGATCCAGGTCGTGCCCGAGTACACCGGCAACCTGCTGCTCTACGTGGACAAGAGCGCCACGGCGACGACGCAGGAGGAGCTCGCCAACGCCCTCCCGACGGCGCTGCCCTCCGGTCTGAAGATCGGCCAGATCTCGGCCGCCGCGGACCAGGACGTCTACGTGGTCACCAAGGAGTTCTCGGCGCAGAACAACCTGACCTCGCTGGCCGACCTCAAGAACTTCTCGTCGAACATGGTCCTGGGCGGCCCGTCGACGCTCGAGACGCGCGCGTACGGCGTGCCCGGGCTCAAGGGCGTCTACGGCGCCACGCTCAAGCAGTTCAAGCCGTACGAGACCAGCGCCGTCCGCGCCAAGGACCTCAACGACAACAAGATCCAGCTGGGCGAGTTCTTCACCACCGAGAGCGTCATCGCCGACAACGGCTACGTCGCCCTCGCCGACCCGCAGTCGATGATCCTGCCGCAGAACGTCGTCCCGCTCATGCAGGGCTCGGTCGCCGACGACGCCCAGGTGAAGGCGGCGCTCGACCCGGTTCAGGCGGCGCTCACCACGGCCGACCTGACCGCGCTCAACAAGCAGGTCGACGTCGACAAGATGGACCCCAACCAGGTCGCCGCCTCCTGGCTGTCGAGCAAGGGCCTCGCCTGACGTTCGCTGCCCGTCCGCTCGTCCGACGCCCCCGGTGCCTCCCGCACCGGGGGCGTCGTCCGTCTCCGACGGCTCGCGTGACGCGGGGCGCGGCCGGCCCTCAGCCGCCGAACCGCTCCAGGTGCGTCCACGGCCCGCCGTCGTAGCGCCACAGGTCGAAGCCCGGCGCCTCGACGGCGGAGGGCGAGAACGTCGCCCGCAGGGTCTCGACCGTCTCGCGCGCCACGGCGGGGTCGACCTTGTTCTGCAGGGTCACGTGCGCGCGCAGCGGTTGCCGGTCCTGCGGCGTGAGCTGCGACCACCAGCGGCGCTGCAGGACCTCGTGCCGCCGTCCGAGGTCGGCGCTCTCCACCGCGTACGCCGCCCCGCGCCCCAGCCCCAGGACCCGGCTGAACCGCAGCGCGAGCGGACCGCCCTCGGCGACCTCGGCGAGGTCCGCGCGCACCCGGGGCTCGAGCTCGCCGGGGACGGCGTGGAACAGGGTCAGGTGCGCGCCCACCGCGGTCCGGCCGGCCGGGAACCAGCGGCGTCGGAGCGCGTCGAGCTCCTCCTGCACCGCGTCGGGCAGGGCGAGCGTGACGACCAGCGGACGCTGGGGCAGGTCCACGACGAATCTCCTCGTTCTCGAGCCCGGGTCTTGTGCTCACGCCGTCCTCCGGCGCATGCTCCCAGCATGACGACGGCCGCTCGCACGAGGCCCGGCGAGGCCTTCCGTGCTGCCTTCTCCCGCCTGCGTGCCGTGCTGCCGGTCGCGCCCCCGCCCCCGTACGCCGTCCCGCCGGCCGACCCCCGGGTGGGCTGGCAGCGGCGGCTGGACCGGGTCCGCGCCGCGCTGGAGCAGGCGCGGGTCGACCTCGTCGAGCAGGGCTGGACGCAGCGGGCGTGGTTCGGGGTGGCCGCCGACGGCGGGACGACCCGGCTCGCGAGCACCGCCGAGGCGTACGGGCTGGTCCGGCCCGCGGCCACCGTCGCGGGCGCCTGCCTGGTCGGAGCCCTGCTGCGCCGAGCCGAGGACCCCGACCGGGCGACGAGCCACGAGGACGTCTGGGGCGCGGTCGACGAGCTCTACGAGGCCCTCCACGAGCGGATGGGCCACACCGCGGAGCCGCCGGGACGCGTCGACGCCCGCGCCCGCCGGCACGCCAAGCTCGGCGTGCTGACCGCCTGGAACGACGCCCCCACCACCCGTCGCGACGACGTCCTCGACCTCCTCGACCGGGCCGTGAGCCGTACGGTCGTCGGCGCCTGCCGCTGAAGCTCAGCCGCGCGACCGCCCCTGGTCCGCGCGGTCCTGCAGCGCCCGGATGTGCTGCTCCGCCAGGGCCATGAAGGCGCGCGTGGCGGGGGAGAGCGAACCGCTCGGCCGCGTCACGAACGCGAAGTGCTCCTCGTGGACGGGGTCGAGGTGGGCCCAGTGCAGCGACGCGGGGAAGCCCGACCACTGCGTGACCAGGGAGGAGACGAGCGAGTCGCCGACGCCGTACGCGGCCAGCTCCACCGCCGCCGTCTGGAACTCGACCTCCACCGACGGGTGCAGCGCCACGCCCGCCCGCTGCGCCCGTTCGGTGAGGCTGCGGCGCAGCGGGTCGTCGCGGGTCCACCGCGCCTCGGACAGGATCAGCCGGCGCCGGCTCAGCTCCTCGACGTCCACGGGCCGGCCGGTGCGCCCGAGCTCGGCGCTGACGTAGACGACGGTGTCGGTCAGGACCGGGCGGCTCACCCACAGCCCGCGGTCGTCGATCGGCAGCTGCACGAGCCCCGCCTCGAGGTCCCCGCTGCGGACGGCGTCGGCGACCTCGGAGGAGTTGAGGCCCTGCACGCGGATGGCGACGTCGGGGTGGAGCCGCCCGAACTCCGCGGTCAGCGCGGGCAGCAGGTAGAGGTGCGCGCTGCTGAACGTCCCGAACGAGACGGTGCCCCCGGCCAGCTCGCGCACGTCGCGCACGGCCGCAGCGAGGTCCTCGACGTCGCGGAGGACCTTCTCGGCCCAGGGCACCAGCATCCGGCCGGCGTCGGTCAGCTGGAGCTGGCGGTTCGTCCGGGTGAAGAGCGTGACGCCCAGCGTCCCCTCGAGCCGGCGGACCTGGTCCGACAGGCTGGGCTGGGCGACGTAGAGGGCGTGCGCGGCGGCCGCGAACGACCGGTGCTCGACCGCCGCGAGGAAGTACGCGAGCTGCTGCACGGTCGGCCGGCCGCCCGCCACCGTGCTCCCTCGTCCGTCGCGTCCGCCGGGCCCGTACGCCGGGTCAGCGGGCGAGGTAGCCGCCGTCGACCACCAGCTCGGTGCCGGTGACGAAGGAGGCGTCCGAGGAGAGCAGGAACGCGACCGCGCTGGAGACCTCGGAGACGTGCGCGCGCCGCCGTAGCGGGGTGTCGGGGATGACCCCGCCCTCGCGCTCGTGCTCGTTCATCGGGGTCGTGACGCCGCCGGGGACGATGGTGTTCACCCGGATCTTGTCGACGGCGAGCTCGAGCGCGGCGACCTTCGTCATCGCGAGCAGCGCCCCCTTGCTGGCGCAGTAGGCGACGTAGCCGGGTGCGCCGATGACGCCGAAGATCGACGCGACGTTCACGACGGAGGCGTAGTCGCTGCGGCGCAGCAGCGGCAGGCAGGCCTGGATCCCGAGCAGGGCGCCGGTGACGTTGACCTGCAGCACCCGGTCCCAGGCCTCGAGCCCCTGCTCCTCGATCGGCGCCACCGCGATGATGCCGGCGTTGTTCACGAGGCCGTCGAGCCGACCGTGCGCCGCCTCGACCTCGGAGACCACCGTCGCCCAGGCGTCCGGGCTGGTGACGTCGAGGTGCCGGTAGCGGACGTCGAGCCCCTCGGCCTCGAGCCGGGAGCTCAGGGCCGCGCCGTCGTCGTCGAGGACGTCGCAGGCCCAGACCGTCGCACCCTCGCTGGCGAGCCGGTGCGCGTGCGAGGCGCCCTGCCCCCGAGCCCCGCCGGTGACGAGGACGACGCAGCCGGTGAGGCGCGTGGCGCGGACGTCGGTGCGGGCGGAGGTCGCGTTCACGGCCGTAGCGTACGGGCGCGCCGGGCGACGATGCTCCGACCGGCGGCGACGACCGCCTCCTCGGGGTCGCGGGCCTCCCACCCGAGCACCGAGCGCGCGTGCTCGCTCGAGACGCGCCGGGCGTAGCCGAGGTCGGGCGCCACCGCGCGGAGCTCGGGACGGAACCGGGACGCCACCCGGATCACGACGCTCGGGATCGCGCGCCGGGGGACGCGGGCGGCGTCGTCGCCGAGGTGCGCGCGCAGGATCTCGCCGATGCGCCGCAGCGGCAGCGCGGGACCGCTCGACAGCAGGAACCGCTGCCCGGCCGCCGCGGGGACACCGACCGCGAGGACGTGCGCCGCCGCGACGTCGCGCACGTCGACGACGGGGATCCACACGTCGGGGAAGCCGGGCAGCTCGCCGGCGAGCATGGTCTCGACGAGATGGTTCGCGCCGGACACGTCGCCGCCCAGCACCGGGCCCAGGACCGCCACCGGCAGGATCGTCACGAGCTCCGGGCCGGCACCCCCGGCGTCGACGAAGTCCCACGCGGCGCGTTCGGCGAGGGTCTTGCTCCGGGCGTACGCGTCGCTCCCGGGGCCGTCGAGCACGGTCCAGTCCGCCTCGGTGAACACGTGGTCGTCGTGCGGATGCCCCCAGCCGACGGCGTGGAAGGCCGAGGTGAGCACGACCCGACGGACGCCCGCGTCCCGGGCGGCGCCGAGCACGCGCAGCGCGCCCTCCCGGGCGGGGACGATCAGCGAGTCCTCGTCCTCGACGTGCCCGGGTCGCACGGGCGAGGCGACGTGCAGCACCGTGTCGACACCGGCGACGGCCTCCGCCCAGCCGGCGTCGGCCGTCAGGTCGGCGGCGACGAAGGTCAACGCCTCTCCCCGGACCATCCCGGCGTCGGTGAGCGCAGCCCGTACGGAGGCCTCGCGCGCGAGCGAGCGGACGGTGGTCCGGACCTCGTGGCCCTGCTCGAGCAGCCGCAGCACGCAGTGCCCGGCGATGAAGCCGGACCCACCGGTGACGAGGACGGTCCCGGGCATGCTCAAGCGGGTTCGTCCCCCGGAAGGACGGAGTCGTGCTCGTCCCGGTCGGCCCATTCGAGGAGCGTGTCGATCGGGTACGGGTGCGCGTCGATGTCGGCGTGCAGGTCGCCGACCCGCGCGTAGCGCTCGGGCATCGTGGCGAGGGTGAAGTCGTGCGGGTCGACCTCGGCGACCTCGTCCCAGGTCACGGGCGCCGAGACCAGGCCCTCAGGCGTGCCGCGGACCGAGTAGGCGCTGGCGATGGTGTGGTCGCGGGCGTTCTGGTTGTAGTCGACGAAGACGGCGCCGGGGTCGCGGTCCTTGCGCCACCAGGTGGTGTCCACGCCGCCGTCGCTGCGGCGCTCGACCTCGCGGGCGAAGGCCCAGGCGGCGCGACGCACGTCGGCGAAGCCGTGGTCCGGCGGGATCCGCACGTAGACGTGCAGGCCGCGACCACCCGAGGTCTTGGGGTAGCCGACCGCCCCGAGCTCGTCGAGCAGCTCGTGGACGACGCCGGCCGTGCGCTGCACGTCCGCGAACGTCGCCAGCGGCATCGGGTCGAGGTCGATGCGCCACTCGTCGGGGGACTCGACGTCGGCGCGGCGCGAGTTCCACGGGTGGAGCTCGACGGTCGACATCTGCACGGCCCACACCACGTCGGCGACGTGGGTGACGCACAGCTCGTCGGCGTCGCGGTCGTAGCGGGGGAAGTGCACGCGCACCGTCTCGACCCAGGGCGGGGCGCCCTTCGGCAGGCGCTTCTGGTGGACCTTCTCGCCGTCGACCCCGTCGGGGAAGCGGTGCAGCATGCAGGGCCGCTGGTAGAGCGCGTTCACGATGCCCGGGCCGACCGCGAGGTAGTACTGCGCCAGGTCGAGCTTGGTCTCGCCGCGGGCGGAGAAGTAGACGCGGTGCGGGTTGCTGATCGAGACCGTACGGCCGTCGACGTCGAGCTCGATGCGCTCCGTGGCCATGGCCGTCAGCGTAAGGGGCGTCAGTCGACGGGTGGCTGCGGTGCGGGCCGGCGGGCCATCATCGCGTGCAGCGTGAGGAAGCGGACGCAGGTCGCGATCCCCTGCGCGACCACGAGCACCGCCACCTCGGCGACGCGGCCGGCGCCGGGGTCGAGACGGTGCAGCAGCCACAGCGCGCCGGCCGAGAGCGCCAGCCCGAACGCGAACGCGGCGAGCCCGCCGGCCTGGTGGCGCAGGGCGCCCTCGCTCCCGCGCAGGCCGAAGGTGAAGCGCCGGTTCGTCGCGGTGTTCGCGACCTGGGTGACGACGAGGGCGACGACGTTCGCGACCTGGGCGCCGGTCACGGTCCGCAGCAGCAGGTAGAGCAGCAGGTACGCCGCGGCGCTCGCCGCCCCGATCACCCCGAACCGGACGAGCTGACGAAGCGTCGGCCGCGGGCGTACGACCTCGCTCACGCCCCCATCCTCCCCGCCCCCAGCCCTCTGCGAGGAAACGCTGTCTCCCGACACCCGTTCGGGGCGATCAGGTGTCGGGAGACAGCGGTTTCTTCGAGGTGGGAGGGGCGGGGCTGGGAGCGGGAGCCGGGGGGGAGAGGACCGAGCGGGGAAGGGCGTACGGGTCAGCGGCGGTGGGCCATCAGCTGCCGCAGGGCGAGGAACCGGACGAGGGTCGAGACCGCGTTGGCGAGGACCAGGATGGCGACCTCCACGCCGCGGTTCGGGTCGGGCGAGAGCTGGTGCAGCGCCCACAGCGAACCGCTGGTCAGACCGAGACCCACGAGGAACGCGATCAGGCCGCCCGCGTGGTGGAGCAGCGCCCCGTCGGTGCCCCGGACGCCGAAGGTGAGGCGCCGGTTCGCGGCCGTGTTGGCGACGGCGGTGACGAGCAGGGCGACCAGGTTGGCCGCCTGCGGACCGGTGAGGTCGCGCATGCCGAGGTAGAGGACGAAGTACGCGAGCGTGCTCAGCACGCCCACCCCGCCGAACTTCAGCAGCTGGGAGAACATCCCCCGCGGCACCCCGGGCACCGTCGAGGGCACCTGCGCGTCGCGGCCGAGCTCGGCCCGCAGTCGCGCCACCGGGATCCGCCCGCCGGCGAACCCGCGCAGCAGCCGGACCACGCCGCGCAGGTCCTCCCGCGCCGTGGCGACGATGTCGACGCGGCTGTCCGGGTCGTCGACCCAGTCGACCGGCACCTCGTGGATCCGCAGCCCGGCGCGCTGGGCGAGGACGAGCAGCTCGGTGTCGAAGAACCAGTTCACGTCCTCGACCAGCGGCAGCAGGTCGCGGGCCACCTCGGACCGGATGGCCTTGAAGCCGCACTGCGCGTCGGAGAAGGACGCCGACAGCGCGCCGCGCAGGATCAGGTTGTACGTGCGGGAGATGATCTCCCGCTTCGGCCCCCGGACCACCCGGCTGGAGCGGGCCAGCCGGGTGCCGATCGCCAGGTCCGAGTGGCCCGAGATCAGCGGCGCCACCAGCGGCAGCAGGGCCCGCAGGTCGGTGGACAGGTCGACGTCCATGTACGCCAGGACCGGCGCGTCGGAGGCCGACCAGACCGCCTTGAGCGCGCGGCCGCGGCCCTTGGCGTCGAGGTGCACGGCGCGGACGTGGTCGAGCTCGGCCTGCAGCGCGAGGGCCTCGGCCCAGGTGCCGTCGGTGCTGGCGTTGTCGGCGATCGTGACCCGGAAGCCGTACGGCAGCTCGGCGGCGAGGAAGGCGTGCAGCCGCTCGACCGAGGGCCGCAGGTCGACCTCCTCGTTGTAGACGGGGACGACCACGTCGACCACGACGTCGGTGGGCCGGGGGCGGGAGGAGGGCTCGGGCCGGCCGGCGGAGCGGCGGTCGAGGAGCAGGTCGGTCATGGGAGGGCGCTTTCTGGGCATGGAGGAGCGGAGCGGTCTGCGGTGGGAGGCGTCAGGACGCCGGCTGCGTGAGGTCGTAGACGGTGGTTCCGCCGACGCTCGTGGCGGTGTAGTGCTGCGTGACCCAGGTCGAGATCTCCGAGGACGTGCCCTGGCCGCCGCGTCCGCCGCCCATGCCGCCGCCGGCGACGAAGTAGTGGACGTCCCCGGCCGCGACGTAGGCCTGGAACTGGGCGAGCGTCGGGCTCGGGTCGCTCCCGGTGAAGCCGCCGATCGCCATCACCGGCACGCCGCTGGCGAGCTGGTAGGTCGCGGCGCTCTGGGAGCCGGTGGTCGCGGCCGCCCACCGGTAGCTGCCGGCGTCGGCCTGCAGGAGCGTGACCATCGCGGTGCTGGCGGTGCCACCGCCCATCCCGCCGCCGCCCGGCGCCTGGCCGGTCTGGCCCTGGCCCGTCTGGCCCTGCGGCGGCGTGCCACCACCGGGGCCGCCACGACCGGCCTGGCCGTCCTGACCCGTACGACCGTTCTGCCCGCCGAACCCTCCCCGGGTCCCGCCGCCGAAGCCCTCCGAACGGACCGGGCCGGCGGTGACGATCGAGCCGGTGTGCGGCGTCGCGACGGTGTTCAGCGTGTACGCGGCGGGTCCGGTCGCCGCCCCGGCGAGGGCGACGGCGAGCACGGCGTTGGCGGCGACGCGGGGCAGGCGGTCCACCACGAGGAGCGCGACGGCGGCGAGCAGCCCGACGACCAGCACGGGCCAGCGCAGCGACTCGTAGACGCCCGTCGCCCGGCCCAGCAGGACGAAGCCCCAGACCGCGGTGAGTGCCGTGCCGACGGCGAGCCCCGCCCGGCCCAGCCAGGTGTGGCGACGACCCCAGAGGACCGTGGCGGCGACGGTGACGCCGGCGGCGATCGCCGGGGCCAGGGCCACGACGTAGTAGTCGTGGTAGGTCCCTTCCATCAGCGAGAAGGTCAGCCCGGTGACGACGGTCCAGCCGGTCCACAGCACGAGGGCGGCGCGACGGCCGTCGGTGCGCGGGGCGCGGCCGATCGCCACCGCGGCGAGGACCGCGAGCAGCAGGGCGGCCGGCAGCAGCCAGGTGATCATCCCGGCCGAGACCTGGTCGAAGAGCCGGGTGAGCCCGGGCGTCCCGCCGAAGCCGCCGCCCCCGCCGCCCGGAGCGCCGCCGCCGGTGCCGGTCGCCGAACGCCCGAGGATGCGGGCCAGCCCGTTGTAGCCGAAGACGAGGTCGAGGACGGAGTCGTTCGTGGAGCCGCCGACGTACGGGCGCCACGAGGCGGGCACCAGCTCGACGATCGCGACCCACCAGCCGAGCGAGACGATCATGGCCGCGAAGGCGCCGAGCAGGTGCAGCACCCGCTTCTTGAACGTCGTCGGGGCGGCGATCGCGTAGACGAGCACGAACGCCGGCAGCACCAGGAACGCCTGCAGCATCTTGGTGAGGAAGGCGAAGCCGATGAGCACGCCGGCCCAGGCGAGCGTCGTGCCGCTGGCCTTCTCGGTGGCCCGCAGCACGACGTACGCGGCCAGGGTCATGAGGAAGACCAGCAGCGCGTCCGGGTTGTCGAAGCGGAACATCAGCGCCGCCGCCGGCGTGAGCGCCAGCAGCGCCCCGGCGACGAGGCCGGCGCGGTGGCCGTCGGCGACCGCGGCCCCGGTCCGCGCGAACGGCCCGGACCGCTCGAAGGTGCGGCGCACGGAGGCGTACGTGACGCCGACCGTCGCGACGCCGAGCAGGGCCTGCGGGGCGAGGACGCTCCACGAGCTCAGCCCGAAGACCCGGACCGAGAGCGCCATCAGCCAGAGCGAGGCGGGCGGCTTGTCGACGGTGATGGCGTTGCCGGCGTCGAGCGAGCCGAAGAAGAAGGCCTTCCAGCTCTGCGAACCCGCCTGGACGGCCGCGGCGTAGAAGGAGTTGCCGTAGCCGGACGCCGACAGGCTCCACAGGTAGAGCACGGCGGTCGCGGCGAGGAGCGCGACGAGGGCGACCGTGCGACCGGCGCGCGGGCGGGGCCGCCGCGCCGGCGTGCCGGGGACGTCGTCGTGGTCGCGCTCGGCGGGCGCGGGAGCGGTGGGGACGGAGGCGCTGGGGGAGCCGGCGAGGGCGTCGCGATCGGTGTCGCGGGCCGCACCCGGCACGGTCGAGGTCGTCATGGGCACGACTCTCGGACCGTGCGCTGTGGCGAAGACCGGGCCGCTCTGTGCTGCTCCTGTGAGCCCGGGGAAGGGACCGGCGCGAGCCTGCGTTGTCAGTCCCGGCGCCTACGGTGGACCGGTCTGCGGGAGCCGTCCGACGAAGGAGTTGCGCATGAGCATGGAGGGCGTGGCCTGGTCGGCCGTGTACCGGGTCTCGACGGCACAGCAGGAGCGTCGACCCTTCTCCTGGACGACCGTCCGACGGATCTGGGGGTTCGCGCGGACGCAGCGGCGCGTGCTCG
The DNA here is from genome assembly GCA_963762775.1 of uncultured Actinomycetota bacterium. Taxonomy (GTDB): domain Bacteria; phylum Actinomycetota; class Actinomycetes; order Propionibacteriales; family Propionibacteriaceae; genus Microlunatus. The sequence continues at coordinate 1,269,165 of CAVXMD010000016.1, forward strand.
CCGTCTTCCTGGTGCTGAGCGTGGTGACCGCGTTCCTCGCGATCGCCACGCCGCTGCTGGCCGGACGGGTGGTCAACGTCATCACGGCGGGCGGCGCGGTGGCGCTGGTCGTCCGGCTCGCTCTCCTGATCGCCGCGATCGCGGTGGTCGAGGCCGGTGTCGGGCTCGTGGTCCGGTGGCTGTCGGCGCGCATCGGCGAGACGTTGATCCTCGACCTGCGCCGCGCGGTCTTCGACCACGTGCAGACGATGCCCGTCGCGTTCTTCACGCGGACGCGCACCGGTGCCCTGGTCAGCCGGCTCAACAACGACGTGATCGGCGCCCAGCGCGCCTTCTCGGACACGCTCTCAGGCGTGGTCACCAACGTCGTCGCGGTGGTCCTGGCGCTGGTCGCGATGCTCCACATCTCGTGGCAGATCACCGTGCTCGCGCTGGTCCTGCTGCCGGTCTTCGTGCTGCCGGCGCGCCGGATGGGTTCACGCCTGGCGAAGATGCGCCTGGAGGCGGCCAACCTCAACTCGTCCATGAGCACCCAGATGACGGAGCGTTTCTCCGCACCCGGCGCGACCCTGGTCAAGCTGTTCTCGACCCCTGCGCGGGAGTCGGTCGAGTTCTCCGACCGGGCGCGGCGGGTCCGTGACATCGGCGTGCGCTCGAGCACCGTGCAGATGGTCTTCGTGACCGCGCTGACGCTCGTCTCCGCGCTGGCGCTCGCCCTCGTGTACGGGCTCGGCGGCTTCTTCGCCCTCCGCGGCTCGCTCGACGCCGGCGACGTCGTGGCGATGGCGCTGCTGCTCACCCGCCTGTACGCACCCCTGACCCAGCTCGCCGGCGCGCGCGTCGAGGTGATGAGCGCGCTGGTGAGCTTCGAGCGGGTCTTCGAGATCCTGGACCTGAAGCCGCTGATCACCGAGTCGGCGACCCCGGTCGAGGTGCCGCCGGGCCCGGTCTCGGTGACGTTCGACCACGTCAGGTTCGCCTACCCCACCGCCGACAAGGTCTCGCTCGCCTCCCTCGAGGAGGTCGCGGTGCTCGACAACCGGGGGGGCGTCGAGGTCATCCATGACGTCTCGTTCACGGCCGAGCCCGGCCAGATGGTCGCGCTCGTCGGGTCGTCCGGCGCCGGCAAGTCGACGATCGCCTCGCTGCTCTCCCGGCTCTACGACGTCGACGAGGGTGCCGTCCGTCTCGGGGGCGTGGACGTGCGCGACCTGAGCTTCGACGCCGTCCGCTCGACGCTGGGCATGGTGACCCAGGACGGTCACCTGTTCCACGACTCGATCCGCAACAACCTGCTGCTCGCGAACGTCGAGGCCGACGAGGACGAGCTGTGGTCGGCGCTGCGTCGGGCGCGGCTCGCCGACCTGATCGAGAGCCTGCCCGCCGGGCTCGACACGGTCGTCGGGGAGCGCGGCTACCGCCTCTCCGGCGGGGAGCGCCAGCGGCTCACCATCGCCCGGCTGCTGCTCGCCCACCCGCGCGTGGTGATCCTCGACGAGGCGACCGCCTCGCTCGACTCCACCTCGGAGGCCGCGGTCACCGCCGCGCTCGGCGAGGCGCTCGAGGGCCGTACGGCGCTCGTCATCGCCCACCGGCTGTCGACGGTCCGCGCCGCCGACCTGATCGTCGTGCTGGAGGACGGCCGGGTCGTCGAGCGGGGTCGTCACAGCGAGCTGCTCGCCCAGGACGGTCGCTACGCCGAGCTCTACCGGACCCAGTTCGCGACGAGCGAGGCCGAGGCCGAGGAAGAGCTCCAGAGCTCGCGCTGAGCGGCCTCCTCGTCCTCCGGGCTCGGGTTGCACCCCGTCCCACGTCGACGTGGGAGGAGTGGGCCTTGCACGACCCGGAGGTCGTGCAAGGCCCACCCAGCCTGTGCGAGGTGGGCGGTGGGCGCCGGTCAGGCGACGCCGGCGGGGCTCGGGCGGCCGACCGTCGCGTCGGCCGGTGCGGCGAGAGGCAGCGACACCGCGAACTCCGTACGACCCGGTGCGCTCTGCACCGCGACGGTGCCGTGGTGGGCCTCGACCACGGCCGCGACGATGGCCAGGCCGAGCCCGGTGCTCCGCCCGGTCTGGGCGCCGGGGGTCCGCACGCGGCTGACCTCGGCCCGGGTGAAGCGCTCGAAGACGCGGGACTGGATGTCGTCGGGGATGCCGGGCCCGCTGTCGGTCACCGTGATCAGCGCGTCCGACCCCTGCACGACGACGGCGGCGCGGACGTACGTCCCGGCCGGGGTGTGCGTCCGGGCGTTGGCCAGCAGGTTCGCGACGACCTGGTGCAACCGGTAGCGGTCGCCCAGGGCCACGACGGGCTCGGGCGGCAGGTCGAGCTGCCAGACGTGGTCCGGACCGGCGGCGCGGGCGTCGCTGAGCGCGTTGATGACGACCTCGCTGAGGTCGACGGGGCCGACCGCGAGGTTCGGCCCCGAGTCGAGCCGGGCGAGCAGGAGCAGGTCTTCGACGAGGTACGACATCCGCTCGGCCTCGGACTCCACCCGGCTCATCGCGAACGCCGCGTTCGGCGACATCGTGTCGCGCTCCCGGCGGGTCAGCTCGGCGTAGCCGCGGATCGCGGCCAGCGGGTTGCGCAGCTCGTGGGAGGCGTCCGCGACGAACTGGCGCACCTTGGTCTCGCTCGCCTGCCGCGCGGCCAGCGCGTCCTCGACGTTGTTGAGCATGTGGTTGAACGCCTGCCCGACGCGCCCGACCTCCGAGGTCGGGTCGGCGTCCTCGGGCGGCACCCGGACCGCGAGCGCCACCTCGCCCCGGTCGAGCGGGAGCTGGGAGACCTGCTGCGCGGTCGCCGCGACCCGGTTCAGGGGACGCAGGCTGCGTCGGACGACGGTGCGTGAGGCGGCGACCGCGCCGACGATGGCCAGCGCCGTCAGCACGGCCTCGAGACCGATGAGCTGGGCGAGCTGGCGGTCGACCGCGGCGAGCGGGAGGCCCCAGTACGCGTGCCCGGTGCTGGACTCGCCGGTCGTGCGGTCGTAGAGGTTCGCCTCGCGCGCCACGACGCGGTACCGGCCCAGACCGGGGACCAGGATCGTCTGCTTGCCGGGCCCGTTCGTGACGGCCCCGAGCGTGGACAGGGCGCCGTCGGAGAGGTCCTCCAGGTCGCCGTCCTGGGCGATGATCTTGCCCTGGGCGGCCGTCCCGTCGTCGGAGACCACCGCCGCGAGACTGCCGGGGAGCTGGCCCGGGGCCAACAGCTGGGTGTTCGGACCGCGCTGGCCCCCGGGGTCGAAGCGTTGGGCTCGTGAGCTCACGCCGTCCAGCTGGGAGTCGATGGAGCCCAGCAGCAGCTGACGCGTCGCGAGGAAGGTCGCCGCGCTCAGCAGCACCGCGACCAGGGCGACCATCGCGGTCACCCGGACGACGAGCCGGCGGCCCAGGGTCCCCGGCGCGAAGGCTTCGAGCGGCGCGAGCGTCTGCCCCGGAGGAGACTCCACGGGGGTCACGACCGCCGGTGCCGGCGGCGGTGCCGCCGCGGGCTGCTGCTGCTCGCCGGGCTGGACGAGCTCCGGTCCGGCCGAGGTCATCAGCTCGCGGGGCGCAGGACGTAGCCCGCGCCGCGCATCGTGTGGATCATCGGCGCGCGGTCGACGTCGATCTTCTTGCGCAGGTAGGAGATGTAGAGCTCGACGACGTTGGCCTGGCCGCCGAAGTCGTAGTTCCAGACGCGGTCGAGGATCTGCGCCTTCGACAGGACGCGCCGCGGGTTCCGCATCAGGTAGCGCAGCAGCTCGAACTCGGTCGCGGTCAGCGAGATCTCGGTGCCGCCGCGGCTCACCTCGTGGCTGTCCTCGTCGAGGGTGAGGTCTCCGACGACGAGCGTCGAGTCGCTGCGGCTCGACATGGCGCCGCTGCGTCGGAGCAGGGCCCGGAGCCGGGCGATGACCTCCTCGAGGCTGAAGGGCTTGGTGACGTAGTCGTCCCCGCCCGCGGTCAGGCCGCCGATGCGGTCCTCGACGGCGTCCTTGGCGGTGAGGAAGATGACGGGGACGTCAGGGTCCTCCGTACGGATCCGGCGCATGACCTCGAGGCCGTCGAAGTCGGGCAGCATCATGTCGAGGACGATCGCGTCCGGACGCACCTCGCGCGCGGCCTTGACCGCCGTGGTGCCGGAGCTGGCGGTGGTCACCTGCCAGCCCTCGTAGCGCATCGCCATCGACAGCAGCTCGGTCAGGCTCGACTCGTCGTCGACGGCGAGCACGCGGATGGGCGTCCCGTCGGGCCGGGTCAGGGGCGCGGCGGCGGTGTCGGTTCGGGCCATGCCCACAGGTTCGCACCCCCGGGTCGATCCGGGCTGTGCTCTTTCTGTCAACTTCCTGTGACTCCGCGCAGGCCTGGCCCTGGCCGGCCTGTCAGGGCGCGGGGCTAGCGTCGCGACGTGCCCGGGCTGCCGCCGTTCGACCGCGTCGTGCGCGAGCACGGGCCGGTCGTGCTGCGGGTGTGCCGCGCGGTCCTGGGCTCGTCGGGCGAGGCCGACGACGCGTGGCAGGAGACGTTCCTGTCCGCGCTGCGCGCCTACCCGGGCCTCGACCCCGGCACCGACCTGCGGGCCTGGCTCATCACCGTCGCCCACCGCCGCACGGTCGACGTGCTGCGGGCCCGGTCACGCCGGGCCGTGCCGGTCGCCGAGGTGCCCGAGCGTGCGGACGGTGCGGGACCGGAGGGCGCGACCGAGGCGCGCGTGCTGCGCGACGCCGTCGCCGTGCTCCCGGAACGTCAGCGGCTCGCGGTCGCGCTGCACCACCTGGGCGGGCTCCCGTACGCGGAGGTCGCCGGCCTGGTCGGCGGGACGCCGGACTCCGTGCGCCGGGCAGCGGCCGACGGGGTCGCGGCGCTGCGGCGTACGGGCGAGTGGGACTGAGGCAGGCTCAGGCGCCGACGCGCACCGGGGAGATCGCCGTGTCGGTCGTCGCCTCGTCCACGGGCTCCTCGGCAGCCGGCTTCTTGCGCCGGAACACCCGGTCGAGGCTCACGACGCCGCCGCCGAAGACGAAGAAGAGCAGCCCGAGCAGGGCCAGCGCGATCGAGTACTCGAAGCCGCCGTGGTACGAGCCGTCCGCGTTCAGCAGCTGCGGGCCCTTGTAGTAGCTGGTCCAGACGATCGTCAGCACCTGCTGCACGAGCACGCCGAGCCCGACCAGCGGCGTCAGCGCACCGAGGATCAGGAACACCCCCCCGACGACCTCGAAGATCGTCGCGCCGTACGCCGCCACCTCCGGGTAGGGCGTGGAGAACTGGGTCAGGTACTCGGCCTGGCTCGCCATCCCGGCGCGGTAGCGGGCCGCCCCGTGCAGGAGCAGGATCCCGCCGAGCCCGAGCCGGACGACCAGGAGCGCGAAGCTGCGCCAGAACGAGAGGAAGCGGCTCATGGGGGTCTCCTGTGCAGGGCGGCGCCGACAGCGTTCACGCTAGTCAGCGCGGGTGTTCGGGCCCGGCCGCCACGCCGTCGGAACACCGGCCGGCTGCGTCGACCGGGCGCTCGGGAGCCGGGGTGCCACCCTGGTTGAGCCCCCAGGACTCAACTCGAGTTGGGGGAATGATCGGGCCGGTGGCATAGTTGAGCCAGGTGCACTCAAGGACGACCCGGACATCCTGGGGGAACGTCCGGGTGCACCGCAGACCACAGTCCAAACCTGGAGGAACACACACCATGGCTCGTGCAGTCGGTATCGACCTCGGGACGACCAACTCCGTCGTCGCCGTGCTCGAGGGTGGAGAGCCCACCGTCATCCCCAACGCCGAGGGTTCGCGGACGACCCCCTCGGTCGTCGCCTTCGCCAAGGGCGGGGAGGTGCTCGTCGGCGAGGTCGCCAAGCGCCAGGCCGTCACCAACGTCGAGCGGACGATCCGCTCCGTCAAGCGCCACATGGGCACCGACTGGACCGTCAAGGTCGACGACAAGTCGTACCGCCCGCAGCAGATCAGCGCCTTCGTCCTGCAGAAGCTGAAGCGCGACGCCGAGGCCTACCTCGGTGAGTCGGTCACCAACGCGGTCATCACCGTCCCGGCGTACTTCTCCGACGCCGAGCGCCAGGCCACCAAGGAGGCCGGCGAGATCGCGGGCCTGACCGTCGACCGCATCATCAACGAGCCCACCGCGGCCGCGCTCGCGTACGGCCTCGACAAGGGCGGCGCCGACCAGACGATCCTCGTCTTCGACCTCGGTGGTGGCACGTTCGACGTGTCGCTGCTGGAGATCGGTGACGGCGTCTTCGAGGTCAAGGCCACCAAGGGCGACAACCGCCTCGGCGGCGACGACTGGGACAGCCGGATCGTCGACTGGCTGGTCAAGCAGTTCAAGAACAAGAACGGCACCGACCTCGCCCAGGACAAGATCGCCAAGCAGCGCCTGCAGGAGGCCGCGGAGAAGGCGAAGATCGAGCTGTCGAGCGCGAGCGAGACCTCGATCAACCTCCCGTACATCACGCTCGGCGCCTCCGGCCCGCTGCACCTCGAGGAGAAGCTCACCCGCTCCGAGTTCCAGCGGCTGACCTCCGACCTGCTCGACCGCTGCCGGACGCCGTTCAACGCGGTGATCTCGGACGCGAACATCAGCGTCGGCAAGATCGACCACGTCATCCTGGTCGGTGGTTCCACCCGCATGCCCGCCGTCGCCGAGCTCGTCAAGGAGCTGACCGGCGGCAAGGAGCCGAACAAGTCGGTCAACCCCGACGAGGTCGTCGCTCTCGGCGCCAGCCTGCAGGCCGGCGTGCTGAAGGGTGAGGTCAAGGACGTCCTGCTGCTCGACGTCACCCCGCTGAGCCTCGGCATCGAGACCAAGGGCGGCGTGATGACCAAGATCATCGAGCGCAACACGACCATCCCGACCAAGCGGTCCGAGGTCTTCACCACGGCCGACGACAACCAGCCGTCGGTGATGATCCAGGTCTACCAGGGCGAGCGTGACTTCGCCCGCGACAACAAGTCGCTCGGCAACTTCGAGCTGACCGGCCTGCCGCCGGCCCCGCGCGGCGTGCCGCAGATCGAGGTCGCCTTCGACATCGACGCGAACGGCATCGTGCACGTCCACGCCAAGGACCTGGCGACGGGCAAGGAGCAGTCGATGCAGATCACCGGCGGCTCGGCGCTCGGCAAGGACGACATCAGCCGGATGGTCCAGGAGGCCGAGGCGCACGCCGAGGAGGACCGGAAGCGTCGCGAGGCCATCGAGCTCCGCAACGAGGCCGACAACCTGGTGTTCCGCACCGAGAAGCTGATCAGCGAGAACGCCGACAAGATCGACGACTCGACGAAGGGCCCGGTCGAGGAGGCCATCACGGAGGTCAAGACGGCGCTCGAGGGCACCGACGACGACGCCGTGAAGACGGCGGTCGACAAGCTCAACACCGCGGCCGCCCAGCTGGGCTCCGCGATGTACGCCGCCGCGCAGGCCTCGCAGCAGGCCGACGGCGCGACGGACGGGGCGAGCGCCGACGGCACGTCGACCGACGGCCAGCAGGCTGCCGACGACGACGTCGTCGACGCCGAGATCGTGGACGACGACACCAACGCCGGGTCCGCTCGATGAGCAGCAGCTCCGACGAAGGGCACGAGGGCGAGCGGACCGGGCCGACGGTCCGCGACCGGCGCCGCATCGACCCGGAGACCTACGAGGTGCGGGAGCCGCAGGACGCGGCTCCCGCCCCCGCGGGGCCGACGGGCGAGACCACCAGCAGTCCGGCCGACCAGGCCGGGGAGAAGGACACCCGCGTGAGCGAGCTCGAGACGGCCCTGGCCGAGCGGACCGCTGACCTCCAGCGGCTCCAGGCCGAGTACGTCAACTACAAGCGGCGGGTCGACCGCGACCGCGACGTGTCGCGCAAGACCGCGATCGAGTCGGTCCTCAAGGACCTGCTGCCGGCGCTCGACGACATCCGCTCGGCGACCGAGCACGGTGAGCTGACCGGGGCGTTCAAGGCCGTCGGCGACGCCGTCGCCGGCGTGACGGCCAAGCACGGGCTGGTCGCGTTCGGGGAGAAGGGCGACCCCTTCGACCCGCACGTGCACGAGGCCCTGCTGCACTCGCTCTCGGGCGAGGTCAGCGGTCCGACCTGCGTGGAGATCCTGCAGCCGGGCTACCGGGTCGGCGAGCGGGTCCTGCGGCCCGTGCGCGTCGCGGTGGCCGAGCCCGACGGCTCGGCGCCGACGGCTCCGACCGCACCGGCCGAGACCGTCGACGGCACCGTCGTCGACGAGCCCGAGCAGGCCTGAACCACCCCCTGATCTCCTGAGAGGAGGCGTGCGATGAGCACCAAGGACTGGATCGAGAAGGACTTCTACAAGGTCCTCGGCGTCTCGAAGGACGCCAAGCCGGAGGAGATCAAGAAGGCCTACCGCAAGCTGGCCCGGGACAACCACCCGGACCAGAACCCCGGCAACCCGGCGGCGGAGCAGCGCTTCAAGGACGTCTCCGAGGCCAACGACGTGCTCTCCCACCCGGAGAAGCGCAAGGAGTACGACGAGGCGCGCCGGCTGTTCGGCGGGGGCGGGTTCCGCTTCCCCGGCTCCGGCGGCGGCGGGCGTACGCAGGGCGGGCCCTCCATGGAGGACCTGTTCCGCCAGTCCGGCGGGGCCGGCGGGGACGCGGGCCTGGGCGACCTGTTCGGCGGGCTCTTCGGCGGTCAGGGCGGCGGTCAGACCCGGACGCAGCGCTACTCCAGCAGCCGCGGCCCCCGACGGGGCAGCGACGTGGAGGGCGAGGTGACCGTCGACTTCACCGACTCGATCGGTGGCGTCACGGTCCCCATGCAGATGGTCTCCGACGCCGCCTGCGACGCGTGCCACGGCACCGGCGCCAAGGCGGGGACGGTCCCGAGGGTCTGCCCGACCTGCGAGGGCAGCGGGATGCAGACGTCCGCCTCCGGTGGTGTCTTCGCCGTCACCGAACCGTGCCGCGACTGCCGTGGTCGCGGGATGGTGGTCGAGGACCCGTGCCCGGTCTGCCACGGCTCCGGCCGCGCGCGCTCGACCCGGACCATGCAGGTCCGGATCCCGGCGGGCGTCACCGACGGGCAGCGGATCCGGCTCAAGGGCAAGGGCGGCGCCGGTGAGAACGGCGGTGCGGCCGGCGACCTCTACGTCGTCGTCCACGTGGGCCCGCACGCGATCTTCGGTCGCAAGGCGGACAACCTCACGCTGACGGCGCCCGTCACGTTCAACGAGGCGGCGCTCGGGGCGGAGATCGAGGTCCCGACGCTCGACGGCGGGCCGGTCAAGCTCCGGGTCCCCGCGGGCACGCCGAACGGGCGGACGTTCCGCGTCCGCGGCAAGGGCGTGAGCAAGCGGGACGGCGGCAAGGGCGACCTGCTCGTCAGCGTCGAGGTGGTCGTGCCGCAGACCCTGAACGAGCAGGCCCGCGAGGCCCTGACCTCGTACGGCGAGGCCGTCGGCGCGGCGAACCCGCGGGCGCGCCTGTTCGCCCAGAGCCGCTGACCCCTGCACCATCAGCACGAGCGCACCGGCGCGGAGGAGGATCGATGACGGCAGCCGACGCGGGAGCCAACCCGCACCAGGTCCCGAGCCACATCGACCACGACGCGCCGGTGTTCGTCATCTCCGTCGCCGCGCAGCTCGCGGGCATGCACCCGCAGACCCTGCGCACGTACGACCGGATGGGCCTGGTCGTGCCGCGCCGCACCGCCAAGCGCGGCCGGCGCTACTCCCGTCGAGACGTCGCCCGGCTCCGGCTCGTCCAGCGGCTCAGCCAGGACGAGGGCGTGAACCTCGAGGGCATCCGCCGCGTCCTCGTCATGCAGGACGAGATCGACGAGCTGCGGGCCCGCGTCGGCGACCTGACCCAGCTGCTGCACCTCGTGCGCAGCGCCCCGCCCGGCAGCCGGGTGTTCACGGCCGACCCGACCGGCGGCGTCCAGATGGGTGGCGCCGACCGCCCGTGGCGCGCGCCCCGGGCCATCGGTCCGCGCTAGGGCTCGCAGCCCTGGCCGCGCTCCCGGCGCCGGTCGATACTGAAGTCATGGCCGACGAGGAGCGCGAGGGCGTCACCTTCAGCCACCTGGACGCCGAGCTGTTCGACGGTGCGGGTGTCACGAAGCGGGACCTCGTCGACCACCTCGACGGCGTGGCCGACCAGCTCCTGCCCGGTCTCGTCGACCGACCGCTCTCGGTCGTCCGCGTGCGGCCCGGCTCGCGACCCTTCATGCAGAAGAACCTGCCCACGTACGCCCCGGAGTGGATCCCGCGGACCGAGGTGTGGGCCGAGGCGTCGCACCGGCAGGTCGCGTACGCCGTCGTGGCGGACCGGCGGAGCCTGCTGTGGTTCGCGAACCAGCGCGCCGTGGAGCTGCACGTCCCCCTCGTCCGGCTCTCCGACCCCGGTCACGCCGACTTCCTGGTCATGGACCTCGACCCGCCCGAGGGGGCCGGGTTCGCGGCGGTGGTCGCGACCGCCCACCTCGTCCGCGCCACCCTCGCCGACGCCGGGCTGGCGGGTGCCGTGAAGACGAGCGGCGCCAAGGGGCTGCACGTCTTCGTCCCGCTGGCCGGCGTCTCGGTCGCGGACGCCGCCGCGGCCACCCGGGCGCTCGCCGCTCGCGCCGAACGGGCGGACCCGGCCCTGGCCACCACGGCGTACGTGAAGGACGAGCGCGAGGGCAAGGTGTTCCTCGACGCGACCCGTTCGGGTGGAGCGACCGTGGTCGCCGCCTACAGCCCGCGCGCCCGGCCCGGGGTGCCCGTCTCCTTCCCCGTGCGCTGGGACGACCTCGACGCCGTCACGCCCGCCGACTTCACGGTGCGCAACGCGCGGACCCTCCTCGGCGGCCGCGACCTCTGGCGCGAGCTCCTCGGCGAACCGCAGCCGCTGCCGACGGGCCTGGTCGCCGAGGGTCACGAGATCCCGGTCGCGCGGGTGCAGGCGATGCACGCCGGGAAGCGCCGTCGACGGGCCGAGCGGGAGGCCCAGCAGGACGGCCCGGACGGTGGGAAGATTTAAGTCTCAACCACTGTTGGAGGTGGCATGAAGAAGATCGGCTTCCTGTCCTTCGGTCACTGGAACCCGTCACCGCACAGCCAGACGCGGTCGGCCTCGGAGGTCCTGCACCAGACCATCGACCTCACCGTCGGGGCGGAGGAGCTCGGCGTCGACGGGGCGTACGTGCGCGTGCACCACTTCGCGCGCCAGCTCGCCTCGCCGTTCCCGCTGCTCGCAGCCATGGGCGCGCGCACCACGACCATCGAGCTGGGCACCGGCGTGATCGACATGCGCTACGAGAACCCGCTCTACATGGCCGAGGACGCCGGTTCGGCGGACCTCATCAGCAACGGCCGGCTCCAGCTCGGCGTGAGCCGGGGGTCGCCCGAGCAGGTGATCGACGGCTACCGCTACTTCGGCCACGTCCCGCGCGAGGGCACCGACCACGCCGACATGGCGCGCGAGCACACGCAGCTCTTCCTGCAGGTGCTCGAGGGCGAGGGCTTCGCCGCAGCCGAACCCGCGCCCGATGTTCGCGAACCCGCCCGGCCTGCTCCGCCTCGAGCCGCACTCGCCGGGGCTGCGCGACCGCATCTGGTGGGGCGCCGGCACCCGGGCGACCGCCGAGTGGACCGCCCGGCAGGGCATGAACCTGATGAGCTCCACGCTGCTGTCCGAGGACACCGGCGTGCCGTTCCACCAGCTGCAGGCCGAGCAGATCCAGCGGTTCCGGGACGCGTGGGCCGCGGCCGGCCACGAGCGCAGCCCGCGGGTCTCGGTCAGCCGGAGCGTCTTCCCGATCGTCAACGACCTCGACCGCGCCTACTTCGGGCGCGAGACCCGCAGCGCCGACCAGGTCGGCATCCTCGACGGCGGCAGCGCACGGTTCGGCAAGACCTACGCCGGTGAGATCGAGGACCTGGTCCGCGACCTCAAGGAGGACGAGGCCGTCGACGCGGCCGACACCCTGCTGCTCACGATCCCGAACCAGCTGGGCGTGGACTACAACCTGCACGTGCTCGAGTCGATCGTGAAGGACGTGGCCCCGGCCCTCGGCTGGCGCTGACCCTGCAGGAGCCAAGACCGGAGGGGATCCGACCGCGACTACGCGGTCGGATCCCCTCCGTTCTACGTCCGGGTGCGCGGTCAGCGGAAGTGTCACCGCAGTCCGGCATCCTGGCGGGCATGGGAGCGAGCGCCTTCGTCAGGTCCGACGACCAGCAGTCGACGAGCGACGAGGCGTACGCGCTGCTGCAGACCTGGAGCCGCGCGGCGGCGAGGTCGAGCGTCCACCGCGTCCGCGCTCCTGGTCGCCGAGGCTGTCCGGGGTCGCCGTCCCGAGGTCCTGGCCACGGTCGAGCGGCAGCTCGTCGACGAGCTGAGCGCGCGGGTCGCGCGGGCGTGGGAGGCCGGCTGGGAGCCGCGCGACCTGGTGCACGCGGCGAGCACGAGCACGCGGACGGGTGCGCACGCGAGGACGCTGGTCGCGGTGCAGGCGGCGGCCAGCGGTGCGGTGGCGCGAGCTCCGCAACCCTGGCGGGACCAGCTCGCCGACCTGGGCCTCGACAGCTGGGCGCCGGGGACGCGGTGGCGGCCGGTGGATCCGGCGGACGGCACGAGCGCTCGGATCCGGACCTTCACCGATCTCCTGCTCCTGCTGAAGCTGCTGGCGGAGCTCCGGCCGCTGGAGCCGGTCGGACCGAAGCCCTCGGAGTGGGGACGGCACCCGACGTCCAGCGACGGCGTCGTCGGCCACCGGCCGCGACCGGCTCCTCAACCGCATCCGCGCGCTGCTGGCCAAGGCGGAGGCCACCGACCACCCGGCCGAGGCGGAGACCTTCACGGCGAAGGCCCAGGAGCTGATGACCCGGCACGCCGTCGACGAGGCGGTGCTGCGCGGCCTCCAGCACGAGGACATCCCGGTCGCCTCGCGCCGGGTGCACCTGCAGTCCCCGTACGCCAACGTCAAGGCGACGCTGCTGAACGCGGTGGCCCGGCCCAACCGCTGCCGGACCGTCCTGATCGAACGCCTACGACATCGCCGTGCTGGTCGGCACGCCGACCGACGTCGACCAGACCGAGCTGCTCTTCACCTCGCTGCTGATCCAGGCGACGCGGGCCATGACCGACGCCGGGGACCGTGGCGCCGGGTCCTCGGACCGGTCGGCCACCTTCCGGCGGTCGTTCCTCCTCGCGTACGCCACCCGGATCGGCGAGCGGCTGCGCGAGGCCGACCGGTCGACGACGGCCAGCTACGGGACCGAGCTCGTACCGCTGCTGCAGCGCGAGGCGGACGCGGTGGACGCCGAGTTCGAGCGGCAGTTCCCCACGGGTCCGGCAGGGCGGCTCCACCTCCGTCGACGTGCGCGGCTGGGAGGCGGGACGAGCAGCAGCCGACCGGGCCGCGTTCGTCGCCGGCGGGATCACCGCCTGAAGCGGGCCCGCGCTCAGCCGGGCGCGCGTCAGGCCGGCTCGTGGCAGACGGCCTCGAGGCTGACGCCGTCGGGGTCGAGGACGAAGGCGCCGTAGTAGGCCGGGTGGTACTCCTCGTGGACCGCCGGCGGCAGCTGCGGTCGAGCCCCGGCGGCGAGCGCCGCGTCCCAGAAGCGGTGCACGCCCTCGCGGTCGTCGGAGGTGAAGGCGAGGTGCACGTTCTCGCCCATCCGACCCTTCTCGACGAGCCAGAAGAACGGCTTGTAGCCCACGCCGTAGCCGTGCATCGCGAGCTGGTCGTGCTCGGGGTCGGCGGGGACGGCGAGCAGCGTCGTGATGCCGAGCACCTCGAGCACCGGGGTGTAGAAGGCCACCGACCGCTCGAGGTCGGGGACGGCGAGGTTCAGGTGGTCGATGCGCGAGCCGGCCAGGTCGGCCATGGGTCCTCCTCGGAAGCTGGATGTGGGGCGAGTCTGACCGGCCGGTCCGACAGGTCGGACGGGTCCGCCCGTCCGGTCCCCGCGAGCCGCGCTCACGTACGGTCGACGGCGTCGTCGACCAACAACGAGGTGGCCCATGCCCGACCTGACCGACCCCGTCGAGGAGCGGCTGGCGCGCTTCCGCGTCGAGCGGCTGCTCCCCGCGATGTACCGCGAGCGGGTGCCGCTCGAGGTCACGGCGTGGGAGGTGCCGGGCGAGCCGGTGCCGTTCGGCGAGGCGGTCGACACCGGCGACCACACGTTCGCGCCGTTCGAGGTCGGCGCCGCGTACGGGCCGCCGTGGGGCACGACGTGGTTCCGGGCGACGGGCGCGGTGCCCGACGGCTGGGACGAGGTGGAGGGGACGGCCGTCGAGGTCGTCGTCGACCTCGGCTTCAGCGACCGCGAGCCGGGCTTCCAGGCCGAGGGCCTGGTCTGGACGGCCGGCGGGACGATCCTCAAGGCCGTCGAGCCGATGAACCAGGCGGTGCCGGTCGCCGTCGGCGTCCCCGGCGCGGGACGGGGCGCGGTCGACGTGCTGGTCGAGGCGGCGTCGAACCCGCACGTCCTCGAGGCACATGCAGTTCACCCCGACCCGGCTGGGGAGCCTGGAGACGGCCGGCACGGACCCGCTCTACCGCCTGCGGCGCCTCGAGCTGGCGCTGCGCGACGTCACGGTCTGGGAGCTCGACCAGGACCTGTTCACCCTCGCCGGGCTGCTGCGTCGAGCTGCCGCCGGAGACCCAGCGGCGCGCCGAGGTCCGCGAGGCCCTCGACCGCGCCGTCGACGTGGTCGACCCGGCCGACGTCGCCGGCACCGCGCAGGCCGGGCGGGACCTGCTGCGCCGCGTCCTCGACAAGCCCGCGCACGCCAGCGCGCACCAGGCGTACGCGGTCGGGCACGCCCACATCGACTCGGCGTGGCTGTGGCCGACGCGGGAGACGGTGCGCAAGGTCGCCCGGACCTTCGCGAACGTCTGCGACCTCATCGAGCGCGAGCAGCAGTTCGTCTTCGCCGCGCTCGTCGGCGCAGCAGTACGCGTGGCTCAAGGAGCACTACCCCGAGCTCTTCGAGCGGGTCCGCGGGCACGTGGCGGCCGGGCGCTTCGTGCCGGTGGGCGGGATGTGGGTCGAGTCCGACACCAACCTCCCCGGCGGCGAGGCTCTCGCTCGGCAGTTCGTGCTGGGCAAGGGCTTCTTCAGCCGCGAGCTCGGGGTGGACACCCAGGAGGTCTGGCTGCCCGACTCGTTCGGCTACTCCGGCGCGCTGCCGCAGATCATGGCGTCGGCGGGGGCGAAGTGGTTCCTGACCCAGAAGATCAGCTGGAACGACTCCAACGTCATGCCGCACTCGACCTTCCGCTGGGAGGGCATCGACGGCACGCAGGTCTTCACGCACTTCCCGCCGGTCGACACCTACAACTCCGAGCTGTCGGCCGAGGAGCTCGCCCGCGCCGAGCAGCACTTCACCGAGAAGGCCGTCGCGAACCGGTCGCTGGTGCCCTTCGGCCACGGCGACGGCGGTGGCGGCCCCACCCGCGAGATGGTCGCCGCGGCGCGGCGGACCGCGTCGCTCGAGGGTTCGCCGGCCGTCCGGCTGGCCGGCCCCGTCGAGTTCTTCACCGACGCGCAGGCCGAGCTGCCGGACGCGCCGGTCTGGTCGGGCGAGCTCTACCTCGAGTTCCACCGCGGCACCTACACGAGCCAGGCGCGGACCAAGCGCGGCAACCGGCGCAGCGAGCACCTGCTGCGCGAGGCCGAGCTGTGGGCGACCACCGCGGCGGTGCGCACCGGCGCGGCGTACCCGTACGACGAGCTCCGCCAGGCCTGGGAGACCGTCTGCCTGCAGCAGTTCCACGACATCCTCCCGGGCACGTCGATCTCCTGGGTCTACGCCGACGCCGAGGCCGGCTACGCCCGGGTCGCCGAGGCGGGGGAGCGGGTCGTGGCCGACGCCCTCGCCGCCCTGCTCGGCACCGGCACCGCGACGGCGGCCGTGAACGCCGGGCCGTACGCGGTCGAGGGCGTCCCGGCGCTCGGGGCCGACCGGTACGCGGACGGAGCCCGCCGCGGTCGTGCCGCGGCCGGACGGCGACGGCGGCTTCGTTCTCGAGAACGCGCTGGTCCGCGTCCACGTCGACGCCGACGGTCTGATCCGCTCCGTGCTGGACCTCCGCGTCGACCGCGAGCTCGTGCCCGCGGGGCGCGCAGCCGGGCTGCTGCAGCTGTTCCGCGACGTCCCCAACCGCTGGGACGCCTGGGACATCGACCGGACCTACCAGCGCACGTCCACCGACCTCACCGAGGCCGCCTCGGTCGAGGTCGTCGGCGACGACGCTGCGCGTGGAGCGCCGGTTCGGCGACTCCTCGCTGGTGCAGACCATCGCGCTGGCGCCGGACGCGGCCCGCGTCGACCTGGGGTTCACGGTCGACTGGCACGAGCGGCAGAAGCTGCTCAAGCTCGCCTTCCCGCTCGACGTGCACGCCGAGCGCGCGACGTCGGAGATCCAGTTCGGGCACCTGCACCGCCCGACCCACGCGAACACCTCGTGGGACACCGCCCGCTTCGAGACCGTCGCGCACCGCTGGGTGCACGTCGGCGAGCCCGGCTACGGCGTGGCCGTGTCGAACGACTCGACCTACGGCCACGACATCACCCGGGCGGCCGCGGCCGACGGGGCACCCGGGACGACCACGGCTGGTACGACGACGACGGTCCGGCTCTCGTTGCTGCGCGCGCCGCTCTTCCCCGACCCCGAGGCCGACCAGGGCGAGCACACGATGAACGTCTCGCTCGTCGTCGGCGCCGAGATCGCCGACGCGGTCGAGGAGGGCTACCGCCGCAACCTGCCCCTCCGGCTGCTGGACGGCGTCGGGGACGGGACGGTCGAGCCGCTCGTCACGGTGGACGCGAGCGGCATCGTCGTCGAGGCGGTCAAGCTCGCCGAGGACGGCAGCGGCGACGTGGTCGTGCGGCTCTACGAGGCGTACGGGCGGCGGGTCCGCGGCCGGCTGACGGCCGGGTTCGACGTCACCGGGATCAGCACGACCGACCTGATCGAGCGGCAGGTCGCCGAACCCGCCCTGCGCTCGGTCGACGGCGCCTCCGCCGCCCTGGAGCTGCGCCCGTTCCAGATCGTCACCCTGCGCCTGACCCGCTGACCCGCTGACCCGCTGACACCGGGCGCCGGGTCCCGGCACGCGGGCTCGGGGCGAGCGGTCACCAGGTCAGGACGCGGAGGGCGGGCAGCGCGACGACGGCCGCGTCGACCGTGACGAGGGTCAGCTCTTCGAGCGTCGCCTGCGCGACCAGGAGCCGGTCGAACGGGTCGCGGTGCTCCCAGCGCAGCGAACCCGCGAGCAGGGCGTGCTCGGTCGTCACCGGCAGCTCGGCGGCGCCGAGATCCGTGAGCCGGCGCGGCAGCGTGGTGGGCAGGGTCGGTGCGTCGAGCTTGCCGATCCGGACCTTCGTGCTGATCTCCAGGGCGGACGCGGCCGAGACGACGAGCTCGTTCGCCCGGTCGCCGAGCTCGTCGCGCACGCCCTGCGGCACCCGGCCCGGGTCGCCCAGCAGCCAGAGCAGCACGTGGGTGTCGAGCAGGTAGGACCCGCTCACCTCACTCCCACGCAGCCAGCTCGCTCTCGCCCAGCGGCTCGTCGAAGTCGTCCGGGACCACGAGCCGCATCACCCCGAAGGTGCGGGGCGGCAGCTGCTCGACCGGCACCAGGCGCGCCACCGGTCGTCCGGCGCGGGCGATGACGATGTCCTCGCCCCGCTCGGTGCGGAGCAGGAGGTCGCTGAGCCGGGTCTTCGCCTCCTGCACGTTCACCTGGGTCATGGTCCGAGCGTACGGCCTGACCAAGGCAACCAGACCAGGTCGGTCTCCTCGCTGACCCGGGCGAGACGCACGACGGCCGGGCCCCTCGAGGAGGGACCCGGCCGTCGCCGGTGCTGCGTGCTGCCTGGTCCAGCCGCTCAGAAGCGGTCGGCCCGGACCTTCACCGCAGCCGCGGACTGGCCGCCGCCCGGCTGGACGACGCCGTTCACGGTGAGCGTGTAGAGCGCCTGCGGCTGGTACTGCTCGGTCGGGTCGTCGTAGCTGACGACACCACCACCCGCGGGTAGGAGCGGAACGCGCCGAGCTGGGCGGTGCTCAGGTTGAACGAACGCTTCGGCGTACGTCTTCACCAGCGCCTTGTGCTTCGCGGTGTCGAGGCCGACGACCCGGAGGTTCCAGGCCCCGACCGGCGAGGGCCGGACCTGGCTGGTCGACCGGAACACCGAGGCGCCGCTGCCGTCGCTGACGACGGTGGCCCCGACCCGGACGTCGTCGACGTACCAGCCGCCGTCGTTGACCCCGCCGTCGCTGACGTAGCGGAAGCCGACGAGGACGGACTTGCCGGCGTACGCCTTGAGGTCGAACGTCTGCGTCGTGAATGCTGTCCGCGTCGCCGTTGAGGCCCGGGCCGAGCGGCCCGTCGACGGTGTTCTCGTTGGCCAGCGGCGTGTACGTCTTGCCGCCGTCGGTCGAGACGACGGTGTAGGCGTAGTCGTACGTCGCCTCGGCCAGGTGCCGCTCGTCGAAGGTCAGCGTCGGGTCGTCGGTCGGCACGGTGACCGAGACGACGGCGCTGGCGTCGAGGTTGCTGCTGTTGCCCGACCAGAGCGCGGCGTCGCCGCTGCGACCCGGGGCGTCGGTGACGCTGGTCCAGCGCAGCGGCTCGGGCGTGAGGGTCTTCGCGCCCGAGAACATCAGCTTCTTCAGGTCCTTGCCCTTGAGGTAGAGACCCGTCGAGGCGCGGGCCGCGACGTAGTCGGCGCCGTTGGCCGGGGCCCCCGGCTGCGCGTACGAGCGCGGGTTGCCCAGGTTGACCGTGGAGCTGAGGTTCGCCGAGGTGACCCGCTTCTTCGCGATCCCCTTGACCTTGCCCTTCGACCCCTCCACGTAGCGGTCGACCAGCGTCGAGACCTGGAAGTCGTGCAGCACCTGGTAGACGTCGGTCCCCGAGGCGTAGCCGTCGAGCGCCCGCTGGACCCCGACGAGACCCTGGTCCGCGCCGTCGCGGTGCAGCGCGCTCATGAAGCCGACGCCGTAGCGGTCGTAGAGGAACGGCATCATCGAGTAGGCGGCGCCGTAGTCGGCCAGGATCTGGTCGTCGCCCTGGTCGCCCCAGAGCGTCAGCGAGTTCTCCGGACCACCGCAGTCGCGCGGGTTCGGGTTGTAGGCCGTCTGCACCGTGCCGAAGCCCTGGTAGCAGTAGATGTGGCTGTCGGCGCCGCGCTGGTCGACGCGCAGCGGGCGTCGACGTAGCCGACGAGCGTCTGGGCGAAGTCGGACAGGCCCTCGTTGACCCAGCTGACCTCGTCCGGGTCCTGGTAGTACTCGAGCAGGTGCTGGTACTCGTGGGCGAAGGTGCCCTCGTAGAGGAAGGGACGCGCCGGCCGGCTGGTGCACGGGTCGGTCGTCGGCTCGTTCGGCGGGTTCGCCGTCGGTGCGGTGCGCCCAGTCGTAGGCGTCGATGGTCATGACGTTGCGGTCGAGGAGCTCGTTGATCTGGACGAGAAGAAGCCCGCGATGTACGTCGGCGCCGTCGTTGACGCCCTCGTAGTAGTTGTCGTCGCGGACGTTGTCGACGAGCGTCATGATCTTGTCGCCGCTGCCGGACGAGTCGATCGCGGACGTCGTGCGCTCGCTGCCGTCCCGGTCGGGCGCGACGCTGAAGGCCTGCGACTCCTTGGGGAACATGTTCGAGTCGAACTGGTCGACGAGCTCCTCGGCCTGCGCCTGGGTCACTGTCGGTGGAGCCGGCCACCTGGGCGCGGCAGTCGCCGGCCGGGAAGGCGGTGTCGCCGGCGACCCAGACCTCGATCTTGGCGCCGACGGCCTGGAGCGTGTACGGCTTCGTGTAGTACTGCCCGTTGTAGTCGTCGAGGGCCAGCAGCGTTCGCGTGGTCCCGACCGCCGGCGTGCCGGCCGCCTCGGCGCGCTGCGCCCTGCGCTGGCTCGTGCTCGCCATCGTCAGCTTCTTGGTGGAGAACTTCTTCGACGGGCTGATCTCGCGCACGTCGCCCTTGACGACGTCCGCCTTGGCCGGCAGCGGCTTCGGCGGGGCGGCGTTCGCCGCCGGGGCCAGCACCGACGTGGCCAGGGCGAGCCCGGCGGTCGCGGCGACCAGCCCGACGAACCGGCTGCGCCCACGGGGGGCACCACCTGCTCTCGACGCGGGGGGTGACAGATGGTGGTCCGACATGCTGCTCCCGAGGGTTGGTGGAGTCTGTGAAGGCGAAAGATCTACTTCATGGCGGCCCCTGAGGGCAAGAGTTACCGCGCGTCCGCCGGGAGTTCTTGGGAACAGAAGCCTCGCGACCAGGGTTGAGTCGAGGACGCTCAACTTGTCTTGCGGTACGACCCGCCACAACGGCACACGTGAGCCGAGCACACTCAACCCAGAGAACCTTCGGAGCCATGGACACGAACAAGCTCACCACCAAGAGCCGGGACGCCGTCTCGTCCGCGCTCCGGCTGGCGCTCACCGGCGGCAACCCGTACGTCGAGCCCAGCCATCTCCTGCACGCCCTGCTGCTCGTCCCGGGCAACCCGGTCGCCCCCCTGATCACCGCCGTCGGCGCCGACCCCGCCGTGGTCGACGCGGCCGCGCAGGGCGCCATCAGCAAGCTGTCGTCGGCGACCGGTTCGTCGGTCGCGCAGCCGCAGCTGTCCGGCAGCTTCGCGCGCGTCCTGGCCGACGCCGAGACCCGCGCCGAGCAGCTCGGCGACTCCTACGTCGCCACCGAGCACCTGCTGATCGCGCTCGCCGCGGTCGCGTCCGACGCCTCCCAGGTCCTGCGGGACCTCAAGGTCACCCCGGACGCCCTGGCGGCCAAGTTCGGCGAGCTGCGCGGCAGCAAGCGGGTGACGAGCGCGGAGGCGGAGGGTTCGGAGTCGGCCCTGGACCAGTACGGCGTCGACCTGACCGCGGTCGCCCGGTCGGGCAAGCTCGACCCGGTCATCGGACGCGACACCGAGATCCGCCGGGTCGTCCAGGTGCTGGCCCGGCGGACGAAGAACAACCCCGTCCTCATCGGCGAGCCCGGCGTCGGCAAGACCGCCGTCGTCGAGGGCCTCGCCCAGCGGCTCGTGGCCGGCGACGTCCCCGACTCCCTCAAGGGCCGCCGGCTCGTGTCGCTCGACCTCAGCGCGATGGTGGCCGGTGCGAAGTACCGCGGCGAGTTCGAGGAGCGGCTCAAGGCCGTCCTCACCGAGATCCGGGACGCCGAGGGCCAGGTGATCACGTTCATCGACGAGCTGCACACGGTCGTCGGTGCGGGCGCCTCGGGCGACTCCTCGATGGACGCCGGCAACATGCTCAAGCCGATGCTGGCCCGCGGCGAGCTGCGGATGATCGGGGCCACGACGCTCGACGAGTACCGCGAGCGGATCGAGAAGGACCCGGCGCTGGAGCGCCGCTTCCAGCAGGTCTACGTCGGCGAGCCCAGCGTCGAGGACACCGTCGCGATCCTGCGCGGCCTGCGCGAGCGCTACGAGGCGCACCACAAGGTCGCCATCACCGACGCGGCCCTGGTCGCGGCGGCGTCGCTGTCGAACCGCTACATCACGTCGCGTCAGCTGCCCGACAAGGCGATCGACCTCGTCGACGAGGCCGCGTCGCGGCTGCGGATGGAGATCGACTCCTCGCCCGAGGAGATCGACCAGCTGCGTCGCTCCGTCGACCGGATGACCATGCAGCAGCTCGCGCTCGAGAAGGAGAGCGACGCCGGTTCCGTCGCGCGGCTGGAGCGGCTGGAGGCCGAGCTGGCCGACGCGAGCGAGGAGCTGCGCGGGCTCGAGGCGCGCTGGGAGGCCGAGAAGCAGGGTCTCAACCAGGTCGGCGAGCTGCGCTCCCAGATCGACGAGCTGCGCACCGCGGCCGATCGCGCGCTCCGCGAGGGCGACCTCAGCCGGGCCAGCGAGATCAGCTACGGCGAGATCCCCGCGCTCCAGGAGCAGCTGTCGCGCGCCGACGAGGCGGAGCGGAACACCACTCCGATGGTCGGCGAGGAGGTCGGCGCCCAGGACATCGCCGAGGTCGTGGCCAACTGGACGGGCATCCCCACCGGCCGGCTGCTCGAGGGCGAGACCGAGAAGCTCCTGCACATGGAGGAGCGGCTCGGCGAGCGCCTGATCGGCCAGCACCCGGCCGTGCGGGCCGTGTCCGACGCCGTCCGGCGCTCGCGTGCCGGGATCTCGGACCCGAACCGTCCGACGGGCTCGTTCCTGTTCCTCGGCCCGACCGGCGTGGGCAAGACCGAGCTGGCGAAGTCGCTCGCGGCGTTCCTGTTCGACGACGAGCACGCCATGATCAGGATCGACATGAGCGAGTACTCCGAGAAGCACTCGGTCTCGCGCCTGGTGGGTGCGCCTCCCGGCTACGTCGGCTACGACGAGGGCGGTCAGCTCACCGAGGCCGTGCGGCGGCGCCCGTACGCGGTCGTGCTGCTCGACGAGGTCGAGAAGGCCCACCCCGAGGTGTTCGACATCCTGCTCCAGGTGCTCGACGACGGGCGGCTGACCGACGGCCAGGGCCGGACGGTCGACTTCCGGAACGTGATCATGATCCTCACCTCGAACCTCGGTTCGCAGTACCTGGCCGACCCCAAGCTCGACGACAAGCTCAAGCGGGACGCCGTCATGGGCGTCGTGCGGCAGGCGTTCAAGCCGGAGTTCCTGAACCGGCTCGACGAGATCGTGCTGTTCGACGCGCTCGACACCGCCGAGCTCGCGAAGATCGTCGAGATCAACCTTGCTCGCCTGAACGCCCGGCTCGCCGACCGGCGGATCGGCGTGGTCGCGACGCAGGCCGCGCGCGACTGGCTGGCCCTCACCGGCTTCGACCCGACCTACGGCGCCCGGCCCCTGCGTCGGCTCATCCAGACGACGATCGAGGACCAGCTGGCCCGCCGGGTGCTGTCCGGCCAGGTCCTCGAGGGCGACACCGTCACCTTCGACGTCGACCCCGAGGGCGACGCGCTGCGCACCGTCTGAGCCGGAGACGAACTTCTGTGCCGTTGACCACCTGTCAGGTGGTCAGCGGCACAGAAGTTCCGCTACTCGGCGTCCAGGTAGGTCCAGCGCGCGCCACGGCGGCGGAAGCGGCTGCGTTCGTGCAGCACCGCGGGGCCGTCCGGGGCGTCGTACGTCGCCTCGAACTCCACCGTGCCCTCCTCGTCGTCCGGACCGCCGGCGACGACGTCGACGATCCGCAGACCGGTCCAGACGAGGCCGGGCGCGGGCTCGACCTCCGGCGGCCGCGTCCGGGGGTGCCAGGTGCGGAACACGTAGTCGGTCCGGCCCCGCGCGTACGCGGCGTAGCGCGAGCGCATCAGCCGCTCCGCCGTCCCGGCCCCCGCCCGGCCGTCGTGCAGCGGCTCGCAGCAGTCGGCGTACGCGTGCCCGGTCCCGCACGGGCACGCTCCGCCGGTCAGAACCAGCCCTGCCGCTTGGCCCAGCGCAGCAGCAGCAGGGCGAGGCCGACCATGATCACCAGCAGGAAGATCAGCAGCGGCCAGTGCGTGGAACCGTTGACGATCACGTTCATGCCCATGACCGACGAGATGGCGGTGATCGGCAGGGTGAGGGCCGCGATCACCGCGAGCTTCTCGCCCGCGATGGTCATCTTCGTGTCGGTCCGCGCCCGGTAGAACTCGGTCACGCCCTGGAGGAACTCCAGCTGGCTCTGCGCGATCGAGGCGACCCGTTCGTACTGGTCGAGCACGTCGCGCATCTTGGCCAGCCCGTCCGGCGTGGCGAAGTCGACGATCGTCACGGCGCGGCGGTAGATCTCGCTGGCCTGGGTCGCCATCGTCTTGATGGTCAGCAGCTCGTGGCGCACCGTGAAGAGCTTGCCCAGGAAGTCCTGCGGCTCTTCCTCGATGGCCGCGATCACGGCCTGCTCGAGCAGACCGACCTCGCGAGCCAGGTCGTTGACCATGTCGGTCTCGTGGCGCACGACCGTCGACACGATCGCGTAGGTCAGGCCGAAGGGCGAGGTCGGGTGCAGCCGGCCGCGCTCCAGCCGTTCGGCGACCTCCCGCGTCTCCCGCAGCGCGTCGTCCAGCGACACCACCGGGTTGAGCGGGCCGTGGACGGTGATGAGGAAGTGCTCGCCGATGAACTGGTCCAGCTCCAGGTAGTGGACGTGCCCGCGGGTCCCGATGAGGGGCGAGTGGATGGCGATGAAGAGGTGGTCGGGGTAGCGGTGGACCATCGCGATGTGGTTCCGCTCGCGGGTCCGCCCGATCGCGAGCGCGTGGACCCCGAACGTCGATGTGAGCATCGTCTCGACCTCGTCGTCCCACTCCGGGACGTCGACCCACACGAACCCGTCGTCGCGGGCCAGCAGCCCGGGCAGGTCCGTCAGCGGACGCGAGCACACCCCCTCGTCGCTCACCCACCGCAGCTCCACGGCCGGCCCTCCCCGGGTCGCCGCGTCGTCGGTCCGTCCGGCGCCGCCCTGCGTCCGCCGCCTATCCTGCCCCCGGGCCGTGCGGGCCCGACGAGCGGCAGGCGGGAGGTGGCGCGTGCGCGGTGACGGGACGCTCCTCCGGGCCGGCGAGGGCACCGACCCGGTCCTGCTCGTCCCGGACCCGGACCGGCGTGCCGCCTTCCTGCTCCGGGTCGGCCGCACCGACCAGTCGTACGTCGACCTCGACGACCCGCTGCACCTCGAGTTCGACTACGTCCAGCGCGTCGCCGACCTCGTCGAGACCTTCTTCGCGCCGGACCGGACGCTGCGGGCCGTGCACGTCGGGGGAGCGGGCCTGACGCTGCCCCGCTATCTCGCGGCCACCCGTCCCGGGTCGGTCCAGACGGTGCTCGAGCCCGACGACGGGCTCACCGGGCTCGTCCGCGAGCACCTGCCGCTGCCCCGCGGCAGCGGGATCAAGGTGCGGGCGGTGGACGGACGCACGGGCCTCGACCAGCTCCGCGACGAGGTGGCCGACCTCGTGGTGCTCGACGCGTTCGCGGACGCGCAGGTGCCCGCCGACCTCACCACCGTGGAGGCGCTGCGAGCCCTGCGCCGCGTGCTCCGTCCCGACGGGCTCCTGGCCCTGAACCTCACCGACCGCGGTCCGCTGGCCTACACCCGGCGCGTCCTGGCCGGTCTGCTCGCGACGTCCGCGGTGGTCGGGCTGTGCGCGGAACCGAGCACGCTGAAGGGCCGGCGCTTCGGCAACGTCGTCGTCCTCGCCGTCGGCCGCGAGCCCGCCGACGCCCGCTGGGCCGCGCTCGCCGACCGTGCCGGGCGTCCGCCCTTCCCGTACCGGGTGCTCCACGGCCCGCGCCTCGACCAGCTGGTCGGGAGGGCGGCGCCGTTCACCGACGAGGACTCCTCGCCCTCGCCCCCGCCGCCGGCCGACCTGCTCGGCCTCGGCTGAACCCGCCCGACGCCGACCCGGCGAGCCCTAGGCTGGAGCGGTGACGCCCGGCGAGCCGTCCCCCTGGGGCCCACGGTCGCCCGGCCCCTCGCCGGACCCGTACGTCGAGGGTTACGCCGGTCCCTGGGCAGCCGTGCCGGGCGCGCCGCAGCCGTCGGCGCCGTGGGGGACGCCACCGCCGCCGTGGTCGACCCACGTCACGGACGCCCAGCTGCGGAGCCTGCCGCCGCCGGTCGCCGTCCCCGGGCGGCCGACGACCGCGTACGGCCAGCGCCCCGGCGTCATCGCCCTCGCCGTCACCCTCGCGGTGACCGGCTCGATGCTGTGGGTGTGCGGGCTGAGCCTCTTCCTGGTCGTCGCCCTCGCTCTCACCCAGCAGCTGTCGCCCTTCGGCAACGAGGGCTACGTCTTCCACGTGCTCGACGAGGCGGTGCTCCGGATGGGCGACGGGTTGTGGGTGCCGCTGTACGGCTTCCCGGTCGCCTCGGTCGTGACCGGGTTCCTGCTGCTCGTCGGGCGGCCGTGGACGCGGCTCGCGCACACGGCAGTCGGCGTCGCCTCGCTCGCGTGGGCCGGCTGGTGGCTGCGCGACTCGCTGCTCGGCTGGTTCGTCGTCGCCGTCTACGTCGGCACCGCGGTGGCCGTCCTGTGGGTCCCGTCGGTCGGCCGCTGGTACGCGACCCGTCCGGCCCGGCGCCGGGAGAGCACCGTCGCGCTCAGCGGCTGACGAGCCCGGCGAGCCGGCCGACGGCTTCGTCCAGCACCTCGCGGCGCTTGCAGAACGCCCAGCGCACGTACGGCCGCCCGGCCTCGACGTCGTCGTAGAAGACCTGGTGGGGGATGGCCACGACCCCGACCCGTCGAGGGAGGTCGCGGCAGAAGGCGACGCCGTCGTCGTAGCCGAGCGGACGCACGTCGGTGGTCATGAAGAAGGTGCCCCGCGGCACGACCGGCTCGAGACCCACCGAGGCCAGACCGGCCGCCAGCCGGTCGCGCCGGTCCTGGAGGTCGCGCGCCGCCGCCGCGACCCAGGCGTCGCCCTCGTCGAGGGCGAGCGCGACGGCCGGCTGGAAGGGGGCGCCGGAGACGTAGGTGAGGAACTGCTTGACCGCCGTCACCTCGTCGACCAGCGCGGCCGGGCCCATGACCCAGCCGATCTTCCAGCCCGTCGCCGAGAACGTCTTGCCGGCCGAGGAGATCCGCAGCGTGCGTTCGCGCATGCCCGGGAAGGTCGCGAGCGAGCGGTGCGTCGCACCGTCGAAGACGAGGTGCTCGTAGACCTCGTCGGTGACCACGAGGACGTCGTGCTCGACGGCGAGGCGGGCGATCGCGGCCAGGTCGTCCTCGCCGAGCACGACGCCCGTCGGGTTGTGCGGCGAGTTGATGAGCACCAGCTTGGTGCGCGGGGTGAAGGCCGCGGCGAGCTCGGCGTGGTCGAGGGCGAAGTCGGGGCCGAAGAGACCGACGCCCACGCGGACCCCGCCGGCGAGGTCGATGGACGCGGCGTAGGAGTCGTAGAAGGGCTCGAGCGCGATCACCTCGTCACCCGGGTCCACGTACGCCTGGATCGTCGCGGCGAGCGCCTCGGTCGCCCCGGTGGTGACCAGGACCTCGGTGTCGGGGTCGTAGTCCAGCCCCTGGTGTCGCTGCGCGTGGGCGCTGATCGCCCGCCGGAGGGCGGGGATCCCGCGCCCGGGCGGGTACTGGTTCACGCCGTCGTGGATGGCCCGGCGCGCGGCCTCGAGCATGAAGTCGGGGCCGTCGGAGTCCGGGAA
Organism: uncultured Actinomycetota bacterium; assembly: GCA_963762775.1. Lineage (GTDB taxonomy): Bacteria > Actinomycetota > Actinomycetes > Propionibacteriales > Propionibacteriaceae > Microlunatus. Next base: position 1,296,233 of record CAVXMD010000016.1, read on the forward strand.
GCCCTGGCCGAGGTTCACCGAGCCGGTGGCCACGGCGAGCGCCGACATCTCCGCGAAGATCGTCGTGGTGGACGAGGTCAGCCGTTGCGCTCGCCACGGCGACGACAGGGGCGACATGCGCCGACCCTAGTGGGATGTCCAGGGAGCTCGTCGCGGCCGGCGAGGTGCGCGGGAGGACCGGCCGGTCCCGTCTCCGGCCGGTCCTCCTGGTGCACCACCGGTCGACCAGCGGCCCCGCGCTCAGCTGGTCGTCCGGAGTGGGGTGGGGGACCAGCCGCCCCGCGCTCGGCTGGTCCCCTCCGGGGGTGTCCTGTCCGACCAGCGGCCCCGCGCTCAGCTGGTCGTCCCGGACGGGTGGTGCGGGGGACCAGCCGCCCCGCGCTCGGCTGGTCCCCTCCGGGGGTGTCCTGCTCGACCAGCGGCCCCGCGCTCAGCTGGTCGTCTCGGACGGGTGGTGCGGGGGACCAGCCGCCCTGCGTCCGGCTGGTCCCCCGGGAGGGGGTTGTGGTCGACCAGCGGCCCCGCGCTCAGCTGGTCGTCCGGAGAGGTCGGAGGACCGCCGTGGAGGCGGTCGGTCCTCGGGACCGGGTCTGGGTCAGCCCGTCCGAGGACGGCCGAGCAGGGCTCCGACGCCGAGGGCGAGGAGGAGCGAGGCGTGCAGCAGGTGCACCAGGTCGGCGCTCGTGACGACGAGGACGACGAAGGCGGCGGTGAGGGTCGAACCGACGAGGAGCCGGACGGGTCGTGCGTTCATGGGTGCTCTCCCGATGTCCGTGGGACCGGGCCTCGACCGCGTACGGCGGGACGCCCGGGTGGCGCGGCGATGCCGCGCCGCCACCTGGCCAGGAGGCCAGGCAGCACCGGAGGGGTGGGAGAGGTCAGTCGGGGGCGAAGCCGGGCTGACGGGCCAGGCTCCACGCCAGGTCGCGCGCGCCGGCGAGCGACGAGAGGTCACCGCCGTGCTCGGCCCGGAGGCCGAAGATCGACTCGAGGAGCCCGAGCACCGAGCTGCTCGCACCGGCACCCGTCAGAGAACCGGACGCACCGGCGAGGACGCTCGTCGTGTGCGTGGAGGAACCCGCGGACAGCCCGACCGGCGCGCTCGCCGTGTCCTGGGCGTGGCGGGGCATGGTGACCTCGGCCGACGCCGGCTCCAGCCCCGAGCTGTCGTCGCCCGCACTGCTGGTCGCGTACCCGGCGTCCTGCCACGCGCGGGAGACGGCGGCCACGAGGGCCTCGGTCTGCGCGTCCCGGCCGGCGCCGAGCATCACGATGTTCGCCTCGGACGCCGTCTGCGGCTTGGGTGCCACGTCGGTGCCGGGTGTCGGGGCCGGCGGCGTCTGCGCGGTCGGGGGCGTGGTGGCCGGCGGGTCGGGCAGCGTCGGCGCCGGTGTCGCGGCGACCGGGTCGGGGACCACGACGACCGGGTCGCTCGGCGCGGTCCCGGGGTCGGTCGTGGTGCTCTCGCCGCCCGCCGTGCCCGGGTCGGTGGTCGGCGTCGGGTCGGTGGTGGGGGTGTCGTCGCTGGTCGTAGGCGTCGGGTCGGCCGTGGGGGTCGGATCGGTCGTGGTGCTGCCGTCACCCGTCGACGAGTCGTCAGCCGTGCTGGTGCCGTCCGGGGTGCTGCTGCCGGAGTCGTCGGCGGGGCTCGGGTCCGAGGCATCCGTGCCAGGGTCGTCGGTGGAGCCCGGGTCGTCGGCGGTCGGGGCGTCCGAGTCGTCGGAGGAGCCGGCGCTCGTGTCGTCCGAGCTCGAGCTGTCCTCGTCGGAGGCCTGGGTGCCGGCGTCGTCCGAAGAGCTCGGGCTGTCGGAGCTGTCGGAGGTGTCGGAGCTCTTGCTGTCGGAGTCCGAGCTGTCGGAGGTGCCGGAGCTCTTGTTGTCGGAGCCGGAGGTCTGGGAGGTGTCGGAGCTCTTGGCGTCGGAGTGCGGGCTGCTGGAGGTCTCGGAGGCCTTCGCGTCGGAGTCGTCGTCGGACGTGGACCGCTGGACGTGCGCCCTCGCGGGGGTGGTCGAACGGGAGGACCGGCTCGAGGCCTTGGCCGTCGAGTGCGGGTGGCTGGTCTTCGTCGAGCTCGACCGCGGCGTCCGGATGCTCTTGGTGGTGCTCGTGGAGGAGCCGGTCGTCTTCGCCGGCGCCGACGCGCTGTCGTCGTCGGAGGACGAGGTCGCGCTCGACCCCGTGCTGTCGCCGGACTCGTCGGAGGTGCTGTCGGCGTGGGCCGGTGAGCCCAGCAGGACCACGGCGGCGAGCGCGGCGACGAGCAGCAGCCCGAACCGCACCAGCCACGGACGCATGTCGACCAGCGCAGACGGCCCGCCGGCGGCGGGGCGCTGCCGCTCGGGGTCGACGAGCCGCACGATGCTGATCCGATCACTCAAGCCAAACCCGGGCTCGACGAGCCCGCTTCGAACGAGGTGCACGCGAATCATGCCACTGATCGGGCTCAGTGGGCGAGTTTTCGACGAGGTCGACCTGTTGCCGGGCCGACCCGGCCTGCGACCGGGGTCGCAGCCCGCCGTACAGGCTGGTGCGCCGGCCGGAAGAATTCGCCCGAGAGCGGCGCGGACGGGCGCGTCCCGGGCACAATGACGGACGTGGCGACCGACGTGCACGACCCCGAGCAGGCCGTCGAGCCGCGACGCGCCCGTCGCCGGACGTCGCCGCTCACGGTCGTCGGGGTCCTGCTGCTGACGGCCGGGCTCGCCTGTCTCGGCTGGGTCGGCTACCAGTACGTCGGCACCGACGTCGTCTCGAACCGTGCCTTCGACCAGGAGACCCAGCGACTGCATGAGCGGTGGCGGGCCGGTGCAGCCCCGGACCAGCCCGTCCAGCCGCAGAGCGACGCGAGCCAGGCGGACACCCGCGTCCCCGGTACGGCGATGGCGCTGCTGCGGATCCCCCGCCTCGGCGCGGACTTCCAGGTGCCGGTGGTGTCGGGGACCGACCTCGCCGACCTCTCCCGCGGCGTCGGCCACTACGACGGGACCGCCGAGCCCGGACAGATCGGCAACTTCGCCGTCGCCGGGCACCGCATCACGCACGGGCAGCCGTTCGCCCGGCTGCTGACGATGGAGAAGGGCGACCGGGTCGTCGTCGAGACGCAGAACGCGATCTACACCTACGTCCTGGACACCGCGCCCCGGGACCTCACGGTGAAGGAGACGGCGGGCTGGGTGCTCGACCCGGTCCCCGACCACCCCGACGCGACGCCGACCCGGGCGCTGATCACCCTGACGACCTGTCAGGACCTCTTCCACTCCCCCGACCGGTCGGTGGGGTTCGGGCACCTGGAAAGCACGCAGAACAAGTAGCGGCCCTGACGAGAGGCATGTCTCCGCCGGAAACTTGCCACCGGTCAGGGTCTTCTGCGGGCTGGACCAGGACGGTGGTCCGCCCGCGGAGGCCGTGACGTCGCCGGAGGTCGACCACTAGGGTCGAGGACCGTGAGCGCCCCGCGACCCGACCCCGACGACCTCGCCTACCTGATCAGCCGGGTGACCGAGCTGGCCGTGGTGCGGGGCCGTGTGACGCTCTCCTCCGGCCGCGAGGCGGACTACTACGTCGACATGCGCCGGGTGACCCTCGACGGCCGGACGGCTCCCGTCATCGGGCGGGTGATGCGGGCTCTGGTCGCGGACTGGACCTTCGACGCCGTCGGCGGGCTGACCCTGGGCGCCGACCCGGTGGCGACCTCGATGCTGCACGCCGCGGCCGCCGGGGCCGAGGTCCTCGACGCGTACGTCGTCCGCAAGTCCGAGAAGGCCCACGGCCTCCAGCGTCGGATCGAGGGGAGCCCGGTCGATGGCCGGCGGGTGCTCGTCGTCGAGGACACGTCGACCACCGGGGCCTCGGCCCTGACCGCGGTCGAGGCGCTCCGCGCCGAGGGGGCGGACGTCGTCGGTGTCGCCGTGGTCGTCGACCGGGACACCGGTGCCCGGGAGCGCGTGCTGGCCGAGGGCCTGGACTACCGCTGGGCCGTCTCGGCGGCCGACCTCGGCCTGTCCTGAGCCCGGGCGCTTCCCGCGACCCCGGGGTCCGTGCCGCCGGACCCCCGACCCACTAGCCTGAGCCGACGCCACCCCGACGGAGGAACCGTGTCCGCGATCATCATCGTGATCATCCTGCTCGTCCTGGTCGTGATCCTCGCCCTGGTGGGCTTCTCGATGTACAACGGGTTCGTCAAGTCCCGGAACCTCATCCAGGAGTCCTGGCGCCAGGTCGACGTCGAGCTCAACCGGCGCTACGAGCTGCTGCCGAACCTGGTCGAGACCGTCCGGGCGTACGCGGCCCACGAGCGCAACACGCTCGAGGACGTCACCCGGCTGCGCAACCAGGCCGCCTCGGTGGCGCAGTCCGACGCCCAGGCGAGCCCGTCCGGGCTGCCGAGCGCCCAGCGCTCGGAGGTCGAGGAGCAGCTGTCGGGCGCGGTGCGCAACCTCATCGTCAGCGTCGAGGCCTACCCCGACCTCAAGAGCAACCAGAACTTCCTCGCGCTGCAGCAGCAGCTCGTCGAGACCGAGGACCGGATCGCGAACGGGCGCCGCTACTACAACGCCAACGTGGCGGCCTACAACACGCGTGTCGAGTCCGTCCCGAGCAACATCATCGCCGGGGTCGCGCACTTCGAGAAGGCGACGTACTTCGAGGTGAACGACCCCGCCGTCCGTCAGGCGCCGAGCGTCAGCTTCGGCGAGATCGCCTACCGCGGCGACCAGTCGCAGCAGGGCTCGTTCGCCTCTCCGCCGGCCCAGGGCCAGTTCGCGCCGGGCGCCCCGCAGCAGTCGCTCCCGCCGCAGCAGGACGACCGCCTCCCGGACCCGCAGTCCGGCTCGGGCTGGACGCCACCGTCGTACGCGCCGCCGACCCAGCAGGGTCAGCCCGCACCCGGCGGCTACACCGCTCCGCAGCAGGGCCAGAGCGGGCAGCCCGGTCAGGGCGGCCAGCAGGGCCAGGGCAACCAGCAGGGCCAGAACAGCCAGCAGGGTCCGAGCGGCTACCAGCCGCCGCAGACCTCCTGACCCGGCGCACTGCTGCACCGCGGGGCCCGAGCGGCCCGCGCTAGCGTCGAGTGGTGACTGAATCGACGCAGATGACCTACCGCCAGCTCGGCACCTCGGGCCTCACCGTCTCCGTGGTGGGGATCGGGTGCAACAACTTCGGTTCGCGGATGGCCGACGAAGACGTCCCGGAGGTCGTGGACGCCGCCATCGACGCGGGCGTGACGCTCTTCGACACCGCCGACATCTACGGCGGGGCGGGTGGTTCGGAGACGCTCCTGGGTGCGGCCCTCAAGGGCAAGCGGGACTCGGTGGTCCTGGCGACCAAGTTCGGGATGGACATGGGCGGGTCGAACGGGCCCGACTGGGGTGTGCGCGGTTCGCGGCGCTACGTCCGGCTCGCCGTCGAGTCGAGCCTGCGCCGGCTGCAGACCGACTGGATCGACCTCTACCAGCTGCACCGGCCGGACCCGAAGACGCCGGTCGAGGAGACGCTCTCGGTGCTGAGCGACCTGGTGCAGGAGGGCAAGGTGCGCTACGTCGGTTCGTCGAACTTCGCCGGCTGGCAGGTGCTCGACGCCGACTGGACCGCGCGTACGGGCGGGTTCGAGCCGTTCGTGTCCGACCAGTCCGAGTACTCCTGGCTCTCGCGCGGCATCGAGGCCGAGCTGGTCCCGGCGCTCGAGCACACGGGCAAGGGCCTGCTGCCGTACTTCCCGCTGGCCTCGGGCCTGCTGACCGGCAAGTACAAGCGCGGGGCGGACGCGCCCGCCGGGAGCCGGATGGCCGCGCAGCCCGACCGCCTGGCCGAGGCCGACTTCGACGTCATCGAGGCGCTGGAGAAGTTCGCGGCCGACCGGGGCGTCTCGATGCTCCACGTCGCCGTCGGCGGCCTCGCGGCGATGCCGGCCGTCTCGTCCGTCATCGCCGGTGCGACCTCGGTCGACCAGGTCCGCAGCAACGTCGACGCGGGCACCTGGGTCCCGACGCCCGAGGACCTCGACGAGCTGCGCTCCCTCACCGCCTGACCCGCACGCCGACGCCCCGCCCCTCTACGGTGCGCGACTGTCGACACTCGTGACGCGACACGCCAGCCAGGCGTGTCCGCTGTCGACAGTCGTACCCGTAGGGGTGGGCGTGGGGCGGGTGAGCCGGGCTCAGTCGGTCGTGGTCCGCGCGGGGGCGTCGGGGTGGACGACGGCGTCGACCTCGCGGGCCACCCGACGGCGGTGCAGGAGGAACTCGATGCCCATCGGGATCAGGGACACGAGGACGATCAGCACGAGGACGGCGTCGATGTTGTTCTTGATGATCCCGACGTTGCCGAGGAAGTAGCCGAGGATCGTCACCCCGCACGCCCACAGGACGCCGCCGATCGCCGTGAACCCGATGAACCTGCGGAAGTCCATCCGGCTGACGCCGGCGACGAGCGTCACGAACGTCCGCACGATCGGCACGAACCGCGCCAGGATCAGCGCCCGCGAGCCGTACCGCTCGAAGAAGTCGTGGGTCTGCGCGACGTACTTCGGGTTGAGGATGCGCCCGACGATCCCGCCGCGCGGCTTGAAGAGCGGCGGTCCGACGAGACGCCCGAGCCAGTAGCCCGTGACGTTCCCGGCGACGGCGGCGATCGTCAGGACGGCGCACACGAAGACCATGGAGTGCGGCACGACGCCGGCGGCGGTGAGCAGCCCGACGGTGAAGAGCAGCGAGTCGCCGGGCAGGATCGCGAAGAGCCCGCACTCGGCGAAGAGCACGAACGCGACGCCCCACAGCGCGTACGGCCCGAAGGCCTGCACCAGCTGCTCGGGGTCCATCCAGGACGGCAGCAGCAGCGGCAGCAGGAGCGCGGTCACAGGAGGTGACGCTACCGTCGGATCCTGTGGGCCACCTGTACGACGACCCGTCGGACGCGCCTCCCGACCCCACCGTCGGACCCGGCGTCGGCCCGTACGAGGGCGAGCCGCCGGACGACCCGCGGCTGGACCCCGAGCTCTTGGCGCAGGGCGACCGTCGCAACGTGCTCGACCGCTACCGCTACTGGCGCCTCGACGCCGTCGTCGCCGACCTCGACACCCGCCGCGCCCCGCTCGAGGTGGCGATCCAGAACTTCGCCCACGACTTCAACATCGGTTCCGTCGTCCGGACGGCGAACGCCTTCAACGTCGCCCGCGTGCACGTCGTCGGCCGTCGCCGCTGGAACCGGCGGGGCGCCATGGTCACCGACCGCTACCTGCACCTCGAGCACCACGCCGACGTCGACGGCCTCGTCGCGTCGGTCCGGGGCCGCGGCCTGGCGATGGTCGGCGTGGACAACCTGCCCGGCGCCGAGCCCCTCGAGGGCGTCGAGCTGCCGCGGGGCTGCTGCCTCGTCTTCGGCTCCGAGGGCCCGGGGCTGACGCCGGAGACGGTCGCGGCCTGCGACCGGCTGGTCGCGATCACCCAGCACGGCTCGACCCGGTCGCTGAACGCCGGTGCCGCCGCGGCGATCGCGATGTACCACTGGTCGCGCCGCTGGGCCGCGGGATCGACCGGGGTCGACCCGACCGGCTGACGCATACTGGTCCGTACCGGTCCGGACCAGTGTGGACCAGCCCGGGCGAGACGAGGAGGTCCCGCCGTGCCGCAGGAACGCAGGACGAGCACCCTGACCGACGCGTACGCCCGCCCGGCGTCGGTCGCGCCGACCAAGCGGGCCCAGGTCCGCGTGATCCTCGAGCAGCTGATCGACGGCGACCTGGCCCCCGGCGACGCGATCCCGTCCGAGCGCACCCTCGTCACCCGTCTCGGCGTCAGCCGCGTGACCGTGCGCCAGGCGATCGCCGACCTCGTCGAGGGCGGCGTGCTCGAGCGGGTCCACGGCAAGGGCACCTACGTCACCGGCCCCCAGGTCGACTCGCGGCTGCACCTCACGTCGTTCTCGCGCGAGATGCGCGACCGCGGCCTGATCCCCGCCACGGTGGTCCTGTCGGCGCGCGAGGAGGCCGCCGACGACGAGGTCGCTTACGCGCTCCGGATCCGGCCGACCCGGCCGGTGGTCCGCGTCGAGCGGCTGCGCACCGCCGACGGGACCCCGATGGCGTACGAGGTCGGCCACTACCCGGCCGCGCTGTTCCCCGGGCTGCTCGAGCGCGAGCTCGGCTCGCTCTACGACGTCTTCGCGGCGGAGTACGGCGTCGTCGTCACCAGCGGCGAGCAGACCGTCCGGGCCGAGGCGGCGGACGCGCACCAGGCCCGCGTCCTCGGCATCGCCAAGCGTGCGCCGCTGCTGGTGCAGGAGCGCGTCACCTACGCCGGCGACCGCGTGGTCGAGCTGGCGACCTCCGCCTACCGTGCCGACCGCTACCGCCTGCACATGGCCATCACGCCCCGCGGGCCGCGCGAGAGCTGACCCGCAGCGGACGCTCCCGGGCGCTCCCGGTGTCGGGCACCATGGAGGGGTGACCTCAGCGAGCGTGGCGCCCGGCGCACCGGGCACGCCCCCGGCCGTGCCCGGCCCGATCGCGGAGCTGCTCCTGCCGTACGACCCGACCGTCCTGGCGGCCACCGTGCGGCGCCGGCGGCGCCGGTTCGTCGTCCGCTGCATCAGCCTCGGCGTCAGCCTGGCCCTCCTCGGCGGGATCTACGCCTGGCAGCACCGCGCGATCGCCGAGCAGGGCGGTGCCTACTGGGTCTTCCTCGGGATCGTGCTGGCGCTGTCGGTCGTCCCCCTCGTCGTCGTGCTCCTGGGCTTCCTCCGCTCCCGCGCCGAGCTGCGCGCGGTACCCACGGGGACCGCCGTCCGGATGGGTCGCCCCGGCGTCGTCGTCGCGAACGCCTTCGCCCGGTGGGACGAGGTCGCCGCCCTCGAGGTCGTGCCCGGCGGACCGGGGCGCGCCGACCGCCTCCGGCTCCGGACGCAGGCCGGCGCGACTCGGCCTGGTGCCGCTCGACCAGGTCGTCGTCGCGCCCGCGACCCTGGACAGCACGGCCCGCGCCTACTCGGCGGGGCGCCGCGGCGTCGACCTCAGCCGCCTCGACAACTGAGACCGGTGCCGTGACCGGTGCCGTGCCCGGTCGCCGACCGCCGCTGCGGCCCCACGCCTCGCTGCTGCGAGACTGGGCCGGATGGTCACCGCCGCTCGGCGGTGGCAGCAGCCAGAGCCGTACCAGAGCCGACACACGAAAGGGGCACCCATGCCCATCGCCACTCCCGAGGTCTACGCGCAGATGCTCGACGCGGCCAAGGCCGGGTCCTTCGCCTACCCCGCGATCAACGTCAGCTCCTCGCAGACGCTGAACGCCTGCCTGCAGGGCTTCACCGAGGCCGGCTCCGACGGCATCATCCAGGTCTCCACCGGGGGGTCCGAGTACGCCTCCGGTCCGACGATCAAGGACAAGGTCACCGGCGCGGTCGCGCTCGCCACGTACGCCCACGAGGTCGCCAAGAACTACCCGGTCACGGTCGCCCTGCACACCGACCACTGCCCCAAGAACAACCTGGACTCCTTCGTCCGCCCGCTGCTCGCGATCTCCACCGAGCGCGTGAAGAACGGCGGCCTCCCGCTGTTCCAGTCGCACATGTGGGACGGCTCCGCGGTCGAGCTCGAGGAGAACCTCGCCATCGCCGACGAGCTGCTGGCCAAGTGCGCCGCGGCCAACGTCATCCTCGAGATCGAGGTCGGCGTGGTCGGCGGCGAGGAGGACGGCGTCAGCCACGAGATCAACGAGAAGCTCTACACGACCGTCGGCGACGGCCTGCGCACCATCGAGGTGCTCGGCAGTCCGGCGAGCAGGGCCGCTACCTGACCGCCCTCACCTTCGGCAACGTGCACGGGGTGTACAAGCCGGGCTCGGTGAAGCTGCGCCCGGAGGTCCTCAAGGACATCCAGCAGCAGGTCGGCGACAAGATCGGCAAGGCGAACCCCTTCGACCTCGTCTTCCACGGCGGCTCGGGCTCGACGCTGGAGGAGATCCAGGCGGCGGTGGACTACGGCGTCGTGAAGATGAACATCGACACCGACACCCAGTACGCGTTCACGCGGCCGGCCGCGGCGCACATGTTCTCGAACTACGACGGCGTCCTCAAGGTCGACGGCGAGGTCGGCAACAAGAAGGCGTACGACCCGCGCGCCTGGGGCAAGCTGGCCGAGGCCGGCATGGCCGCCCGCGTCGTCGAGGCCTGCGACCACCTGCGCAGCCAGGGCACGTCGCTCAGCGCGAAGGCCTGACCGCAGCTCCGGCTCACGGGCACCGGCGACCCGTACGCCAGCGCACCTCGAGGAAACGCTGACTCCCGCCACCATCTGCGTCTGTCGGAGCGTCGGGGGTCAGCGTTTTCTTGCGGAGGGGCTGGTGCGCGGGGCCGTCGGGGACCGGAGCCGGGCGCCGCACCTCGGCACCCGCGCCCGGGTCTCTACGCTGGGCGGGTGATGACCGTCGTCCGCCCCGGGCCTGCGCCGCTGTCCCGGGTGTGGACCCCGCGGGGGGTGATCGCCGAGGACCTGCAGGGCGAGGACCTGGGCGACGTGCTCGAGATGCACTCCGACGCGTACGCGTGGTGGGTCCTGCCCAAGGGCGAGGGCTACGGCGAGCGGGAGATCCGCGGCGCGGCCGAGGCGATGGGGCTGGACTCGCTGGTCGTGAAGGACCTGCTGGCGCAGGACGGGCGGGCCAAGTTCGAGGAGGTCGGGCAGGCGCGCGTCATCACGACGAACGCGGTCGCCCTCGACACCGACGCCGTCGAGCTGCGCGTCCACCCGCTGTCCGTCGTCGCGACGGATCGCCTGCTGATCTGCCTGGTCGACCCCACGCCGGACTTCCGACCCGGCGACCTCTTCGCCTCGCACGCCGACCGGCTGGCGACCGGCGGGACGGACGAGGCGCTGCGCGAGCTGATGATCGCCGTCGTCAACACCTACGAGAACGCGGTCGCCTGGCTCGAGGACGCGAGCGACGAGCTGGCGGCGCAGCTCTTCGCCCAGGAGCCGCTCGACCGGACCGAGCAGCTGCGGGCGTTCCGGCTGCGGACCGCGCTGTCGCAGCTGACCCGGCTGACCGAGCCGATGCGTTCCGTGCTGGCCGACGCCGCCTCGAGCACCCCGGTCGCCACCGGCAAGAAGGCGAGCGGCGGGAGCCAGGCCCGGCGCCGGTGGGCGATGGTCAGCGAGCACCACGCCCGCGTCGCCGGCTCCGCGGTCGCGCTGCGCGAGACGCTGGCGTCGATCTTCGAGACGAGCCTCGCCCTCTCGGACGCGCAGGGCAACGAGACCATGAAGAAGCTCTCCGGCTGGGCGGCGATCATCGCCGTCCCCACGCTGGTCAGCGGGTTCGTCGGGATGAACGTCTCCTTCCCCCTCGACGGCACCACCGGCGGGTTCTGGCTCTACTTCGTGATCATGGTCGTCGCCGCCGCGGTGCTCTACGTCGTGTTCCGGCTCAAGCACTGGGTCTGAGCCGGCGCGCTCGCCGGGCCGCACCCGGTCGTCGCTCCATCCCACGTAGACGTGGGACGGTGCGGCCTTGCACGAGCTCTACCTCGTGCAGACCCCGCTGTCCCATGCTTGCGTGGGATGGCGGAACCCGCCCGGCTAGCCTCGGCGCCATGAGCGAGCGGACGCGGGAGAACCTGATGGCGCACGGTCCGGGCACGCCGGACACCCTGCTGGCGCCGGACCCGGCGGGCGGGGCGCTGGGGGAGCAGACCTCGCCCGCGGAGCTCGTGGCCGCGGTCCGGGCCCACCCCGACTCCTCGCTCGCCTGGGCCCTGCTGGCCGAGCGCGCCCTCGCCCGGGGTGCCGACGACGGCGACGTCGAGGCCTACGCCTACGCCCGGACCGGCTACCACCGCGGGCTCGACGCGCTGCGCCGCTCCGGCTGGCGCGGCGCCGGGCCGGTGCCGTGGGAGCACGAGCCCAACCGCGGCTTCCTGCGGGCCCTGTGGGCCCTCTCCGTGGCGGCCGGACGGTTCGGCGAGACCGCCGAGGAGGACCGCTGCGCGCAGTTCCTGCGGGACTCGTCGGCGACCGCGTACGAGGTCCTCGCGGCCCGCGCGTAGACCCGCGCTCGGACCCACGTGGGCGGTGGAGGTGACCGGGAACCCCACCATCCGGTAATGTCCGAACGCAAGAGTCCTTCAGGCGATCGCCTGGAGGACTTCACTCTTCGGCGCGCAGGGCGCGTCTCGAAAGGGCGGCGATCACATGCCGGGCGTCGTTGTGGTGGGCTCCCAGTGGGGGGACGAGGGCAAGGGCAAGGCGACCGACGAGCTCGGGGACCGGGTCGACTTCTGCGTCCGCTACTCCGGGGGAAACAACGCGGGTCACACCATCGTCGTGGGCGGTGAGCGCTACGCGCTGCACCTGCTCCCGTCGGGGATCCTCAACCCGAGCTGCGTGCCGGTCATCGGCAACGGCGTGGTCGTCGACCTCGACGTGCTGTTCTCCGAGGTGGACGGGCTGACGGCCCGCGGGGTGAACGCCGAGTCCTTCCTGATCTCGGCCAACGCGCACCTGATCGCCTCCTACCACCAGGTGATCGACAAGGTCAGCGAACGCTTCCTCGGCAAGCGCCGCATCGGCACCACCGGGCGCGGGGTCGGGCCGGCGTACGCGGACAAGGTCAACCGCATCGGCCTGCGCGTGCAGGACCTCTTCGACCCCGAGCTGCTGGCCCACAAGGTCGAGGCCTCGCTGGAGCAGAAGAACCACCTCCTGGCGAAGGTCTACAACCGCCGGGCCATCGACCCGGGCGAGGTCACCGAGCACCTGCTCTCGTACGCCGACCGCGTCGCCCCGCACGTCGTCGACGTCTCCAAGGTGCTCAACGACGCGCTCGACGCCGACCAGGTCGTGCTCTTCGAGGGGGCCCAGGCCCACCACCTCGACGTCGACCACGGGACGTACCCCTACGTCACCTCGTCGAACCCCGTCGCCGCCGGAGCCTGCGTCGGGTCCGGCGTCGGCCCGACCCGGATCGACCGCGTGATCGGCATCGCGAAGGCCTACACCACGCGCGTCGGCGAGGGCCCGATGCCGACCGAGCTGCTCGACGCCGACGGCGAGGCCCTCCGGCAGGCGGGCGCAGAGTTCGGGACCACGACGGGCCGGCCGCGCCGCTGCGGATGGTTCGACGCGGTCGTGGTGCAGACCGCGTCGCGGGCCAACGCCTTCACCGACATCTTCTTGACCAAGCTCGACATCCTCACCGGCTGGGAGCGCATCCCGGTCTGCGTGGCCTACGAGGTCGACGGTCGCCGGCACGACACCATGCCGCTGACCCAGGGCGAGTTCTCCAGGGCCGTCCCGGTCTACGAGGAGCTCGACGGCTGGACCGAGGACATCAGCGGGTGCCGCTCGTTCGACGAGCTGCCGTCGACCACCCAGGCCTACGTCCGGCGGCTCGAGGAGCTCTGCGGCGCCCCGATCTCCGGGATCGGCGTCGGGCCGGACCGCGAGCAGTCCATCGTGATCCGCGCGCTGCTCTGAGGCTGAGGGCCGAGACGTCCACCGTGCGATCTCGCGGGTAGATGATGTGGGTCGCGCATAAATTATTCTCTAGGGTGGCGCCATGACGCGTCGCGCGACCGCTCAGGACGTCGCCGACCTCGCCGGCGTCTCCCGGAGCGCCGTCTCCCTGGTGCTCAACGGGCGTGCGGCCGGGAACATCTCGCAGGCCAAGCAGCAGGCCGTCCGCGAGGCCGCCGAGCAGCTGCGCTACACCCCGAACGCCGTGGCGCTGAGCCTGCGCAGCAAGCGCACCGCGACGTTCGGCGTGCTCACCTGGCCCGACCGCCGTCAGATGCCGCTCGCGCTGCTCGGCGCGGTCTACACCGAGGCGAGCAGCGCCGGGTACCTGCTGATGATGGTCGACGTGCACCAGCAGCCCCGGCAGGTGGATGCCCTGCTCGACCGCCGGGTCGACGGCTTCGTCGTCGTGGCTCCCGAGCTGTCCGAGTTCAGCCTGCCGGATTCCGTCGCCGGAGCGCCGGCGGTGCTGGTCAACTGCTTCGACCCGTCGATGGCGGCCTCCTGCCTCGTGCCCGACGAGGTGGCCGCGGGCGCGACGGCGGCGCAGCACCTGATGGACGTGGGGCACCGGTACCTGGGCGTGCTGGCCGGCCGCGAGGGGCTCGCGTCGGAACGGCGGCTGCAGGGCGTGCACCAGGCCGCCCGGCAGGCTCGGGTCCCGTCGCCGACGGTGATGCGGACCGGGCACACGGTGGAGGACGGCTACGCCGCGGCGCGTCTGCTCCTGGAGGCCGACGACCGGCCGAGCGGCCTCGTCTGCACCCACGAACGTCTCGCGCTCGGAGCGCTCCTCGCGGCGCACGACCTGGGGCTGGTCGTCCCCGACGACATGTCGCTGGTCAGCCTCGACGACGGCGAGCAGCTGGCCGGGCCCCTCGTGCCGCCGCTGGACCTGGTCGTCCGACCCGACGCGGTGGTCGCGGCGCACGCGCTCGACCTGCTCGTCGGCCAGCTCGACCGGGGGCGCCCGGCGCCGCCGCGTCGGCTGTCGTTCGTCTGCCCGCTGGAGCCGGGAGGTTCGGTGGCCGCTCCGCGCCTGCGCGCGCTGCACGGCGGGGTCCACGGCTGACGACCGGGGGCCACGGCCGCGACGCTCCTGCCGGTCAGGGGAGGGCGAGCACCCAGAGCTCGAGCGACCCTGGTTCGGCGTCGACGCGCCAGGCGCTCGTCGTCGTGGGGTAGGCCCGCTCCGTACGGCTGGCGCCGCCCCGGAACAGCTCCACCACGCTGCCGTCGACCAGCACGGTCGTCGGGACCTCGGCCGAGCCCCCGACGTCGAGCGCGAACACCTCGCCCCCGTCGTCGAGCAGCCGCAGCCGGGCGTCCCCGGTCGAGCGCAGCTCGAAGGCCGCGACGCCGACCGGCTCGCCCGGACGGGGCTCGAGGCGCTTCCCCCGGAGCCGTTCCAGCTCACGTGCGGGCCGGGAGGTCGAGCACACCGTCGGCGACCGTCAGCTCGCGCGGGAAGGTCAGCACACCGGCCCAGCCGGCGTCGCGGACCTGGTTCTCGCTGCGTCCGACCTCCCAGGCCCAGCCCCACAGCAGGACGCGGTCGCCGTCGTCGAGGGCCTGCGGCGCGTAGAAGGCGGGTCCGTCGTCGAGCACGCCGCCCGACGAGGCCACGAACCGCAGCCCCGGACCGTCCGCCTGCAGGTCACCGACGAGGTAGCGCACGCCGGCGAGCTCGTGCTGCTCGTCGACCCAGCGCCACAGCGACACCAGCAGCACCCAGCACCCGTCGACGCGGACGAGGTTCGGGCACTCCCAGATGTTGGCGTCGGCCACGACCGCGGCGACCGGGTCGTCCTCGGTCAGCAGCGACCCGAGGTCCTCCCAGTGCTCGAGGTCGTCCGCCCCCCACAGCAGCAGGCGGGGCGCACCGCGCCGCGCGCCGGCCCCCTGCACCACGTAGCGGTGCCCGTCGACGTGGAAGACGAAGGGGTCGCGCACCTCGTCGACGCCGTCGAGCGTGGGCGTGCCCACGACGAACCCCTCGTCCGGCACCCAGGTCTCCAGCGACCGGTCGCTCCGCGCGAGCAGGACGCCCGCGTTCCACGCGTGGTCGGGCACCGCCGTGAAGACCGCCGTCGGCGTCCCGCCGTCGTCGGTGACGCAGCCGCTCCAGCATCCGGCCGCCGTGACGGTCCCGGGCCGCGGCACGAGCGCGACCGGGTGCTCGGTCCAGGCGAGCAGGTCGGTCGAGCTCACGTGGCCCCAGTGGATGTGGCCGTGCACCGGCTCGTACGGGTTGTGCTGGAAGAACACGTGGTACGTGCCGTCCACGCGGCTCACGCCGTTGGGGTCGTTCAGCCAGCCCCACCGCGGACGGACGTGCAGGTGGGGGAAGTCAGGACCGGGGTCGTGGTCTGGCACCGCAGCACAGTAGGCCCTGGGGAGGATCCGCGCTGGGTAGGCTTCCGGCCCGTGCCCGCACCGCTCGACGGACCCGTCGACCTCCCGCCCGGACGACTGCCGCTCCGGGTCCTCGTCCTCGGCTCCGGCGGTCGTGAGCACGCCCTCGCGCTGGCCCTGGCGCGCGACCCGCAGGTCGTCGGCCTGCACGTCGCGCCCGGCAACCCGGGGACGGCGGAGGTCGCGACGAACCACGCCGTCGACCCGCTCGACGGCGCCGCGGTGAGCGCCCTGGCCCGGCGGCTCGACGCCGACCTCGTCGTGGTCGGCCCGGAGGCGCCCCTGGTCGTCGGGGTCGCGGACGCCGTCCGCGCCGCCGGGACCGCCTGCTTCGGGCCCTCCGCCGCGGCCGCGCAGCTGGAGGGCAGCAAGGCCTTCGCCAAGGACGTCATGGAGCTGGCCGGCGTCCCGACCGCCGCCTCGCGCCTCTGCCGCGACGCGGGCGAGGTCGCGGCCGCGCTCGACGCCTTCGGACCGCCGTACGTGGTCAAGGACGACGGGCTCGCCGCCGGCAAGGGCGTCGTCGTCACCGACGACCGGGCCGCCGCGCTGGAGCACGCCGCGGGCTGCGACCGAGTCGTCGTGGAGGCGTTCCTCGACGGGCCCGAGGTGAGCCTGTTCGCGGTGACCGACGGTCGGACGGTGCGCGCGATGCAGCCGGCGCAGGACTTCAAGCGCGTCGGGGACGGTGACGCGGGCCCGAACACCGGCGGGATGGGCGCCTACACGCCGCTGCCCTGGGCGCCGCCGGACCTCGTCGCGGAGGTGACCAGCCGGGTCCTCGAGCCCACCGTGGCCGAGATGGCGCGGCGCGGGGTGCCGTTCAGCGGGCTGCTCTACGCCGGGCTGGCGCTGACCTCGCGCGGGCTGCAGGTCGTGGAGTTCAACGCACGGTTCGGCGACCCGGAGACGCAGCCGCTGCTGGCCCGGCTCCGGACCCCGCTCGGCGGGCTGCTGCACGCGGCCGCCACCGGCCGGCTCGCCGACGAGCCGGAGCTCGAGTGGTCCGACGACAGCGCGGTCGGCGTCGTCCTGGCCGCGCACGGCTACCCGGGCACCCCGACGGCCGGCGACGTCGTGACCGGGCTCGACACCGTGGCCGCGACCGGGGCTGTGGTCGTGCAGGCCGGCACCGCCGACGGGCCGGACGGCGCCGTCGTCAGCAGCGGCGGCCGGGTGCTGACCGTGGTCGGCACCGGTGCCGACCTCACGTCGGCGCGGGCGGTCGCCTACGCCGGCATCGACCGGATCGGCCTCGAGGGGTCGTTCTTCCGTCACGACATCGCCGAGGAGGCTGCGCGATGAGCGTGCCCAACGTGCTCGCCAACCGCTACGCCTCGCCGCAGATGCGGGCCGTCTGGTCTCCGGAGAACAAGGTCGTCGCCGAGCGCCACCTCTGGATCGCGGTCCTCGCCGCGCAGCGCGACCTCGGCGTCGCCATGGGGACCGAGGGGGGCGGCGGGGCCGATCCGGACGCGGTGATCGCGGCGTACGAGCGCGTCGTCGACCAGGTCGACCTCGCCTCGATCGCCGCGCGGGAGCGGGTCACCCGGCACGACGTCAAGGCGCGCATCGAGGAGTTCAACGCCCTCGCCGGCTTCGAGCAGGTCCACAAGGGCATGACCTCGCGCGACCTGACCGAGAACGTCGAGCAGCTCCAGATCCGCTCCGCGCTGGAGATCGTGCGGGACCGGGTCGTCTCCGCGCTCGCGCGGCTCGGCGAGCGGGCGGCGGAGTACGCCGACCTGCCGATGGCCGGTCGCTCGCACAACGTGGCCGCCCAGGTGACGACGCTGGGCAAGCGCTTCGCGACGGTGGCGAACGAGCTGCTCGTCGCGTACGCGCGGGTCGAGGAGCTGCTCGCGCGCTACCCCCTGCGCGGCATCAAGGGCCCGGTCGGCACGGCGCAGGACATGCTCGACCTGGTCGACGGCGACGCGGATCGGCTCGCGGCGCTCGAGCAGCGGGTCGCGGAGCACCTCGGCTTCTCCTCGGTGCTCGTCAGCACCGGCCAGGTCTACCCGCGCTCGCTCGACTACGAGGTCGTCACCGCGCTGGCCCAGGTCGCGGCCGCGCCGTCGAACCTCGCCACCTCGATCCGCCTGATGGCCGGCCTCGAGCTCGTCACCGAGGGCTTCCAGCCGGGCCAGGTCGGCTCCAGCGCGATGCCGCACAAGATGAACACCCGCTCCTGCGAGCGGGTCAACGGGCTGGCCGTGGTCGTGCGCGGCTACGTCTCGATGGTCGGCGAGCTCGCCGGCGACCAGTGGAACGAGGGCGACGTCTCCGACTCGGTCGTCCGCCGGATCGCGCTGCCCGACGCGTTCTACGCGATCGACGGGCTCTTCGAGACGTTCCTGACGGTGCTCGGCGACTTCGGGGCGTTCCCGGCGGTGATCGAGGCCGAGCTGCGGCGCTACCTGCCGTTCCTCGCCACGACGAAGGTCCTGATGGCTGCGGTCCGGCACGGCACCGGCCGCGAGACCGCGCACGAGGCGATCAAGGAGCACGCGGTCGCCGTGGCGCTCGGCATGCGCGAGACCGGCGGGGGCAACGACCTCGTCGACCGCCTCGCCGCCGACGAGCGGCTCGGCATGGACCGCGCGGCCCTCGAGTCCGCCCTGGCCGACCCGATCGACCTCACCGGCACCGCCCGTACGCAGGTCGCCACCCTGGTCGCCCGGATCGCCGACGTCGCCGCCGCGCACCCCGAGGCCGCGGCGTACGCCCCGGGTCCCGTCCTCTGACCCTGCCCTGTCCCGCCGAAGGACTCCGTCCGGTCGCCCCGCCCGGCCTGGCCAGCCCACCCTTCGCGGCTGCCCCGGCCCGGACGGTTTTTCACGTTCACGTGAAAATCGGGCGCTGCCCACGGCAGATCTGGTGGGTGCAGCGCAGGTTTTTCACGTGAACGTGAAAAACCGCGGCCAGCGATCCCGAGGGTCTTGCCAGCGGCAAGTTGTCGGCGGTAAGTTTGAGGGGTGAGCGCGAGCGGGCAGACGTACCACCACGGGGACCTCCGCGCGCAGCTGCTGGCCCGGGCGGCCGAGCTGGTCGCGCGGGACGGGCCCGAGGCGTTCAGCCTGCGGGCGGTCGCGGCCGAGCTGGGTGTCAGCCACACGGCGCCGCGGCACCACTTCGGCGACCGGCTCGGCGTGTTCACCGCTCTCGCGACCGAGGGCTACACGCTGCTCGGCGAGGCCCTGCAGACCGCGGCCCCGCTCGGCTTCGCCGAGGTGGGGGCGGCGTACGTGCTCTTCGCCGTGAGCCACCCCGGTCACTTCGCGGTGATGCACGCGCCGGACCTGGTGCACGGGGACGACCCGGCGCTGACGGCCGCGGCCGCGCGGACGAACCGGGCGCTCGTCGACGGCGTCGCCGCCTTCGCGCCCGGGACCCGCGACCAGGTCGCGGTCAAGGCCGCGGCCGCCTGGGCGCTGGTCCACGGGCTCGCCACCCTGGCCCTGAGCGGCGCGCTCGCCCACGACCACCTGGTCGGGAGCGGGCTCGGCGACCTGCACCACCTGGTGCTGCGCGCCACCTCCCTGCTCGACCTCACCCGTGACGGAGACGTCGATGACCCTTTCCAGCTCTGACCTCGTGACCGCCGGCGTCGTGCTGCTGCTGGTGGTGACCGTCGCGTACGGCGGGACGTTCCTGCTGCGCGTCGTCACCGCCCGGCAGCCGGCGAACGGCCTGCAGACGTCGTTCTTCCGCGCCGGGCACGCCCACGCGGGCGTGCTGATCGTCCTCGGCCTGCTCGTCATGGTGCTGGTGAGCAGCCCGGGCGTCCCGGGCTGGTCGCGGACCGGGAGCTCCGCGGTGCTGTGGGCGGCGGTGCTGATGCCGGCCGGCTTCTTCCTGTCGGTCCTGGGGCGTGACCCGCAGCGACCGAACCGTCTCGTGCTCCTGCTCTGGGCCGGCGCGGCGGTGCTCACCGTCGGGCTGGTCTGCGCCGGGGCCGGCCTGGTGATCGCCGGCACCCGGTGAGCCCGGCGGAGCGGCTCGACCGCCTGGAGGCCGGGCCGGGTCTTCGCCACGGTCGCGGGCTGCGGCGCCGGGTCGGGCGGGCGGCGCTCGCCTTCGCGGCCACGTCGGTCCTGCTGCTCCTGGTGTCGGTCGTGACCGCGCGCGGCTGGCGCGCCCCGCCGGTGCTGGTGCCGCTCGGTGCAGCGCCGCTGCCGACCGTGCAGCCCTGGGACCGCCACCTCCCGTACGCCTTCGTGGACCGCTCCGACGCGGTGACGGCCTCGGGCGCCCGGGCCGAGGTGGTGCGGCCCCGGGGTGCCGAGGGGACGATCCCCGGCGTCGTCCTCGTGGCCGGTTCGGGACGGTCGACCCGCGACGACCTCGCGGCGGAAGCCGAGGCGCTCGCCCGTGGCGGCCTCGCCGTCGTGACGTACGACAAGCGCAGCACGGGCTCCGCGGTGCTCGCACCGGACTACCGCCGCCTCGCCGACGACGCGCTCGCGGCGCTCGACGTGGTCGTGCGCCAGCCGGGCGTCGACCCCGGCCGGGTCGGGCTGCTGGGGTTCAGCGAGGGCGGCTGGGTCGCGCCGCTGGCGGCCGCGGCGGCGCCGGACCGGGTCGCGTTCGTCGTGCTCGTGTCGGCGCCGGTCGTGAGTCCGCTCGAGCAGGTGACCTGGACGGCCGACCGGCGGCTGGCCGCGGCGCCGGAGGGGGTGCGGGCCGGGGTGGCCGCCGCGCTCGTCCTGGGTCGTCCCGCCCTGCCCCACCTCGACACCGACATCCGGCCGACGCTGACGGCGATGCCGCAGCCGGTGTACGCGGTGTACGGCGCGGACGACCCGACGGTGCCCGTCGCGGTGGCGGTCGAACGCGTCCGGGCGTCGGCTGGTCCCCGGGCGCCCGTCGAGGTCGTGCGCGGTGCCGGCCACCACGTCCCGGTCGCCAGCGGCTGGGCGGAACGGGTGTCCGACTGGGTGCGGCGCGGCTACCCGGGCGACGACCCGGTGCGCGGCGTGGAGCCGGCCACGCTCGTCGGGCTGCCGACGCCGCCGGTCGTCGGCCGGGCGGGTGACCCGCGCCTGCACCTCGTGCTGGCCGCGCTCGCGGCGGCCGCGGTGGGCGTGGCGTCGGGTCGGCGCCCGAGCGTCAGAAGCGCTCGTTCGGGATGAGGATCCAGCCGGCGAGGTAGATCAGGATCTGCGGGCCGGGCAGCAGCATGCTCGCCACGAAGATCACCCGGACGAGCGCGGGGCTGATCGCGAAGCGGTTGCCGATCGCGGCGCACACGCCGGCGACGACGCGGCCGTTGCGGGGGCGGGTGAGCGAGGCCATGTGAGGTGCCTTTCGGGTGGCGGTGCAGCGGGGAGGGACCCCTCCACTGTGCCGTGCGGCGGGCCCGCCGCACCAGGCTAGGGTGGCCCGATCATGGTCGAGCCAGGGTCTGCCTCCGTGCCCGCCGCGGGTCTCGCCGCGACACCCCCGACGCCGACGCTCGGCAGCTACGCCGGGACGCTGGAGCTGCCGGTGGTGCACACGGGCAAGGTCCGCGAGCTCTACGCCTACGACCTGCCGGAGGGCCAGGGCGAGGGCCTGCTGATGGTGGCCACCGACCGGATCAGCGCGTTCGACTTCGTGCTCGACAGCCTCGTCCCGGACAAGGGCGCCGTGCTCACGCAGCTGTCGCAGTGGTGGTTCGCGCAGCTGGACGACATCGTCGAGAACCACGTCCTGAGCACCGACGACGTGCCCGCCCCGGTCCTCGGCCGCGCGGTCGTCTGCGAGCGCCTCGACATGGTGCCGATCGAGTGCGTCGCCCGCGGCTACCTCACCGGGTCGGGCTGGACGGAGTACCAGGCCACCCGCTCCGTGTGCGGCGTGTCCCTGCCCGACGGGCTGGTCGACGGTTCCCGGCTCCCGGAGCCGATCTTCACGCCGGCGACCAAGGCGGCGTTCGGCGAGCACGACGAGAACGTCGACTTCGAGACCATGGTCGGCGTCACCGGCCGCGAGCTCGCCGAGCAGCTGCGCGACGTCACGCTCGCCGTCTACGCCCGCGCCGAGCAGGTCGCGCGCGGCCGCGGCCTGGTCCTGGCCGACACCAAGATCGAGCTCGGCCGCCGGCCGGACGGGACCCTCGTGCTCGCCGACGAGGTGCTCACGCCGGACTCGTCGCGCTACTGGGACGCGTCGACCTGGGAGCCCGGGAGCCGGCTCGAGTCGTTCGACAAGCAGTTCGTCCGCGACTGGCTGCTCCACGACTCCGGCTGGGACCGGAGCTCCGGCGCCGCTCCGCCGGCGATCCCCGCGCCGGTCGTCGCCGCCACGCGCGAGCGCTACCTGCAGGCGTACGAGCGGCTGACCGGCACCGCCTTCGTCGCTGCGTAGCACCCGGTAATCCGGAGGCGCGAGCCCGTTTCCGCTCCGTACGGTGTGCCGTCGCCCCGACCGGGGCGGCAGCCCCTGAGCGGGCAGCGAGCGGAGACGGACATGGCGGAGCACCTGAACGACCGGCTGTGGAGCTGGGCCTCCATCCTGGAGCCGAGCACCCTCGAGCAGGCGGAGCGCACGGCGCGGATGCCGTTCGTCTTCCCGCACGTCGCGCTGATGCCCGACGCGCACCTGGGCCGCGGCGCCACCGTCGGTTCGGTCATCCCTACGCTCGGCGCGCTCATGCCGGCCGCCGTCGGCGTGGACATCGGCTGCGGGATGATCGCGGTCCGCACCCAGCTGGGCGTCGAGGAGCTGCCGCCCGACCGTTCGGTGCTGCGGAAGGCGATCGAGCGGTCGGTACCGCTGTCGGCCGGTCACGACAACCGGAAGATCCGGGAGACGGCCGGGCCGCGCGTCGCGGAGCTGACCGGGCTGGCGGAGGAGGCGGGGTTCGACCCCGGGCGCTACGCGGGTCGCTGGGACCACCAGCTCGGGTCGCTGGGCTCGGGGAACCACTTCATCGAGGTCAGCGCCGACGAGGAGGACCGGGTCTGGCTGTTCCTGCACTCGGGCTCGCGGGGCGTGGGCAACAAGATCGCCACGCACCACGTGAAGGTCGCGCAGGCCCTCATGGAGCGGTGGTGGATCGAGCTGCCCGATCCCGACCTGGCCTACCTGGTCGAGGGGACCGACGAGTTCTGGGCGTACGTGCGCGAGCTGCGGTGGGCGCAGCACTTCGCCCTGCTCAACCGCGAGGAGATGATGGACCGGGTCGTCCGGTGCGTCGGCGACTGGACCGGGGAGCCGGTGGTGGAGCAGGAGCGGATCAACTGCCACCACAACTTCACCGAGCAGGAGCGGCACTTCGGACGGGACGTCTGGGTCTCGCGGAAGGGCGCGATCGAGGCGTCCGTCGGACGGCCGGGGCTCGTCCCCGGCTCGATGGGGACGGCCAGCCACGTGGTCGAGGGCCTGGGCAACCCGGTCTCGCTCAGCTCGTCGCCGCACGGCGCCGGGCGGGCCTACTCGCGCTCGGCGGCGCGCAAGCGGTTCAGCGTCGAGGACCTGCGGGCGGCGATGGTCGGGATCGAGTTCCGCGACACGGTGGCGTTCGTGGACGAGATCCCGGCGGCGTACAAGGACATCGACCAGGTGATGGCGGACGCCGCCGACCTGGTGCGGGTCCGGCACACGCTGCACCAGCTCGTGAACGTCAAGGGCGCCTGAACGCCGCTGCCGCTCGGGGTGCGCCTCTGGCCCTCGGGCCTCTGGCGACAGGGTCGCCCTGGTCCCTCCGTCCCACGTCTACGTGGGACGGAGGGACCTTGCACGGGTCGGAGGTCGTGCAGAGCCCCACGAACCTGTGCAGAGTCGGGCCACCCGCTCTCCAGTCCCTAGACTCGCGGGCATGGCACGTGTGGTGGTCGACGTCATGCCCAAGCCGGAGATCCTCGACCCGCAGGGCAAGGCGGTGACCGGGGCGCTCGGCCGGCTCGGGTTCAGCGGCATCGCCGTGCGGCAGGGGAAGCGGTTCGAGCTCGAGGTCGACGGGGAGGTCACGCCCGACCGGCTCGCCGACATCGAGCGCGCCGCCTCGACGCTCCTGGCGAACACGGTGATCGAGACGTTCGACGTCCGGGTCGAGAACGACGTCGACGGGACCGTCGACGAGGCCGCCCCGACCGCGCTGGGCGGCACCGAGGCCCCGGCCGGGACCGGGTCCTGATGGCGCCGCGGATCGGGGTCGTCACCTTCCCCGGCTCGCTCGACGACCACGACGCGCTGCGCGCCGTCCGGGTCGCCGGCGCCGAGGCGGTGCCGCTCTGGCACGGCAGCGACAGCCTCGACGGCGTCGACGCGGTCGTGCTGCCGGGCGGGTTCTCGTACGGGGACTACCTGCGCTGCGGGGCGATCGCCCGGTTCGCGCCCGTCATGGACGAGGTCGTCCGCGCGGCCGGGGCCGGCATGCCGGTGCTCGGGATCTGCAACGGCTTCCAGATCCTCTGCGAGGCGCACCTGCTGCCCGGCGCGCTCATCCGCAACGACGTCCGGACGTTCGTCTGCCGCGACCAGGGCCTGCGCGTCGAGTCCGTGGACACCACCTGGACCAGCCGCTTCGAGGCCGGCCAGGAGATCACGATCGTCCTCAAGAACGGCGAGGGCGGGTTCGTCGCCGACGCCGACACCCTCGCGCGGCTCGAGGGCGAGGGACGGGTCGTGTTCCGCTACACCGGGAGCAACCCGAACGGCTCGATGAACGACATCGCCGGCATCTGCAACGACCGGGGCAACGTCGTCGGCCTGATGCCGCACCCGGAGCACAACGTCGACCCCCTCACCGGACCGTCGCTCGACGGCCGGCCGGTCTTCGCGAGCGTGCTGGACTTCCTGGCCGCGCGCGTCTAGGGGCTGGCGTTGGGCAACCGACCGCGGGCGCGGAACGCCCCGACCGTCGCCGTCCGCCCGCCGCGCCGCGTCCGCCGGGGCCGTTGGGTCGCGCTGCTGGTGCTCGGCGCGGTGGTCTTCGCCCTGCTGCGCGGGGTGCACGCGCTGGCGCCCGAGCCGACCGACACCGAGGTGTTCACCGAGCACGTCGTGCTGGTCGGCGTGCCCGGACGGTTCGCGCTGACCGACACCGACCGTACGGTCCTCGCCGCGCACCTCGACGACGCCCAGACCGGCGTGGTCTCGACGCGGGCCCGCTACGTCGGCACCTGCGCGGCGGCGGGCTGGACGACGCTGGGAGCCGGGCGGCGGGCCGCGGTCGGCCGCCCCGGGACCGAAGGTCTGTGCGACCCGACCGTCGCCGTCGAGGGCGCGGGGGCCCGGGTCACCGACTGGGACGCGCGGCTGGCCGCGGCCGCCGCCGACCGGGGCGACGCGCGGCTCGGCACCCTGGGCGGCGAGGTCCCCGGCTGCGTCGCGGCGGTCGGGCCCGGTGCGGCCCTCGCGGCGGCTCGCCCGGACGGGACCGTTGCCGCGTACGCGACGGCCGACGCCTTCGTGAGCGGTGGCGAGCGGCTGTCCTGCCCGGTCACGCTGGTCGACGCCGGCGCCCGCAGCGACGAGGTCGTCAGCGCCCTCGCGGACCGGGACGACGTCACGCTGCTGGTCAGCAGCGTCGGGCCCGTGGCCGGCTCGACCGACCCGAGCGTCGGGGTGTTCTACCGGGTCGGCACGACGCTGCCCGGTTACGTGACGTCGGCCAGCACCCGGCGCGAGGGGGTCGTCACGCTGACCGACGTGACGCGCGAGCTCGTCGACGTCGGGCGGGGGTCGACGACCGCGGTCACGACGATCGACGGGTCGCCGCTGGCCGTCTACCCCGCCGACCTGACGCCGGCCGGCATCGAGCGCCAGATTCGCGAGGTCACCGCACTCTCCGACGCGTCGGTGACCGGCTACCTGTCCCTCGCGGTCGGCGGCACGCTGCTGGCCCTGCTGGCGCTGGTCGGTGCCGTCACGCGGCGCTGGCTGCTGCCGGAGCGGGTGCTGACCCTCGGCTCGGTGCTCCTGGCGGGGATGATGCTCGTCGGCTCGCTGCCGTGGGCGCGCTCGGCGTCGCCCGGGCTGTTCGTGAGCGTCGGGGTGTGGGCGTGGATCGCGGCGCTGACGTTCCTGGCGCTCGGGCTGTCCCGGGTCACGCGGATGCCGGCGCCCGTGGCCGGGGCCCTGATCTCGGTCGTCGCCTTCACCGTCGACGCGGCGCTGGGCGGCCCCATGGAACCGGGCTCGCTCCTCAACTCCCGGCCGGTCTACGGGCTGCGTTGGTACGGCTTCGGCAACGTCACCTTCGCCGCGTACGCGGGCGCGGCCCTCGTGCTCGCCGGATGGGTCGCCCACCGGCTGCTCCAGGGCGGTCGTCGCCGGGCCGCGGTCGTCGCCGTGGCCGCCATCGGCTTCCTCGTGGTCGTCTGCGAGGGCTGGCCGTCCATGGGCAGCGACTTCGGCGGGGTGGTCGCGCTGACGCCGGTGGTGCTGTGGCTCTGCCTGGTGCTGTCGGGGGTCCGGGTCACGTGGCTCCGGCTGGGGCTGGTCGCGCTGGCCGCCGTCGTCGTGGTCGGCGGTATCTCGGTCGCCGACTGGGCGCGCGGGCCGGACCGGCGCAGCCACCTCGGCAACTTCGTCCAGCGCATCGTCGACGGCGACGCCGTGGACGTCGTCAGCCGCAAGGCCGTCGCGTCGTACGAGACCATCGCCTCTCCGCTCGGCGTCGGTTCGATCGTCGTCGGCGGCGCGCTGTGGTTCGTGATGTTCCGGTGGGCCGTGCCTCGGCTCCGCGACGAGTTCACGACCCTACGGATCACCTTGATCTCGGTCCTCGCCGTCGCGGTCATCGGCACGCTCGTCAACGACGGCGGGATCGGGGTCTGGCAGCCCGCGACGGCCTGCGCGACGACGGCGGTCGGGTGCCTCTGGGCGGGATGGCTGCGGCGGGGTCGACCGGGTCGGACGAGTTCTCGCGGTCCCCTGCGGAGCGGGCCCTCGAGGGCATAAGATCCGGTCGACGATCGGGGCGTCGTCGAGCCGTCCTGCATGGGCGGCGGGAGTGCCCCAGCCCAGGAGCAGCACGTGCGTCCAGCAGTTCGAGCCGCGATCGCCACCGGTGCGCTCGTCGCCGCCTTCTCGGCGGTCCTGCCCACCTCGGCCTCGGCCGCGGGCCGGCCCGGTTCCGTCAACAGCGTGGTGGCCAGCCCCGGGACGAAGGCCGGCGAGATCAAGGTCAGCTGGAAGGCGAGCGGCTCCCGTACGGACCAGTTCCGGGTCGAGACCGCGCTGACGCCGTTCGGTTCGTCGGACGAGGGCCGCCAGGCGAAGACGTTCACGGTGAAGGGTTCGGCCCGTTCGGTGACGCTGAGCGCCGCGTCCGTCGCCGAGGCCGGCGCGGCTCCCGCGACCGGCAACCACCTCTACATCCGCGTGGTCGCGGTCGACGTGACCAAGAACGGCTCGCGCAAGGGCGGTTCGTCCGACCTCGTCGCCACGACCGCCCGTGCCGAGGCGCCGCCGGTCGTGGGCACGCCGCTGCGGATCGCCAGCTACAACATCCGCAGCGCGAAGTACGACGGCGCGGACAAGCGCGACTGGTCCGTCCGGGCTGCGGGCGTCGCCCAGGACATCCTGACGGCCCAGCCGGGCATCGTCGCCATCCAGGAGGCCACGCCAGCACGCGTCGGTGCCCTGCGGCAGACCGAGAGCCTGCAGGCCGCGCTCATCAAGGCCGACCCGGCGATGGCGCGCTACACGATGACCCGGACGACGATCTACAACCCGCCGGGGACGCCGCACGGCAGCCAGGCCGCCCGGATCCTCTTCGACTCCTCGCGCTACCAGCTCCTGACGCCGTGCACCGACACGACCGTGGTCAACGGGGCGACGATCGGCTACAGCCCGACGTGCAGCTTCGACCTGCCGATCATGGACGGCGACGCTCCGACCTGGAAGCGCAGCGCCGCGTACGCCGAGTTCCTCGACCTGTCGACCGGCAAGCAGTTCCTGGTCGTGTCGGCCCACCTCGACTACCGGCACAGCGACGACGCCGCCGAGGAGGCCAAGCTCAACGACCTCCGGACGCGCCAGGCCGCCACGATCTGGGCGAACATGAACCTCATCCGCAAGGTGGGCGAGCCCGTGGTCGTCGCCGGTGACTTCAACTCGAGCCAGGCCGACAAGGCCGGCAACGGACCGCACGACTACCTCGTGTCCCAGGGCTTCTACGACGCCGCCGGAGCGCTGGCTCAGGTCAACACCGAGCTGCCCAGCCTGAACCACTTCGACAAGACGCTGCAGGAGGACGCGACCGGCTACGCCCGACGGGTCGACCAGATCCTCGTCTACGGCACCACCGGCTCCGCGCGGTTCGACCAGGTCGTCGAGCAGACCGACGAGACGCGCAACTCCGACCACAACATGATCTACGCGGACGTCGTCCTTCCCAGCGCCTGAACCGAGAGGTTCACGACAACGGAGTAGATCCGCCACCGTGGAGGTGGCGCATCTACTCCGTTGTCGGTTCTCAGTGCGTGAGCACCTGCAGCTCTCCGACGGGGAGCGTGGTGGAGGCCTGCTGGTGGAGCGGGATGGTTCCGCCGACGCCGTTGACCGACCAGTCGACCGCCCAGGTGCTGTAGGCGGTGATGGTGTAGCTGCCGTGGGGCAGCGAGGGCCGGGTGTAGGTGTGGCCGCAGGCCGGTGAGGCGGCGCCGGGTTCGACGGCGGGGTTCCACTTCTTGGTGAGGTCGGTGCAGGTCAGGCGGGTTCCGTCGCCGAGGTCGAACGTGGTGCTCTGCAGGTGCGCGTCGAGTCGGACGGTCAGGTCGGCGACGGTGGTCGAGACGGGCGCGGGGTTGAGGTTGCCGTCGGCCCAGAGCCAGTACGGGTAGCCGACCGCGGCCATGTGCCACTCGTTGATCTCAGGCGAGGGCCCTATGACCGGCTTCGGCGGGGTGAGTCGGAGTCGAGCGATCGCGACGTAGGCGGCCTGTTCAGGAGTGATCGCCGGGGCTTGAAGCGTGGCCCTCTGCGTGCCTTTAACGGGACAGGTGCCTGAGGTGGAGGGACGGCGGCGGGTCGCGCACACGGCAGTGCGGCTGCACTCGTCGTGCAAGCGTTCCAAGCGCTCGTTGCGGAGAGGTAGTTCTTGTAAGCCGCGACGCTGATTCTCCCACGGCTCGAACTTGCGATCTTGTTCAGATGGGCCACTGCGGGAAGTCCTCGTGCTGCTGGACTTGCCGGACGTCGACCTGTGTGCTGGGCCTGAGGTCTTTTCTGCGGTCACGTGAATGGTCAATTTGTCGCATGCCTTGGACTTGCTGGGACGTCTGACGGTCGGGGCTGCGAACTCCTTCAGCACGAGCTGGAGTGTCTACTCCCGATGCCA
The DNA here is from genome assembly GCA_963762775.1 of uncultured Actinomycetota bacterium. Taxonomy (GTDB): domain Bacteria; phylum Actinomycetota; class Actinomycetes; order Propionibacteriales; family Propionibacteriaceae; genus Microlunatus. The sequence continues at coordinate 1,325,425 of CAVXMD010000016.1, forward strand.
AAGAGCGAGAAGATTCGACTGCAAATCGAGTCGGATTTCAGCACAAGTCACCTCCTTGCCTTGGCTGTCCCAGACCTTCCAGCGACCTGAAACCTTTCGCATCTCCAGTTGTAGTGCGAGAACGTCGCTGGAAATAAGTTCTTCCAGACTTGTCAAACGCGGTCACTGCGAGTCGTCCTCGCATACGTCGAGTATCAAGCTCGGAGGCGAGTACCCACTCGGCCTGACGTAACCAATCGCTCGGTTACCACGCGTGCGATATCCGCCCGCTTCGTAAGCTTTGACAACCGCTGTCGACTGCTTCAAGTAGGGGCCAGCCATAGCGTCGCGCATTTGCTTGGTCGACTAGTGCTAGCCCCGCCTAAGGAAGTAACTCGGTTGTATTCAGAGCGCGCGGCTCGGTAGCTCGTCTCCGCGGCTGCGTAGGCCTCGCGTTCTTCGCGTTCCTGGGCTGTCTCCGTCGGAACCGTCGCGGAGGTGCTGGGAGAGGGCGTCGTCGGCGGGTCGCTCGGCGTGCAGGCGCTGCTGACGAACGCGAGCAGGCAGGAACCCGCCACGAACCCTCGTACTGCCAGCCTCGACGCCATGCCCCGCAACCCCCCGGTCAGGACCACACGGTACCGAGTCCAGGGCCGGTCGGCGCTGGTCAGAGCGAGGATCTGTGGACAACTCCTCGGCGGCGTATGTCTGTGGCGGCATTGTCGATCACCCACCTGGGCGCTCGGAGCCGCCAGCGCCACAACGGGGAGGATTCGGCACCGGAGCGGTGCCGATTCTTCCCCGTTGTCCGGTTCAGTGCTCGGTGTCAGTGCGTAAGGACCTGGAGCTCTCCGACGGGGAGCGTGGTGGAGGCTTGCTGGTAGAGCGGGATGGTTCCGCCGACTCCGTTGACTGACCAGTCGACCGCCCAGGTGCTGTAGGCGGTGATGGTGTAGTTCGCCCTGGGGCAGCGAGGGCCGGGTGTAGGTGTGGCCGCAGGCCGGTGAGGCGGCGCCGGGTTCGACGGCGGGGTTCCACTTCTTGGTGAGGTCGGTGCAGGTCAGGCGGGTTCCGTCGCCGAGGTCGAACGTGGTGCTCTGCAGGTGCGCGTCGAGTCGGACGGTCAGGTCGGCGACCGTGGTCGAGACGGGCGCGGGGTTGAGGTTGCCGTCGGCCCAGAGCCAGTACGGGTAGCCGACCGCGGCCATGTTCCACTCGTTGATCTGGGGTGAGGGGCCGATGACGGGCTTCGGCGGGTTGAGGTGAAGCCGAGCGATTGCGATGTAAGCAGCCTGCTCCGGGTCCGTCGCTGCACCACTCGGAGTCCGCGATTGCTCGCGTATTGCGGGTGCAACCGTCAGGAGCGGCGTGCACGTTGCACAGTCCTTCGCCCGTTGCGTGACCACCAGAAACGACGGCCAGCCAGCCAAGTTCGCTCTGTCGACGACGTGCGTCTCGTATGTGGACGCGGGCGAAGAGTTGCTTTTTTTCGGAGTCGTCGAGCCTTGCTTATGTGCTCGACCATGCGATTGACGCTTCTTTATGGCCCAGGCTTTCGCATCGCCACTGGTTCCGTCACTACTAAATCCCTGAGATGGCGGGTCGCCCCCGGCGCCATTTGCTGATGCGGTCGCTAACGCCATCAGTCCCGACAGCAGTGCGGTTGCTGCGAGCCGAGCCACGGACCGTTTCAAGAACACGCAGCCACCTTCTTGCCACTCCCCGTCCAGGCCTTCCACGTCTCCTGCTGCAAGCGGAAAACGAGGTGAAGTTCTCGAAGATCGCCTGAGTACAGCCGCTTTCCTTCTGCGTCAAATGTGACAACGTTGCGTCCGTCTTCGCAAATCTGCATCACCAGCTCCGACGGGCTGTAGCCGTCTGCTTGAATCTTCTGGATCGTCTCGCTGCCCCGTGAATGATGATGAAGACCTTTGTAGGCAGCGGAACCAGCTTGTAACTCTTCGAGATAGGGCCCGCCGGCATACTTCTCCATAGTTGCAGTTGGCTTGGCAGAGCCGCCGTGTGAGAGAACCTCGTTGTACTCAGCCCGGAACTCCCGGTAGCTCGTCTCCGCGGCTGCGTAGGCGAGCCGTTCTTCGCGTTCCTGGGCCGTCTCGGACGGAACCGTCGCGGAGGGGCTCGGACTCGGGGTCGGTGGGTCATTCGGCGTGCAGGCGCTGCTGAGGAACGCGAGCAGGCAGGAACCCACCACGAACCCTCGTACTGCCAGCCTCGACGCCATGCTCCGCAACCCCCCGGTCAGGACCACACGGTACCGAGTTCGGGGGCCGGTCGGCGCTGGTCGGAGCGAGGATCTGTGGACAACTCCCCGGTACGGTGAGGCCCGTGGCCGACACCGTCGAGAACGCTGCCCGGACTCCCGACCAGGACCAGCCGTGGTCGGCGTTGGGCCTCACCGCCGACGAGTACGGCCGCATCAAGGAGATCCTCGGGCGGCGCCCGACGGGCGCGGAGCTGGCCATGTACTCGGTGATGTGGTCGGAGCACTGCTCCTACAAGAGCTCGAAGGTGCACCTGCGCCGGTTCGGCGAGCTGCCGGACACGACGCCGAACGGCAGCAGGCTGCTCGCGGGCATCGGCGAGAACGCGGGCGTGGTCGACATCGGCCAGGGCTACGCGGTCACGTTCAAGGTCGAGTCGCACAACCACCCGAGCTACGTCGAGCCCTACCAGGGCGCGGCGACCGGTGTCGGCGGGATCGTCCGAGACATCCTCGCGATGGGCGCGCGCCCCATCGGGGTCATGGACCCGCTCCGGTTCGGCCCGCTCGACGAGCCCGACACGGCCCGCGTCCTGCCCGGCGTCGTCGCGGGCGTGGGCGGCTACGGCAACTGCCTCGGCCTGCCGAACATCGGCGGCGAGGTCGTCTTCGACCGCACCTACCTCGGCAACCCGCTCGTCAACGCCCTCTGCGTCGGCGTCCTGCGCCACGAGGACCTCCACGTCGCCAAGGCGACCGGGGCGGGCAACCAGGTGATCATGTACGGCGCGGCCACCGGCGGCGACGGCATCGGCGGCGCCTCGATCCTGGCGAGCGAGACGTTCGACGCGAGCAAGCCGTCGAAGCGTCCGGCCGTGCAGGTCGGCGACCCGTTCATGGAGAAGCTGCTCATCGAGTGCACGCTCGAGCTCTTCGCCGCGGGCCTCGTCACGGGCATCCAGGACTTCGGCGCGGCCGGCATCTCCTGCGCCACGTCCGAGCTCGCGGCGGCGGGCGACGGCGGCATGCACGTCGACCTCGACCGCGTCGTGCTCCGCGACCCCTCGCTCAGTCCCGAGGAGATCCTCATGAGCGAGTCGCAGGAACGCATGATGGCGGTCGTCGAGCCCGGCGACGTCGAGGCGTTCCTGGCCATCTGCCGCAAGTGGGACGTCCTCGCGACGGTCGTCGGCGAGGTCACCGAGGACGACCGGCTGGTCATCGACTGGCACGGCGAGACCGTCGTCGACGTCGACCCGCGCACCGTCGCGCACGAGGGGCCCGTCTACCAGCGCCCGTACGCCCGTCCGGCCTGGCAGGACGAGGTCCAGGCCGCGACCAGCTCCGGCCTCGCCCGTCCGTCGACCGGCGCCGGGCTAGCCGACACGATCCTGCGCCTCGTCGCCTCGCCGAACCTCTGCGACAAGTCGTGGATCACCGACCAGTACGACCGCTACGTCCGCGGCAGCTCGGTGCTCGCGCAGCCCGAGGACGCCGGCATGCTGCGGATCGACGAGGAGTCCGGTCTCGGCGTCGCGCTCGCGACGGACTGCAACGGCCGCTTCGCGTTCCTCGACCCGTACGCCGGCGCGCAGCTGGCGCTCGCCGAGGCCTACCGGAACGTCGCCTGCAGCGGTGCCGAGCCCGTCGCGATCACCGACTGCCTGAACTTCGGCTCGCCCGAGGACCCGGCGATCATGTGGCAGTTCACGCAGGCGATCGACGGCCTGGTCGACGGCTGCCGCACCCTCGGCACCCCGGTCACCGGCGGGAACGTCAGCTTCTACAACCAGACCGGGACCACCCCGATCCTGCCGACCCCGGTCGTCGGGGTCATGGGGGTCATCGAGGACGTGACCCGCCGGACGCCGGTCGGGTTCGCGGCCGAGGGCGACCCCGTCTACCTGCTCGGTGAGACGCGCGACGAGCTCGACGGCTCCGCGTGGGCCGGGGTCGTGCACGACCACCTCGGCGGACGCCCGCCGCGGGTCGACCTGGAGCACGAGCAGCGGCTCGCCCGCGTGCTCGTCCGGGCGAGCCGGCGCGGTCTGCTGCGCAGCGCCCACGACCTGTCCGACGGCGGGCTCGCGCAGGCCCTCGTCGAGTCCTGCCTGCGCCGCGACCACGGCGTCACGGTCACCCTGCCGGACGGGCTCGATCCCTTCGTCGCCCTCTTCTCCGAGAGCACGGGCCGGGTGCTGGTCTCCCTCGCGGCCGACGCCGAGGACGACCTGGCCGCGCTCTGCGCCGAGGCCGGGGTCGCGCTCGTCCGGCTCGGGTCGGTGACCTCCGCCGAGGCCCCGACGCTGACGGTCGAGGGACAGCTCGCCCTGCCGCTCGCGCAGGTCCGCGAGGCGTGGGCCGCGACGATCCCGGCGGCGCTCGCCTCCTGACCGGGCACGCCGCGGCGTCGGCAAGGCTCCGTACGCTGCCCCGGTGACCCTGGCCGACACCGTCCACGCCCTCCTGCCCGAGGTTCTCGATGACCTGACCGCGCTCGTCGCGATCGAGTCCGTGAGCGCCGACCCGGCCCGCATGCCGCAGGTGCAGCGCTCGGCCGAGGCCGTCGCCGACCTGCTGACCGGCGCCGGCTGCCCGGACGTCCGGGTCGTCGACGCCGGCGGGATGCCCGCGGTGATCGGGCGCTACCCGGCGCCTCCCGGTGCGCCGACGGTCTGCCTCTACGCGCACCACGACGTCCAGCCCGAGGGCGAACGGGGCGCCTGGCGCACCGAACCCTTCGTCGCCACGCGGGACGGTGAGCGGCTCCGCGGGCGCGGTACCGCCGACGACAAGGGCGGGTTCGCGGTGCACCTCGCGGCGCTGCGCGCGTTCGACGGGCAGCCGCCGGTGGGGGTCACGGTGTTCGTCGAGGGCGAGGAGGAGATCGGTTCGCCGACGCTGGAGCGGCTGCTCGCCCAGGAGCACGACGCACTCGCCGCGGACGTCTTCGTCATCGCCGACTCGGGCAACTTCGACGTCGGACAGCCGGCGTTCACCACGACGCTGCGCGGGCTCGCCGACTGCGTCGTCACCGTGTCGACCCTCGACCACGCCGTCCACTCGGGCAGCTTCGGCGGGCCGGTGCCCGACGCGCTCACCGCCCTCTGCCGGCTGCTCGCCACCCTGCACGACGAGCACGGCGACGTCGCGGTCGCCGGGCTGGGGGTCGCCGAGCCACCTGCGCTCGACTACCCCGAGGACCGGCTCCGGGCCGAGTCCGGCCAGCTCGACGGCGTCGCCTGGACCGGGACCGGCAGCCTGGTCGAACGCCTCTGGTGCAAGCCGGCGATCGCCGTCATCGCGCTCGACGCGACCCGCGTGGACCGCGCCTCGAACACCCTCCTCCCGTCGGCCAGCGCCAAGATCAGCCTCCGCGTCGCTCCCGGTGACGACGCCGACGCGGCGCTCGACCGGCTTACCGAGCACCTGCAGGCCCACGCCCCGTGGGGTGCCCACGTCCGTGTCGAGCCCGGCGACACCGGGCAGCCGGCCCGGATCCCCTTCACCGGGCCGTACGCGGACGCGGCCGGCGCTGCCTTCCGCGAGGCCTGGGGCGTGGCCGCGGTGTTCACCGGGCAGGGCGGGAGCATCCCGATGGTCGCCTCCTTCCAGGACGCCTACCCCGGCGCGACCGTGCTCGTGACCGCCGTCGCCGACCCGGACAGCCGCCCGCACGGCGCGAACGAGTCGCTGCACCTCGGCGACCTCGAGCGGGCCTGCGTGGCCGAGGCCGCGATGCTCGCCCGGTTCGCCGAGATCGGACCTGTGCACAACGGGTCCGGGCAGCCGCCGCGCCCCTAGCGTGAGGCCCGACCCGTCCGCCCGTGGCGGGTCGGAGGGTGGTGGCCGTGCCCGCGGACGAGGGGGACCGCACCCTCGGGGCGTCCTACCGGCTGGACGAACGCCTCGGTCGCGGTGCCACCGGCGAGGTGTGGCGGGCGACCGACGAGCGCACCGGCGAGGCGGTCGCGGTCAAGGTGCTCCACCGTGAGCACCTCGACGACGAGACCCTGGTCCGCCGGTTCGTCGCCGAACGGTCCTTCCTCCTCGCACTCCGGCACCCCAACGTGGTCCGCGTGCGCGACCTGGTCGTCGAGCGCTACCGGCTGGCGGTCGTCATGGAGCTCGTGGCCGGCGGGACCCTGCGCGACGCCCTCCAGCCGGGAGGTCCCCTGCCGCCCGCGCTCGCGCTCCGGGTCGTCGCCGCGGTGCTGGACGGGCTCGCCGAGGCGCACGACCAGGGCGTCGTGCACGCCGACGTGAAGCCGGACAACGTGCTGCTCGACCCGGCCTGGCGCGACCTGCGCCCGGGGGCGGTCAAGCTGTCGGACTTCGGCGTCGCTGCGCTGGTCGCCGGGCGCCCGTCGACCGATCCGGACGTGGTCGGGACGCCCGAGTACCTGGCCCCCGAACGTCTCGTGACCGGTGCGCTCGACGCACCCGCCGACGTGTACGCCGCGGGCGTCCTGCTCCACGAGCTCCTCGGCGGGCGGACGCCCTTCGCCGGCCCCGGCACGGCGTACGACGTCGCGCGCCGTCACGTCACGGGCGTCCCGCCACGCCTGCCGGTCCCCGGACCCGTCGCCGACCTGCTCGCTGCGCTGCTGTCCAAGGACCCACGTCGGCGTCCGCCCGCCCGCGACGCCGCGGACGGGCTGCGCCGGGTCGCGCCCACGGTCGCCGGGGTGCCGGCCCTCGGCCCGCAGACGCCACCGCCGTCGTACGCCTCGGCGCTCGGAGGCGTGACCGAGGTCCGCGGGCTGCGGGCTCCGCTCCCGCGCCGGCTCAGGAACCCGACGGGCTGACCGCCTGCAGCAGCTGCACCGAACCTCCCGACACGAGGTAGCCGCGACCCGGTGTGAGCGCGACGGGAGCCCGACGCGGGAGCGCGACGCCCAGCAGGTCGCCGTCGAGGTCGATGTCGGGCTGCAGGAGCACGCCGCAGCGCGCCTTGCGGACGGTCCGCGTCCAGTGGGCGTAGAGCGACCGCAGGTCGTCGGGGCGCCCAGCGGCGACGACGAGGAGGTCGGTGGTCCGCGCGGCGAGCAGCCCGGCGAGGGCCTGGTCGTCGTCGGCCAGCCGCTCCGCGTCGTCGACGAGCAGCACGAGCCGCCCGCGGTGGACGCGGGCCGCGGCGAGGAGCCCCGTCGCCTCCGCCTCGCCGACCGCGCAGCGCTCCAGGCCCGCTTGCGCCAGGGGCGAGCGCCGCCCGCAGAGGCCCCAGGCGGCGACGCCCTGCGACCGGACCTGCTCGGCGACGGCGAGCAGGAGGGTGGACCGGCCGGAGCGCGGCGGCCCGCAGACCAGCACGTGCTCGCCCTCGAAGACCTCGAGCTCGGCGGGCGCCAGGTCGGACTCGCGGACGCCGACGGGCAGCCGCCAGGGTTCGGCGGCGAGCCGGGGGACCGGCAGCTCGGCCACCGTCACGCTCGCCGGGAGCCGGCCGACGACCTGGGCCTTGGGTCGCCTCTCGCCCCAGCGCTTCGCGACCGAGGCGACGGCCTCGGGCAGGGTGCCGTCCGGTGTCGCCACGTGGGCGTGCAGCCCGGTCTCGGCGACGACGCAGCGTCCGGGGACGGCCGGTGGCGCCATCCGGGTGGGGACGCCGTACGCGACGTAGTCGTACGGGTCGGCCAGCCGGAACAGCCAGCGCTGCGTCGCCACCTCGTCGACCGCGCTCGGCACCGCCTTGGCCCGCGAGGTCGAGATCACGGTCCACAGCGAGACGTCGGGGCCGTCGGCGAAGACCCGGTAGAGCCCGTCGAGCAGCCGCAGCCCCTCGACGTCGTCGTGCTCGTCCTTGAGCACGCCCAGCCCGTCGACGAGGACGACCGTCCGGCGGTGCGGCCCGGGCGTGGCACGTCGGCGGTCCAGCTCGGTGCGGACGTGGCGCAGGAAGCGCACCTGCTGCTCCCGCGAGCCCTGGCCGGAACCGACGTACGCCGCGGTGTGCGGCAGGTCGGCCAGCGCCGCCAGGTCGCGGGCGCCGAGGTCGAGCACGAGCAGGTCGAGGTCGTCGGGCGACCAGGTGTCGGCGAGGGTGAGCGCGATGCTCGCCAGGGTCGTGGTGGTGCCGCTGCCGGGGACGCCGAGCAGGAGCAGGTTGCCCGCCGCGAGGTCCCAGCCCACGCTCGTCTGCCGCTGGCGGCGCGGGTCGTCGGCGACCGCCACCTCGGCGACCGCCCCGCGGACGCGTCCGGCCGACGGCTGCCCGGCGACCGGCGGCTCGTCCGCGACCGTCAGCAGCACCCGGGGCCCGAGCGGCTCCGGCCAGACCGGCCGCGGTGGGCCGTGCCCGAGCTCGTCGGCGGCCTCGACGATCGCGTCGATCAGTCGTTCCAGGTCGGTCTCCGTGTGGTCGGGGGCGGCGGTCGTGGCCCGGCGCTCCTCGTGGCCGAAGTCCGTGGGCCGGACGTCGACGACCACGGACGAGCAGGTCTCGGCGCGGCCGGTCGACAGGGCCGTCTGCACGGCGAGGACGTCGTCCTGCCCCCGCTTGACGTACGCGCGGCCCCGTTGGGTGCGTCCGATCGTGACGGCGTCGGGCACCCCGACGACGCTGGTCGAGTCGTCGCGGCTCTGCACGCGCAGGGCGATCCGCAGGTTGGTGTTGGCCAGGATGTCCTCGTCGACCACGCCCGCGGGGCGCTGCGTGGCCAGGATGAGGTGCACGCCGAGCGTGCGGCCGACGGCGGCCACGCGGACGAGCGAGCGCAGCACGTCGGGGTGGTCCGTCGCCAGCATCGCGAACTCGTCGACGACCACCATCAGCCGGGGCACCGGTGCGAGCGGCGCGGTGGCGAGGTAGGCGTCGAGGTCGGAGACGCCGGCCCGGGCGAAGACCTCCTGGCGGTGGCGGAGCTCCGCCTCGAGAGCGGTGAGGGCCCGGTCCGCCAGCTGCTCGTCGAGGTTGCTGACCGTCCCGATGGTGTGCGGGAGCCGTTCGAGGGCCTTGAAGGCGGCCCCGCCCTTGAAGTCGATCAGGACGAAGGTCAGGCGGGACGGGTCGTTGCGCGCCGCGAGCCCGGCGACCAGCGAGCGGAGGAGCTCGCTCTTGCCCGAGCCCGTCGTCCCTCCGACCAGCCCGTGCGGGCCGTCGCGTACCAGGTCCAGCTCGAGCACGCCGTCATCGCCGACGCCGAGCGGCGTCGAGAGGCCGGTCGACGTCGCCCAGCTGTGCCGCACGGCGCGGGCGTCGACCCGGTCGAGGCCCAGCAGCGACGGGAGCCGGACCAGGGCGGGCAGCCCGGCTCCGGGCACCGCGAGCTCCGGGTCGTCGAACCGCGCCAGGTCGGTCGCGCAGGCACGCGCGGTCTCGACGTCGAGGCCGGCCAGGACGACGTCGTCGTCCGTGAGCCGCTCCCGGGGCCGGACGACCGTTCCGGTGGCGTCGTGCCCGACCCGGACGACGGTCGTGCAGGCGGCCGGCAGCTGGTCGGCGGCTGCGGCCACGACGATGCCGGAGACCCGGGTGCCGGACCGGTCGGGACCGGACGGCCGGTCGCCCGGCCGGCCGTGACCGAGCAGCCGCCGGGCGGGCGCGTCGCGGCCCTCGGTGAGGACGGCGGAGTCGAGCAGCAGCAGGACCGCGGGCGCGCGAAAGGTGTCCGCCCCGTCGCGCAGAGTCCGCAGCAGGGCCTCGCTCCGGGCGGACTCGGCCGAGAACCACCGACCGCCGCCGGCGTCGCCCTGGCGCCGGGTGTGCGGGAGCCAGCCCGTCCACGACCACTCCTGCTCGTGCGCCGGGTCGCAGAACACCCCGACCGTGAGGTCGGCCGGACCCGCGTGCACGGCGGCCTGGCAGAGCAGGCTCCGGGCCACGGCGAGAGCGGCGCCCCGGTCGCCGACGACGCCCACCACGCCCGCGCCGGTGAGGTCGATCTCCACCGGTGCCGCGGCCAGGACGGCGTCGCGCACGGTCCGCCCCACCTCCGCGTCCGCGCGGCGCAGCGCGGCCGCGTCCACGGGCGGATCCCAGCCGACGTCCGCGACGCCGGCGTGCAGGACGAGGAGGTCGGGTGCGCCTGCGCGCCGCTCCCACAGCGTCGTCGTCGGCAGCGCGGCGCGGCGAACCGTACGGGCCGGGTCGGGTACCCGCTCGCGACGCCGGGCGCGCTCGAGCGCGGAGGCCTCGTCGAGGTCGCGGTCGAAGGCCCGGCGGGCCTCCGCGAACGTCGCGGCGTGGGTCCGGACGTCCTTCGCGCGCCGCCGGCGCTGCTCGAACGTCGTCCCCAGCACGAGGACGGGGCTCAGGACGGCGAGCACGGCGTAGCGGAGGTCGTGCATCATCGCGACCATCGCCACGGCCATCAGCAGCGGGGCGACGACGGCGGCGACCCCGAACCGCGCGGGGGGCGGGTCGGCCGTACGCTCCGGCGGCTCGACGGCGTCGGGTCCGGGCGGCGGACCGGGTCGCGGCGGTCGGTTGACGGCGACGGTGAGTCGACCCGCTCGGCGTTCCGGGCACTGCGGCAGGCGACTCCTCCGAACCCCGCCAGAGCGTCACCGCGGTCCCGCCGACGACCACGACCGCACCCTCGTCGACGACGACGCCCTCCTCGCCGACCCGGACGCCGTCGACGGACGTGCCGTTCGTCGACCCGAGGTCACGGACCCGGAGGCCGTCGCCCTCGTGCTCGACGGTCGCGTGCCGCCACGAGACGCTCGATGAGCCTGCGCGCAGGTCGGCCTGCGGCGACCGGCCGACGAGGAGCGCCCGCCCCACCGGGACCGGGACGGTCGGGCCGGCTGCGAGCCCGGCGGACAGCGACGCCGTCCACCCCTGGGCCGGCCGGCTCCGTGCGGCCGGGGAGCGTCCGACCCGGCTGCCCTCGACGAGCGCGAGGGAGCCGACGAGGTCCGCCGCCCGCCGCCGGCTGTCGTCGACCCAGAGCGTGGCGTCAGGGGTGAGGGCGACCCCGGTGGCGTGCGCGACGACGTCGGCGAGCGTCGCCTCCGCCGCGGCCGAGGCGAGCTCGACCTCGCGGCGGGTGCCGTCGACCTCGACCACCAGGTGCATCCCGCGCTCCTCGTCCGCGGAGGTCGGGCGGGTCGGTCCCGCGCTGCTCCGGCGAGGTCAACCTAGGGACGAGGTCCGACCCCGAGGCGTCCCTCGCGGAGTTGTCCACAGGAGCAGTTCTCGGAAGGCCTCACGTGCGGCCCGCGACCGCCGGCACCTCCACGCGGACGCGAGTGCCGTCGGCGTGCATCGAGGCGATGACGGCGTCCGCGACGGCGCTGGCGACCAGGCCGTCGTACGCGGTGGCCAGGGGACCGCGGTCGGCGCCGCCGAGCGCGTCCACCCAGGCCTGCAGCTCGAGACGGTAGGCCTCGGCGAACCGTGGCCGCCAGTCCGCGCCGTACGCCAGCCCGCGGGTCAGGGCGGAGTCGACCTCGAGGCGGGCCGGCTCGCGCAGGCTCGCGGTCCCGGTCTCGCCGACGACCTCGCAGCGGACGTCGTAGCCGTAGCGGGCGTTGAGGAAGATGTCGACGGTCGAGAGGACGCCGTCGGCCGTGCGCAGCAGGATCAGCTGCGGGTCGGCGAAGTCGACCGAGGACGACCGCAGCGGGTCGTGCCAGCTGACCTCGACGACCGGCGAGCCCAGCAGCCAGGCGACGACGTCGAGGTCGTGGACGGCGGAGTTCGTGACGCTGGACTCCGAGGTGGCCCCGGGCCCCGAGCTCACGCCGCGCCCCACGCTGTGCACCGTGACGGGGGTGCCGATCGCGCCCGAGCCGATCGTGGCGCGCAGGTCGGTGTAGCCGGGGTCGAAGCGCCGCATGAAGCCGAGCGACACCAGGGAGGCGCGGTCGCCGAGGTCGGTCAGGAGGGCGGCCGACTCGGCGAGCGTGGGGGAGAGCGGCTTCTCGCAGAGGACCGGCTTGCCGGCCTCGACGCAGGCCCGGACGAGCGCCGGGTGCGTGGCGTCCGGCGAGGCGATCACCACCGCGTCCACCTCGGGTGCCGCGACCAGCGCGAACGGGTCGTCCACCGCCCGGCAGCCCACGGCGTCGGCGGCGACGGTCGCGCGTTGCAGGTCAGGGTCGGCGAGCAGCACGACGTCGGCCCCCGAGACCGACCGGGCAACCGTCCGGGCGTGGTCCGCCCCCATGATCCCGGCTCCGACGATCCCGACGCGTACGACCACGGTTCAGCTCCTCTGCGACGCCTGCTGCGACCCGACGATTTGTCACGACAAAACGTAGCCACCGCCCTGCCGGCGGTGGCGTCGGGGGACGCCGGGTGCGACCGGCCGTCGCACGGCGGCGCGGCGACCGCCCCCGTCCTTGTGGGTCCCGAAGAGGAGTGGGAGCATCAGCGCGTGACTCTGGAAGCCCAGACCATCGCTTATCCCGCCATCGGCGCGCGCGCCACCCGGAACGGGATGGAGGCGATCTCGCCGCACGTCATCGTGCTCTTCGGCGCGACCGGTGACCTGGCACGGCGCAAGCTGCTCCCGGGCCTCGCCCATCTCGCGCTGTCCGCGCTCGCCCCCGACATCCAGGTCATCGGGACCTCGCTGGAGGACATGAGCGAGGACGAGTTCCGGGCCTTCGCGAAGGCGGCCGTCAACGAGTTCACCCACCACGCCCTCACCCCCGCGCAGTGGGACACGTTCGCCGAGCGCCTGACCTACGTCCCGCAGGGGCAGGGGGCCCAGGGTCTCGCCGAGGCCGTACGGCTCGCCGAGCAGAAGCTGAGCGGGGAGGTCGGCCGTCTGCACTACCTGAGCGTGCCTCCGGTGGCGGCGCCCGCGGTGATCCAGATGCTGCGCGACGCCAACCTCGTGGAACGCTCCCGGGTCGTCATGGAGAAGCCGTTCGGCACGGACCTGCAGAGCGCGATCACGCTGAACGACCAGCTGCACGAGACGTTCCGCGAGCGGCAGATCTTCCGGATCGACCACTTCCTCGGCAAGGAGGCGGCCCAGAACATCCTGGCGTTCCGCTTCGCGAACGGCCTGTTCGAGCCCATCTGGAACCGCAACTTCATCGACCACATCCAGATCGACATCCCCGAGACCCTCGGGCTGGATCGCCGGGCCTCCTTCTACGAGGTGACCGGGGCGTACAAGGACATGGTCGTCACCCACCTGTTCCAGGTGCTGGCGTTCGTCGCGATGGAGCCGCCGACCGCCCTGGAGCCGCGGGCCATCAGCGAGGAGAAGAACAAGGTCTTCCGCTCGATGCTCCCGATCGACCCCAACAAGGTCGTCCGTGGGCAGTACACCGGCTACCGGGGCGAGCAGGGCGTGGCCCGCGACTCCGACACCGAGACGTTCATCGCGCTCCAGGCCGGCATCGACAACTGGCGCTGGGCCGGCGTCCCCTTCTACTGCCGCACCGGAAAGCGGCTCGCCGAGGGTCAGCGCATCATCTCCGTCGCCTTCAAGGAGGCGCCGAAGTCGATGTTCCCAGCCGGTTCGGGCGTCGGGGCCTCGGGGCCTGACCACCTGACGTTCGACCTGGCCGACGAGTCCAAGGTGTCGCTCTCCTTCTACGGCAAGCGGCCCGGCCCGGGCATGAAGCTCGACAAGCTGAGCATGCAGTTCTCCACGCAGGAGACCGAGCAGGCCGGTGACGTCCTCGAGGCGTACGAGCGCCTGATCCTGGACGCGATGCGCGACGACCACACCCTCTTCACCACGGCCGAGGGCATCGAGTCGCTGTGGGAGCGTTCCGAGCCGCTGCTGCGGAACCCGCCGCCGGTCAAGCCGTACGGGCCGGGTTCGTGGGGCCCGAACGCCATCCACCAGCTCATCGCCCCGCACGCCTGGCGCCTGCCCTTCGAGCGCGCCTGGCGGACGAAGAAGAGCTGACCAGACCTCGACGACGGGGATGATCCGACACCTCTCCGGTGTCGGATCATCCCCGTTGTCGCCTGCTCAGGACACGAACCCGGCCCGCTGCAGCAGCGCCCGGCTCGAGGCCGCGACCTCGGCGGCGACGGCGTCGGCGTCGACGGTGACCAGGTCGCCGTCGGCGACGACCGGCTCGCCCTGCACGAGCAGGAGCCGCAGCGGCGGCGGGCCGCCGAGGACGAGCGCGGCGACGGGGTCGGCCACGTCGACGTGACCGAGCGTCGAGAGGTCCCAGACGGCGACGTCGGCCTGCATCCCGACGGCGAGCGCCCCGACCTCGCCGGTCCGGCCCAGCACCGCGGCACCGCCGACGGTCGCGAGGTCGAGCGCGTCGCGCACGCCGAGCGCCTGGGGTCCGCCACGGGCCCGCGCGAACAGCAGCGCGTGGCGGACCTCCTCCCAGAGCGAGGCGTGCTCGTTCGACGCGGCACCGTCGACGCCGAGCCCGACCGGGACGCCGGCGTCGCGCAGGTCGCGGACCCGGGCGATCCCGGCGCCGAGCCGCGCGTTCGAGGAGGGGCAGTGCGCCGCACCCGTCTGGGTGGCGGCCATGATCGCGATGGAGGCGTCGTCGAGGTGCACCGCGTGCGCGAACCAGACGTCCGGCCCGAGCCAGCCGAGCGTCTCCATGTACTCCACCGGCGTGGAGCCGAAGTGCTCGCGGCAGTAGTCCTGCTCGTCGAGCGTCTCGCAGAGGTGCGTGTGCAGCCGGACGCCGCGCTCCCGGGCCAGCTCGGCCGACGCGCGCAGCAGGTCGGCCGTCACCGAGAACGGCGAGCAGGGCGCCAGCGCGACCCGCAGCATCGAGCCCGGCGAGGGGTCGTGGAAGCGCTCGACCGCGTCGGTGGAGGCGGCGAGGATCGTGTCGATGTCCTCGACCACGGAGTCCGGGGGCAGCCCGCCCTGGCTCCGGCCGAGGTCCATCGAACCCCGCGTCGGGTGGAACCGCAGCCCCACCGTCCGCGCCGCCTCGATCTCGGCCGCGAGCAGGTCGCCGCCGGTCGTGGGGAACACGTAGTGGTGGTCCGTCGTCGTCGTGCAGCCCGACAGCGCCAGCGTCGCGAGCGCGCCGGTCGCGGCCGTCCGGGTCGTGTCCTCGTCGAGGTGGCCCCACACCGGGTAGAGCGTGGTCAGCCACTCGAAGAGCGTCCCGTCGACCGCGAACCCGCGCGTCACCCACTGGTAGAGGTGGTGGTGGGTGTTCACGAAGCCCGGCGTCACCAGGCAGCCGCGGGCGTCGACGCGCCGCCCCTCGTACGCGGCGTCGGCCGGGCCCGCGCCCACCGCGACGATCACACCGTCCTCGCACACCACGTGCCCGTCGGTCCACTCGTGCCGATCGGCGTCGGCGGTGTAGACGTGCGCGTGCTCGACGACCAGCGTGCTCATCGCCTCATCGTGGCGCACGCGCGAGCGTCGAGGAGCCGGGCCCCGGCCGTTACGATGGGGCGGTGCCTGGTGGAGACGGTCTGCTGAACCACGACCTCGACCCCTCCGAACGAGGACCCCAGGACGCCTGCGGGGTCTTCGGCGTCTGGGCCCCGCGCGAGGAGGTCGCCAAGCTCGCCTACTTCGGCCTCTACGCGCTGCAGCACCGCGGCCAGGAGTCGGCCGGCATCGCGGTGGCCAAGGGCAGCCAGACCATGGTGTTCAAGGACATGGGCCTGGTCTCGCAGGTCTTCAACGAGGCCACCCTGGAGTCGCTCGGCGGCGCGCACCTCGCCATCGGGCACTGCCGTTACTCCACCACCGGCGCCAGCGTCTGGCAGAACGCGCAGCCGACCTTCCGCTCGACCGCGACCGGCGGCCTCTCGCTCGGCCACAACGGCAACCTCACCAACACCCTCGAGCTGCAGTCCTGGCTCGCCGAGCGCGACGTCGAGGGCGACTCCCTCGTCCCGGGCTCGCTGCTGAGCGAGGCCACGACCGACACCGCGCTGATCACGGCGCTGATGGCGACCTTCCCCGGCCTGAGCACCGAGCAGGCCGCGATGGCCGTGCTGCCGCGGCTGCGCGGCGCCTTCTGCCTGGTCTTCATGGACGACGAGACCCTGTACGCCGCCCGCGACCCGCAGGGCGTCCGGCCGCTCGTGCTGGGCCGGCTGGAGAGCGGCTGGGTCGTGGCCAGCGAGACCGCGGCGCTCGACATCGTCGGCGCCTCCTTCGTCCGCGAGGTCGCCCCCGGCGAGCTGATCAGCATCGACGAGAACGGGCTGCGCTCGCGCAGCTTCGCCGAGCCCGACCCCAAGGGCTGCCTGTTCGAGTACGTCTACCTCGCCCGCCCGGACACCATGATCAGCGGGCGCCGCCTGCACTCCGTACGCGTCGAGGTCGGCCGGACGCTCGCCCGCGAGCACCCGACCGACGCCGACCTCGTCATCCCGGTGCCCGAGTCCGGCACGCCGGCGGCGATCGGCTACGCCGAGGCCTCGGGGATCCCGTACGGCCAGGGCCTGGTCAAGAACTCCTACGTCGGGCGCACGTTCATCCAGCCCAGCCAGACGATCCGCCAGCTCGGCATCCGGCTCAAGCTCAACCCGCTGCGCGACGTCATCGCCGGCAAGCGGCTCGTGGTCGTCGACGACTCGATCGTGCGCGGCAACACCCAGCGCGCGCTGGTCCGGATGCTGCGCGAGGCCGGCGCGGCCGAGATCCACGTCCGGATCTCGTCGCCGCCCGTCAAGTGGCCGTGCTTCTACGGCATCGACTTCGCCTCCCGGGCCGAGCTGATCGCCACCGGGCTGAACGTCGAGGAGATCTGCCGCTCGATCGGCGCCGACTCGCTCGCCTACGTCAGCCTCGACGGGCTCGTCGCGGCGACCGAGCAGCCCAAGGACCAGCTCTGCCGGGCCTGCTTCGACGGGGTCTACCCGATCGAGCTGCCGCTGGCCGAACGCCTCGGCAAGAGCATCCTCGAGGACGGGGCCCGGCTCGAGGACTCCCGCACCGACGTGGACGGTCTCGCCGTCGCGGTGTCCGGCGTCGGCGGCTCCGACGCCCTGAGCCGTCCGTGACCGCGGCGGACGCGGTCTCGCAGCCGAGCGCGTACGCCGCGGCCGGCGTCGACATCGAGGCCGGTGACCGCGCGGTCGAGCTGATGAAGGCCTGGGTCGCCAAGACGCGGCGGCCCGAGGTGCTCGGCGGTCTCGGCGGGTTCGCCGGCTTCTTCGACGCCTCCGCGCTGAAGGGCATGGACCACCCCGTGCTGGCGACGTCGACCGACGGCGTCGGCACCAAGGTCGCGATCGCCCAGGCCCTCGACGTCCACGACACCATCGGCTTCGACCTCGTCGGGATGGTCGTCGACGACCTCGTCGTCTGCGGCGCCGAGCCGCTCTTCATGACCGACTACATCGCCTGCGGCCGGGTCGTGCCCGAGCGCATCGCGGCGATCGTCAAGGGGATCGCCGAGGCCTGCGCCGAGGCCGGCTGCGCCCTCCTGGGCGGCGAGACCGCCGAGCACCCCGGGCTGCTGGCGCCCGACGAGTACGACGTGGCCGGTGCGGCGACCGGCGTCGTCGAGCGCGGCCGGATCATCGGGTCCGACCGGGTCCGGGCGGGCGACGTCGTGCTCGCGATGGAGTCCTCGGGCCTGCACTCGAACGGCTACTCGCTGGTCCGCCACGTGCTGGCCGGCGCCGGCTGGTCGCTCGACCGCCACGTCGACGAGCTCGGCCGCACCGTGGGCGAGGAGCTGCTCGTCCCCACCCGCATCTACGCGCGCGACTGCCTGGCCCTGCTGGACGCGGTCGAGGTGCACGCGATGAGCCACGTCACCGGCGGCGGCCTCGCCAACAACCTGGCCCGCGTCGTCCCGACCTCCTGCACCGTCACCGTGGACCGCGGCACCTGGACCCCCGCCCCGGTGTTCGACGTCGTGCGCGACCTCGGGAGCGTCGGCCGGGCCGACCTCGAGGCGACCCTGAACCTCGGTGTCGGGATGGTCGCGCTGCTGCCCGAGGCGGCTGTCGCGCCCGCGGTCGAGCTGCTCGCCGGGCGCGGCCTGCGCGCCTGGGTCTGCGGGTCGGTGGGCGCAGCCGCCGACGTGTCGTCCCCCCGCGTCGAGCTCGTCGGCACCCACGCCTGAGTGGGCTGTCCGAGGCTGGCGTGGGGCACGTCGCATCCCGCGCCTGCCCGCGTTGCTTTGCCAGGCGATATCCATTGGGTAGTCTCAACCCCACGACATTGACCATGAGGAGCCGCGGCGCAGCCGCCGGCTGACCAGAGCGAGGGGGTCGACCCGATATGGGGCGCGGCCGTGCAAAGGCGAAGCAGACCAAGGTCGCTCGCGAACTCAAGTACCGCTCCTTCGGCACCGACTTCGGGTCGCTCGCCGCCGAGCTGCGTCACGAGGGCACCGAGGTGCCTCCCGCGTACGCGGACCTCGCGGAGGAGACCCCGGAGACCGACGCCGACGACGACGACCGCCCGGGCGCGTCGGACGTCGACGACGAGGACGACGGCTACACCGAGCTGCGCAAGTCCGGCTAGGCGCCGGCCGGTCCCGGCCCTCCGCCTACGCTGGTCGTCATGAGCGAGCCAGGCGCCCGACCTGCCGATGCGTCCCCTGAGGACGCGTCGGCGCTGCCCACTCCGTCGCCGGGCGAGCCGCAGAGCTCATGGAGCCGTCCCGCTCCTGATCTCCAGAGCGAGCGACCCGCGACCGATCAGCCGTCCCCGGAGCAGCCGTACGACGTCCCGGCCGGCGCGCAGCAGTACGGCCAACCACCCGTGACGGCCCACCAGCCGCCGACGACGCACGGCCAGTCCGCGCCCGTGCAGGGCCCCGGCCCGCACCAGTACGGGCAGCCCGAGCACGGCCAGGCCTCGTACGCCCAGGAGGGCTTCCCGGCCCCCGACCAGGGCCAGGCCCCGCCGCCCCACGGCACCCAGCCGTACCCGCAGGGTCCGCCGGCCCAGCAGCCCTACGCGGGCCAGCCGCCGTACGGCCAGCCGCAGGCGCCCTACGGACAGCAGCAGCCGTGGGGCGGTCAGCCCCAGCAGCAGCCGTACGCGCCGCCGCCGCAGCAGGCGTACGGCCAGCCCCAGCAGCCGTATCCCGGCCAGCAGCCGTACGGCCAGCCCCAGCAGCCCTACCCGGGGCAGGGGTACCCGCCCCAGCCGTACGGCGGCCGGCCGGCGCCGATGGGCGACAGCGACCAGCGGCTGTGGGCGACGCTGACGAACATCAGCATCCCGTTCTTCGGCTTCATCGGTCCGGTCATCGCGTGGGGCGTGCTGAAGGACCGGAGCCCGTTCCTCAAGGACGCGACGACCGAGGCCCTGAACTTCTCGATCCTCTACAGCATCGTCTACGTGGTCGGAATCGTCCTGACGGCCGTCGTGGTCGGCGGGATCATCCTCGTCGTCGCCGGGATCGGTGCCCTCGTGCTCTGCATCCTGGCGGCGATCGCCGCGAACAAGGGCGAGGTCTACCGCTACCCCGTCAGCTGGCGGCCGGTGAAGTAGCCCCTGCCCGACGTGCGCTGGGACCCCGACCTCCTCGACGGCTACAGCTCGACCGAGATCCCGCTCCCCGACGCCCCGCGGATGCCGGGCGAGCCGGAGGACGTGGAGCTCGTCGCGACGCTCGTGCGCCGCGACACCGACACGCCCTCGCGGCGTGCGGTGCTCTACGTCCACGGCTGGAACGACTACTTCTTCCAGACCCACCTGGCCGACTTCTGGGCGGGGCTCGGCCTCGACTTCTACGCCCTCGACCTGCGCCGCTACGGCCGGAGCCTGCGCCGCGGGCACCTGCCCGGCTTCACCACCGACCTCGGCGACTACGACACCGAGCTCGACGCGGCCGCGGACCTGATCGCGGCGGACCACGACGAGCTGGTCGTCGTCGGGCACTCCACCGGCGGGCTCGTGACGGCGCTGTGGGCCGCCCGCCGGCCCGGCCGGGTCGACGGCCTGGTGCTGAACTCGCCCTGGCTCGACCTGCAGGGTTCGGCGATCGTGCGGGCGGTCGGGGCGCCCGTCATCGACGCGCTCGGGGCGCGCTCGCCCACGGCCGTCCTCCGGGCCCCGGACCTCGGGTACTACGCCCGTACGCTGCACCGCTCGCTCGAGGGGGAGTGGGACTACGACCTCGACCTCAAGCTGACGCCAGGACCGCCGATCCGGGTCGGCTGGCTGCGCGCGGTCGTGCAGGGGCAGCGCCGGGTCGCCGGCGGGCTGGGCATCGACGTCCCGGTCCTCGTCCTGGCCTCGGCCCGGACGAGCTTCTCGCGGCGCTGGAGCGAGGAGCTGCGCGGCGTCGACACCGTGCTGGACGTCGAGCAGATCGCGGCCCGGGCGGTCCGGCTGGGCAGCTGCGTCACCGTCGTCCGCGTCGCCGACGGCCTGCACGACCTGGTCCTGTCCGCCGCGCCCGTCCGGGCCCGGGTCTTCGCCGAGATGGAACGGTTCGTGCGGGGCTACCTGCCGGCGCCGGCCTCCTCGGGCCCGCCGCCCCTCTCCAACGAGCGGGCCCGCTTCGAGGTGCCCGGACTTGCTGGTTAGATGGCACGGTGACCGAGATGCCGCATGTCGTTGTCGTGGGCGCCGGGTTCGCGGGCGTCTCTGCGTCGGCCGAGCTGGCGAAGGAGGGGTTCCGGGTCACCCTGGTCGACCGGCACCCGTACAACACCTTCCAGCCGCTCCTCTACCAGGTGGCCACCGGAGGCTTGAACGCCGGTGACGTCACCTACTCGCTGCGCTACTTCGCGGCGAAGCACAAGGGGGTCCGGTTCCGCCGCGCCGCGGTGACCGGCATCGACCACGACGCCAACCAGGTCCTGTGCGACGACGGCGTCAAGATCGCCTACGACTACCTGGTGCTCGCCACCGGCATCACGACCAACCACTTCGGCATCCCCGGGGCGGCCGAGTTCACGATGTCGATGTACACGCGGGCCGAGGCCCTGCGGGTGCGCGACACGATCTTCGGCAGCATGGAGATCATCGCCGGGCGCTCCGACCCCAACAGCGGCGGCTTCACCGTGCTCATCGCCGGCGGCGGCGCGACCGGCGTGGAGATGTCCGGGCAGCTCGCCGAGCTCAAGCAGGAGGCGCTGCCGCAGACCTACCCCGAGCTCAACCCGGCGCAGGTCCACGTCGTGCTCGTCGAGATGGCGCCGTACCTGCTGGCCCCCTTCGACGACTCGCTGCGCCAGTACGCGCTGGCCGAGCTCAACAAGCGGGGCGTCGACGTCCGCCTGAACACCGCCATCTCCGAGGTGCACGCCGACCGCGTGGACTTCAAGGACGGCAGCTCGATGCCGGTCGACCTCGTCATCTGGGCCGCCGGCGTCTCGGGCAACCCGGTGCTGCGCGAGTGGGGCATCCCGATCGGACGCGGTGGCCGCATCGAGGTCAACAGCGACCTGCGCGTCCTCGGCGAGGAGCGGATCTTCTCCGCGGGCGACGTGAGCCTGACGGTGGACACCCCGCTGCCGCAGCTCGCCCAGCCGGCGATCCAGGGCGGCAAGTTCGTCGCCCGCCAGATCGCCCGCCTGCACCGCGGCGCCCCGACGGAGAAGTTCGAATACCACAACAAGGGCACCATGGCCACGATCGGCCGCGGTGACGCCGTGCTGCAGACCCCGGTCGGCATCAAGCTCAAGGGCGTCGTCGCCTGGCTCGGCTGGATCGGCCTGCACATCGTCTACATCCTCGGTGGTCGCAACCGGCTCCAGACCCTGCTCAGCCTGACCTCGCGCTACCTGCTCCCGCGCCGCAGCAACACCATCGTGGGCGACGTCATGGAGACGCCGAAGCTGCGCGCGGTCAACCGGGGCTGAGCACCGGGGAGGTCGCCACCGGCGAGGACGGGGTCGCTCCCGCGTCGGACTGGTGGCGTACGGCGGTCATCTACCAGGTCTACCCGCGATCGTTCGCCGACTCCGACGGCGACGGGATCGGCGACCTGCCGGGCGTCACGGAGCACCTGGACGACCTCGCCGCGCTCGGCGTGGACGCGGTGTGGATCTGCCCGTTCTACCCCTCGCCGCAGGTCGACGGCGGCTACGACATCAGCGACTACCGCGGCGTCGACCCGGTCTTCGGCACGCTCGAGGATGTCGACGCCCTTCTGGACCGGGCCCACGCGCTCGGGCTCCGCGTGATCGTCGACGTCGTCCCGAACCACACCTCCTCGGCGCACCCGTGGTTCGTCGAGGCGCTCGCCGCCGGGCCCGGTTCCGCGGCACGCTCGCGCTACCTCTTCCGCGACGAGCCGACCGACTGGAAGTCGGTCTTCGGCGGCAGCGCCTGGACGCAGGTGCCGGACGGGCCCGTGGAGAGCGGGGAACGCAGCGACGACGCACCGTTGCGGCGAGCAGGGCAGTGGTACCTGCACCTCTTCGACTCCTCCCAGCCCGACCTCGACTGGACCTCGCCGCAGGTCGCCGAGGACTTCGACGGGGTCCTGCGCTTCTGGCTGGACCGCGGCGTCGACGGCTTCCGGATCGACGTCGGGCACGGGCTCGTCAAGGACCCCGCCTTCCCGTCGTTCCCCGGCTCGCCGCTGGACTCCGGGACCAAGGAACGCGCGCCGTACTGGGACCAGGAGGGCGTCCACGACCTGCACCGGCGCTGGCGGGCGCTGGCCGACACCTACGTCGACCGACCCCGGATGCTCTGCGGCGAGGTCAACGTCCGTGTCGACCGGGCCGTCCGCTACGTGCGGCCCGACGAGCTGCACCAGGTCTTCAACTGGCCCTTCCTCATGACGCCCTGGGACGCGACGGCGCTGCGGACCGTGATCGAGCGGTCGGTCGAGGCGTACGCGGGCGTCGGCGCCGCCCCGAGCTGGGTGGTCGGCAACCACGACATGCTCCGGGTCGCCACGCGCCTGGGCTTCGCGCCCGGGACCGCTCCGCGCCGGGTCGGACCGCGCACCGCCCAGCCCGACGCGGCCCTCGGGCTCCGGCGGGCGCGGGCAGTCGCGCTCCTGCTGCTCGCACTGCCGGGCGCGGCGTACGTGTACCAGGGCGAGGAGCTCGGCCTGCCCGAGCACATCGCCCTGGCCGACGACGAGCGCCAGGACCCGGCGTTCTTCCGGACCGACGGGGTCGACCTCGGTCGCGACGGCTGCCGGGTGCCGATGCCCTGGCGGGCGGACGCGCCCAACCTGGGGTTCGGTGACGGGCGCCCCTGGCTGCCGCAGCCGGAGGCGTACGCCGCCCTCGCCCGGGACCGGCAGCGCGACGACCCGACGTCGGTGCTCGCGCTCTACACCGCGGCCCTCCGGCTGCGCCGCGAGCTCGACGTGGGGGCGGGTCCGCTGCGCTGGCTCTCCGCGCCCGGTGCCGACGTGCTCGTCTGGACGTGCGGCCCGCTCGGCGTCACCGTGAACCTCGGCGACACCGACGCCGTCCTCCCGCCCGACGCGGAGATGGTCCTGGCCAGCGACCCGGCCGCCGACCGTACGCTCCCGCCCGGCACCGCCGCCTGGTGGCGCTGAACCCTCCGGTCAGCCCTGCGCGGCAGCACCGCCGCGCGGCAGCACCGCCGCGCGGCACCGGCCCGCGCCCGGCACTACCCCGTTCGGCACCACCCCGTCCGGCACCACCCCGTCCGGAACCGGGCGCGCGGTTTTTCACGTTCACGTGAAAAACTGCCGCTGCCCACGGCAGATCTGCCGTGGGCAGCGCCGGACTTTCACGTGAACGTGAAAAACCGGTGGCGCGAGGGACGAGCCCTACGGGGTGGGCATCCCGCCGTTCAGGTTCAGCGTCTCGCCGAGGGCGTAGCTCGACTCGGGCGAGGCGAGGTAGACGTACGCGGCGGCCATCTCGGCGGGCTGGCCCGCACGGCCGAGGGGCGTCTGCTGACCGAACTCGCCCAGCTTTTCCGTCGGCTGGCCGCCGGAGACCTGCAGGGGCGTCCAGATCGGGCCCGGAGCGACGACGTTCACGCGGATGCCCTTCGGCGCCAGCTGCTGCGCCAGCGCCTTGCTCATCGTGTTGATCGCGGCCTTGGTCGGCGCGTAGTCCACCAGGCCGGGGTCCGGGCTGTAGGCCTGGATCGACGAGGTGTTGATGATCGCCGAGCCGGCGGGCAGGTGCGGCAGCGCCTCCTGCGTGATCCAGAACAGGGCGTAGACGTTCGTCCTGAACGTCTCGTCGAACTGCTCCGACGTCAGGTCGGCGAGGTCCTCGACGTACTGCTGCTTGCCGGCGACGTTCACGAGGATGTCGAGGCCGCCGAGCTCGGCGACGGCCTTCGTCACGATCCCGCGGGCCTCGCTCTCCACCGAGATGTCGGCGGGCAGCTGCACGGCCTTGCGGCCCTCGGCGGTCACCAGGGCGGTGACGTCGTCGGCGTCGGGCTGCTCGCTCGCCAGGTAGCCCAGGGCCACGTCGGCGCCCTCGCGCGCGAACGCGATGGCCACGGCCCGGCCGATGCCGGAGTCCGCCCCGGTGATCAGGGCCTTGCGGCCGGTGAGCTTGCCGCTGCCGCGGTAGGACTGCTCGCCGTGGTCGGCCTTCGGCGTCATGTCCTCGTCGAGGCCGGGGGCGGGCTGCTGCTGCTCCTCGGTGTCCTGCGTGTACTGGGTGACCGGGTTGACCAACGTCATGGGTGACTCCTCGTCCGCGCCGCGACGGTCGCGCGGCACCGTACGGACCCTTACCCGGACCGGCGCGTCCGATGCGTGCTCGACCGAGGTGTCAGCGGTAGCGGCGGGCGACCGCCGCCGCTTCGGACCCGTACGCCGGCCCGTGGCTGACCGCGTGCACGAGCAGCGGGTGCAGCTGGTGCAGCCCGACCAGCTCCGGCCAGCCGGCGTCGAGACCGGCGGCCTCGGCGTACGCGGCACTGATCCGGTCGAGCCCCGGGGCGCCGAAGAGGTGCAGCATCGCGAGGTCGGTGAGGCCGTGCCCGCCGTGGGCGGCCGGGTCGATCACCACGACCCCGGCGGCGGTGAAGACGACGTTGCCCGACCACAGGTCGCCGTGCAGCCGGGCGGGCGGGCGGCCGTCGTCCAGCTCACCGGCGCGCAGCCGTTCCGCGACCCGCTCGACGTCAGCCAGCGTCGCGGGGGACAGGTGCCCGGTCCGCTCGGCCTCGCGGGCGTACGGGAGCACCCGCTGCTCGGCGTAGAAGGTGCCCCAGGTCGGCGTCGGACGCATCGACATCCGTTGCCGGCCGATGTAGGCGTCGCCCTCCCAGCCCTCGGGCGGGGTGCCGAAGGCGGTGGCGCCGGCGGCGTGGGTGCGGGCCAGCGCGGCGCCGAACGCCTCGGCGGCCGCGGGCGTCGGCCGTACGGTCTCGAGCCGGTCGAGCACGATCGCGTCGGGTCCCACGTCTTGCACGCCGACGACGGCCGCGCCGTCCGGCACCGCGGCGAGCCAGCGCAGGCCGGCGGCCTCGGCCGGGAAGGCGTCCGGAGGCGTGCTCCCCGAGGCCCGCTTGACGTAGGCGTCGGGGACGTCGGTGCTGAGCCCGCTCAGAGCTTCAGCCGACCGCGCACGACCGACGTGTCGGAGTGCGTCGGGTCGGTGTCGTCGGCCGGCTCGAGGGAGACGTCGATGATCGGGTGGCTCGTGACGTCCATGGCCGCGGGGACGGCGAAGCGTCCGCTGAGCCCGGTCATCGTGCCCATGGCCACCATGTCCCGCGCCCGGCTGTCGCTCATCCAGACCTCGAGCGTGCCCTCCGTCTGGGCACCCGGCGGCATCTCCATCGTGACGACGAGGGTCTGCTGCCCGTCGGCGCTCTTCTCGACCGACGCGGTGCCGTTCGCCCCGGCCCACCGCGGCAGGGCGTTCAGCTGCGTCGCGCCGACCACGTCGGGCGCCGGGTTCAGCACGCCGCGCACCACGAAGCCGCCCCCGAAGAGGATCAGGGCGGCGGCCGCGGCGACCGCGGCCGTGAGCCAGCGGCGTCGACGGCCGGGAGCGGGTCGGGCGTCGGTGACGTCGGGTCCTCGGACCCCGCCCAGGGGGACGGGCTCGCTCGCGGCCGGCGGCACGACGGGCGACGGTTCCCGCAGCAGCACCGCGCCGGGCAGCGGGATGACGCGGCCGTCGGCGACGTCGGCGCTGATGCGCTGCCACACCCGGGGGTGGGGGGACGCGAGCCGGTCGGTGGAGCCGAGCGAGCGCCCGACGGCCACGACCTGCTGCAGCGCCTCGATCTCGGCGAAGCAGGCCCGGCAGGTGGCGAAGTGCTCGATGGCGGCGTCGTCGACGTCCTCGCCCAGCGCGACGAGCGCGAGGGTGTCAGGAGCTGGGTGAGCCACCGCCGGACTCCTCCAATCTCCGTCTGATCTTGATGAGGCTGCGCCTGATGTGGCTCTTCACCGTGCCGGGCGGCAGCTGCAGCCGCTCGGCGATCTGCATGTGGGTCAGGTCCTCGTAGAACGCGAGGCGCAGGACCTTTCGGGGCATCTCGTCGAGCCGGGCCACCTCGTCGGCGACGAGGAGGCGTTCGGCCACGTCCAGTGGTTCGCGCGGAGCCTCGGTGTTGGACGCCACCTGGTCGGCGATTCTCCGCTGACGGGCCCGGCCCTGGTGGGCGTCGACGATCTTGTTGCGCGTGATGCCCATGATCCAGGCCGACAGGCTCGCGCGCTCGGGCTTGTAGTTGTGCCGCTTGTCCCAGGCCGCGACGAACACCTTCTGGGTGACGTCCTCGGCCTCGGTCACCTCGCCGAGGGACCGCAGGCAGACGCTGTACACGAGGGAGGAGTAGCGCCGGTAGATCTGCTCGAGCGCCCGCTCGTCCCCGGCGAGGAACGCCGCGACGAGGGCGTCGCGGTCGTCGTCCGGCGCGAGTGTCACGCGATCCTGGGTCCTTTCCGGACGGTGGGCGTGACGTGTGGCCAGGGCCGGGTTCGAACCGGCGACCTTTCACTTTTCAGGCGAACGCTGCTACCAGCTGAGCTACCTGGCCGTGGTCAGGCGCACGCTGACCGGTGCGGCACCAGACCTGGGTCTGCTGCCGCCTCCGCGACCCCGACGGGACTCGAACCCGCGACCTCCGCCGTGACAGGGCGGCGCGCTAACCAACTGCGCTACGGGGCCTCATGGCCCTGAACGCCCTCGCGGGCGCCCGGAAGACTATAGCGCAGCAGCGCCGCGCCTCCGAACCACGAAGATCACCTGCGAGACGTGCTCGGGACGACCGGGGACCGGCACGCGCCTCCCCCTGAGCGCGTGCCGGTCGGTCGGGGCCCTCAGGCTCCGGCGGTCTTCACCGACAGCACCGGCACCGGCGCCTCGAGGAGGAGGCGTTGGGCGATGCTGCCGAGGACGGCCTTGCCGATCGCGGACCGGCGCCGGACCCCGACGACGAGGCGGGTCACCTCGGGCCGGTCCTCGAGCACCTGCAGCACCTGCTCGACCTCGTCGAGGTCGGAGGAGCTGCGCGGCACCACCTCGTACGGGGCGTCGGGGGCGAACATCGAGGGGTCGAGACCGGTGGTGAGGTCGACCACGACGAGGTCGACCCCCAGCCGGCCCGCCTCCGCGGAGCCCGCCTCGAGGGCGGCGCGTCCCTCGGCGCTGTCGGTGAGGGCGACGCAGACGCTCATGCCCCGACCTCCGACCCGGCCCGGTCGTCCTCGGAGTGCTCGGCTGGCTGCTGCCACTCCCCGGTGACGCGGTCGAGCGTCTCCTGGTCGAGGCTCATGCCCTCGAAATTGGCCAGCGTGCTCATCGGCATGGTGCCGATGACGCTGAGCAGCTCGGGCTCCAGGACCGCGCCGGGCTGTCCCGCGGCGACCTCCCGTTCGAGCAGGGACCGGCCCCGGGGGTCCGCCATCCACTCGTGCAGCGTCGAGTCGCGGGTCAGCGGCGCGGCCAGGCTCGGCGCGTCGACCGCGACCTCCTGGCGCAGCGGCAGGTCCCGCGAGCTCGTCCCGGCCGTCACGACGAAGCGGCCGGCCTCGACCGCCCAGCGGTGGTTCGTCGCGGACCAGAAGGAGAAGGCCCGCTGGTCGAGCTCGACGGTCACCGTCTCCGACGCCCCCGGGGCGAGCTGCACCCGCGCGAAGCCGCGGAGCTCCCGGACCGGGCGGGCGACGCTCGCGTCGGGTGCCTCGACGTAGACCTGCACGACCTCGGCCCCGTCGACGGTCCCGGTGTTCGTGACCGTGAGCCGGACCGTCGCGCCGAGCGTCTTGTCCGCGGCCGAGCCGTGCGTCGTGACATCGAGGTCGGCGACCGCGAACGTCGTGTAGGACAGCCCGAAGCCGAACGGGAAGGCCACGTCGGTGCGGGCCTTGTCGTAGCCGCGGTAGCCGACGAACAGCCCCTCGCCGTAGCGCACGACCTGGGAGTCGCCCGGGAAGCTCAGGTACGACGAGCTGTCCTCCAGCCGGTGGGGGACCGTCTCGGCGAGCTTGCCCGAGGGGTTCACCGCCCCGCTGAGCACGTCGACGATCCCGCCGCCCGCCGCCTGGCCGCCGAGCCAGGCCTCGACCAGCGCCCGGGCGTGGGGCACGACGTCGCCGAGGACGACGGTCGAGCCGTTGCAGAGCACGACGACCACGTCCGGGTTCGCCTCCGCCACGGCCCGCAGGGTCGCGAGCTGGTCGGCCGGGAGATCCAGGTGCGTACGGTCGAAGCCCTCCGACTCGTCGGCCGCCGGCAGCCCGAGGACCACGACGACCGTGTCTGCCCGGCCCGCGACCCGGACGGCCTCGGCCCGGAGCACGTCCGCGTCGGCGGTGTCGGACACCGGAGCACCCTCGAGCGGGTAGCCCGCGGCGAAGGGGACGTCCCCGTACGCCGACCGCAGCTCGTCGAGGATGCCGTCGACCCGGGTGGGGTTCACCTGGGACGAGCCGGCGCCCTGGTAGCGCGGCGTCCGGGCCAGCTCGCCGATCACCGCGACCGAGGCGCCCGCGGCCAGCGGGAGCACGCCGTCGTTGGTGAGCAGCACGACCGACCGCGCGGCGGCCTCGCGGGCGAGGGCGTGGTGCGCGTCTGCGTCGAAGGTCTCGTCGAGGTCGAGCACGTGCCGGCCCTTGGCGACGAGGTCGAGCACCGTACGCACGCGGGCGTCGAGCACCGCGAGCGGGACCTCGCCCGACTCGACGGCGGCGACGACGGCAGCCGGGCTGTGCGGCAGGGCGGGCGGCATCTCGAGGTCCGTGCCGGCCAGCAGCGCCGGGACCCGGTGGTAGACCGCGCCCCAGTCCGACACCACGACGCCCTCGAAGCCGAAGTCGTCGCGCAGCACGGTCTGCAGCAGCCACGGGTTCTCCGAGGCGGACCGGCCGTTCACCTTGTTGTACGCGCACATCACGGTCCAGGGCTGCGAGCCCGTGACCACCCGCTCGAAGGCGGGCAGGTAGATCTCGCGGAGGGTTCGTTCGTCGACCTGGGCGTCCACCCGGAGCCGGTCGGTCTCCTGGTTGTTGGCGGCGTAGTGCTTGAGCGAGGTGCCCACACCGTTGGCCTGGATGCCGTCGACGAGACCGACCGCCAGCTCACCGGTGAGGTAGGGGTCCTCCGAGAAGTACTCGAAGTTCCGTCCGCACAGCGGCGAGCGCTTGATGTTGACGCCCGGGCCGAGGACGACCGACAGGTTGCAGGCGCGGGCCTCCTGCGCCAGCGCCGCACCGATCCGGCCGAGCAGCGCCGGGTCCCACGCCGAGGCGATCGCGGAGGCGGTCGGGAAGCACGTCGCCGGGAGGCTGCCGGCGAGGCCGACGTGGTCGCCGCCCTCCGGCTGCGCCCGGAGCCCGTGCGGACCGTCCGACACCATGATCTTGGGGATGCCGAGCCGTTCGACCGGTGCGGTGTACCAGAAGGACGACCCGCTGGTCAGCGACGCCTTCTCCTCGAGCGTGAGCCCGGCGAGGAGCCGGTCGACGTCCAGGCCGGCGTCCAGCGTCGAGGTGCTCACTTGACCTTCTTGATCGGGAGCACGACGAGGGCACCGATGAGGGCGGCCACGCCTGCGCTGTAGAGCAGCAGCGTGTAGTTCTTGTCCGCCCCCACGGCTCCGATCGACAGCAGGAGGGCGCCGATGGCCGGGGCGGCGCTCTGCGGCAGGGCGTTGGCCATGTTGAACACACCGAGGTCCTTGCCCGCGTCGTCCGGGTTGGGCAGGACGTCGACGACCAGCGCGAGGTCGACCCCGACGTAGATGCCGTACGCGACGCCGAGGATGCCCTCGACCACGTAGAAGCCGGCCAGCGTGCTGACGTGCGCCAGGACGACGATGCCGATGCCGAAGAGCAGCGTGGAGCCGGCGACGAGGAACTTCCGTCGGCCGGTCCGGTCGGAGATCTTGCCGGCGATGTAGCCCGTCACGACCAGCGCGATCGTGTAGATCAGGACGCCGACCGTCACGGCCGCCGGTGCGGCGCTCTCCGCCAGGCCGAGCCGGTCGCGGAGGTAGAAGAGCCGGAACGTCGTGAACATGAACGTGGCCAGGGTGATCAGGAATCGCGACCACCAGGCGAGCGCGAAGTCGGGGTGCTTCACCGGGTTCAGCCACAGGGTGGTGATCCACTCGGTCGCGTTCATCGCGCCCGGCTTCGTCCGCAGCCGCTGGTCGGGCAGGATGATCGCGAAGACGATCATGGCGCCGATGGCGAAGATCGACGGCACCACGAACAGGACCACCAGGTGGTTCTGCAGCAGCTGCGCGAGGTAGGTGCCGCCCAGGATGCCGACGTTCTGGGCGATCCCGAGCAGGGCGGCGACGCTCCCGCGCTGGAACTTCGGCACCTGGTCGGAGATGGTCGCGACGAACGGGGCCAGCGTGGCGTTCGCGCCGAGCTGCGCGAGGCACCACCCGAGCGTGATGACCGCGGTGTTCTGGCCGAGCGCCATGACCACGAACGCGAGGGTCATCACGGTCGTCCCGGCGACGAGCCAGGGCCGACGACGGCCGAAGCGCGACGTGGTGCGGTCCGAGAGCCGCCCGAAGACGACGTTGCCGAGCGTGGCGGCGAGCGCGCCGAAGCCGCCGATGATGCCGACGGCCGTCGTCTGCTGCTCCAGCGGGATGGTCTTCTGGACCTTCAGGCTGATGCCCACGATCGCCGGTCCGAGGAGGGCGATGAAGAAGATCAGCTGGGCGAAGACGAGGCCGCCGACGAACTTGGGCCCGACCTCCTTGGTCGGGGTGGAGAACCAGTGGTGCTCCGTCG
The DNA here is from genome assembly GCA_963762775.1 of uncultured Actinomycetota bacterium. GTDB lineage: Bacteria > Actinomycetota > Actinomycetes > Propionibacteriales > Propionibacteriaceae > Microlunatus. The sequence continues at coordinate 1,356,593 of CAVXMD010000016.1, forward strand.
GGTCGGTGACGTCGAGCGCGACGGCCGCGTCCGAGGTCGGTGGCAGATCGCCGTACGGGCTTCCTGAGGTGCTGCTCATGGGTGCTCCCTTGCCTCCCGGTGAAGCACCCGAGACGAGTGCTGGTGAAGCGCGTCAGTTGCGCGTGTCAGTAACCTAAGGGAATACTCAGGTCGTGGCAAGAGCGCGGGATCCACTTTCTCCACGGCGACCGACCGCGGCCGACGTGGCCCGCGTGGCCGGGCTCTCGCGAGCCACCGTCAGCTACGTCCTGAACGACACCCCGCACCAGGTGATCCCCGAACCCACCCGGCGCCGGGTGCTCGACGCCGCCAGCGAGCTGGGCTACACCCCGTCCGCCGCCGCTCGCACGCTCAGCAGCGGCCGGTCCGACGTCGTCCTCCTGCTGATGCCGGACTGGCCGATCGGACCGAGCGTGGGCGCGCTCCTGGAACATCTCTCGGCGGCGCTCGGCGAGCGCGGCCTGACCTTCGTGGCCCACCCGCGGTCCGCGGGCCGGCCGGTGTCGGAGGTGTGGAAGGCGATCACCCCCGCCGCCGTCCTGACCTTCGAGGAGCTCGACGTCGCCGAGGCGGCCCGGCTGCGCTCCGCCGGGATCGAGGTCGCCGTCGCGCTGTTCGGCGGGCGGCGCGGCGGGCGCACGATGGACGTGCCCGAGCAACGGACCGGCCGGCTGCAGGTCGAGCACCTCGCCGCCACCGACCACCGCCGGATCGGCTACGCCTGGCCCGACGACGACCGGGTCGCCGGCTTCGCCCGGCCCCGCCTGGAGGGCGTCCGGCAGGCCTGCGCCGAGCTCGGCCTGGACGAGCCCGTCGTCAGCACGGTCCCGCTCAGCACCGACCGGGCTGCGACGGTCGTCGCCGACTGGCACGCCGCCGGCGTCACCGGCGTCTGCGCGTACAACGACGAGGTGGCCCTGGCGGTGCTCGCTGGCGCCCGTCGCCAGGGCCTGGTCGTCCCCGCCGACCTCGCCGTCGTCGGGGTCGACAACATCCCCGCGGCCGCCGTCGCCGTGCCGGGGCTCACCACGGTCGAGGCCGATCTCGAGGTGCTGGCCCAGCACATCGCCGAGACCATCACGCGGCGCCTCGGCGGGCAGCCGTCGCCGCGGCGGCCCGGTTCCGACATCCACTCCGTCGTCCTGCGCGAGAGCGCCTGAGCCCGGGTGCCCGAGAGCCGGCGGTCGGGTGGCCCCGACTGCCGGCGCGAGCGTCGTTCAGGGCTTGAGCAGGACCGGCCCGGCGTCGATCGGGGTGCGGAAGAGGGCGTACGGGTAGCGGCGCAGGTCGTGCCCGCCCTGGTACTTGGACTGCCGGTAGAGCTGGTTGGCGGTGACGTAGAGGTGGCCGTCGGTGGCGACGGACATGGTGTCGGGCCAGAGCAGCCGGGGGTCGTGCACGAGGGTCTCGAGCGTCCCGTCGGGGTCGCGGCGCAGGATCGCGTCGTGCTCGCCGCTGGTGATGTAGAGCCGGCCCTGGTCGTCGGTCTCGAGGCCGTCGGAGGCCCCGCCCTTGTCGCCCTCGTCGACGACCGTCGCCGCCACGTCCGCGTCGCTCACGCCGCGGTCCGCCAGCGCGTCGGCGGAGACGCTGTACCAGCGCCGCGAGGCGAGCGGGCAGTAGTAGATCCGTGACGCCGTCGGCCGCGATGGCGATGCCGTCGGCCCCCATCAGGACCGGCTTCGGCGAGCCGACCCGCGGACGCTCCAGGAACACGCGGCCCTCGACCACCGGGACGAAGTCGGGCGGCTGCAGGGCCTTGGTGCTGGGGTGCTCGTGCAGCCGGCGCCACGCCTCGCCGGTGCCGAGGTCGACGACGATCAGCCCGTTCGGGCCCGAGTCGGAGGAGTCGGTGATGTACGCGACACCGGCCGTCCCCTTGCGCAGGTCGAAGCGGACGTCGTTCAGGTAGGTGGTCGGCAGCGCCACCTCCGGGTCGAACAGGATCGTCTGCACGACGGTGTCGGTCGTCAGGTCGACGCACACGAGCTTGGGCCCGCCCGGCTTCGTCTTCGTGAACTTCGGGCTGCCGGTGTCGAGGATCCAGAGCCGGTCGAGCGGGTCGACGACGATGCTCTGCACCGACACCAGGGCGTCGGCGTCGCGCTTGCCGTGGGCGTCGTTCCACTCGGCGTCGGGGTACGGGACGACGGTCCCGTCCACGATCTCGCCCACGGTGGCCTCGACGTCGTCGCCCCACTTCGGGAAGTTGACGAAGATCCGGCCGGTGTGGGAGACGCTGATCCCGGTGGGCATGGGCCCGTCCGTGAACAGGTGGACGACCTCGAGCTCGCCGACGGGCTCGTCGGTGATCGCGGCCGTGCTGGTCGTGCTGCTGCCGGTGCTGGCGGTCACGGTGGTGCCTCCTGGTGGGACGGGCTGAACGATGACGGTCCGGGCTCAGGCCGAGGGCTTGAGCAGCACCTTGGTGTAGCCGTCGACGCGCCGGTCGAACTTGTCGTAGGCGTCGGGCGCCTCGTCGAGGCCGATCTCGTGCGACACGATGAACGACGGACGGGCCTTCCCCGTGATGATCAGGTCGCGCAGCTGGCGGTTGTAGCGCTTGACGGGCGCCTGCCCGGTGCCCATCGACTGGCCCTTGGTGAAGAACGTGCCGTACTGCCAGTCGACGCGGTCCGCCTTCTCCGGCGGGTCGAGGGTCGGGTCCTGCGGGACGTACACGCCGACGACGCCGATGCCGCCGGTGCTGCGGACGACGTTCACGAGGTGGTCGAGCGTGAGCTCGGGGTGCTCCTCGCCGGCCGCGTCGTGCGCCTGGAACCCGACCGCCTCGACGCCGCGGTCGCAGCCCTTGCCGCCCGTGCGCTCGAAGATCTGCTCGTCGGGGTCCCCGGCGGAGAAGTCGATCGGCGTGGCGCCGATGGACTCGGCGAGGCGGAGGCGGTCGGCGACCTTGTCGACGACGAAGACCTCGGTGGCGCCACGGATGAGCGCGCTGTGCGCGGCCATCAGGCCGACGGGCCCGCCGCCGAACACGGCGACCCGGTCGCCGGGCTGGAAGCCCGACAGCTCCACGCCGTGCCACCCGGTGGGGAAGATGTCCGAGAGCATCGTGAAGTCGTTCTCGTGCTCCGTGCCCTCGGGCAGGTGCAGCAGGTTGACGTCGGCGTACGGCACCCGCAGGTACTCGGCCTGGCCGCCGTCGTACGGGCCCATGTTGGCGTAGCCGTACGCCGCGCCGTCCATGCCCTCGGTGGGGTTGACCCGGGTGCAGAACGACCACCAGCCGCTCTGGCAGTTCCGGCACGTGCCGCAGGCGATGTTGAACGGCACCGAGACGCGGTCGCCGGGCTTGATCAGCGTCACGCCGGGGCCGACCTCCACGACGACGCCCATGTTCTCGTGGCCGAGGACCTTGCCCTCCTCGACGCCCGTACGACCCTCGTACATGTGCAGGTCGGACCCGCAGATGTTCGTGGTGGTCAGGCGGATCACGGCGTCGAGCGGGCCCTGGATCTTCGCGTCGGGCACCTCCTCGACAGCGACCTGCTTGGCTCCCTTGTAGACCAGACCCTTCATGTGACGACGTCCTTCCTGACGTGGTGCGTGGGTGTGCGGTTGTGTGCCGTTCAGCGGTGCGTGCGGGTGGACCAGAGGGCCCAGGCGACGAGGAGCGGCTGACCGAGCAGCCGGAGCCGGCGCTTGCGGTCGGTGTCGAGCCCGAAGGCGTCGCGGTGGTGCTCGAGCTGGGCGAGGTTGCCGGGGAGGATCGCGGTGAAGAACGTGGCGGCGACGTTCCCGACCAGCTCGCGGTGGCGCTCGGGTGCGAGGGCGATCGTCGCGCCGAGGGCGATCTCGACCACGCCGGAGGCGAGCACGACCTGGTCGGTGCTCAGCGGCGACACCTCGGTCACGGTCTTCGGCACCTGGGCCCGGAAGGGCTTGCGGGCGAAGGTGAGGTGGCTCGTGCCGGCGAAGATCAGGATGCCCCCGAGCGCGACGCGCGCGACGTTCCGGACGGTGCTCACCGGTCGTTCCCCGGGCAGGTGATGATCATGAGCTGCTGCCTCTCGATCTTGTGGATCCAGGACCCGGTCTCAGGTTAGTCGCGCGCGACCCTGTTGTCCGGGGCGGTCGGTCTGGTGGTCCCACAGGGCGACGACGACGACGTGCGGCACGGTGAGGGCGAGCAGCGCGGCGAAGACCGGGCCGACCAGGTCGGCACGGTCTGCGGCGAGACGGACCAGGACCAGCACGGTCGTGAGCGCAGCCAGGCTCGGCAGGGCGGCCGCGACGACGAACCGGCCGAGCGGTCGCAGGAGGCGGCCGGCGACGAGGTCGGCCGCACCGGCCGGGTCGTCGGCGACGAGGCGGGCGGTGTGCCGCAGGCCGTGCCAGAGGCCGAAGTAGACGCCGAAGGCCGCCAGCGGCGGGAGGACGACGAACAACGCGACCAGCAGGACCACCTCGACCGCGTCGGCCGGGCTGCGCCGGCGCAGCGACTGCACGGCGGCGACGAGCGCCACCCCGAGCAGCACGACCGCGACCACGATGCCGGTCGTCCTGCTCGGGGCGACACCCAGCCCGACCGTGGCCAGCGCGGCGCCGGTCGGGCCGGGCCAGGCCAGCAGCGGGCCGGCCAGGACCGCGCCGCCGCGACCGGCGGCCTCCAGCAGCCGGGCCAGCCCACGCGGACGTCGGTCGGCGCCCGCGGTCTCGAGGTCGGCGTAGCCGAAGTGCAGGACCGACACGGCGAGCAGGACGGGCAGCACCACCGGACCGGCGAACCGGAGGCCCGCGTACGCGAGGGCGGCCAGGGCGACGTAAGCCACGACCACCCCGGCCAGCCCGACGGGACCACGACGGACCCAGCCGTGCCGCAGCGGGATCAGGTGGTCGACCGCCCCGTGGGGCAGACCGAGCAGGAAGCCTGCGCCGAGCACCCACGTCTGGTGCTCGACCGTCCACCCGGGAGCGGTGAGGCCGACCACCAGGGCGACCAGCACGGCGACCCGGGAGATGGTGGTCGCGAGCTGCACCGCCCGCGCCGGACCCGACCCGGACCGGGCGGAGAGGACCGCCCGGTCCGGAGCGTCCGGCGCTGCGGGGGCGGGTCGGTGCAGCAGGGTCATGCCCGCGCCGGTGCCTCGGCGGCCGCGCCGTCGTGCAGCGGGTGCCCGAACTCCCCGACGGTCCGCTCGGTGACCAGCACCGGCTGGGCCTCGGCGACCTTGACCGTGTCGATGTAGATGGCCTCGGGGTGCGGGACCTCACCGGCGGCGACGTCCACCGCCGTACGGGCCTTCGCGGTGGCGTGGATGAAGAAGCCGTAGCCGACCTTGGCCGCGATGTCGGTCAGCGTGAACGCCAGCTGTGCGCCGACCGCCCAGCCGGCGGAGTCGGCGAAGAAGAACGGGATGCAGTAGGCGATCGGGTAGACCCCCCAGGTCCAGGACAGCATCAGCCCGGCCCGGCGCAGGTGCGGCCCGGCCGGCTCGGCCAGCTCACCAGCGGAGCGGAACGCGGTCCGCAGCACGATCACGTACAGCGGGATGAAGAGCACGGTCGAGATCAGGCCCCACACGAGGCGCCCGGTGGTGTCGTTGAACGTGTCGGCGCCGAGGAAGCCGGTCGCGATCATCAGGAACGCGAGCGCGCCGAGCAGCAGCCGGGTGTGGTTCGCCTTCTGCCCGCGCAGGGTGGAGACGACGACCATCTCGAAGGTCAGCAGGGGCACGGTGATGGCCCAGTCGACGTAGCGGTAGCCGTTGCGGAACTGCAGCGCCGAGTCCGACGGGGTGAAGGTCAGGCTCGCCTTGTCGAAGTCGAAGCCGGTGATCCATGACAGCGTGAGCAGCAGGTACGCCATCGAGGCGACCAGACCGATGATCGCGCCGGCCGACCCGGAGGGGCGGTACTTCGGCGAGATCTCCTTGCGGGTCATCGTCAGGTAGACGAACGTCGCGAACAGCGCGAAGCCGGCGAGCACGAAGCTCGCCAGCACGATGTCCCACTGCGACTGGCTGTACGTCAGGTTGTCGTACATCGGGGGAGGTTCCTCTCGGTAGGCCGGCTCACGGGCGAGGCGGTCATCCGGAGCGTTAGCCGGTACGGATGCGGACAAAACCCGTCTCGCGCGAGGACCCATCACGATCGTCGATGACAGGCCTACGGTTCCCGCATGCGGCACATCCCCGACCTGGACTCGTTGCGGTTGCTGATGCAGATCGCGGCCACCGGGAGCCTGACCAGGGCAGGGCGGCAGCACGGGCTCGGGCAGCCCGCGGTGAGCGCACGGCTGCGCGCGATGGAGCGTCAGGTCGGGATGCCGCTCGTCGAGCGGACGGCCCGCGGGTCACGGCTGACCAGCGCGGGGGTCCTGGTCACCGACTGGGCCCGAGACCTGGTCGAGTCCGCGTCCTCGCTGGACGCCGGGCTCGCCGCCCTGCGCGAGGGCGGGGAGCGGCGGCTCACGGTCGCCGCCAGCAAGACGATCGCCGAGCACCTCGTGCCGAGGTGGCTGGCCGGGCTGGCGAAACGCCATCCGGACGTGTCCATGCGGCTGGACGCGATGAACTCTGCCGACGTGCCCGGTGCGCTGTGCGAGGGAGGGGCCGAGCTGGGCTTCGTCGAGGGGCCCGAGTCGGCACCCGACCTGGCGGAGCGAGCCGTGGCGGTCGACGAGCTCGTCCTCGTCGTGGCACCGATCCATCCCTGGGCCCGGCGCTCACCGCGCGCGGTGGGCCGAGACGAGCTGGCGCGCACCCGGCTCGTGCAGCGGGACGTGAGGGCAGCACCCCGCCAGGCGCTCGAGCAGGCGCTCGGTACCGGATCCGGACCGCTGGCCACCCCGTTGGCCGAGCTCTCGACCAACCACGCCGTGGTGGAGGCGGCGCTCACGGGCTGGGGCCCGGCCGTGCTCAGCGACCTCGCCGTCGACGCCGAGCTCGCCGCCGGGACCCTGGTCGAGGTGCAGGTGGAGGGGCTCCGGCTGCGACGGACGCTCCGGGCCGTCTGGCGCCTCGACGCGGCGCTGGCGCCGCACGCCGCCGAGCTGGTCGAGCTGGCCGCGCGCCACCACGACCGGCGCCGACGCGCGCTGCGCCTCCAGCCCCCGGCGGCCTGACGACGCCGGTCCGGCGCACGTCGCTCACCGGAGGAAGAGCCGGCGTGGCAGCACGATGAGCACGAGCACGGGGACCGGCAGGACCGGTACGGCAGCAGAGGGATCGGGGGAGCCTGGTGGGGCTGGAGCAGCAGTACCGGACGGCCGTCGCCGCTCGCGTCCGGACCGACGTGGCCCGCGCCTGGAGTCCCTCGCTGCTGGCGCGGGCGTGCGTGGACGTCCTCCCGGTCGACGGAGCCGGGATCAGCCTGGCCCAGAAGATGCTGCGGGTCCCGCTCGGCTGGAGCAGCGACGACGTGGGGGTCGCCGAACGGGCGCAGACGACCCTCGGCGCCGGTCCCTGCCTGTCCGCGGTGGACGAGGGCAGCCCGCTCGCCGCCGGGGCGGCCGAGATCGCCGAGCGCTGGCCCGTCTACTGGGACGAGATCCACCAGCGGACGCCGTTCCGGTCCGTCGCCTCGGTGCCGCTGCGGGTCGACGACCAGCGACCGTTCGGGGCCCTGGACCTCTACTCGACGGCGGCCGACCTCGTCCCGCTGCCCCTGCCCGAGATCGACGCCGCTCTCGCGATGCCCATCGCGCTGCTGCTCTCGGGCAGCTTCGACGCGGTCTACGAGCAGGAACCCGAGGTGCCCGACTGGTTCGACGACGACCCAGCCGTCGAGCGGATGGCGGTCTGGACCGCCGTCGGCATGGTCCTCTCGACGCGCGGCGGTACCGACACCGACGCCCTCGCCACCATCCGGGCGTGGGCCTACAGCAACGGCCGAACACTCGACGACGTCGCCGGCAGCCTCGTCGACCGGAGGCTGCCGTTGGAGGTGGTCCTCTCCGACCGCTGAGGGGGACCGAGACCCGACCTCCAGGTCGACCGGCTCGCGGCCACCTGCCTCGCGCGCGGGCTCTCGTGCATACCGCGAGCCACCGTCGTGGGGAGCACGTGGGCCGACCGCTGCCGTTCCGAGGTCAGGACGCGGTCTGTGCCCGGCCGAACGCCTGGGTGTCGAAGTAGGTGGCGAAGCGGGAGACCTTGCCCGCGTCGTCGAAGTCGAGGATGCTCACGCCGGCGTAGGAGATCTCGGCGCCGTCGGCCAGCCGACCGGTGGCCGTCCACTCCAGCACGCCGACCTCTCCGTCGACGACCCTGGTGAACTCCGAGCTGACGTGGTCGAAGGTCTCGAGGTACTGCGTCCAGAACGAACGCGCACCCGTCGTGCCGTCCAGCTGCTGCCGGGTCTCAGGGCGGAGCAGCTCGACGTCCTCGGAGAAGACGGACAGGAACGCCTCGAGGTCACCGTCGTCCTCCAGCCGGTGCAGCGCCTCGGCGAACTCTTCGGTGTGGTTGGTAGCCATGGTGTCCTGTTCGGCTCGTGGCCCGTGTTGCGAGGCAGACGAGGTTCATCAGGCTCGCAACGCCCCGTCACGAGGCCGGGTGCGCACAGCCGCTCGAGGTGATGCAGGCGACTTTCGTCCCGGCCGTCCGGCGGACGACGAGGTGGGACTGCTGGACGCTGATCTGGCCCAGGTCCAGCACCGGATCCGGGTCGAGCTGGTCGCAGCTGAGCCGGGTGCTGCCGGAGGGCTGGGACAGGTCGAGGGTCCCGTCGGCCCGTTCCCGGCGTCGATCTCGCCGGGAGACCGCTTCCCGCTCGACCGCCTGGGTCGCTGATGGCTCGACCTCGGCGTCGGCGTCGGCGTGGTGTCGCTGGACCTGGCGAGGTTCGAGCTGACGTAGCCGACCGGGGTGCTGGTCACCACCCCGACGCGGTCAGCCTGGCGGCGGGACGGTGGAGGCGCGCACGACGAGCTCGGGGCGCAGCAGGAGGTGCCGCTCGGGGCGGTCGTCGCCGTCGAGCACGCCGAGCAGCAGGTCGGCGGCCAGGGAGCCCATCAGGGCGTGAGGGCGGGCCACGGCCGTCAGCGGCACGGACAGCTGCGCGGTGAAGGGGATGTCGTCGTAGCCGGCGAGCGAGAGGTCCTCGGGGATCCGGACGCCGCTGGACAGCAGCGTCTGCAGCATCCCGAAGGCGAGCAGGTCGACCGCCGCCGCGACCGCGGTCGGACGCTCGTCGGGCGTACGGGCGGCGAGCTGACGCCCGACCTCGAGGCCGGCCTCGATCGTCAGCGGAGCCGGTACGACCTCGAGCTCCACCGAACCGTGCTGCCGCAGGGCTCGCTCGAAGCCGGCGAACCGGGCCCGGACGGGCAGCGCCGACCCCGGGTCCCCGACGAACGCGATCCGCCGGTGCCCGAGACCCACGAGGTGCTCGGCCAGCACGCGCCCGCCGAGGACGTCGTCGACGCCCACCGACATCGAGCCGTCCCCCTCCTCGATGCGGTCCACGACCACCAGCGGTGCGTCGAAGTGCGCCGGCAGGTGCGCCCGGGCGCTGACCTGGTCGTTGGGGATGACGATGATCCCGGCGACGCGGCGGGAGGCGTACTCGCGCAGGTAACGCTGCTCGCGGGCGGTGTCGCGGGCGCTGTTCGACATGAGGACGGTCCACTGGCCGTCGGCCGTCCGCTCCTCCACGCCCCGGGCGATCTCCATGAAGCTCGGGTTCCAGGCGTCCAGGAGCATCAGCCCGATCGTCGTCGAGTAGCCCGCGCGGAGGTGCCGGGCCGCCTCGTCGCGGACGAAGCCGAGCTCGACGATGGCGGCCTCGACCCGGGCCCGGGTGTCGGGACGGACGCGCTCCGGGTGGTTGAGCACGTGCGAGACGGTGCCGTGCGAGACGCCCGCGCGCGTCGCCACGTCGGCCCGGCTGGCCCGTCGAGGGGCCGCTGGAGACTCGCCCGACAGGACTCTTGACACGAGCCAGAGTGTGGCACTAACTTCCCCTGCAGTCCTAGTTTGACTCGTGTCAGACAGATCAAGTCACCGTAGACCTGGAGGAACGACTCATGACAGTGCCGTCGAAGAAGTGGGCCGGAGCTGTGCTGGCGGGAACGTTGGCCGCCCTCAGCCTGACCGCCTGCACCACCAGCGCGTCGCCCGCCGGCAGCAGCAGCGGGGGTGCGAGCGGAGCAGCGGGCTCGACCGTCGCCTTCCTCATGCCGGACACGGGCTCGACCCGCTACGAGCTCCACGACCGTCCCGGCTTCGAGAGCAAGCTCAAGGAGCTGTGCCCGGACTGCAAGCCCCTCTACAACAACGCCGACTCCAGCGTCGACAAGCAGCAGCAGCAGTTCAACTCGGCCATCGCGCAGGGCGCGAAGGTGATCGTGCTCGACCCGGTCGACTCGGCCGCCGCGGTGTCGCTCGTCAAGAACGCCCAGGCCCAGGGCGTCAAGGTCATCGCGTACGACCGCCCGATCCCCGACGCCAAGGTCGACTTCTACGTCTCCTTCGACAACGAGGGCATCGGCAAGGCGATCGGCGACTCGCTGGTGACGAAGGTCAAGGAGGGCACCGTGCCCAGCGGCGGCGGGCTGCTGCTGGTGAACGGCTCGCCGACCGACGCGGCCGCCGGACTGATCAAGAAGGGCATCCACGAGGCCGTCGACAGCAGCGGGGTGCCGGTGCTCGCCGAGTACGACACGATCGACTGGAAGCCGGAGAACGCCCAGAAGTGGGTCGCCGGTCAGATCTCCCGCTTCGGCGAGGACAAGATCGCCGGCGTCGTCGCTGCTAACGACGGCACGGCCGGTGGCACGATCGCGGCGTTCAAGTCCGCCGGCGGGAACGTGCCGCCCGTGTCGGGGAACGACGCCACGGTGGCCGGCCTGCAGCTGATCATCTCCGGCGACCAGTACAACACCATCAGCAAGCCGAGCGAGATCGTCGGCGGTGCCGCCGCCCAGGCCGCGGTCGACCTCCTCGGCGGCAAGGCCCCGGAGACGACCGGGGACGTGTTCGGCTCGCCGACCAAGCTGTTCACCCCGACGCTCGTCACGCAGGACAACCTGAAGAGCGAGATCGTCGACAAGAACATCACCCCGGCCTCCGAGCTCTGCACCACCGAGTACGCCGCGGCCTGCAAGAAGCTGAGCATCCAGTGAGCGCAGCAGCCCCCGCGACCGCGGGTGCGTCGCCGACCAGGTCCGGGCAGCCGCTGCTGTCGTTGACCGGGATCAGCAAGAGCTTCGGCGCCGTGCAGGCCCTCACCGACATCGACCTGCAGGTCGAGGCCGGAGAGGTCGTGGCCCTGGTCGGGGACAACGGCGCCGGCAAGTCGACGCTGGTGAAGGTGCTGGCCGGCGTGCACCAGCCGAGCTCGGGGACGTTCCTGTTCGACGGCAAGCCGGTCCACCTGGCCGACCCCTCGGCGGCCATCGACCTCGGGATCGCCACGGTGTTCCAGGACCTCGCGCTCTGCGAGAACCTCAGCGTCGTCGACAACCTGTTCCTGGGCCGCGAGCTGTCGCCGTACGCGCTGGACGAGACCTCGATGGAGGTCAAGTCGTGGGAGCTGCTGCGCCAGCTCTCGGCCAAGATCCCGACCGTCCGGATCCCGATCGCGTCCCTGTCGGGCGGGCAGCGCCAGACCGTGGCGATCGCCCGGTCGCTGCTCGGCGACCCGCGCATCATCATGCTCGACGAGCCGACCGCAGCGCTGGGCGTCGCCCAGACCGCCGAGGTGCTGAGCATGATCCGGCGCGTCAGCGAACGCGGCCTCGGGGTGGTCGTGATCAGCCACAACATGGAGGACGTCCGCCAGGTCGCCGACCGGGTCGTCGTCCTGCGGCTCGGGCGCAACAACGGCGTCTTCGACGCCCGCACGGTCACGACCCAGCGACTCGTCGGAGCCATCACCGGGGCGGAGGACCACCAGTGAGCACCAACACCGCGCTCGACCGCACCGACGAGCGGCTCAGCGACAGCAGCGGAGCCAAGGGCATCGTCAGCTCCTCGCTGCGCAACATCCGCGACGGCGACCTCGGCTTCCTGCCGGTCGTCATCGGCCTGGTGATCATCGCGGTGATCTTCCAGGTCCTGAACCCGGTGTTCCTGTCCAGCGTCAACCTGGTCAACCTGACGCTCGACTCCGCCGCTGTCGGGGTCATCTCGCTGGGCATCGTCTTCGTGCTGCTCGTGGGCGAGATCGACCTGTCGGTCGGCTCGGTCAGCGGGTTCTCCGCCGCGATCACCGCCGTGCTGTTCGTCCGGCACGGCCTGAACCTCGGCCTGGCCGTGCTCGTCGCCTGCCTGGTGGCCTGCGCGATCGGCCTGCTGTACGGGGTCCTGCTCACCAAGTTCGGGATGCCGAGCTTCGTCGCCTCGCTGTCGGGGCTGCTCGCCTTCCTCGGGCTCCAGCTCGCGATCCTGGGCGACCAGGGTTCGATCAACCTGCCGTTCGACTCCGCGCTCGTGCAGTTCGCGCAGCTCGCGTTCCTGCCCGCGCCGGTCTCCTACACGCTGGGTGCGCTGTTCGCCGTCGGCTTCCTGCTGTCGAGGCTCAACGTCCGGCGTCGACGGGCGCGGGCCAACCTGTCGACCGCGCCGCTCGGCGTCGTGGTCGGTGGCGCGGTGCTGCTCCTCGTGGCGCTCGAGTTCGTGTTCTGGTACCTCAACCGGGCACGGGGCGTGGGCTGGATGCTGGTCGTCTTCCTGATCCTGGTGCTCGTCGCGAACTACGCGATCACCCGGACCAAGTGGGGCCGTTCGCTGCTGGCGGTCGGCGGCAACCGCGAGGCAGCCCGTCGCTCCGGCATCAACGTGTCGTTCATCTACTGGTCCGCGTTCGTGCTCACCGCGCTGCTCGCCTGCGTCGGTGGCCTGCTCTCGGCCGGACGGCTCGCCTCGGCGAACCTCAGCAGCGGCACCGGCGACGTCAACCTCAACGCGATCGCGGCGGCCGTCATCGGGGGCACCAGCCTCTTCGGCGGCCGGGGCAGCGCCTTCTCCGCGCTGCTCGGCACCCTGGTCATCTCGGCCATCGCCAACGGGCTGACGCTGCTCAACCTCGAGTCGTCCTACCGCTTCGTGATCACGGGTGTCGTGCTCGCCGTCGCGGTCGGCATCGACTCCCTGGCCCGGCGCAGCCGCGCCAGCCACGGACGCGCCTGACCTCTCGTCCACCCTCTCCGGACGGGCCGGCGCACCAGACGGTGCGTCGGCCCGTCCGCTCCCAAGGAGTCACCATGTCGAACCGCGCCGCCGTCATGCCCGAGCTGCACCGCATCGAGATCCAGCAGGTGCCCGACCCCTCGCCCCAGGCCCACCAGGCCGTCGTCCGTGTCGAGGCCGTGGGGGTCTGCGGCTCCGACACCGCCTACTACAAGGTCGGCCGGATCGGCGACTACGTCGTCGACGGGCCGATCATCCTCGGCCACGAGGTCGCCGGCCAGGTCGTCGAGGTCGGCTCCGAGGTCACGGACGTGCAGGTCGGCGACCGCGTCGCCGTCGAGCCCGGCACCCCGTGCCGGAACTGCCGCGAGTGCTTTGCCGGTCGCTACCACCTGTGCCCCGACCTGGTCTTCCTCGCCACCCCGCCCTACGACGGTGCGCTGGTCGAGAAGATGGCGATCGACGCCCGCAACCTGCACCGCCTGCCCGACGCGATGACGTACGAGCAGGGCGCCCTGGCCGAGCCGCTCTCGGTCGGCATCTGGGGCTGCAAGCGCGCCGGGCTCGAGGCCGGTGACGACGTGCTCGTCACCGGCGCCGGACCGGTCGGTCTCCTGGCCGCCGCCGCGGCGCGGGCGTTCGGGGCGCTGTCGGTCACCGTGACCGACGTGTCCCCGTTCCGGCTCGACCTCGCGCAGGCGATGGGCTTCGAGACCGAGTACTCCGACGAGCCCACCGACCAGGCCTTCGACGTGCTGCTCGAGTGCTCCGGGGCGCCGGGCGTCCTCGGACGCGGGCTTCGTCGGCTGCGTCCCGCGGGCCGCGCGGCGATGATCGGGATGTCCAAGGAGGAGGCGATCGCCCTGCCGCTGTCGCAGCTCAACGTCAACGAGCTGACGATCAGCCTGGTCAACCGCTACCAGAACACCTGGCCCCTCGCGATCGCCCTGATCGCCTCCGGCCGGGTCGATGTGGACCCCTTGATCACCCACCACTTCCCGCTCGAGCAGACCGAGGACGCGCTGCTGCTCGGCAGCACGGTGAAGGACTCCGTCAAGGCGGTGATCCACCCGCAGCGGTAGGTGGCACGGAGGCCGGTCGGGAGCTGGAGCGGGCCGGGGCGGCGACGACGAACGCGCCTGTCCCGAACCTGGACCCTGACTTCCTCGCTACCCCGAAGGCAGAGGGCGTGACAAGGCAGCGCAGGGGTGCGATCGTGTGGAAGGTCACACCCGGACTGGTCGATGCAGAGGCTGATGCCTTCGTCTCTGCTCGCCTGGAGCGCAGCCAGAGGAGAACGATGGACGGTCACGGCCAGGACGAGCAGAAGCGCTCGGCGCTGAACGACGCGCGGTTAGAGGTCAGCCATGAGGGCCGGACCGTCGCCGCTGCCGACATCACGACGTCGTCCGCACCGCACGGCGTCGCGACGGTGGTGCTCCGCTCGAGCCACGACGACCTGGCGACCGATGCCCGCGCCGAGCTCGTCGACCAGGTCATGGGACATCCGGGTGTCCGCAACAGCGACACCGTCCACGTCGTGGTGCCGATGGGGGATTCCGAGTCCATCAGCCGCTTGCAGGACCACACGGCCAACTTCACTGCTCGTGCCGCCGGGTCGTCGTCCGTGGTCGAGGCCGAGGTCGTCCACCCGTCGTCCGCCGACGACTGACGGCTGACGACCGGAACCTAGGTCGAGGACCTGAGCCGACTGGTCCGACCGCCACTGGGTCGGTTGATCCTTGAGAGTTACCGCCACTCCGGGACAGCGCCAGCAGTGGTACCCCCAACGGGATTCGAACCCGCGCTGCCGCCTTGAAAGGGCGGAGTCCTAGGCCGCTAGACGATGGGGACCCGGGCCGTACGTCGCCGGACGGCCTGCCCAACTCTAGCGGGGGCAGGCCGTACGGGTCGAGCGTCAGATGGGTGCGTACCCCTTGGCCAGGACCGTGACGTGGACGTGGTTCTTGTGGTTGGCGCTGTCGCTCCCACGGCCGGCCATGTAGCGCCAGCCGTCGTTGGCCCGGCGCTCGTTCCAGATGTGCTGGTCCCAGATGATGTAGTTGATCCCCAGCTCGGCCTGGCGCTTCTGCAGCGAGCGCGAGAGGTCCTGGCCCAGCTTCTTGCCCGCGGCCGACTTGTAGTCGGGGATCATCAGGTCGAGCGCCCGTCCGGATGGGTGGTCGGGCAGCGGGTCGGCGTGGACGCCGCCGATGGTCCGGATCTGCGGCCAGTCCTTGCGCACCGCGGCCAGGACCTTGAGGGCGTTCGGCTTGAGGCCCTTCTCCACGCCGGGGGAGGCGACCCCGCCGGTGCTGCTGCCGCTCCCGCTGGCCGGCTTGGTCTTCGACAGGTACTGCGCCGTCACCCACCGGACCGCGTCCTTGTAGACGATCTGCGCGCGCTTGTTCTCGACGACCCCGGTGATCGAGAGCTTGGTGCCCTTGGCGATATCGCCGAGGTCGACGAAGTCGCCGCCGCTGGTCGTCCTGATCATGAGGACGGTCGTGGCGTAGCGGGTGCCGGTGACCTTGGGCAGGGGCGGGGCGCTGGGCTCGTCGGTGTCGCCGTTCGAGAGGTACTTCGCGAGCACCCAGCCGACCTTGCCCTTGAACACGACCTGGGCGCGCGCGTCGTCGGTGGCCCCGGTGATCGAGAGCTTGGTGCCCTTCGGTGCGAGACCGAGGAGCTCGCCGTCGTCGGCGCTCGTCGCCCGGACGTTGAGGTCGATCGTCGCCGTCCGCGTCCCGGTGACCTTCGGGAGACCGTCGGGAGCGTCGGTCAGGTACTGGTTGCTGATCCAGCCCGACGCCGAGCCGGCCTTGACCTCGGTCCAGCCCTTGGCGGTCTTGCCGGTCGACGTGACGCTCGTGCCCTTGGCCAGCACGCGGACCACGTCGTCGGTCAGGCTCGGACCCTCGCGGAGGTTGACCTCGGTCGTGGTCGTCTTCACCGCGCCCTTGTCGACCTCGGCACCGGTCGGCAGGTCGGCCCCGGCGGTGAGGTAGCGGCTCGCGACGTACGCGGTCGCGCCGTCGAAGGTGATCGCCGTCCACCCGTCGCTGTCGCTCGTCGAGCGCACCGTCTCCCCGCGGTGCAGGCTGCCCACGACCTTGGCGGTGGTGCTGGGCTTGGCGCGGACGTTCACGTCCGTCGTCGCGGTGACCGGGGTGCTCGCCACGGCGATCCCGGAGCTGAGCAGGCCCAGGGTCGTGGGGATGGTGAGCGCCATGACGAGCACGGCGCGGACCAGGGTCGAACGCATGGGGGTGTCCTCCGTCGATCCCGAGTGCAGGGGTTGCCGGGGTCGTGCGCCGTAGGTCACCGTTCGGTCACGTTGGTCACATCAACCACAAGTTGCGCAGGACTTTAATCACGTCTCAGTCACCCCAGCAAGGGGTTGAGTACATTTCGCCCGCGCTTCGCAAGCCGACACGCGGATCACCGTCCGGTAATTTCACGCGTGTGATTCGAGCCCTCGCGAGCTGCGACCTCCTCGTGGGACGAGCGCACGGGGGACTTCACGCGGGGAACGGCCTCCCGCGCGGCCGCCCAGCCGCGCTCGACGTCTCCTGAGGGCCTCGACCGGAGCCCGGAGGCGAGCGCCCGGAACGCCCCCGACGGACCTCCTCCTACAGTCGAGCCATGGTCGAGACATCGCCCCTCTTCGTGGACGACGAGCAGTTCGACGAGCTGGTCTCCGCGGCCCTCGACCGCGTACCTCCGGCGCTCGCCGACCTCATGGACAACTGCGTGGTCCTGGTCGAGGACCGCCCTCCGGAGGACGCGCCGCCGGACCTGCTCGGGCTGTACGAGGGGATCCCGCTGACCGAGCGCGGCGAGTTCTACAGCGCGGTGCTGCCCGACCGGATCCTGATCTTCCGCGAGCCGATCCTCGCCTTCTGCCGCACGTACGACGAGGTGGTCGAGGAGGTGCACATCACCGTGGTGCACGAGATCGCGCACCACTTCGGCATCGACGACGACCGGCTGCACGAGCTCGGCTACGGCTGAGCCGGACCCGGGAGCGGACCTCAGACGAGCAGCACGTACGCCGCCGCACCGAGCCCGGTGACGACGAGCAGGAGGCTGGCGAGCGCCGGCGGTCGTCCGTCGCCGACCGGCCGGCCGTCCACGAGGTCGCGCGCCGTACGGCGGAAGCGGCGCAGAGCCAGCCAGCCAAAAGCCGTCGTCGTGGCGAGCGCGAGCACGCCCGTGGCGACCGCGAGCGTGAGCGAGACCTCCGCGAGGAGCCGCGCGACGACGAGTCCGCAGGTGAGTCCGGACAGCATCGTGCGCTGCCAGGCGAGGCCGGTGCGCTCGTTCTGGAGGCCGACGTCCCAGGGCTGCGGGTCCGGCGCCGTCACGGTCCGTCCACGCGAAGCGCGTTCACCCGAGGGTCAGCACGGCGAGAGCGACGAGCCCGACCACGACGACGACGCCGACCAGCACCAGCAGGAGCGGCGACGAGGGGAGGGGCCGGCCCTCCCGCATCGCGCGCTCGTTGGCCATCCAGCGCGACCAGGCGCCGACCGCGCAGGCCAGCCCGCAGAGCACCAGCAGCAGGGACGCGACGCGCACCTCGAGCCCGAGCCGCTCGTCCAACCGGGCGACCGCGGCCACGGCGACGCCCGCGGCGAGGAAGCCGAGGCTCGTCCGGACCCAGGCCAGGAAGGTCCGCTCGTTGGCGAAGGTGAAGCGCGGGTCGGGGTCGGACCCGGTGCCGTAGACGCTCCGGGGCCAGCGCCGGTCGTCCGCGGAACCGCTCACGGCCGCAGCGTAGGACACCTCGGCCATCCTGGAGGTGATCCCGCCCCCGTCCTCCTGGAGCCGTCGTGAACCTGCTGCCCCGCCCGCTGCTCGCCCTCGGCCTCCTCGCCGTCCTGCTCCTCGGCGGGTGCGGCTCGGCCGACCGGCACAACGACGCCGACGTGGCCTTCGCGACCCAGATGGTGCCGCACCACCGGCAGGCCGTGCAGATGAGCGACGTGCTGCTCGCCAAGACCGGGGTGGACGCCGACGTCCTCGCGCTCGCGACGCAGATCAGGGCCGAGCAGGCGCCCGAGATCGCGCAGATGACCGGCTGGCTGGGCGACTGGGGCGCACCGGCGCCCTCCGGTGACGCGGGCGGCATGGAGGGAATGGGCGGGATGATGAGCCCGACCGCCATGCAGGACCTGATGGACGCCCAGGGCCGGCAGGCGCAGACCCTCTTCCTGCAGGGGATGATCGGGCACCACCAGGGCGCGGTCACCATGGCGCAGACCGAGCGCGCGCAGGGCAAGAACGCCGACGCGAAGGCGCTCGCCTCCTCGATCATCACCTCGCAGCAGGCCGAGATCGACCGGATGACGCAGCTGCTGGGGCGTTAGGGGACGGCCCCGGCCACCGGCTCGGGCTCGCGGTCGGGCGCACGCACCGGGCGACGGCGCTGCTGGCCGAGGACGACCGACACGAGCACGAGGACGGCGCCGAGCACCTGGAGCAGGTTGAGGCGCTGGTCGAGCACGAGCCAGCCGAGGAACGTGGCCATCACCGGGTTCAGCAGGCCGAGGAAGGTCACCGACGCCGCGCTGAGCTGGCCGATCCCCCAGAACCACAGCGCGTACGCGAAGATCCCGCTGATCAGCACGAGGTAGACCAGCCCGCCGACCTGCCGCGGCGTGACCGACTGCGGGAGCCCCTCGAACGCCAGCGTGAACGGCAGCAGCGTCAGTCCCGCGAAGAGGAACGTCCAGCCCGTCACGCGGATCGGGCCCATGCCCGGTGGGCTGCCCCAGCGCTTCGTGAGCACGGTGCCGAAGGCCATCATGATCACCACGGCGACCATCGCGAGGATGCCGAGCAGGTCGAGGCGGGCGTTCGAGCGCAGCACGAGGAGCCCGACGCCCAGGACGCCGATGATCCCGGCCACCACCTGCAGCCGGCGGACGGCGGTTCCCAGGATCGGGACGCCCAGGATCACCACGCAGATCGGGCCGAGCGAGTTGATCACCGCCGCGACGCCGCCGGGCAGGTGGTAGGCGGCGAAGAACAGCAGCGGGAAGACGGCGCTCGCCCAGAGCACCGACAAGATCAGGAAGCGGCCCAGCCAGAGCCGGTTCGGCAACTTGCTCCCGACGACCAGGACGAGCCCGGTCGGCAGCGAACGCATCAGCGCGGCGAGCAGGGGCCGGTCGGGCGGCAGGAAGTTCGTGGTGAGCAGGTAGGTCGTGCCGAAGATCAGCGGGGTCAGCGCGCTGACGTAGGCGAACCGGCTGCCCCCGGACTGCTCGCTCACTCGCCCACGCCCCACGGCGGCGACGGGCGCGAGCCGGCTCACGCTGCGGTCGCTGGTCCAGCGGGCGAGGTGGCCGAGGGCCTCGGGTCCCAGCCAGCCGGAGCGGCGGTCCGTACGGTCCACCGGCTCGGCGCCGCTGAGCTCGACCACCTGGGCGCGCACGGCGTCGTCGCCGAGGACGGCGACACCCGGGACCTTGCCCTGGATGGCGTTGACCTCGAGGGTGCCGAGCACCTCGGGGGCGATCCGTGGGGCGACGACCACGAGTGGCCTTCCGCGTCCCAGCGCCTGCTCCAGCGCAGGCAGCAGCTCGCGGACGGTCTCCACGGCGTCGGCGCAGACGAGCACGAGCGGGTCGTCGAGCACCACGGAGCCGGACGCCCGGTCGGTCACGAACTCGGCCGACGCGTAGCCGACGCGGACCTCGACGTCGTCGTCACGCCGTACGGGTCCCGGCGCTCCGCCGGTCGCCGAACCCTCCGGACGCCGGCGGGCCTGCGCCTGCGTGACGTACGTGGGTGGTCGGGCCCCGGCGGGCAGGTTCGGGATGTCGCGCTTCGGCGGCCCGAGCATCTCGGCCGCGCGGCGGCGGTTGAGGGTGCGGTCGTGCAGCGCGCCGTAGACGGTCAGCGCCAGACCCAGCACGAGGACCGCGATCAGCACCACGACCCAGGCCTGCACCGGTTCAGACTGCCACACCGCTCGTACGCTCGAGGTCATGGCGAGGTGGTGGGCGGCCGGGCAGGGACGACGCGTCGAGTCCATAGCGGAGCGAAAGGTCCGCGAGGCGATGGAGCGGGGCGAGTTCGACGACCTGCCCGGGCAGGGGAAGCCCCTCGACCTCAGCGACCGCGACCCCAACTGGTGGGTCAAGCGGATGCTCGAGCGCGAGCAGCTCCGGATGCCGCTGCCCACCTCGCTCGCCCTGCGGCGCGAGGCGTCCGAGATCGACGAGACCGTCGCGGACTGCCGTCGCGAGGCCGAGGTCAGGGCCGTCGTCGACGCTCTGAACGAGCGCATCGTCGACTCCCACTACCGCCGCGTCGACGGCCCGCCGGTGGTCACGGCCAAGGTGGACGTCGACGCGGTCCTCGACCGCTGGCGCGAGCATCGACGTCGCTGACCCCTTCCGGAGTGTCGGAGCCCGGCCCTAGGTTCGGGCCATGGCCGAGACACCCGACCCTCCGCCCTGGGAACCGCCGCTGAGCGGGACCGAGACCGAGCACCTGATCGGTGCCCTGGACCGCCAACGGGCGACGTTCCGCTGGAAGGCCGACGGGCGGGGCAGGACCGGGCTCGCCGCGACGGTCGGAGCGTCCACGATGACGCTCGGCGGGTTGCTCAAGCACCTGGCTCTCGTCGAGGACGTGCAGTCGTCGACGAAGCTCTCCGGCGAGCCGCTCGGGGAGCCGTGGACGTCGATGCCGGGCGGCGGGGAGCTCGACCTGGAGTGGTCGAGCGCCGCCGCCGACGACCCGGCCTTCCTCTACGCGCTGTACGACGAGTCGGTCGTCCGGTCGCGGGCGCGGTTCGCCGCCGCGCTCGCCGAAGGCGGGCTCGACGCAGCGGGTGCACCTCGGGTCCGACCAGGGGTTCACGACCAGCCTGCGGCGGCTGCTCTTCGACCTGCTCGAGGAGTACGGCCGCCACACCGGTCACGCGGACCTGCTCAGCCGAGGCGGTCGACGGTCGCGTCGGCGAGGACCCGCCGCCCGACTGGGTCCCGGTGGGTGCCGTCGACGACGGCGAGGCCCATGAACCCGCCGCCCCGGCCTTCAGCCGGCGCCGGATGCACAGGGCGCGCTTCGAGCGGGTCGACCTGACCGGCGCGGAGTTCACGTCCGTGGACCTTGAGGGGGTCCGTTCAGCGGGGCCAGCTTCCGCCGCGTGTCGATCATCAAGTCCGACCTCGTGGACGTCTCGATCACCGCCGGTGATCTCGAGAACGTCATGATCAACGACGTCGAGATCGCCCCGCTCGTCGACGCCGAGCTCGACCGCCGCGACCCCGACCGTTCGCTCGATGCGTCCCGCTCATGCCGAGGGGTTCCGCGAGGCGTGGGACCTGCTCGAACGCCGCTGGGCCGAGACGGTCGGACGGGCCCGCTCGTTCCCGCCCGAGCAGCTGCACGTGTCGGTCGCCGGCGAGTGGTCGTTCGTCGAGACGCTGCGCCACGTCACCTTCGCGATCCAGTGCTGGGTGGGCCGTGGGATCGACGGCGAGTCCTACCCCTGGCACCCGCTCTCCCTGCCGTGGGACGAGGCGCCCGACGAGCTGGGGTTCCCGCGTGACCGCGAGGCCCGGCCGACCCTCGACGAGGCCGTGGCCCTGCTCGCCGGGGCCCAGGCATCCGTCCGCGCGGTGCTTCGACGACCTCACCGACGACCGGCTCGACACCGTGCCGGCCGGGGTCGACGGTCCGGGCTGGCCGCCACCGGGGGAGAGCGTGCGCCAGTGCCTGCGCGTCGTGCTGAACGAGGCCTATCAGCACCGGCGCTACGCCGAGCGGGCAACCGAGCGGCTCACCTAGGCTGAGCGTCCGGGGCCTCTAGCTCAACTGGCAGAGCAGCGGACTTTTAATCCGCGGGTTGTGGGTTCGATCCCCACGGGGCCCACGAGCTGCTGGTCGTGGAGAGCTGTCAGAGCGAACGGGCCATGCGGCGCACCATCTCGGTGACCAGCTCGGGGCTGGTGCCGAAGTTCAGACGGACGAAGCCGGCGCCCGACTGCGGGCCGTAGTTAATCCCCGGAGCGAGGGCGACGCGTCCGCGGACGAGGAACGACGCCGCGGGGTCGTCACCCAGACCCAGCGCGCGGCAGTCGAGCCAGGCGAGGTACGTGGCCAGTGGGGGCGTCCAGGCGACCTGCGGGAGCTCTTGCGCGAGCAGCGTCCCGAGCAGCGTCCGGTTCGCGTCGAGCTGGACCAGCACCGCGTCGAGCCACGCGTCGCCCTCGGCGTACGCGACCTCCGCCGCCACGACGCCGAGGAGCCCTGCGTGCGCGGCCAGGTCCGGCAGCCGGTCCGCGACGTCCCGGGCCTGGTCCGACGCGGTCACCAGCACGGCTGCTTTCAGCCCGGCGAGGTTGAAGGCCTTCGACGCCGACGTGAGCGCTATCCCGCGCTCGCGGGCGGCGTCGGAGACCTCGAGCCAGGGCACGTGGCGGGCGCCGGGCAGCACGAGCGGGGCGTGGATCTCGTCGGCGACGACCCAGACCCCGTGCTCGGCGCACAGCTCGGCCAGCCGCTCCAGCTCGGCCCGGGGGATCGCGCGACCGGTGGGGTTGTGCGGGTTCGCGAGCACGAACACGCGGGTGCCGCTGGTGAACAGCGTCTCCGCGACCTCGAGGTCCAACGAGCCGTCCGACCGCGCCGGTACCTCGTGCACGGCGAGGCCGGCGACGGGCAGGTCGACCAGGAACGGCCGGTAGGCGGGGGTCGCGAACGCCACGGACCGGCTCGGTCCGCAGAGCAGCCTCGCCAGCTCGGTCACGCCCACCATCACGTCCGGGATCACGCGGACCTGCTCGGGGTCGACCCGCCAGTCGAGCCGGCGCCCCGCGAAGCCGGCGAAGGCGCGGGCCAGGCGTGGGTTGGAGTCCTGGGCGTAGCCGAGGTCGTCGTTCCGGATCAGCGCGCGCAGGGCGTCGGCCACGGCGGGGAGGACCGGGAAGTCCATCTCGGCGACCGTCGCCGAGAGGACGTCGGGCTCGACGTCTCCCCACTTCGCGCTGCGGCGCTCGTGCAGCTGCTCCAGCCCGGGTACGTGCAGGTCCATCCGGGCCGGCTCACCGGACGTACGACTCTCGACGGCCACGGGGCCATTCAACTAGCCGACCTCCGGAGGGCACGATGGGTCTGTCCCTGATCGCCACGAGCGGCCTGACCGGTCCGGTCGCGTGCGGTCTCGTGCCCTCGGATCGGCACCCGTCCCCGGCAGAAGGATCCTCATGACCACCTGGCTCATCACCGGCTGCTCCACCGGCCTCGGCCGCGCGTTCGCCGACGCCGTCCTCGCCCGCGGCGACAACGCGGTCGTGACCGCGCGCGACGTCGCCAAGGTCGCCGACCTGGCCGACGCCCACCCGGACACCGCGCTCGCCGTGGCCCTCGACGTCACCGACGACGCGCAGGTGAGCGCCGCCGTCGCGGCCGCCGAGGAGCGCTTCGGCGGTGTCGACGTCCTCGTGAACAACGCCGGCTACGGCTACCGCTCGGCGGTCGAGGAGGGCGGGGACGACGACGTGCGGCAGCTGTTCGAGACCCACGTCTTCGGCACGGTCCGCACGATCAAGGCCGTGCTGCCGGGCATGCGCGCCCGGCGTTCCGGCACGATCGTCAACCTCTCGTCGATCGGCGCGCGCATCTCGCCGGAGGGCTCGGGCTACTACTCCGCGGTCAAGGCCGCGATCGAGGCGCTCACCCTGTCGCTGCGCAAGGAGGTCGCGCCGCTCGGCATCACCGCGATGGTCGTCGAGCCCGGCGGCTTCCGCACCGACTTCGCCGGACGTTCGCTGACGCAGTCGGCTGAGCCGATCGCCGACTACGCCGACACGGCGGGCAAGCGGCGCAAGGAGAACGACACGGTCCACGGCACGCAGGCCGGCGACCCGGCCAAGGCGGCCGCGGCGCTGATCGAGGCGGTCACCGCGGCCGAACCGCCGTACCTGCTGCTGCTCGGCAACGACGCCTCCGACGGGTTCCGCGCGGCGCTCGACCAGCTCCGCGCGGAGGCCGACACCTGGGAGCGGCTGAGCCGGAGCACCGACTTCGACTGATCGAACGTCTGTTCGAAAACTGTCAGAGGTGATCCGTAGGTTCGGGTCATGGAGATCGGGGTCAGGGAGGCGACGGCGGTCGACCTCGCCCTCGACGCCTGGTCGACGGCGCAGGACCAGCTGGTCGAGCTCGTCGAGGACGGCGGCCTGGACGATCTCGACGATCTCGGGTTCGTGGCGTTCCTGCAGCGGTTCGAGCAGGTTCGTCACCGGTCCGCTCTGGTCGACCACAGGGCGGTCCGGGACGCCGAGGCGAGGCGGTTGCCGGAGACGCTGACGCAGCCGAGCGTGGCCGGCGTCTTGTCGTGGGCGTTGCGGTTGTCGCGTGGTGAGGCTGCTCGCCGGGTCCGGGCTGCGGCGGCTCTGGGTGAGCGGGTGTCGACGACCGGGGAGCCGCTGGCCCCGGTCCGGCCGGCGCTGGCGGCGGTGCAGCGCGAGGGCTTGGTGGGTCCGGAGCAGGTCGACGTCTGCGTGCGGGCGCTGGCGAGCGTGGACCACCGGGGGTTCGACCCGGCCGACCTCGACCTGGGCGACGAGCTCCTCGCCCGTTACGCCACGACGTTCGGGCCGAAGGAGCTGCGCGGGTTGGCGCAGCAGGTCGTCGATCGCATCGACCCGGACGGCACCCGCCCCCAGGAGGAGCTGAACACCGACCGCCGCCACCTCGCGTTCCGCCAGACCCGCGACGGGATGTACGCCGTCGAGGGCCGTCTCACCGGTCCGGTCGGGGCGAAGCTCCGCGCCGTGCTCGGCCCGCTCGCCAAGCCCCGGCTGGAGACGATCACCCTCGACGACGGACGCGTGGTCGAGCAGCCCGACGCCCGCCACCACGGCCAACGCACTCACGACGCGCTCGAAGAGGTCTGCGACCGGCTCCTGCGCTCCGGCACCCTGCCCGACACGGGCGGCATCCCGGCGACCGTGATCGTGACGATCGACGAGTCCGACCTCGCCGCCCAGCAGAAGTGGGGCGTCACCAGCGACGCCACCACCCTCTCCGCCGCGACCGTGCGGGACCTCGCCGACGAGGCCGACGTCTACCCGACCGTCGTCACCCCGACCGGGGTCGTGCTCCGGATGGGACGCCGTCGACGCCTCGCCACTCCTGGTCAGACGGTCGCACTGGTCGCCCGCGACGGCGGTTGCAGCTTTCCGGGGTGCGACCGCCCGCCGGAGTGGTGCGAACGCCACCATGTCGTCGCCTGGGCGGACGGCGGTCGTACGGACCTCGACAACCTGACCCTGCTGTGCGCCTACCACCACCACCAGTTCGCGGGCCGGGGCTGGACCTGCCGGATGGTCGACGGGCTCCCTGCCTGGGTCCCGCCGCGCTGGGTCGACCCCGACCAGAGACCGCTGCTGAACAGCCGCATCATCGCCCGACATCAGCTGTCGAGATGCTGAGCCGTGCCCGGTCGGACGTCCAGGGTGCGGCTCCGGTCTCAGAGCCCGACGAGCTCCGCGCTGCGGTCCCAGAGGGCCGCGGCGAGCTGGGGGTCGCGCGCCTGCGGGTTGGACCTCGCGACGTGGTTGCGCTCGAAGTACTCACCGGTCGGCCACGTCGTCCGGGGTTCGTTCGCGACCAGCCAGAGGAGTCCGCGGGCGCCCCTGGCCGGGCTGATCGTGAAGAGGTTCCTGATCACCGGCGTGTGGTAGACGAACCGCATCGGGTGCGTCGTGTCGCTGGCGAAGCTCGTGCCGACGATCCCGGGGTGGAAGGCCGCGGCGGCGATCCCGTCGGCCCCGTGCCGGGTGTCGAGCTCACGGGTGAAGAGGATGTTCTCGAGCTTGCCGTTGCCGTACGCCCGGTCGGGGCTGTAGCCGCGCTCGAGCTGCAGGTCGTCGACGTCGACGTGGCCGAACATCCGTGCCGCGATGCTCGCCGTCTGGATGACCTTGGCGCGGCTGGTGATCAAGGTCGGCAGCAGCAGGTTGGTCAGCAGGAACGGGGCCAGGTGGTTCACCTGGAAGGTCAGCTCGAAGCCGTCCACGCTCAGCTGCCGGTGGCCCATGATCCCGCCGGCGTTGTTCGCGAGGACGTCGATGCGCGGGTAGGCCTGGGCGAGGCGGTCGGCGAGCGCGCGGACCTCGGCGAGCTCGGAGAAGTCGGCGACGTACGACGCCGCGCCCAGCTCGGCCGCGACGGCCTCCGTCTTGCTCGCCGACCGCCCGACGAGCACGACCTCGTGGCCGTCGGCCTTCAGCCTGCGGGCGGCCGCGGCGCCGATGCCGTCGCTGGCGCCGGTGATGACGATCGTCTGAGGGGTCACGAGAACCTTTCGGAGCAGGAGCCGGCCCAGGCTCCCCCGGGACGCAAACTCACAGCCGGCTGCCAGGGTTCGTCCTTACGCTGTGGCCATGGACCCCACCGGGGCTGGGCGGCTGCGCGGGTTCCGCGCGCCCGCTGCCGACGCGGTCGCGCGAGGGACGGCCGAGGCCGGCCCCGCGAGCAGCGCCGGAGACGTCCTCGAGGCCGGCCCGCCGGTCCCGGACCCGCCGACCCGTACCGCGTCCTGGCGCTGGCTCGCCGTCGCGGGCGCCGTGCTGCTGGTGGCCATGGCCGTCATCGGAACCCTCGCCTTCCGCCTCGGGTCCACCTCGGCGGCGTCGGACGCACGGACGTCCCCGTCGCCCACCCCGACCCCGACCCCGGAGCCGTCCGCGACGCCGCTGCCGACGACGGACTTGTACCGTCAGGTCGTCCCGTCGGTCGTGCTCGTCACCACGTCGCGCGGCTCGCTCGGGTCGGGCACGGTCGTCACCGACACCGGGACCGTCCTCACCGCCAACCATGTGATCGCCGGCGGCGGCGACCTGACGATCACGTTCGCCGACGGCAAGGCGGCCCGGGCCGAGGTCGCCTCGGCGGACCCCGCGAACGACACCGCGACGCTCGAGCCGCAGGACCTGCCCGAGGTGGTCGTGCCGGCCGCGCTCGGCGGCGGGGTCGCCGTGGGCGCGGACGTCGTCGCCATCGGCAACCCGCTCGGCCTGGTCGACAGCACCAGCACCGGGGTCGTGTCGGGGCTCGGCCGCACGAGCCGTACGCAGCTCGGCTCGGTCAAGAACCTGATCCAGTTCGACGCCGCGGTGAACCCCGGCAGCTCCGGCGGACCCCTGCTGGACGACCAGGGCCTCGTCGTCGGCGTCGTCGTGTCGATCGCCGACCCCGGCAAGGACGACGCGTTCGCCGGGATCGGGTTCGCCGTCCCGATCGCCACCGCGCTCGCCGGCGGCGGCGACGGCCCCGGCCAAGGAGGAGGACCCCAGATATGAGCCCTCAGGACATGAGCACGCCGGACCACGCCGCCTGGTCGCGCGAGGGCGTCGAGCAGCGGGCCGCGCAGCGCGACGCGGAGCAGCGAGACAGGGCCCAGCGCGAGTCCGCCTCGGCCAACGCCTCGGCGGCGAACCCGCTCGAGCAGGTCCTCTTCGAGGTCAAGCGCACGATCGTCGGTCAGGACGTCCTGCTGGAACGGATGGCGATCGCCATGCTCGCGGGCGGGCACCTGCTCGTCGAGGGTGTCCCCGGGCTGGCCAAGACGCTGGCCGTGAAGTCCCTGGCGGGCGCGATCGGGGGCCAGTTCCAGCGGATCCAGTTCACGCCCGACCTGGTGCCGGCCGACCTCGTCGGGACCCGGGTCTACCACCAGCGCAGCGGCGAGTTCGAGGTGTCGCTCGGCCCGGTCTTCGCGAACCTGCTGCTCGCCGACGAGATCAACCGGGCTCCGGCCAAGGTGCAGAGCGCGCTGCTCGAGGTCATGCAGGAGCGTCAGGTGACGATCGGGCGCGAGACGTTCCGCGTCCCCGAACCCTTCCTCGTCATGGCGACGCAGAACCCCATCGAGTCCGACGGCACCTATCCGCTGCCCGAGGCGCAGGTGGACCGCTTCATGATGAAGGTCGTCGTCGGCTACCCGAGCTCGCCGGAGGAGCACGCCATCGTCGACCGGGCCCTCCAGCCCGGGCCCGCGCCGCAGGTGATGCTGAGCCCCGAGGACCTCGTGGCGATGCGGGGCCAGGTCGAGCTGGTCTACGCCGACCCGGCGATCGTCGACTACGCCGTACGCCTCGTGGCCGCGACCCGTTCACCCGCCTCGGTCGGGCAGGGCGACCTGGAGCGCTACGTCACCTACGGCGCCAGCCCGCGGGCCACGATCGCGCTGGTGCTGGGCGCCCGGGCGCTCGCCTTCCTCCGCGGGCGCGACTACGTGCTCCCGCACGACGTGGACGAGATCGCGCTCGACGTGCTGCGGCACCGGCTCGTCCTGTCCTACGAGGCCCTGGCCGACGGCCTCGACGCCGACACGGTCCTCGTCCGGGTGCTGCGCGCCGTGCCTGCGCCCGATGTCGTGCTCCAGGGCTGACCGCTCCCGCCGATGACCACCTCCACGCCCGACGCCCTGCTGCACCGCCTCGAGTGGCGGGTCCTGCGGCAGCTGGACGGGCGCGTCCAGGGCTCCTACCGCACGGCGCGGCGGGGGAGCGGGCTCGACCTCGCGGGGCTGCGCGCCTACGTCGAGGGCGACGACGCCCGCCACATCGACTGGAACGTCACCGCCCGGCTCGACGAACCGCAGGTGCGCGAGTTCACCGAGGACCGCGAGCTGACCTCGTGGCTGGTGCTCGACCGTTCGGCGTCCATGACGGTGGGCGGGGGTGGCGGCGCCGGGCCCGCCGAGACCCGCGGCAAGGCCGAGGTCCTGACCGAGCTCGCCCTCCTCCTCGCCCGGCTCCTCGGGCGCAACGGCAACCGGGTCGGCGCCGTGCTGCACGACGGCGCCACCGCACGGATCGTCCCGCCGGGCACGGGTCGCAACCAGGCGCTGAGGATCGGCCGCGAGCTCGGGCGTACGCCGGCCGCGTCGCCCGGGGGCGCGACCACGGACCTCGCCGCGATGCTCGCCACCGTCGCGCCGCTCGCCCGCCGGTCGCTCGTGGTCGTCGTGTCCGACCTCATCGGCACCGGCGACTGGGAACGTCCGCTCGCCCGGCTGACCCACCGCAACGAGGTGGTCGCCCTGCGGGTGGTCGACGCCGCCGACGACGCGCTGCCCCAGGTCGGGCTGGTCGTCGTGGAGGACGCCGAGACCGGTGAGCAGCTGCTCGTCGACTCCGGCGACCCGTGGTTCGTCGCACGGTTCCGTGAGGGGGTCGACGAGCGCGAGGCCGGCCTGGGCGCCGGGATGCGCCGCGCCGGCGTACCGCTGCACCGGATCGACACGGGCAGCGACCTCGTCCCGGCGCTGGTCGCCGTCGTGGCGGAGACCCGACGTCCCGGGCGGGCGCGCCGGTGAACCCGTCGACGGACGCCGGTGGCGCCGGCTCCGGAGGTGTCGGACTCGCGCACCCGGTCCTGCTCGTCCTCGGGCTGCTCGTCGTGGCCGCGCTGGTCGTGCTGGCCGTCCGGCTGACCCGGCACCGTACGGCGGCCCTCGCGGCGGCCGGGGTCGCGGCGCCCGGACGACGGGGGCTGCCGGTCGCGACCTGGCTCAGCCTCGGCGGGGTGCTCCTGCTGGCCCTGGCGTGGGCCGGGCCGACCGCCGCGCTGCCGGTCGGCCGCAGCGCCGGGACGGTCGTCCTGGCCATGGACGTCTCGAACAGCATGGCGGCCGACGACGTCGACCCGACGCGGCTCGCGGCCGCGCAGCAGGCGGCCCGGGCGTTCGTCGACGCGCAGCCCGACACCGTCGACATCGGCGTCGTCGGCTTCGACCAGGGCGCCCTCACGACCTCGCTCCCGACCGCGGACCGCGCGGCCACCCGGGCCGCCGTCGACAGCCTGCGCCTGTCCGGCGGGACGTCGCTGGCGTCGGCCGTCCTCGGCTCGCTCAGCGCGATCACCGGCAGGACCGTCGCCGTCGGGGAGGACGGGTCGCTGCCGGACCTCGGCTACTGGGGTTCGGCGACCATCGTGCTGTTCTCCGACGGCGGCAGCGCGCAGGGCGCGGCCGGCACCGTCGACCAGGCGGCGACCGACGCCGCGACGCTGGCCCAGGACGCCGGCGTGCACATCGAGACCGTCGGGGTCGGCACCGCGACCGGCACGAACGTCAAGGTCGACGGCTACTCGCTGCACACCGCGCTCGACGCCGACGTGCTGACCGCGCTCGCGCAGGCCACCGGCGGCGCATACCACCCGGCCTCCGACGCCGAGGAGCTGGACGGGGTCGCGTCGACGATCGACCTGCGCCTCACCGTGGCGCGGCAGGACGTCCCGCTCGCGGGCCCCGTCGCCGCCCTCGCCCTCGGCCTCCTGGTCGCCGGCGCCGTGCTCACCGTGCTCCGGACGGGACGCCTCGTATGAGCCTCACCTGGCCCTGGGCGCTGCTGGCGCTGCTGGTCGTCCCGCTCCTGCTCGGCCTCGTCCGGCTGGTCCGCCGCCGCCGGCGCCGGGCGGCCGTCCGGGTCACCTCGATCGCCCTGGTCCGGGCCGCGCTGCCCCGCCGGACGCGCTGGGTCCGGTTGCTGCCCAGCCTGCTCCTCCTGCTCGGCCTCGCCTCCCTCGGCACCGCGGCGGCCCGGCCGCAGGCGAAGGTCCCGGTGGCCTCGGACTCGACGACGGTGATCCTCGCGATGGACGTGTCCGGGTCCATGTGCTCGACCGACGTCGACCCCAACCGCATCACGGTGGCGCAGCAGGCGGCGAAGAAGTTCATCGAGGCCGAGGGCGGCGACGTCAAGATCGGGCTGGTCGCCTTCGCCGGCGTCGCCGGGCTCCAGGTGCCGCCGACCACCGACACCGAGGCGCTGACCACGGCGATCGACGGGCTGTCGACGGCGCGCGGCACCGCGATCGGGTCGGCCATCCTGACCTCGATCGACGGGATCGCCGCCGTCGACCCGACGGTCGCCCCGAGCGGGGTCGACCCCGAGACCGCCGGGAGCGCCACGCCTCGCCAGGGCTACGCACCTGACGTGGTCGTCGTCCTGACCGACGGGGCGAACACCCAGGGCCCCGAGCCCGCGACGGCGGCCGGAGCCGCGGCGGCCCGTGGCGTCCGGGTCTTCACCATCGGCTTCGGCACCACCGCGCCGACCCGGATGGCCTGCACCGGCCAGCAGGCCGGCGGCTGGGCGGGTGGTGGCTACGGCGGTGGCGGCGGCTTCGGCCGCGAACGTTCCGGTCGCAGCCCGCTCGTCATCGACGAGGACGCGCTGAAGCAGGTCGCGACGACCACGGGCGGGCAGTACTACCGCGCGCAGAACGCCGACCAGCTCGCCGAGGCGCTCGGCGACCTGCCGAGCCACGTGACCGTCGTCCGCCGGGACGTCGACGTCGCGTCGTGGTTCGCCGGCCTCGGCGGCCTGCTCGTCGTCGCCGCGCTCGGCCTCTCGCTGTGGTGGGACCGCGTCCGTACGCCCGGGGCGCGCTGAGCCGCACCCCTGGCCCAACCCGGCCGAGCTCCGTCTGCCGCATCCCGCACGCATTTCGCTGCGTCGGAGTACATTTCGCACCGCATCTCCTCGGGGACCACGAGAGAGGCATCGATGTTCTCCGGGAGCGCTCGCGCCACGGGCGGGTCGTCATGACCGCGTCCGTACGGCTGCACGTGTCGTCCGCGTCGGTCACGAGCCGGCCGCGCCCCTGGCTGCGCGTCGTCCTCGGGCTCGCCTTCTGGGCCGTCACCGTCACCGTCGTCACCCGCTACCTCGTCCAGGGACCGCCCGAGAGCGGGCACCGGCTCCTGGTCGGCAACGTCACGTTCCTCGCGGCCGTCCTCTACGGCCTGGTCCGCACCTCCCTGGCCGCGCGCCGTCCGGGTCCGGCCCGGCGTTCCTGGGCGCTCGTGGCGGTCGCGCTCGCCTTCGCCCTGCTCGGGCAGCTGATGTTCGCGAGCGAGCTGCTCCGCGGGGTGCCGCCGGCGTCCTCCCCGGTGACCGACGCGGTCGGCTACCTCGGCTACTCGCTCCCGCTGCTCGCGGCCCTCTTCCTCTTTCCCCGGCCCCACGAACCTCTCGTCTCGAGCTTCCGGGGTGTGCTCGACGCCCTGGTGATCACCGGGGGCGTCGTGCTCGTCAGCGAACGCACCGTCCTGAGCGCGCTGACCGCCGACCTCGACGTCACCAGCGTGCTGGGGGTGACGACGCTGTCCTACCCCGTCGTCGACATCGCCCTGTGCGCGGTCGTGCTGACCCTCGGGATGCGGCAGCCGCCGGAGTGGCGCCCGACCTGGCTCTGCCTGGGACTGGGGCTCGTGTCCTTCACCGTGACCGACGGCAGCTACGTCAGCCTGCTGGCCGGCGGCGCGACCGGGCTGACCGGCAGTCCCCTGGTCGTGGGCTGGGTGGCGGCACCGGTGCTGCTCGGTGTCGCGAGCGTGGTCCCGGTCGACGCGACGCGGCACCGGCACGGGTGGGACCTGGACCTGGTCGTCCAGCTCGTGCCGTACGTCCCGGTGGCCGGCGCGGCCGTGCTGCTCGTCGTCGGACCCGGCCAGAACGGTCCCTTCCTGCTGGTCAGCGGAGCCCTGCTGCTGGTCAGCGTGGCGGTCCGGCAGGTGATGATCGTCTACGAGAACCTCACCCTGACCCGCGGCCTCGAGCAGAAGGTCGCCGAGCGGACCGCCGAGCTCGCGACGCTGGGGTCGATCGTCACGTCGTCGTGCGACGCGATCCTCGGCTTCGGGCTCGACCACCGCGTCACCGCCTGGAACCCGGCCGCGGAGGCGCTGTTCGGGCAGCGGGCCGACGACGTCCTCGGGCGGACCTCCGACGTCCTGCCGGCGCCCAGCCGCCTCCGGCTCGACCGGCTGCTGCACGCCGCGGCGCGCGGGGAGGAGCTCGCGCCCTACGAGACGGACCTGGTCCGTCCGGACGGCTCGTCCGTGCCGGTCGCGGTCACCGTCTCCCCGGTCGTGGACGACGGCGTGGTGTCCGGCGTCTCGTTCTTCGCGCAGGACATCACCGAGCGCCGCCGGGTCGCCGACGCGCTCGAGCAGGCGCGCCAGGACGCGCTGCAGTCGGCCCGGGCCAAGTCGGAGTTCCTCGCGACGATGAGCCACGAGATCCGCACCCCGATGAACGGGGTGATCGGGCTCGTGTCACTGCTGGCGGACACCGACCTCGACGCCCAGCAGCGCGACTACGTCCAGGGCGTCCACGACGCCGGCCAGGCGCTGCTCGACGTGATCAACGACATCCTCGACTTCTCCAAGCTCGAGGCGGGCAAGCTCGTCCTCGATGCGGAGCCGGTCGAGGTGCGCCGGCTCGTCGAGGAGGTCGGCGACCTGCTCTCGCCGGCGGCGTACGCGAAGGGCCTCGAGCTCGTCCTCGACGTCGACCCCGCCGCCGTCAGCGTGGTGCGGGGCGACCACGTCCGGCTCCGGCAGGTCCTGCTGAACCTCGCCTCGAACGCGGTGAAGTTCACCGCCGAGGGCGAGGTCCGGGTCCGCGTCGGCTCGCGTCCCCTGGAGCCGGGCTCCGACGGCGTGGGCCGGGTGGCGCTGCGGGCGGAGGTGCTCGACACCGGCATCGGCGTCGCGGAGGCCGACCAGCCCCGGCTGTTCGAGTCGTTCGCGCAGGCCGACGCCTCGACGACCCGTCGCTACGGCGGCACGGGCCTGGGGCTCGCCATCTGCCGGCGCCTCGTGGAGGCCATGGGCGGCACGATCGGGGTGCGCAGCACGCCCGGGGTCGGCAGCACCTTCTGGTTCGACGTGCCGCTGCCGGTCGGGCACCGTTCCGAGCAGCCCGCCGAGGTCGCCGTCGAGCCGCTGCCCGCCGGCCTCCGGGTCCTCGTGGTCGACGACAACGCCACCCACCGCACGATCCTGCGCTCGCAGCTCGGCGGGTGGGGTCTCGCGGTCGACCTCGCCGTCGACGCGGAGGAGGGTCTGGAGCTGCTGCGCTCCGCGGACGCGGGCGGGCGGCCGTACGACCTCGCGCTCCTCGACGTGCTGATGCCCGGGGTCGAC
Source organism: uncultured Actinomycetota bacterium (assembly GCA_963762775.1). Classification (GTDB taxonomy): domain Bacteria; phylum Actinomycetota; class Actinomycetes; order Propionibacteriales; family Propionibacteriaceae; genus Microlunatus. Next base: position 1,390,685 of record CAVXMD010000016.1, read on the forward strand.
GGGCTCGACCTGGCCCGTCGGGTCAGCGCGGACGACCGGCTCGCCGGGCTGCCGATGATCATGCTCAGCTCGGGCCCGCGGCTGCCCCAGGAGGTGCTGGACGCCGTCGGTGTGAGCCGCTGGCTCGGCAAGCCCGTCCGGGAGCGGGCGCTGCGCGAGGGCATCGTCCGCCTCGTCGGCCACGACGCCCGGCCGGACGTGCCGAGGCAGGCCTCGGCGGGCGGCGACCGGCGCCGCGACGTGCGGAGGGCGGGGGCGCGGCCGGCCTGCTCCCGCGGCCACGTCCTGGTGGTGGAGGACAACGAGCTCAACCAGCTCGTCGCCCGCGGCCTCGTCGAACGTCTCGGCTTCACCACCGACGTCGCCGGCCACGGTTCCGAGGCGCTGGACGCGCTCGCGCGCCGGACGTACGACGTCGTCCTCATGGACTGCCACATGCCCGTCATGGACGGGTTCGCGGCCACGACGAGGATCCGCGAGGCCGAGCGCGGAGGGAGCCCGGACGCCCGTGGTCGCGCTCACCGCCGGTGCGCTCGTCTCCGACCGCGAGCGCTGCCTGGCCGCCGGGATGGACGACTACCTGGCCAAGCCCATCGAGGCCGAGACGCTCGCCGCGGTCCTCGACCGGTGGGTCCCGGCACGGGCTGCGAGCGCTCGGCCGGGACGCCGACGACCGGGACGAGCGCGACGACGAGGGCGGCGACGGGGGCGGGCGGAGCGCCGGGTGTACGACTTCGACCCCGCGCACGTCCGCCCGGTCCGGATCGACCCCGAGCAGATCGAGGACCTGGCCGGGCTGCGGACGCCGGACGGTGCGAGCCTGTTGACCAGCTTCATCTCCTCGTTCTCCCGCCGGGCGGACAACCGGCTGCACGCCATCCGGGACTGCGTGGACCGTGCCGACGACGAGGCCCTGGCGGCGGCGGCGCACGAGCTCAAGGGCTCGGCGGCGACCATCGGGGCCGTCCGGGTCGCCGCCCTGTGCGCGGTCCTCGAGCGCGACGGCGCCGCCGTGCTCCGCGAGCGGCCGGGGGTGCTGGACGACCTCGCCGTCGAGCTCGAGCTGGCCGTCCATGAGCTGGGGGCCATCGCCGACCGGGCCGCCTGAGCCGGGCGCGTCGGCCGGCGGGGCCCGGTCAGGCGGCGGCCGGCACCGCGTGGACGAGCCAGACGTCCGGCTCGACGTACGTGCCGACCTCGTCGGCGACCACCAGGGGTGCGAGGGCACCGGGGACGACGTACGTCCCGGGTCCGGGCAGCGGGTCCTCGGTCCAGACCCGCCAGCCCGCGTCCGCCGGCCTCGGCGGCCGATCCGCGGAGGGCCTCGATGAGCTGGACCGCCAGCCCACGACACGGCGTCGTCCCAGCCGGCCGGGAGGTCGGTGTCGGTGCCGTCCAGCCGATCGGGAGCGAGAAGCGCCGCCTCCCGGTGTGAGGTCTCCGAGGGCGGTGGGGGAAGGTTCGCGGACGCCTGCCCGGTTAGGCGTCCGCACGTACCGTGGCCGCCGTGAGGTGGCGATGGCTCGTCGTGCTGGCGGCAGCCGTGCTGCTCGTGGCGGTGCCCGTCGCGGTGCGCCAGCGGCCCGCCGGGAGCGTCCCCACGACGGCCGTGGAGGAGCTCCTGGCTCGCGCCCAGGCGTCGGGCTCTGTCGGCTGGTCGGGTCGGGCGGAGAGCCAGGGTTCGCTCCAGCTGCCCGGCAGCGACTCGTTCGCCACGCTCGGCCAGCTGCTCGGCGAGCGCGTCGAGCTCAGGGCCTGGTGGCGCGGCGAGCGCAGCTGGCGCGTGGACCGGATCCGCAGCACCGGTGAGACGGACACGTTCCGCGACGGGGGCGGCCAGGTCCGCTGGATCTTCGAGTCCGAGCGCGCGACGTACTCCCCGGTGTCGACCATCCGGCTCCCCGACGCCGTCGACGTCCTGCCCGCGACCCTCGGTCGGAACCTGCTGCAGGGCGCCCGGCCGCAGGAGCTGACGCCGATCGCGCCGGCCCGGGTGGCCGGGGTGGACGCGGCCGGCCTGCGCCTCGTGCCGGGCGACGGCGTGAGCACCGTCGACCACGTCGACCTCTGGCTCGACCCCGGGACCGGGCTGCCGCTACGGGTCGACCTCTACGGCCAGGGCACGGCGCTGCCCGTGCTGACCACCGCGTTCAGCGACGTCGTGCTGCAGACCCCGGACAGCGGTGACGTGCGCTTCTCCGCTCCCGAGGGCGTGACGTTCGCCTACGAGGAGTCCACCGACGTCGCCGCCGCGGCGAACGCCCTGCAGATGGTCGACCTCCCCACGCAGCTGGCCGGCCTCGGCACCCGCGACGGGCAGGACCCGGGCGCCGTCGGGGTCTACGGGCGCGGCCCCACGACCATGATCGTCTTCCCGCTGCGCGGGAACGTCGCGCGACCGCTGCGCGACCAGCTCGCCCGCAACGGCACCGCCAGCCAGACCGCCGACGGCACCCTGGCGCCGGTCGGTCCGATCAGCGTGCTGCTCACCCGGTTCCCGGGACGCGGCGGCGGGTTCCTGCTGGCGGGCACCGTGACGCCCGAGACGCTGACCGCGGCCGCGGACGAGCTGGAGGGACGCCTGTGAGCACGCACCCGGTGATCAGGACCGAGGCGCTGACCAAGCGCTACGGCGAGCTGCGCGCGGTCGACGCCGTCGACCTCGAGGTGGCCGAGGGCGACGTCTACGGCTTCCTCGGCGCCAACGGCTCGGGCAAGACGACGACGGTCCGGATGCTCCTCGGGCTGGTGCTGCCGACGACCGGCCGGGCCGAGGTGCTGGGCGAGCCGATGCCGGCGGCCCGCGCCACCGTGCTGCCGCAGGTCGGGGCGCTCGTGGAGGGGCCGGGCGCGTACGACCACCTCTCCGGCCGGCTGAACCTCACCCTGCTCGACGCCGCCGGCCCCGCCCCCATGACGCGGTCGGAGCGGCGTCGGCGGGTCGACGAGGTCCTCGAGCAGGTCGGGCTCGACCCGGCCGACCGGCGCCCCGTCCGGGCGTACTCCCTCGGCATGCGGCAGCGGCTCGGACTGGCCTCCGCGCTGGTCCGGCGCCCGCGGCTGCTCGTGCTCGACGAGCCGACGAACGGGCTCGACCCGCAGGGCATCGCCGAGATCCGCGAGCTGCTGCTGCGCCTCAACGCCCAGGGCACGACGATCTTCCTCTCCAGCCACCTGCTCGCCGAGATCGAGCAGATGTGCACGACGGTCGGTGTCCTCGACCGCGGTCGGCTCGTGCTGCAGGAACGGCTGGAGACCCTGCTGCGCCCGACCGGCCTGGTCGAGGTGCACAGCCCGGACGCGGGCACGGCGGCCCGGCTGCTCGGCGACGCCGTGGTGGAGCTCGCGGGCGAGCGGCTGCTCGTCCGCGCCGACGACCCCGCCGGCCTGAACGCCCATCTCGTCTCGAACGGTGTCCGCGTCGTCCGGCTGGGCCCCTACGTGCGCGACCTCGAGCAGGTCGTGCTGGAGGCGAGCAGCGCGCCGCCCGCGCCGGTCCCGAGCCGGGTGGAGGTTCTCACGTGAACGAGGTGCAGGTGTGATCCGGGTCGAGCTCGTCAAGCTGGTGCTGCGCCCCCGGACGTGGGTCATCCTCGGCATGCTCGTCGCGCTGCCGACCCTGGTCGCGATCCTGCTCGCCGTCACCGACCTCGCGCCGGGTCCCGGCGAGGGGCCGCCCTTCCTGTCGGCGGTGCTCAGCGACGGGACGCTGTTCCCGCTCGCGGCGCTCGGGGTCGTGCTGCCGCTGTTCCTGCCCATCGCCGTCGCCGTGCTCGGCGGGGACGCCGTCGCCGGCGAGGTGCAGTCGGGGACGCTGCGCTACCTGCTCGTCCGGCCCGTCGGCCGGCTGCGGCTCCTGGTGGCCAAGCTGGTCACCGTCGTCGTGTTCGTCGTCCTCGCGGTCCTCGTGGTCGCCGCCGTCGCGGCGGTCGAGGGCCGCCTGCTGCTCGGCACCGCGCCCGCGGGCGGCACCGTCAGCCTCAGCGGGTCGGCGCTCACGCCCCAGCAGCTGGCCTGGCGCACGGTGCTCGCGCTGGCGTACATGGTCGTCTGCATGCTCGGCGTGGCCGCGGTGGCGCTGTTCCTCTCGACCGTCAGCCGCTCGTCGATCGGCGCGGCCCTCGGCACCGTCGGCCTGCTCATCGCCTCGACCGTCCTGCTCGGCCTCGACGCGGCGCAGTCCCTGCACCCGTTCCTCCCGACGCGCTACTGGCTGGCGTTCGTGGACCTGTTCCGCGACCCCGTGCTGTGGGACGACGTCGTGCGCGGCCTGCTCGTCCAGCTCGGCTACCTGGTGGTGTTCGGCCTCGCCGCCTGGGCGAACTTCTCGACCTCCGACGTCGACGACTGAGTCGTCTGTCTCCGCTTCGCTCCGACGCGGTGCTGGGTCAGCCGCAACCGGGGACGGGCGCGGCGGGCGCGGCTACCCCGAGGACCGAGCGCAGGGTCGCCGCCACGACGGGGTCGGCCGGAAGCCCGTAGTGGTCGGTCGTGGCCGTGGGGCACGCGTCCTGCACGACGACGTTCAGCGCTCCGTCGAGGGCGGCCGACGACGTCGGGGTGACGACCTGGTCGCTGTCGGAACGGACCGTCGCCCACTCCGGTCCCGCCGGGGTCTCGTCGCCGGCGTTGAGGCCACGTAGCAGCGCGCTGTCGGGGAGCAGCTGCTCGCACGCCGTCGGGCAGCCGCCGGCGACCTCGGCCCCGAGCGCCGCGACGCTGGTCCCGTGCTGCGGCGAGCCGAGCGTCAGCACCCGCCGGGCCTGCGCGTCGCCGCCGTGGTCACGCACCCAGAGCCGTACGACGACGCCCCCGGCCGAGTAGCCCACGACGTCGACCGAGGGAGCGCCGCTGGCGGCCAGCACCGAGTCGGCGACGTCGCCGAGGTGCGCCGCCTGGGCGTCGAGGTCGCCCGTCCCGTCGCCGAGCAGGCCGACGACGGTCACGGCGCGGCCCTCGGAGCGCAGCACGCCGGCGAGGGGGTCGAGCGAGGCGGTCCGTCCTCCGTAGCCGGGGACGAGCAGCACCGGGCCCAGCCGGTCCTGCGGAACGGGTCCGCCGCGGGTCAGCGAACGCACGACCGTGGTCGCCACCAGCGCGAGGACGAGGACCGCCACCGCCACCACGACGCCGAGCACGAGCCGGCGCCGCTGGGGGGACAGGGACTCGAGCACGCGGCCTCCTCGGCGCCGGACGGGCGGCCAGGCTAGCCGCGTGACCCGAGACCCCTCAGGCCTCGAGCACCGCCGCGTACGCGTCGACGGACCGGTCCTCGATCGACGTCGGCAGCTCGAGGTGCCACGCGCCCGAGGGCAGCAGGCCAGCGCCGCCGTGGCGCTCGGCGACCTGGAGCTGGGTGACCACGTCCTCGCCGCGCAGGTTGGGCGGCAGGTCGGCCCAGAAGCCGTACCCGCCGACCGACCGGAGCGACTCGGTGCGGAACAGCACGCACCCGGCCACCCAGGCGACCTTGTACGCCGCCCAGCCGCGCGCGGCGAGCGCGCCCGGGGGGAGCAGGTCGGGCAGGTGCTGGACGTTCGCCGCGTTGTGCAGGCGCCAGCGCTCCCAGCCCGGCTCGCCCTTGCGGACACGTTCCGGCTCGACCCGGTTGCCCGGCCACAGCTCGAACGTCTCCAGCTCGGCGGGCCGGACGTCGTCCAGGAACGACGCCGCCGCGTGCGCCATCCCGACGAACCCGCAGCCCAGCACGTCGATCGCGTCGAGCAGCCGGCGCAGCACCCAGCGCTCGAGCAGGACGTCGTCGTCGAGCATCAGCAGGTACGTCCGGTCCGCCCGGTCGAGCAGGTGCTGGCGCTGCTCGGTGACACCCTTCGCCGGGCCCGTCCGGTGCTCCGCCTCGACCTCCCAGCCGCGCAGCCGCATCACGGCCAGCAGGCTCGCGATCTCCGGCTGCTCCGCTGCGCCGGTCCCCGGCGTCTGGTCCGCCAGCACCAGCCGGGCCGTCACGTCCTGGGCCAGCAGGCCGGCGAGGGTGACGGCCAGGGCCGCCGCCCGGTCGCGCGTCGGCACCAGCACGTCGAGGTCCCCGCGGTGCGGGACCCGCGGCAGCAGCGGTGTCTCCGGGCCGGGCGGTGCGGACGGGGCAGGATCGGAGGCCGGCACGCCGCGCATCGTGGCACGCCGGGATCGTCGATCACTGCGAGCAGGGAAGGAGCCCCGTGCGGGTCGCGCTGGTGTGCGGGACGTACGCGCCGGAGCGCGACGGCGTCGCCGACTACGTCCGGCGTCTCGCCGACGAGCTGCTGCTCACGGGCGTCGACGTCGTGGTCGCGGCCCGGGCGGAGGACGGTTCGGCGCCGGCCGGGGCCGTTGCCGTGACGCCTCGCTGGTCGCTCGCCCACCTGCCGCGGGCGGCCCGGGCGCTCGACGCGCTGGAGGCCGACGTGGTCCACGTGCAGTGGGCGCCGTCCGCGTACGGCTGGTCGGCCGCGGTCGGCTGGCTGCCCGCGCTGCTGCGCACCCCGCTGGTCACGACGCTGCACGAGTACGGCGGGTGGGCCTGGCCCGGACGGCTCCCGGAGCGGGCCTGGCCCGTGCTCGAGCGCGGCGGTCGGTACGACCGGGAGACGGGACTGCTCGGGCCGGCGAGCCGGGCGCTGGTGGCCACGAACCCCGGCCACGCCGCCGTCGCCCGCGACCGGCTGCACCGCGACCCGGTGGTCGTGCCCATCGGACCGAACGTCGCCTCCCCGGGTCCCGACGCCGCGAGCGCACGGACCAGGGTCCGCTCCCGTCTCGGACTGCCCGACGGGGTCGCGCTGCTGGTCTTCTTCGGGTTCGTGCACCCGGTCAAGGGCGTGCGCGAGCTGGTCGACGCGACCGCGCTGATGCGCGACGCCGGGACCGACGTCCACGTGGTCGTGGCGGGCGGGTTCGCGTCGCTCGCGCTGCCGGGGGCGGAGGCGCGGTCGTTCCGGGCCGAGGTCGAGGCCCGCATCGCCGACCGCGGGGTGGCCGACCGGGTCGACCTGACCGGTTGGGTCGACGAGGCCGCGGTGTCGGAGCTGCTGTCGGCGGCCGACGCGGTGGTGCTGCCCTTCACCGCCGGGGTGACGACCAAGAGCGGTTCGCTGCTCGCCGCCCTGGACCACGGCGCCCCCGTCCTCGCGACCGTCGCGGACGAGCGCGACGCCGACCTCCTCGACGGGGTCACGGTCGTCGACGTGACCGCGCGCCGCGACCCGGCGGCCATCGCGGCCGCCGTGCAACGGCTCCTCGACGACCGCGGCCTCGTCGGGCGGGTCGCCCGCGGCGGACGGGCGCTCGCCGCCACGCGCGCCTGGCCGGGGATCGCGGCGGCGCACCGGGACCTCTATGCGCGGGTCCTGGCGTGAGCGACCTCCGGCGGATCCTCGTCGTCGAGCTGCTCGGCGGGTTCGGCGACGTGCTGCTCGTCCTGCCCGCGGTGCACGCACTGGCCCGCAGCCACCCCGACGCGGACGTGAGCGTGCTGACGTTCACCCCCGGCGACGCCCTGCTGGCCCACGACCCCCTGGTCGCGCGGGTGGTCGCGACGGACGACCACGCCGACGGGGCCCCGCGCCGGGCCGTGGCGGCGGAGCTCGACGCGGCCGAGCGGGAGGGACGCCCGTACGACCTCGTCGTCACGACGACGACCTACGACGGCATCGCCGACCTCTGCGCCGCCCGGGCGCCGCGCGCCGTCACGAACCTCTGGCGCCACCCTCGCGTCGACGAGCGGATCGACCGCCGCTTCCTGCGGCTGCTGGTCGCCGACGGACTGGTGGACCCCGCGTACGCCGACGAGCCGCTCGCCGTCGCCGTCACCGAGGCCGAGCTGGCCGCCGCGCGCTCCCGCCTCGCGAACTTCTGCGGCCCTGACCACACCAGAGGTGGCTCCCACGTCAGAACTTCGCCCGTCGTCCTCGTGCCCGGCTCCGGCATGCGGGTGAAGGAGTGGCCGGCGGAGCGCTGGGTCGCCCTCGCCGCGGACGCCGCCGCCGCGGGCCACCCCGTCCTCACGGCCGGGGCTCCCGGCAGCACACCCGTCCCCGGAACCCTCCCCCTCCCGCCCGGCGACCTCCGCACGCTCGCCGCGCACCTCGCCGTCGTGGGTGAGCTCGGCGGGGTCGTCGTCGGCGGCGACACCGGACCGGTCCGGCTCGCGACGGCGGTCGGCGCGCGGGCCGTCGCGCTCTTCGGACCCACGGTCGCCGGTCGCTACGGGCTCGACCCGCGCAGCGGGACCTCGCTCCAGGGGCTGCCGGGCTGCGAGGTCCGCCGCCCGCTCGCGATCACCGAGCAGGAGTGCTGGTGGTCCGCGCGCTGCCCGCTGACCGGTGGCGACCCCGCCTGCCTCGCCGACCTCGACGTCGAGCGGGTGACGGCGGCCGTGCTCGCCGCGCCGGAGGCCGGGTCGCTGCGCCCGTAGCGTGCGGAGCATGACGCAGCTGGCGAGCATGGGTGGCGACACCGCGGCCGACAACGAGAGCGCGGGCGGCGGTCCCACGCGCCCGCCGACGTCGTACGAGCTGGGCTCGCCGGAGGGCGTCCTCGACGCCGAGGAGCTGCGCCTCGTCGACGCCTGGTGGCGGGCCGCGAACTACCTCGCCGTCGGCCAGATCTACCTGATGGCGAACCCGCTGCTCCGTGAACCGCTGCAGGCCGAGCACGTGAAGCCGCGGCTGCTCGGCCACTTCGGCACCGTCCCCGGGCTCAACCTCGCCTACGTCCACGCCAACCGGTTGATCAAGGCCCGCGACCTCGACGCCGTGTTCGTCGCCGGACCCGGCCACGGCGGTCCCGGCCCGAACGCCTGCGCCTGGCTCGAGGGCACCTACTCCGAGCTGTACAGCCACATCTCCCGCGACGAGCGCGGCATGGCGGCGTTCTTCCGCCAGTTCTCCTTCCCCGGGGGCGTGCCGAGCCACTGCGCGCCGGAGACGCCGGGGTCGTTCCACGAGGGCGGCGAGCTCGGCTACTCGCTGCTGCACGCGTACGGCGCCGCTCTCGATCACCCGGACCTGACCGTCTTCTGCGTGGTCGGCGACGGCGAGGCCGAGACCGGTCCGCTGGCGGGCAGCTGGCACGCAGCCAAGTTCGTCGACCCGGCGCGCGACGGCGCCGTGCTGCCGATCCTCGCGCTCAACGAGTTCAAGATCGCCAACCCGACGATCCTCGCCCGCATCCCCGAGGACGAGCTGCTCGAGCTGATGCGCGGCTACGGCTACGACCCGCACGTCGTGGCCGGCGACGACCCCGGGACCGTCCACCAGGCGTTCGCGCAGACGCTCGAGACCTGCCTGGATGCCATCGGGCACATCCAGCGGCGCGTGCGGGACGAGAGCGTGACGCCCGGACCGGTCGATCAAGCTCCGCGCTGGCCCATGATCATCATGCGCACCCCGAAGGGCTGGACGTGCCCTCCCGAGGTGGACGGCCAGCGTGTCGAGGGGACGTTCCGCGCGCACCAGGTGCCGCTGCCCAGCGCCCGCACCGACGGCACCCACCGTGCTGTGCTCGAGCAGTGGATGCGCGCCTACCGGCCCGAGGAGCTGTTCGACGACGAGGGCCGTCCCGTCCCCGAGCTGCTCGACCTGCCGCCCACGGGCCAGCGCCGCATGAGCGACAACCCGGTGGCCAACGGCGGCACCCTGCTGCGCGACCTGGAGCTGCCGGACTGGCGCCCGTACGGCGTCGAGGTCGACACCCCGGGGACGAAGCAGCACGAGGCCACCAAGGTGCTCGGGACCTGGCTCCGCGACGTGACGAAGGCCAACCCCACGAGCTTCCTGACCCTGGCGCCGGACGAGCTCGCGAGCAACCGGCTGCAGGACATCCTCGACGTCACGGGACGACGGTGGGAGATCGGCGAGGGCCCGTACGACGAGCGGCTCGACCGCTCGGGACGGGTGATCGAGGTGCTGTCCGAGCACATCTGCGAGGGCCTGCTGGAGGGCTACCTGCTCAGCGGCCGGCACGGGGCCTTCACCTGCTACGAGGCGTTCATCCACATCGTCGACTCGATGTTCAACCAGCACGCCAAGTGGCTGCAGGCCAGCGCCCAGGTGGCCTGGCGGCGCCCGATCGCCAGCCTCAACTACCTGCTCAGCTCGCACGTCTGGCGCCAGGACCACAACGGCTTCACCCACCAGGACCCCGGCTTCCTCGACGTGGTGCTCAACAAGGACCCGTCGATCGTGCGGATCTACCTGCCGCCGGACGCCAACACGCTGCTCTCGACCTTCGACCACTGCCTCCGCTCGCGGCACTACGTGAACGTGGTCGTCGCGGGCAAGCAGCCCCAGCTCGACTACCTGTCCGTGGAGGACGCCGCCCTGCACTGCGCCCGCGGCGCCGGCATCTGGGACTGGGCGTCGAACCGCGACGACACCGGCACGCTCCCCGACGTCGTGCTCGCCGCCGCGGGCGAGATCCCGACGCTCGAGGTGCTGGCCGCCGCGTCGATCCTGCGCGAGCGGCTGCCCGACCTGCGCGTCCGCGTGGTGAACGTGGTCGACCTGATGCGGCTGCAGCCCGAGGACGAGCACCCGCACGGGCTGAACGACCGGGACTTCGACACGCTGTTCACCGCGACCCAGCCGGTGGTGTTCGCCTTCCACGGCTACCCGTGGCTGGTGCACCGGTTGACCTACCGCCGGGCCAACCACGCCCAGCTCCACGTCCGCGGCTACAAGGAGCGCGGCACGACGACGACGCCGTTCGACATGGTGATGCTGAACGACCTCGACCGCTTCCACCTCGTGATGGACGTGATCGACCGGGTGCCGAGCCTCGGTGCGAGCTGTGCCGGGCTGCGCCAGGAGATGGTCGACGCCCGGCTGAGCGCCCGGGCCTACACCCGCGAGCACGGCGAGGACGACCCGGCCGTCGCGGGCTGGTCCTGGAAGGGCTGACCCGAGAGCCGGCCGAGTCCGGCCGGAGGGTGTGGAGAACTCCCCGAACCCGCCCGCGGTGACTCCTCGGCGTGGTGGACTACGGCGTCCCCGCACACCAGCCTCGAGGAGAGCACCCCGTGAACGACGACACCACCGCGGCTCCGCGCCGGTCCGTGGACGGCCCCGGTCCGTCCTTCGCCACGCCCGTGGAGCCGTCCACGGCGGACGTCCCGCAGGGCGCGGCGCCCGTCCCCGGCGCAGCCGCCGAGCCGGGCGCCCCGGTCGAGCACGAGTGGACGCCCGACGGACTCGTGTCCAAGCCGGCCCTCCCGCCCGAGCGGGTCGGTCGCGGAGCGGCGCTGGCGCTGCTGGCCATCCCGGCCGGCGCCGTCGTCGCCGGGATCATCGCCGAGCTCGGCTACATCGCGACGATCTCGAGCGTCGTGACGGCCGCGCTCGCTGCGATCCTGTACGCCCGCGGGTCCGGCGGCCGGGTCAAGAAGGGCATCCCGGTGATCGCCCTGACCATCGTCGTCGGCCTGGCCGTCAGCTTCTTCGCCTCGCTGGCCGTCCAGCTCTGGAAGGCGTTCCCGACGCTCGACCCCGAGGTGGTCGCCGGCTACACGCGGAGCAGCTTCGTCACGGCCAACCTGTTCTACCCGCCGATCGTCGGCGAGGCCGCGAAGGACGCGACGCTGTTCATCGTCCTCGGGGTCGTGGTCGGGTTCGGCACGATCGCCCGGCTCCTCCGGGTGAGCCGCGCCTGAGCCGGAGGCCGCACCTCAGCGGGCGTCGAGGTAGGTCTGCACGTAGTGCAGGTAGTTCTGCCCGACGGTCCGCGTGAAGGTCGCCTCGTCGTGGTCCTCCAGGTACCGCTCGAGCGCCTCCTTCCAGATCGAGCGGCCGATGGCGAAGCCGACGAACCCGTCCACCCCGGCAGCGACCTGCAGCCAGTGGTCGAGCTTGTCCTGCGGGGCGTCGCGGCCGAGCACGATGCAGTCCGCGTCGCGGCCGCCGGCCTTCGCCGCCGCGACGATCCGCTGCGCCGCCTCCCGGGTCTCGAGGCCCTCGATCTTCCAGAGCGTGGGCTCCACGCCCGCGTCCTGGACGGCTGCGATCACCTGCACGGCGAGGCCCGGTCGCACGTCGCGGTCGTACGCGGTGCTGTCGCCGCCGACCGAGGCGAGCTGCTCGTCGGAGGCGGGCACGAGCAGCTCGAAGAGGAACGGGCGACCGGCGTCCGAGAGCTCGCGCGACAGGGTCGCGAGCCGGTCCAGCTGGCCCTCGGTGTCGGTCGCGTCGTCGGTGGGGTTCATCCGGACGAGCACCTTGACGTAGTCCGGGTCCCACCGGGCGACGTGGGCCGGCGTCTCGTCGCCGTGCTCGAGGTCGAAGAGCTCCTGCCCGCTCTTCTCGACCGGGTAGGCCAGCACGCGGCCGTCGGCGTGGGCGCGCTCCAGCACGTCCGGCCCGTACTCCTCGTCGGTGAGGACGCCGACCTGCGCGCCGCTCACCCGGTCGGCCACGGCGGCGACCCCGCGAGTAGATCAGCGACTTGGCCGCGCGCATCTGCTGCACCTGCTCAGGGCTCGCCTCGTGCTCCTCGGTGCCGAAGAGCTTGGCGAACGAGTCGCGCTGGTCCATGGCCAGGATCAGGAGCGGGTCGGCGGCGGTGGGGCGTCCCATGCCTCCCATCGTGCCCCTCGACCGGTCTTCAGCGGCGGGAGCCACCATGGGCTCGGGGACGTCCCCCGGCAGCAGCACGCGAAGGAGCACCCATGAGGGCAGTCGTCGACGGCACCGTGATCGCCGAGGCAGCGCAGGAGGACCTGATCTTCATCGAGGGGAACTGGTACTTCCCCCCGTCGAGCGTCGTGGGGGAGCATCTCGAGCCCAGCCCCACCCCGTACACCTGCCCCTGGAAGGGCGCGTGCCAGTACTTCACCGTCGTCGTCGACGGCAAGCGTCTGCAGGACCGTGCGTGGACCTACCCGGACCTCTACGACGGTGCCGTGGAGCGGGTCGGCAAGGACTTCGCGAGCTACGTCGCCTTCTGGAAGGAGGTCCGGGTCACCGAGTGACGGGTGGGCGTCAGCGGACGCCCAAGCGCTCCAGGTAGGTCTCGTGCTCGGCGTGCGCCTGCGCGAGGAGCCGCACCAGCTTCTCCTCCTCGCGGATGCGCGCCCGGTACTTCTCCGGGAGGCCGCGCATCGTCTCCTCCTCGTCGAGGAGCTTCTCGTAGATCTTGCCGCGCAGCGCGGGGTCGGCCTCGAAGTTCGTGTCCACGTACTGGGTGGCGTGGCGCCGGGCGTTCGAGACCGCGTTCTGCGCGCGGCCCTTCGGGCTCACCAGCGACGCGACGACGGTGACCACGAGGACGCCGAGGATCACCGAGAGCGACAGCCCGGTGCTGATCTCGAAGACGTTGACGTGCTCGCCGCCGTTGATGAACGGCACGTTGTTCTCGTGCAGCGCGTGCAGGACCAGCTTCACGCCGATGAAGGCGAGGATCGCGGCGAGCCCGTAGGTGAGGTAGATCAGCCGGTCGAGCAGGCCGTCGATGAGGAAGTACAGCTGGCGCAGGCCGAGCAGCGAGAACGCGGTCGCGGTGAAGACGATGAAGACGTTCTGCGTGAGGCCGAAGATCGCCGGGATCGAGTCGAGCGCGAAGAGGATGTCCGTGCCGCCGATGGCGGTCATCACGAGGAGCATCGGCGTCATCACGCGCTTGCCGTCCTCGATCGTGAACAGCTTGTCGCCGTCGTAGTGCTCGGAGGTGTCGAACAGCCGCCGGGCCAGCCTGATCATCACGTTGTCGGCGCCGTGGCTGTCCTCGCCCTCCGGCTTGACGAGGTTGCCGGCGGTGATCAGCAGGATCAGGCCGAACAGGTAGAACACCCACGCGAAGCTGTTGATCAGCGCGGCACCGAGGAAGATGAAGCCGGTCCGCGCGATCAGCGAGAAGACGATCCCGAAGAGCAGGACCTTCTGCTGGTCGGCGCGCGGCACCTTGAAGCTCGTCATGATGATCAGGAAGACGAACAGGTTGTCGACCGACAGCGCCTTCTCCGTGATGTAGCCGGCGAAGTACTCCCCGCCCGCCTCGGCGCCGCCGAGGACGAGCACGCCGACCCCGAAGAGCAGCGCGATGCCGACGTAGACGGCCGACCAGCGGGCCGCCTCGCCGAGCGAGGGGGTGTGCGCCTTGCGCACGTGGAACACGAAGTCGAAGACCAGCAGGGCGACCACGAACACGATGGTCAGGATCCAGGTCAGGGGCGTGACGTCCATTCGAGGCGCTTTCGTCGGGAACGGGCGAGAACGTCAAGGGTAGGCGACCGGCTCGCTCGGCCCGCCGCACGCACGCGCTGGTGCCCGCAGGTAAGGTCTGGCCCCACGCAGATCCTGTCCGACGACGACGTCGAGGAGCAGCACCGATGGGCCTGAGCCGACGGAGCTTCCTGACGGGGGCGCTGAGCGCGACCGCCCTCGCAGCGGCAGCCGGTTGCGCCGGGACGGTCGCCGAGCCCGGCGACCTGTCGCGGCTGCGGATCATGTCGCCGGCGAGCCCCGGTGGTGGCTGGGACACCACGGCGCGGTTGCTGCAGCGCGTCATCCGGTCCACGGGCATCGCGCGCAACGTGCAGGTCTTCAACGTCGAGGGCGCGGGCGGGACGATCGGGCTCGGCCAGCTGTCCCGCGAGACCGACGACGCGCTGCTGATGATGATGGGCCTCGTCATGGTCGGCGCGATCGAGACGAACGAGTCGGCTGTCGGGCTCGGCGACGTGACGCCGGTGGCCCGGCTGCTCGGCGAGCCCGAGATCATCGTCGCGCCGAAGAGCTCTCCGTACGACACCCTCGCCGACTTCGTCCGCGCGTGGAAGGACGACCCTCGGGGCCTGCCCATCGCCGGAGGGTCCGCAGGCGGCACCGACCAGGTCCTCGCCGGGCTGCTGGCGAACGCGGGTGGGGTGGACCCGAAGGAGATCAACTACATCGCCTACTCCGGTGGCGGGCAGTCGCTCGCCGCGCTGCTGGGCAACCAGGTCGCCGCCGGCATCTCCGGCGTGGGGGAGTACGGCGAGCAGGTCGCGAACGGCGACCTCAAGGGCTGGGCCGTCTCGAGCGAGGCGCGGTCGGGGCAGCTGCCCGACGTGCCGACGATCAAGGAGTCGGGCTTCGACCTCGTCGTGTCGAACTGGCGCGGCCTGATGACCCACCCGGGTATCGGCGAGCAGGCGCTGGCCGATCTCATCGGACTCGTGCAGCGCGCCCACGACACCGACGAGTGGCGCGAGGTGCTGGCCAACCAGGGTTGGGACGACGAGTTCCTGACCGGGGCGGACTACGGCCGGTTCCTGGCCGAGGAGGAGCAGCGCGTGACCCAGATCCTTCGCGACATCGGGCTCGTGTGAGCACCGACGGACCGGGCGCCCGGTCGACCACGACCCCGGCGCGCACGCCCGAGCCGTGGGAGGTCGACGAGTCCCCACGACGCCCGCGCAACAACGGCGAGCTCGCGCTCAGCACCCTGCTGGTGCTGCTCGGCGTCTACCTCGTGATCGGGGCCGGCTCGATCACGATCCCCGGCTCGTCGAACACGGTCGGACCCCGCTTCTTCCCCTACCTCGTCGGGGCGGCGACCATCGTGGTCGGCGGCGCCCTGGCGATCCGCGTGCTGCGCGGCGACCAGGGCCCGGAGGAGGCCGGCGAGGACGTCGACCCGGACGCCAAGACCTCCTGGCGCGCGGTCGGCATCATCGCCCTCGCGTTCCTGGCCCATGCGCTGCTGATCAACGTCATCGGCTGGCCGCTGTCGGTGACCCTGATGTTCGGCGTCGTCGCCTGGGCGCTCGGCTCGCGCGGCGTCCTCCGCCCGCTGATCGCCGGCGGCATCGTGTCCGTCGTGGTCTGGCTCGTCTTCGTGCGTGCCCTTGGCGTCGTCCTGCCCGGGGGCATCCTGCTCGAGCTGGCGACGGGGTGGCTGTGACGTCCGCGGGGGTTCCAGGGGGCGTCCGGGGAGGTCCAGGGGGTCCCTCGGGGTGCAGGCGTTCCCGGGGGTTCCAGGGGGTCGTCCCCCTGGGGAGGTGGAGACCTGATGGATGCGCTGATGCAGCTCGGACAGGGCTTCGCCGACGCGGTCACGCCGCTCAACCTGCTGTTCGCGCTGATCGGGACCCTGCTGGGCACCGCGGTCGGCGTGCTGCCGGGCATCGGCCCGGCCATGACGGTCGCGCTCCTGCTGCCGATCACCTACGTGCTCGAGCCGACCGGCGCGTTCATCATGTTCGCCGGGATCTACTACGGCGGCATGTACGGCGGGTCGACCACCTCGATCCTGCTGAACACCCCCGGCGAGTCGAGCTCGATCATGACCGCGCTCGAGGGCAACCTCATGGCCAAGGCCGGGCGCGGAGCCGCCGCCCTCGGCACCGCCGCGATCGGGTCGTTCGTCGCCGGGACCATCGGCACCCTGCTGCTCGCCCTCGTCGCGCCCGCGGTGGTCAAGCTGGCCGTCGCGATCGGCCCGGCCGACTACTTCGCGCTCGCCCTGCTCGCCTTCGTCGCCGTGTCGACGGTCCTCGGCGCCTCCCCGCTGCGCGGGCTCGCGTCGCTGTGCATCGGGCTGTTCCTCGGCCTGGTCGGCACCGACCTGCTGACCGGGCAGCAGCGCTTCACCTTCGGCGTCCCGCAGCTGGCCGACGGCATCGACGTGGTGGTCGTGGCCGTCGCCCTCTTCGCGGTCGGCGAGGCGCTGCACGTCGCCTCGCGGCTGCGCCACGGGCCCGTGCAGGTCATGAGCAGCAGCGGCAGCTTCATGACCCGGGAGGACCTCAGGCGGTCGTGGAAGCCGTGGCTGCGGGGGACCGCCTTCGGGTTCCCCTTCGGCGCGCTGCCGGCGGGAGGGGCCGAGATCCCGACGTTCCTCTCGTACGCGACGGAGCGGCGCCTGTCCAAGCACCCCGACTTCGGCAAGGGCGCGATCGAGGGCGTGGCGGGTCCGGAGGCGGCCAACAACGCGGCCGCCGCCGGCGTGCTGGTCCCGCTGCTCACGCTCGGGCTGCCCACCTCCGCCACCGCGGCGATCCTGCTGGCGGCCTTCCAGGGCTACGGCATCCAGCCCGGGCCGACCCTGCTGACCACCGAGTCGTCGCTGGTCTGGACGCTGATCGCCTCGCTCTTCATCGGCAACACGATGCTGCTCGTCCTCAACCTGCCGCTGGTGGGCGTGTGGGTGAAGCTCCTCAGGATCCCGCGGCCCTACCTCTACGCGGGCATCCTGATGTTCGCCTCGCTCGGCTCGTACGCGGTGAACGCCGACCCCCTGGACCTGGTGATCCTGCTCGTGATCGGGCTGCTCGGCTTCGCCATGCGCCGCTTCGGCTGGCCCGTCGCACCGGCTGTCATCGGCCTCATCCTCGGCCCGGTGGCCGAGACCAACCTGCGCCGGGCGCTCGCCATCAGCGACGGGGACATGACCGTGCTCGTGTCGTCCCCGTTCAGCGTCGTCGTGCTGCTCGTCGCGGTGCTCGCGGTCGTCGGGCCGCCCGTGCTGCGCAAGCTCCGGGCACGGACGGCGGTGGCCGCGTGAGCGCGGTGGTGGTGGGCTACGTGCCCAGCGCCGAGGGCCGTGCCGCGCTCCGGGCCGGTGCGGCCGAGGCACGGCTGCGCGGCGGCCGGCTGGTCGTGGTCAACACCACCCGGGGCGACGCCCTCGTCGACGACCGCTTCCTCGCCGGTGACGCGCTGAGCGACCTGCGGACCGAGCTGGACGGGCTCGACGTGGAGACCGAGCTGCGGCAGCCGCAGACCTGGGACGACGTCGCCGAGGACCTCGACGCCGTCGCCGACGAGGTGGGGGCCGACCTCATCGTCATCGGCCTGCGGCGGCGCAGCCCGGTCGGCAAGCTGATCCTCGGGAGCGCGGCCAGCCGCATCCTGCTGACCGCGCACCACGCCGTGCTCGCCGTGAAGGTGCAGGACGGCCGGACCTAGGCCGGCGAGCACCGCCGAGGAGGTCCTCGGTCTCGCGTGCCTGACCTACGCCGACGACGGTCCCGACCGCTGGGCCGCGGCGTCCGCGCTCCTCCAGCAGCATCCCGGGCTCGGCACCACCGACGTCGGCGTCGCCGCCGCGACGGGCGACTCCGGGGCGCTCGGCCCGCTGCTGGACGCGGACCCGACGCTCGCGAGGACCTCCGACGCGGCGGGCTGGACGCCCCTGATGCGCCTGACCTACGCCCGCGTCCCGCAGCACGAGCCGGTGCAGGCCGCGCGCCTGCTCCTCGCCGCCGGCGCCGACCCGGACGCGGGGGTCCTGCTCGGCGGGGCGGCCCCGCCGTTCACCGTCCTCACCGGCTGCTTCGGCGAGGGCGAGCAGGGCCCCGGCCGGCAGCCGCGGCACCCGCAGGGCGAGGCGCTCGCGGAGCTGCTGCTCGACGCGGGCGCCGACCCGAACGACGGCCAGACGCTCTACGACCGGATGTTCTCGCGTGACGACAGCCACCTGCGGCTGCTGCTCGACCGCGGTCTCGGCCGTGGTGACGGCGGACCCTGGCGGCGACGCCTCGGGCGGCACCAGGACAGCCCGCAGCGGATGGTCGCGCTCCAGGTCGACTGGGCCCTCGCCCACGGGTTCACCGACCGCCTCGCCCTGCTGGCCGCCCACGGGTTCACCGACCCGACCACCGACGGCCGGTGGCGCGGGCGCGGTCCCGTCCCGGCCGTGCACGCGTCCGCCACGCCCGACGGCGTACGGCGGCTGGCCGCGGGGGTCGACCCCTCGACGGGGGCCGGTGCGGACCTGGACGCCAGGCACCACGGCCGCACGCTGCTGCACCACGCCGCCTGGATCGGCGACGTCGCGCTCGTGGAGGCGCTCCTCGAGGCCGGCGCCGACCCGGACGTCCTCGACGACGAGCACGGGAGCACGCCGCTCGGCTGGGCGGGGTGGGCGTACGCCGAGGAGACCGCCGCCCTGCTGCGGCCGGTCACCGGTCGGGCCTGAGGGCTCCCTCCCGCTACGCTCCGCCCATGGGTGCCGCGCTGCTGTTCGCGCTGGTGCCCGTGGTCGCGGCCGCGCTGTCGGGCGCGGTCGCCGCCGTGCGAGCACCGGGCGAGAAGGTCACCAGCGGGCTCCAGCACTTCGCGGCGGGCGTGGTCTTCGCCGCGGCGGCGATCGAGCTGCTGCCCGGCGTGCTCCAGCGCTCGCCCCTCGTCGCGGTGGTCGGGTTCGGGGTCGGCATCGCGGTGATGTTCGGGTTCCGGGCGGTCAGCTCGCGGCTCGAGGAGCGCCGGGAGGCGGCCGGGCGCGGCGGGCTCCCGATCGGGCTGGGCGTGGCCATCGCGGTCGACTTCTTCATCGACGGGCTGATCCTCGGGGCCGGCTTCTCCGCCGGCCAGCGCGTCGGCGTGCTGCTCACGGTCGCGCTGGCGGTGGAGTACCTCTTCGTCGGGCTGTCGCTCTCGGCGACGCTCGCCGGCACCGTCTCCCGACGGTTCGTCGTGCTGGCCCCGGTCGTGCTCGCCCTCCTCACCGTGGCCGGGACGGCGGTCGGCGTCGCCGCGCTGGCCGGCGCGAGCGCGACGGTGCTGGCCGGGGTCCTCGCCTTCGGTGCGGTCGCGTTCATGTACCTCGCGACCGAGGAGCTGCTCGTGGAGGCGCACGCCAAGGGCGAGACCAGCCTGGGCAGCGTCGGCTTCTTCGTCGGCTTCCTGATCTACCTGCTGCTCTCCGAGCTCATCACCTGAGCGGAGGTGCCGCGCGCCGGAGGCCCGGGCTCAGAGGTCCTGCTCGAGCACGATCTGCACGACGCGCGTCAGCTCGGGCGTCAGGTCCTGCTCGGGCACCGTCAGCTCGAAGGAGCGGCAGGCCACCGTGTAGGTGAAGCGGTCCGGCTGCGGGTCCGACGGCGTCAGGTCGCTGATGCTGATCTGGTCGAGGAGGCGCCGCAGCTCACCCCCGGTCGGGTCCTGGCCGAGGCTGAGCTCCGCGAACCGGGGCGCCCCCGTGAACCCGCCCGTCCGCCGCACCGCCACGACGTCCTCGCCGTCCTCGCCCGGCAGGCTCGGGACGCCGCCCGTGCTGTCGTCCGGCTCCGGCGACGGGGCGGACGGCGTGGAGGGCGCGGGAGTCGACGGGGGCGGGGTGGGCCCGGGGTTCGTGGAGCCTCCCGACGGAGTGGTCCCCGGTGACGGCGCCGCCACCGCGGCCGCGCTGCCGGTGAGCAGCCCGACCTGCTGCCAGGCCATTGTGACGTGCCCGGCGACGGTCGGGTCGTCACCGAAGAGCCTGCTCGCCGCGTCGACGGTGGCCTGGGCGAAGCCGGTGAAGTCGGTCGACGGCGTGACCGCGCCCCCGGTGAGCGCCGCGTACCAGACCTGGCCGGTCCGCTCCCAGCTGTGGCCGCCGATCGCGCGTGCGGCCAGCGCGAAGGCGCGGTTGGGGATGCCGGAGTTGATGTGGACGCCGCCGCTGTCCTCCTCGGTGTCCACGTAGGCGTCCATGCTCCCGACCTGCGGGTCGCGACCGAGGCGGGGGTCGTCGTACGCGGTGCCCGGCTCGAGCATCGAGCGCAGGGCCGTCGCCTTGACGTCGGGCTGGAAGAGGCCGACGCCGATCAGCCAGTCGGCCTGGTCCGCGGTCTGGTCGAGCGAGCGCTGCTTGGCCATCGACGCGAACACGTCGCTGACGCTCTCGTTGAGCGCCCCGGACTGGCCCTGGTAGGTCAGGCCGGCGGTGAACTGCGTGACCCCGTGGGTGAACTCGTGCGCCGTGACGTCGAGCGGCTTGGTGAAGCGGTCGAAGACCTCGCCGTCGCCGTCGCCGAAGACCAGCTGGCTCCCGTCCCAGAACGCGTTGTCGTAGTCGCGGCCGTAGTGCACGGTCACGGTCAGCGGCGTCCCGCGCCCGTCGACCGACGCCCGGTCGAAGACCTGCGCGAAGAGGTCCCAGGACACCCCGGAGTGGTCGTGGGCCTCGTCGACCGCGGCGTCGCCCGTGGGCGGGTCGTCGGCGCCGCGCGCCCGGGTGCCGGGCAGCTCCTCGGTCCCGCCGGCGTCGTAGACGACGCGGTCGCCAGCGTCCTGCGCCGCGGTCGGCGGGGTGGCCGACGTCGCGGCCTCCCGGCGGGCGCGCATCCGCTCGTCGACAGCCAGCGTGTCGCGCCCGTCGGCCACGAGCCGACGCTCGGGAGAGGTCTCGGCGATGCGCTGGAGGAGGAAGGGCGGGACGAACGTGCAGCGCGGTCGGACGACCGGGTCGTCGTCGGCGTTCCGGGCGGCGTTTCGGGCGCTGCTGGTGCGGCTCATCCCTCTACAGTGACAGCCGGTTCCGACAGCTTCTTGCGGAGGTGTCGAGACCCTGCCTGTGACGGAGCCCCTGGCGAGGAGTGCTTGACCTCGACCCGAGCGGGGTGAAGTGTGTCACACGACAGCCGGGACGAGGTGAACGCCTCGCCACGGGGTAGAAGGGCCGGTGCAGAGGACGGGGACCGCCGTCGCGAGCCGGTCGGTCGTGGAGGAGCCCGCGGGGGGAAGAGAGGGTCGCACCCAGGCCGAGGACAGCAGCACAGCCCGACATCCGTCTCGCGGTAGGTCCTATAGCGCACCTAACGCGATTTCGGCACGTCCGCTTCAGGACAAGTCCTGAACCTGGCGGGTCCTCAGGATGACGTGGGGGTGGCAGTCGAATAACGTTCCTCACGACCCCCCCAAGACGGTCCGGATACGAAAGAAAGTCCCCCGTTCCGAGGCCCGACCGAAAGGAACCACCATGTTCTCCTCCCCCCTCGCCCGCAAGATCGTCCGCGTCGGACTCTCGTCCGCCTTCGCCGGCACCGCTCTCGCGGTCGTCCTCCTCGGCGGTTCCGCCGAGGCGGCGACCTGGGGCAGCTTCGGGCGCGGCTTCAACTGATCCTGACCGGTCGGCGCCCACCGGGCGCCGTCTCCTGCTGATCGAGGGTGTCCTCCTTGCGGAGGGCACCCTCGTTCCGTCTCCGGGCTCGGCGCCCGACCCTCCGGGCCGGCGGCGTCGTCCCGTTGACCTGACCGCCGCCCTCAGGACCCCGAGGTGATCGAGTCGGCGCGCACCAGGGCGGCTCCGAGCTGGAGGCGGGTGGTCACCCCGAGCTCGTCCATCAGCTCGGCGATCCAGCGCCGGACGGAACGCACGTTGATGCCCAGCTGGTTGGCGATGGCGTCGTCCGTCGAGCCGCTCATCATGAGCGAGACGAGCATCCGGCGCCGGGGGTCGCTGTCGAGGTACTTGCCGGCGGTGATCGGGATCGAGTTGTCCCAGACCGCCTCGAAGAGCCAGTGCAGCGACTCGACGATCAACGGGTGCCGCACGACCGACGCGCGGATCTCGTGGCCGGGCAGGTAGGAGGGCATCGACGGGATGAAGGCCGTCTGCTGGTCGAAGAGCACCAGCTTCATCGGGACCGGGCCCGTCCGCGACTTGTCACCGACGGTCGCGAAGAGGGCCATCTCCTTCAGCCGCTCGGGGTCGAAGCCCGGGTGGTAGACGCTGCGCTGGGAGACGCCGCGCTCGAGCGCCTGCCACTCCGGTGACTGCTCGCGCAGCTCCTCGATGGAGACCTGCGAAGGCCCACCCACGTACGGCGGCTTGTCGAAGAGGCAGATCTCGCTCGTCGTCCGGTCGGCCAGCTTGGTGTACTCGACCCAGGTCGCCTCCCGACCGACGAAGACCTGGATGTCGTCCTCGGCGTCGTGGGTGGCGGCGAGCAGCTGGGTCTGCAGCGTCTCGGCGGCGATGGTCGCGGCATCGAGCTCGGAGAGCCGGCGCGAGCGCAGGCCCTTGACGACGTCGGTGAGCGGTAGCGAGCGCCAGGCGTCGTCGCCGACGGGGATCGCGAGGCCGAGGTCGGCCAGCCGGTCGAGGCGTCCGTGGACCTCCGGCAGCTCCAGGCCGGACTGCTGCGCGAGCTCGGACGAGGTGGGTCCGTCGAGCGAGGCGAGGACGACGTAGAGCTCCTCGACGTCGCGGGGGATGCCCAGCGGCTCCAGCAAACCTCGACCCTCCGGTGCTGTTGGGTCTGGGGCCCCCGGGGGAGGAGCCTCTCGACCACCCCGGCCCGATACGCTCGCCGAGGCGCAGCGACGTACCGTCCTCGCCCGATCATGTCATGAACAGGACAAGGAGCAGCTCAATGAGCCAGCAAGCGGAGATCGGGGTCACGGGACTGGCGGTCATGGGTCGGAACCTGGCCAGGAACTTCGCCCGGCACGGCCACTCCGTGGCCATCCACAACCGGACGTACGCCAAGACCCAGGCCCTGCTCGAGGAGGCCGGCGACGAGGGCACGTTCGTCGCGTCGGAGAGCCTCGAGGACTTCGTCGCCTCGCTCGAGCGGCCCCGCAAGATCATCATCATGGTCAAGGCCGGCCCGGGCACGGACGCGGTGATCGACGAGCTCGTCCCGCTCCTCGAGGAGGGCGACATCGTCGTCGACGCGGGCAACGCGCACTTCCCCGACACGGTCCGCCGCGAGAAGCAGCTCGCCGAGCACGGCCTGCACTTCGTCGGCAGCGGCGTCTCGGGCGGCGAGGAGGGCGCCCTGAACGGCCCGTCGATCATGCCGGGCGGCTCGAAGGAGTCCTACGCCTCGCTCGGCCCGCTGCTCGAGGACATCTCGGCCAAGGTCGACGGCGTCCCCTGCTGCACCTACGTCGGCCCCGACGGCGCCGGTCACTTCGTCAAGATGGTGCACAACGGCATCGAGTACGCCGACATGCAGCTCATCGCGGAGGCCTACGACCTCATCCGGCGCGGCACGGAGAAGACCCCCGCCGAGATCGCCGACATCTTCCGCGAGTGGAACACCGGCGAGCTCGAGTCGTTCCTCATCGAGATCACCGCCCAGGTCCTCGCCCAGGTCGACGCCGAGACCGACCGCCCGCTCGTCGACGTGATCCTGGACCAGGCCGAGCAGAAGGGCACCGGCCGCTGGACGGTGCAGAACGCGCTCGACCTCGGCGTGCCGATCACCGGGATCGCCGAGGCGACCTTCGCCCGCGCCCTCTCCGGCTCCGTGCCGCAGCGCGAGGCGGCGCACGACGTGCTGCCGGCCGGGGTGGCCGACTCCGACGTGGGGGAGCACGACGCCTTCGTCGAGGACGTCCGTCGGGCGCTCTACGCCTCGAAGGTCGTCGCCTACTCGCAGGGCTTCGACCAGATCGCGGCGGCCAGCGACGAGTACGGCTGGGACGTCGACCGTGGCGCCATGGCGCGCATCTGGCGCGGCGGCTGCATCATCCGGGCGCGCTTCCTCAACCGGATCACCGAGGCCTACGAGCGCGACGAGAAGCTCCCGCTGCTCATCGCCGACGACTTCTTCGCGGGCGTCATCACCGACTGCCTCGAGTCGTGGCGCCGCGTGGTCTCGGGCGCCGCGCTGGCCGGCATCCCGACCCCGGCGTTCTCCTCCTCGCTCGCCTACTACGACGGCGTCCGGGCCGACCGGCTCCCGGCGGCGCTGATCCAGGGGCTGCGGGACTTCTTCGGGGCGCACACCTACCACCGGGTCGACAAGGACGGGACGTTCCACACGGAGTGGAGCGGCGACCGGACCGAGACCGCGGTCGGCGGGGGCTTCAAGGAGGACAAGAGCGCGCACACCGGCGAGGAGAAGGTGGACCAGCCGGTCTCGTGAGGACCTCGATCCTGCCCGCCATGCCGGGGGCGGCCCGCGTCGCCCGCGTGGCCGGCCTCGGGGCGGAGGCCGTGCGCCGCGCCCGGAACGCGACCGCCGCGCGCGGGTTCGCCGACCGGGCCGCGGCGCACGGACCGGTGCCGGACGGCGGGGTCGCGGTGTCCTTCTGCACCGGGCCGGCGAACCTCTTCCAGCTCGAGCAGTGGCGTCGCCCGCTGGAGCACCTGGCCGAGACCCTGCCGGTCTTCGTCGTCGTCGACGAGCCCGACACCGGGGCCGCCCTGCTGGAGCGGACCTCGCTGCCCATCGCCTTCGCCCAGGGCAGCGGGGCGCTCGAACGGCTGGTCGAGGAGCACGACGTCCGCGTGGTGCTCTACGTCAACCAGGTCGAGCGGAACTTCCGCATGCTCCGCTTCGGTGGCCCGGTGCACGTGCAGCTGGGGCACGGCGAGAGCGACAAGGCCTACAGCGTCTCCAACCAGCACAAGGCGTACGACCTGACCTTCGTCGGAGGCGCTGCGGGCCGCGACCGGCTCGGCGCGGCGCTGCGCGGCTTCGACGCGGCGACGCGCACGGTCGGCGTCGGCCGTCCGCAGCTGGACCACGCCTACCCGGGGGCGCCGGACTGGGCACCGGGCAGCGGGACCCGCGTGCTCTACGCCCCCACCTGGGAGGGCGACCGGCCGAGCGTCGCCTACGGCTCGCTCGTCAGCCACGGGGTCGCCCTGGTCGAGGCGCTCGTCGCCGACCCCGGGACCCGGGTGGTCTACCGGCCGCACCCGCGCACCGGGCTGAGCTCGGCAGGCCACGCCGAGGCCGACCGGGCCGTGCGTGCGGTGCTTGCCCGCGACGGTGCGCGTCATCTGGTCGACGACGGTCCGTACGGCTGGCAGTGGGCGTTCGCGGACGCCTGCGTCACCGACCTCTCGTCGGTGGCCTACGACTGGCTCGCGACCGGCAAGCCGCTGGTCGTCACCGAGCCGGTCGCGACGAGCGCCTACCGCCCCGCGTCCCGGTTGCTGGACGAGCTGCCGCTGCTGCCCGCGGCACAGGCGGGCGCGGTGCTCGAGGTGCTGCGGGCGCGCGGCCTGGGGGACCCCGACCGGGTCGACCCGCTGCTCACCGACCTGGCCGCCTACTACTTCGGCGACACCGCCGGCGGCGCGAGCACCCGGCGCTTCGAGGCGGCCGTCCGGGACGCCTGGGCGCTCGCCTCGACCGGGCCCTGAGGGGGCTGCACAGGCTCAGAGGCCGCGGAGGAAGTCCACGTCGTCGTCCGGCGCCTTGGGCCGGCCCGGCGTCGTGGTGCTCTCGCCGCGGGACTCGCGGGTCGGACGCCCGAGGAACAGCCAGCCCAGCGCACCGGCCAGCGGCAGGCAGATCACGGCGACCGCCCAGAGCCAGCGCGGGGCACGGCGGACGGCGTACGGAGGGGCCTGGGCGACCTCGACCACGCAATAGATCATGAGCAGAGCCACGATCACCAGCGGGAGGAAACGCCCCATGGTCCAAGAGTATGCGCGTGCGTGTTGATTGTCCGCACTCCGTTCGGACGCGGATCCTGCTCTGGCCCGGTGTCTTCCTCCCGCGCTGGCAAGACGAGAAGCGTGCTTGCTCGCTCGGTCGTCCCGACACCGGCGCAGGATCCGGCGTCGGTCGGGTCGGGCGACACCTGGCCGACGAGCCGGTCCCGTCGCGCCGGCCCCCTAGGCTGACCCGATGCTCGCGAACGGTTCGGTGCGACCCACGCACCCCACGATCGCGCAGCTGCGCGAGGTGACGCAGCCGCCCAGCGTCCGGACGCGGGCCGGTGCCGAGCACTGGGTCGCCCACCTCTACCTGCGCGACCTGTCGCCCTACCTCACCCGGGTCCTGCTGCGCCTCGGCTTCTCGGCCGACGCCGTGACCTGGCTGATGATCCTCTGCGCGCTCCTGTCGGCGGTCTCGACCGGCTGGCCGACGCTGGCCGGGGCGATCGGGGTCGTCGTGCTCGCGCAGCTGCAGCAGCTGCTCGACTGCTGCGACGGCGAGGTCGCCCGGTGGCGCCAGACGTCGTCGCCGCGCGGGGTCTACCTCGACCGCGTCGGGCACTACACGGCGGAGTGCGGGATCGCCGTCGCCCTGGGGTTCCGCGCGAACGGCGGGCTCGGACTCAGCAGCGTCTGGATCAGCGCGGGCCTCGCCCTGGGCCTGCTGGTCTGCCTGAACAAGGTCGAGAACGACCTCGTCCACGTCTCGCGCCACTACGCCGGGATGAGCCAGATGGCCGACGTCGAGAGCGTCCGCGTGCCGCAGGCCGGGATGCTCCGTGCCGCCCGCCGCGCGGCCCGGCTGGTGCCGTTCCACCGGATCTTCCACTCGATCGAGATGTCGCTGCTGATCCTCGCGGCGGCGGTGGTCGACGCCGTGCTCGGCGGCTCCACGCTCGTCGCCACCCAGGTCCTGCTGCTCGCGGTGCTGGCCTCGGGCGTCGTCACCGTCGTGGGTCACCTGGCCGCCGTCCTCGGCTCCTCCCGCCTCCGGTGAGCGAGGTCCGGGCGGCGGGCGCCACGACGACCCCGACGCGGTTCGGGGTGGTCGTCCTCACCATGGGCAACCGGCCGGCCGACCTGCGCGCCGGGCTCGACTCCCTGCTCGGCCAGCGCGACGTCGAGCTCGACGTGGTCGTGGTCGGCAACGGCTGGGAGCCGGTCGAGCTGCCCGACGGCGTCCGGGCCCTGGGCCTGCCCGTCAACCTGGGCATCCCCGCCGGCCGGAACGCCGGCGTCGGGAAGGTGGCCGGCGACCTGCTCTTCTTCCTCGACGACGACGCGGTGCTGCCGCGCGACGACGTGCTGGCGCGGATGGCGGCGCAGTTCGCGGCCGACCCGACGCTCGGGCTGATCCAGCCCCGGGTGGTCGACCCCGAGGGTCGCGCGGCGCCCCGGCGCTGGACGCCGCGCATCCGGGTCGGCGACCCCGCGCGGAGCAGCCCCGCGATGAACGTGTGGGAGGGTGCGGTCGCCATGCGGCGCGCGGCCTTCGACTACGCCGGCGGCTGGCCGGAACCCTTCTGGTACGCCCACGAGGGCGTCGAGCTGGCCTGGCGGGTGTGGGACGCCGGCTTCCACGTCCGCTACGACGGCGGCATCGAGGTCCACCACCCGGCGATCCAGCCGACGCGGCACGCGGAGTTCTACCGCTACCAGGCCCGCAACCGGGTCTGGCTCGCGCGCCGGAACCTGCCCGCACCCGTCGGGCTGGC
This sequence comes from uncultured Actinomycetota bacterium, assembly GCA_963762775.1. Taxonomy (GTDB): domain Bacteria; phylum Actinomycetota; class Actinomycetes; order Propionibacteriales; family Propionibacteriaceae; genus Microlunatus. The sequence goes on from CAVXMD010000016.1 coordinate 1,418,485, forward strand.
GTACGTCGCCGCCTGGGCCGCGGTCGGCGGGAGCCGGCTGCGGACCGGTGAGGCCGTGCGCGAGACGCTGCGCGGCTACCGCCTCGGCCTGCGCCAGGACGGCGGGGAGCGTCGGCCGATGAGCTGGCGCACGGTCTGGCGGATGACGCGGGCCGGTCACCCGCCCCTGCTCTAGCCCGGCTCAGGCCTCGCGGGTCTTCGGCGAGCTCTCCAGCGTCCGGGCCGGGTCGCGCTCGACGACCGGGTCGAGGATCTCGTCGATCTTGGTCAGCAGGTCGGCGTCGAGGGTGACGCCGGCGGCGGCGACGTTGTCCTGGACCTGCTCGGGCCGCGAGGCGCCGATGATCGCGGTGGCGACGTTGTCGTTCTGCAGGGTCCAGGCCACCGCGAGCGCGGCCATCGAGAGGCCGGCCTCGTCGGCCAGGGGCCTCAGCCGCTGGACGCGCTCGAGCACGTCGTCGCGCATCCAGCGCGAGATCATGTCCTTGCCGCCCTTCTCGTCGGTCGCGCGCGAGCCGGCCGGCGGCTGCTCCCCGGGCTTGTACTTGCCGGTCAGCACGCCCTGCGCGATCGGCGACCAGACGACCTGCGAGATGCCGAGCTCCTTCGAGGTGGGGACGACCTCGCCCTCGACGACCCGCCAGAGCATCGAGTACTGCGGCTGGTTGGAGATCAGCTGGAAGCCGAGGTCGGTCGCGAGCGCGTGGCCCTCGCGGAGCTGGTCGGCGGTCCACTCGCTCACGCCGACGTAGAGCACCTTGCCCGCGCGGACGAGGTCGGCGAAGGCCTGCATCGTCTCCTCGAGCGGCGTCTCGTAGTCGTAGCGGTGGGCCTGGTAGAGGTCGATGTGGTCGGTCTGCAGCCGGGTCAGCGAACCGTGCGCGGCCTCGCTGATGTGCTTGCGCGACAGGCCGAGGTCGTTGGGGCCCTTCGGCCCGATCGGCCCGAACACCTTGGTGAAGATCTCGACCGACTCGCGCCGCTCGCCCTTCAGCGCCTCGCCGAGGACGGTCTCGGCCTTGGTGTTGGCGTAGACGTCGGCGGTGTCGAAGGTCGTGATGCCGTTGTCCAGCGCGGCCCGGACGCAGGCCAGCGCCTGCTCGTTCTCGACCTGGGAGCCGTGCGTGAGCCAGTTGCCGTACGTGACCTCGGAGATCTTGAGGCCGGAGCGGCCGAGGTAGCGGAAGTCCATGGATCCACCCAAGCACGCACCCCGGACCCGACCCGGCGCGGGTGCGGACCTCCGCGGACGTGGCACGATCGCGCGGTGACGATCGTGGCGGCCGCCGACGGCTCGGCCCTCGGGAACCCGGGTCCGGCCGGCTGGGCCTGGTACGTCGACGACGACCGCTGGGCCAGCGGCGGCTGGCCGCGGGGCACGAACAACATGGGCGAGCTGATGGCCGTCCTCGACCTGCTGCGTCAGACCGCGGGCGCGCGCGACGACCTGCTCGTCTACTGCGACAGCCTCTACGTGATCAACACGATCACCCAGTGGATGGCGGGCTGGAAGCGCCGGGGCTGGCGCAAGAAGGACGGCCACCCGGTCCTGAACGTCGACCTCGTACGGGCCCTCGACGAGGAGATGGCGGGCCGCAGCGTCCGCTTCGAGTGGGTCAAGGGCCACGCCGGCCACCCCCTGAACGAGGCGGCCGACGTCCGGGCCGTGGCCGCGTCGACCGCGTTCCGGCAGGGCCGGGCGCCGGACCCGGGGCCGGGCTTCGGGCTCGGCGGCGGCGGGCGTACGGACGAGGTCGGCGGGCCGGCCCCCGAGGAGGACCTGTTCTCGACGGCGGGGCCCGCCGTGGCCACCGGGTCGGACGAGGTCCGGGGGAGCGGTGAGATCCACGAGGTGGTCGCGCTCGAGCGGGCGCTGCTCGGCGACGCGGTCCGGAACGACCCGGCGCGGCTGGCGGTGCTGCTCGATCCGGGCTGGACCGAGCTCGGGCAGAGCGGGCGGCGCTGGACCCGTGCGGAGCTGCTGGCGGAGCTGCCGGGCGCCGCGTCGCTCGGCGAGGTCGACCTCGAGGTCCTGGAGGTCACCGAGCTGGCGCCCGACGTGGTGCTGCTGCTGTGGCGCAGCCACACCGACGCGGGCAGCGCGCTGCGGAGCTCGGTCTGGGTGCGCTCCGGCGGGCGCTGGCGGCAGCGCTTCCACCAGGGCACCACCGAGGGCGGTCGGCGTGGCTGACCGCGGGGCCGAGCGGGGCGCCGCGCGCGACCGCACCTGGGTCGACTGGGCGATCGGGCAGGTCGAGGCCGACGCGAACCGCAGCGCCGACACCCACCTGCACGTCTTCCCGCTGCCGCCGGAGTGGGGCGTCTCGCTCTACGTCAAGGACGAGTCGGTGCACCCGACGGGCAGCCTCAAGCACCGGCTGGCGCGCTCGCTCGTGCTCTACGGCCTGTGCAACGGCTGGATCGAGGAGGGCACCACGCTCGTCGAGGCGTCGTCCGGCTCGACGGCGGTCAGCGAGGCCTACTTCGCCCGGCTCCTCGGGCTGCCCTTCGTCGCGGTGATGCCGGCGACGACGGTGCTCGAGAAGTGCGCGCTCATCGAGTTCTACGGCGGGCGCTGCCACCTCGTCGACTCTCCCGGCGCGATCTACGCCGAGGCCGAGCGGCTCGCCGACGAGTGCGGCGGGCACTACCTCGACCAGTTCACCTACGCCGAGCGGGCGACGGACTGGCGGGGCAACAACAACATCGCCGAGTCGATGTTCGCGCAGCTGCGGCGCGAGCCGCACCCGGTGCCGGACTGGGTCGTCGTCGGCGCCGGGACGGGGGGCACCAGCGCGACGATCGGGCGCTACCTGCGGCTGAACCGTCTGGCCACCGAGCTCTGCGTCGTCGACCCGGAGGGTTCGGCCTTCTGGCGCTCGTGGAGCACCGGTGACCCGACGGTCACGGCCTGCGGCTCGCGGATCGAGGGCATCGGGCGACCGCGCGTGGAGCCCAGCTTCGTCCCCGACGTCGTCGACCGGATGGTCTGCGTGCCCGACGCCGCGTCGGTCGCCGCCATGCGCTGGGGCACCGACCACCTCGGCCGGGTCGTGGGCGGCTCGACCGGGACGAACCTGTGGGGCGCCTGCCAGCTGGTCGCCGAGCTGGTGGCGCAGGGCCGGACGGGCAGCGTCGTCACCCTGCTCTGCGACGACGGCCGGCGCTACGAGCACAGCTACTACGACGACGCCTGGGTCGCCGAGCGCGGGTGGGACCTCGCCGGACCCCGCCGGACCCTCGACCACTTCCTCCGGACGGGCGCCTGGGTCGAGCCGGACGCCTGACGACCGCGGCGCACGGCTGAGCAGGGACCGGAGGTGAGGCCACCCGCGCCTCGACGTCCGGGTCGGACGGAGGCGCGGGCGGCCGTCGGGCCGGGGGGTGAGGTGGGCCCGACTCGAACAAGATTGAACGGTCAACCTCTGGGTCGTCCTCAGAGAAAGGTCGCGCGCACCTAGATTTTGCTCAGGTCGTCGTGCCGCCCAGCGCTCAGGTGAGGAGCAGGGCGAGCGCGCTGACCAGGGCGGAGGCGAGCTCGGCCAGCCCGGTCGCCTTGAGGACCGCGATCAGGTCCCGGCCGCGTGCCCCGGCGAGGACGGCCCGGACGGAGGGGGCGAGCAGCAGCAGCGGGACGATCCCGAGCAGCGCCCAGGGCGTGGTGAGGAGCGCGACGGTGACCTGGCCGAGGACCCCGACGGCGACGAGGGCCACGTAGAGCACCCGGGTCCCGCGGTCGCCGAGCCGGGTGGCGAGGGTGCGCTTGCCGACCGCCGCGTCGCCGGCGAGGTCGCGCAGGTTGTTGGCCACGAGGATCGCGGTGGTGAGCGCACCCACCCAGATCCCGGTCAGCACCAGCGGGACGGTGACCCGGCCGTCCTGCACGTAACCGGTGCCGACGACCGCGACGAGGCCGAAGAAGACGAAGACGAAGACCTCGCCGAGCCCGCGGTAGCCGTACGGGCGTCGGCCGCCGGTGTAGTACCAGGCGGCCAGCACGCAGGCGACGCCGACGGCGAGCAGCCACCACTGCCGGGTGAGGACGACCAGCAGGAGCCCGGCCACGCCGGCCACCGCGAACGAGGCGAACGCGGCCGCGCGCACCGTCGCCGGCCGGGCCAGTCCCGAGCCCACGAGCCGGAGCGGGCCCACCCGGACCGCGTCGGTGCCGCGGATGCCGTCGGAGTAGTCGTTGGCGAAGTTCACGCCGACCTGCAGCGCGAGGCTGACGAGCAGGGCGAGGACCGCGGCGAACGGGCGCGCATGGCCGGTGAAGCCGACGAGCCCGGTGGCGGCGACCACGGGCGCGACGGCGGCCGGCAGCGTCCGGGGGCGGGCCCCCTCGACCCACTGGGCCGGGGTGGCCCGGGCGAGCGGTCCGTGGTCGGCCGTGGTCATCGTGTCGTCCCGTCGGGTCGGTCGGGCCCGGCCGCCAGGGTGGCGCGGAGGTGCTGGCGGTCGACCTTGCCGCTGCCGGTGCGCGGCAACCGGTCGAGCACGACGAGGCGGCGCGGGGCGGCGTACGCGGGCAGCTCCGCGCGCACCCAGCCCTGCAGGCCGTCGAGGGGCAGCGGTCGGTCGGTGACGGCCACGACCTCGGTGCCCCACGCGGGATGGGCGACGCCGACGACGGCGACCTCGGCGGTGCGGCGCGCCGGCCAGGCGGAGACCCGGGCCTCGACGGCGGCGAGGTCGACGTTGTACCCGCCGCTGACCACGACGTCGTCGGTGCGTCCGAGCACCTGCAGACGCCTCGTCTCGTCAGGACCCGCCGTCCAGCGGCCGCGGTCGGCGGTGCGGAACCGGCCGCCGACCAGCGTCTGCGCCGTGAGGTCCGGCCGGCCGCGGTAGCCGGAGAGCAGGACCGGCCCGGCGATGCTGATCCGGTCGGAGCCGTCCGGGTCGATGCGGACGTCCACGCCGTCGAGCGGGACGCCGTCGTAGACGCACCCGCCGCAGGTCTCGCTCATGCCGTAGGTCGTGACGCAGCGGATCCCGGCCGCCCGGGCTCGGGCGAGCAGGCCGGGGTCCGACGCGCCGCCGCCGACGAGGACCGTGTCCAGACCGGCCAGCGCGTCGACCAGCCGGGGCTGCTCGAGGGCCCGGACGAGCTGGGTGGGCACGACGGAGAGGTAGCGCCGGCCGCTCGGCAGCGTCGCTCCGGGGAGGTCGGCGAGGTCGCGCGCGAGCGGGACGACCGCGGTGCCCGCGAGGTGGGCCCGGGCGAGGACCATCAGCCCGGCCACGTGGTGGGTGGGCAGCGCGAGGAGCCAGTGGCCCGGCCCGCCGAGGCGGTCGTGCGTCGCCCGGGCGCCGGCGCGCACCGCGTCGGCGGAGAGGACGACGCCCTTCGGCTCGGCCGTCGAACCCGAGCTGAGGACCACCAGCGCCGTGCCGGGCTCGGCGGGTTCGTCGAGGCGCAGCGCGCGGAGGGCGTGGGACCGTTCGACTGGATCGGCGGGGACGGGGGCGACCGGGGCTCCGCCGTCGAGGGCGGCGGCGAGGGCCCGCGGCAGGTCGTCGGGGTCCACCGGGCGCAGCGAGGTCGCGGTGCCGCTCGGTGTCACCGCGCCAGGGTAGATCGGGATGGGGGAGACTCGGCCACGTGCCCAGCCCCCCGACGGACGCCGTCCGCGGCTACGCCGTCGCCGTGCCCGTGCGGTTCCGGGGGCTCACCCGCCGCGAGGGCCTGCTCTGGCGCGGACCAGCGGGCTGGGCCGAGTGGAGCCCGTTCCTCGACTACGGCGGCGCCGAGCTCGTGCCCTGGCTGCGCGCGGCCGACGAGGCGTCCGAGCGCGGGTGGCCCGCGCCGGTGCGCGACCGCGTCGCGGTGAACTGCACCGTCCCGGCCGTCGGGCCCGAGCAGGCGTACGCGCTCGTGGCCGCCTCCGGCTGCCGCACCGCCAAGGTGAAGGTGGCCGAGCGCGGCGAGACGCTGGCCGACGACCTCGAGCGCTGCGCCGCCGTCCGTGACGCCCTCGGGCCCGACGGCCGGCTGCGGGTCGACGCCAACGGCGCCTGGGACCTCGACGCCGCCGAACGTGCCGTCCGTGCCCTCGACCGCTTCGACCTCGAGTACGTCGAGCAGCCGTGCGCCGCCGTGGAGGACCTCGCCGCGCTCCGGGTGCGGCTCGCCCGCGCCGGCCGGCCGGTGCCGGTCGCGGCCGACGAGTCGATCCGGCGCGCCGAGGACCCCTACCGCGTCGCCGCCCTCGACGCCGCCGACGTCGCGGTGCTCAAGGTCGCCCCGCTCGGTGGGGTCCGCGCCGCCCTCGAGGTCGCCGAGCGGATCGGCCTGCCTGTCGTGGTGTCCAGCGCCGTCGAGACCTCGGTCGGCCTGGCCGCGGGGGTCGCGCTCGCCGCCGCGCTGCCCGAGCTGCCGTACGCGTGCGGGCTCGGGACCCTCGGGCTGCTCGCCGCTGACGTCGCCACCGAGCCTCTCGTCCCCGTCGACGGCTTCCTGCCCGTCCGGCCGGTCGTCGTCGACGAGCAGCGCCTGGCGGCGCACCGGATGGACGCCGAGACCGAGACCCGCTGGCACGCCCGCCTCGCCGGGACCAGGGCGCTCATGGAGCCGGCGCGTGGCTGACGCGGGCGTGCTCGCCCGGACCCTCGTGGCGGCGCTCGTCGCGGGCGGGGTGCGCGACGTGGTGCTGGCGCCGGGGTCGCGCAGCGCGCCGCTGGCCCTGGTGCTCTGGGCCGCGGACCGCGACGGCCTGCTGCGGCTGCACGTCCGCGTCGACGAGCGCGGGGCCGGGTTCCTGGCGCTGGGGCTGGCCAAGGCGTCCGGCCGGCCGGTCGCCGTCGCGACCACCTCGGGCACGGCGGTGGCCAACCTGCACCCGGCGGTCCTCGAGGCCCACCACAGCCACGTCCCGCTGGTGGTCGTCAGCGCGGACCGGCCCGCCGCGCTGCGCTGGACCGGCGCCAACCAGACCACCCACCAGCAGGACCTCTTCGCCGCCCACGTCCGCGCGGCAGCGACGCTGACCGGGGCCGACGGGGTGCCGTACGAGGTCGGTCGCCTGCTGGCGGCGGCCACGGGCGTCCGCAGCCGGCTGCCCGGACCCGTCCACCTCGACGTCGAGCTGGCCGACCCGCTCGTCGGCGACCCGGCCGACCTCGCGGAGCCGCTGGCGCGGGTTCGGCTGACCGACGTCCGGCCGGCCGGACCGCCGACCCCGCTCGCGCTCGCCCCCGGGGTCCCGACCGTCGTCGTGGCGGGCGACGCGCCGCCCGCGCTCGGGCGCACCTGGGCCGCGCGGGCCGCCGCGGCCCGCGTGCCGCTGCTGGCCGAGCCGTCGAGCAACGCGCGCTCCGGCGCGGCCGCCCTCGGCACCTACCGGCTGCTGCTCGGCTCGGCGCTCGCCGACGAGGTCCGCCGGGTGGTCGTCGTGGGCCACCCGACCCTCTCCCGACCGGTGCTGCGCCTGCTCTCCCGGCGCGACGTCGAGCTGGTCGTCGTCGCGCCGCACGCCGACTGGCCCGACCCGGGACGTTCGGCGACAGCCGTGGCGCAGGACGTCGTCCTGCCCGCGCCCGGGGCGGACGAGCGGGCGTGGTTCGAGCGCTGGCGGCAGGCCGACGCCCGCAGCCGGACCCGGCTCGACGCCCTGCTCGAGGAGTGGCCGGTGCTCACCGGCGCCGAGGTCGCGCGAGCTGTCCTCGCCGCCCTCGGGACGGGGGACGTCCTGCTCGTCGGGTCCTCGAACCCCGTCCGCGACCTCGACCTCGCGCCGGTCGGGGAGCAGGCGCCCGAGGTCTTCGCCAACCGCGGCCTCGCCGGCATCGACGGCCTGGTGTCGACCGCCGTCGGTGTCGCCTGGGGCTCGGGGGCGCCCACGACCGCGCTGCTCGGCGACCTCTCGCTCCAGCACGACGCCGGCGGCCTCGTCATCGGACCGCTCGAGCGCCGTCCGGACCTGCGCCTCGTCGTGGTCAACGACGACGGGGGCAGCATCTTCGCCGGGCTCGAGCAGGGCGGGGAGGCCTTCACCGAACCCTTCGAGCGGGTCTTCGGCACCCCGCAGGGCCTGCGGATCGACGCGCTGGCGGCCGCGGCGGGTGTCCGCCACCAGGAGGTCGGCACGCTCTCGGAGCTGCGTACCGCGCTCGGTCGCCCGCCCGCCGGCCTCGAGATCGTCGAGGTCTGCATCGACCGCACCCGGCGGCGGGCGCTCGACCAGGCGGTGGCGGCGCTGGGCCGCACGGTCGACCACTCGTAGGCGGGCGCGCCGGGGTCAGCGAGCCTCCCGCAACCACGCCCGGACGTGCCGCGTCGCGAGCACGTCGTCCTCGTTGTAGGCCAGCACCCGGCGGGTGGCCGCTGCCCGGACGCCGGGGTCCGGGTCGTGCACCGCGTCGGCGAACCAGCGCTGCGAGTTGAGCCCGCCCGGGTCCTCGTCGCGCCAGGCGAAGCCGGCGTGGGTCGCGACCAGCTTGAGGCCGAGCCCGCCCACCCCGAACCAGTGCTCCTTGACGACGTCGAGCAGGTCGACGAACCCCTCCTGCGCGTACGCCGTCGCCCACGCGAGCACGGGGTGGCCCGAACGCCGCGCGAGGGTGTCGATCGTGCTCGGCTCGTAACCGCTGTAGTGGTAGACCGCGACCGACGGACCGGCGTCGACGAGGTCGCGCAGCCAGGTGAACGCCTCCACGGCCAGGGCCGTCTCCGCCGCCTCGTCGAGGTCGCGGAACGCGGCGAACGCCACGTACTCGCCGGGCCCCGCGTCGGCGTCGCCGGGCCGTTCGACCCAGAAGCCCCACAGGTAGACCCGGCCGTCGGCCGAGCTCTCGATGTCGAGGTCGACCTCCACGGTCGCGCCGGGCACCTCGATCGGGCCCGACGTCTCCCGGACGAACGGGACGCCGCCGACCAGCAGCCGGGCTCGGCGGGCCGCCGTCCGCAACCGGTCCTCGGCGTGCGCGCGCCGGGGCAGCACCTGCGGGAGGTAGCGCGGCAGGAGCGCGTCGAGGTCGGCCGCGGCGAGGGCGTGCACGGTGCCCGTGCCAAGTCCACGGAGCGTCTCCACCTCCGTACGGTCGAGGGCGCCCCGGTCGATGCGCACGCTCACGTCGTCGTCGTCGAGGCGGGCGCGGCAGCGCTCCCACCAGGGGCAGGTCGCGCACTCGCGGACGACGACGGGCTCCAGCAGCCGGACGCCCTGGCGCACCGCGGTCGCCACCTCGAGGCGGCGCGCGAACGCCCCGTCGTAGCGCTCCAGCACCGTCTCGAGGCGGGAGGCGCCGGGGGCGTCGGGATCGGGCGCGCGCAGCAGCGGCGCACCCAGGTCGCACCACGTCAGGAAGGGGTCGTGCTCCGCGCTCGCCGCCGCGTCGGTGCCGACCAGCCCGCCCCACGCGGTGGCCCCGCCGAACCCGGCCGCCTGCAGCAGCCGGTGGTGGTGCGCGAGCTGACGCAGGTCGCGCTCCTCGGAGCGGACCCGCAGCCCGACGCCGACGCGGCGTCGGAGGTCGGCCGGGGAGGGCTGCGCGAACGGGGTCCAGGGCAGGCCGGGTGCGTCCTCGTCCTCGCCCGTCCCTGCCGCGGACGTCAGCACCTGGTGCCAGACGACCAGGGCGGGGTGGTAGGTCGGGCGTCCCGCGGGGTCGTCGACGCCCCGGACCAGCAGGTCCGGCGCCCCGCTCCGGTGCGCGTCGTGGTCGGGTGGCAGCACCCCGCCGACGACGACGTCGACCCCGGCCTCGAGCGCGCGTCGGGTCGCGGCGGTCTGCGCGTCGGGTCCGTCGGCGGCCAGCAGCCGCAGGTCGGCGACCCGGCCCGCGCAGCGGTCGATGAGGCTCTCCAGGACCACCGCCCGGTGCCGTCGCGCCGCCTCGGCCCGCAGCACGAGCGGGTCGTCGGGCTCGGCGGCCACCGCGGGCAGCGGTGCCTCGGACGGGTCGAGGCGGTGCTGCGTCTTGACCGGGCAGCTGCGCGCGGCCCAGGGGTCGAGCAGCAGCGGCCCCGGGGTCGACGCGGCGGCGGGCGGCCCCGCCGCGTCCCGGACCTGCGGCGGTGCCGCGGCCGTCGTCACCGGACCGCCCGGTGCAGGGCGACGATCCCGCCCGACAGGTTGCGCCAGGCCACGTCGCGCCAGCCGGCCGCACCGAGGACGGCGGCGAGGCGGGTCTGGTCGGGCCAGGCCCGGATCGACTCGGCGAGGTAGTGGTAGGCGGCCGGGTTGGACGAGACGACGGACGCGATGCGCGGGAGAGCCGCCATCAGGTACTCGGTGTAGACCCGGCGCAGCGGGGCCCACGTCGGCGCGGAGAACTCGCAGACCACCAGGCGCCCGCCGGGTCGCGTGACCCGGCGCATCTCGGCGAGGGCCGCGGTGGTGTCCTCGACGTTGCGCAGGCCGAAGGAGATGGTGACCACGTCGAAGGAGGCGTCGGCGTACGGCAGCTGGAGCGCGTCGGCCGCGACGAACGACAGGGCCGGGCGCCGCTGCTTGCCCACGCGCAGCATTCCGAGCGAGAGGTCGGTCGGGACCACGGTGGCGCCGGCGCGCGCGAAGGGCTCGCTCGACGTGCCGGTGCCGGCGGCGAGGTCCAGCACCCGCTCGCCCGGCCGGGCGGCGACCGCCTCGAGGACCGCCCGCCGCCAGGCCCGGTCCTGGCCGAGGGACAGCACGTCGTTGGCGAGGTCGTAGCGCTCGGCCACGTGGTCGAACATCGCCGCGACGTCGGTCCGGCGCTTGGCCAGCGTGGCCCGGGCGCCCGTGCTGGCGGGAGGAGCGGCGTCGTCGACCATGGGACGAACTCTGGCACGCGCCACCGACAGGACCGGCTGCGAGCCGGGCCGGTGGGCACGACGCACCAGAGCCCGACCGGTCCGTCGGAGGAGGACGACCGGTCGGGCTCTGGCGGGGAGCTGGTCGGGGCTAGATGTTGACGGCACCGACCACGGTCGTCGGCACGGTGGACGACCCACCGGCCGGCTCGATCGAGATGGCCAGCTGGTCGGAGCCCGAGATGGGCCCGTGGAACCACTGCGCCACGTCGCTCCCGCCGCCCAGCAGGTTGTCGGGCGTCGGGGCCCCGCTCTTCAGGGTCCAGAGCTGGAACGTCTTGTCCGCCCCGGGGGAGGGCAGGTCGCCACTGACGAAGAGCGCACGGTTCTGCGCCTTCGACACGATGAAGGAGACCTGCGCCCCGTTGTCCAGGGAGGCCTTGACGATCTTCGCGTCCGGCGCCGCCAGCAGCGACGTGTCGGCGGACGGTCCGGCGGCGACCGGCGGCTGCTGCTGCCTCACGAGACCCCACACGGTCCCGCCGAGCGCCAGGGCGACCACGGCCACGGCGGCCACCAGGACCGAGAGCACCCGCGCCCGTCGGCTCGAGCGTCGCAGGGCGAGCTCGTCGACGACCGGAGCCTCCGTGCGGGCGAGCGCTGCGGGTGGCAGCGGCTCCTCCTCGGGCTCCTCGTCGGACGGCAGCGCCCGCCGGGGGTTGCCCTCGAGCGGCGGCAGCTGACGGACGCCGACGATGGAGGACAGGACGGACTCGCGCAGCGCCGGGGGCGGCGGCGGTGCCGAGGCCAGCAGCGACAGCTCGGCCGCCGTCTCGCAGAACTCGACGACCTCCTGACGACAGGTCGGGCACGCCGCCAGGTGCGCCTCGAACTCGTCGAGCTCGTCGGGGTCCAGCGCGTCGACGACGTACGAACCCGTCGCGCCATGGATCGCGCTCATTGCTCTCCACCCCCTCTCATGCTTCTACTCCTAGTGCGTCCCGCAGGCCGATGAGGCCGTCGCGGATCCGGGTCTTGACGGTGCCGAGCGGCAGCTTGAGCAGCGCGGCGACCTGGCTCTGGGTGTACCCGCCGAAGTAGGCGAGGGTCAGGGCCTCTCGTTGGATCGGGGTCAGCGACCCCATCCCCTTGCGGACGCGCTCGGCGTCCAGCTTCTGCTCCACGCCCTCCCAGACGTGGTCGACGTCGCGGCCGGCCTCGGAGATCGCGTACTTCTCGTCGCGGGCGACCTCGCTCGTGACCGACCGCACCCGGTCCACCGCACGGCGGTGGGCCATCGTGGTGATCCAGGCGAACACCGTCCCCTTGCGGGGGTCGAAGCGCGACGCCTGGCGCCACACCTCGGTGTAGACCTCCTGCGTCACCTCGGCCGCGTGGTCGGTGGAGCGCAGGACGCGCCACACGACCCCGTGGACGCGGGTGGAGGTCCGGTCGTAGAGCTCGGCGAACGCGTCCTCGTGACCCCGGGCCGCGAGGGCGACGAGCTCGGCGAGCTCGTCGGCCTCGGTGGCCCGGTCGGTGCGTACGGTCCCGCCGGCCGACGTCTGCCCAGGGGGCCGGGAGGACTCTCCCGGCCCCGAGGGGACGACGTACAGGTTCATGCGGGTGACCGTACTCGCCGGGGTCAGGACTTCGGCAGCAGGACGCTGTCGATGATGTACACGGTCGCGTTGGAGGTCTGGACGTTGCCGCAGACGACCTTCGCGGTGCCGTCGACGGTGAAGTCCTCGCCGCTGCCGGTCACGGTGATCGTGGACTTGGACAGCGAGGTGTGGTCGCCGGCCAGCTCGCTCGGGGCGAGGCGGCCCGAGACCACGTGACCCGTGAGGATCGTGGTGAGGGTCTTCTTGTCCGCGAGGACCTTCTTGAGCGTCGCCGGGGGGATCTTGTCGAAGGCGTCGTTGGTCGGCGCGAAGACCGTCAGGTCGTCGGTGTTGTTCAGGGTGTCGACGAGGCCGGCGGCCTTGACCGCGGTGACGAGGGTCGACAGCGCCGGGTTGTTGCTGGCGGCGGTGGCGACCGGGTCCTGCGACATGCCGTCGAAGGAGCCCTTGCCCGAGGTCGGGACGGCGGAGCAGCCGGAGCCGAAGGGGGCGTCGGCGTCGCTGGCCGAGGCCGACGGGCTGGCCGCGCTCGACGACGGGGCGGCGGCGCTGGACGACGGGGCCGCGGCGCTCGACGCGGGGGCCGCGCCGCTGTCGGCGGTGTCGCCGCAGGCGGCGAGGCTGAGGGGGAACGCGATCACGGCAGCGAGGGCGGCGATCTTCGTGACGTTGGACTTGAGCATGAGGTGGGCCCCTCCTGGGACCGGGAGTTGCGGGAGCCTCCCTGTTGAGCTCCTGCGCGCTGGACACCACGAGTTCGCCGCCGTCGTCGCAGGGGATTGGTCACGGTTTCGTTGAGGCACACTTCTGGCGTGGCAAAACGCGCGACCGTGCTCAAGGTGACCGGCCTGCGCCGTGCCTTCGGCCCCAACACGATCTTCGAGAAGTTCGACCTCGAGGTCCGGGCCGGTGAGGCGATCGCCCTGACCGGGCGCAACGGCGCCGGCAAGTCGACCCTGCTGCGCTGCCTCGTCGGGGCCGACCGGCCCGACGACGGCACGATCGAGGTCTGCGGCAACCCGATGTCGGAGACGAACCCGCAGGTCCGCCGCGACGTGGCCACCGTCATCGACGACCTCGACTTCTTCCCCGACCTCTCCGTCGTGGAGCACCTCGACCTGCTGGCCCGCGCGCACGGCATCACCGACCCCGACGAGCAGGTGGACGAGGTGCTGGAGGAGGTCCAGCTGGTCCCGCAGTCGGGCCAGCTGCCCGGCACCCTGTCCTCGGGCCAGCGCCGTCGCCTGGCCCTCGCCACCGCGTTCGTCCGGCCGCGCCGGCTGCTGATCCTGGACGAGCCCGAGCAGCGCCTCGACGTCGAGGGCGTCGGCTGGCTGTCGCGTCGCCTGCAGGCCGAGCGGCAGAAGGGGCTCGCGATCGTCTTCGCCAGCCACGAGCCGACCCTCGTCGAGAGCGTCGCGACCCGCGTGGTGACGCTCGGGGCACCGCGCGGATGAGCGCGACCGAGGTCACCGAGGACGACGGTCCCGACCTGCCCGAGCCCCCCGTCCTGACCCCCGCCACGCCGCGCGAGCTGCGCGGGCTGATGAAGGACTGGCGCCGTGGCCGCGCCACCCGGAACGTCGGTCAGGCGCTCAGCGACGCCTACGTGGCGGTGATCGCGGCACTGATGATCGGCGCGATGACGGTCAACGTCATCCTCAAGGCCCAGCGCGTGGTGGCCGACTGCAGCACCGCCTCCTGCCTCTCCGCGCGGGCGCTGCTGCCCTGGGCCGCGGTCCTGGCGGCCGTGGCGACGGCGCTGGCGGTGGCCCGCCTCTTCGGTCCCGTCCTCGCCTCCGCGGCCGAGGGCTTCTGGCTGCTCGACGCGCCGATCTCGCGGGCCCGGCTGCTGCGCTCGCGCTTCGTGGCGGCCCTCGCCGGCTCGCTCGTCGGGGGCGCGCTGATCGGCGGCCTCGTCTCCCTGCTGACCGGGTCGAGCGTGCTCGAGGCGCTGGTCTGGGCCGTGGCCACCGGTCTCTCGGCGGCCGCGGCCGTCGCGGCCGCCGCCGCCCAGCAGGGTCGCGAACGGCACCGGCTCAGCCGCGTCGCCTCCTTCGTCTTCGGCCTGCTCGGCGTCGTCGCGCTGCTCGGCGTGGTGGGCGTCGCGGCGGACTGGTTCACCTTCCGGCTCTCCGCGACCCTGGGCACCGAGATCGGTGCCGTGGTCGCCGGGCTCGCCGTGGTCGTCCTGGTGGTCGGCGCGGTGCTGGCGGCCTCCCGGCTGGCGTCGATCCGCCGTACGCGGCTGGTGAGCGGCGGTTCGCTGGTCCGGGGGATCTCGGGCGCGTTCTTCGCCCTCGACGTCGGCCTGGCCCGCGACATCGTCGTGCAGCGCCGGACGATGGAGGTCGGCCACGTCACGCCGCGGCGCGGCCACGGCGAGGGGCTGCAGGCCCTCACCTGGCGCGAGTGGCAGCGGCTGCGCCGCTTCCCGCAGCCGCTGATCGCGTGGGCCGGGACGCTCGTCGTGCCGTACGCGGCCGAGGCCCTGGGCCTGGGGGCGGTGGCGCCGGTGTTCGGTGCGCTGGCGCTGTTCGGTGCGATCGTGCCGATGCTCAACGGGCTGCGGGTGCTGACCCGGACGGGCGGGCTCGCGCGCTGCCTGCCGTTCTCGATGGCGCAGATCAAGATCGCCGTGGTGACCGTGCCCGCGATCCTGGCCGCGCTCTGGGCGGTGCTGGTCGGGCCGGCGTTCGTCGGCGTGGCCGGCAGCTCGGTGGGGCGCGACCTCGGGACCGGCTCGCTGATGGCCGTCGCGACCGCTGCGGCGGGGCTGCTCGGCGCGGTCCGCTGGACGCAGGCCAAGGGCGTCGACTTCAGCAAGCCGATGGTGTCGACGCAGGCCGGGGCCCTGCCGCCCGGGCTCGTCACGAACCTCTTCCGCGGCTTCGACGTCTGCCTCCTGGCGACCGCGCCGATGCTGCTGGGCTTCTCGCCCCTCTGGTCGCTCGCGATCGAGGTGATCACCGCGATCGTCCTCTTCAACTCCTTCGACGCCGAGTCCATGCAGGCCCGCCAGAAGGAGGCCCAGCGTCAGCTGGACCTGCAGAAGCGCGAGCGCGAGTCGCAGGTGTCGATCGCCAAGCAGCGCAAGCGCTGAGCCCTGGTCCGGACCGGACCCGGTCCGCGCCCGGCTACTCGCTCGTGAACTGGATCTGGTGCCAGCCGCGGGCGCCGTCGGGGAAGACCTTGGTGCGCTGCTCGGGCTGGGTCGCGCCGGTCGCGTCGGTCGCCCGTACCTGGGCGGTGTGCAGGCCGGGCTCGCCGTCGAAGACGATCGACCACTGCCGCCACAGGTCGATGCCCGCGTCGGTCGCCAGCGAGGCCTCCTGCCAGTCGCCGTCGTCGATCTGCACCTCGACCTTGCTGATCCCGCGGTGCTGGGCCCACGCGACGCCGGCGATGACCGGCTTGTCCTTGGGCAGCGTGCTGAGCGACTTCGGCAGGTCGATGCGGCTCTGGGTGAGGATCGGGCCGTCGATGGCCCACTTCCGCTCGGTCCAGTAGGCCGTCCGCTTCGCGTACGTCGTGAACTCGATCCGCTCGAGCCACTTCGTGTTGGCCACGAAGCCGAACAGGCCGGGCACGATCATCCGCGCCGGATAGCCCCGGGCGTCGGCGAGCGGCTGACCGTCGAGACCGACGGCGATCATCGCGTCGCGGCCGTCGCTCACCGCCTCGATGGGCGTCGAGGCCGTGTAGCCGGAGTCGAGCGAGTACGAGTAGACCTGGTCGGCACCGGGCTGCACGCCGGCGCGCTCGAGGATCGCGCTGAACGGCACGCCCAGCCAGCGACCGCTGCTGACGTAGCTGCCGCCGACCTCGTTGGACACGCACGTGAGGGTGATGTCCCGCTCGATCATCGGCATGGCGAGCAGCTCGTCGTAGGTGAGCGTGAACGGGTGGTCGACCATCCCGTCCACGGTGAGGGACCAGGTGCTGGCGTCGATCTGCGGCGTGACCAGGCTGATGTCGACCCGGTAGAACGACTCGACCGGCGTGGTGAAGGGCGTCATGCCCGGGATCTGCGCCCCGTCGGGGATCGGCGACGCGGGCGACGCGGGGGCCGGCAGGCCCGTCCCGCGTCGGGCCAGGGCGTTCGCGGAACGTACCCGGCCGACGAGGATCCCGCCGCCGCCGGCGAGGGCGGCGACCGCGGCCGTGACGCCGAGGGTGGCGAGGAAGGGACGACGACCGGTGCGACGCGCCGGGGGCGGACCGTCGTGGCCGGGGATGGCGACCGGCGCGGGCACGGACCAGCCCGTACGGGGTGCGCTCGCGGCCGAGCTGCTGCGGACGACCGCCAGGAGGGCGGCGACGCCCGCCAACCCGGCGACGACCGAGGGCACGGCGTCGACGGGGCCGCCGCGGTAGACCGCGGTGGCGGCACCGACGACCCCGAGCAGGGCGATGCCGGTCAGCGCGACCCGGCGGTGCGTCCAGGCGACCAGCCCCAGCACTGCGGCGAGGACGACGAGGGCGACCCCGACCGCGCTGATGAGGACGGGCTTGTCGTAGTTGCCGAGCAGCCGCACCGCGAACGTCTTGGCCGGCGTCGGGGCGGCGTCGACGAGCGCGGAGCCGACCGCGATGATCGGTGACGCGGGCGGGCTGACCACCGAGGCGACCAGGTGCCCGACGCCCACGGCGACCCCCGCGGCGACGACACCGGTCGCGGCCCGGAGCACCCGGCCGGGGACCCGTCCCTCGTCCCGCCCGGCGGTCGGCGCCGGCCCGGCAGGCGGGGCGTCGGGCAGCCGGGTCGTCGTCATGGAGGGAGTTCGTCGGCACGGCACACCCAGATTGGTCGGGCGACGGCGCCGGGGGTCCGAGTGCGACCCGGTCGGGCCCGGCGGGGCAGGGTTCAGGCGGTGGCGCCGGCGAGCCCGACCGTCGAGACCAGCTCGGCGACGAGCGCGCTCACGGCCGACCGGGCCGGCGCGAGGTACTGCCGGGGGTCGTGGGCCCCGGGCAGGTCCGCGAGGTGCTGGCGGATCGGGCGGGTGAAGGCGACCGTCGTGATCGTCCCGATGTTGATCTTGGTCATCCCCGCGGCGACGGCGGCAGCGACCGTCGGCTGCGGCACGCCGGAGGACCCGTGCAGCACGAGGGGCACGTCGACCGCGGCGCGCAGGGCCGCGACGAGCGCGAGGTCCAGCTCGGCGTCCGCGCTCGTCATGGCGTGCCGGCTGCCGACGGCGACGGCGAGCGCGTCCACACCGGTCGCGGCGACGTACGCAGCGGCCTGGTCGGGGTCGGTGCGGACGCCGGTGCCATGGGCGCTCTCGACCTGGCCCCACCCGTCCTCGGCCTTGCCGCCGACGAAGCCGAGCTCGGCCTCGAGCAGCAGCCCGTGCTCGTGGGCCCAGGCGGCCGCCTCGCGCGTGGCGGCGACGTTCTCGTCGTACGGCAGGGGCCCGGCGTCGAACATCACCGAGGAGAAGCCGCACTCCGCCGTCCGGTGCAGCAGGTCGGTCCGCGTGACGTGGTCGAGGTGCAGGGCGACGTCGACGGCGCTGGACCGGGCCAGCACGGCCAGCGCGGCGGCGAGCGGGGCCGGGTCGTCGAGGTGGAACTTCACCGCGTTCTGGCTCACCTGCAGGATCACGGGGAGCCCGGCCTGCTCCGCGCCGAGCACGGTGCCCTCGGCCTGCTCGAGGGTGATGACGTTGAGGGCGGCGATCCCGGTGCCACGGGCGTAGGCGTCCGAGACCAGCTGCGCCGTGCCGACGAGGGTCATCGGGGGGGCCCGGCGCTGCGGCACAGGTCACGCGGCCCGCTGCTGCTCGTCACGGTGCACACCCTAGGTGCGCACTACGCTGGAACCTGTGAGCAGTACGGCCGGGGTGAACCCGGCCCCCCCGCGTCTGCGCGTCCGGACCGTCGCGGTCCCGGACCCCGGGCCCCTGGTGGCGCTCCTGCCCGAGACCGACGCGGTGGCGTGGCTCCGCGGCGGCGACGGGATGGTCGCCTGGGGCGAGGTCGTGCGGCACAAGGCCGCCACCCCCGCCGAGGCCGAGGAGTGGTGGCAGGCGCTGGTCGCGCAGAGCGACGTCGAGTCCGAGCTCGCGACCATGCTGCCGGGCAGCGGTCTGGTGGCGTTCGGCAGCTTCCTCTTCGACCCCGACAACACCGCCGCGTCCTCCGGGCTGGTCGTCCCCCGCACCGTGCTGGGACGGCGTGGCGGCCAGGCCTGGCTGACCCAGGTCGGTCTCGAGGCCGGTGAGACCCGCCCGGCCCCGGTGGCCGGGTCGGTGCCACCCGCGCCGACCGGCGTGCGGTTCGAGGGTGGTTCGCTGAGCTCGGAGCAGTGGCGTGCGGCCGTCTCCCGCGCGGTCGGCGACATCGGCTCGGGCGTGCTCGACAAGGTCGTGCTGGCGCGCGACCTCGTGGCCGTGGCCGACGGCGACGTCGACCCGCGCTGGCTGGTGTCGCGGCTGAGCGAGACCTACCCCCGGTGCTGGACCTACCTGATCGACGGCCTCGTCGGCTCGACCCCGGAGATGCTCGTCCGCCTCGAGGCGGGCCTGGCCACGTCGCGCGTCCTCGCGGGCACCATCCAGCGCTCCGGCGAGGGCGGGAGCAGCACCAGCACCGACCTCGCGCTCGCCACCGCGCTGTCCCGTTCGAGCAAGGACCTGGAGGAGCACGAGTACGCGGTCGCCTCCGTGGCCGCTGCCCTCGAACCCTTCTGCTCGGCGCTCAACGTGCCCGAGACGCCGTACGTGCTCGAGCTGCCGAACGTGCTGCACCTGGCCAGCGACGTCACCGCGGCCGTGGCCCCCGGGGTCACCGCCCTCGGCCTGGCCGCGGCGCTGCACCCCAGCGCGGCCGTGTGCGGCACCCCGACCGCCGTCGCGCGCGAGCTCATCGCCTCGCTCGAGCACCTCGATCGGGAGCGCTACGCCGGCCCGGTCGGCTGGACCGACGCGAGCGGCGCGGGGGAGTGGGCCATCGCCCTGCGCTGCGGGATCCTCGACGAGACCGACCCGCGCCGGATCCGGCTCTTCGCCGGCTGCGGGATCGTCGCCGGGTCCGACCCGGACGCCGAGTGGGCCGAGGCGCAGGCCAAGCTCGCGCCCATGATCAGTGCCCTCACTCTGTCCTGAGGGGGCGACCCCCACACCCCCGCGAGAGTTCCACTCGCTGGCGCTCGCGAAACTCTGTCCTGAGGGGGCGACCCCCACACCCCCGCGTGAGTTCCACTCGCTGGCGCTCGCGAAACTCTGTCCTGTGAGTGGGACTTGGGTCGTCGTCCTCGCCGGCGGGGCCTCGCGGCGCTTCGGGAGCGACAAGCTGGCCGCCGACCTCGGCGGACGGCCCCTTCTCGACGTGACGCTCGACGCGGTCCCCGCCGGGTTGCCGGTCGTCGTCGTGGGGCCCGAGCGGCCCGTACGCCGCCCTGTCACGTGGGTGCGCGAGGACCCGCCGGGCGGTGGGCCCTGCGCCGCCCTGGTGGCCGGCTTCGTGGCGGCGCTGGAGGCGGGCGCCGAACGCCTCGTCACGCTCCCCGGGGACGCGCCCGCCGCGGGGACGGCCGTACGCGTGCTGCTGGACGCGCTCGCCGGCACCGACCTCGTGGTGGCCGAGGGGCCGGACGGCCAGGTCTTCCCGCTCCAGCTCGCGTGCACCGCGGCCGGCGCGCGGCGGGTCGTCGAGGCGGCCGGCCCGGGTCGCGGGGCCGGCGCCTCGCCACGGCGGCTCCTCTCGTCCCTCGAACCGTCCCCCGGCCGCGTGGTGCTGCCCGACGTCGCCCTGCGGGACGTCGACACCCCGGACGACCTCACGAGGATCGGAGGGATTCCGACCGGGTAGTCGCGGTCAGGATCCCTCCGGTCCTGCTCAGGCGGCCGGGTGGGCGCCGGTGCGCTTGGGCAGCACGAAGACCAGCAGCAGTGCCGCCACGGCGAACGCCGCGCTCACGGCCATCGCGTCGCTCGCCGCGGTGGTGAAGCCCGGGGCGACCGTGTCCGGGCCGGTGATCACGAGCGAGCCGAACAGCACGCTGCCGATGATCGCGATCCCGACCGCGCTGCCGACGCGCTGGACGGTCGAGACCACGCCGCTCGCCGCGCCCGCCTCGGTGCGGTCGACCGTGGCGATGATGAACTGCGCGTTCGGCGCGATGAACGCCCCGTTGCCGAGGCCCGCGACCAGCAGCGGCGCCAGCAGGTCCCAGCTGGTGAGCCCGGCCGGGTCGGCGTACCGCAGCAGGAGCCAGAGCCAGATCAGGCCGACGCTGACGAGCGCGGTCCCGATGACCAGGACGGTACGGCCGAGCTTCTGCGCCAGCCGGTTGCTCTGCGACGAGGCGATGATGCTGCCGACCGCGAAGGGGATCGAGACGACGCCGGAGGCGAGCGGGCTGTGCCCGAGGCCGGTCTGCCACAGGATCGACAACGTGAAGAAGATGCTGGTGAACGCGGCGAAGTAGACGAGCGCGAGGATCACGCCGCCGGTGAACGAACCGTGCCGGAACAGGTGCGGCGGCACCAGCGGGCTCGCGCCGCGCTTGGTGCTGGCCACCTCCCACAGCGCGAAGACGACGATCAGCACCACGCCGGCGACGAGGGTGACGTACGTCCAGGTCGGCCAGCCCTTGTCCTGGCCCTCGATGAGGGGGACGAGCACGGCGACGAGTCCGGCGGTGAGCAGCACGAGGCCGACCCAGTCGATCCCGGCGTGGGCGGCCTGGCCGGCGGGCGTGCTGGCGTGGCGGCTGGGCAGGAGCAGCGCGGCGGCCACGAGGGTGGCGACGCCGATCGGCAGGTTCACGCCGAAGACGAGGCGCCAGCCGCTGGTCTCGCCGAACGCCTGGATGATCAGGCCGCCGGCGATCGGGCCGAGGGCGGAGGAGACGCCGATGACGGCGCCCATGATCGCGAACGCCTGGCCGCGGACCCGGCCCGGGAACAGCAGCTGGATGAACGCGGTCACGGCGGGGACGAAGATGCCGCCGGCCAGGCCCTGGACCACGCGGAACACGACGAGCTGGGTGTCGGACTGCGCGAGCCCGCAGGCCGCGCTGGCCAGCGTGAACAGCGCGATACCGGTGAAGAAGACCCACTTGTGGCCGATCCGGTCGCCGACCCGGCCGGCCGGGATCAGGGCGAGGCCGAAGGCGAGCGCGTAGCCGGAGATGATCCACGACAGCGTCGACTCCGACGCGCCGAGGCTCGTCCGGATGGTCGGCAGCGCGACGTTGACGATCGTGGTGTCCAGCAGCGCGATGAACATGCCGGCGAGCAGCACGACGAGCGCGCGCCAGGCGCCCGGCGGGACGGTGGCGGCCGGTGCGCCGGCGTGGGGCGGAGCGGTCGAGGAGGGTGCGGCAGCGGCTGCTGCGACCTGGTCAGTCATCGGGGTCCTTCGGGGAGGCGACCGCGGGGAGCGGTTCGGGGGTCAGGAGGCGGGCCCGCTCGTCGGCGACGACGGCGGGCAGGGCGGCGACGAGCTCGGTGTGCCACGCGAGGTCGGCCCGGAGCCGGTGCTCGCGGTGCAGCAGGGCGTGCGTCTCGCCGAGGGAGAGATGGGGGCGGGCGCGCTCGTTCTCGCGCTCGGTCTCCTCGAGGAGCCGGCGCAGCGTGGCCACGCGCACCTCGAGGACCTCCGGCAGCTCGTCGAGCCGCGTCGGGTCGGGCCGGCTGAGGGCCAGGTCGAACGGATCGGGCCGGAACCAGACCTGCTCGAGCTGGTCGCGGTGCAGGTCGGCCAGGACGGTCCGGCCGGCGTCGGTGACGCCGTACACCTGGCGCTCGGGGTAGCCGCCCTCGCGCTCGGTACGCACGACGACGACCAGCTCCTCGCCGGCCAGCCGCTTCAGCGCGCCGTACAGCGCGCCGACCGAGATGTCCGTCCAGAGGTGGACGTGCTCCTCCTCGGCCAGCAGCCGGAGCTGGTGGCCGTGCATGTCTCCCCGGCGCGCGAGCGCGTCGAGGATGTAGAGGCGGATGGACGACACGGGACTACTCTCGCACGACTAGTCCAGGACGAGCAAGCTCCGGGCCGGCAGCAGCGTGGCCGGGCGAGCGGGCTCAGGAGAAGGGCGGGCGTCCGTCCACGGCGACGCTCGCGCGCCCGGCCAGGCGCCACGTCCGGGCGACGACGTCGTGGTCCTCGTCGGTGACGAGGTTGCCCATGACCCGCAGGGCCACGGTCATCAGCACCCGCGAACGCATCCCGACCGGACCCAGGCGACCCAGCAGCCCGGGGACCGTGATCAGCCCGGCCAGACGTCGGGCGATGCTGAACGACGTCCCGTAGTGCGCGCGCAGCAGCGCCGGCCACGCCTGCTCGGGGTCCTCGCCGCCGGCGACCAGGTCGGCGGCGAGGCGACCGGTCTCCAGCCCGTAGTCGATGCCCTCGCCGTTCAGCGGGTTCACGCACGCGGCGGCGTCGCCGACCAGCAGCCAGTTCGGTCCGGCCACGCCGCTCACCGCGCCGCCCATCGGCAGCAGGGCGGACGAGGGTTCGCGGACCTCGGTCCCGAGGGCGAAGCGGTCACGCTGGCCGTCGGCGTAGTAGCGCATGAGCGGCTTGAGCGACACGTTCGCGGGGCGCTTCGCCGTGGCCAGGGTGCCGACGCCGACGTTCACCCGCCCGCCCCCCAGCGGGAAGATCCAGCCGTAGCCCGACAGCAGCTCGCCCTGCTCGCCGCGCAGCTCGAGGTGGCTGGAGATCCAGTCGTCGTCGCGGTCGGTGTCGGCGTAGCCGCGGGCCGCCACCCCGTACGCGGTCTCGCGGTGCCAGGTCCGCCCGAGCAGCCGGCCCAGCGGGGAGCGGACGCCGTCGGCCACGACCAGCCAGCGGCACGCGACCTCGACGCGGCCCTCCGCGGTCTCGAGGACGACCGCGCGGACGCGGTCCCCGTCGCGGACGACGTCGGTCGCGCGGGCGCCGAGGAGCATCCGGGCGCCCGCCTCGCCGGCCACGACCCGGATGCGGTCGTCGAGCTCGGTGCGCGGTACGGCGGACCCGTGGTCGGGCAGGTGGCCGCCGGGCCAGGGCAGCTCGAGCACCTGGCCGAAGCCGTGGGCCCGCAGGCCCCGGTTGGTGACCCGGCCGCGGGCCCAGTCGCCGAGGCCCAACCGGTCCAGCTCGGCCATCGCCCGGGGCGTCAGACCGTCGCCGCACGCCTTGTCGCGGGGGAAGTGGGCCGCGTCGGCGAGCAGGACGTCGAGGCCGTGCCGGGCGGCCCAGGCCGCCGTCGCCGAGCCCGCCGGGCCCGCTCCGACCACGAGCACCTCGGCGCGCAGCGCGCGATCGCTCACGACTCGGTACCCACGCGACGATTCTGCCAGCCGGCACCGCGAGGCCGGCGCTCAACCGCGTGCTTTTCGCAGCGTCGGTGTTGCGTAATTGTCGGCGTTTCTCCTTGTCGTGGCGTTGTCCGGTCCTCGGCACGCTCGTCGTAGAGTGGCGGCCGGACTTCGTGAAGACTTTCACGAGCGGGTCCGCAGCAGGCTCCGAGCAGGAGGAGAACGATGGCCGTTCTGACCGCGCGACGCGGTGCGGCGACGCCGTGCCCGCAGGCGGGTGGCTCGCGATGAGCGGCTACCTCGGCGTCGTCATCCTGCTGATCATCTCGACCCTCTTCGTGGCCGGGACCGTCGTCACCAGCCTCCTGGTCGGCCCGAGCCGCTACAACCGGGCCAAGTACGACTCGTACGAGTGCGGCATCGAGCCGACCCCGCAGCCCGTCGGCGGCGGCCGCTTCCCGGTGAAGTACTACATCACCGCGATGCTCTTCATCGTCTTCGACATCGAGATCGTCTTCCTCTACCCGTGGGCGGTCAGCTTCGACCCCATGGGGTCGTTCGCGCTGGTCGAGATGGTGCTGTTCATCGTCACCGTCTTCGTCGCGTACTTCTACGTGCTGCGCCGCGGGGGCTTGGAATGGGACTGATGCTGCTTCATGAGGGGGGACGACCCCCCACACCCCCCGCGTGGGAATTCCTGGCTGGCGCTCGGAAATCCCCTACCCCTCCGAGAGAGGCCTGACATGGGTGTCGAGGAACAGCTGCCGACGGGCGTGCTGCTGACCAGCGTCGAGAACATCTTCGGCTACATGCGGAGCGCCTCGTTCTGGCCGGCGACCTTCGGTCTCGCCTGCTGCGCGATCGAGATGATGACCTACGGCGCCCCCCGCTACGACTCGGGCCGCTGGGGCCAGGAGGTCTTCCGCGCCTCGCCGCGCCAGGCCGACCTGATGATCGTCGCCGGCCGGGTGAGCCAGAAGATGGCGCCGGTCCTGCGCCAGATCTACGACCAGATGCCCAACCCCAAGTGGGTGCTCGCGATGGGGGTCTGCGCCAGCACGGGCGGCATGTTCAACAACTACGCGATCGTCCAGGGTGTCGACCACGTCGTCCCCGTCGACATGTACCTGCCGGGCTGCCCGCCGCGGCCGGAGATGCTGATCGACGCGATGTTCAAGCTGCGCGACAAGGTCCGCCACACCCCGGTCGGCCACCACGCGGTCTCCGCCGCCGAGGAGGCCGAACGGCTGGCGCTGGAGGCCCCCGCGAGCATCGAGCGTCAGGGTCTGCTGCGGTGAGCGACGAGCCCACGCAGAACGAGGACAACGCGCGCGCCGAGGGCGACGCCGCGCAGGCCGAGCGCATCACCGGCGAGTCCGACGCCAACGCCCCCGTCAAGGGCGCGGTCCCCGAGGGCGAGTCCGCGCCCGACACGGGCACGGAGGCGGGCTCGAAGACCGGCGCCGCCGCCCCGGTGAGCACGGCGTCGACCGACGCCGCCGAGGACCGGGCCGAGACCGAGCAGGTCGCCGAGGGCGAGACCGCGATCGCGACGACCGGGCGCGACACCGAGGTGCTGCGCGTCCAGCACGGCATGTTCGGCGTCAAGGGCTCGGGTGACACCTCCGGCTACGGCGGCCTGTCGCGCGTGATCGACTTCCCGGCGGCGGGACAGCCGCCGTACGGCGGCTGGTGGGACGACGTCCACGACCGGATGGGCGCCTTGACCCCGAACTCCTCGGACGTCATCGAGAAGGTCGTCGTGCACCGCGGCGAGATCACCTTCCACGTGGTGCGCGGTCAGCTGGCGACGCTCGCCCGGCACCTGCGCGACGACCCGCACCTGCGCTTCGAGCTGTGCAGCAGCGTGTCCGGCGTGCACTACCCGGCCGACGCCGGGCGCGAGCTGCACGCGGTCTACCACCTGCAGTCGATGACCTACAACCGCCGGATCCGCCTCGAGGTGAGCGCGCCGGACTCCGACCCGCACATCCCCTCGGTCGTCCCGACCTACCCGGGCGCGGACTGGCACGAGCGCGAGACGTACGACATGTTCGGGATCGTCTTCGACGGCCATCCCGCCCTGACGCGCATCCTGATGCCCGACGACTGGCCCGGGCACCCGCAGCGCAAGGACTACCCGCTCGGCGGCATCGACGTGGAGTACCACGGCGCCACCGTCCCGCCGCCGGACCAGCGCAGGACGTATTCGTGAGGAGCGGAGCGACGACCAGCCGCTCCGGCGAGGAGGGCAGGAACACCTGATGAGCACGCAGACCACCGGTCCCTTCGCCGAGGGCAAGGCCCAGTACGACCCCCAGGCCGACCCGGGCGCGCACCTCGAGGACCCGTACCAGGCGGGCCCCTCCGACGGCCCCGGCGCGGCCGAGGGGCAGGTCTACACCGTCACCGGTCAGGACTGGGACACCATCGCCGACGACCAGGCCGAGCGCGGCGACGAGCGCATCGTCGTCAACATGGGCCCGCAGCACCCGTCGACGCACGGCGTGCTCCGCCTGATCCTCGAGATGGAGGGCGAGTCGGTCACCGAGGCCCGCTGCGGCATCGGCTACCTGCACACCGGCATCGAGAAGAACATGGAGTTCCGCTCCTGGACCCAGGGCGTGACGTTCTGCACCCGGATGGACTACCTGTCGCCGTTCAGCCAGGAGACCAGCTACTGCCTCGGCGTCGAGCGGCTGCTCGACATCGAGGCGCAGATCCCCGAGCGGGCCAGCGTCATCCGCGTCATGATGCTCGAGCTCAACCGCATCTCCTCGCACCTGGTCTGCCTCGCCACCGGCGGCATGGAGATCGGCGCGCTGACGGTCATGACCATCGGCTTCCGCGAGCGCGAGATGGTCCTCGACGTCTTCGAGGCCATCACCGGCCTGCGCATGAACCACGCCTACATCCGTCCCGGCGGCGTCGCCCAGGACCTGCCCGCGGGCGGGCTGGACAAGGTCCGCGACCTCGTCGCCTGGATGAAGAAGCACCTGCCCGAGTACGCGGCGTTCTGCAACGAGAACCCGATCTTCAAGGGTCGCCTCGTCGGTGTCGGCCAGCTCGACCTCGCCGGCTGCCTCGCCCTCGGCGTCACCGGTCCTCCGCTCCGCGCGACCGGCTACGACTGGGACCTGCGCAAGAAGCAGCCGTACTGCGGCTACGAGACCTACGACTTCGACGTGCAGACGTGGGACACCGCCGACGCGTACGGCCGGTTCCGCATCCGGGTGAACGAGATGTGGGAGAGCCTCAAGATCATCGAGCAGTGCGTGGAGCGCCTCGAGCGCACCGAGGGCCAGCCCGTCATGGTCGCGGACGCCAAGATCGCCTGGCCGGCGCAGCTCGCGGTCGGCAGCGACGGCATGGGCAACTCCAACGAGCACATCCGCCGCATCATGGGCCAGTCCATGGAGGCGCTGATCCACCACTTCAAGCTGGTCACCGAGGGGTTCCGGGTGCCGCCGGGGCAGGCGTACGTGCCGGTCGAGTCGCCGCGCGGCGAGCTCGGGGCCCACGTGGTCTCCGACGGCGGGACGCGACCGTTCCGGGCGCACTTCCGCGACCCCAGCTTCAGCAACCTGCAGGCCATGCCCGCGCTCTGCGAGGGTGCGATGGTCAGCGACGTCGTGGTGGCCGTGGCCAGCCTCGACCCGGTCATGGGAGGAGTCGACCGGTGAGCGCGACGTTCGAGCCGCGTCCGCAGACGCCGGGCGGGCACGCCGGCGGTGACGTCGGCAGCGAGGAGCTCGTCGGGCGGCTCGGCGGGGGCGAGCACCCCGTCGAGCACGCGATGAAGACGTACTTCGACGAGCCGAGCCTCGACTACGAGGTCGCCGAGACGCTCATCGACGACGGCGTGCGCGAGGAGCTGGGCCAGATCGCGGCGCGCTACCCGCAGGCGCGCTCGGCGCTGCTGCCGATGCTGCACCTCGTGCAGAGCGTCGAGGGTCGCGTGACGCCGGCCGGCATCGAGGCGTGCGCCGACCTGCTCGGGCTGTCGACCGCCGAGGTCTCCGGGGTCGCGACCTTCTACACGATGTACAAGCGCCGCCCCGTCGGGAAGTACCACGTCGGGGTCTGCACGACGGCCCTCTGCGCGGTGCTGGGCGGCGACGAGGTCTACGCCCGCCTGCAGGAGCACCTCGGCATCGGCAACGACGAGACGACCGACGACGGCGCGATCACCCTCGAGCACCTCGAGTGCAACGCGGCCTGCGACATGGCGCCGGTGATGATGGTCAACTGGGAGTTCTTCGACGGCACGACGCCGCAGCGCGCCTGCGAGGTCGTCGACGCCCTGCGTGCCGGCGCGGAGGTCACGCCGACCCGGGGTGCCCGCGTCGTCACCTGGCAGCAGGCCGAGCGCGTGCTCGCCGGCTTCCCCGACGGACGTGCCGACGAGGGCCCGACGTCCGGTCCCACCTCGCGGCTCGGGCTGCGCATCGCAGCCGAGCACGGCTGGAGCGCCCCCGACCCCGCCGGTTTCCGCACCACGAACGAGGAGGAGACCTCGTGACCGAGGAGATGCAGCAGACGGCGAGCGTCCTGACGCCCGTCCTCACCGCGAACTGGGGCGACGAGCGCGCCTGGAAGATCGGCAACTACGAGCGCCGCGGCGGCTACTCCGCGCTGCGCACCGCGCTGTCGATGGAGCCGGCCGAGGTCGTCTCCGTGGTCAAGGACTCCGGCCTGCGCGGGCGCGGGGGAGCGGGCTTCCCGACCGGCATGAAGTGGTCCTTCATCCCGCAGGACAACCCCAAGCCCAAGTACCTCGTGGTCAACGCGGACGAGTCCGAGCCGGGCACCTGCAAGGACATCCCGCTGATGATGGCCTCGCCGCACACCCTGGTCGAGGGCGTGATCATCTCCGCCTACGCGATCCGGGCCAGCACCGCGTTCATCTACGTCCGTGGCGAGGTGCTGCACGTCGTCCGCCGGCTGCAGCAGGCGGTCCGCGAGGCGTACTCGGCGGGCTACTGCGGCAGAGGTGTCCTCGGCACGGGCTACGACCTCGACATCGTCGTGCACGCCGGCGCCGGTGCCTACATCTGCGGCGAGGAGACCGCGCTGCTCGACTCGCTCGAGGGGCGCCGCGGCCAGCCGCGGCTGCGCCCGCCGTTCCCCGCCGTCGCGGGCCTCTACGCCAGTCCCACGGTGATCAACAACGTCGAGTCGATCGCGTCGGTGCCGAGCATCATCGCCAACGGTGCGGCGTGGTTCTCCTCGATGGGGACCGAGAAGTCCAAGGGCATGACGATCTACTCCCTGTCCGGCCACGTGACGAACGCCGGCCAGCTCGAGGCACCCCTCGGCATCACCCTGCGCGAGCTGCTGGGCCTCGCCGGCGGCATCCGCGCGGGCCACGAGCTCAAGTTCTGGACGCCGGGCGGCTCCTCGACGCCGATCCTGACCGCGGAGCACCTCGACGTCCCGCTCGACTACGAGGGTGTCGCGGCGCAGAAGTCGATGCTGGGCACCAAGGCGCTGCAGTGCTTCGACGAGACGACCTCGGTCGTCCGGGTGGTGCTGCGCTGGACCGAGTTCTACAAGCACGAGTCCTGCGGCAAGTGCACGCCGTGCCGCGAGGGCACCTGGTGGCTGGTGCAGATCCTGCACCGCCTCGAGGCGGGCCAGGGCCAGGAGGGCGACATCGAGAAGCTGCTCGACCTCTGCGAGAACATCCTCGGCCGCTCGTTCTGCGCGCTCGGCGACGGGGCGACCTCGCCGATCAGCTCGGCGATCAAGTTCTTCCGCCCCGAGTTCGAGGCCGGCATGCACACGCCGGCCTGGGAGCTGTTCCCGTACGAGCGGAGCACCACCTTCGTCCGCGAGGAGGTCCCGGCGTGACCGTCACCGCCAAGCCGTCGACCGGGGACCTCGCGCAGCGGGAGGACGTCGGCGCCGGAGGCCCGCCTCCCGTCGAGCTGGTCACGCTGACCATCGACGACGTCGAGGTGTCGGTGCCGAAGGGCACGCTCGTGATCCGCGCCGCCGAGCTCATCGGCGTCGCGATCCCGCGCTTCTGCGACCACCCGCTGCTCGACCCGGTCGGCGCCTGCCGGCAGTGCCTCGTCGAGGTCCCCGACGCCGGCAACGGCCGCGGCATCCCCAAGCCGCAGGCCTCCTGCACGCTCGAGGTCGCGGCCGGGATGGTCGTGCGTACCCAGGTCACGTCGCCGGTGGCCGACAAGGCGCAGCACGGGAACATGGAGTTCCTGCTCGTCAACCACCCGCTCGACTGCCCGATCTGCGACAAGGGCGGGGAGTGCCCGCTGCAGAACCAGTCGATGTCAACGGCTACGGCGAGAGCCGCTTCACCGACGTCAAGCGCACCTACCCCAAGCCGGTGGCGATCTCGCCGAACGTGCTGCTCGACCGCGAGCGCTGCGTCCTCTGCGCGCGCTGCACCCGCTTCTCCGAGCAGGTCGCGGGCGACCCCTTCATCGCCCTCATCGAGCGCGGGGCGCTGCAGCAGGTCGGCATCTACGAGCGCGAGCCGTTCCAGTCCTACTTCTCGGGCAACACGATCCAGATCTGCCCGGTCGGCGCCCTGACCAGCGCCGAGTACCGCTTCCGGGCGCGGCCGTACGACCTGGTGTCGACGCCGTCGGTCGCCGAGCACGACGCCTGCGGCTCGGCGATCCGGGTCGACCACCGCCGCGGCAAGGTCATGCGCCGTCAGGCCGGCGACGACCCCGAGGTCAACGAGGAGTGGATCACCGACAAGGACCGCTTCGCCTTCGCCTACGGGCGGGGCGACGACCGGCTCACCCGTCCGCTGGTCCGCGAGTTCGCAGAGGACGGAAGCAGCGTGCTGCGGCCCGCGTCCTGGCCCGAGGCGCTCGACGCCGCGGCCGAGGGACTGGAGCGCGCCGGCGCGGGCGCCCGGGGCGAGCGCATCGGCGTCCTCACGGGCGGCCGGCTGACGCTCGAGGACGCGTACGCCTACAGCAAGTTCGCGCGCGGGGTCCTCGGCACCAACACGATCGACTTCCGCTCCCGTCCGCACAGCGGCGAGGAGGCCGACTTCCTGGCCGCGGTCGTCGCCGGCTCGGGGCGCGGGGTCACCTACGCCGACCTCGAGACCGCGTCCTCGGTGCTGCTGGTCTGCCTCGAGCCCGAGGAGGAGGCCGGCGCGGTCTTCCTGCGGCTGCGGAAGGCCTGGCGCAAGAACGGCCTGACGTCGGCGATCCTCGCGCCGTACGCGACCCGCGGGGCGGTGAAGGCCGGCTCGACGCTGGTGCCGACCGTGCCCGGGGCCGAGGCGGCCTGGCTCGACGGCTGGCAGCACCCGGCACCAGGCTCCGCCGGAATCGCGCTCGACCCCGGGTCCGTGATCCTGGTCGGCGAGCGCGCGGCTGCCCTGTCCGGCACGCTCAGCGCCGTCCTCCGGCTCGCCGAGCGCACCGGTGCCCGCCTGGCCTGGGTGCCCCGGCGCGCCGGTGACCGTGGCGCGGTCGAGGCCGGCTGCCTGCCGACCCTGCTGCCCGGCGGCCGCCCGGTCGCCGAGCCGTCGGCCCGCGTCGACGTCGCCTCCACGTGGGGCACCGGTTCGCTGCCGCGCCACGAGGGCAGGGACGGCGACGAGATGCTCGTCTCCGCCGCGGACGCCGACCTGGCCGCCCTGGTCGTCGGCGGCGTGGACCCCGTCGACCTGGCCGACCCCGCCACGGCCCTCGAGGGGCTGGAACGGGTCGGCTTCGTCGTCAGCCTCGAGACCCGGGCCTCGCTCGTGACCGAGCGGGCCGACGTCGTGCTGCCGGTGTCGCTGATGACCGAGCGGGCGGGGACGTTCGTCGACTGGGAGGGCCGTCGCCGGTCGTTCCCGGCGGTGCTCGACGCCCCGAACGCGATGTCCGACCTCCGGGTGCTCGCGGCCCTGGCCGACGCGCTCGGCCGCCCGCTGGGGTTCCGCACCCCGGCCGCCGCCCTGGCCGAGCTCGACGAGCTCGGGCCGTGGGAGGGTGCGGCCGCGCCGGTCCCCGAGTTCGGCGCCGGCCAGCCCGCGGTCGCCGAGGGCGACGAGCTCGTGCTGGCCTCCTGGCGGATGGCGCTCGACGACAGCCGCGCGCTGGCGGGCGAGCCCTACCTCGCGGCCACCGCCCGCCCGGCCGTCGCGCGGCTCAGCCCGGCCACGGCGGCGGCGTACGGCGTGCAGCCCGGTCCCGACGGCGTGGCCGCGGCCGACGTCGTGCTGACGAACGACCGTGGCGAGCTGACCCTGCCGCTGGTCGTCGAGCCGACCATGGTCGACGGCGTCGTCTGGGTGCCGACCCGGTCCCCGGGTGCCGCCGTCGGCGAGCAGCTGGCGGTGCTGCCCGGCGACCGCGTGCACGTCCGCGTACCCCTCCGACAAGCTCAGGGAGCGTGATGATGAGTCCGCTGGACCTGACGCCCTTCTTCGACGACCTCTGGTGGGTCGTGCTGATCAAGGCCGTCTTCGCCTTCGTGCTGCTGATGGTGCTGACCCTGTTCACGATCGTGTACGAGCGCAAGGTCGTCGGTCTCATGCAGCACCGGAAGGGCCCGACGATGAACGGGCCGTTCGGCTCGCTGCAGTCGCTGGCCGACGGCATGAAGCTCATGTTCAAGGAGGACTTCACCCCGAGGGCCGCCGAGCGGGTCGTCTTCACGCTGGCGCCGTTCGTGTCGGCGATCCCCGCGGTGGTGGCGATCTCGGTCATCCCGATCGCGGGCGAGGTCCGCGTCCCGTTCACGGACATCACCACCCCGCTCCAGGTCACCGACCTCCCGGTCTCGGTCCTCTTCATCGTGGCGCTCGCCTCGATCGGGGTGTACGGGATCGTGCTGGCCGGCTGGTCGTCGGGCTCCACGTACGCGCTGCTCGGCGCGCTGCGCTCCAGCGCCCAGGTGATCAGCTACGAGGTCGCGATGGGCCTCGCCCTGGTCGGGGTGTTCCTCTACGCCGGGTCGCTGTCGACCTCGGAGATCGTCGCCGCGCAGGCCGTGCCGCGGGTGACGATCCTCGGGCACACCTACCCGATCTGGTTCTGCCTGCAGCTGCTGCCGTCCTTCGTGATCTACCTGATCTCGATGGTGGGCGAGACGAACCGCGCGCCGTTCGACCTCCCCGAGGCCGAGGGCGAGCTCGTCGGCGGCTTCCACACCGAGTACTCCTCGATGCGCTTCGCCATGTTCTTCATGGCCGAGTACATGAACATGATCACCGTGTCCGCCCTGGCCA
Source organism: uncultured Actinomycetota bacterium (assembly GCA_963762775.1). GTDB lineage: Bacteria > Actinomycetota > Actinomycetes > Propionibacteriales > Propionibacteriaceae > Microlunatus. The sequence continues at coordinate 1,451,317 of CAVXMD010000016.1, forward strand.
CGACGCTGTTCCTGGGTGGCTGGCACGCGATCTTCCCGTTCAACCTCATCCCGGGCGCCGACGCCGGCTACCTCGGCATCGTCTGGTTCCTCGTCAAGATGCTGGTGCTGCTGTTCGTCTTCGTGTGGTTGCGCGGCACGCTGCCGCGGCTGCGCTACGACCAGTTCATGCGCTTCGGGTGGAAGTGGCTCATCCCGATCTCGCTGGTCTGGATCGTGCTGATCGCGGCGCTGCGCGTGAACCGCGGCTTCCTGCTCGGCGGGCTGGGCGTGGTGGTCGTCATCCTGCTGGCGGCGACGTTCTTCACCAAGGGCGAGGACGAGGAGCCGGCCGAGCCGGAGGGCGAGTTCGACGCCTTCGCCGGCGGCTACCCGGTGCCCCCGCAGGGCGACCAGGTGCTGCCCGAGCTCGCGCAGGTCGTGCCGGAGCCGGTCGGGACCGCGCCGCGCCGCGAGCACCAGCGCGAGGACCGGACGGGTCGAGCAGCAGACGGAGCAGCAGAGGAAGGGCGTTCCTGATGGGTCTCTTCGACCCGGTGGCGGGCTTCGGGGTGACGTTCCGGACGATGTTCCGCAAGACGTTCACCGAGGACTACCCCAACTCCCCCAAGGTCACCGCGCCGCGGTTCCACGGCCGTCACCAGCTCAACCGCTGGCCCGACGGGCTGGAGAAGTGCGTCGGCTGCGAGCTCTGCGCCTGGGCGTGCCCGGCCGACGCGATCTACGTCGAGGGCGCGCAGAACACCGAGGAGGAGCGCTTCTCCCCGGGCGAGCGCTACGGCCGCGTCTACCAGATCAACTACCTGCGCTGCATCCTCTGCGGGCTCTGCATCGAGGCGTGCCCGACGCGGGCGCTGACGATGACCAACGAGTTCGAGCTGGCCGACGACAGCCGTGCCGACCTGATCTACGACAAGGACGACCTCCTCGGCCCGCTGCTGCCCGGCATGGAGCAGCCGCCGCACCCGCGCCGCCTCGGCGACGACGAGCAGGTCTACTTCCTCGGCCTGCCTGCCATGGGCACGCCGGACGAGCGGGCCGGCAGCACGGCCGGCTTCGTGCCGGAGCCCGTGAACGCCGGCTACGAGAACCGGCGCAAGCACGCCGACCTCGGCGGCAAGCCGACGCCGCAGGACCAGGTCAGCTCGGTCCAGGCGAACGAGAGCAACGGGAGGTTGCGGTAGTGGGAGCGTCAGTCGCCTTCTGGCTCCTCGCGCCGGTGATGGTGCTGGGCGCGCTCGGCATGATCCTGTCGCGCAAGCCGGTGCACTCCGCGCTGTGCCTGGCTGCGGTGATGATCTCGCTCGCGGTGCAGTACGCCGCGCTGAACGCCCCGTTCCTCTTCGCGGTGCAGATCATCGTCTACACCGGCGCCATCCTCATGCTCTTCCTCTTCGTGCTGATGCTCGTCGGCGTCGACGCGGCGGACTCGCTGGTGGAGACCATCCGCGGCCAGCGGCCGCTCGCGGTCCTGGCCGGCGTCGGCTTCGGCCTCCTGCTGGTCCTCGCGGTCGGCCGGGCCGTCGTCGGGCCCGACATCGGGCTGGCGGCCGACAACCAGGCGTACGGCGGGAACGTCCAGGGCCTCGCGGCGCTGATCTTCACCAAGTACGTGATCGCCTTCGAGGCCACCTCAGCCCTGCTGATCACCGCCGCCGTCGGTGCCATGGTGCTGGCGCACCGCGAGCGCCTCACCAAGCGCAAGACCCAGGGCGACCTGGTCGGCGAACGCATGCGGCGCTACGCCGAGACGGGCCAGCACCCGGGCCCGCTGCCGACGCCCGGCGTCTTCGCCCGGCACAACGCGGTCGACACCCCGGCCCTGCTTCCCGACGGCAGCCTGAGCGAGCTGTCGGTCTCGGCGACCCTGCGCAACCGCAGCGGCCAGCCGGACCGGCGCGACCTCGTGCGGCCGATCCAGCGCACGATCACCGAGCTGCAGGCCGACGGCGAGCTGCCGCAGGTGACGAGGCCGGGCGCCGCGCTCACCCGCCGCGCGGACCTGCTGCCGCCGGAGGACCAGACCCACCGCGGTGACCGACCGGGCCCCGGTGCCGAACCCGACGGAGGCACGGAGTGAAGGGGCACGCGGCATGACCGACCACTACATCGTCCTGTCGGCGATCCTCTTCGCGATCGGCACCGTCGGGTTCATGACCCGGCGCAACGCCATCGTCGCGTTCATGTGCGTCGAGCTGATGCTCAACGCCTCGAACCTCGCGCTCGTCGCGTTCTCGCACAAGAACGGCGCGTTGGACGGGCAGATCGCCGCCTTCTTCGTCATGGTGGTGGCCGCCGCGGAGGTCGTGGTGGGCCTGGCGATCATCGTGACGATCTTCCGGACCCGGCGGTCGGCCTCCATCGACGACGCCAACCTGCTGAAGTTTTGATGCCGCGATGTCGAAGTCCCCTGGCGCCTGGCGACGCCCAGGCACGCACCTCGCTGCGTTCTCCTCGATCGAGATACGCCCGGTATCCCTTACTCGTCGGCCTTGCGATGCACGCAACTGAACGCCGCCAAGCGGTAGGCCACTTCGACATCACGACATCTGAGGGGCAGCACCGCACATGGAAACCGTGACGCCCGTCCTCGGGACGGGCTTCTTCACCCTGGCCTGGCTGCTCATCGCCGTGCCGGCCGCGAGCGCCGCCGTGCTGCTGCTGATCGGGAAGGCCGGCGACCGCTGGGGCCACCTCCTCGGCACCCTCGCGCCCGTGGTGTCGTTCGTGGTCGGCCTCTGCTACTTCGCGCAGCTGCTGGGCCGCGACGAGGCGTCGCGCTCGGTGAGCGTGCGGCTCTTCGACTGGATCAGCTCCGGCAGCTGGAACATCCGCGTCGGCCTCCAGCTCGACCAGCTCTCGATCGTCTTCGTGCTGCTGATCACCGGCGTGGGCAGCCTGATCCACGTCTACTCGATCGGCTACATGGCGCACGACCCGCGCCGCCGCCGCTTCTTCGGCTTCCTGAACCTCTTCGTCGCGGCGATGCTGCTGCTGGTCCTCGCCGACAACTACCTCGTGCTGTTCGTGGGCTGGGAGGGCGTGGGCCTCGCGTCGTACCTGCTCATCGGCTTCTGGCAGGAGCGCCCGAGCGCGGCCACGGCGGCCAAGAAGGCCTTCGTCGTCAACCGCGTCGGCGACATGGGCATGTCCCTGGCCGTGATGCTGATGCTCGCCGCGTTCGGCTCGTCGGCCTTCGTCGACGTGAACGCCCAGGTCGCCGAGCTGAGCGTCCCGCTCACCACCGTGCTCGGTCTGCTGCTCCTGCTCGGCGCCTGCGGCAAGTCGGCCCAGGTCCCGCTGCAGTCCTGGCTCCTCGACGCCATGGAGGGCCCGACCCCGGTGTCGGCGCTGATCCACGCGGCGACGATGGTCACGGCCGGGGTCTACCTGATCGTCCGCAGCCACGCGATCTTCACCCACGCGCCCGCGGCCAGCGAGGTCGTCGTGGTCGTCGGCACCGTGACGCTGCTCTTCGGCGCCTGGATCGGCTGCGCCAAGGACGACATCAAGAAGGTGCTCGCCGGCTCGACGATGAGCCAGATCGGCTACATGGTGCTCGCGGCCGGCATCGGCCCGGCGGGCTACGCCTTCGCGATCTTCCACCTGCTGACCCACGGCTTCTTCAAGGCCAACATGTTCCTCGGCGCGGGCTCGGTGATGCACGCCATGGACGACGACGTCGACATGCGCCACTACGGGGCCCTCGCCCGCGCGCTGCCGATCACCTTCGTGACCTTCGCCGCCGGCTACCTCGCGATCATCGGCTTCCCGTTCTTCGCCGGCTTCTACTCCAAGGACCACATCATCGAGGCCGCGTTCCACGCGAGCCCGGTGGCGGGGACCTGCGCGATCGTGGGTGCCGGCGTCACGGCCTTCTACATGACGCGGCTGATGCTCATGACCTTCGCGGGGCAGAAGCGCTGGCGCGAGAAGGTCCACCCGCACGAGTCGCCGCTGACGATGACCGTGCCGCTGGTCCTGCTGGGCGTGGCCTCGGTGGCCGGCGGCCTGGTGCTCAACGGCTGGATCACCGGCTGGCTGAACCCGGCCGTCCAGGGCGAGGCCGAGACCGAGGGCCTCGTCCCCCACTTCACACTCGTCGGCGGCCTGACCATGCTCGTCGTGCTGGCCGGCGTCGCCGTCAGCTTCGCCTTCTTCGGACCCCAGCGGACCGTCTCCGACCGGCAGCCCGCGACCCGCTCGCCCTTCGTCCGGGCGGGGCGCCGGGACCTCTACGGCGACGCCTTCAACGAGGCGGTCTTCATGCGTCCGGGGATGCGGATGACCAGCGACCTGACCCGCTTCGACAGTGCCGTCCTCGACGGCATCGCCAACGGCACCGGGACCGTGATCAGCGGCTTCTCGGGCCGGCTGCGGCGCCTGCAGAACGGCTTCGTCCGTTCGTACGCGCTCACCATGACCGCCGGCGCGGCCGTGGTCGGCGCCATCATCCTGCTCGGCCGGCTGGGCTGAGGGAGAGGCTGACATGTCTTCCGGGATGACTTTCCCCTGGCTCACCCTGCTGGCGGTCCTGCCCGCCGTCGGCGCCGTCGTCGTGCTGCTCGGGCGCAGCCGCGCCGCCAAGCACGTGGCGCTCGCCACGTCGGTGCTCACCGTCCTGCTCGCCGTCGGGCTGACCGTCACGATGCGCGGCGGTGGCGGCATGCAGCTCAGCGAGGACGTCGTCTGGATCCGGCCGCTCGGCGCGCACTACGCGCTCGGGCTCGACGGGATCGGCGCGACGCTGGTGCTGCTCGCCTCGATCGTCACGCCGGTCGTCGTCCTGGCGACCTGGGGCGACTACGACCGGCTGCCCGGGACGGGCACCGACGGGACCGCCGGCACCGCGGTCGTTGGCGCCGCCGCGCGCTACGACAGCAAGGTCTTCTACGCCCTGGTGCTGGCGGTGCAGACCTGCGCGCTGTACCTCTTCCTCTCGACCGACGTCTTCCTGTTCTACGTCTTCTTCGAGGTCATCCTCGTCCCGATGTACTTCCTGATCGGCGGCTTCGGCCCCGGGGAGCGGCGCGGGTACGCCGCGGCGAAGTTCCTGATCTTCGGGCTGCTGGGCGGGTTCGTCATGCTCGCCTCGGTGATCGGGCTCTACGTGGCCTCGGCGCAGGTCGGCACCCCGAGCTACCTGCTCGCCGACCTGGGCGGCCTGACCTTCGGCACCGGCCAGGAGCGCTGGCTGTTCCTCGGCTTCATGTTCGCCTTCGCGATCAAGGCGCCGCTGGTCCCGCTGCACACCTGGCTGCCCGACGCCGCCGAGCAGTCGAGCCCCGGCGGCGCCACCATGATGGTCGGGATCATGGACAAGATCGGCACCTTCGGGATGATCAGGTTCTGCCTCGGGCTGTTCCCGGAGGCCAGCCAGTGGGCCACCCCGGTGGTGATGGTGCTGGCGGTGATCTCGATCGTCTACGGCGCGATCCTCGCCATCGGCTCGAAGAACCTCATGCGCTTCGTCGCCTACACCTCGATCAGCCACTTCGGCTTCATCGTGCTCGGCATCTTCGTGCTGACCCGCCAGACGCTGACCGGCTCGACCTTCTACATGCTCAACCACGGGCTGTCGACGGCGGCGCTGTTCCTGGTGGCGGGCTACCTGGTGAAGCGCCGCGGGTCCGCCGACATCGCCGACTTCGGCGGCGTGCAGAAGGTGGCGCCGGTCGCGGCCGGGCTGCTGCTCTTCGCCGGGCTGTCGACGCTGTCGCTGCCGGGCCTGTCGAGCTTCGTCAGCGAGTTCATGGTGCTGGCGGGCACCTTCGGGAAGCACCCGGCGTACGCGGCCGTCGCCACGCTCGCCATCGTGCTCGCCGCGCTCTACATCCTCGTGATGTACCAGCGCACGATGACCGGTCCCGTGAACCCCCGGGTCGCCGACACCGTCACCGACGTGGGTGCCCGTGAGCGGCTGGCCATCGCGCCGCTGGTCGTGCTGATCCTGTTCCTCGGCGTCTACCCCAAGCCCGTGCTGGCGCTCATCGAGCCGTCCACCACGCTGCTCCAGACCTCGGTGGGCGTCAGCGACCCCGCCCCGATCGTGGAAGGAACACGCTGATGGGCACCATCGCCGCACCGACGATCGGCTACGCGCTGCTGCTGCCGTTCATCGTGATCTTCGCCGCCGCCTGCGTCGGCGTCCTCGCCGAGGCCCTCGTGCCGCGCGACCTGCGCCGCGCGGCCCAGCTGCTCATCGCCTTCGTCGCCATCGCCGTCGCGCTGGTCGTGACGATCGCCAACTGGCGCGTCGGCGGTGACGTCGTCGTCGGCGTCGCCTCCGTCGCGGTCGACGGCCCGACCTCGTTCATCTGGACGATCCTGCTGGTCTTCGGCGCGATCTCGTTCGGCATGTTCGCCGAGCGCAAGGTCACCGCCGGGGTGAGCGCGTTCGCGCCGATGGCGGCGGCCGTGCCCGGCACGGTGGCCGAGCGCGAGGCGATCGAGGCCCGGCGCGAGCACACCGAGGTCATCCCGCTGGCGCTCTTCGCGCTGTCGGGGATGATGCTCTTCCCGGCCGCGAACGACCTCATCACCATGTTCGTCGCGCTGGAGATCCTGTCGCTGCCGCTCTACCTGCTGTGCGGCCTCGCGCGCCGGCGCCGGCTGCTCTCCCAGGAGGCGGCCCTCAAGTACTTCCTGCTCGGAGCGCTCTCCTCGGCGTTCTTCCTCTACGGGACCGCCCTGCTCTACGGCTACTCGGGCTCGTTCCTGCTGTCCGGCATCGACGACGCCATCCGCAACGGCGTCACCGGCACCGGGCCGCAGGGCACCGGGCTGCTGCTGGCCGGCATGGGCCTGATGGCGGTCGGGCTGCTCTTCAAGTTCGGCGCCGTGCCCTTCCACTCCTGGACCCCGGACGTCTACACCGGGGCACCGACGCCGGTGACCGCGTTCATGGCGTCCTGCACCAAGATCGCCGCCATCGGTGCGCTCATGCGTGTCTTCTACGTGGCGCTCGGTGCGGACCGGTGGGACTGGCAGCCGCTGATGGCGGTCGTCGCCGTGGCCACGATGGCGGTGGGCTCGATCCTGGCGATCACCCAGACCGACGTGAAGCGGATGCTGGCGTACAGCTCGATCGCGCACGCCGGCTTCATCCTCACCGCGTTCGTCGGCGCCTCGCAGGCCGTGACGGGGGCGCGCGAGGGGGCGCTGACCAGCGTCTCGTCGGTGATGTTCTACCTCGTCGCGTACGGCGCGGCCACCATCGGCGCCTTCGCGCTCGTGACGATGGTGCGCGACTCGACCGGTGAGGCCACCCAGCTCACCAGCTGGGTCGGCCTCGGCAAGCGCTCGCCGCTGGCCGCGCTGGTGTTCTCGGTGTTCCTGCTGAGCTTCGCCGGCATCCCGTTGACCAGCGGGTTCATCGGCAAGTGGTCGGTGTTCGCGGCCGCCTGGAGCGGCGGGCTGCACTGGCTCGTCGTCGTGGCCGTGGTGATCAGCGTCGTCGCCGCGTTCTTCTACATCCGCGTGATCGTCATGATGTTCTTCACCGACGCGCCGGGCGTCCCGGACGGGGCGGGCGCCGTCGGACCGGCCGAGGTCGTGCGACCCGGCTGGACGACGCTCCTCGCCGTCGGGGTCGGCGTGGCGGCCACCGTCGTGTTCGGGATCTACCCCGGTCCGCTGCTCACCCTCGCGCAGCAGGCGGGCGAGTTCGTGCGCTGATGCCGGTTGGCCCCGGCCGATACGCTGGGCCCCGACCGGCCGAGCGGCGCCGGGGCGGGCTGCGCTGCCCCGCGGGTCGTCCCCCCGGGGTTTGAGGAGGAGTGAGGTGCTCGTCAGCGAGACGCGGGACCCGGTCTTCGAGGCCTCGGTCCGCGACCAGCTCGACCGCGTCGAGGTCGCGCTCCTCCAGGCGGCCGACGCCGAGAGCCCCATGGTCCGCGAGGCCGCTCAGCACGTCATCCTCGCCGGCGGGAAGCGCTTCCGGCCGCTCCTGGTCGTCCTCGGCTCGCACCTGGGCCCGGCGGCGGTCGAGGCGGACGTCGAGCGGGCCGCGGTCGTCGTCGAGCTGACGCACGTGGCAAGCCTCTACCACGACGACGTCATGGACGAGGCGGGCCTGCGGCGCGGTCGCGTCAGCGCCAACGCACGCTGGGGCAACACCGTCGCCATCCTCGTCGGCGACCTGCTCTTCGCCCGTGCCTCCGACCTCGTCGCCGACCTCGGGCCGGAGTTCGTCCGGCTGCAGGCGCGGACGTTCGCCCGGCTCGTCCAGGGCCAGATCGCCGAGACGGTCGGTCCGGCCGCGGGCCAGGACCGGCTCCAGCACTACCTGAAGGTCGTCGCCGACAAGACGGGCTCGCTGATCGCGACGTCGGCGCTCTTCGGCGCCAAGCTCGCCGGCGCCACCCCGGAGCAGCAGCGCACGATGGCGGAGTTCGGCGAGCAGATCGGCGTCGTCTTCCAGCTGAGCGACGACATCATCGACATCACCAGCGACGACACCGGCAAGACCCCGGGCACCGACCTGCGCGAGGGCATCCCCACGCTGCCGACCCTGCTGGCGCGGGCCTCGACCGACCCGGCGGACGCCCGGCTGCTCGCCCTCCTGGACTCCGACCTCACCTCCGACGACGACCTCGCCGAGGCCCTGGCGCTGCTCCGGCGCCACCGCAGCATCGACGAGGCCCGGGCCGAGGTCCGCCGTCGGGCCGAGTCGGCGCGGCTGATGCTCGACGGGCTGCCGGCCGGTCCCGCCCGCGCCTCGCTCGAGGAGCTCTGCGACACGGTCGTCAGCCGTACGGTCTGACCCCCCTGCCCCTGGTCTGGTCGCTCGGGGGTGCCGGTTTCCCAAGAGGTCATGGGACTCCGGCACTTCTCTCGGCAGATTTGCCCCGAGGTGTGCAGAGGTCCCGTGCGAGGTGCAGAGCTCCACTTCAGCTGGGACGACCGCCGCGTACGTACAGCACGCGTGAGCGCTCGAGCTCCTGGGCGAGCTCGGCCATCCTGCGACCCGCGAGCTCGGGCAGCACCTCGCTCCAGACGAAGCGCGACATGCCCTTGCCGGTCGACCGCATCTTGTCCTCGCGCTTCTTCTCCCGGACGACGGCGTGGCTGGACGTCTCGCCGGGTCGCAGGAACCTCTCGTACTTGATCTTGCCGTCGAACTCGCCGAGGTGTCTCGACCTCGACCAGTAGAAGTCGGAGCGGCCGAGCAGGCGACCGTCCTCGCTCACGACGTCGTGCTGCAGGTCGGGCTCCGGGATACCGTGCCGGAAGCAGGCGACCCTGGTGAGCGATTCGCCCGGCGACTCCGACCCGGCGCGGGCGAGGTGCAGCGCGAACCGGGCGCGCCGCGAGCGAGGGTGTCGGACTCGCCGTCGCCCGAGCTCGTGCAACGGGGCCGCCATCTCGGGCGCCAGGTGCAGGGCGGAGTCCGCCGTCACGACGGCAGACTCCAGGGTCGAGAGCACCGCCACCTGCCAGACGGCCTCGCAGGGTCCGACGGTGAGCAGGCCCTCAAGGACCTCCAGCTCGGTCTCCCCATCGGCGGCGAGGTGGTGGACGACTCCCGCCTCGCGTCGGCCGGCCCCGGAGTCGAGGCGGACGAGATGGACCAGGGAGAGGTCGTGGCCCCACACCGTGTAGCCCTGCAGGAGCGCGGCCGACGGGCCGGCCAGGGCCACGCGCCCACGCTGTCCGGCGAGGACGGCGCGGGCCAGCAGCAGGTGACGCCCGCGTTCGTCCCTCGCGGCGAGGTCCGACGCGCGCACGTACGCCCCGTGACGCAGCCGTACGAGCTCGCCGGCCCGGACGGCGTGCGCGAGACTGCGGTCGCTCTCGCCCAGCGCGAGGACCTGCGCCCGGCTGAAGACGCCGCCGTTCATGAGCATGAGACTTCCCGGCAGATCCATCGCGCCAGCCTGGTCGACGCCACGGCCGGCGTCGGGGTTTTCCACAGCTCTCGTCGAGCGGCGGAGCCGCCTGTGGACGAGCTCCTCACGGCAGACCTGCACCTCCCTCGCCAGATCTGCCGAGGGAGGTGCAGGAGTCCCAAGAGATCATGGGAAACCGACAATCGGGCCGGGCGGCGGGGCGACGGGGACTGGCGGCGACCGGAGGGTGCGGTGCGGTGCGGTGCGGTGCGTCGGGGCGGGGTCGCTCAGCGGGCGAAGACGAGGCCGGCGATGGCCGCGTTGGCGAGGTTCGCGAGCGTGGCCGCCAGCAGGGCGCGGACGCCGACCCGGGCCACGAAGCCGCGCACCTGGGCGCGCAGGCTGCCGAGGGCGCCGATGGCGATGGCGATCGAGCCGAGGTTCGCGAACCCCGCGAGGGCGAAGCTGACCACGACCACGGTGACGGGGGAGAGGTTCGCGGCCTGCTGACCGAACTCGCCGTACGCGACGAACTCGTTGAGCACCGTCTTGATGCCGATGTACTGCCCGGCCTGCACCGACTCCGACCACGGCACGCCGAGCAGCCAGGCGACCGGGGCCAGGGCGTAGCCGAGGAGCCGCTGGAAGGTCAGTCCCTCGACGCCGAAGAGGCCGGCCACCCCGCCGACGATGCCGTTGGCCAGGGCGATCAGGGCCACGAAGGCGATCAGCAGGCAGGCGATGGTGACGGCGACCCGACCCCCGGCGAGCGCACCGCGGGCCAGGGCGTCGATCACGTTGGCCGACTCGGTGTCGCGGACGTCGCGGACGTCGAAGTCCCCGCTCGCGTCCGCCGTCTCCTCGGGCTGGTCCGTGCCCTCCGCGGCGGGCTCGACCCGTTCCTGCACCGTGTCCGGCCAGATGATCTTCGCCATCACCAGCGCGGCCGGTGCGTTCATCACGGTGGCGGCGAGCAGGTAGGGCAGCGGCGCCCCCAGCAGGGCGTAGCCGATCAGCGTCGAGCCGGACGCCGCCGTGAGGCCGGCCGTGACCACCGTGAACAGCTGCGCCGCGGTCAGCCGCTTCAGGTACGGGCTGATCAGGAGCGGAGCCTCGGACATCCCGAGGAAGACGACCACGGCGGCGTACATCGACTCGACCTTGCTGACCTCGAGCAGACGCCCGATGGCGCCGCCGACGTAGTGGGTCGCGACCTGGATGACGCGGAGGTAGAGGAGGAGGTAGATCAGGGCGCCCAGGAAGATGATCACCGGGAGCACCTGCAGGGCGAAGGCCACGCCGTTCGGTGCCCCGACCTGCGCCAGCGGGCCGAAGACGAAGTCGGTGCCGCTCTGCGTGAACCCGATCAGCGTCTCGACCTGGCGCGAGAGGAAGTTCAGGACGGCCTGGCCGGGACGCGTGCGCAGCACCAGGAACGCGAACACCACCTGCAGCGCGAGTGCCACCCCCACCGTGCGCCAGCGGATGCCCCGGCGGTCCCGGGACGCGAGCAGCGCGACCCCCAGCAGCAGGGCCAGCCCGAGTACGCCGCGGAGTGCCTCCATGCGCGGCAATCTAGGCCAGCGCACCCCAGCCGGCCACGACGACCTCGTCGGCGCCGTGGGCGAGCAGGTCCCCGCCGTGCACGACGAACGTCGCGGCCTCCCAGGGGCGCGTCGCGGTGACGTACGCGTTCTCCTGCGCCATCCAGGAGGTGTACTCCTCCGGCGTCGTCTCGCCCTGCTCGACCACGCGGACCACGTCGCGGGCGAGGCGGGTCGGTTCGTCGGTCTCGACCCAGACGACGACGTCGAGCAGGTCGGCGACCGACGGCTGGCTCGCCCCCACGCCCTCGACGACCAGGAGCTGCAGCCCGGCCGGCAGCCCCACGGAACCCTCCCGCCCGAGCCGCACCCAGCCCGGTGGTCGGTAGTCGAGCGGGTCGCCCGCCCGTACGGTCGGCAGCACGTCCTCGCGGAGCAGCGCGTCCCAGGCGAAGACGCCGTGGTTCCACGCGATGTCGTCGGTGTGCAGCACCGCGGCGTCCGGCAGGGCGGCGGCGAGCCGGGGCGCGAGGGTCGACTTCCCGCTCGAGCTGTGCCCGTTCACCGCCACCACGGCCGGGCGCGCCTCACCGGCCGCCCGCCGTACGGCCGCCGCCAGGTCCTGCACGGCGACGACGGACCAGCGCCAGGGCAGCGCGGGTCCCGCGGGGGGCGTCACGGGGTCACCAGATGCTGACGCGCGAGTCGGCGTCGAGCCACAGGTCGTCGCCCTCGTGGACGTCGAAGGCGGCGTAGAAGGCGTCGACGTTGCGGACGATCTGGTTGCAACGGAACTCCGGCGGCGAGTGCGGGTCGGTCGCCAGCCGCTGGCGGACGAGCTCTTCGCGGGACTTGGTCTGCCACACGGCGGCCCACGACAGGAAGAGCCGCTGCTCGGGGGTGAGCCCGTCGGTCTCCCCGTCGGGCGTCTGCGCGTCCTGCGCGATCCTGTGCGCGAGGAAGGCGATGGACAGCCCGCCCAGGTCGCCGATGTTCTCCCCGATGGTGAGGGAGCCGTTGACGTGCATGTCGGGCGCCTGCGCCGGGCTCAGCGCGTCGTACTGCGCGACGAGCACCGAGGTGCGCTCCTCGAAGGCCTGGCGATCGGCGTCGGTCCACCAGTTCTGCAGGCGGCCGTCGCCGTCGCAGGTCGAACCCTGGTCGTCGAAGCCGTGCCCGATCTCGTGGCCGATGACCGCGCCGATGCCGCCGTAGTTGACGGCGTCGTCCGCGTGCTCGTTGAAGAACGGCGGCTGCAGGATGGCCGCGGGGAAGACGATCTCGTTGCGCAGCGGGTGGTAGTAGGCGTTGACCGTCTGCGGCGTCATCAGCCACTCCTCGCGGTCGACCGGGGCACCGATCTTGGCGATGCTGCGCTGCAGCTCGAACGCGGTCGCCCGCTCGACGTTGCCCAGGAGGTCGCCGGGGACGATCTCGAGCGTGCCGTAGTCGCGCCAGCGCGTCGGGTAGCCGATCTTGGTCCGGAACTTCGCCAGCTTGTCGAGGGCGCGCTCCTTGGTCTCCTCGGTCATCCAGTCGAGGTCGTCGATCGAGCGCCGGTAGGCCTCGATCAGGTTCGCGACGAGGACGTCCATCCGCTCCTTCGCCACGCTCGAGAAGTGCCGCTCGACGTAGACCCGGCCGACCGCCTCGCCCAGCGCTCCCTCGACGAGGTCGACGCCACGCTTCCAGCGCTCCTTGAGCGCCGGGGTGCCCGAGAGCACCGTGCCGTAGAAGCCGAAGCGCTCCTGCACGAAGGCCGCGGAGAGGTACGGCGAGCGCGACGACACCAGGCTCCACGCCGCCCACGAGCGCCACGCCGGGAGCCGGTCCTCGGTCAGCAGGGCAGCGACGTCGGTGAAGAACGACGGCTGGGTCACGACGAGCTCGCCCACGGCGGCCTCGGGGACGCCGAGCCCCGCCAGCCAGGAGGCGAAGGGCAGGCCGGGGGCCGACGCCTCGAACCCGGCCAGCGGCATCAGGTTGTACATCGCGCGCAGGTCCCGGGTGCGGACCTTGTCCCAGTGGCAGGCCGCGACGGCCGTCTCCAGCTCGAGGACCGCGTCGGCCTGCGCCTCCGCGTCCGCGAACCCGGCCAGCGCCAGCGAGCCGGCGACGTGGGTGCGGTAGGCGGCGCGGATGTCCGCGTACGCGGGGAGGCGGTAGTACTCCTCGTCGGGCAGCCCGAGCCCGCCCTGCCCCACGAACATCACGCAGCGTGTCGGGTCGCCCGGGTCGGACTCGGCCTCGATGTCGAGCAGTCCCCGGACGCCGAGCCCGGTGTGGCGCCCGACCAGTCGGAGGAGGCCGTCGACGTCGGCCACGGCCGCGATCGCGGCGAGCGGCTCCGCCAGGGGCTCGGCGCCCGCCGCCTCGACGGCGTCGGCGTCCATGAAGCTCGCGTAGAGGTCGGCGATCTTCTGCGCCTCGCTCCCGGGTGCTCCCGGCTCGAGGGTCGTGATGATGTCGCGGACCGCGGCCTCGGCCGCGTCGCGCAGCTCGACGAACGCCCCGGCCATCGACTTGTCCTCGGCGATGTCGGTCCCGGCGATCCAGCGGCCGTTGACGTGGCGGTAGAGGTCGTCCTGCACGCGGACGGAGTCGTCGAAGTCGGAGAAGTCGAGGGCGGGCACGGTCTCGTCGGCGGTCTGCGTCACCCGGCCGATGCTACTGAGGCTTGCCGACGTGGGCCTCAGCCGATCTTGACCGTCACCTCCGCCTTCGACAGGTCGGCCACCGTCTCGAACGAGGTCAGCCCGATGACGTCGCTGTCGACCGTCCCGGTGGAGCCGTCCTTGGTTCCCGTGAACTTGATCCGGTAGTCCGGGTAGAAGGAGCCCTCCGCAGACGTCGGGTCGCTGCTGTCGAGAGAGATCTTGGCGTTGCGGAACGGGTCCTTGGTCACCCGCCAGCGGACGGTGCTCTCCTTGACCTTGATCCCGTTGGTGTCGGAGAGCCGGTTCGGGCAGCCCGAGGGCCGGAGCTTGTGCTGGGCCAGGCAGCTGTTGAAGGCCTTCTTGGTCTTCGAGACCACGGCCTCGCTGCCTGCCTTGGTCAGCGTGGGCTCGATCTTGCTCGAGATCAGGGGGTACTCGTCGGCCACCACGGTCTGGTTGCTGGTGCCCCAGGAGACCCACCTCGAGCCGGTGGTGAACGCGTAGGTGCCGGGTGCCAGGGACAGGGAGCTCGCCGTGACCCGCACCCCGTTCACGATCATCGGCAGGGTCGGCTCCTGGCGGTAGCTGACGTCGAGGTCGGTGACGCCGTCCGAGACCTTCCAGGTGCCGTCGACCTCGATGACGTTGAAGGGACGCGTGTGCGTCCGTCCCCCGAGCTTGAAGGTGGCGTCGATCCGGTTCGGGTCCTGGTTGCTCGTCGGGATCGAGATCTCCGTCATCGGCGCCAGCTCGGAGGAGGCCTTCAGGACCGCGTCGGTCAGCAGGGACCGGTCGGCCGGCACCTCCTCCACGTACGCGAGAGCCCGCTCGGCGTCCGACGCCGCCACCGCGTTCAGGAAGCCGAGGACGGCGTCAGAACCGGTGGTGGGAGCTGCGCTGCTCGGCGCCGCGCCTGCTTGCGTCGACTCGGCCGTCGGCGCGCGGTTCCCAGCCACGGCGACCACGGCCAGGACCAGGGCGAGCGCACCGGCGCCGATGAGCACGAACAGCCCGGTGCGCTTCTTCTGCGGCGCCTGCTGGGGCGGCTGACCCGGTCCGGGCCCGTAGGGCGCGTACGCTCCGCCGGGCTCCCCGGGTCCGGCCGGCCCGACGTAGCCGCCCTGCTGCGGCGGGTAGGCGGGCTGGGCGTACGGGTGCTGCGGGTAGGGCTGCTGCGGGTAGCGCGCCCTGCGGCGGCGGTCCGTACGGACCGTTCTGCGGCGGCCCCTGCTGCGGCGGCCCCTGCTGCGGCGGTCCCTGCTGCGGTCGTCCCTGCTGCGGGTCCCCGCCCTGCGGTGGTTGGCTCATCTGCTCGCTGCCTTCTCGCTCCGTCTCTGGCAGGCGACACTCTAGGACTCGGGCGGGCCGTCGGGGGCGGTTCTGCCTGCCTCCGCAGCCGGTCCGCAGAACTTCCTCGGGCGCCGTCGAAACCTCGTCGTCACCTGGTCGTCACGGCGCCGCCAAGCCGGCCTGAGACCGTGACGGGGCGTCCGGGAGGACGCCCTGTCGTTGCTCTGACTGACGCACCCTGACGTACTACCGCCCCTGGAGGCCTCGTGTCCTGGTTCACCTCGACGTCCACCCGCCGGAGCTTCCTCACCTCGACGGGGGTGGGCGCGCTCGGCCTCGGCGCCCTCGCGGCGTGCGGGGGCACCGCCTCGCCGGGCAGCTCCACCAGCAGCAGCAGCGCGGCCGCCGCGCCCAGCTCGGTCGCGGCCGGGACGTACGGCGACGCCACCATCCAGCTCTCCTGGATCAAGAACATCGAGTTCGCCGGCGAGTACCTCGCGGACTCGAAGGGCTACTACACCGACGCGGGCTTCGGCACCGTGACGCTCAAGACGGGTCCCGTGGACAGCGCCGACGCGCTGGTCGCCAGCGGCGCGGTCCAGTTCGGCCTCTCCTCGCCCGACGCCACCGCCCGCTACATCTCCGACCAGGGCGCGCCGCTCAAGGTGATCGCCTCGACGTACCAGAAGAACCCCTTCTGCATCCTGTCGCTGAAGGAGGGCAAGCCGATCGCCACGATCGCCGACCTCGCCGGCAAGACCATCGGCATCCAGCCGGGGGCGAACAACGTGATCTACAACGGGTTCATCAAGGCCAACAACATCGACCCGTCGACGATCAAGACCCAGACCGTCGGATACGACCCGAAGATCCTGACGGAGAACAAGGTCGACGGCATCATCGCCTACGTGACGAACGAGCCGTTCCTCGTCGCGGGCGAGGGTTTCACCCCCGTCGTCCTCGCGTTCGCCGACAACGGCCTGCCGCTGACGGCCGAGACCATCGCGGTCACCCAGGACACGCTGGACAGCAAGCGCGACATGGTCAAGGCCTTCCTGATCGCTGAGATCAAGGGCTGGAACGCGGTGCACGCCGACCTGAACGCGGCGGCCCAGCTCACGGTCGACACGTACGGCAAGGGCCTGGGGCTCAAGCTCGCGGAGCAGGTCGAGGAGATCACCGCGCAGGACCTCCTGATCTTCACCGACGACACGAAGAAGAACGGTGTCTTCACCCTCACCGACGACCTGCAGACGCAGATCATCGGTGCGATCAAGAACGTGGGCGTCGAGATCGCCGTGGCCGACCTGTTCGATCTCAGCATCATCAAGGAGATCTACGCCGCCGACCCGAGCCTGATCGTCGGCTCCTAGAGCCGGACCGCTCAACCCGCTGCCGGCCAGCACCGCCGGCCCAGGACCCGAGGTGACCTCATGACGCTCGAGACGGAGCAGACCACGGCCGGGCTGCCGGCCCACCTGCCGCACGCCACCCGGGACCCGGCCGGCAACCCCGGGTCGGCCAGCGGGCTGAACATCCAGGGCCTGAGCAAGACGTTCACGCTGGGCCGGAAGTCCGTGCAGGCGCTCGCGCCGACCGACCTGGGCACGACGAAGGGCTCGTTCCTGTCGCTCCTGGGGCCGTCGGGCTGCGGCAAGTCCACGATCCTCCGGATCCTCGCAGGGCTGGAGAAGCCGACCGGCGGGGAGGCGCTGGTCAACGGCCTCTCCACCTACGAGATGCAGCGGGCCCACCAGCTCGGGATCGCGTTCCAGGACGCGGCGCTCCTGCCGTGGCGCTCGGTGGCGTCGAACATCCGGGTGCCCCTCGAGGTGGCCGGGATCCGGCCCGAGCCGGGACTGATCGACGACCTGATCGCGCTGGTCGGGCTGCAGGGCTTCGAGAAGGCCAAGCCGGCCCAGCTCTCCGGCGGGATGCGTCAGCGGGTGGCGATCGCGCGCTGCCTGGTGGTGCAGCCGTCCGTCATGCTCCTCGACGAGCCGTTCGGCGCGCTCGACGACATGACCCGCCAGCGGCTGAACGTCGAGCTGCTGCGGATCTGGACCGAGAAGCCGGCGACGACGCTGATGGTCACGCACGGCATCTCCGAGGCAGTCTTCCTCTCCGACGTCGTGGCGGTGATGAGCCCGCGTCCGGGCCGGGTCGTCGAGGTCGTCGACATCGACCTTCCCCGACCGCGGACGCCCGACATGATGCGGAGCCCTGAGTTCCACGCGTACGCCGACCAGCTCTCCGAGGTGCTCTTCGGGCGGGGCGGGGCGGCGGAGTGACCGGGACCGTCCTGACGCCGGCCTCCGCCGAGCGGGTCCGGCTGCGGGACCGCATCGACCAGATGCCGACCTGGGCCGGCGCGGTGACCGGGGTGGTCGCGATCCTCGTGATCTGGTGGGTCGCTTCCCTGGTGCTCTTCCAGCGCAGCCAGGCCATCCCGCACCCGCCCCAGGTGTTCGCCTACCTGTTCTCGGCCAGCACCTGGTCGGACACGCTGCACAACCTGGGCGGCACCGTGCCCCCGGCGGCGCTGGGCTTCCTGTGGGGCAACCTGGCCGCGCTGCTGGTCGCTGCCGTCGTGCTGCTCGTCCCGAAGGTCGAGGCCGTCGCCACCCAGCTCGCGATCGTCACGTACTGCCTGCCGCTGGTCGCGATCGGGCCGATCCTGGTGATCGTCGCCGTGCGGATGAACAAGCTGGAGGCGCCGTCCATCGTGCTGGCGGCCTTGAGCGTGTTCTTCACGACGGTCGTCGGCGCCCTGCTCGGGCTGCGAGCGGCACCGCGGACGAGCATGGACGTGATCATGGCGTACGGGGGCACCAGGCTCACGGCCCTGCGCAAGGTCCAGCTGATCTCTGCGCTGCCGCCGCTCTTCGCCGCGCTCAAGATCGCCGCTCCGGCGGCCTTCCTGGGAGCGGTGCTGGCCGAGTACCTGGGCAGCGGCGGTGACGCGAGCCTCGGACGGGCCCTCATCGCGGCTCAGTCCAACGCCGACGGGCCGCTGCTGTGGTACCTGGCCCTGATCTCCGGGGCCGTCGCCGGCCTGGGGTACTTCCTGATCGGGCTGGTCGGCCGGCTCGTCACGCCCTGGTCGTCGGGCACCACGACAGGAGGCCGGCCGTGAGCGCCGCGACCATGACCGCCGCGCCCGGTGCGCCGCTCGCCGAGACCGTCTCCAACCGGGCGGTCGCCTCGGCCGTGCTCCGTCGCGTCGGGGTCTCGGTCCTCGTGGTGCTGCTGGCGCTCGTGCTGCTGACGGTGATCTGGATCGTCCTGCTGAAGGCGTTCGACGTCTCGAGCTTCGTCGGCAAGTCGCCTCGCGACGTCTACGGCTACCTCTTCGACGACGGGGCCGTCGGTCGGGTCCGGCCCAAGTCGATCTCGGCGGAGACCGCACGGCTCGACCTGCTGCACGCCTGGGCCGTGACCCTGGGCAACGCGGCGATCGGCTTCGTCGGTGGCATGGTCGTCGCGGTCGCCATCGCCGCCTCGTTCACGATCGTCAAGCCGTTCGAGTTCGCGTTCATGCCCATCGCGATGCTGCTGCGATCGGTCCCGCTGGTCGCCATGGCGCCGGTGCTGATCTTGATGTTCGGCCAGGGCAAGCTCGGGATCGTCGTGATCGTGGCCATCGTGGTGCTGTTCCCGGTGCTGGTGAACGTGGTGCTGGGTCTCAACTCCGCCTCGCCGCTCGCGCTCGACCTGATCAAGGTCAACGGGGGCGGCGACCTGAAGACCCTCGTCATGGTGCGGCTGCCCTCGGCGCTGCCGGCCGTGTTCGCCTCGATCCGGATCTCGGTCCCCGGTGCCATCGTCGGGGCGATGCTGGCCGAGTGGCTGACCGGCTTCACCGGTCTCGGCGGTGTGCTGAACGCCTACAAGGGCAGCGGGAACTTCAGCGGGGTGTGGTCCATCGTCGTCGTCTCGGTGACCACCTCGCTGGTCGCGTACGCGGTCGCCTCCGTCCTCGAGACCGCAGCCCTCGCGGCCTGGGGACCCAACGCCGGCAAGCGCTGAGCTGTTCTCCTCGCGCCGACGCTGTCCGTCCTCCACCCCTCCCACGAAGAAACCGCTGACTCCCGACCACCGGTGAGAGCTCAGAGCCGCCCGGAGTCAGCATTTCCTTCGGGGGGTGGGCAGCGGGGGTGGGCAGCGGGGTTGGGCAGCGGACGTGGCGGCGGGGGTAGGCAGCGCTCAGGCCGGGGCGGCGGTCGTCAGCTCGCTCGTGCGGCGGGAGACCAGGGCGCCCGCGTGGATGACCAGCCGGTCGTGCATCAGCCGGGACACCGCGTCGTCCACCGAGGTGGCCCGGACCGCGAGCAGGTCGGCCGCGCCGCCGACGAACGGTCCCGCGGGCCGCAGGCCCATGACCGCGCGCCCCGCGGACGTCACCGAGGCGAGGGCCTCCTCGACGGTGAGGTGCCCGGCCGCCACCATCAGCGCGGCCGTCGCCAGGTGGTCCGCGGCACCGACGGGGTTGAGGGGGTCGCGGATGTTGTCGCCGGCCCCCGCCAGGGTCACCCCGGCGTCCAGGAGCGCGCGGGTCGCCGTCAGCCCGCGCGGCATCCCGACCGGGTGGTCGCGGCCCTGGAGGTAGAGGTTCGTCACCGGGCAGGCCACGACGCCCACCCCGGCGGCGGCGAGCTCGGCGGCCACCGTGCTGCGCAACGGCTCCGCGATCACGCCCAGGCTCACGCAGTGCCCGGCCGTGACGGTGCCTGCGAGCGGCTCCCGGGACACGGCCGCGGCCAGGTCGCGGACGGTCAGGGAGGTCGGGTCCAGACGCTCGTCGGCGTGGATGTCGATCCCGACGCCCGTCCTACGCGCGATCGTCAGCAGCCGGACGAGGTCGGCCTGCGGGTCGGGCGTGTTGTGCGGCGAGCCACCGACCAGGTCCGCGCCGAGGCGGACGGACTCCGTCACCAGGTCGTCGGGGACGTCGGGCTTGGCCAGCACGACGATCTCGAGGTCGACCAGCCCCGTCAGCGCCTCGCGGACCCTGACCATCGCGCGGACGCTGACCAGCGGGTCGTCGGACGCGAACACCTCGGCGTGGGTCCGGACCGCCGTGACCCCGTTCGCGAGGAGCTCGAGCACCGCCGCAGTGCCGCGACGGACGAAGTCGTCCTCGTCGATCGTGCGGGCGTACGCCTGCCACTGCCGGATCCCGTCCGCCAGCCCGCCGTACGTCGGGCGGATCGCATCGAAGGACAGGGCCTTGTCGAGGTGGGTGTGCGGCTCGACGCCAGCCGGCAGCAGGAGCCGGCCCTCGAGGTCGAGGACGTCCTCGCTGGCGGGACCGGACCGACCGGCCGGGTGCACCGCGGTCACGAGACCGTCGGCAAAGGTGAGGTCGACCGTACGACCGTCCGGCACCAGCCCGTTCACCACTCCGGCCAGTTGGGCGAGGGAGACGCCGGGCCCGCTCACGAGCGGGTCATCCGGACGAGCAGGGCGGCCACGTGGGACTCGGCCGCGTCGCGCGCCCGCCGGGCGTCGCCGGCCTCGACCGCGGACAGGATGGCCTCGTGCTCGGTGACGGCGAGCCGGCGGTTCAGCTCGAGCTCCCACATCGACGAGGAGTGCAGGTGGCCGATCGCCTCGATCCGTTCCAGGGCCTTGGTCAACGGGACGTTCCGGGCCGCGGCGCGCACCAGCCGGTGGAGCTCGAGGTCGAGGGCGCTGTCGCGTGCCCGGTCGGTGGCCCGCCCGAGGTTGTCGCGCTGACGGTCGAGCACCTCGTGCATCACCTGCAGCTCGGCCGGGCCCACCAGTGCGGCGGCCTCCTGCGCGGCCAGCCCGTCCAGCACCTCACGGACCCGGAACAGGGCACGCACGTCGTCCACGTCGGTCGTCGTGACGGTCGCTCCGGCGAAGGGGACGTGCACGGCCAGGCCGTCGTGGATCAGCTGCTGCACGGCCTCCCGGACGGGGCTGCGGCTGACCTCGAGCTCGCCGGCGAGGCGTGGGACGCTGAGCGGCTGCCCGGGAGCCAACGCTCCGGACAGGACCCGGTCCCGGAGCCGCTCGTACACCGAGGACCCCAGCAGGCTGGTGGCCTCCTGGGCCCGGGCCACGCCGACGGGTGCTGCCACGCTCCACCTCGTTCTCGACCGTCCTGGTACGTAGCGTGCACTCTAGGTCCCCCTGCGGGGGTGCCGCATGCAGTGCCGCGCCACCAGGGGCCGTAACGCACTTATTACATGTAGACACTGGCGGCTCGTGCCGCCATCCGGCAGAGTCGGCCCTGGCTCCGGAGCGATGAGAAACGCAGGGCGGAGCACCCACCCGGAGGAACGCCCATGACCACGACGACCGCCAGCACCTCCACCGAGATCGAGCGCGAGCGCCGGATCGGCGGTGCCGGGACCGAGACCGGCAGCCGGCCCGTACGGCGCATCGACCTGTCCGACTTCGAGGTCCGCCGGGCCGACATCACCGAGCAGCTGTGGAGCGCCGCGACCGAGATCGGCTTCTTCCAGGTCGAGAACCACGGCATCGACCTCGCTGACGTCGCCGAGGCCTTCGCCGCCGCCGAGCGGTTCTTCGCGCTGCCGATGGCGACGAAGGAGCGGTTCGCGTTGCAGAAGGCGCTCAACGCGGGCTGGGAGTACCAGTCGCAGGTGCGCCCGTCCATCAAGGTCCCGGACTCGAAGGAGTCCTACCAGTACACGGCGCCGCGGATGGCGGGGCTGCTGCCGAGCGAGGACGACCTCTCGGGGTTCGCCACCACCGTCGCGACGTTCGAGGCGCGGTGCTGGACCGTCGCGATGCAGATCCTGTCGTGCTTCGCCGACCGGCTCGGCCTCGAGCGTGACTTCTTCGCCCGGGCGCACGACCCGTCTTCGCCGACCTACCAGAGCACGCTGCGGATGCTGCACTACTTCGCGGTGCCGGCCGAGCTGCGCGACCAGGTCGGGGCGTGGCGCGCGGGCGCGCACACCGACTTCGACTGCCTGACGCTGCTGTTCCAGCGGGAGGGGCAGGGTGGCCTGCAGGTGCTGCCCGGCGCGGAGCTGGAGAGCGAGGCCTGGACGCCCGTCACCCCGGCCGGCGACGTGATCACCTGCAACATCGGGGACATGCTGATGCGCTGGAGCGACGACCGGCTGCCGTCGAACTTCCACCGGGTCCGCGGCCCGCGCCCCGGTGAGGACCAGGGTCCGCGCTACAGCATGGCCTTCTTCGCGCAGGCCAACACCGACGCCGTGATGGAGAGCCCTTCCGGTGCGTGGGACCCGGTCACGGCCGGCGACTTCCTGCAGCAGCGGATCCGCGCCAACTACGGCGGTTAGGTCTGCGCGAGGGGTGGGTTGCCGCGCCAGCTCTTGCGTGCCGGGCGCGGCGCCCTCCCTTTCGTCGGTCAGCTCGGGCGAGACTCCGGGGACTGCGTCTTGGCCGGGTCGGTCTCGGGCAGGTCGCCGAGGACCTCGTCGATCCGCGCCAGGACGTCGGCGTCGAGCGTGACGCCGCTGGCGCCGACGTTGTCGACGACCTGCTCGGGCTTCGACGCCCCGATGATCGCGGCGGAGACGTTGTCGTTCTGCAGCACCCAGGCCACGGCGAGCTGGGCCATCGACAGGCCGAGGTCGGAGGCGACGGGCTTCAGCTCCTGGACCGCCGACAGGACGCGGTCGTTCATGAAGCTGCCGATCATGTCGGCGCCGCCCTTCTCGTCGGTCGCCCGCGAGCCCTCGGGCAGCGGCTGGCCCGGCGCGTACTTGCCGGTCAGCACGCCCTGGGCGATCGGGGACCAGACGATCTGGCCGACGCCGAGCTCCTCGCTCGTCGGCACGACCTCGGTCTCGATCACCCGCCAGAGCATCGAGTACTGGGGCTGGTTGGAGATCAGCTGCACCCCGAGGTCGGTGGCGAGCGCGTGCGCGTCGCGCAGCTGGTCGGCCGTCCACTCGCTCACGCCGACGTAGAGAGCCTTGCCCGCGCGGACGACGTCGGCGAACGCCTGCATCGTCTCCTCGAGCGGGGTCTCGAAGTCGTAGCGGTGCGCCTGGTAGAGGTCGACGTGGTCGGTCTTGAGCCGCGTCAGCGAGGCGTCGATCGACTCGAGCACGTGCTTGCGCGACAGCCCCGAGTCGTTCGGCCCGCCGGGACCGGTCGGGAAGTAGACCTTGGTGAAGATCTCGACCGACTCGCGCCGGGTGCCGCTGAGGGCCTCGCCGAGCACGGTCTCGGCCTTGGTGTTGGCGTAGACGTCGGCGGTGTCGAAGGTGGTGATCCCGGCGTCGAGAGCCGCCTGGACGCACCGCTTGGCCGTGTCGTTCTCGACCTGGGAGCCGTGCGTGAGCCAGTTGCCGTAGGTGATCTCGGAGATCTTGAGGCCGGAGCGGCCGAGGTAGCGGAACTTCATGCTCCTGTCCTACCAAGCCGCCGAGACGCGGGTCGGGGAGGGCGTGGGTGGGACCTCCGGGCCGATGCTCAGACCGGCGCCGGCGCCGCTCGCGCCGTCCGGTCCGCGACCCGCTGCCGGCGGGCCCGCCGCAGACCGTCGGTCGTCATGATCACGAGGGCCAGCCAGACGAGCCCGAAGCCGACCCAGCGCCCGGGCGACATGGACTCGTGGAAGTAGCCGATGCCGAGCAGGAACTGCAGGGTCGGCGCGAGGTACTGCAGCAGCCCGAGGGTGCTGAGCGGCAGCCGGGTGGCGGCGGAGGCGAAGAAGAGCAGCGGGACGAGCGTGATGAACCCCGTGCAGACGAGCAGCAGGCTCAGGCCCCAGCCCTGCCCGAACGCCCCGCGCCCGGTGACCTCGAGCCAGCCGAGGTAGACCAGCGCCAGCGGGGTGAGCAGCGCCGACTCGACGGCCAGGCTGTCGACCGCGCCCGCCCCGAGCTGCTTCTTGATGAACCCGTACGCGGCGAAGCTCACCGCGAGCACGAGGGCGATCCAGGGCAGCGTGCCGTAGTCGAGCGTCAGCACCGCGACCGCCGCCGCAGCAAGGCCGACGCTGACCCACTGCAGCGGACCGAGCCGCTCGCGCAGGACGACCACGCCGAGCAGGATCGAGAGGATCGGGTTGATGTAGTAGCCGAGCGCGGTCTCGACGACGTGGCCGTGGTTGACCGACCAGATGTAGGTGCCCCAGTTCACGGAGACGATCGCGGCAGCGGCGCCGAGCATCAGCAGGGTGCGGCGGTTCGCCATCCGGGTCCAGAAGCCGCGGCGCACCGTCGTCGTGACGAGCACGACGGAGATGAGGAACGACCAGACGACCCGGTGGGCCAGGATCTCGATCGACCCGGCCTGCGCGACCAGCGGCCAGAAGAGCGGGACCACGCCCCACAGCCCGTACGCGGCCAGCCCGTACGCGATGCCCCGCCGCCCGCGGGCTCTCGCGAGGTCGTCCCCGGGGGCGCCGCCCGAGCTCGTCGGAGCAGCGGGCTCGGGGGCGAGAGGCACGAA
This sequence comes from uncultured Actinomycetota bacterium, assembly GCA_963762775.1. Taxonomy (GTDB): domain Bacteria; phylum Actinomycetota; class Actinomycetes; order Propionibacteriales; family Propionibacteriaceae; genus Microlunatus. The sequence goes on from CAVXMD010000016.1 coordinate 1,476,069, forward strand.
GGCAGCCTAAGTTCTCCCACCCTTCCTCCGGCACCGGTCCCCGGGCTCGCCGGGTCTGTCCGGCGCGCTGCCCGTCGAGACCCCGACCGCCGAGAAAACGCTGACTCCCGACCACGATTGGCTGCTGCGGCAGGTCGGGAGTCAGCGGTTTCTGAGACCAGGTGGGTTGGTGGGGGAACGGAGGGTCAGTCCTCCTCGCCGTCGACCATCCAGGTGTCGCCGCCGTTCACGAGGTCCTGCAGAGCGGCGTCGTCGTTCGCGCGGCCGGCGGTCGCCAGCGCCACCTGCTCGCGGGCGAGGTCGTCGTACGCCGGGGCGTCGACGGAGCGGAAGATCCCGATCGGGGCGCGGTGCAGCACGCCCGCGTCGGTGAGGCGCGAGAGGCCGAAGGCGTACGACGGGTCCTCGACGTGCGCGTCGTGGACGACGAGCGCGTCCTCGCCGACGGACTCGACGTCGACCACCGAGAAGGCGCCGGTGCGCGGGTCCCGGACGACGCCGAGCCGGCCCTCGACGCCGAAGCGGATCGGCTCGCCGTGGGTCAGCGGGATGATCGCGTCGGCCGAGGTGTCGCGGTCCTTCACGGCGGCGAAGGCGTCGTCGTTGAAGATCGGGCAGTTCTGGTAGATCTCGACGAACGACGTCCCGCGGTGCTCGGCCGCCGCCCGCAGCACCGAGGTGAGGTGCTTGCGGTCGGAGTCGATCGTGCGCGCGACGAACGTCGCCTCCGCGCCCAGGGCCAGCGACACCGGGTTGAACGGGTTGTCCAGCGAGCCGAACGGCGTGGTCTTGGTGACCTTGCCGAGCTCGGAGGTCGGCGAGTACTGACCCTTGGTCAGCCCGTAGATCCGGTTGTTGAACAGCAGGATCGTCACGTTGACGTTGCGGCGCAGCGCGTGGATCAGGTGGTTGCCGCCGATCGACAGCGCGTCGCCGTCACCGGTGATGACGAACACCGCGGCGTCCTCGCGCGCGGTCGCGACCCCGGTGGCGATCGCCGTGGCGCGCCCGTGGATCGAGTGCATGCCGTAGGAGTCGACGTAGTACGGGAACCGGCTGGAGCAGCCGATGCCCGAGACGATGACGGTGTTCTCCTTCTTGATGCCGAGCTCGGGCATGAACCCCTGGAACGCGGCCAGCACGGCGTAGTCACCGCAGCCGGGGCACCAGCGGACCTCCTGGTCGGAGGTGAAGTCCTTGCGGGTCAGCGGCTCCAGCGAGAGCGGGACCCCGGCGAGGCCGGAACGGCCGGTCGGGAGGACAGGACTGCTGCTGGTCGGTGTGTCGATCGCGGTCACGCGAACGCTCCTTCGAAGGGTGCTGGCTCGGGCAGGGCGTCGATCTCGAGCTCGAGGTCGCGCGCGAGCTCGCTCAGCGAGATCGGCAGCCCGCGCACGCGGGAGTAGCTGTGGACGTCGACCAGGTAGCGCCCGCGCAGCAGCAGGGCGAGCTGGCCGAGGTTCATCTCGGGCACGATGACGCGGTCGTACGACCGCAGGACCGCGCCGAGGTTCGCCGGGAACGGGTTCAGGTGGCGCAGGTGGGCCTGCGCGACCTGCCGGCCGGTGTTCCGCACGCGGCGGACGGCCGCGGCGATCGGGCCGTACGTCGAGCCCCAGCCGAGCACGAGCGTGCGGGCCTGGGTGCCGTCCGGACCCGTCGGGTCGTCGACGACGAGGTCGGGGACGTCGCGGACGATGCCGTCGACCTTGGCCTGGCGGGTGCGGACCATCTCGTCGTGGTTCGCCGGGTCGTACGAGACGGCGCCGGTGTCCTTCGCCTTCTCGATGCCGCCGATCCGGTGCTGGAGGCCGGCGGTGCCGGGGACCGCCCACGGCCGGGCCAGGGTCTCCTCGTCGCGCCGGTAGGGCAGGAACAGGGGCTTCCCGGCGGCGTCCGTCGCGTTCGGCCCGGTCGCGAAGCCCGGGTCGATCGTCGGGATCGCGGCGACGTCGGGGACCTGCCACGGCTCGGCGCCGTTGGCGATGTAGCCGTCGGAGAGCACGATCACGGGCGTGCGGTACTTCACCGCGATCCGGACGGCCTCGATCGCGGTGTCGAAGCAGTCGGCCGGGGTCGAGGGCGCGAGGACCGGGACCGGCGACTCGCCGTTGCGCCCGTACATCACCTGCAGCAGGTCGGCCTGCTCGGTCTTGGTCGGCATGCCGGTGCTCGGGCCGGCGCGCTGCACGTCGATGACGACCAGCGGCAGCTCCGTCATGACGGCGAGCCCGATCGTCTCGGCCTTGAGGGCCATGCCCGGGCCGGACGTCGTCGTGACGCCGAGGTGGCCGGCAAAGCTCGCGCCCAGCGCGGCGCCGACGCCGGCGATCTCGTCCTCGGCCTGGAACGTCGTCACGCCGAAGCGCTTGTGCTTGCTCAGCTCGTGGAGGATGTCGCTCGCGGGGGTGATCGGGTAGCTGCCGAGGAACATCGGCAGCCCCGACTTGCGGGCGGCGGTGACCAGGCCGAGCGCGAGGGCGAGGTTGCCGTTGATCTGGCGGTAGCGGCCCTCGGGCATCGGGGCGGGGGCGACCTCGTACGAGACCGCGAAGACCTCGGTCGTCTCGCCGAAGGCGTAGCCGGTCTTGAACGCGGTGACGTTGGCGTCGCGGATCGCGGGCTTGTTCGCGAACTTGGTCGTGAGGAAGCTCAGCGTGCCCTCGGTCGGGCGGTGGTAGAGCCACGACAGCAGACCCAGGGCGAACATGTTCTTGGCCCGGGACGCGTCCTTGCGCGACAGCCCGAACTCCTTGACCGCGGCGACCGTCATGCCCGTCAGGTCGAGGGCGTGCAGCTGGTAGTCGGCCAGCGAGCCGTTCTCCAGCGGGTTGGCGGCGTAGCCGACCTTGGCCAGGTTCCGGGTGGTGAAGTCCGCGGTGTCGGCGATGATCAACCCGCCGCGGGGCAGGTCGGCGATGTTCGCCTTGAGCGCGGCCGGGTTCATCGCGACGAGCACGTCGGGCCGGTCGCCCGGCGTCATGATGTCGTAGTTGGCGAAGTGCAGCTGGAAGCTCGACACCCCGGGCAGCGTGCCCGCGGGTGCGCGGATCTCGGCGGGGAAGTTCGGCAGCGTCGAGATGTCGTTGCCGAACACCGCCGAGTCGGCGGTGAACCGGTCACCGGTGAGCTGCATGCCGTCGCCGGAGTCGCCGGCGAACCGGATGACGACGCGGTCGAGCGTGCGGACCTCAGCCATGGGCGTGCGTGCCGGCGGAGTTCATAGGGGCAGAGCCTTCCTCGTCTGGTCGTACGAGCCAGGGTTCGGGACCGCACCCGTCTGCGGATGAGTCCCCTGGATGGCCTCGCCGCCGCGCGATCCACGGTGGCGTCTCCCGGGTCTGTGGCGTCCCGGGTCCTGGCTCAGGACCGTCGTCCATGATAAGGGCGCCCTAACCGCGATCCGGGGTCGCTCACGCGCTGGAAGGCCGTCGACGGCATGAGTTCGCTCACCCTGCCGCCCGGCCCGCCGCCCGACCCCCACGACGTAGCGTGGCGTCGTGCGCTGGCTCGACTGGTACGGCGACGCGTCGCTGCACGTGCTCGACGTGGCGCTGGCGTGCTGCTCGCTGGAGTTCGTCGCGGCGGCGGGGCCCGCGTCCCGCACCGGTGCCGAGCCGGCCCCGGACGCCCGTACGGTCGTCGTCGTCTCGGGCACCGTCACCGACCGGCTCGCGCCCGCCGTCGCCGCGGTCGTCGACGCGGTCCGGCAGCGGCAGTCCGTGCGCCCCGTCGTGGTCGCGTACGGGGTGTGCGCCTGCTCGGGTGGGCCCTACTGGGACTCCTACGCCGTGACGAAGGGCGTCGACACCCTCACCGACGTCGACGTGCACGTCCCCGGCTGCCCCCCGACCCCGCAGGCGCTGCGCGAGGTCCTCGACGCCGTGCTGGCCGCGGAGCCCCTGGGCGCGGGCACGTGAGGGAGGTCTCGGTCGAGCGGTGGCACGCGGCCGTGCTCGAGGCGCGCCAGGACGGCTACGACTGGTTCGACTGGCTCGGCTGCGTCGACGAGATCGGCGTCGCCGACGAGCTGCGCGTCGTGCTGTCGCTGCGGCGCACCGACGAGCCGGGGGCCGAGGAGCTGCTGCTCGCCTGCCGGCTGCCGCGGGCGCTCCCGCGGATCGTGAGCGTCCGGGACGTGTTCGCCGGGGCGGCCTGGCACGAGCGCGAGGCCGCCGAGCTCTTCGGTGTCGACGTCGAGGGCGGTGACCGCCGGCCGCTGCTGCTGGACGCGGGTGCGGCGACGACACCGCTGCGCAAGGACGCGGTGCTGGCCGCCCGCACGGCCGCGCCGTGGCCGGGGGCCAAGGAGCCGGGGGAGGGCACGGGTTCGGCCTCGCCCAGCCGGCGTCGTACGGTCCCGCCCGGGGTGCCGCCGGCCGAGGTCTGGGGCGACCGCGACCCGGTCGACCCGGCACCCGACCCGGCCGACGTCGCGGCCTCGCTCAGCGGCGGGCGCGTCCGGCGGCGGCCCCGGTGAGCGCCGGCCACGGGCGGATCCGGCTGATCGAGCCGGCGTGCACGTCCTGCATGCTGTGCGTCCGCGAGTGCCCGGTCTGGTGCATCACGCTCGACTCGCACACCGAGCCCGACCCCGACGTCGCCCCCGGCGCCCGCGTCCGGCTGGTCAACGTGCTCGACCGCTTCGAGATCGACTGGAACCTCTGCATGTACTGCGGCATCTGCGTCGAGGAGTGCCCGTTCGACGCCCTCGCCTGGGAGGTCGACCACCCCGCCGCCGCCCCGGTCCCGTCGGGCCTGCAGCACGGGATCCCCGAGCTCGCCTGACGCGGCCGTCCCCGCCCGACCGACTCCGACCCACCCCGACCACCCCAACCCATCCCGTCAAGAAAACGCTGAGGTCGTCCATCGCCGGACGCGATTTCGCCGTCGGGAGATGCTCCTATGGATGTCAAGCGGCTGTGGCGAGTGGTTCGGTGGTCGTGGTGGGGCGTAGGACGTAGTAGAGCTCGCGGGCGAGTAGCGCTTGAGGCAGCGGATGATCTCTTTCTTGGACAGGCCTTGTGTGGTGCGTCGTTCGATGTAGGCGCGGGTGCGTGGGTCCCAGCGCAGGCGGCAGAGCACGACGCGGTAGAGGGCGGCGTTGGCTTGCCGGTCGCCGCCGCGGTTGAGGCGGTGGCGGTTGGTCTTGCCGGAGGAGGCGGGGATCGGGGCGACGCCGCAGAGCATGGCGAACGCGGCCTCGGAGGCGAGCCGGTCGTGGTTCTCCCCGGCGGTGACCAGCAGTTGTCCGGCGACGTCGGGGCCGACGCCCGTTGAGCGCGAGCAGGGTCGGGGTTGATCGCGGCGACGAGCGGTGTCGATGAGCGCGTCGAGGTCGGCGATCTCGGCGGTCGAGCTGCTGGTGGCGGCGGGCCAGGGCTCGCAGGGCGATCTTGGCGGCGGTGTTCGGGGTGGCCGGCGTCGGTGCGGTCGGGTCGCAGCGCTGGCGCAGGTGCGTGATCAGCTGCTTGGACGGTCAGGCCGCGCAGCTGGGCGCGCAGCGTCGGGGGCGGTGACGATCAGGGTCTTGATCTGGCGTTGGGTGTCGGCGCGCTGGTCGACGGCGCTGCGGCGGGCCACGCGCAGGTTGCGTAGGGCTTCGACGCGGCCGTCGCGGTGTTTGGGGATGCCGGTCGCGACCCCGGCCAGGGCGGCCTTGGCGGCGGCGTCGGCGTCGATCGGGTCGGACTTGCCCTGCGAACCGGCGGGTCTTGCGGTCGGGCCGGTCGACCTCGACCATCGCGATGCCCGTCGCTCGCAGGTAGCGGGCCAGGCCGGCGCCGTAGGCGCCGGTGCCCTCGACCCCGACCAGTACGCACGCGCCGAACCCGCGCATCCAGGCCAGCAGGGCGCGGTAGCCGGCCGCGGTGGCGGGGAACTGCTGCGATGCCCAGCACGCCGCCCGGTCGGGTCGATCGCGGCCGCGGTGTGGGTGTCGAGGTGGGTGTCGACACCGCCGATGACCTCGACTCGCCTGGCATCTCGCGGGTCTGGGGTCGTGGTCAGGGTGTGTCATCGTGGTGGCCTGTCCGTCCTGTCGTCTGTTGGCCGGGCAGGGCGGCACGCACCAGCCGGGCGAGCGGACAAGACAGTGATGGGTGCCTCTGGCACAGGCTCCTATGAGGTCACAACGCCACGACCGGTGAGTGCACGAGCCCCGCGCGACCGGACCGACAGATCTGGTTAAAGACCCGAAGTCAGTCAGCGTGAGGGTCAGGAACGACCGCCGCGAGGCACACCCCCCATCCTCACTGTCAGCGTTTCCTTCGTCGGGGGCTGGGTTCGGGGGGCTCCGGGACTCGAGGGGAGAGGGCGTACGCCGAAAGGGGCGGGTGGGTCAGCGGGGCCCGAGCTGGGTGGCCAGGCCGACGTAGAGGACCACGGCGGCGAAGGGCAGGAGCGCGGCGAGGAGCACGTGGGACGGCGACCGGTCGGTCCGGCGCAGCAGCGCGGCGCTGCCCACGGCGCTGGCGCCGGCGAGCAGGCCCCCCAGCGCGCCGCCGAGCCCGACGCCCACGACGAGCAGGACCAGGTAGCCCACCCGCACCCAGGCCGGCAGCGGTCGGCCGAGGAGGACGTCGGTGTCGCCCACGCGGAGCCGCGGCCCGAACTGCCGCCAGTCGAAGTGCGCCTCGACCCGGCGCGCGCGGCCCGAACGGTCGCGGAGCTCGTAGCGGCCCGAGGAGTCCTTGGGCAGCTCCTGCCCGCGGACGCTGACGCGCGGGCGCCCGGCCCACAGGCGCGTCACGGCCAGCTCGACGCCGTCCACCTGCGCGGTCATGGCCACGGGGCGAAGACTAGGTGACGAGGTGGGCGTACGGGTCCGGCCGCTCGAGCTCGCTGCGCAGGACGCAGAGCTCGTTGCCCTCGGGGTCGGCGAGCGTCACCCAGCCACGGCCGTCCGGGTCGCGGCGGTCGGCGACCTGCGTCGCGCCCAGCGCGAGGAGCCGCTCGACCTCGGTGTCGCGCACGACGTCGGTCGGGACGAGGTCGAGGTGCAGGCGGTTCTTGACGACCTTGGCGTCCCCCACCTCGATGAACAGCAGCCGCTGGCGTCCGTCGGGGGCGAAGATCATGCACTCCTCGTGACCGGGCTCGTTGGGGTCCTCGGGGTCCTCCGACCAGCCGAGGGCCTGTGACCACCAGCGCGACAACGCGTACGCGTCGTGGCAGTCGACGCTGAGGTGGCCGATGCGCAGGGTCATGGTCGCTCCACGAGGTCAGGGGTCAGGTCGGCGAGCGAGCCCGCCCCGAGCGAGCGCAGGACCCGTTCGAGCTGGGTGTCGAGGCCGGCGAGCAGCTGTTCGACGCGCTCGGCGCCGCCGGTCGCGAGGGCCCAGAGCACCGGGCGCCCCACGAACACCGCCCGCGCTCCCAGGCACAGCGCGGCCGCGATGTGCTCAGGGGTGCGCAGGCCGCTGTCGGCGTAGACCTCGGCCCGGTCGCCGACCGCCGCCACGACCTCGGGCAGGGCGTCGGCGGAGGTGACCGACTGGGTGAGGCAGCGACCGCCGTGGGTCGACACGACGATCCCCGCCGCGCCGGCGTCCACGCACGTGAGCGCGTCGTCGCCGCGCAGGACGCCCTTGACCACGACGGGCAGCCCGGTCAGGTCGTGCAGCCAGCCGATGTCGTCGAGGGAGAGGTCGCGGGTGCCGGGGAAGATGTTCCGCCCGGCGTCGCCCTCGGGCAGGTTCGCCTGCATGGAGTAGCGATCGGGCCAGGTGCGCGGCTCGAGCTGCGGTCGTCGCGGGTCGACGCCGGGTGCGTCGACCGTGAGGACCAGCGCCGACGCCCCCTCGGCCGCGGCCCGCCGGACGAGGTCGGCGGTCAGCGGCCGGTCGTCCATCACGTAGACCTGGAACCACCAGGGCGCGCCCTCGGCGGCGATGTCGGCGAACGGTACGCCCGTGTTCGTGGAGACGCCCAGCAGCGTCCCGCGGCGCCGCGCGGCCCGGGCCGTCGCGACCTCGCCGTCGGGGTGCGCGGCCCGCTGCTGCGCCATCGGCGCGACCAGCACCGGGGTGCTCACCGGTGTCCCCAGGACGCTCGTGGCCAGGCTCAGCGCGCTCGTGTCGCGCAGCACGTGCGGCCGGAACCGCAGCTGCGACCAGCGCTCGGCCTCGGTCGGGATCCCGTACGCGCCGGTCGGGCCGCGGAAGTAGCCGACGACGTGCTCGGGCAGGACCTCGACGGCCTCGGCCTCGAGCTCGTCGACGTCGGGCAGCGGCGCGTCGAGCGCGCGCACCCCCGCCACGGGCACGTCCGCCGCGGTGCCGCTCAGGTGCGCGGGTCCTGGTCCGAACCGGTGACCGCGTCGCCGATGGACTCGGTCAGCGGGCTGTCGTACGGGTCGACGTCGGCCTCGACGCCCGGCTCGACGGCGTGGCCGGGACTGCCGGCCGAGCCGAAGACCTGCGCCGGCGTGGGGACGTCGGCATCCCCTTCGGCGACCGGCTGCCCGCCGAAGCCGTCGGGGTCGGAGGCATCGTCGGCGTCGAGGTCGCCGGAGGAGACGGCGTCGGCGTCGCTCACCGGGTCGTGGTCGTCCTCCTCGGCCACGTCGGTGGGGTTCAGGCTGCCGCCGTCGGCCGCGACGTCGTCGCTCTCCTCGAGCGGGGCCTGCGTGTCGTCGTGGCCGAGACGGTCCTTCACGTCGTCGACGAGGTCCTCGGCCTTGTCCCGAGCCGCGTCCAGGCCCTCCTTGGCCTTGTCGCCGAGCTCTCCGGCCTTGTGCTTGAGGTCGTCGAGGAGTCCCATGAGTCCTTCTTCCCTTGCGGTCAGCGGTAGTTGGTGAACTGCACGGCGAAGTCGTAGTCGGCGCCCTTGACCAGCGCCTGCGCCGCCTGGAGGTCGTCCCGGCTCTTGCTGCTGACGCGGAGCTCGTCGCCCTGGACCTGCGTCTTGACGCCCTTCGGGCCCTCGTCGCGGAGGAGCTTGGCCACCTTCTTGGCGTTCTCGGTGGTGATGCCCTCGGAGGTGGTCGCGGTGATCTTGTAGAGCTTGCCCGAAGACCTCGGCTCGCCGGCGTCCAGCGACTTGAGGCTGACGCCGCGGCGGACGAGCTTGGACTCGAAGACGTCGAGGACCGCCTTGACGCGCTCCTCCGAGACCGCCTCCATCTCGATGGCCTCGCCGGACCAGACGATGGACGCCTCGGCGTTCTTGAAGTCGAAGCGCTGCCGGATCTCCTTGGCCGCCTGGTTCAGGGCGTTGTCGACCTCCTGCCTGTCGACCTTGCTGACGATGTCGAACGAGCTCTCCGCAGCCACGGGCCCATCCTGCCGCAACGCGGTTCCGTGGTTCGGTCGGCCCGGCCCGGACCGACGGGACCGTGGTTCGGACGGCCGCACCCGCTCCGTCGGTGAACGCGTTCGCCGGAGCCCGTCGGCGTTGGTAGGGTTTCGCTCCGCCGGGTTCGCCCGGCATGGCAGGTTGCCCGAGTGGCCAAAGGGAGCAGACTGTAAATCTGCCGGCATCGCCTACGTTGGTTCGAACCCAACACCTGCCACCAGTCCGCGCTCCGTGCGGACGACGTCCGTCAGGAACGTCCCCGGAGGAACGACACCGCCTCGACGAGCGCCCGGTCCGTGAGCTCCGGGTCGTGCCGGGGTCCTACGTCGCGCATGAAGGCGTGCTCACCGCCCTGGAAGACGTGCAGCTCCAGGTCCTCGTGACCGGCTGCGTAGAGGGCCTCGATGGTCCGCAGCCGCGCCCGGGCGGGCACGTGCGGGTCGGCGCTGCCGAAGATCACCATCAGCCGTCCCTCGATCTCGTCGGCACGCTCGAGCGAGTCGGCGACGTCGGCGCCGAGCGACCCGTCGTGCAGGCCGGTGGGGTAGAAGCAGACCGTCGCGGCGACCCGGGGATCGAGCGCGGCCCGGAGGGCGAGGTGCCCGCCGAGGCAGAAGCCGACCGCGGCGACCTCCTCCAGGTCGTCGCGGGCGGCGAGGTACGCCAGGACGGCGTCGCGGTCCGCGTCGAACTGCGCGGTGCTGGTGTGCGCCGCCCCGGCGAGGCCGGCCCGCTTGCCGGCGTCGTCGAACTCCAGCGCCACCCCGGCGTGCTCGCGCGGGTAGATCTCCGGCAGGCAGACCAGGAACCCCTCGGCCGCGAGCCGGCGGGCGGTCCGCAGCGTCGACTCGGTCAGCTGGAAGATGTCGGTGTAGTAGACGACACCGCAGCGGGCCTTTGGTCCGACCGGCTCGACGACGACCGCCTGGATCACGACGTCGTCGGCGGGGATCTCCACGCGCTGCTCCTGGGTCTTCACGCGCGACACGATAGGGCGAGCGTCATGGACCACCCCGCGAACCGCAGCGGCCGGGCCAACCGGGTCGCGCCCGCCAGGTCGCTGCACGCGGCGACCGGGTGCACCCGTGGTCCTTCGGCGGCTACGCCCCCCGACCCCGAGGTCGGCGCTGCCCGCCACCGTCACGGTCCGGACCCCTCCGGACCCGCCGTCGCGGCCCTGCGCTCCGGCCACCGGGCCGCGGTCCACCCGAGCGCCGCCGGCTGACCGGCCGGGCCGTACCGTCCGTCCGGACTTCGGGTTCGCCTCGCCCCCGCCGTCCCGTGTATCTTTGGGCGCCGGTGCCGAGCCCCCTGGGGCGAGGTGCCGTGCAGGTCAGGTAGGCCCCTATAGCTCAGTAGGCAGAGCGTCTCCATGGTAAGGAGAAGGTCTGCGGTTCGATTCCGCATGGGGGCTCGGTCAGACGCTCCGGTGCAGCCGCGCACCGGCGGAGCGCACGCCCCGCGAGGGACGTCGTCCCGACCGGTCACCCGGTAGGCGACCAGAGGCGGGATAGCTCAGGCGGTAGAGCAAGCGGCTCATAATCGCTGTGTCGCGGGTTCGAGTCCCGCTCCCGCTACTCGTACGACCAGCACGACCCGTCTCGCGAGAGGCGGCCAAGGGCTCGGGCATCACCCAGTCGGTCCGGGCACCCCACCAGGAAGAAGCACCACCATGGCCAAGTCCTCGGACGTCCGACCGAAGATCACGCTCGCCTGCACCGAGTGCAAGGAGCGGAACTACATCACGAAGAAGAACCGGCGCAACGACCCCGACCGGCTGGAGCTGAAGAAGTTCTGCCCGAAGGACCGCCGCCACACGATCCACCGCGAGACCCGCTGACCACCGTCAGCACCTCCGAGGTACGAGCCGTCCGCCGACGCGGGCGGCTCGTCCGCTGTGGCGGACCATCCGGCGGGGGTGCCGGTGGTCGGGCTGGCCCACGGCAGCCGCCACCCGCGCGGGGCGGCGGCGATCGAGGCCCTGATGGTCGCGGTGGGCGCCGCGGCCGGGGTGCCGTCCCACGCCGCCTACCTCGACCTCGCCGAGCCCGACCTCTCGGCCGTGGTGGCCGGCCTGGCCGCTGGCGGCCACCGTCGCGCCGTCGTCGTCCCGCTCCTGTTCACCGTCGCGTTCCACGCGACCGTCGACGTTCCCGAGGCCGTGGCCGCGGCCGCGCAGACGCACGGGGTCGAGCTGGTCGTCTCCGACATCCTCGGGACCGGCGACGACGTCGCCGACGTGCTGCGCGACGCCCTCGAGGGCACCGGCGTGGGCACCGACCCCGACGCGCTGCTCTTCGCCGTCGGCTCGTCGCGCACCGAGGCGAACGACGCCGTGGCCGACCTCGCCGCCCGCCTGGCCGACGGACGGCGCGGGGACGTGCGCGCGGCGTTCGGCACCTGCTCCCCGCGCGTCGCCGCGGTGCTCCCCGAGCTCCACGCCCCCGTGGCGCTGTGGCCGCTCTTCCTCGCCGACGGGCTCCTGCTCGACCCCCTGCGCCGTCTGGCCGACGAGCACGGGTGGCCGCTGGTCGAGCCGCTCGGCGAGCGGGCCGCCCCCCTCGTCCTGGCGCGCTACGCCGCGGCGCGCGCCCGCTAGCCTGACGACCGTGCCGATCACGACCGACCACGCGGGCAGGACGTACGCGTCGACCGAGCCGTACGAGGTCACGCGCAGCCGGATCACGGAGTTCGCGGCCGCCCTCGGCGACCGGCCGGCGTCCGACGCGGTGCTGCCGGTGGCGACGCCGACGTTCGCCGCCGTGGTGGTCAACCACGCCTGGGAGGGCTTCTTCGCCGATCCCGAGCTCGACCTGGACCTCGCACGCATCGTGCACGCCGAGCAGCGCTTCTCCTACGTCCGTCCGCTCGAGCCGGGCGACGTCGTGACCGCGGCCCTGCGCATCGACAAGGTCCGCGTGCGTGGCGGGGCGGAGTTCATCACGACGTCGGTCGAGGTGCTGGACGAGACCGGCTCGTGCGTGCTGACGGCTGACGCGACGTTCGTGCACACGCGGGAGGGGGCGGCGTGAGCACCGCCGACCTCGAGCCCGGGACGGCGCTGGCGCCGCTGACGGTCCGGCTGACCCGCGAGACGCTCGTCCGCTACGCCGGGGCCTCGGGCGACTTCAACCCGATCCACTTCTCCGACCACGCCGCCCGCGCGCTCGGTCTCCCCGGGGTGATCGCCCACGGGATGCTCACGATGGGCACCGCCGTGCGCGTCGTCACCGACCACCTGGGCCCCGACCTGCGCCTCCTCTCGTACGGGGTGCGGTTCACCAGGCCCGTCCTCGTCCCCGACGACGGCGTGGGGGCCGAGCTCGAGATCGCCGGCACGGTCTCCTCGGTCGACCTCGGGGTGGTCACGATCGGCCTGGACGTCACCTGCGGCGGCGAGAAGGTGCTCGGCAACGCGAAGGTCGTGCTCGCCCCGGCCGCCGGCGTGGGGCCCGCGTGAGCGCCCCCGTCCTCGGCGGGCTCCCGGCCCGGCACGGCGTCCCGCTCGCCGGCCACACCACCCTGCGGGTCGGTGGCCCGGCCCGCGACCTCGTCGAGGTCACCAGCAGCCACGAGCTCGTCGAGGTCGTGCGCGCCCTCGACGCGGCAGGGGAACCGGTGCTCGTCCTGGGCGGCGGCTCGAACCTGCTCGTCGGTGACGCCGGCTTCGACGGCACCGTGGTCAAGGTCGCGACGCGGGGGATCGACGACGACGTGGCGTCCTGCTCCGGCGCGGTCCTGACGGTCGCCGCCGGCGAGTCCTGGGACCCCTTCGTCGCCCTGACCGTCGAGCGCGGGTTCAGCGGGCTGGAGGCCCTGTCCGGCATCCCCGGCTCGGTCGGCGCCACGCCGATCCAGAACGTCGGGGCGTACGGCGCGGAGGTGGGCCAGCACGTGACCACCGTCCGCACCCTCGACCGCAGCACGGGCCAGGTCCGCACGCTGTTCGCCGTCGAGTGCGGCTTCGGCTACCGCAGCTCGGTCTTCAAGGCCCAGCCCGGGCGCTACGTCGTGCTCGACGTGACCTTCCAGCTCCGGCTCGGGTCGCTCTCGGCGCCGGTCCGCTACGCCGAGCTGGCCCGGGTCCTGGGGGTCGAGGTCGGGGCGCGGGTGCCGGCCGTCGACGTCCGCGAGGCCGTCCTGGCGCTGCGCGGCTCCAAGGGCATGGTCCTCGACGACGCCGACCCCGACACCTGGAGCGCCGGCTCCTTCTTCACCAACCCGGTGCTCGACCCGTCGGCCGCCGAGGCGCTGCCCGGGGGGGCGCCGCGGTTCGGCCAGCCCGACGGGCGGGTCAAGACCAGCGCCGCGTGGCTGATCGAGCACGCGGGGTTCGGGCGGGGCTGGGGCGAGGGCGCGGCCCGGCTGTCCACCAAGCACACCCTCGCGCTGACCAACCGCGGCTCCGCCACCGCCGCCGACGTGCTCGACCTCGCGCGGGCGGTCCGGTCGGGCGTGCAGCAGTCGTTCGGCGTCACCCTCGAGCCCGAGCCCGTGCTCGTCGGCTGCACCCTCTGAACCCTGCCCGCCCACGGGCCCAAGACCCGCGCCCGCCGGCGCCCCCGGACCGGTAGCGTCAGTGCGACAGACGCCGCCTGACCAGCCCGGACACCCCTGACCAGGAGTAACGACGCCGTGAGCATCCCGCAGTTCGCTGTCTGGGCCCCCAAGCCCGACGCGGTGACCCTGCACATCCGTCCCGTCGGGGGCACCGCCTCGACCGTCCCCATGACCCGGGACGAGGAGGGCTGGTGGACGGTCGCCGGCCCGCTGCCCTCCGGTGCGGGGGGAGAGGTCGGGGTCGGCGAGTTCGACTACGGCTACGAGCTCGACGGCTCGGGCGAGGTCCGTCCCGACCCGCGCTCGCGGCGCCAGCCCGACGGCGTGCACGGCTGGTCGCGCACGTACGACCCCTTCTCGTTCGCGTGGACCGACGCGCGCTGGACGGGTCGCCAGCTGCCGGGCGGCGTGGTCTACGAGCTGCACGTCGGGACGTTCACCGAGGAGGGGACCTTCGACGCCGCGGCGTCGAGGCTCGACCACCTCGTCGAGCTGGGCATCGACTTCGTCGAGATCATGCCCGTCAACGACTTCAACGGCATCTGGAACTGGGGCTACGACGGCGTCCTGTGGTTCGCCGTGCACGAGGCGTACGGAGGTCCCGAGGGCTACCAGCGCTTCGTGGACGCCTGCCACGCCGCCGACCTCGGCGTCATCCAGGACGTCGTCTACAACCACATGGGCCCGAGCGGGAACTACCTGCCCGAGTTCGGCCCGTACCTCAACGCGGGCGGCACCAACACCTGGGGCGAGTCGCCGAACCTGGACGGCGAGGACTCCGACGAGGTCCGCGCCTACATCGTCGACAACGTCCACCAGTGGCTGCGCGACTACCACGTCGACGGCCTGCGTCTCGATGCCGTGCACGCGCTGCACGACACCCGCGCGACGCACATCCTCGAGGAGCTGTCGATCGAGGCCGAGGTGCTGAGCGCCTTCGTCGGGCGGCCGCTGACCCTGATCGCGGAGTCCGACCTCAACGACCCGCGCCTCATCACCTCCCGCGAGGGCGGGGGCTACGGGCTCACGGGCCAGTGGAGCGACGACTTCCACCACGCCCTCTACGTCAGCCTGACCGGGGACACGAGCGGCTACTACGCCGACTTCGACTCCCTCGAGGCGCTCGGCAAGGTCACCGAGGCCGGCTTCTTCCACACCGGGACGCGCAGCTCGTTCCGCGGGCGCAGCCACGGCAGCCCCATCGACACGCTGCGGACGCCGACCTGGCGCCTGGTCGTCTGCTCGGACAACCACGACCAGATCGGCAACCGGGCGACCGGCGAGCGGCTCTCGGCGCGGCTGTCGGGCGACCAGCTCGCGATCGCCGCCGTCGTCACGCTGCTCAGCCCCTTCACCCCGATGGTCTTCATGGGCGAGGAGTGGGGCGCGAGCACCCCGTGGCGCTTCTTCACCTCGCACCCGGAGCCGGAGCTCGCGAAGGCCGTGCAGGAGGGCCGCATCGAGGAGTTCAAGGCGATGGACTGGGACACCTCGGACATCCCCGACCCGCAGGACCCGACGACCTTCACCGCCTCGAAGCTCGACTGGAACGAGGTCACGCAGGGCACGCACGCCGAGCTGCTGGCGCTCTACCGCCAGCTGCTGGGGATCCGGCGCTCGGTACCCGCGTTCACGGACCCTCGCTTCGACACCGGGCACGCCCGTTCCGACGACGACGAGCACTGGCTCGCGCTGACCCGCGACGACGCGGTGATCCTCGTCAACTTCGGGTCGAGCGAGGCCGAGGTGACGCTGGAGGACCCGGTCGCGCGCACGCTGCTGAGCGTCGGCCAGGTCGAGGTCGAGGGCCGTACGGTCCACCTCGGCCCGACCAGCGCCCTCGTCGCCCTGGTCGACCTGCCGAGCTACCCGACGTCCTTCACCCCCGGCGGCTGATCTCTCCTCCTCGCGCACCCTCCCTCCCTCCTCCCGCACCCTTCCGACCTGAAGAAAACGCTGTGCAACAACCACCGGACGGCGTCCGGACGTGGACGGAGTCAGCGGTTCCTCGAGATCGGGCTGGGTCCAGGCCGGGGAGGGCGGGGGAGGCGCGTCAGTCGCGCAGGTGGATCTCGCGCTTGAGGATCTTGCCGGTCGGGCCCTTGGGCACCGGGCCGAACCGGATCACCCGCGGGTACTTGAACGCTGCGACCCGCTCGGCCACGAAGTCGCGCAGCTCGTCCTCGCTCGCCTCGGCGCCTTCGCGGAGCTGGACGAGCGCACCGACCTCCTCGCCGTGCACCGGGTCGGGCATGCCCACCACCGCCGCCTCGGCGACGGCCGGGTGCGCGTACAGCACCTCCTCGACCTCGCGGGGGTAGACGTTGAAGCCGTTGCGGATGATCAGGTCCTTCACCCGGTCGACGATGTAGTAGCAGCCGTCCGCGTCGCGCCGCGCGAGGTCGCCGGTGTGGAACCACCCGCCGCGCACCGCCTCCGCCGTCGCCGCGGGGTCGTTCCAGTAGCCGAGCATGATGTTCTCGCCCCGGACCACGATCTCGCCGACGGCGTCCGGCCCGTCGGCGCCGGCGAGGTCGAGCAGGTCGACGGTGTCCGACGCCCGGGCGGCCGCCTCGTCGTCCTCCTCCTGCGGCGGGCGGGCCAGGTCCATCTCCACGCCGCGGATCGGCACCCCCACCGAACCCGCCCGGCTGGGTCGGTCCGGGTGGTTGAACGAGGCGACCGGGGAGGTCTCGGACAGGCCGTAGCCCTCGAGCACCCGGAGCCCGAACGCCTCCTCGACCGCGTGCAGCACCTCCACCGGCAGCGAGGAGCCGCCGCTGACGCCGAGGCGGCACGACGCGGTGTCGTACGCCTCCCGGCCGGGGACGCCGAGCAGGGCCATGTACATCGTGGGGACCCCGAGGAAGATCGTCACGCGGTCGCGGGCGACCGTCTCCAGCGCCTGGCGGGGGTCGAAGCGGGGCAGCAGCGTCAGGCACGAGCCGGCGGCGACCGAGGTGTTCAGCGCGCAGGTCTGCCCGAACGAGTGGAACAGCGGCAGCCCGCCGAACAGCACGTCGTCGGGACCGTTGAGGAAGAGCGTCTCCACGCAGGCGAGGACGTTGGTGCGCAGGTTCGAGAAGCTGAGCTCCGCACCCTTGGGCCGCCCGGTCGTCCCGGAGGTGTAGAGGATGACCGCGGTGTCGCCCGCGGCCCGCTCCACGACCTCGGCCTCCGCGCCGGCTTCTGCCGCGTCGGCGGGCGGCACCCCCGCGTCGTCGGGGCCGAGGACCAGCACCGTCGTGCCGGTCCGCTCCGCCGCGACCCGCGCCTCGTCGGCGAACAGCGCGTGCACGACGGCCAGCCGGGTGCCGCAGTCGCCCCACGTGTACGCGATCTCGCCGGCCTTGAGCAGCGGGTTCATGGGCACGACCACCCCGCCCACGCGCAGGATCGCGTAGTAGACGACGGGGAAGGCGACGACGTTCGGCGCGACGAGCGCCACCCGGTCGCCCGGCTGCACCCCCGCCTCGCGCAGCCGCCCCGCGAACGCGGCCGAGGCCGCCTCGAGACCCGCGTACGTCAGCTCGACGTCGCCCTGCCGCACCGCCACCGCGTCCGGGCTGCTCCGGGCCCGCTCGGTCACCCAGTGCGCGAGGTTGACCCGCGCGTCGGAGGAGCCTGCTGGGTGGACCGGGGACGTCGCTGTCACGGGCCAAGAATGGCAGGGGCGGGCGCGGGTCGGCTCGATAGGCTGGCACCCATGCGCCTGGCCGAGAAGAACCACGACGAGCTGCTCGCCCTCCACGCCGAGCAGACCGAGGCGTACGAGGCCCTGGTCGCCCGCGGCCTGAAGCTCGACCTCACCCGCGGGAAGCCCTCCGCCGCGCAGCTGGACCTGTCCAACGACCTGCTCACGCTGCCGGGGGAGGGGCGCTACGTCGACGCGGCCGGCGTCGACTGCCGCAACTACGGCGGGACGCAGGGGCTGCTCGAGATCCGCGAGATCTTCGCCCCGCTGCTGAACGTCCCCGCCGCCCAGCTGGTCGCGGGCGACAACGCGAGCCTGTCGATCATGCACGACACGCTGGTGTTCAGCCTGCTCAAGGGCACGACCGCCGGCCCACGCTGGGTCGACCAGCCGGTCAAGTTCCTCTGCCCCGTGCCCGGCTACGACCGGCACTTCGCGCTCTGCGAGACCTACGGGATCGAGATGGTTCCCGTGCCCCTCGGCCCGGACGGGCCCGACCTCGACGAGGTCCGCCGGCTGGTCGCCGACGACCCGGCCGTCAAGGGCATGTGGGTCGTGCCGACCTACGCGAACCCGGACGGCGCCGTCTACTCCGAGGCCGTCACCCGCACCCTGGTCGAGATGCCCACCGCCGCGCCGGACTTCCGCATCTTCTGGGACAACGCGTACGCCGTGCACCACCTCACCTCCGACGAGCGTCCCGCGCTCGACGTGCTCGGCCTCGCCGCGGCGGCGGGGAACCCGGACCGGGTCTTCGTCTTCGCCTCGAGCTCCAAGATCACGTTCGCGGGCGCCGGCGTCTCCTTCTTCGGCGGCAGCCCCGCCAACGTGGCCTGGTACCTCGAGCACCTCGGCAGGCGGACCATCGGGCCGGACAAGGTCAACCACCTGCGCCACGCGCTCCTGCTGCGCGACGCCGACGGCGTGCGCGCGCTGATGCGCGAGCACCGCGCGATCCTGCGCCCCAAGTTCGACCAGGTCTCCGAGATCCTCGCCCGTCGGCTGGGGGAGCACGACCTCGCGAGCTGGACCGACCCCGAGGGCGGCTACTTCATCAGCCTCGACGTGCCCGACGGCACCGCGAGCCGGGTCGTCGCCCTGGCCAAGCAGGCGGGCATCGCCATGACGGGCGCGGGCGCCGCCTTCCCGTACGGGCGCGACCCGCGCGACCGGAACATCCGCATCGCGCCCTCGATGCCGGCCTCGTCCGACGTCGCCGACGCGATCGACGGTCTCGCCACCTGCGTCCTGCTCGCCGCGCTCGAGCAGCAGCTCGCGGCGTAGAGCGTTCGCCCGCCGACCCGTACGCCCTCCCCGCCACACCGCCACCCCGCCACCCTGGCCGCCTGCCGGTTCCCCATGATCTCTTGGGAAACCGGCACACCCCACGGCAGATCTGCCGTGCTGGGTGCCGGCTTGCCGAGGTCGGTGCGTATCGAGGAGCGTCGGGCGTCGACGACGTACGGGTCTGGTGGCCCGGGTTCCGGGGACGGGTCGGCCCGGACCGGTGGTCTCGGCCGATGCGGTTCGCCCGGACTGCGTGGCTCGACTACACTCGACCTCTTGGTGGCAGGACCCCTGCTCCGCTGTGCCCGGGACCCGGGGACGGCGGCCCGGAGACCCGCCACCGGAGGGCAATAGCTCAACTGGCAGAGCATCGGTCTCCAAAACCGAAGGTTGGGGGTTCAAGTCCCTCTTGCCCTGCGCGACGCAGCACGAGACGACCGGGAGGACACGTGGCAGACAAGGACGAGGCGGCGGCCTCCGGGCCTTCGTCGGACGACGCCGACCTTCCGCCCGAGCTCGCCGACGCGACCGACGACGAACCCACCGACGCCGAGCTGGAGCCTGCTGAGCTCGAGCCCGTCGGTGCCGGTGTCGGCGGCGGTTCGGCCCGCGCAGCCTCCCGCAAGGCGGCCCCGACGCCGAAGGGGACGCCGACGGCCAAGCGCGACGTCGCCCCCGAGGAGCGGCGGACCACCCCGGCGGCCTTCGTCCGGCAGTCCGTCGGCGAGCTGCGCAAGGTCGTCTACCCGACCGGGCAGCAGCTCGGCAACTACTTCGTGGTCGTGCTGGTGTTCGTGCTGTTCATCATCGCGTTCGTGAGCCTGCTCGACCTGGGCATCGGCAAGCTGATCTTCGCGCTGTTCAGCTGAGCCCCGCCCCGTACCCCGAGAACACCTGGAGAAGACTGACGTGCCCGAGACCTTCGACGACGACCCGCGCCCCGATGCGGGGTCGCTGGAAGGCGCCGACCCCACCACCGCGCCCAGCGGCTCCGTCGACACCGACGCGAGCAGCGTGAGCGGGACGGACGACGTCGACTTCGACATCGACCTCGGGGAGAGCTCGACCCGCTCCAGCGACGACGTCGACATCGACCTCGACTTCGGCGGCTCGAGCGCCCCGGCCGAGGCCGAGACGGACGACATCGACCTCGACTTCGGCTCCTCCGCGGACGCCGAGGAGGACGACGAGGACGAGGCCGACCAGGCCGAGGAGGACCTCGGTGCGGCCGCGCTGGAGTCGTTCCGCAGCGAGCTGCGCTCCAAGCTGGGCGACTGGTACGTCGTGCACACCTACTCCGGCATGGAGAACCGGGTGCTGCAGAACCTCGAGAACCGCGTGTCCTCGCTCAACATGGAGGACTACATCTACGAGATCGTGGTCCCGACCGAAGAGGTCACCGAGATCCGCAACGGCCAGCGCAAGCAGGTCCGTCGCACGGTGCTCCCCGGCTACGTCCTCGTCCGCATGGACCTGACCGACGAGTCCTGGTCGACCGTGCGGCACACGCCGTCGGTCACGGGATTCGTCGGCCACTCGAACTCGCCGGTGCCGCTGAGCCTCGACGAGGTCGAGAAGATGCTCGCGCCCGCCGTGGTCGCAGCCGCCACCGCCGGTTCCGACACCCCGCAGCGCCGCAAGAAGAAGGTCGAGGTCGCCGACTTCGCGGTCGGGGACTCGGTGATGGTCGTGGACGGCCCGTTCGCGGGCGTGCACGCCACCATCACGGAGATCAACGTCAACAACCAGCGGCTCAAGGCCCTCGTCGAGATCCTCGGTCGCGAGACCCCGGTCGACCTGACCTTCCCGCAGATCCAGAAGATCTAGCCCGCGCCCGGAGCCTGATCACCGCGTCCCGAGCCCGTCGAGGGGCGCAGCACCACCACCACTACGAAGGACCCACACCGCAATGCCTCCCAAGAAGAAGGTCGCCGCGCTCGTCAAGGTCGCGCTGAACGCCGGCTCCGCGACGCCCGCGCCGCCCGTCGGTACCGCGCTCGGCCCGCACGGCGTGAACATCATGGAGTTCGTCAAGGCGTACAACGCCGCGACGGAGTCCCAGCGCGGCACCGTCATCCCGGTCGAGATCACGATCTTCGAGGACCGGACGTTCACCTTCATCACGAAGACCCCGCCCGCCGCGGAGCTCATCAAGAAGGCCGCGGGCATCGCCAAGGGCTCGGGCGTCCCGCAGACGAACAAGGTCGGCCGGCTCAGCCGGGACCAGGTGCGCGAGATCGCCAACACCAAGCTCCCGGACCTGAACGCGAACGACGTCGACGCCGCCATGAAGATCGTCGAGGGCACCGCCCGTTCGATGGGCGTCACCGTCGCCGAATGATCTGCGCCTGCTCGCAGGCTCGCAGATCGCGCTCGGACCGCCTTTCACGCCCTGTCTTCCTCGCCGTGGACGAACGAAGAACGTGTTCGTCCCCAGCTCGTCCAGACAGGCCGGGCGGTCCTCGGTGACGGCCAGGAATGCGGCCGCCCCCGAGCAGGGTTGAGCACCCGCACCACGAAACACCTGGGAGAGCCCGCAGCTCGTACCAGAACTGGCCAGAGAAAGGACCAGACATGAAGCGCAGCAAGAACTACAACGAGGTCGCCGAGAAGGTCGACGGCGACAAGCTCTACGCCCCGGGCGAGGCGCTCGACTTCGCCAAGACGAACACCAAGGCCAAGTTCGACGAGACCGTCGGCGTCTCGATGCGGCTCGGCGTCGACCCCCGCAAGGCGGACCAGATGGTCCGCGGCACGGTCAACCTGCCGAACGGCACGGGCAAGACCGCCAAGGTCCTCGTGTTCGCGACGGGTGACCGGGCGCAGCAGGCGCTGGACGCCGGTGCCGACGAGGTCGGCTCGGACGAGCTGATCGCCAAGGTCGCCGGCGGCTACCTGGACTTCGACGCCGTCGTCGCCACCCCGGACCTCATGGGCAAGGTCGGTCGTCTCGGCCGCGTCCTCGGCCCGCGCGGCCTGATGCCCAACCCGAAGACCGGCACCGTGACCGTCGACGTGGCCAAGGCCGTGACCGACATCAAGGGCGGCAAGATCGAGTTCCGTGTCGACCGGCACGCCAACCTGCACTTCATCGTCGGCAAGGCCTCCTTCTCGACCGAGCAGCTGCAGCAGAACTACTTCGCCGCGCTCGACGAGGTGCTCCGGCTCAAGCCGAGCGCCTCCAAGGGTCGCTACCTGAAGAAGGTCACGTTCTCCACCACGATGGGCCCGGGCATCCCGGTCGACCCGAACCGCGTCAAGGCGGACGCGGAATAATCCCGCTCGCGCCCGCTCCGCTCGCGGCGAGTCCGCTCCCTTCTGAGCTCCGACGAAGGCCGCGACCGTGCTCGCTCTGAGCTGGGTCGCGGCCTTCGTCGCGTGCCTGGGCTACGGGGTCGGCTCGGTCCTGCAGTCGGTCGGCGCCCGGCAGACCGGCGAGCCCGCCGGCTTGGGCGGCGTCACGCGGATCCTGCGCCAGCTGCCGTACCTCCTCGGCCTCGGTCTGGACGGGGTCGCGTTCCTCGCCAACGTCGTCGCCCTCCAGCGGCTGCCCCTGTTCCTCGTGCAGTCCGTCCTCGTCGGCAGCGTCGGCGTGACCGCCGTGATCGCCGCGCTGCGCGGCCAGCGGCTCGGCCGGCGGGACTGGGGCTCCATCGCCGGCCTGGTGGCCGGTCTGGTCCTGCTGTGCGTCACCGCGGACCCCCGGCCGGCCGCCCCGCTCCCGGCGCCCGGGCAGTGGTTCCTGCTCCTCGCCACCGTCGTCCCGGTCGCCGTCGGGCTGCTCGGTCTGCGACTGCGGGGCCGGGCCGCCGCCGTCGTCCTCGCCGCCGGTGCAGGGCTGGCCTGGACCGGCGTGGCGCTGGCCTCCCGGGCGTTCTCCGCCGAGCCGCTGGCGTGGTCGGCCCTCGCTCACCCGCTGGTCTGGACGGTCGTCGTCCAGGGCGTGCTCGGCACGGTCTTCTTCGCGCTGGCGCTGCAGCGGGGCGACGTCACCACGGTCACCGCCGTGACGTTCGTGCTCGAGCTGCTCGTGCCCTCGCTCGTCGGCCTGGTGCTGTTCGGCGACGGAGTCCTCCCCGGCCTCGGACCGCTCGCCGTCGTCGGTTTCGCGCTGGCCGTCGGCGGTACGGTCTCCCTCGTCCGTTTCGCGGAGCAGGTCTCGACCCCAGGGAGGTGAACCGTGGCCACGCCGGTCCGGCTCGGCACGGCGCAGGGACGCTGGGTGCTCGCCGCCACCATCGCGGGCTCGGGCATGGCCTTCCTCGACGCCACCGTCGTCAACGTGGCCCTCGCCCGCATCGGCGAGGACTTCGGCGCGGGGTTCACCGCGCTGCAGTGGATCACCAACGCGTACACGCTGACCCTCGCCGCGCTGATCCTCCTCGGTGGCGTCCTCGGCGACCGTCTCGGTCGGCGGCGGGTGTTCCTGGTGGGCGTGGTCTGGTTCGCCGTGGCCTCGGCGCTCTGCGCCCTCAGCCCGTCGACGGGGGTCCTGATCGGCGCCCGGGCGCTCCAGGGCGTCGGCGGCGCGCTGCTCACCCCCGGCAGCCTGTCGATCATCTCCTCGGCGTTCGCCAGCGAGGACCAGCCCCGCGCCGTCGGTCTGTGGGCCGGACTCGGTGGCCTGTCGGGGGCCGTCGGACCCTTCCTCGGCGGCTGGCTGGTGTCGCTGGACTGGCGGCTCGTCTTCCTCGTGAACCTGCCGATCGCCGCGGTCGTCGTCTTCGGCACCGTCCGGCACGTCCCCGAGTCCTCCGACACCCTCGACGCCCGGACCCGGCTCGACCTGACCGGCACGCTGGCGGTCGTCGTGGCCCTCAGCGGCCTCACCTACGCGCTGACCGAGGCGGGCACCCGCGGCTGGACCGTCCCGGTCGCCGCCGCCGGTGTCGTCGGGCTCGCGGCGGGTGTCGTGTTCGTCCTGGTCGAGCAGCGCAGCGACCACCCGCTGGTCCCGCTGCGGATCTTCGCCGACCGGGTCTTCTCGGCGACCAACCTCGCCACCTTCTTCATCTACGGTGCCCTCGGCACCTACGCGTTCCTCGTCGTGCTCCAGCTGCAGGTCGTCGCGGGCTGGTCGCCGCTGGCCGCCGGCACGGCCATGCTCCCCGCCACGGTGCTGATGCTGCTCCTGTCGTCCCGGGTGGGCGGGCTCGCCGCCCGGACGGGTCCGCGCGTCCTCATGGCGGCCGGAAGCCTGCTGTGCGCCGCTGCCTTCGCGCTGGCCACCCGCGTCGGGCCGGACGCGCACTGGCTCGCCGACCTCGCGCCGTCTGCGGTCCTGCTGGGGCTCGGCCTCGCGCTGGCCGTCGCGCCGCTGACCGCCACCGTGCTCGCCGCCGCACCGGCCGAGCTCTCGGGCGCGGCGTCCGGTGTCAACAACGCCGTCGCCCGGACGGCCGGTCTGCTCGCCGTCGCCGTGGTCCCGGCGGTGGCGGGGCTGTCGACCGCGAGCACGAGCGACCCCGGTGCCCTGCAGCGCGGGTTCCCCACGGCGATGCTCGTGGGGACCGGCGCCCTGGTCGTCGGGGCGGCGGTGAGCTGGTTCGGTCTCGGGCGGGACGCGCGGGTTCAGCGCGCGAGCGAGGCCAACGCCGCACCGCTCAGCCGGTAGGTCGTCCAGCCGTCCATCGGCTCGGCCCCGACCGAGGAGTAGAAACCGATGGCCGGGGCGTTCCAGTCGAGGACCGACCACTCCACCCGCGCGTACCCGCGGTCGGCGGCGGTCCGGGCCAGTGCGGCGAGCAGCGCCCGGCCCGCCCCGCTGCCGCGGCGCTCGGGGCGGACGTAGAGGTCCTCGAGGTAGATCCCGTGCACCCCCTCCCAGGTGGAGAAGTTCAGGAACCACAGGGCGAAGCCGACGACCTCCCCGCCGACCTCGGCCACGTGCAGGTACGCCGCAGGCACGCCGCCCGGCGCGGCACCCGCGAAGACCACCCGGTGCAGCTGCTCGGCCGTCAGGTGCGCCTGGTCGGCGGCCTGCTCGTAGTCGGCGAGCTCGTGGACCATCGCCACCACCGCGTCCACGTCGGACTCGCGGCCCTCGCGCACGGTGGCGGTGGGTGCGGTCGGGGCGGGGCTGCTCATCGGCTCATCATGCCGGTGGCCGGATCGGCGCGCGCTCAGCCCGGGCGGCGGGCGCCCTTCCACGGCATGGACGCGAGCTTGATGTAGCTGACCTTCGACCCCGGCTTCGGCGCGTGGATCACCTGGCCGTCCCCGGCGTAGATGCCCACGTGCGAGGGCCCGGAGTAGAAGAAGACGAGGTCGCCAGGCCTCAGGTCGGCCTTGGCGACCGTGGTGCCGAGCTTGTACTGCGCCGCCGCCGAGTGCGGCAGCTTCACGCCCGCCTCCGCCCAGGCCTTCATGGTCAGGCCCGAGCAGTCCCAGGTGTCCGGCCCGGCCGCGGCGTACTTGTACTTCTCGCCGAGCTGCTTCTTCGCGAAGGCCAGCGCGGTGGCGCCCTTGCTGCTGCTCGGGGTGCTGCCGCTCGCGGATCCGGACGAGCCGGAGCCCGTCGTGGCCCTGGCCGGGGCCTGGCCGCCGTCCTGCAGGGCGGCCCACTCCTTGGCGCCGGCCTTGCCGGTCGCGCTCAGCCCGGTCTTCTTCTGCAGCGACTTCACCGCCGCGACCGTCTTGTCGCCGTAGTACGTGGTGCCGGGGAGCTCGTCGTGCCCGAGCGCGCGCAGGGAGAGCTGGAGGCGCCGGACGTCGGCGCCCCTGCTGCCCGCCTTCAGCGACGGCGTGCCGCCCTGCGCGATCAGCGCCGCCCAGGTCGCGCCGCTCGTCCGGCCGGTGGCCGACAGGCGGTGCTTGCCCTGGAACGACTTCAGCGCCTTCGCGTCGGTGCTGGAGAACGAGGAGCTCTGCGTCGTGGAGAACCCACCCTGGTGCAGCAGGCACTCGACCGCACGGGCCTGGGTCCCCTTGGTCCCGGCCTTGACGCTCGCGTAGGTCGTGAACGACGTCGTGCAGCCCGCCGCGGCGGCAGGCGCGGTCGTGGCGGCGAGGAAGCCGACGGACACCGCCGCCGCGGCGACCCCAGTCGTCACACGCGTGAGCAGAACTCTCATCAAGCACTCCCTCATCAAGCCGACGTGCCGGGGACGTTATCAACGTGAGATACGGCTGTGAAGGGGTTGAAGAGAGATAACGACGCCGTGATCAAGTCGACACGCCGTGGACATCGCGAAAAGATGAGCAGACGTGACACTCGCGCGTCCGCGGATTTTGGTACGGCGCCACCGCTCGGGTAGTGTGAGCCCTTGCCGAAGACCGCTGGTCGACGCCTCCTCACCGAGGTGTCCGAAGAGCCCGTACGCCGGGTGGCCCGCGCAGGTGAGACCGACCAGCAGGACCGGGACCGTCGCGAGACGTCCGGGCAGACCTGGTCTCCGTCTTCCTGCGCGTGCTCCGTGCCGCCGGGTCCAGCCCTTCGGAAGCGCTACGCCCCGTAGCGCGCTCACGAAGTAGAGGAGACCCATGGCGAGGCCGGACAAGGCAGCCGCGGTCGCCGAGCTCACGGAGAAGTTCTCGAGCTCTTCGGGCGCCGTGCTGACCGAGTACCGCGGACTCACCGTGAAGGCGCTGAAGGACCTGCGCCGTTCGCTCGGTGACGACGCCACCTACGCCGTGTCGAAGAACACGCTCACCACGATCGCCGCCCGGCAGGCAGGGGTCCCCGGCGTCGAGCCGCTCCTCAGCGGGCCGACGGCGATCGCCTTCATCGAGGGCGACGCCGTCGCCGTCGCGAAGGGGCTGCGTGACTTCGCACGGGCCAACCCGCTCCTGATCATCAAGGGCGGCGTCCTGGACGGCAAGGCCATGTCGGCGGACGAGTTCCGCCAGCTGGCCGACCTGGAGTCCCGCGAGGTGCTCCTGGCCAAGGCCGTCGGTGCGATGCAGGGAGTCCTGCAGAACGCCGTCAGCCTGGTCGCCGCCCCGCTCGCCCAGACGGCCCGCCTGCTGGCCGCGCTGGAGCAGGCCGCCACCGAGGACCCGGCTCTCATCGCCGGGGCCGGCACGCCTGCGCCGAGCACCGACCCGGAGCCCGACACCACCCAGGAAGAGCCGGCCGCACCCGCGGCCGACACCGCAGCAGCCGCTGCACCCCAGGCGGAGGATCCCGCCGAGACGACGGCAGCTCCCGCTGCGGACGAAAACTAAGGAAGGACTGCCACCATGGCGAAGCTCAGCACCGCCGAGCTCCTCGACGCGTTCAAGGAGCTCACCCTCATCGAGCTCAGCGAGTTCGTGAAGGAGTTCGAGACCACGTTCAACGTCACCGCGGCCGCTCCGGTCGCCGCGGCGGCCCCGGCCGCCGGTGGCGGCGGCGCAGCTGCCGAGGAGGAGGAGGCCTCCGACGAGGTCGACGTCATCCTCGAGGCCGCCGGCGACAAGAAGATCCAGGTCATCAAGGAGGTGCGCACCCTCACCAGCCTCGGTCTCAAGGAGGCCAAGGACCTGGTCGAGGCCGCGCCGAAGGCCGTCCTGGAGAAGGTCACCAAGGAGACCGCGGACAAGGCGAAGGCCGCCCTCGAGGCCGCCGGCGCCACCGTCTCCTACAAGTGAGCTGACTCCCTCCGGCCTTGGCCGGGGGAGCGCGCACCACGACCGAGGCCCGGTCCCCGCGAGGGGGCCGGGCCTCGGCGCGTCCGCGGCAGGAGTCGTGCGGAAGTCGTGCAGCAGCAGGGCTCCCGGAACTTCCGCGTCCCTCCTTGTCAGACGCCTTCCCGGCGGTATGCTCTTCCCCGAGCCGCGCAGATTTGCGTGGTTCGGTTTGGCCTGCTCCCAACCTATTGACGAGGGGGGTCGTAGCGGCTAATCTTGGGGTTTGCCCTCGCCATCTCCTACAACCCGGCTCGGTTTGACTCGGGTCGATTGGCGTGCGCGCGGGCAGGCACGTCAGATCGAACAGCAGCACCCCGCCACCACGGCTCCACGCACCCGGAGAGCCCTCGGAAGGACATAGCAGTTGGCCGCCTCGCGCACCGCCTCGAAGAACCCGAAGAACTCGGTCATCTCGACCACCGGCCGGATCTCGTTCGCGAAGATCGCCGAACCCATGGAAGTCCCCGACCTGCTGGACCTGCAGGTCGACTCGTTCGACTGGCTCGTCGGGAACGGTGACTGGCGCGCGCGCGTCGACTCCGCGCTCGCCGAGGGCCGCACCGACGTCAACACGAAGTCCGGCCTGGAGGAGATCTTCGAGGAGATCTCCCCGATCGAGGACTTCAGCGGGACCATGTCGCTGTCCTTCCGCGACCACCGCTTCGAGCCGCCGAAGAACTCGGTGGACGAGTGCAAGGACCGCGACGTCACGTACGCCGCGCCGCTGTTCGTCACCGCCGAGTTCATGAACAACGAGACCGGCGAGATCAAGAGCCAGACGGTCTTCATGGGCGACTTCCCCCTGATGACCGACAAGGGCACATTCGTCATCAACGGCACGGAGCGCGTCGTCGTGTCGCAGCTCGTCCGTTCGCCGGGCGTCTACTTCGAGCAGACGACCGACAAGACCTCGGACAAGGACATCTTCACCTGCAAGATGATCCCGAGCCGTGGGGCGTGGCTCGAGTTCGAGATCGACAAGCGCGACATGGTCGGCGTCCGTCTGGACCGCAAGCGCAAGCAGAACGTGACCGTCCTGCTCAAGGCGCTCGGCTGGACCGACGCGCAGATCCTCGAGGAGTTCGGCGAGTACGAGTCCATGCGGCTCACGCTCGAGAAGGACCACGTCACCACCCAGGACGAGGCGCTGCTCGACATCTACCGCAAGCTGCGTCCGGGCGAGCCGCCGACGCGCGAGGCCGCGCAGGCGCTGCTGGAGAACTACTACTTCAACCCCAAGCGCTACGACCTCGCCAAGGTCGGCCGGTACAAGATCAACAAGAAGCTGGGCCTCGACGCGCCCTTCGACCAGCAGGTGCTGCGCTCGGAGGACATCGTCGCCGCCATCCGCTTCATCGTGGCGCTGCACGAGGGCAAGGAGATGCTCGACTCCCCGCGCGGCGACCTGCTGGTCGAGGAGGACGACATCGACCACTTCGGCAACCGTCGCCTCCGCACCGTCGGCGAGCTCATCCAGAACCAGCTCCGCACCGGCCTCGGCCGCATGGAGCGCGTCGTGCGCGACCGGATGACGACCCAGGACGTCGAGGCGATCACGCCGCAGACCCTGATCAACATCCGTCCGGTGGTGGCGGCGCTGAAGGAGTTCTTCGGCACCAGCCAGCTGAGCCAGTTCATGGACCAGACCAACCCGGTCGCCGGCCTGACGCACAAGCGGCGTCTGAACGCGCTCGGCCCCGGTGGTCTGTCCCGCGACCGCGCCGGCATGGAGGTGCGCGACGTCCACCCGTCGCACTACGGCCGCATGTGCCCGATCGAGACCCCCGAGGGCCCGAACATCGGACTCATCGGCTCGCTGGCCAGCTTCGCCCGGGTGAACGCGTTCGGCTTCGTCGAGACGCCGTACCGCAAGGTCGTCGAGGGTCAGGTCACCGACCAGATCGACTACCTCACCGCCGACGTCGAGGACCGCTACACGATCGCCCAGGCGAACGCGAAGCTCACCGACGACGGCCACTTCGCCGAGGAGCGGGTGCTCGCCCGGCGCCGCAAGGCCGACCCGGACACCGTCCCCGCCAACGACATCCAGTACATGGACGTCTCGCCGCGCCAGATGGTCTCGGTCGCCACCGCGATGATCCCGTTCCTGGAGCACGACGACGCGTCGCGCGCCCTGATGGGGTCGAACATGCAGCGCCAGGCCGTCCCGCTGCTCCGCTCCGAGGCCCCGTTCGTGGGCACCGGCATGGAGTACCGCGGGGCCGTCGACGCCGGTGACGTCACCCTCGCCAAGAAGGCGGGCGTCGTGACCGCCGTCTCCGCCGACCTCGTCGAGGTCGCCGAGGACGAGGGCACCTACACGACCTACCGGCTGGCGAAGTTCAAGCGCTCCAACCAGGGCACCTGCATCAACCAGCGTCCGCTGGTCGCGCACGGCCAGCGGGTCGAGAAGGGTTCGCCGCTCGCCGACGGCCCCTGCACCGACAACGCGGAGATGGCGCTCGGCCGCAACATGCTGGTCGCCTTCATGCCGTGGGAGGGCCACAACTACGAGGACGCGATCATCCTCAGCCAGCGGATCGTCCAGGACGACATCCTCACCTCGATCCACATCGAGGAGCACGAGGTCGACGCCCGCGACACCAAGCTGGGCGCCGAGGAGATCACCCGGGACATCCCGAACGTCAGCGAGGAGATGCTGGCCGACCTCGACGAGCGCGGGATCATCCGCATCGGCGCCGAGGTCTCGACCGGCGACATCCTCGTCGGCAAGGTCACGCCCAAGGGCGAGACCGAGCTGACGCCGGAGGAGCGGCTGCTCCGCGCGATCTTCGGCGAGAAGGCGCGCGAGGTCCGCGACACCTCCCTCAAGGTGCCCCACGGCGAGTCCGGCACGGTCATCGGCGTCCGCGTCTTCGACCGCGAGTCCGAGGACGAGCTGGCCCCCGGGGTCAACCAGCTGGTCCGCGTGTACGTGGCGCAGAAGCGCAAGGTCCAGGACGGCGACAAGCTCGCCGGCCGGCACGGCAACAAGGGCGTCATCAGCAAGATCCTCCCGATCGAGGACATGCCGTTCCTGGAGGACGGCACCCCGGTCGACATCGTGCTGAACCCGCTCGGCGTGCCCAGCCGGATGAACATCGGCCAGGTCCTCGAGACCCACCTCGGGTGGCTCGGCAAGACCGGCTGGGACGTCACCGGCGTCGACGCCGAGTGGGCCGAGCGCCTGCGCGACGTCGGCATCGGCCAGGTCGAGCACGACTCCCGCCTCGCGACCCCCGTCTTCGACGGTGCGACCGAGGAGGAGATCACGGGTCTGCTCAGCCACACGCTGCCCAGCCGCGACGGCAACCG